>OY969773.1:0-1675236 GCA_963702945.1 uncultured Gemmatimonadales bacterium
AGGGAGATCGAGAGAATGGCCGGCCGTATCCGTATCCGCCTCAAGGCTTTCGATCACGCCGTGATCGATCAGGCTTCCTCCGACATCGTGCGCACTGCCGAGAAGACGGGCGCGCAGGTGTCGGGCCCGATCCCGCTCCCGACCAAGACGCAGCGTTGGACGGTGCTCCGTTCGCCGCACGTCGACAAGAAGTCGCGGGAACAGTTCGAACTGAAGACGCACAAGCGTCTGATCGACATCCTCGACAGCCGCGCCCAGACGGTGGACGCGCTGACCAAGCTCGACCTGCCGGCCGGGGTCGACGTCGAGATCAAGGTCGAGTAGTCAAGCGACTGCACGACCGGCGCGAGGGCGCGGGGACCGCTGACAAGTAATACCGGGCGCGGCGTTAGCCGCGACGCGGTCATGTCCCCGCGACACGCGCCACAGTCCAACGGCCAGCAACGCGAACACGACACATCGGTCGTGCGCGGGCCGCGACTAACGAGAGTGAGACACCAATGATCGGCATCATCGGGAAGAAGCTGGGCATGACCCAGATCTTCAACGAGCAGGGCCAGCAGGTCCCGGTCACGGTCATCGAAGCCGAGCCGAACCCGGTGACCCGGGTCCTCGAGAAGGCGACCGCGGGCTATGCGTCGGTGGAACTCGGCTACGGCCGCTTCCGCACGCCGCGCGAGAATGCAGCAGGCGAGAAGACCCCCAAGGGTCGTCGCGCGACGAAGGCCGCGTTAGGCCATGCCGCCAAGGCGGGGCTCGACTACGCGCCGCGCCACCTCCGCTCCTTCCGTCTGGACGACGCGCCGGGCAAGAATGCCGACGTCCCGACGTACACGCCGGGTCAGACCATCGGCGTCGACATCTTCGCGACCGGCGAGCGTGTCAAGGTCACCGGGACGACGAAGGGCCGCGGATTCCAGGGCGTCGTGAAGCGCCACGGATTCGGCGGTGGTCCCAACACGCACGGCAACACCAAGCACCGCAAGCCGGGCTCGATCGGGCCGGGCACCGACCCGTCGCGCGTCATCAAGGGCAAGAAGATGCCCGGGCACTACGGCGACGAGCGGCACACCCAGGCGGGGCTCCGCGTCGAGAAGATCGACGCCGAGCGCAACCTGATCTACGTCCGCGGCGCGGTGGCTGGCCCGACGAACGGGCTCGTCCTCGTGCGCAAGCAGGGCTGACGCGATGACCGAGACTAACGACAACACGCAGGCCACCATGCAGGCGGCGTCCTACGCCGCCGATGGGACCGCGCGCAGCGAGCGCGTGACGCTTCCGCCGAGCATCTACGACGGCACCATCAACGTGCCCGTGATGCACCAGGCCGTGAAGGCGTATCTCGCCAACCAGCGCCAGGGCACGGCGTCGACCAAGACGCGCGGCCTCGTCACTGGTGGTAACCAGAAGCCCTGGAAGCAGAAGGGCACGGGCCGCGCGCGTCAGGGTTCGACCCGCGCGCCGCAGTGGCCCGGCGGTGGTACGGTGTTCGGCCCGACTCCGCGGGACTACACGCAGCGGCTCAACCGCAAGGTGAAGGCGCTCGCGCGCAAGAGCGCGTTCAACGCCCGCGCCCGCGAGGGCGATCTGATCGTCGTCGAGTCGCTCGCGATGGAGACGCCGAAGACGAAGGACTTCATCGCCCTGCTCGGCCGCCTCGGCGTCGCCGACAGGAAGGTGCTCGTCCTCACCGACGGTGTGCGCGAGGCGACGTATCGCTCGGCGCGGAACGTCGGCAACGTGCTCGTCATGCCGTACGCCGATGCGTCCACCTACCACGTACTCTGGTCCGACGTCGTCGTCGTCGAGCAGGCCGCACTCGCGACCGCCGACGCGTTCGAGACGGGCGTGGATGCGACGGATGGCACCACCACTGACGTGACCACCGGGGCGGAGGCCTAACGATGCCCACGCTGCATCGCACCATCGTGCGTCCGATCATCACCGAGCAGACGTCGCTCGCCTATCAGGACAAGGGCGAGTACGTGTTCGAAGTGAACCCGGACGCGAACAAGCAGGAGATCCGTCAGGCCGTCGAGAAGCTGTTCGGCGTGAAGGTCACGGCCGTGTGGACGATGAACGTCCGCGGCAAGGCCAAGCGCGTCGGGACCAACCTCGGCCGCCGGGCGCACTGGAAGAAGGCGATCGTCACGCTCCGCCAGGGCGACACGATCGAAGGCTTCGGCTTCGAGGGCTGACCCATGGCGATTCGTCAATTCAAGCCCGTCACCAAGGGCACCCGCTTCCGCACCGTCGCGGATTTCTCTGAAATCACGCGCACCACGCCGGAGAAGTCGCTCACCGAGGCGCTCCCGCGCTCGGGTGGCCGCGACAACCACGGCCACATCTCGATGCGCCGCATCGGTGGTGGCAACAAGCGGAAGTACCGCATCATCGATTTCAAGCGCAACAAGCACGGCGTCGCCGCGACGGTGCGTGAGATCGAGTACGATCCGAACCGCTCGGCGCGCATCGCGCTGGTCGAGTACCCGGACGGCGAGAAGCGCTACATCCTGCACCCGAAGGGGCTGGGCGTCGGCGACACCGTCACGGCAGGTCCGGGATCGGACGTCCGCACGGGCAACGCGCTGCCGTTAGGCGAAGTGCCGCTCGGCACGTCGGTCCACAACGTCGAGCTCAAGCCGGGCAAGGGCGGTCAGATGGCCCGTTCGGCTGGCACGTCGCTCCAGGTCGTGGCGAAGGAGGGCGAGTACGTCACGCTCCGCCTGCCGTCGACCGAGACGCGCATGATCCACCGCCGTTGCCTCGCGACGATCGGCGAGGTGGGCAACGCGGAGCACGAGCTCATCAGCTGGGGCAAGGCCGGCAAGACGCGCTGGATGGGTCACCGTCCGAAGGTGCGCGGTGAGGTGATGAACCCCGTCGACCACCCGCACGGTGGGCGTACGCGCGGCGGACGCAACGTCGTCAGCCCGTGGGGCAAGAAGGAGGGCGTCAAGACGCGCGACAAGAAGAAGGCGTCGAACCGTCTGATCGTGCGCGGCCGTCGCCGCGGCAAGGCCACGCAGTAACCGCCCGGCGACCGAGGAGACTGAGATATGGCACGGAGTATCAAGAAGGGCCCGTTCGTGCAGGACGCCTTGCTCGGCAAGGTGGACGCGCTGAACGGCCGTAACGAGAAGCGGGTCGTGAAGACCTGGTCGCGTGCGTCGACGATTCTTCCGGAGTTCGTCGGGCACACCTTCGCCGTGCACAACGGCAACAAGTTCATCCCGGTCTACGTGACCGAGAACATGGTCGGGCACAAGCTCGGCGAGTTCTCGCCCACGCGGCTCTTCCGCGGGCACGTCGCGCAGAAGACCGACAAGAAGGCCGGCGGCGCGAAGCGCTGAGCGGGGGACACGGACACATGCCTAACGCATCGACGGTGCCGGCCCTCGCGCCGCACCACCTGCCGTCGCACGGGAAGCCGGGCCTCGCGCAGGCGCTCAACAACGCACGCGCGCTCGAGCTGCCCAACGCCGCCCGCGCCTTTCAGCGCGGCACGCGGCAGTCGCCCTACAAGGTGCGCCTGGTCATCGACCAGATCCGCGGCCTGGGCGTGAATGAGGCGCTCGCGCTCCTGCAGTTCAGTAAGAAGCACGCGTCGGACGAGATCGCGAAGGTGCTCTCCAGCGCGGTCGCGAACGCGGAAGACGCCGCGCGCCGCAACGGTGGGGCAGTCGACGTCGACACGCTGTACGTGGCGCACGCCATCGTGAACGAGGGGCGCAAGCTCAAGCGGTTCACGCCGGCGGCCATGGGGCGCGCCACGCCCGTTCACAAGCGCACGAGCCACATCGAGATCGTGGTTGCGGAGCGTCCGGCGAAGCGCCGCGAGAAGGGCGTGCAGACCGCCGCCGTCAAGAAGGGGGAACGCTAATGGGACAGAAGACACACCCGATCGGCTTCCGACTCGGCATCTCGCGTGACCATCGGTCGACGTGGTATGCCGGCAAGAAGGAAATGCCGACGCTGCTGAAGGAAGACGCGCTGCTCCGGAAGTATCTCCGGCAGCGGATGGGGCACGCGGCGATCGCCGACGTGACCATCGAGCGCAAGCCGGGCAAGGTCGTCGTGACGATCCACACGGGTCGCCCCGGCGTCGTGATCGGCAAGAAGGGCGCGGAAGTCGACAAGCTCCGGGACGAGCTCGCGCAGCTCACCGGCAAGGAAGTCGGCGTGAACGTCGAGGAGATCAAGCGCCCCGAGGTCGAGGCGCAGCTGGTCGCCGATTCGATCGCGCAGCAGCTCGCCGGTCGCGTCAGCTTCCGTCGCGCGATGAAGCGCGCCGTGCAGAGCGCGATGCGCTCCGGCGCGCAGGGCATCAAGGTCAAGGCGGGTGGCCGGCTCGGCGGCGCGGAGATCGCGCGCGTCGAAGGCTACCACGAGGGTCGGGTGCCCCTTCACACGCTCCGCGCCGACATCGATTACGCGACGAGCGTCGCGAAGACGACGTTCGGCACGATCGGCGTGAAGGTGTGGGTGTTCAAGGGTGAAGTCGTCGAAGGGCGGCGCGCCGGAACGTCCACGTATTCCAGCGCGAGCTGAGCGGAGGACCTGACCCATGTTGAGTCCAAAGCGCGTCAAGTTCCGCAAGATGTTCAAGGGCCGGACGACCGGGACCGCGTATCGCGGCTCGGAGGTCTCGTTCGGCAGCTTCGGCCTGCAGGCGATGGAGCCCGGCTGGGTGTCCAACCGTCAGATCGAGGCGTGCCGTGTCGCGATCAGCCGTAGCATCAAGCGCGGCGGCAAGATCTGGATCCGCATCTTCCCCGACAAGCCGATCACGAAGAAGCCCGCCGAGACCCGCATGGGGAAGGGTAAGGGCTCGCCCGAGGCGTGGGTGGCCGTGGTCAAGCCGGGGCGGATGATGTTCGAGCTCGAAGGTGTGCCGCGCGAGGTCGCCGAGCAGGCGATGGCGCTCGCGTCGGCGAAGCTCGGCGTGAAGACCAAGTTCGTCGTCCGCGAGGAGGCCCACACGGCTGGCGCCGCGGCCGCCACGGAGGAATCGAAATAATGCCGATCACGGACGAACTCCGCGCGATGTCGGAAGCTGATCTTCGCGCCCGCGTGCTGGAGCTCGAGGAGGAGCGGTTCCGCCTCAAGTTCCGCGCGGCGACGGAGACGTTGGAGCAGCCGCTGCGGCTGCGGACGGTGCGTCGCGACATCGCGCGCATCCTGACGCTGCTGCGCGAGCGCGAGCTCGCCGCCGCGGCGCCGTCGAGCCGGACGCTCTCGCCGACCGAGCGTCGGCGGAAGAATCGCCGCGAAGGGAAGGCGGCGGAGCGGGCCGCGGAGCGCGCGCACAACCGCGGCAACCGCAAGCGCCCCTCGGCGGTCCGCCGCCCGAAGGGCAGCGGCGGTAAGAGCGTGAAGCGCGTATCGCAGGTGAGCACGCAGGGCAGCAGCACGACGGCCGGTCAGGCCGCGCAGACGACCTGAGCGGGAGTAACGAGCAATGGCAGAAACCAACCAGACGCAGACGACGGGCGCCGCGACGACCGAAAAGCCGTACGGTGGCCGCAAGGTGCGCATCGGCCTCGTCGTCAGCGACAAGATGCAGAAGACCGTGGTCGTGCAGATCGACCGCCGCGTGCCGCACCCGATCTACGGCAAGATGGTGACGCGGTCCAAGAAGTTTAAGGCGCACGACGAGGAGAACTCGGCGAAGCAGGGCGACACCGTCCGCATCGTCGAGACCCGCCCGCTGTCGAAGGACAAGCGGTGGCGTGTGGTCGAGATCGTCGAGCGCGCGAGGTAACGAGCGATGATCCAGCAAGAATCGATGGTGCGTGTCGCGGACAACTCGGGCGCCAAGCGCGCGCTCGTGATCCGCGTCCTGGGCGGCACCGGGCGCCGGTACGCCGGCCTGGGCGACACGGTGATCGTCGCCGTCAAGGACGCACTGCCTAACGGGACCGTGAAGAAGAGCGACGTCGCGAAGGCGGTCGTCGTGCGCACGGCGAAGGAGACCCGCCGCAAGGACGGGAGCTACATCCGCTTCGACGAGAACGCGGTGGTCATCATCAACGACGCCGGAGAGCCGCGCGCGACGCGCATCTTTGGCCCGGTGGCGCGTGAGCTGCGCGAGCGGCGCTACATGAAGATCGTCTCGCTCGCGCCCGAGGTGCTCTGACATGCGCGTCCTCAAGTACCGGAAGACGGAAGGCGTTCGCCTCTCGAGCGGCCGCCACGCGAACAAGGGCGAGCGCGTCAAGCTCCACGTCCGGACGGGTGATACCGTGCGCGTGATGCGCGGCGGCGAGAAGGGGAAGGAGGGCAAGGTGCTGAAGGTCTTCACGAAGACCGGCCGTGTGCTGATCGACGGCGTGAACATCGTGAAGAAGCACCGCAAGGCGCGCCGGCCCGAAGAGCAGAGCGGGATCTTGGAAGTACCGGCGCCGATCGCGTCGTCGAACGTGATGCTTCTCGATCCCGAGAGCGGACTGCCGACGCGCACGCGGAAGCAGGTCGACGCGGACGGACGGAAGACGCGGGTCGCCGTGAAGGGCGGCGCCGTGATCGCCGAGCCGGCTCGCGACTAACGGAGGCGAAAGCACATGGCTGCGAAGGACAACGCCAAGGGCGGCGGCAAGAACGCCGCCGGCGGCAAGGGTGGCAAGAGCGGCGGCAAGAATCCGCCGGGCAACAAGAACGCGGCGCCGCAGGGCAAGGGCGGCGCGGCGAAGGGTGGCTCGAAGGGCGCGGCCAAGGCTGGCGCGCGCGGTGAGCGGCAGTCGCTCGCGCCCAAGAGCCACGCGGGCGAGGGGCTGCCGGTTCAGGCGCCCCGCCTGAAGGCGTATTACGAGGAGACCGTGCGCGGCCGTCTGACCCAGCAGTTTGGGCTGACCAACGTGCACCAGGTGCCGGGGCTCGAGAAGATCGTGATCAATTGCGGCGTCGGCGAGGCGATCAAGACGCCGCGCGTGCTCGACACGGTCGTCGAGGAGCTCGCGCTCATCGCGGGGCAGAAGCCGGTGCGCCGGAAGGCGAAGAAGTCGATCGCCAACTTCGGGCTTCGCGAAGGGCAGGAGATCGGCGCGATGGTCACGCTGCGCGGTGCGCGGATGTGGGAATTCCTCGACCGCTTCATCGCGGTGGCGATTCCTCGTATCCGTGACTTCCGCGGACTGGGCACGCGTTCGTTCGACGGCCGCGGCAACTACAGCCTCGGCATCAAGGAGCAGATGATCTTCCCGGAGATCAACTACGACATGGTCGAGAGCGTGCACGGCATGGACATCACGTTCGTGACGACGACGACCCGGGACGACCAGGCCTTTGCGCTACTGCGCGAGCTCGGGATGCCGTTCCGCGGCGACCAGAAGCCGATCGTGCCGCGCCCCGACCGTTTGGCGGGGACCCTGACGGAAGCGGCGGCGGCCGCATAAATTGTGGGGCTGCGCCGGAACGGGGCTTCTGCCTCATTCCGGCGCGCGTCACGCTTTCCCCGGTTCATCTCACGTATGGCCAAGACGAGCAAGATCGTTCGGAACCAGCAGCGCGTGGCGCTGATCGCGAAGCACGCCGAGAAGCGTGCGGCGCTCCGGGCGACGATCAAGAACGTCGCGACGAGCGACGAGGACAAGCAGACCGCGTACTGCGCGCTGCGGAAGCTGCCGCGCGATTCGTCGCCGACGCGTCTGCGCAACCGGTGCGCGATGACCGGTCGTCCGCGGGCCTACCTGCGGCAGTTCGGACTCTCGCGCATCACGTTCCGCGAGATGGCGCTGGCGGGGCTGATCCCGGGCGTCACGAAGGCGAGCTGGTAATCAGCTAGCCTGTCAGTCGGCGGGGTGCCCACGAGGGGTGCCCCCACGAGACGCCCACGGCGGGCCGTCTCCTTCATCCTACAGGTCCCGAACGGGATACCATAGGACTCTTCATGAGCATGACCGACCCGATCGCCGACATGCTCACGCGGATCCGGAACGCTTGCACCAGCAAGCACCGGCGCGTGGACATGCCGGCGTCGAAGATGAAAGTCGAGATCGCGCGGCTCCTCAAGGAGCACAACTTCATCCAGGACTACCGCCTGGTGGAGACGGAAGAGGGCTTTCAGGCCCTGCGCGTGGTTCTCAAGTATGCGGCCGGTGGTGCACCGGTCATTCGCGAGCTCAAGCGCGTCTCGACGCCGGGGCTGCGGCGCTACGTCGGCGTGACCGAGATCCCGCGCGTGCGCAATGGACTCGGCATCGCGATCCTCAGCACCTCGCAAGGCGTGCTCTCGGACCGTCAGGCGCGCGTTCAGCGCACCGGCGGCGAGCTCCTCGCCCTCGTCTGGTAAGGAGCCCCGACAATGTCGCGTATTGGAAAGTTGCCCGTGGCGATGCCTAACGGCGTCACGGTCACGCAAGACGGCAGCACGATCACCGTGAAGGGGCCGCGTGGCACGCTGACGCGTTCGCTGCCGCAGGTGATCACGGTGTCGCAGGAGAACGGGCAGCTCGTCGTGACCCGTCCGTCGGACGACCCGCAGCACAAGTCGCTGCACGGTCTGACGCGCTCGCTCGTGAACAACATGGTCGAGGGCGTGACGAAGGGCTTCCAGAAGACGCTCGAGATCGTCGGCGTCGGCTACAAGGCAGAGACGCGGCCTTACGGCCTGCAGCTCGCCCTCGGCTTTTCGCACCCGGTCGAGTATCGCGCGCCCGAGGGGATCAAGCTCACGGCGACGAACCCCACCACGGTGGTGATCGACGGCGCGAACAAGGAAGTGGTAGGCCAGGTGGCGGCCGAGATCCGGTCGCTGCGTCCGCCGGAGCCCTACAAGGGCAAGGGCGTCAAGTATCAGGGCGAGGTCGTCCGCCGGAAGGCGGGTAAGGCCGGCAAGGCGGGAGGTAAGTAATGCCGAGGATTCCGATTCCGAAGACGCGTCAGGAGCTGCGCCAGCGGCGCCACCTGCGGGTCCGGAAGGTGTTGAACGGCACCGCCGAGCGTCCGCGCCTGGTCGTGTTCCGTTCGTTGAAGCACATCACCGCGCAGATCGTCGACGACACGACGGGGCGCACGATTCTGACCGTGACGGACATCAAGTTCGACGGGAAGAAGAGCGAGAAGAGCACGCTGGTCGGCCGTCAGGTCGCCGAGCGTGCCAAGGCCGCCGGCATCACGCGCGTGGTGTTCGACCGCGCCGGCTACCAGTACCACGGCCGCGTGAAGGCGGTGGCCGACGGCGCCCGCGAGGGCGGGTTGGAGTTCTAACATGGCAGAGAATTCAGGGAACGATCGGCCGCCGCGGAGCGGTGGCAGCGGTGGCGCCGGCGGTTCGACCGGCGGCCAGACGCGGAGCTTCGGTGGCAACACCGGCGGCGGCTTCGGGGGCGGCGGTGCGCCGCGCGGCCCGGGTGGCGGCGGCGGTGGCCCACGTGGCGGCGGTGGCGGCTTCGGCGGCCCGCGCGGCCCGGGTGGCGGCGGTCCTGGCCGCGGCGGCCCCGGCGGCGGTGGCGGTCGTGGCGGCCCGGGTGGCGGCTTCGGCGGCGGGCGTGGACCTGGCGGGCCCGGCGGTCGCGGCCCCGGTGGTCCTGGCGGGCGTGGGCCCGGCGGGCCTGGTGGGCGCGGCGGGCCGGGCGGTGGCCCGGGCGGCGAGCGTCGCGGGCGTGACGGTGGGCGTGGTGGCGACCAGCGGCAGGATCGCGAGGGAAGCGATCTCGTCGAGAACGTGGTCGCGATCAACCGCGTCGCGAAGGTCGTGAAGGGCGGCCGTCGCTTCTCGTTCAACGCGCTCGTCGCGGTGGGCGACGGCGCTGGGCGCGTCGGCTACGCCACGGGTAAGGCGAACGAAGTGTCGGAGGCCGTTCGCAAGGCGGTCGACGGTGCGCGTCGCAACATGGTGTCGATCCCGCTGACGGGCGCGACGATCCCCCACGAGGTGGTCGGCGAGCACGGCGCGGGCAAGGTCCTCATGAAGCCGGCGGCTCCTGGCGCCGGTGTGATCGCCGGTGGCGCGGTGCGCGCGATCATGGAGTGCGCCGGTATCTCGGACATCCTCACGAAGAGCCTCGGCTCGACGAACCCGCACAACATGGTGCGGGCGGCGATGGACGGCCTGGCGCAGCTCGTCACGGTGGACCAGATCGCGCGCGAGCGCGGGCTGGAGGTGTCGCAGATCGGCTACCGCGCCCGCGTCCTGACGCGTCGCACGGAGACGGTGAGCGCTGCCGCGGTGGAGGCCGTCTAACCATGCCACGCACATTCGTCTGGCACCCGGGGAAGGGGCCGAAGCAGACCGCAAAGCTGCCCCCGGCGTCGCTCGGGCAGCTGCAGATCACGCAGGTACGTTCGTCGATCGGGCATTCGTGGCGCATGCGCCGCACGCTCGAAGCGATCGGCCTGCGTCACCACCAGCAGACCATCGTCAAGCCGGACTCGCCGTCGCTGCGGGGCCAGCTGAAGCACGTGCGGCACCTGATCCAGGTGAGCGCGGTTGAGGGAGGAAGCACCAATGGCTGAGCAGAATTCGGACGTGGCGGGTTTCCTCTCGACCGGGAGGATCGGCCTGCACAACCTGTCGCCGGCGCCGGCGTCGCACCGGGCGCGCAAGCGCCTCGGCCGCGGCCCGGGGTCGGGTACGGGCAAGACATCGGGTAAGGGGCACAAGGGCTCGATGGCGCGTTCGGGGCACGGTGGCCCGGGCGGCGGCAAGCCTGGCTTCGAGGGCGGCCAGATGCCGCTCACGCGCCGGCTGCCCAAGAAGGGCTTCAACAACACGCAGTTCCGCACGGAGAATCAGCGCGTGCGGCTTGGCGATCTCGCGCAGATCGCGCAGCTCGCCGAGAACGGTGAGGTCACGATGGACCTGCTGATCGCGGTCGGCGCCGTGCGCGCCAATCGTGGGCCGGCGAAGGTGCTGTCGAACGGCGAGATCGAGAGCGCCGTGACCGTGCGTGGGCTCAAGGTGAGCGAAGGCGCGCGGGCGAAGATCGAAGCGGCCGGCGGCCGCGTCGAGGAGTAACCAGCGCGCGTTGGCCCGCACGGGCCGCCGCCTCCGATCGGGGGCGGCGGCCCGTCGGCGTTCGTGGTCGACGTTATGGCCGGCAGTGGTGTAGCAGGTAGATTCGTCGTTCCTTCTCTGGTTCGCGCACGGCCTGGCCGCGCGGAGCCTTTCTCGTACGCTGCATTCGAGGTTTCCGGTGGCTCAGCCCAACCCCGCCGAGGCGCTCACCAACATCTACAAGACGCCCGAGCTCTGGCAGAAGATCGTCTTCACGTTCGTCTGCCTGCTCGTGTACCGCACGGGGGCGCACGTGACGGTGCCGGGCGTCGACGTGCAGGCCATCACCGACTACTTCGCGAACCAGCGGGGCGGCAACGGACTGTTGGGCCTCTACGATCTGTTCGTCGGCGGCGGTCTGTCGCGCGCGACGGTGTTCGCGTTAGGCATCATGCCGTACATCTCGGCCAGCATCTTCGTGCAGATCGCCGGGGCGGTGCTCCCGCAGGTCGACAAGATGCAGAAGGACGAGGATGGCCGAAAGAAGTTGACGCAGTGGTCGCGTTATCTCACCGTCGGACTGGCGGTGGTGCAGGGCTACGGGTTCGCGCTCTTCACGCAGGGGCTTCCCGGCGCGGTCACGCACCCGGGCTTCTGGTCGTTCGTGCTGCCGATGGTGCTCTTCCTGACCGCGGGCGCGGTGTTCGTGATGTGGCTGGGCGAGCAGATCACGGAACGCGGCCTCGGCAACGGCGCCTCGCTGCTCATCTTCTTCTCGATCGTCGAGCGGTTCTGGCCGGGCATTCTCGACACGTTCCGCTTCGTGGGGACGGGTGCCGTGTCGCCGCTCTCGCTGGTCGTGCTCGGCGCGGTGATGGTGGCGGTGGTGGCGGGCGTGGTCGCGATCACGGTCGCGGCGCGGCGCGTGATGGTGCAGATCCCGCAGCGCACGATGGCCAAGGGTCGTATGCGTGAGGCGGCGAAGAATTTCATTCCGCTCCGCATCAATACCGCGGGCGTGATGCCGATCATCTTCGCGCAGAGCGTGATCGTGGTGCCGGGCGCGGCCGCGCAGTTCAGCGGTGCGCAGTGGGCGAAGAACATCGCCGAGTATCTGCAGCCGGGGTCGTGGCTGTACCTCGTGCTGATGGCGTTGCTGATCGTCGTGTTCACGTACTTCTACACGTCGATCATCTTCAACCCGGTCGACCTCGCGGAGAACCTGAAGAAGCAGGGCGGGTTCGTGCCTGGGGTGCGGCCTGGGGCAAAGACGGCCGAGTACATCGAGCAGGTGGTAGAGCGGATCACGCTCCCCGGCGCGCTGTTCCTCACGGCGATCGCGGTGCTGCCGGTACTCATCGGCAAGCTGATCAACGTGCCGTTCCAGTTTGGTGGGACGTCGCTGCTGATCGTGGTGGGCGTGGCGCTCGATACGATGACGCAGATGCAGCAACACCTGCTGCTCCGGAAGTACGACGGATTCATGAAGAAGGGGCGCGTGCGCTCCCGCGGCGGCCAGGGCGCGGCCGGCGCGTTCTGAGGAGACGCACGGCGATGATCGTGGTTCTGTTCGGGAAGCCGGGGGCGGGGAAGGGAACGCAGGCGCCGCGACTCGCGGACGCGTTAGGCGCGCCGATCCTCGCCACCGGCGACGTGTTGCGGGCGGCGTTGAAGGCGGGCACCCCGCTCGGGCTCGAGGCGAAGCGCTACATGGAGTCGGGGCAGCTCGTGCCCGACGCGGTGATCCTCGGGATCATCAAGGAGACGCTCGCGTTGCCGCAGTTCGCGCCCGGGGCGGTGCTCGATGGCGTGGTGCGCACGGTGCCGCAGGCCGAAGGGCTGGCGCGGGCACTCGCGGAGCTCGGGCGCGCGCTGGATGCGGTGCTCGTCTTCGACATCGACGATGAAGAAATCGTACGACGGACGTCGGCCCGCGTGGTGTGCGACCGAACGCAGCAGCCGTTCACCGGGCTCGAGCCGGGCGCGCACTGCCCGACGTGCCCGGACGGCACGCTGGTGCGGCGCGCGGATGACGAGCCCGCAGCGGTGCGGACGCGACTCGACGTGTACCGTGCGCAGACACTGCCGGTGCTCGAGTGGTACAAGCAGGACGGTGCGCGCGTGCAGACGATCGACGCGGTGGGCGCGATGGACGAGGTCACCGATCGCGCGCTCCTGGCGTTAGGCCTGGGCGGTCGCTCGGCCACGTCGACCGTGTCGTCTGCGGCCTGAGAGCGGCGTGTCGACGACGACGGCGCGCGGTGGGATCCAGCTGAAGAGTGCGCGCGAGCTGGACCTGATGCAGGCGGGCGGGCGCATCCTCGCCGCGACGCTGGCGACGCTCGCTGCGGCCGTGAAGCCTGGGATCACGACCGGTGAGTTGGACCGGATCGGTGAGGAATTCATCCGGTCGCACCCCGGGGCGACACCCTCCTTCAAGGGGCTCTACGGCTTCCCGGGGAGCGTGCTGACGTCGATCAATCAGGAGATCGTGCACGGCATTCCGTCACGGAAGCGGGTGCTGGCCGAGGGGGACATCATCTCGCTCGACACGGGAGTCAAGTTCGAGGGGATGTACACGGACTCGGCGATGACGGTGGCCGTTGGGCGCATCACGGCGGCTGACCAGCGGCTGCTCGACGTGACGCAGGAGTCGCTCGCGGCGGGGATCGCGGCGGCGCAGGTGGGGAATCACGTCGGTGACATCGGGCATGCGGTACAGACCGTGGTCGAGCGGGCGGGGTTCAGCGTGGTCCGCGAGCTCGTGGGGCACGGCGTGGGGCGTGGGCCGCACGAGGATCCGCAGGTGCCCAACCACGGAAACCCGAAGCGGGGGACGAAGCTGATGCCCGGGCTCACGATCGCGATCGAGCCGATGGTGAACGCGGGCAAGCCGGGAACGCGGACGCTCGCGGACAAGTGGACCGTGGTGACGATCGACGGCAAACGCTCGGCGCACTTCGAGCACACGGTCGCGATCACGGAGCAGGGGCCGCGAATCCTGACGCTCGGCGCCGAGGTGACGAGCGTGGCCGGGGCGGCGCTCGGGATGCGTTAGGCGGCGGGCGTCAGGCGCGCGACCTCAACCGGCGACGCCGAGCGCGGCGAGACGACGCTCGAGAATACGCGTGTCGTCGAAGTCGCGGAGGCGGAGTCGCTCGGGGGTCGTGCCGGTGAGGGCACGCTCGGGGAGCAGCCCGATCAGTTCGCTCCAGGTGACGGCGACGCCACGCGCGGCGGCCTCGGATTCTACGCGCTCGAAGGCCGCTGCGAGCGAGGTCCGGTCGAGGTCGACGAGGTTCATCGAGACCTGCGCCTGGCCGTCGACGGCGAGGCCGAGTGCTTTCACGGCTGGTAGTCCGCCCGCGGACTCGCGCACGGCGCGGGCGACGGCTTTCGCGATCGCGAGGTTGGCGACGGGGCCGAGGTGGACGTTGAAGGCGACGAGGAACGGGCGGGCGCCGATGGCAATGGCGCCGGCAGTGGGGTGCACGCGGGCGGGACCGGCATCGGGGGCGCGGGCGGGGTCGGTCGCGATCTCGTTCGTCAGGCGCTCGACGCCGCCGCGGCGCAGGTCGGCGAGGTTGGTGCGGTCGCTGCGGCGGGCCGCGCGCTCGTAGTAGTAGACCGGGACGTCGAGATCGCGGGCGACGCGGGTGCCTAACGCGTGGGCGAGCGCGATGCAGTCGTCCATCGTCGTGCCGTAGCCGGGGAGCGGGACGAAGGGGACGACGTCGGCGGCGCCGATCCGGGGGTGGACGCCCGTGTGGCTGCGAAGGTCGATGTGGGCGTGGGCGGCGCTGATCGCGGCGAAGGCGGCCTCGGCGGCGTGGGGCAGCTCGGCCACGAACGTGACCACGCTGCGATGGTGTGAGGCGTCGGCGGTGGCGTCGAGGACGTGCGCCGTGGGGGTGGCGGCGATCGCATCGCGGATGGCAGCGACGACTTCTGGGCGGCGGCCCTCGCTGAAGTTCGGGACGCATTCGACGAGGCGGCGCATGGTGGCGATGTGTTCGTGTGAGGCGCCACGCGAGCGTTTCCGGCGTGGGAGGCGGCGCTACGTGTTAGGCGCTGGCGAGGGTCGCAAGCAGCCACTCGTGCATCGTGGGGTTGCCCACGCAGAGGCCCGTGTGGGAGATCGTGGCTTCGGCGCCCTCGGGGGTGGTGACGAGGCCACCGGCTTCGCGGATGATCATCACGCCGGCGGCGAGGTCCCAGGGGGAGAGGTTGAGTTCCCAGAAGGCGTCGAAGCGGCCGCAGGCGACGTCGCACAGGTCCAGGGCGGCGGAGCCGGCGCGGCGGATACCGGCGGTAGCGCGTGTCACGGCGGCGAACTGCGGCGTGTAGCGCGGGATCTCCTCGTGGTTCTTGAACGGGAAACCGGTGCCGATGAGAGCGCGCGCGGGGTCGGTGGTGCGTGAGACGGTGATGGGTTCGGGCGCTGCGTCTGGCGTGGCACGACGGTGGGCGCCGCCGGCCTTCGTCGCGGAGAAGACCTCGCCGGTCGCGGCGTTGTGGACGACGCCAGCGACGGGCTCTCCAGCGAAGGTGGCGCCGATCGAGACGGCGTACCAGGGGAAGCCGTGGAGGTAGTTGGTGGTGCCATCGAGTGGGTCGACGACGAACCCCAGACCCGCACCAAGCCCGGCGGCGGGGTCGTAGGACTCCTCGCCCAGGAACGCGGCGGCGGGGTAGGCGGTCAGCAGGACGTCCCGGATGCGCTGCTCGGCGCCGAGGTCGACCTCGCTGACGAAGTCGGCGGGGCCCTTGTGTTCCCAGGTCAGCGAGGCGCGCGTGGTAGCGCGGTCGGCGATGAAGGTCGCGGCGCTGGCAGCGGCGGTGCGCATGACGCGCTCGAGGGCGGTAAGGGCGTCGGGTGTGGCGGAGAAATCGCGCGTCATCTCGGGGTCGTAAGAGCGTTCGGGGGCGATGTAGCTTCCCGGCATGTCACAGATCTACAGCGGAATCCAGCCGTCGGGCGAGCTGCACATCGGCAATTACCTCGGCGCGGTGCAGAACTGGGTGCGGCTGCAGCACGAGCACGCCGGCGCGATCTTCTGCATCGTCGATTACCACGCGCTGACGGGGAACTACGATCCGGAGTCGTTGCGGCGTCGGATCTTCGAGATGGCGCTGTCGCTGCTGGCCGCTGGGATCGATCCGGCGCGTGCGACGCTCTATCGGCAGAGCGCGGTGCCCGAGCACACCGAGCTGGCGTGGGTGTTCAACACGATCACGCCGCTGGGCGAGTTGGAGCGGCAGACGCAGTACAAGGACAAGGCAGCGCGGCAGGAAAGCGTACTCACCGGGGTGCTGACGTACCCGGTCCTGCAGGCGGCGGACATCCTGCTCTACCTCGCGGACGCGGTGCCCGTGGGCGAAGATCAGGTGCAGCACCTGGAGCTGTCGCGCGAGATCGCGCGGAAGTGGAACGCGCGGTTCGCGCCGGAGATCGCGCCGTACTTCCCGGAGCCGAAGCCGCTGCTGACGCCGACGCGTCGCATCATGGGGCTCGACGGGCAGGCGAAGATGTCGAAGTCGCTGGGCAACACGATCGGGATCATGGAGTCGTCGGACGCGATCTGGGCGAAGCTGCGGCCGGCGATGACCGACCCGGCGCGCGTGCGGAAGACAGATCCGGGGACGCCCGAGGTGTGCAACATCTACCACCTGCACAAGGCGTTCTCTCCCGCGCCGGTGGTGGAGGACGTGGCCGAAAAGTGCCGAACGGCGGGGTGGGGGTGCATCGCCTGCAAGCAGGTGCTGTTCGAGCACATGGAGCAGGAGTTGGTGCCGATCCGCGGGCGGGCGGCCGCGCTGCGAGCGGAGCCGGGGCAGGTCACGGACGCGCTGGAGATGGGCGCGGCGCGCTGCCGTGGAATCGCGGGCCGGACGATGGAGCACGTCCGGTCGGCGATGGGGTTGGCGTAGCAGGTCTCGAGGCGCGCAGGGGCGCACGTGTCTTGCACCCCGCGCGGCCCTTCAGAGACGAGCCCGCGACGACGCACCCGAACTGGAGCCACGTATGGCCGAACTACCGAAAGACAACGAGAACACGCTCAATCCGCAGCGCACCGAAGAGACGCACAAGCCGGCGCGTGGTGCGGCCGGGGGCCGCCACGAACCGGAGTCGTCCGAGGAGCAGAGCGCGCGCGGCGATCACTCCGGGGACGAGGGGGCGGATCGGCGGGTGGAGAAGGAAGCCAGCGGCGACGCGCTGCGTCGGCAGATGGCGAATCCGATCATGGATTCCGTGACGACGATGGTGTGCGTCACATGCGGCGCCGAGCAGTTCTTCCGCGGCGAGGTGCCGACGGCGATGAAGTGCAAGGTGTGCGGGAGCGGGGTGTTCCGCGCGTTCGACACGCCGACCGGGCGCGACGAGGCGAACATCGCGCAGATGGAGGAGGTCGCGCGGAGCGAGGCGTACGGTGATTCGTCGCCGCAGTCGTCGCCGGACGAGGCCCGCGATCTCGACATGAAGTGATGGCGACCCGCCGCCTCGTCGTCGATCTCAACGCGCGGGCGCGGCGCTGGGCGCTGGATGATGCGTCGGCGGCGCGAATTCGGGCAGGCGCGCCGGCGCGGTGGGAGGTCGTCATCCTCGGCAGCCCGGCGGAGTCGGACGGGGATGGCGGATCGGCGATCGCGCCGGAGCTCGCAGAGGCGATCCGGGATGCTGAGGCGTACTTCGGGTTCGGCTTTCCCGCGCCGCTGCTCGAGGCGGCGCCGGCGCTGCAGTGGGTGCAGAGCGGGGCCGCGGGCGTCGGATCGTTACCGCGGGCGGCGATGCAGGTACGGGGGGTGACGCTGACGAACGCGGCGGGCGTGATGGCCGTCCCGATCGCGGAGCACGTCGTCGGGGGGGTGCTGCACTTCCTGCGTGGGTTCGACGTGGCCGCGGTGCAGCAGCGCACGGCCACGTGGGACCGCGCGCCGTGGGTCGAACCGGCGGTGGGTGGGCTGGACGTGCGGCCGCGCGAGCTCGGGGAATGCCGTGTCGTGATCATCGGCGTGCGCGGGATCGGGGGAGCGGTCGCGGAGCGATGCGCGGCGTTTGGGGCGACGTGCATCGGCGTACGGCGGAACGCAGACGCGCCGGTGCCGGCCGGGTTCACGCGGATCGTCGCGGACGACGCGCTCGACACGGTGCTTTCGGAGGCCGACGTGCTCGTCCTCGCAGCGCCGGCGACGTCGGCGACGCGGCAACTGATCGACGCGCGTCGGCTCGGGCTGCTGCCGGACGGCGCGATCATCGCCAACATCGGGCGCGGCTCGCTCATCGACGAGCCAGCGATGATCGAGGCGCTTGGCGGCGCCGACGGCCCCGGGCGGTTGCGCGGGGCGGTGCTGGACGTCTTCGCCGAGGAGCCGCTGCCGACCAGCAGCCCACTTTGGGGGATGTCGAACGTGCTGATCACGCCGCACGTGTCGGCGACGTCGCCCGGTCGGTTCTGGTCGCGGATGCTGCCGCTCTTTCTCGATAACTGGACGCGCTGGGACCGCGGCGAGCCGCTCCGAAACGTCGTCGACCTCGCTGCGGGGTACTGACGACACGTCGGCGTGGGGAGCGGTCGCGGATGTGTTCGCGCCGTGTCTCTCGCCCTCCCTCGCATGGATGCCATCCTCCGCGCCGCCGTCGAGCGGGGCGCGTCCGACCTGCACGTCAAGGCGGGCGACGTGCTGCGCGCCCGCATCGACGGACGTCTCGTGCCGCTCACGCGGCAGCCGTTGACGGCCGATCAGACACGCTCGATCGCCCAACGGCTGTTGCCTAACGACGCCGAGCGTGGGCGCATGGACGAGATGACGGACTACGACTGTTCGTACGCGGTCGCGACCGTTGGCCGGTTCCGCGTGAACATCATGCGGCAGCGCGGCACGTTCTCGGCGGTCCTGCGCCTCATCCCACACGAGGTGCCGACGCTCGATGCGTTAGGCTTACCGCCGGCGGTGGCGCACATCGCGGAGGCGGAGCGCGGGATGGTGCTCGTCACTGGCGTGACCGGTTCGGGGAAGTCGAGCACGCTCGCGGCGATGATCCGGCACGTGAACGAGCGGTGCGAGAAGCACATCCTCACGCTCGAGAACCCGGTGGAGTTCCTACACGCGGACTTCAAATCGAGCGTCACGCAACGCGAGGTCGGGGTCGATACGGAGAGCTTCCGTCACGGGCTGCGGGCCGCGCTCCGGCAGGATCCGGACGTGATCCTCATCGGCGAAATGCGCGACGCGGAGACGGTCGACACGGCGCTCAAGGCGGCCGAAACGGGGCACCTGCTGCTGTCGACGCTGCACACGCCGGACGCGCAGAGTACCGTGCTGCGCACGGTGGCGATGTTCGCGGCACAGGAGCAGGCGGTGGTGCGGATGCGGCTCGCGGAGTCGCTCCACGCGGTGGTGTCGCAGCGCCTGCTGCCGCGCGCGTCGGGGAAGGGGCGCGTGGTGGCGGCGGAGATCATGATCGTCACCCCAGCGATCCGCGATCTGATCGCGGAGGGGCGCGTGGGCGAGGTGCGCGAGCTGATCCAGGAAGGGCAGACGCAGTACGGGATGCAGACGTTCGACCAGCATCTGGCCGAACTGGTGCGCGGTGAGGTCGTGACGTACGACGTCGCGCTCGGTGCGGCAACGCGACCGGCCGACTTCGCGCTGCAGTTTCGAATGCTGCACGCGGCGACGCCGACCGCGGCGCCCGCGGCGGGTGCCGCCCCCGTGGCGGCAGGTGCGGGTGCGCCGTCCGCGTTCAGCGGGTTGCCTGCGGAGGGCGCGTTCGACTTCTTGCACGCCTGATTCGGACGTCGCCGGCCTGACTCGCGGTCTCGCGGGGGCGGTGTCCTCGCCCCCACCCGTTTCGTCATGCCGCTCACGCTCTCGGGCGTCTTCGCGCCCGTCGTCACTCCGTTCGGCGCCGACGGTGCGCTCGACCGGGCCGCGTTTCAACGCAACGTGCGCGCGCACCACGCGGCCGGGCTCACGGGAGTCGTGACCGCCGGGTCGAGCGGCGAGGCGGCGCTGTTGGACGACGACGAGCGCGCGCGGTTGGCCGAGTGGGCGCGCGAGGCGCTCGGTGGCGAGGCGACGGTGATCGCGGGGATCGGGGGCGAGAGCACGCGGGTGACCGTGCGGCGTGCGCACGACGCGGCATCGGCGGGGGCGGATGCGGTGCTCGTCGTTGCACCGCACTACTACAGTCGGCGGATGGACGACGCCGCGCTCCTCGCGCACTACTCGACCGTCGCGGATGCGAGCCCGCTGCCGGTGCTGCTCTACAACATCCCCGTGTACGCGCACTTTGCGCTGTCACCCGCGTTGGTGCACGCGATGGCGGCGCACCCGAACGTTCGGGGGATGAAGGACAGTGCCGGCGACCTCGCGATGCTCGAGCAGTACGTCGTTGCGCAGGGGCCCGCGTTCCGGGTGCTGACGGGGCATGCGGGGACGTACGCGACGGCGCTGGCGATGGGCGTCGAGGGCGGGATCCTCGCGGCCGCGCTCTTTGCGCCCGCGGTGGTGCGTGCGGTAACCGAGGCGCACGCACGCGGCGACGCGGCGGGCGCGGCCGCGGCGCAGGCGCGCCTCACGCCGCTCGGGCGGGACATCGTGGCGGCGTACGGTCCGGCGGGGCTCAAGTGCGCGCTCGACCTCGTGGGGATGGACGGCGGAGCGCCACGAGGTCCGCTGCTCGCGTGCACCGAGGCGGAGCGGGCCGTGATCGAGGCGCGGCTCGCCGAGGCGGGGGTGCTGGCGTCGGTGCGTGCCTAACACCAGCCGGCACCTTCGCGCGATCGGCGCGGGGCCGCGGCCGGCGGGTGGACCGGGCGAGGCCGCTGCGCGGGCGTACGCCGCAGGCGTGCTTCGAACGGCGGGATACGACGTCCACGCGGTGCCGTTCCCGTACTCGGACGCGCCGGGGCGGATCGGGACGCCGGTCGCGGGCGTGTGGGCGGGGCTCACGTTAGGCGCGGCGGCGATCGCCGGCGCGGGGGGGCGACCGGGGATCGCGCTCGCGACGCTCGTCGGCGGCGCGGCAGCGCTCGCCGCCGTGGGGGCGTGGGTCGCGCGGGCCGGGACGGTACGGCTCGGATGGCGGCGACGGGCGGGGATCAACGTCGTCGCGACGCGCGGCGTGTCCGCGTCGGCGCCTGACGTGCTACCCGGCGAGGGCGTCGGCCTGTGGCTCGTCGCGCACCTCGACACGAAATCCCAGCCGGTGCCGATGATCGCGCGCGTCGGCGGTGTGATCGGTGCGATCGCGTGCGCCGTCGGCATGGGCGCAGCCGCCAGCGTCGAGTTCGTGGCCGCACGCGACGTCGTGGGGCGCGCGGGGTGGATCGCGTTGGGGCTGCTCGGCGTCGCGGCGGCGGTGCCGATCGCGGCGACGACGGTGGGTGCCGATTCGGACGGCGCACTCGACAACGCGTCCGGCGTAGCGGCGGTGCTTGGCGCCGCGGAGGCGCTGACCGCGACGGGGGATGTCGGGCGCGCGATCGGGGTGCTCCTGACGAGCGCGGAGGAGTTGGGACTGGCGGGTGCGCACGCATGGGCGGATGCTTGGGCGCGAGTGGGGCGAGCGCCCGCCGTGGCGTTCAACTGCGACGGGGTGGACGACGCGGGGCCGCTCACGGTGCTCCGGGGGGCGCGCCTAACGCCATCCGTCCGGCGTGCGCTCGACCTCGTCGCGGACCGCGCGCGGGTACGCCGCATTCCACCCGGGCTGCTCGTCGACGCCGTTGCGTTGGCGGCGACGGGCTGGGGCGCGGTGACCGTCAGTCGTGGGACGTGGGGCACGCTCGCCCGGATTCACACGCGGCGCGACACGCTCGCGCATCTGCGTGGGGACGGGCTTGAGGAAGCGGCCGCGTTGCTGGTCGCGCTCGTCCAGGCTTGTGGCGGCGAGGACGGTAACGGCAACAGCATTTGAGGGACATGAGGGCAGGATGAACGGCAGGATGAGAGCAGGATGACGGCTCGTGCGGGACAGTCCGTTCTCAGGAGTTCTTATCCTGCTCTCATCCTGCCGTTCATCCTGCCCTCATGTCCCTCAAAATGCCCTTCCGGCCCCGCGCGCACGTCGCGACCCGACGCCGCGCGGCTCCGCCTGGTTCACGATAGATTTTGTCCACGCCCCGGACCCGCCGGGGCGTTTTTGCGTTTTTGCCACGCCCGTTCGCGGGCGAGACCGAGAGGGGCACGGCACATGTTCGATTCCACGACGCGGACGCTCGTCGTCGTCGGCGCGCAGTGGGGGGACGAGGGGAAGGGAAAGCTGGTCGACGTGCTCGCCGAGCGCGCGGACTGGGTGGTGCGGTACCAGGGCGGGGCCAACGCCGGGCACACCGTGCACATCGGCGAGGCCTCGTTCGTCCTTCACCAGATCCCGAGCGGGATTCTACATCCCGGCGTGCGCTGCGCGATCGGGAATGGCGTCGTCCTCGACCCCGACACGCTCTTCCACGAGATCGACGAGTTGGTCGACGATGGCGTCGATGTCGAAGGACGGCTCTACGTCAGCGAGCGCGCGCATCTCGTCCTGCCGTACCACAAGCTCGTCGACGCGGAGAGCGCGGCGAGCCGGGCGATCGGGACAACGGGGCGTGGGATCGGGCCGGCGTACGAGGACAAGGTCGCGCGGCGCGGGGTGCGGGTGCTCGATCTGCGCCATCCGGACCGGCTGCGTACGCTCGTCGAAAAGGGGGTCGAGCACGCCAATGCGCAGCTCGCCGCCGGTGGCGGCGGTCGGCAGGTGACGGTCGACGAGACGATGTCGCTGCTCGAGCGACTCGCGCCGCGACTGCTGCCGCTGGCGGAGGACGTCGGGCTCGCCGTCTATCGCGCGCTCAAGACCGGTGCGGCGGTGCTACTGGAAGGCGCGCAGGGCTCGCTCCTCGACGTCGACCACGGCACGTATCCGTACGTGACCTCAAGCAACACGACGAGTGGCGGCGCGGCGATCGGGGCCGGCATCGCGCCGACGGCGATCGACGCGGTGCTCGGCGTCGTGAAGGCATACACGACGCGCGTCGGCAACGGCCCGCTGCCAACCGAGATCGCGGGTGCGCTCGGCGAGGAAGTCCGCCGACTCGGTAACGAGTTTGGCGCGACGACGGGGCGCGCGCGGCGCTGCGGCTGGTTCGACGCGGTGGTCGCGCGCTACGCGACACGCGTGAACGGATTGACGGGACTCGCGGTCACGAAGCTCGACGTGCTCGACACGCTCGACCGAATCGCGCTCTGCACGGGGTACGACGTCGATGGCGAGCTGCACACCGAGTTTCCGGGCGATCTGGTCGCGCTGGAACGCGCGGTGCCGAAGTACGAGTGGTTCCCGGGATGGCGCCGCGAGACGGGCGGTGCGCGCGCGCTGAGCGACCTGCCGAAGGAGGCACGCACGTATCTCGATCGGGTACAGGAACTGGTCGAGGCGCCCATCGCGTACGTGAGTGTGGGGACGCGGCGCGATCAGATCATCGCGCTCGACGACGCGGCGGCCGGGGTGGGCGCGACGTCGTGAGGCCGTGAGCGATCACGTGCGGTAGACGTGGACCCCCGTATTCGCGGGGGTTGACGACGATGCGGGGCGGTTGCGTGGACTGCCCAGACGAGGGGAGGGACGTGTGGCGGAAGCGATGAACGAGCGCGTGGATGTGTTGATCGTCGGGGCTGGGCCGTGCGGGCTCGCGGCCGCCATTGCCTGCGGGCGCGCGGGGCTGCGCGCTGTCGTGCTCGACCGCGGCTGCCTGGTGAGCGGGGTCGCGTCGTATCCGCCGTACATGAACTTCTTCTCGACTGCGGAGCGCATCGCGATCGGCGGCGTGCCCTTCCCGATCGCCGGGGAGAAGCCGTCGCGGCGCGATGCGCTCGCGTACTACCGCGTCGTTACCGCGCACTGCGGGCTGGACGTGCGTCAGTACGAGGAAGTGGTCGCGGTCGAGCCGTTAGACCCGTCGGACGAGGACGACGCCCGCTTCGTCGTGCGGTCGCGTTCGTCGACGGGCGTGGCGCGCGAGTGGCGGGCGGGCTCGATCGTCGTCGCTACGGGCTACTTCGGCACGCCGAGCAAGCTGGGGGTGCCAGGGGAGGAGCTGCCGCACGTCTCGCACTATTTCGACGAGGGCCACTACGGCTTCCAGCAGGAGGTCGTGGTCGTCGGCGGCGGCAACTCGGCGGTCGATGCGGCGCTGGAGCTGTACCGGGCGGATGCGCGGGTGACGATGGTGCATTTCGGGCCCGGGCTTGATCCCAACATCAAGCCATGGGTGCTGCCGGACGTGAGCGCGCGCATCCGCGAGGGCAAGATCCGCGGCGTGTGGAACGCACGCGTGACCGCGATCGAGCCTGAGGCGGTGCGGGTCGTCGTGAGCGACCGCGGGGATCCGGCGCATGCGCTCGCGGCGGGGATGCCGGTCGATGAGCAGGCGATCCCGGCGAAGCTCGTCTATCTGACGACGGGGTTCCTACCGAACAGCGGCCTGCTGACGGCGCTCGGCGTGCCGCTGGAGCCCGAGACGGGCATCCCGTCGCACGATCCGGCGACGATGGAGACCCGTGTGCCGGGCGTGTACATCGCGGGGGTGATCGCGTCGGGGTACAACGCGAATCGCATCTTCATCGAGAACGGGCGGGATCATGGGGCGCTGATCGCGCGGCATCTCACGGGAGTGACGTTGCCGACGTATGTGCCCATGCCCGAGTTGGCGAGCGCGGGGGCGGGGCGCGGCTGGGTCCTGAACGGCCGGGGATGAAGGGACCGGGGATGTGAGAGCCGGGGATGAAACGGCCGGGGATGCAAGGGCCGGGTCGGTAGTGCGGCAAGGGTAATGATGGACCGATGCTGTTCCCCGTCGTACCGCTCCTGCCCTCGTATCCCCCGCCTGTTCATCCCCGGCCGTTTCATCCCCGGCTCGTCACATCCCCGTTCAGTTCACGGCCCAGCGGTACAACCCAGCCCACCCCCCTCATTCTCTGGCCAACGGCACTTGGCGCGTGCCCCGAGCGCCGTACCTTACCCGGTTCGCTCGTCCTGAACCCGTACGCGTCGACCATGCCCGCCAGTACCCAGCCTGATGTAATGGACAAGCTCGTGTCGCTCGCGAAGCGGCGCGGGTTCATCTTCCAGTCGTCCGAGATCTACGGCGGGACGGGCTCGGTGTGGGACTACGGTCCGCTCGGTGTCGAGCTGAAGAAGAACGTCAAGGATCGCTGGTGGCACAGCATGGTCCGCATGCGCGACGACGTCGAGGGGCTCGACGCGGCGATCCTGATGCATCCGCGCGTGTGGGAAGCGAGCGGGCACGTGGCCGGGTTCGTCGATCCGCTCGTCGACTGCAAGGCGTGCAAGGGGCGCTTTCGGGCGGACAAGTTGGAAGACGCGCGCTGTCCGCGGAAGCCGAGCCGTCGGCCCGGCGAGTTCGAGCAGTGCGAGCTGACCGAGGCGCGGCAGTTCAATCTGATGTTCAAGACGTCGATGGGCGCGCTCGAGGATTCGGCGAGCGTGATCTACCTGCGCCCCGAGACGGCGCAGGGGATCTTCGTCAACTTCCTGAACGTGCAGCAGAGCACGCGGCAGAAGGTCCCGTTCGGGATCGCGCAGATCGGGAAGGCGTTCCGCAACGAGATCACGCCCGGGAACTTCACCTTCCGCACGCGCGAGTTCGAGCAGATGGAGATGCAGTTCTTCGTCGATCCGGAGTCGGACCACATGCAGTGGTTCGAGTACTGGAAGGCGCAACGCATGGCGTGGATGCTGGCGTTAGGCCTGAGCGAGGACCGACTGCACTTCCATCAGCACACGCCCGAGGAGCTCGCGCACTACGCGCGCGGCGCGTTCGACATCCAGTTCGACTTCGGCGGTACGTTAGGCTTTCAGGAGATCGAGGGCGTGCACCACCGCGGCGACTTCGACCTCTCGCGGCATCAGGAGTACTCGGGGAAGAAGCTGGAGTACTACGATCAGCAGGCGAATCGCCGCTACACGCCATTCGTGATCGAGACGAGCGTGGGCGCGGACCGCGTGACGCTGGCCGCGCTCGCGAACGCGTACCGCGAGGAGGAGGTCCCGGGCGAGACCGAGGGACGTGCCGTGTTGGGTCTGCATCCGGCGATCGCGCCGATCAAGGCGGGCGTGTTCCCGCTCGTCAAGAAGGACGGCATGCCCGAATTCGCGCACAAGCTGTCGGACGAGTTGCGGCGCGACTTTCCCGTGTTCTACGACGATTCGGGGGCAATCGGGCGGCGCTACCGACGCCAGGACGAGGTCGGGACGCCGTACTGCCTCACGGTCGACGGGCAGACCTTGGAGGACGGGACGGTGACGATCCGCGACCGCGATTCGCTGGCGCAGGAACGTGTTGCGGCCGACCGCGTCCGAGGCGTGATCGCGGAGCGGCTCGCCGCCTGACGCGCCGAGTGGGTGATCTCGTGACGTTAGGCAGACACGTATGGCAGAGCTGACGGTCGGTGCGGTGCGCGCGGCGGCAGAGGCGTGCGCGGCCGCGTGGGGTGGAGCGCGGCTCGCGGCCGCGGCGCGCGA
This sequence comes from uncultured Gemmatimonadales bacterium, assembly GCA_963702945.1. GTDB lineage: Bacteria > Gemmatimonadota > Gemmatimonadetes > Gemmatimonadales > Gemmatimonadaceae > BPUI01. The sequence continues at coordinate 26,469 of OY969773.1, forward strand.
TGCCGATGCCGCGCCGCGGTTCGACACGGTGTTCGGGCGCTGGCCGCTGCTCGGCAGTTCCGACGCACTCGACGTTGCGCTCGACGTCCCAGCGCTTGCGACGTGGGTGGTGGCAGCGCGCGTGCGCGCCGCGGTGGCGCCGTACTCGACGCGGCTCGATGCGTGGCGACGACGCGCGACGGTGCGCGTGCCGGGGGGGCCGGTCGTGGCCTGGGCTGACGTGTCTGAGCGCCTCGCGTCGCTCGCTGGAGATGCGGTCACGCGGCGCGCGCTCGGCGCGGCGCGCGCGCGGGTCGCGGCCGCGGAGCTCGCGCCGCTCGCGCGCGAGCGTGTCGCGCGAAGCTGCGCCGCGGTCGAAGGGCTTGCCGTCGCCGGCGGCTATGACGAGACCTTCGCGCGGCTCACGGGCGAGACGCCGGAGGCGCGCACGACGCTCGGCGCCGAGTGGCTGGCGCGAACGGAGGCGGCGTGGAGCGACATGCTGGCGGAGCGCGCGCGGCGGACGGTCGGGCTGCCGGTCCGCGAGCTGGAAGCGGCGGACCTGCCGGCCGTGTTCGCGGCGGGCGGTGACGCCATACCGTTAGGCGCGAGCGCGCTCGCCGCGGCGGTGCGCACGCAGCTCGCCGCCATGCACCTCGATCCCGACGCGGGCGGCCGTCTGCACCCGGCCGCACTCGGGGCGCCCGCCGGACGCGCGGCGCGCGCGATTCCGGTGCGCGTACCGCACGAGGTGTATCTGCTGTCGGGCACACGCGCGGGACCGGATGCGGCGCGCGTGTATCTGGAAGCGTTCGGGCAGGCGTTGCACCGCGCCCACGTCGATCCGGCGCTTCCGTTCGAGGTGCGGTGGCAGGCGAACGCGGGCGCGGTGCGCGCGACGGGGGCACTGCTCGCCGCGCTGCTCCGCGACCGTGGGTGGTTGCGGCGGTACGCGGGGCTTTCGGGCGGGGCGCTCGATGCGGTCGCGCGGGCCGCGGCCTTTGCGGAGCTCGGGGCGTCGCGTGCAACGGCCGCGCGGGTGGCCGCGTCGGCGGCGGCCTACGGCGACACAGCCTCGTTAGGCGAGGTCGAAGGCGTCTACGTCGAGCGCATGCGGCAGGCGCTCGGCGTCACGCCCGAGCCGGGCGACGCGTGGGGGGAGCTCGACGGCCCCTTCGCGGTCGGCGATGCGCTCCGCGGATCGCTCATGGCGGGCGCGCTCGGCGAGGCGCTCCGCGAGCGGTTCGACGAGGACTGGTGGCGGAATCCACGGAGCGGTGCGTGGCTCGTCGCGGAGTGGTTCGGCGCCGCGGCGGAGCCGCAGGCCGCGGTGGCGCCGGAGCCGCTCGCGGCGGCGCTCACGCGCGTGTTGCAGTAGCGGTGCGATAGCAGGTGCTGCTGCCTTACGGCCAGTTCCGCTGGCAGGACGCCATCCTCACCGCGGCGCTCGCCGCGCCAGCGATCGCGGCGGTCGCGGTGGACTCGCTGCTGCGCCGCGCGCGGCGTGACGGGCCGCCCGCGACGGTGCGCGTACGCCGCCGCGTGCGCTCGAAACGCTGGCGGTAGCGGGGCGTGTTCGTTGGACACGTCGGGATCGCACTCGCGTTGCGGCGCGCGCCTGCCGCCCCCCCGCTCTGGCTGTTGGTCGTCGCGGCGCAGCTCCCGGACTGGGGCGACGCGTTGCTCGAACTGTACGGCACGCGCGCATCGGACCCGGCGTGGGGCCCGCACGGCTGGCCGCTCGTCGCGATCGGCGCGTTAGGCGCGGGCGTGGTCGGGACGCGCCTGGCGCGGAGCTGGCGCGGCGGCGCGCTGGCGGCGGTCGCCTGTCTCTCGCACTGGTGCGCCGATTACATCACGGGGATCAAGCCTACGTGGCCGGGCGGCCCGGTGAACGTCGGCCTGGGGTGGTACGGGCATCCCCGCCGCGAGTTTGTGCTCGAGTCGGCGGTGGCGCTCGTGGGTATCCTGATCTGGCGCGGCTCGCTGCCCGCGCCCGACGCCGCGGTGCTGGCGCGGGGACGCCCGCGGCAGAACGCGGGCCTCGACTGGGGATTGTTCGCCGTGCTGGTCGTGATGCAGCTCGCGGTCAACGTCACCATGGCGCACCACGGGCTTCCGTAGCGCGCGCACGGCCGCGCCGCTGACGTGGGCTCGAGGGAGACGCTTAGTTTCTGCAGCGGGTTCGCGCGGGCGCGCGACCCGCGCGCCACCCTGCCCGCGTATGAATCATCAATACGGCCGCACGCTTCAGGACACGATCACCACGCTTGCCCCGGCCGAGGTGCTGACGGAGGCGAAGCGCTTCTTCTCGGCGCGGCCAGGCATCTACGCTGCGTTCCCCGACAAGGAAGGGCCCACGTTCGTGAGCATGCGCGGGCAGGGCGGAGAGGAAGTGATCGTCGGCGTGACGCCCGACCCCCGTGGGACGCGCGTCACCGGGTCGTCGTACCTGTTCGATGCGCAGGTCGCCCGGTTCCTCAGCATGCTCCCGGCCGCGCCGGAAGCCGCACCGGTGGAGGAGCTGCCCGTAGTGCCGGCTCCACTGACGTCCGACGCGGCGCCGCCGGGCGGGGCGAGCGTGGCCGCTCCACCGGCGCCCGCTACGGCGGCTGCCGCGCGCGTCGGCGGGTCGCCCGGATGAGCGACATGACGCCGGCCACACCGTACAGCCGCGCGGACGATCCGGCGAACGGGTCGGTCCCGGTCGCGCCTACGAGTCGTCCGCGAGACGACGACGATGCGTACGTGCTGCCACCAGACGCGCGGCCCGTCGTGACGGAGCTCCGTGCACGGCCGGGGACGCTCGTCGTCGGCGCGACGGAGCTCGGGCCGCGGTGGACGGTGCGCGTCGAGGTGCCCGAAGTGTGGGACGTCGTGCGGATCGACACCCCCGCAAGCGCATCGATCGGGGTCGTGAAGCGGACGGCGCTCGCGACGCTGATGTCCGGGACGGCGATGGTGGAGGAGTACGTCGTCAAGCTGAACGGCGCAGCGGTGCTCGACGAGGGCGCGTCGCTCGCGGCGGCCGGTGCGGTCGACGGGGCGATCTTCCTCGTCACGCATCGCCGCCGTCGCGCGGTCCGCTAGCCGGCACCGCGTCGATGCCCGATCCTCTGCCTGCGAGCGCCGAACGGCCGCGTGTCGCGTTCATTTCGAGCGCGGACTGCGGGCTGCACGACACGGGGTGGCACCACCCCGAACACACCGGCCGCCTCCGCGCAGTGCTGCGCGCGGTCGGACGCGACGTCGAGCTGTTCAGCTCCGTCGAGCATCGCGAGGCGCGTCACGCGACGCCCGAAGAACTCGCCCTCGCGCACGACGCTGCGTACATCGCCCGGGTGCAGGCACTCGCCGAGGGCGGCGGGGGTTCGCTCGATGCGGATACGCGGGTGAGTGCGGGATCGTGGGCCGCTGGGGCCGCGGGAGCGGGCGGCGCGCTCGACGCGGTCGACCTGGCCTTCGCGTCGGACACGCCTAACGAAGTGTCACCGCGCCGCAGCTTCGTCGCCGTACGCCCGCCCGGGCACCATGCGCTGCGGGCGTCCGGGATGGGCTTCTGTCTGTTCGGCAACGCCGCGCTCGCGGCGCTCTACGCGCGGGCGCGCCACGGCGCCCGCCGCGTGCTCGTCGTCGATTGGGACGTACACCACGGCAACGGCACGCAGGCGATCGTCGAACACGAGCCCGACGTCCGCTTCGTCAGCATGCACCAGTGGCCGTGGTATCCGGGCACCGGTGCGGCGGAGGACCGCGGACCGCACGCCAGCGTATGGAACGTGCCGCTGCCGCCGGGGCTGGCCCGGGCGCGCTACGTCGACGCGTTCACGCGCGCCGTCGACGCGGCGACCGCGGGGTGGGTGCCCGACCTGCTCGTGGTGTCGGCCGGCTTCGACTCGCTCGCTGGCGATCCGTTAGGCGGTTTCACGCTCGAGCTGGACGACGTCGACGCGCTCACGCGCCAGATGGTGGCGCGCGCCGAGGCGCTCACGGGCGGCCGCCTCGTGAGCGTGCTCGAAGGTGGCTACTCACCCGACCGGCTCGGAGAAGCCGCGGCCACCCACCTGCGGGCGCTCCTCTGACGGACCCGCAAGCGGCCGCGCCGGCGCCGGCGGTCTTCCGTCTCGTGCAGGAGCTCGTCTTCGGGCGCTGGCGCTCGAGTGGCGAGGCGCTGTACCGCGAGGTCGCGAGCTTGCTGGGCGTCGAGCGCGGGCAGGAAGTGTTCGTCTCGGGGTGTGGGGATGGCACGAGCTGCGAGTGGCTCGCGCAGCGGACGGGTGCGGCGGTGTCGGGGGTCGATGCCGATGCCGATCGGATCGACGCGGCCGACGCGCGCGCGCGGGCACGCGCTGAACGCGGCGCACCGCTTCCGCTCAGCTATCAGCAGGCCGCGCTCGACGACCTGCCACACGAGACCGGCGTGTTCGACGCAGCGGTGGGTGAGCCGGTGCTCGCCGCCGCGGCGAACGCGGCGCGCGCGGTCTCGGAACTCGTGCGCGTTACCAAGCCGTTAGGCGCGGTGGTGTTGCTGCAGCTGACGTGGAGTTCCGAGCTCTCGCCCGATGCGCGCGCGCTGCTCGTCGAGCGGCTCGGCATGCGGCCGCGGCTCCTCGTCGAGTGGAAGCAGCTGCTCCGCGACGCCGGCGTGGTCGATCTGCAGGTGCAGGACTGGACCGACGCCGGCGATGACGGCGCGGAGGAGGCCCCGCAACTCACCTGGCAACAGAAGGCGCAGATCATGGCACACGCATGGCGGCGGTGGGGATGGCGTGGTGCGCGCGAGGCCGTCGAGCGCGAGGAGATGCTGCTCCGGGAACTCGCGCGCGAGCGGGCACTCGGTTTTCAGGTCGTCCGCGGGGTCAAGTGGCCGCACGCCCGCGGCGGTGACCGACCAGCCGGGCGCGGAGGCGACACGTGACGGCCCGCGTGACGGGGACGCACGCGGTCGTGCGTCCCGGTGGTGGACGCGAGCCGGAATCTGGTGTGCGCCTCTACGGCGTGCTGTCGGCCACGCACGGCGAGACGTACAACGCCGGCGGTGCACCGCACGCGCATAACGATGGCGTGCCCCGCGGCGCGGCGCGGCGTATCGGGACGCCAACGGGGCTTGCCGCGGTCGAACTGCTGCGGGTGCGCGATCTGGTCGCGGCGGTCGCGCCCGCGCCGTTCACCGCGACGGCGCCGACCGCGGCCGATCTCGACACGATGCATACGGTGGTCTCGACCCTGTTCGCCGAGCGGGCCATCCTGCCCGCGCCACCAGGGACGGTGTTCCGCTCGCGCGCGGCGGTGGCGGCATGGCTGGAGCTGCACGCGGCCGCTCTTGCCGAGGCGTTGCGGTACGTCGAGGACCGGGTCGAAGCGCGGGTGCACGCGCAGCGTAGTCCGGCGAGCGCGGCCCCCGGTGGCACGTCACGCGGGTTGCCGGACGTGCTGCGCGCGCTCCGGCGTGAGGCCGTGGCGCTGCTTGTCCTGCGCGATGAGCCCGAGGAGGAGCCGCGCCCCGCAAACGCCGGTGACGCCGTCGCGGCAACGCCTGAGCCAGTCGAGGCGCCAGTGTCGCAGGCTGCCTTCCTCGTCGAGCGTGCCCAGTGGGGCGCCTTTGCGACCGCGATCGCGCGCGAACAGGATATGCGCCCCGATCTCCGGCTCACGCTCACGGGCCCCTGGCCGCCATACGATTTCGTGCAATTCGAGATGGGCGGTTGACGTCGCGTTCCGGTCATTGTTAGGCACCCATGTTCTGCCCTGACTGCGGCACCTGGAACCGCGCGTCGTCGCCACGCTGCGTGCGCTGCAACGCGCTCCTGCCCGAGCTGCCGCCCCCCGCGGCTGCGGAGCCGCCGGACGCGGATCTCGCCGCGCTCCGGCGCGCCGCGGGCGGGCGCTACGCCGTCGAGGGACGGCTCGGCGGCGGCGGGATGGCGACGGTCTATCGCGCGCGGCACGCGCTTCTGGACACTCCGCTCGCGCTCAAGGTGCTGCACCCGCACCTCGCGCGCGATCCCGAGATGCGGACGCGGTTCCGGCGGGAAGCCGAGTCGGCGGCGCGGTTGCACCATCCGCACGTCTGCCCCATCCTCGATTACGCGACGGCGGGTGAGGTCGAGTTCCTCGTCATGCCGTTCTTTGGCGGCGGCTCGCTCGCCGATGCGACCGGGAACGGGCGCCGCATCGCCCCCGAGCGCGCAGCGGCGACGGCCGCGCAGGCCGCACAGGGACTCGACTATGCGCACCGGCGCGGCGTCGTCCACCGCGACGTCAAGCCGGACAACGTGCTCTTCGATCAGGAGGGCTACGCCGTGGTGACCGACTTCGGGATCGCGAGCGCGCGGTTCCACGCGCGCATGACCGCGACCGGTCGCGCGATGGGCACCCCGCACTACATGAGCCCCGAGCAGGCGATGGGGCGCGTGCTCGACGGGCGGAGCGACGTCTACGCGTTAGGCGTGGTGCTCTACGAGGCGCTCGCCGGAGCGCCGCCGTTCGACGCGCCCGATCCCTACCAGGTGGGCTACAAGCACGTGCACGAGGCGCCGGTGCCGATCGAGGTCGCGGCGCCGGGCGTGCCGCCCACGCTCGCGGCGATCGTCATGCGCACGCTCGCCAAGAACGCCGACGAGCGGTACCAACGGGGCTCGGATCTCGCCGACGCGCTCGTCGGATTCCTCGTCGAACGCGAGGCGCCCGAGCTGCGCCTCGCGTGGCGCCCGCGCCGTTCGACCACGCCGCCGTCGACGGGCTCTCGATGACCAGCACCCCTGCGCTCTCCATCACGCACAGCTTCGTCCGCGTGCGCACGGCGTTGCCGTTCATCATCGCGCGCGGGGGGGCGAGCGAATATCCAACGGTCACCGTGCGCGTACGCGACGCGCGCGACGGCGCGGAAGGGTGGGGCGAGGCCGCGCCGAGCCGCTTCTACGGCGAGACGCTCGAGAGCGTGGCCGGCGTGCTGCCGCGGCTCGAACGCGCACTGGAGGGCTGTGACCCGTGGCACCTCGACGAGGCGGAGCGTCGCATGCGCGCGGCCGTCCGCTGGAATGCGTCGGCGCGCACCGCGGTCTCGGTCGCGCTGCACGACCTCGCCGCCCGGCGGCTCGGCGTGCCGCTCCACCGCATGCTCGGCCTCGATCCCGAGCGCGCGCCGATGTCGAGCTACACGATCGGTCTTGCCGCTGACGATGCGGAGTTGGACGCGCGCGTCGCGGGCGCGGCCGCGTATCCGATTCTCAAGGTCAAACTGGGAAGCCCGGCCGGCGCGGCGCACGATGCGGTGACGATCCGCCGCGTGCGCGAACTCGCGCCCGACAAGGTGCTCCGCGTGGACGCGAACGCCGGCTGGACGCCAAAGGTCGCCCTCCGGATGTGTGCGCTCCTCGCCGAGCTCGGTGTGGAATTCGTCGAGCAGCCCGTGCCCGCCGGCGACGTCGAGGGACTCCGCTTCGTACGCGAGCGCGGTGTGCTCCCAGTCGTCGCCGACGAGTCCTGCCTCGACGCGGCCGACGTCGCTCGGCTCGCGGCTGCGGGGGCGGTCGACGGCGTGAACCTCAAGCTTGCGAAGTGCGGTGGACTGCGCGAAGCGCTCGCCATCATCGCGACCGCGCGGGCGCACGGACTGCTCGTCATGTGCGGGTGCATGATCGAGACGTCGCTTGGGATCACCGCCGCGGCCCACATCGCCCCGCTACTCGACGCGGTCGATCTCGACGGCGCTGCGCTCCTCGCGGACGACCCGTACGTGGGCGCGACGATCACGGGCGGCGTCGTGCGAATCCCCGACGCGCCCGGGCTCGGCGTCCGCACGCGCTGACGCCGGGCGGGCGGCGGCCCCAAGCGTGCAAGACGCGGCGCGGATGATCGTCGCTCGGATCGCCGCCGCCATCGCGGGAATTCTCCTCGTCCTCCTCTCGCTACGCTCGGCGGTCCGGACCTTCGTCCTGCCGCGGAGCGCGCGAGATCCGGTCACCCGCGTCGTGTTCTTCGTCGTGCGATTCGTGTTCGACCTGCGACTTCGGTGGACGACGGAGTTCGCGACGCGCGATCTCATCATGGCGCTGTTCGCGCCGGTTGCGACGCTGGGCCTCGTCGTCGCCTGGGGACTGCTGATCGGCGTCGGTTACGCCGGCGTGTTCTGGGCGCTCGGCATGCCCGTCGACCACGCGTTCATCGAGAGCGGATCGTCGCTGCTCACGCTCGGGTTCGAGAAGCCGTCCGGAGCCGCGGCCATCGTCGCCGCGTTCACCGAGGCGGGGATCGGGCTCACCCTCGTCGCGCTGCTCGTCTCGTACCTGCCGGCCATGTACGCGGCGTTCGCGCGGCGGGAATCGGCGGTGACGTTGCTGGAGATCCGTGCCGGATCACCGCCGAGCGCGAGTGAGCTGCTCGTGCGGGTGCACGAGATCGGGGGGTTTGATGGGCTCGACGCGTACTGGGCCGACTGGCAGCAATGGTTCGTCGAACTCGAGGAGAGCCATACCTCGCTCGCGGCGCTCTGCTTTTTCCGCTCGCCGCAGCCACAGCGGTCGTGGGTGACCGCGGCCGGCGCGGTTCTCGACTCCGTCGCGCTCATCGGCTCGGTGCTCGGGCGCGGGGCGTCACCGCAGGAGCGGATGACGCTACGCGCCGGGGTATTCGCCCTGCGACGCATCGCCGACTTCTTCGGGCTCAAGTACGAGGAACGTCCCGACCCGAGTGGTCCGGTCAGCGTGCGCCGCAACGAGTTCGACGCGGTCTACGACCGATTGAAGGTTGAAGGCCTCGAAGTCGGAGTGAGCGCCGAGCAGGCGTGGGCCGATTTCGTCGCGGCGCGGGTGCAGTATGACGAGGTGCTACTCGCGCTCGCGACGCTGACGATGGCTCCCAACGCTCCGTGGTCGTCGGATCGCGCGCTGCGTTCGGAACGGAGCGACCCCATGCAGGCGAGCGACGAGAAGCGCGGCTCCCGGCTCGGGGAGTGGCGGCGTGGGGTCCTGCGCGGCTCGACGCGGCCGCGTGAACGGCCGCGCGTCGCCGACCCAACCGCGCTCGGCGAGATCGGGAAGCCGACCAACGACGCGCAGGGGCCGATCGAGCGCGAGTCCGCAAAACCGGACCGGTAGCCGGCGCAAGGACGGGCGTCGGGGCAGTCGTTAACGTTCGGTGTTGCCGACCATGCCCGCATGACGCCGTCTCCCGCCCTTCGTGGTGCGCCGACCCGCGACCGGCCGCCCCGCACGTCCTCGCCCTCCCCGGCGCGCGACCTCGGGCTGGCGGAGGTCGCGTTGCCGCTGCCGCTCTTCCGCACGTGGACGTATGCCGTGCCGCCCGATGCGCGGCACCAGCTCGTCCCCGGACAGCGCGTGGTCGTGCCGCTGCGGACCGGGAAGGAAGTCGGGATCTACCTCGGGCCCGGTGACCCGGCCACGCTGGTCGGGCGTGGCGGCAAGGCGGTCGTCCCGAAGCTCCTGCTCGACGTGCCCGACGCGGAGCCCGCGGTCACGCCGGCAATCATCGACCTCTGCCGCTGGGTCTCCGGGTACTACGCCGTGCCGTTGGGCGTGGCGTTGCGGTCCGCGCTGCCCACGGTACTGACCGGGGCCGCGCAACCGTCGCCGGTGGTCCGCACGCAGCGGGTGGTCACGCTCGCGCGTCGGGTCGACTCGCTGCTGCATCGGGACCGCGTGTTCGCGCGCGCACCGCAACAGCGCGCGCTCTACGAGTTGATCGAGGGCGTGGGCGGGCGCGCGGCCGTGTCGCACCTGCTCGAGCACCTGAAGTTCTCGCCGTCGGTGCTGAAGGGCCTCGTCGCGCGCGGTTTCGCGGCGGTGGTGGACGAGGAGGTCGCGCGCGATCCGTTCGCGGCACGTGCGAAGGCTGCGGGCACGCGGCACACGCCCACGGAGGCGCAGACGGCCGCGATCGCGACGATGGCTGCCGGCGCGCCCGGAGAGACGTTCCTGCTGCACGGGGTCACGGGAAGCGGGAAGACGCTCGTCTACATCCAGCTGCTCGAGCACGTCGTGCGTGAGCGCGGGAAGACGGCGATCGTGCTCGTTCCCGAGATCGCGCTGACGCCGCAGACCGTCGACCGATTCCGCGCCGCGTTCGGCGACACGGTCGCGGTCCTCCACTCGGCGCTGTCGGATGGCGAGCGGTACGACGCGTGGCGCGCGCTGCGATCCGGCGAGAAGCGCATCGCCGTCGGCGCGCGCTCGGCCGTGTTCGCACCCCTCGATGACCTCGGCGCGATCATCGTCGACGAGGAGCATGAGGCGAGCTACAAGCAGGGCGAGAGCCCGCGCTATCACGCGCGCGAGGTCGCGGTGGTACGCGCGCGGATGGCGGGCGCGGTGGTCGTGTTAGGCACGGCGACGCCGAGCCTGGAGAGCTGGGAGAACGCGCGGCGCGGGAAGTACCGTCTGCTCACGTTGCCCGAGCGCGCGGGTGGCGCGCGGCTGCCGCACATCCAGGTGCTCGACCTGCGGGCCGAAGCGAAGGCGCAGGCGGCGGGACGCGCGCTCGCGCCCGCGGACCCGCTCGCCGGCGTGATCTCCGCGCCGCTCGTCAAGGCGCTGGACGCGCGGCTCGACCGCGCCGAGCAGAGCATCCTGCTGCTCAACCGCCGCGGGTACTCCGCCTTCGTGCAGTGCAAGGAGTGTGGCGACGTGGCGACGTGCCCCGACTGCTCCATCTCCCTCACGTACCATCGCGCACCTGAGCGGTTGGTCTGTCACTACTGCCAGCACCACGAGCCGCCGCGGGAGAAGTGCGCGCGCTGCCGCGGCGCGACGCTTCGGCAGCGCGGGTTGGGCACGCAGCAGGTCGAACGGCTGCTTGCGGAGCGGTGGCCGACGGCGCGGATCGCGCGGATGGACGTCGACACGACGAGCGGGAAGTGGGCACACGCCGAGATCCTCGACCGGGTCGGGCGCGGCGAGGTCGACATGCTGTTAGGCACCCAGATGATCGCGAAGGGGCTCGACTTTCCGAACGTGACGCTCGTCGGGGTGATCGATGCCGACACGGGCATCAACCTGCCCGACTTCCGCGCCTCCGAGCGCTGCTTCCAGCTGTTGAGCCAGGTGGCCGGACGCGCGGGGCGCGGACCAAAGGGCGGGGAAGTGCTGATCCAGACGCGTGTCCCCGACCACCATGCGGTCCGCTATGCGCTCGCGCACGATTACGAGAGCTTCGTGCGTGAGGAGTTAGGCGGGCGTCGCGAGCCGCCGTACCCGCCGACCGTACGCCTGACCAACATCGTCGTCAGCGGAACGGCCGAGAAGCCAGTCGCGGCCTGTGCCGACCAGGCCTCGGACTGGATGCGGGCTCTCGCCGCGCGACTCGGGGCCGGTGCGGACCCGGCGTCGCGCGTCGTGGTCGTGGGCCCCGCGCCCTGCCCGGTCGAGCGGATCAAGACGCGCTGGCGGTGGCACTTCCTCGTCCGCACACCCGACGCGGGGGCGATGACGCGCGCGCTCCGTCACTTCGCCGCCCGGTTCGAACCGCCCAAGCGCGACGGGCTCCGGATCGCGATCGACCGCGATCCGGTAGCGTTGATGTGAGCGATGTGGGCGCGGCCGCGCCGACCTCACGCGCCGGGCTTCTTCTCCACGACGCTCATGTTGAACTGCACCTCGACGGTATCGCCGATCGGGTTCATGCGCGAATCGTACGACAGGCCGTAGTCGCGTCGCGCGATCGAGAACGCGCCGCGAAAACGCCCGCGGCCGCTCTCGTAGAACACCGCGCTGACCGGCACCTGCACCGAGCGGGTGACCCCGTGCATCGTCAGGTCGCCCGTGATCGTGCCCGCGGTCGGCGACGACTTGTCGATCGACTTCGAGACGAACGTGATCGCCGGGTACTTGGCCACGTCGAAGAAGTCGGGCGTCTTCAGGTGCGCATCGCGACGCTCGCTGTGGGTATCGATACTTGCCGGGTCGATCGACAGACGCACCGTCGAATGCTCGAACGCGGCGGGATCGAGCGCGATGTCGGCATCCCACTTGTTGAAACGGCCGTGCGCGTCGAGGAAACGCGAGCTCGCCGTGAAATTGATCTCGCTGTGCGCCTTGTCGATGTCGACCGGGCGAGCATCGGCGAGGGCAAAGGCGGCGAGCGGTGTGAGCAGCAGAGCGCGGAGGGAGGACATGCGAAGAGGATGGGACAGAGTGAGCTGACGAACGGTGCCTGGAGGGTAGGGCGGGTTCCGTTGCGAACCGATCGATCAGGAGCTTATCGCTTCAAAGGCCGGGCGGAACGTGGTCCGCGCCCAATCGGCGAACTCGGTCGGTGTGGTCGTCTCGGGCGTCCGCGCTTCGGGATGTTCGAAGCTGCTGGCGGCGTACCCGACCATCATCGCGCGGTACTCGGCGACGACATTCGCACTCATCCCCATCCCGCTCATCGCGCTCGTGATCGCATCGACGGGCACCTCGGCGTAGCTCACCTCGCGTCCGAGCGCCTCGCTGAGCGCCGCGGCCTGTTCGCGCATCGACAGGTCGCGCGGACCGTGCACGCCGATGATGGACTGGCCGCTCCACGAAGCGTCGAGCAGCCAACGCGCTGCCACGTCGCCGATGTCGGCCGTGGCGACGTGGACGAAGCGAAGATCCGGTGCGAACGATCCGAAGACGTTGCCGCTCTGCGCGATGGTGCCGAGCGCCGAAAACGCGTTCTCGAAGAAGTACCCCGGGCGGAGGATCGCCAGGTTCGGGATCGCGGCGCGAAGGATTCCTTCGACCTCTCCGAGGCCCGAGACGGGTCCGAGGTCGTCGCGGTGCGCGCCGAGGCTGGAGAGGAATACGGCACGCTGAACCCCGGCCGCGGTCGCGGCGTCGGCCATCGTGCGGCCGACGGTCCGGATGAACCCACGCCAGTCGTCGGTGGTCATGTTGGGCGGGACGAGCAGGAACGCCGCGTCCGCACCACGGAGTGCTTCGGTGAGCGCGGCCACGTCATCGAGCGACCCTGTGCGCGCCTCGACGCGATCCCGCACGTCGGCGGGTAGGCGGGCGGGATCGCGGACGAAAACGCGAACCGTTGCTCCCGCGTCGAGCAGCTGGTGAACGACACGCGAGCCGATGTGGCCGGTGGGCGTCGTGACGAGAATCTTGGCCATGGAGCGAGGGAATGGGAGGGAGTAGGCGCGCGTCGCAGGGGGACTCGCGTGTGACACGAAGACGAAGCTAGGTTTGAGAGGTGGGACGGTCTGTACCGATTCGTCGCCATTTCATGCGCGATCGTCCCATCCCAACACCGATTCGGATGCCGCTCGACGTACTCTCGTCCGTCCTTCACGATCTCCGGGTCGAGGGCGGCGTCTTCGCCCGGTTCGAGGCACGCGGACGATGGGGCATTCACTATCCGCAAGCGCCGGGGGCCGTCTTCCATCTGATCACCGCGGGCGGATGTCAGCTCCACCTCTTGAGCGCGAGCGGCGCTGAGGCGGCCGACCCGTTCGACCTCGCGTCCGGGGATTTCGTCGTCCTTCCGCAGGGCGACGCGCACGTCTTGCGACGGGGTCGCGCGCCCGCCGTGACCGTCGCTGACGCACTGCGCGGGGCCGATGCGGCGAGCGCGGTGCCCCTCGGCCAGGACGACGATCCGACTTCGGGCGGCGCGGCCGAGCGCGGCGCCGGCGCCACGCGCTACGTCTGCGGCAACTTCCGCCTCTCGGGGCGCCGGACGCACCCGGTAATCGCCGCATTGCCGCCCGTGCTCGTGGTGCGCGGGGCCGCGGCGGAAGGTGCGCATGGCGATAACGACGGAACGTTAGGCCCGTGGCTCCCGGTGCACCTCGCGGCGGCCGCGTGCGAGGCCGCGGCGGGTCGGCCGGGAGCCGAGGTGGTGCTCGCGCGGCTGAGCGACGTGCTCTTCGTGCACGCGATCCGCGCCCACCTCGCCGCGGCGCCGGACGGGGCGGGGGGGTGGATCGGTGCCCTGCGCGATCCGGCGGTCGCGCGTGCGCTCGCGCTGCTGCACGCGCACCCCGAGCGCGCCTGGACGGTCGCGGCGATCGCGCGCGAGGTGGCGATGTCGCGCTCGCGCTTTGCCGCGCGCTTCACCGCGCTCGTCGGGCGCCCGCCGTTAGGCTATCTCGCCGACTGGCGCATGCGTCGCGCTGAGGCATGGCTCGCTGACGAGGGCGCGAGCGTCGGCGAGGTCGCCGGCCGGCTAGGATACCGCTCGGAGGCGGCGTTCAGTCATGCGTTCCGCCGCCGCGTGGGGGCGTCACCGGGCGCGCTGCGGCGGCGCGAGGTCCGCAAGCGCGCGGTCGCGTAGCCGTCCCACATCGGTTCCTTCGCCGGCGCGTTCGGTTGTGATGCCCACCCGGCGCGGCCAGCTTTCAGGATGGCTTCCGCTCGTCCCACCACCCCGCCCCGTGCGTCCACGCCCGACCTGCTCGGCGCGCGGACCGCGGCCGATGTCCGCGCGAGATTCCTCCGCGACGTGCTCGCGCGCGTGCCGGCCGAGCGCATCGTCGAGGCGCACGTCTTCGCGCCCCTGCGGCACGGTGGCATCGAGAGCGGCGTCGCCGTGCTCGCGGCGCAGGTGGACGACGCACGCGAGACGCGCCATACGGTCTATGTCGCGAGCTACCGCCTCACGTTGAAGGGCCCCGAACGAGGACGATGGGAGGTGGCCGTGCGCGAGGAAGCCGACGCGCCGTTGCTCACGGTCGATGCCGTGGTGCGCGGCGTTGGTCGCCGTGCGAATGACGCCGCCGATGCCGTCCGCCTCGACGCGAGCGCGTTGCACGAGTTCATCGCCGCACCGGCCGACTAGCTTCCGATGATGTCCGCTCCCCCGGTCGGTCTCGCCGTCGCGTTCGGCGCGGGGCTGCTCAGCTTCCTGTCGCCCTGCGTGCTGCCGCTCGTCCCGAGCTACATCACGTTCATCACGGGGCTCACACTCGACGACGTGGGTCGCTCGCGACGAACGGCGCTGCTTCATGCCCTGCTGTTCGTCGTCGGTTTCTCCCTGATCTTCGTCGCGCTCGGTGCCGGCGCGACCACGTTAGGCCGCGTGCTCGCCGCCTATCGCGACGTGATCGCGCGTGCGGGTGGCGTGCTCGTGATCGTCCTCGGGCTCTTTCTGTTGGGCGCTGTCACGCCGGGCGCACTCATGCGCGAGCGCCGCGTGCATCTGGCCGACAAGCCGGCGGGGTACTTCGGCACGCTGCTCGTCGGCGTCGCCTTCGGCGCGGGGTGGACGCCGTGCATCGGGCCCGTGCTTGGCGCCGTGCTGACGTACAATCTGGCGGCGCCCGATCTCGGTCGCGGTGTGCTGCTCCTCGTCGCGTACTCGCTCGGCCTGGCGATTCCGTTCGTGCTCGCGGCGGTGGCACTGGAGCGGTTTCTCGCGATCTTCAGCCGCGTGCGGGCTCGCCTCGGGCTGGTGACGCGGCTCTCGGGCGCACTCCTCGTCGGCGTGGGAATTCTCATGGTCACCGGGACGGTCTCGCGGCTCGGCGCGTCGCTGCAGGCGTGGACGCCAGAGATCGTGCGGACGCGCCTGTAGTCGCCGCCGCGACGGCTGCCTAACCCGGCCCGACGCCCGCCGCCTGCAGCGCGCCGAGCAGCGCGATGCGCCGCACCGGCTTGACGAGCACCGCGACGCATCCGGCCTCGCGACAGCGGGCCGCCGTCGCGGGGTCGTCATGACCGGTCAGCGCGAGTGTCGGGGGCGCCTTCACCCCGGCCTCATCCGCCCCGTCGAGCACGTCGAGCCCGTCGCCGTCGGGGAGCGTGAGATCGAGCAGCATCGCGTCGTAGGTCTCGTTGCGGAGCGCCGTGATGGCGTCGGCCACCGTCGTCGCCCCGCCCGTCGCGTACCCACTCGCCTCGAGCAGCACGCCTAACGCATCGGCGACCAGCGCACTGTCGTCGACGATGAGCACCGTCGGCCGCCGCGCGCTCATCGGGTGCCCTCGTCGGCGGTGACGGTCGACGGCATCGGTTCTGGCGACGTGGGCTGCGAATGCACCGGTTGTGGGATGACGAAGTGAAAGCGCGCGCCGTCGCCAAGGGCGCTCTCGACCCAGATGCGTCCGCCATGGAGTTCGACGAGGTTTCGCGCGATCGCCAGGCCGAGCCCTGTGCCGTGATGCCGGCGGGAGGTCGACGAATCGACCTGCGCGAACTCGCGAAACACGAGTTCGTGGTGCTCGGGCGCGATCCCGATGCCCGTGTCGCCAACCTCGACGTGCAACTCGCGCTCGTCGTCCTCTCCCTCCATCCGGGCGCGCACCCACACGCGTCCGCCGCCCGCGAGGCCGGTGAAGTGCACCGCGTTGCCGAACAGGTTGTTGAGCACGTGCGAGAGTTTTTCGCGGTCTGCGTAGATGAGCGGAAGATCCGCCGCGAGATCCGATTCGGTGAGGACGTGTCGGCGCTCGGCCACGGGCGCGTTGAGCGCGAGCATCTGCTCGACCACCGGCGCAAAGGCAAACGCCGTCGGCGTGAGCGCCAACTGGTCGGCCGCTCCTCGCGCGTAGGTCAGGATGTCGCCGACCATCGCGAGCAGCTGCCGCCCGCCCTTGATGATGCCGGTCACGCTCGCGTGCTGTCGCTCGGTCAGCTCCCCGAGCATACCGTCGCCGAGGATCTCGGCGTGCGTGATGATCGCCGTCAGCGGCGTACGGAGATCGTGCGAGATGTTGGCGAGGAACTGCGTCTTGAGACGATCGCGCGCCTGCAGCTCCGCGATGAGGCGCGTGGCCTCGCCGGTCTGGGCTTCGAGCGCACCGAGGCGCGCTTCGAGCATGTCGGGACCCGAGGGCGTGAGCGAGGCGGGCTGGATGGGGGCGAGCGGTCGCGACATGCCGCTAACCTACGCCGTTGCGCCCGCGCCGGCCACGGCGCGCGCCTCGTCGCGCTCTCCGTCTGACGGCGCCGAGCCATCGGCCGCGGCGCCATCCTCGACCTCGGCTTCCAACTGCTGCCGCCGCGCGAGTGCGGCGTAGCGTCCCCCACGCGCGAGCAGCGCGTCGTGCGTCCCCTGTTCGACCACGCGACCCTCGTCGAGCACGAGGATCCACGCCGCGTCGCGCACGGCGCTGACGCGGTGCGTGGTGATGAGCGTCGTGCGACCGGCGAGCGCGGTTCGCAAGCCGCGCAGGATCGCCGCCTCGGTCTGGGTGTCGACGGCGGAGAGCGCGTCGTCGAGCAGCACCACGGCGGGGCGCCGCGCGAGCGCCCGTGCGATCGCGGCCCGCTGCTTCTGCCCACCCGAGAGGTTCACGCCGCGCTCCCCGAGCAGCGTGTCGAAGCCGCCCGGGAAATCGACGACGGTCGTCGTGAGATCGGCGATGTCCGCGGCCCAGACGACGAGATCATGGCTCGTGGGCTCGGCAGCGCCCGCCGTGGCCTCCTCGAGACGCGGCGGCACGCCTCCCTCGTTAGGCGCTACCGAATCGGCGTCCGCCCCGTCCGTGCCGTAGCGGATGTTGGTGCCGATGGTTTCGGAGAAGAGCAGACTTTCCTGCGGGACCACACCGATCTCGCGCCGAAGCGTATCGAGCGTGAGCTCTCGGATGGGGACGCCGTCGATCAGCACTTCGCCATGCTGCGGATCGTACAGGCGAGGCACGAGATCGAGCAGCGTGCTCTTGCCGCTTCCGACAGGTCCAACGATGCCGAACGTCGCGCCCGCGGGCACGGTGAACGAGACGTCGCGCAGGATCCAGCGCACCGGACTGTCTGCCGCGGCCTCGACCTGAACTTCGTGCGAGGGCGGATAGTGGAACGAGACGTTCCGAAACTCGATCGTGCGCCCCGTCGCGACGGACGGCAGGGTACGCGGGTGCGTGGGTTCAGCGAGCGCCGAGCGCGCGTCGAGCACCTCGTTGATACGCGCCATGCTCGCCGCGCCGCGCTGGAAGAGGTTGGTCGTCCAGCCGAGCGCGATGAGCGGCCAGGTGAGCATCGCGAGATAGAGTCCGAACGCGACGAACGCACCGATCGTGATCGTTCCGCGCAGCGCGAGCATCCCACCGCCGCCGAGCACCACGGCCGCCCCGGCGCCCGCAAGCAGGCCGAAGGCGGGGTTCATGACGCCATTGAGCCGCGCGAGGGCGATGTTCCGCCGCGCGTATTCGGCGTTGTCGCGATCGAACCGTTCGCCCTCCGCCCGCTCCTGTCGGTAGGCGCGCACCACGCGCGTGCCGGCGAGGTTCTCCTGCACGCGGGTGGTCAGCGCGCCGAAGTGTTCCTGCACGGCTTCGAAGCGGTCGTGCACGAGTCGGCCGAGCCGGATCATGACGAACGGCAGCCCGATCATGGGCAGCAGCGCGAGCCCGGTGAGCCGCGCGTCGATGCGCAGCATGAAGTAGAGCGAGAACGCCGCGCCCGCGACCGTGTTGACGAGGTACATGATCGCGGGACCGGCGGCCATGCGGACGGCGCTCAGGTCGTTGGTCAGGCGGGCCATGAGCTCGCCGGTGCGCCAACGCGCGGCCGTGCCGGCATCGAGCGTGAGCAGGTGCGTGAACACCGCGTCGCGCAGATCGGTCTCGACCAGGCGGCTCACGCCGTTGAGGATCTCGCGCATCCCATACCGGATCGCGCCGCCGACGAGCGCGGCGGCGAGCATCGCACCGACGAGCCACCACGTGCGGCTGAGCGGCGCGCCGGTGCTGAGTCCGTCGAGTGCCGCGCGCAGGATCCACGGCACCACGGCGCCGAAGCCCGCACCAACGACGGTGAGGACGAGTCCCCAGCCGAGACGTCCGACGTAGGGCCGGAGGTAGGGCACGAGGCGGCGAAGGGTGACGGTCGCCGCGGTGCGCGTGGCGCGCGGCTGCGTGGAAGCGCTCATCTGGGGGTGCTCACTGACCGATCGCCGCTGGTGCGGTGCGGTGCGTCACCGTGACGGCGGGCACCGCACGTACTGGCGCGGGTATTCCGTGGGGTGACGCAGCGGGTGCGCGCCGGCCGTGCGTGTTCTGTAGACGGCGCCCATTCGCCTCGCGCCCCTGACGTCGCCACCCCTCTCCACCCAGGATCTGCCGCATGTCTCAATATACGTCTCGCCGATTGGTCTCCCGCGGAGTTACCGCGGCCGTGATGGCCGGTGCGCTCGTGACGGGCGCCTGCAGTGGGGGCGACGCGCGTCGGCAGGACGCGGCCGCGCTCAACACCGACACGGCGCTCGCGCGCGACCTCTCGCTCGCCAACCAGCAGCCCGCGCCGCAGCCGCAGCTGCAGGATGTGCCGAGCGCGGGTGCGCCGGCCACGACTACGCCGCCAGCCGCGGCGCCAGCGCCCGTTGCAGCCGCGCCGGCCCCGCGTCGCGAGATCATTCGCGAGGTGATTCGCGAACGTCCGGCCCGCGTAACCTCGCGACCGTCGACGAACTCGTCGATCAGTTCGTCCGCGCCGCGTCGCAGCAATCCGGACGCGGTCGCGTCGGCGCCGAGTGCCGATGCGGGCGCGCGCCCCGCGCCCGCGCCCAACACCGCCGAGCGGGGCGGGGTAGGGACGATCCCCTCGGGAACGTCGCTGCTGCTCGCGTCCAATCGCCGGGTGTGCACCAACAACACGAGCGTGGGCGACCACTTCACCGCGTCGCTCTCCGAGTCGGTGACGGGGAGCAACGGGGCGACGATTCCCGCGGGCGCGACGGCCAATGTCGAGGTGACGAGCGTGAGCGGCAGCGGCAGTGCGAACGACGCGATCAACCTTGGGCTGCGCGTCGTGTCGATCAACTACGGTGGGCACACGTACGGCGTGTCGGCGACGACGGAATCAGCGGATGTGTCGCGCGTGAAGAACGCGGGGGCGAGCAAGGATCCGCAGAAGGTGATCGGTGGCGCGGTGCTCGGCGGAATCCTCGGGCGGATCATTGGCGGGAACGCCAAGGGGACGATCATCGGCGCGGCTGGCGGGGCCGCGGCCGGGGCCGGGGTGGCGGCCGCGACGTCGCGTTACGAGGGATGTCTGAACGACGGCGCGTCGATGCGGGTGCGGTTGAACGATGGAGTGCAGGTGCGGCTCGCCGGGCAGGGAAGGAACGCGGCGGATCCGGGGATCTGACGGAGACGGTGGGCGCGCCTGGCCGTGACGGGCCGGGGATGAAACAGCTGGGGATGAACTGACCGGGGATGAAACGGCGGGGGATACGACGACAGGGGCGGTAGGGCAGCAAGGGCGACTGGAGATGGTCGCTCTCGCCTGCCTCACCGCCCCTGTCGTCGTATCCCCCGCCGTTTCATCCCCGGCCGTTACATCCCCGGTCAGTTCATCCCCGGTCCGTCACGGCCGGGCGCGCCCCACGCCGGCCTAACGCCTGCGCTCTCGCCCACCCATCAGTACCCCACCGCCGCCCCACTCGCCCGCGGCTCGCTCACCCCTTCCCACCCTCCTCGCACCCGCATCACGGCGTTCACGTTCACCATCCGCCGCTGCCCGCGTACCCCGTGCCCCATCGCCCGCAGCGAGTCCAACGCCG
The DNA here is from genome assembly GCA_963702945.1 of uncultured Gemmatimonadales bacterium. GTDB lineage: Bacteria > Gemmatimonadota > Gemmatimonadetes > Gemmatimonadales > Gemmatimonadaceae > BPUI01. The sequence goes on from OY969773.1 coordinate 46,878, forward strand.
CCGACGTGAGGCCGCCGGTCTCGTACACGAGCGTATCGGGCAACGCTTGATGATGCAGCCTCGGCGCCCGCATCGCGTCGGCCAGCGACATGCGGTGGTCGAGCACGTTGAGCATGACTTGCGTCGTGCCCGAGATGATCGTCGGCCCGCCCGCCGCGCCCACGACGAGCAGCGTCCGTCCGGCCCGGTCCAGCACGACGCTCGGCGTCATCGACGAGAGCGGACGCTTGCCCGGCTGTACCGCGTTCTGCTCCCCCTCGATCAACCCGAACGCGTTAGGCCGCCCCGGCGCCGCCGCGAGATCGTCCATCTCGTCGTTCAGAAAGAAGCCCGCGCCCGGGACGAATACACCGGAGCCGTAGCCGAGGTTGAGCGTCGTCGTCGTGCTCACGGCGTTGCCGGCCTTGTCGACGACGGCGTAATGCGTCGTGTGCGTGCGGTCCGGCAGCGTCGACACGCTCGTCGTCGGCGTCGCACGCGCGGGATCGATCGTCGACGCGAGCCGACGTGCGTACGCCTTGCTCGTCAACTCCGCCACGGGCGGCGTGCAGAATGCCGGATCGCACAGCTTGCTGTTGCGATCGACGAACGCGCGCCGCTCGACTTCGGCGATCAGATGCGCGTACGCCGCGCCGCCGAACGTCGGGAGCGTGTCGCCACGGCCGCGACTGTACGCTTCGAGCATGTGCAGGATCTCGAACGACGTCGTCCCTCCACTCGACACCGGTGGCATGCCCAACACCGCGTAGCCGCGGTACGACGTGCGGAGCGGCGTGCGCCATATCGGGCGATATGCGGCGAGATCCGCCGCGGTGATCAGCCCGCCCCCGCGCTGCATCTCGGCCGTCAGCGCGGTGGCCGTTGCGCCGCGATAGAAGCCCGCGGCGCCCTGGCGCGCGATGCGGCGGAGAGTCTGCGCGAGTTCTGGCTGTCGCACGATCGTGCCGATTGCCGGCAGGCGACCGCCCGGCGTGAATGGCGACGTGCTCGCATAGCGCGCGAGCTTCGCGCTGTCGCCGACGAGCGAGCGCAGCATCGCGCTGTCGACGGCAAACCCCCGCTCCGCGAGCCGGATGGCGGGCGCCATCACCGTCGCGAGCGGGAGTCGCCCGTACTTCTTCGCCGCCGCCGTGAGCCCAGCGACCGAGCCCGGGACGCCGACCGCGAGGTGTCCCACTCGGCTCTTATCGGTCGGTTCGCCCGCCGCGTCGAGGTACATCGTGCGGGTCGCGGCGGCTGGCGCCGTCTCGCGGAAGTCGAGCGCGGCCGCGCGCCCGTTCGCGAAGTGGATGACCATGAACCCACCGCCGCCGATGTTGCCCGCGACGGGGTAGGTCACAGCGAGCGCGAAACCCGTCGCGACGGCGGCGTCCACCGCATTGCCACCGCGGCGGAGCGTTTCCACGCCCGCTTCGCTCGCGAGCGCGCTGTTGCTCGCGATCATCCCGTGCGCGGCCGTGGTCGCGGGCTCGCCGGCTGCGAACTGCCATTCGGCCGGAAACGCCGCCGGACGGCGCGCCGGGACGGCGGCAGCTGCCGCCACCTGCGCCGCCGCGTGCCCCACGGCGAGGGTGACACCAAGCGTGGCCGTCGCGAACGAGGCGGCGATGAGCGAGCGGACGGTCATGACGGCGCGGGCGGGAAGGGGCGGGTGTCCGACGGGTGAAGGCGCCGGTAAGTTAGCCCGCTCGCCGATTCCCTCGTCCTGATCTCCCGCGTGACCGTTCGCGAGCTACGCCTCACCGAGCAGCGCAACCCGCGCACCGCAGACATCGACCTCGCCTCGCCGCTCGAGATCGTCGACGCGATGCAGGCCGAGGACCGGACGGTCGCCGACGCGGTCGCCGCCGAGCGCGAGCACATTGCCGCGCTCCTCGAGGCGATCGAACAGGCGTTCCGCGGCGGGCACCGCCTGTTCTACGCGGGCGCCGGCACCTCCGGGCGGCTCGGGGTACTCGACGCGAGCGAGTGCCCGCCCACCTTCGGCGTCGGCTTCGACATGGTGCAGGGCATGATCGCCGGCGGTGACGCGGCGATGTTCCGCGCCCAGGAGGGGGCCGAGGACTCGCCCGAGGGCGGGGCGCGGGACGTGGACGCCCGTGGGGTCGCGGCCGGCGACGTGCTCGTCGGCATTGCCGCGAGCGGCACGACGCCCTACGTCCGCGGCGCGCTCGCGCGGGGGCGCGCCATCGGCGCCGTGACCGGGCTCGTCGTCTGTTCGCCCCCACCGCCCGAGATGCGTGCGCTCGCCGACCACGCGATCGTCGCGCGCACCGGCCCCGAGGTGTTGACCGGATCGACGCGCCTCAAGGCCGGAACGGCGACGAAGCTGATCCTCAACGTGCTCACGACGGGCGCGATGATTCGGCTCGGGAAGACGTATGGCAACCTCATGGTCGATCTGCGCGCGACCAATGCCAAGCTCGTCGACCGCGCCGAGCGGATCGTCGCCGACGTGTGCGCGGTCGACCGCGATGAAGCGCGCGCGCTGCTCGCCGCGGCCGACGGGCGGGTCAAGACCGCGATCGTGATGCACGCGCTCGACGTCGACGCGACGGGCGCGGAGCATGCACTCGCGGCTGCTGGCGGCGTGATCCGGCGCGCGACCGGTGCCGCCCCGCCGCCGGTCGCCGCGGAGTGACGTCGCGCGACCCCGACGTCTACGTCGGCCTGATGTCCGGGACGTCGTGCGACGGTATCAGCGCGGCGGCGGTGCGATTCACGCGCCGAACGGACGCGAGTGGCGACGTCATGGTGCCCTCCGGCGTCGATCTGCTCGGCTTCGTCCAGCGCTCGTACACGCCCGCGCAGCGCGCCCGATTGCTCGGCGCGATGGACGGCGCGCCCGCACGCGAGTACTGCCGCCTCGCGGTCGATCTGGGCGGGTGGTTCGCGGACGTGGCGGGCGACCTGCTCGCCGACGCGGGCGTCGCGCGCGCGTCGGTACGGGCGATCGGCTCGCACGGCCACACGATCTGGCACGAGCCCGGCCATTCGACGTGGCAGCTTGGCGAGGCGAGTATCATCGCCGAGCGGCTCGGAATCGACGTCGTGAGCGACTTTCGCGTCCGCGACGTCGCAGCGGGCGGCCAGGGCGCGCCGCTCGTCCCGATCGCCGACGCGCTGCTCTTTGCCGGCGACGGATGGCGGCTCCTGCAGAACCTCGGCGGGATCGGGAACGTCACCGTGCTGCCGCCCCGCGAGGCGATCGAGGCGGGAGGAACGCGCCCGGATCTCGCCGGTGTGCGCGCCTTCGACACCGGGCCCGGCGTCGCCGTCGTGGACGCGGTCGTCCGCCGGCTTCGCCCCACGCTTCCCTACGACGTCGATGGCGCGCTCGCCGCCGCGGGCACGCCGAACCGGTCCGTCGTCGAGGCCCTGCTCGCCGACGCGTACTTCGCCGAACCGCCGCCCAAGAGCACGGGGCGCGAGCGCTTTGGCCAGCGCTACGCCGACCAGCTGCACGCGGCGTGCGAGGCGGCCGACCCGCTCATGTCCGACGAGGACGTGATTGCGACGGCGGTGCTCCTCACGGCGGCGGCCGTCGGCGACGCGTATCGCCGCTTCCTGCCCGAGCCTGCCCCCGAGGTGCTGCTCTCCGGCGGTGGGGCGCGAAACCCCACACTGGTGGCCTCGATCACGGCGGAGCTCGCGCGCGCGGGCCTACCCATTCGCGTGCGCCGATTCGACGACGTGTTCTTTGATGGGGAGGCAAAGGAAGCCGTCGCGTTCGCGCTGCTCGGCTATCTTCACGTCGCGCGCCTGCCGGGGAACGTCCCCGGCGCGACCGGCGCGCGCGGGCCGCGCGTGCTTGGCGCGCTCACGTCCGCCTAACGCGTCCCCGCTCCCGTTCCCGCACCGCCCGTCGTGTCGTCCGTCGCTCAGCTGCTCGTCCCCACGCTCGTCGCCGATGCCGACGGCCGCTTTGACGCGGCGCGTCCGCTCGTCGATGCCGCGCTCGCCCTCGGGGTCGGCGGTTTCCTGCTCTACGGCGGCGAGCAGGACGCGGTCCGGGCGCTCACGAAGGAGCTGCAGCAACGCTCGCGCACGCCGCTGCTCCTCGGCGCGGACCTGGAACGCGGGGCGGGGCAGCAGTTTGCGGGCGCGACGGGACTGCCGCCGCTCGGCGCGCTCGCCTGGCTCGACGACGTCGAGGCGCTGCGCCGTGCGGCCCGCCTGACCGCGCGCGAATCGCGCACCCTCGGCGTCAACTGGATCCTCTCGCCGGTGTGCGACCTCGACATCGAGCCCGAGAATCCGGTGCTCGGTGCGCGCACGCTCGGCGCGGACTCGACCCGCGTCACGCGGCTCGCGACGGCATGGATCGAGGCGTGTCAGGCCGAAGGCGTGCTCGCCTGTGCCAAGCACTTTCCGGGACACGGGCGCACGCGCGAAGATCCGCACCGCACGACCGCGACGGTCACCGCGTCGCGCGACACGCTGCACGCGCACGACCTCGCGCCGTTCCGCGCCGCGTTCGCGACCAACGTCGCCTCGATCATGACCGCGCACGTGGCGTATCCTGCGCTCGACCCGAGCGGCGTGCCGGCGACGCTCTCGCGCGAGATCCTCACGTGGTTGCTGCGACAGCAGCTTCGCTACGACGGTCTCGTCGTGTCCGACGCGCTCGACATGCCCGGCGTGTTGATCCCGGTCCAGGGCGACGAGGGTGAGGCGGCCGTGCGGGCGGTCGCGGCGGGGTGCGACGTCGTGCTCGCCCCGGGCGACGTCGGGGTGGTCGCGGCCGCACTCGAACGCGCGCTCGCGAACCACGTGCTCGATCCGGTCCGCGTGCAGCAGAGCGTGCGTCGGCGGCTGCGCTGGGCGCAGTGGGCCGCGCCGCCGAACGACTGGCGGCGGCCCGCGGCCGCCGACGCCGCGTGGGGCGCGCAGCTGGCCGAACGTGCCGTGCACGTACTCCGCGGCGAACCGGCTCCGATTAGTGGGGCGGTCGCCGTCCTCGTCGTCGACGCGAGTGCCGCGGACGAACGTGACCCGAGCACGGTCCGCGGCGCCCACCCGCCGCGGCGCGACGAGTTCACCGAGACGCTCGCGACGGCCGGGCTCGACGTGCGCGCTCCGGACGAGTCCACGTTCGACGCCGACGTTCCGCTCGTGATCGCGCTCTTTGGGGGCGAGCGCGTGCGTGTGGGCAGCGCGCCGTACGATGACGACGCGGGGCTGGCGCGGGCGCAGGATGCCGCGGCGCGCGCGCGCGCGGAGGGACGGGCGGTGACCGTCGTGCAATTCGCGCCGCCACGCATGGTTGCCGCGATCGACGCGCCCGTCCTCTGCGCGTGGTCCGGCGACCGTGCGATGCAACAGGCGGCCGCGCGGTGGTTGACGGCGCGCCGTGCGGGCGCGGCGGTGGGTTAAGGCGCGCTCAGCGCGCGAACGCGTACCACGTCCACACGGCGGCTGCGACCGCGGCCGCGCCGAGCAGCGCGTATACGGCTCGCACGCGTCCTCGCCGTGAGGCCAGCTCGCCCCCCGTGATGCCGGCCGCGGCGCTCGACCCTGCGATAAATCCCGCGCCAGGCGACGGACCGACGGTCGCGGCCGCACGGGCGGCAGCCCGCGTCAGGAGCATGTCCGCCGTCATGCCGTCGTCGGTCGGATCGCCTGCCCCGTCTCCGAGGGCGTCGGCCAGCGGAACTGGATGCGGCGCGACGTCCTCGCAGTCGCCGGCCGGCGGGGTCGTCGCCGCGTTCGGTGCCGCAAGCGGCGCCGAGTCCGTCGGCGCCGGCGCGAGGGCCGTCCCGCTCACGCGCGCGACGACCACCGTGATGTTGTCGGGCCCGCCCGAGACGTTCGCCGCCTCCACCAGCGCGGCGCAGAGTGGACCGGGTTCGGGCGTGCGTCCGGCAATCCGTCCGAGCTCTCCTCCGCGCAGCTGCCCGGACAGCCCATCGCTGCAGAGGAGCACCAGATCGCCCTCGCAGAGGGTCTGCCGCGTCACGTCGACGCGCACCGTCGTCTCGGGCCCGAGCGCCTGCAGGATGATGTTGCGCCGCATGCTCGTCTCGGCCTGCTCGGGCGTCATCTCCCCGGCGTCGACGAGCCGCTGCACGAGCGACTGGTCTTTCGTGATCTGCCGCGCGTCGCTGCCGCGCACCACGTAAGCCCGGCTGTCCCCGACCTGCGCGACCGTGACACCGTCGTCGCGCAGGTACGCCGCGGTGATCGTCGATGCCATCCCGTGCAGCTCGGCGCGCTCGCTGCCGAGACGGTGCACCGCTTCGTTTGCTGCGAGCACCGCATCGCGCAGCACCGTCGCGATCACGAGCGGATCGCGTGCATCCACGGCCGGCTCGGCCAGCGCGCGTCGGAGCGCCTCATGCGCGACACGCGCCGCGAGATGGCTCGCGACCTCGCCCGCGGCAGCGCCGCCCAGTCCGTCGGCGACGAGCAGGAGTACGCCTGAGCCGGTGAGATCACAGCTGCGTTCGGCCGGATGCGGCCCCTCCCCGGCCTCCGCCAGCGGCGGAAAATCCATCGCCTGCGCCGCCGCGAGATCCGCGACGAGGAACGCGTCCTCGTTGTGTTCGCGCGTGCGTCCGACGTCGGTGAGCGCGCTGATGCGGGCGCGAGATGTCGCGGTATGAGGGCCCGTGACGTGTGGGCCAGTAACGTGCGGGCCGGTCATGGACGCAGGCGCGGGCGGAACGCGATCACGCTCACCGTACGAAGGGGGCGCGTCGAGGTTGCGTGCAGGGGGAGGGGCATCACGGCGCGAAGTTACCCGCCGATTTCCCGCCCGGCTACCTTGACCGCCATGTCGTCCGCCCGTCTCGCGCCCACGTGCCTCATCGGCGCCGTACTTACCGGGACCACGGTGCTGGCGAGCGCGTGCGGCGCTCCCCGCCCATCCTCCGAGGCGCCCACCCCGGTTCGGCACGCCGACGCGAGTGATCCGGGAACTGGGCTGCCCTCGGTTCCGCGTATCGACGGGGCGCTCGACGTGCGCGTGGTCTCGCCAACGCCCAATCAGGTCGTTCCGCGCGACTCGACGTTCGTGTTCGGCTCCCTGGGCAGCGGGACGGCAACGCTCACCGTCAACGGCGCCGCGGTCGCCGTGGCGCCGAACGGGGCGTTCCTCGCCTATCTGCCAACGCCGTCCGCGTCCGCGCCGCGCTACGACCTCGTCGCGAGCCGGGGCGGCGAGACCGTGCGCCGATCTGTTGCGGTGCGCGTTGCCGCGCGGCGTCCGTCTGCTGGACGCTCCGGCATGCTCACGGTCGACAGCGGCAGCGTCGTGCCGGACACCCGCATGCGCCTGCTGGCCGACGATCCCGTCCGCGTCGGTGTGCGCGCATCGCGCGGTGCGCGCGTCTGGCTCGAACTCCCGAACGCGCTCACGAATGCGGTGTCGAACGGGCCGTCGAGCGCGCCGTCGAGCGCCGACACGGCCGTGCGTATCCCGCGCGAACCGCTCGTCGACGCGGCGGCCGCGCGTGGTGACGCCGGTGCTGATCCCGACGCCATCGCTCTCTGGGCGACCGATGTCAGTGCGCGCCGACTGGCCACCGCCGGCAGTCGTGCGCGCATCGTGGTCGCCCGTGCGGCCGACACGGTCCGGCTCCCGCTCGCACGCGTCGAACTCCTCGCCGCGCCGGGCACGCGCAGCTACGTCCAGCTCGGCCGTCCAGGCGCCGCGCTCGACACGGATCGCGTGGTCGTTGGCCGTCCCACGCCCGACGGCACGTACCGGTACTTCTTCTTCCCCGGCACGATCGCCGAACGTACCGCCATCGTCGGCGGGATGGCGCGCGTGCGCCTCGACGGTCAGCTGCAGGCGTGGGTCGACGCCGATGCCGCGATTCCGCTTCCGGACGGCTACGCGCCCACGCGCCGCGTCGTCGGCGCGGCCCGCATCACCCCCGCGCGCGACTGGGTCGATCTCGTGCTTCCGATGGGCGACCGCCCCGCGTACGAGGTGTTCGAGCGTGGCCGCGACGTCGATCTCGTGCTCCACGGCGTCACGCTCTCGCCAGACATCCTGCGCGTCGAGGGCACCGCGACCGATTCGCTCGTCCGGCAGGTCATCTGGCAGCAGGAATCGGATGACCGCGTGCGGGTCACGCTGCGGCTCGGGCGCGATCCCTATGGCTATCTCGCGTTGTGGGATCCAGCGCGGAGCGCGCTCGTCTTCCGCGTGCGCCGGCCACCCATCGTCGATCCAGCGCATCCGCTCGCCGGGCTCACGATCGTCGTCGATCCGGGCCATCCGCCGGGCGGTGCGACGGGGCCCACGGGCCTCTGGGAGCCCGTCGCCGTGCTGCCTGTCGGCGAGCGCGTGCGCGACCTGCTTCAGGCGCGCGGCGCGACCGTGCTGATGACGCGGACCACCGCCGATCCCGTGGGGTTGGCCGAACGGCCGCTCCTCGCGCGGCGCGCCAACGCGCACGCGTTCGTCAGCGTGCACCTCAATGCGCTGCCGGACGGAATCAATCCCTACACGGCCAACGGCTCGAGCACGCTCTTCTTCCACCAGCACGCCGAACCGCTGGCGCGCGTCATCCAGGCGCAACTCATCCGCCGGCTCGGCCTGCGCGACCTCGGCATCCACTATCAGAACCTCGCCGTCGCGCGTCCGCCCTGGGTGCCGGAAGTGCTCACGGAAGGGCTCTTCCTGATGTTGCCGGAGCAGGAGGCCGCGATGCGCACGGCCGAGGGTCGCGAACGGTACGCGCGGGCGATCGTGGACGGATTGGAGGAGTACTTTCGCGCGCTGCCAGGCCGGTGATCGATCCGTCGGCCTTCGTGCACCCGCTCGCGTTCGTCTGCGGCGACGTGACGTTAGGCGCGCGCGCGAGCGTCTGGCCGTTCGCGGTACTTCGCGGTGACAACGAACGGATCGTCGTCGGCGCCGAGTCGAACGTGCAGGATGGGGCCGTCCTCCACGCCGACCCCGGCGTGCCCTGCTTACTCGGTGCGGGGGTCAGCGTGGGTCATCGGGCGGTCGTGCATGGCGCGACCGTCGGGGATGGCGCGCTGGTCGGGATCGGCGCCGTGGTGCTCAACGGTGCCCGCATCGGCACGGGTGCGCTGATCGCGGCGGGCGCGGTCGTGCGTGAAGGGGCGGAGGTCGACGCGGGCGTACTCGTGGCCGGCGTTCCCGCCCGCGTGGTTCGGCCGCTGACGCCCGATGAGCGGGCACGCCTGACGCGGACCGCAGCGGCGTACCTCGGGCTCCAACTTCGGCACCGCGCGGGCGATTTCGGCCGGCCGAGCCTGCCTGGCGTGTCGCCGGGCCGCTCGAATCCGAGCTGATCCAGGTCACATTCGGGGTAACCCGCGGCACGCGTTCTGCGAAGTCGTGAAAGCAGGCAAGTCGCGGGGTGGTCGGGATGGGATGGGTGGCGCGATGGCTTGCAACGCGACGCGAGTTCTGAACGAAACGGGACGAACTAGTTTCGCGTAAGTAACGTCCGGACAGCAGCTTATCTGGTTCTCTGCCGAAGTGGCGGGCTGTCCTGTCGTCCACTCGAAGTGACATCAAAACATGTGGCACGACATGCGGGATTCCGATGGAGTAGGGGCGACTTGTGGCTGCGAGCAAGCGGCCGTAGGTTCTGCCCCCCGCCCCAAATCCCCGCCGTTCGCGCTCCCGATCCTGGTTCGCACGCTGCTCTGCCGCACGTCGCACCTCACGTAACACCGCACGCCGTTTCGCAGGCTTCGTCCGCCGCCGGCTGCCGCCGGTCCGTTCGCTCACCGTCGCCGTACCTCTCGTACGCGCCACCTGCAGGAGAGCCGCCCGTATGCCGCTGTCCCCCACGCCGCCGACCAACGTTCCCGCTGGGCTGTCCCAGAACGCCCGCATCGTGCTCGAGAAGCGCTACCTCGTGCGCGACGCGAAGGGCAAACCGACCGAGACGCCCGAGGACATGTTCTGGCGCGTGGCCACCGTCGTCGCCGAGGCCGACCGTCGCTACGGCGCGAGTGACGCACAGGTCCAGGCGCTGGCCGAGGAGTTCTACGCCCTCATGACGCAGCGCCGGTTCGAGCCCAACTCGCCGACGCTCATGAACGCGGGCCGCCCATTGGGCCAGCTCTCCGCCTGCTTCGTGCTCCCCGTCGACGACGCCCTCTCCAACGGGCAGACGGGATCTACGACACGCTCCGCTCGATGGCGCTCATCCACCAGAGCGGCGGCGGCACGGGCTTCGGCTTCAGCCGCATCCGCGCCAAGGGGTCGATGGTGCGCAGCACCACCGGCGTCGCGAGCGGCCCCGTGAGCTTCATGAAGCTCTACGACGCGTCGACCGACGCGGTGAAGCAGGGCGGCACGCGCCGCGGTGCCAACATGGGCATCCTGCGCGTCGACCATCCCGACGTGATGGACTTCATCGCGTGCAAGGAAGACCTGACGCAGATCACCAACTTCAACATCTCGGTCGCCATCACCGAGGCGTTCATGGAGGCGGTCAAGGCTGGCGCGTCGTACGACCTCATCGACCCCGTGACCAAGCAGGTCACCGGGCAGATGGACGCCCGCACGGTGTGGGATAAGATGGTCCTCGGCGCATGGCGTACGGGCGAGCCGGGCGTGTTCTTCATCGACGCGGCCAACAAGTACAACCCGGTCCCGCACATGGGCGCGTACGAGGCGACCAATCCGTGCGGTGAGCAGCCCCTGCTGCCCTACGACGTTTGCAACCTCGGCTCGGTCAACGTCGGCTACTACGTCCGGGATGGGAAGCTCGACTGGGAGGCGTATGGGCGCGACATCCGCACCGCGACGCACTTCCTCGACAACATCATCGACGTCAACAAGTACCCGCTGCCCGAGATCGATGCGCTCTCCAAGCGTATCCGGCGCATCGGGCTCGGCGTCATGGGCTTCGCCGACGGGCTGATCAAGATGGGCATCGCCTACGACACGCCCGAGGGCGTCGAGATGGGCCGCCGCGTGATGGAGTACCTCGACGTCGAGAGCAAGAAGGAGAGCGAGCGCCTCGCGAACGAGCGCGGCCCGTTCCCCGAGTGGGCGCGTTCGATCTGGGGCCCGGACGCGACCTGCGCGCGTGATGCCAATGGCGAGCGCGTCCGGCCGATGCAGCTCCTTCGCAACTGCAACGTCACGACGGTCGCCCCCACGGGGACGATCTCGATCATCGCCGGCTGCTCGTCTGGGCTGGAGCCGCTCTTCGCGGTCGCCTTCATGCGCAACCAGGCGGGCGTGATGATGCCCGACGTGAACGAGGAGTTCGTCGCGATCGCGAAGCAGGAGGGCTGGTACTCCGAGGCGCTCATGGAGCGCATCGCGAAGACGGGTTCGGTCCAGCACCCCGAGATCCCGGCCAAGTGGCAGCGCGTCTTCGTCACGGCCAACAACATCGCGCCCGAGTGGCACGTCCGCATGCAGGCGGCCTTCCAGCAGCACTGCGATTCGGCCATCAGCAAGACGACCAACTTCGCCGGCAGCGCGACGATCGACGACGTGCGCGCGATCTACGAGCTCGCCTACGAGTTGAACTGCAAGGGCGTGACGGTCTATCGCGACGGCTCGCGCGACGGGCAGGTTCTGTCGACGGGCGCGACCGAGCAGGCCGCGAAGGAGCGTGACAAGAAGCCCGACGCGAAGAGCGAGAAGGCCGCCGACGCGCCCGCGCCGGTCGACCCGATGCTCAAGCGCCAGCTCGGCGAACTCCAGGGCACGCTCGCCGAGGTGAACGCGGAGCTCGAGCGCACGAAGAAGGCGCTGTACGAGGCCGAGGCAGAGAACACGCAGCGGCGTACCAAGCGCGCGCGCCCCGACAAGCTCCGTTCGACGTCGATGCGCAAGGAGACACCGCTCGGCACGATGTTCGTCCACATCTCCGAGGACGACCGCGGCTCGGCGTTCGACGTCTTCATCAGCCTCGGCAAGGCCGGCGGGTCGGCGATGGCGGACGCGGAGGCGTTAGGCCGCATGGTGTCGCTCGCCCTGCGCTCAGGGATCGCGCTCCCCGAGATCGTGCGTCAGCTGCGCGGCATCTCGTCGGACCGCGCCGTCGGGCTCGGGCCCAACAAGGTGCTCTCGATGCCCGATGCCGTCGGCATCGCGCTCGAGGAGTGGTGGCGGGACAAGAACCAGGGCGTGCAGCAGGATCTGCTCGCCACGCCGGTGACGGCGATGCCGGTGGTCTCGTCCACGCCGGTCGTCAGCGACGGCGGCAACCTGCGGAACGCGCAGATCGACGCGCAGACCGATCCGATGGGCGCCTACTCGCCGAGCGAGGTGTTCATGGGGACGTGCCCGGACTGCGGGAGTCAGCTGGAGTTCGCGGAAGGGTGCGTGAAGTGCCACGTCTGCGGGTTCAGCGAGTGCGGATGAGCGGACGACCGGGCTGACTCGACTCTGCGCTGACTTGCGGGTCGTGCAGCCCTGATCATCCCCGATCTGCGCATCGAGTCATCGGAAGATTGCAGCTCCCCACATCCGACCTGCCGCGTTAGGCCACCCGCCTAACGCGGCAGCGTCGCATCTAGCACCTGTGCTGGCGCACCGCAGGACATGTCGTGAGAATCGTGCCTGGGGCCGCTACACCGTCGACCACGACACCACGAAGCGCGTGATCGAAGGGCAGATCCGGACGAGCGGGCGCGAGATCCATTTCGCCGCGCGGGACATCCGCGACGAGGTCTGTCATGTGCACGCGACGTACACCGTCGCGGTCGCGCGACGTGCGCTCCGCTTCCACAAGCTCCGCGATGCGTGTGAGGTGCGCGCCGTGGTGCTGACCGCGCGCCCGCTCACGCGCATGTGACGACGGGCCGCACATCGAATGCGGGTCGCGAGTGCGAGTTGTAACCGCGCCCGTGTTGCGCCCGTAGGAACGCAACCATGCGGAAGTACGCGCTGTCTGATGCCGTATCTCCTCGCTCGCGTTCCGGTTGCTGATCATGATTTCCGCTTTCCCGTTGTTCATCGAACGGTCGCGCTCGCGCGTCCGTACCCGCCTCGCGCTCATCCGCGCGCGGCACGCGGTCGTCGTGCTAACGGTGTCTCGCACTCGCCATCACATCGCGGGCTCACGCGCAGCTGACTCCGTCAGCTGTCGATCCTGTGGGCGCCAGCACCGTGACCTCACCGACCGCAACGGTTCCATCGCAGACCGATCCACGCCCTGTCGCGCAGGCAGCGCGCCGTACGGGCTCGATCACGATCGACGGCCGCCTCGACGATGCGGCGTGGGCGGCCGCGACTCCAATCACGCGGTTCACGCAGCAGCAGCCCGATGAAGGGAAGCCGGCATCCGAGCGCACGGAAATCCGTATTCTCTATGACGAGAGCGCGCTCTACATCGGCGCGCGCATGTACGAGCGCGGTGGTGCCGCGGCCGTTCGCAGCGTGCTCACGCGTCGTGACGGGCTGCTCGACAACAGCAGCGGTCTTACGTCCGACAAGATCGCCGTCGTCTTCGATCCGTTCCGCGACCGCAACACGCGTGTCTGGTTCGAGCTCAATCCGTTAGGCGTACGTGGCGACCAGCTCAACGGCGACGGCTCCTGGGATCCCGTGTGGCAGGGCGCCGCGCACGTCGATTCGCTCGGCTGGACGGCCGAGTTCCGTATCCCGTTCTCGCAACTGCGCTTTCAGGGTGGGGCGACGCGTGCGGTCCGCCCCGACTCGCTCGCGGCGGCCGCGGTGGACGCCGTCTCGCCCTGGGGCTTCGAGATCTGGCGCTACGTGACGCGGCGTAACGAGCAGGACATGTGGGCTTTCTGGCGCCTGAACGAGGCGGGCGGGCCGGCGTACTACGGCACGCTCACCGGACTCGCGCTCTCGGCGCCGCCCCGGCAGGCGGAGATCGTCCCCTACGTCGTGACCGGGGATCGTTTCGCAGCGAGCGCTGTCGGCGATCCCTTCCACCACACGCAGCAGCGCACCACGCGCCTCGGGGCCGACGCGAAGTTCCTGCTCACGCCGAGTCTCACGCTCGACGCGACCGTCAACCCCGACTTCGGGCAGGTCGAGGCCGATCCCGCGACGGTCAACCTCAGCGCGTACGAGACGTTCTACGACGAGCGGCGCCCATTTTTTGTGAACAACGCGAACTATTTCGGGTTCGGGAACTTCAATTGCTTCTTCTGCGACAACGTCTCCAATCTCGGCGTCTTCTATTCGCGGCGGATCGGCCGTGCGCCACAGCTGACGGGCGCGGTCTCGGATAACGCCGAGTATGTGGACGCGCCCGACGTCTCGACCATTCTCGGGGCTGCGACCGTCACGGGGCGCACCCGCTCGGGGTGGACCGTCGGCGTGCTCGACGCACTCACCGGACGCGCGAACGCTCGCTTCACCACCACGCCGACGGCCTCGCCCACCGTGGTCGGCGCCAACGCGGCGCCCGTGCTGCGGCAGGAGGTCGAGCCCCTGACCAACTACTTCCTCGGCCGGCTGCGCAGGGACCTACGCGGCGGTGATACGCGCGTCGGCGGCGTGCTGACGCTGACCAACCGATCGTTAGGCGATTCGCTCGAACGGAGCAACCTGCGCGCGCGCGCGGTGGTCGCCGGTGCGGACGTCGCGCACTACTGGAACAATCGGATGTACTCGTTCCTCGGGCAGTTCGCCGCGTCGAGCGTCGCCGGCGACACGGCCGCGATCCGGCAGACCGAGGAATCGAGCGCGCACTACTTCCAGCGCCCCGATCGCCGCGTGAGTGCGGGCGGGCCGTTCGGTGCCGCGTACGATCCGACGCGTACCTCCCTCGCCGGCTACGGGCTCTACGCGCGCATCGCCAAGGACAACGGCGACTGGCAGTGGGAGACCGCGCAGAACTGGCGCAGTCCCGGGTTCGAGGTGAACGATCTCGCCTACCTCGATCGCGCCGACTATCGCTGGATGGTGGCGAACGTGCAGCGCGTATGGACCAAGCCGACGCGCCTGTATCGATCCGCGGCCACGACGTTCGGTGCGCAGCAACAGTTCAACTTCGAGGGCGATCGGAACGACGAGGAGTTGCACGGCGGTGTGTTTGCGACGCTCGCCAACTACTGGTCCGCCAATCTCTTCACGATCCATCACCCCACGACGCTCGACGATCGCCTCACACGCGGCGGTCCCGTCGTCGAGCGCTACGGCTACAACTTTCTCGGCGGCAACCTCGGCACCGATGCGCGACACGCGGTCGTTTTCAACCTGAGCGCGCGCGGCATCTCCGGCATAGGGAGCGACCTGCGACAGACGCGATTCAGTCCGGGCGTGACGTTCAAGCCCTCGTCGCGACTGCTGCTGAGCGTTTCACCGTCGTTCTCGCGTACCCTCGACCCGCAGCAGTACGTGACGCGTATCGCCGACAGCGCGGTCGCGGCGGGGTTTGCGGGGCAGCGTTACGTCTTCGCCTCGATCGACCAGCGCACGTTCTCCCTCGACACACGGCTCAACACGACGTTCACGCCGTCGCTCACGCTCGAGATGTACGCGCAGCCGTTCGTCGCGAGCGGGTCGTACTCGCGCTTCAAGGAGTTCGCCGCACCGCGGTCGGCCGCGATGCGCGTGTACGGCACGGACTTCGGTTCCGCGTGCCGCGACGCGACCGGCGATTACACCCTCGACCCGGGTGGCGCCGCCGGGAGCGCGTGCCCGACCAGCGGCGCGTCCCCCTCACGCACCGCATTCAGCGTCGGTAACCCCGACTTCAACGTCCGCTCGCTTCGCGGGACGGCCGTGCTCCGCTGGGAGTATCGCCCGGGCTCGACGCTCTTTGCCGTCTGGACCCAGCAGCGGAGCGGCTCCGCCTCCTACGGCGACATGGACTTCACCCGCGACCGGTCGGCGCTCTTTCGCGACCGCCCGGTGAACGTCTTTCAGATCAAGGCGACGTACTGGCTCGGCCGCTGAGCCGCGGCGGCCGTGGCGGTCAGCTGGTGGACCGCCGCGGCCAGCACGGGCGCGGGTTGCACGAACGAGATGCGGAAGTAGCCCGCACCTCCCGGCCCGAAGGCGATTCCGGGCGTGACGACTACGCCCGCCTCGTCGAGTCCGGCGCGCACCCATCCCCAGTCGTCGTACCCCTCGGGCACGGGGAGCCAGGCGTACATCGCCGCGCTCGGCGGGGTCGCCTGCCAGCCAGCGGCGGCGAGCGCGCCGTAGACCGCGTCGCGGCGCACGCGGTACTCGCGCGTGATCGGCGGGGTGAGCGCGCGGTGGTGGGCGAGTGCATGAGCGCCCGAAGCCTGCGCGACCCACGGCGCGCCGTAGCCCACGTTGCTCCGGTAGGCGAGCAGCGCGTCGCACACATCGGCGTTCCCGACGACGAACCCGATGCGCAGCCCCGCCATGTTGAATGTCTTCGAGCACGAATGCAGCTCGACCGCGACGTCGAGCGCCCCCGGCACCTCGAACACGCTCGGCGCGCGATACCCGTCGTAGGTCAACTCGCTGTACGCAAGGTCGCTCACGAGCACCAGGCCGTGGCGCGTCGCGAACTCCACGGCGCGCGCGAGGTAGGCCAGGTCACACACCGCGCCGGTCGGGTTGTTGGGGTAATTGACGACGAGCAGCTTCGCGCGCCGGAGCATGTCGGCGGGCACGGCCTCGAAGTCGGCGAGGAACGATGGCGCGCGCATCGGTGCGTACGCGACCTCCGCGCCGTGGAGCAGCGCGGCGCGCGCGTAGACCGGGTAGTAGATCTCGGGGACGATGGCGACGTCGCCGGGCCCGCAATACGCGCGGATCAGCTGCGCGACGCCTTCCTTCGACCCGCTGACCGCGACGATCTCACGCGTCGGATCGAGCGTCACGTCGAACCGATCGGCCATGAACGTCGCGACGGCGCCGAGGTACTCGGGGGTGCCGCGGAACGGGGGATACCCGTGCCGTGTCGCGTCCCCGAAGGCGTGGCACGCAGCCTCGATCACCGACGGTGGCGTCGGCTGGTCGGGGCTGCCGATGCCGAGGTCGATCAGGGTACGTCCCTCCGTTACGAGACGCGCGCGCGCTTCGGCCTTCAAACGGTCGAGCTCGGCGAACACGTAGGGCGGGAGCCCGGTGAGTGTCGGGATCGGGGCGGGGAGCATCGGGTGCGAGCGAGGGAGGTGCGGGTGTCCTGCGTCGGAGACGGCGGCCGGGGGACCGCGGCAACCTAGCGCGCCCGGGTCGACCCGTCCGCCGTCGAGACGTGGTGGATCCGTGGTCGATCGGTCACGCACGTTCCGAAGCCGGCGTGGCGTGAGCCTTGCGCGCGCGTGATGGGTCTGAACCGGCGTCCGCCGGCCCTGCCTCCGACTGCTGACTCGATGTCGTCCGATTTCGCTCTTTCCCGCATGCACGTCTCCCGCATGCCCGCGGCGCCGCGCGCGCTGCTCGCCGCCGCGCTCCTGACCACGGCCGTTGGCTGCCAACGCGATGGCCAGGCCGCGACGGTCCATCCGGCCGAAACGCTCGCCGCCACGCCGCCGTCGGCTTCGCATGCGGCCCCTGCTTGCGCGCCAGATAACGGTGGCCTCAAGCTGCCTGAGGGCTTCTGCGCGACGATCTTCGCCGACCAGGTCGGGAGTCCCCGGCACATCGCCGTGGCGCCGAACGGCGTCGTCTTCGTCGCGTTGCAGGTGCCGCGGCGCGGCGCGAGCGAGCGCGGTGCGACTACGTCCGGGGGGGTGCTCGCGCTTCGCGATCGCGACGATAACGGCCGCTCGGACGAGACCGCGCTCTTCGGTGAGCATGGCGGCACGGGGGTCGCCGTCGCGCCCGGCTGGGTCTATGTCGACGAGGGGAGCGCGATCGTCCGCTACCCCATCGCGCCAGGCGAGCTGAAGCCGAGCGGGGCAGGGCAGACCATCGTGTCCGGCCTGCCGACCGGCGGTCACGAGGCGCGCAACATCGTGCTCGACGGACACGGCTCGCTCTACGTCAACGTCGGGTCGCAGACCAACTCCTGCCAGCAGTCCGATCGACAGAGCGGCTCGCCGGGAGCGGATCCGTGCCCCGAGCTGCAGACGCGGGCAGGGATCTGGCGCTTCGCGGCGGATCGTGCAGGGCAGACGTTCACGCCCGCCGCACGGTGGGCCACCGGAATCCGGAACGCGATGGGGCTCACGCTCAACCCCGCCGACGGCCGGATCTACACGACGCAGCACGGTCGCGATCAGCTCTTCCAGAACTGGCCGGCCAAGTACAACGCCGAGCAGAGCGCCGAACTCCCCGCAGAGGAGTTCATGCAGGTCAACGCGGGCGACGACTTCGGCTGGCCGTACTGCTACTACGACCAGAACCAGGGCAAGCTCGTGCTCGCGCCCGAGTATGGTGGCGATGGCCGCACGACCGGCCGCTGCGCATCGAAGAAGGCGCCGGTCGCCGCCTTCCCGGGGCACTGGGCGCCGATGTCCTCGATGTTCTACACGGGCTCGCAGTTTCCGGCGCGCTATCGCAATGGCGCCTTCATCTCCTTCCACGGCTCGTGGAATCGCGCGCCGCTGCCGCAGGCTGGCTTCCGCGTCGTCTTTCAGCCGATGGTGAACGGGCGCGCATCGGGCCGCTACGAAACGTTTGCCGACGCGACCGGCTCGCAGCATCGCCCCGTCGGCGTGGCGCAGGCCGCAGACGGCGGGCTGTACGTCACCGACGACGCGCGCGGGCGGATCTGGAAGATCGTGTACACCGGCGCACGATAGATTTCGTCGCTGTTCTTTCCTAATACTTCACGCGCGCAACACGCCACGTCCCGTCACCGGGTTTCCGATATGCCGAACCGCCTCCAGCAACTCCACGCCGCCGGCCAGTCCGTGTGGCTCGACTTCATCGACCGCCGCATCCTCGGCGACGGCTCGCTCGAGCGCCGCATCTCGGACGACGCGCTCAGCGGCATGACGTCCAACCCGACGATCTTCGAGAAGGCGCTCTCCGAAGGCGACGCGTACGACGCCTCGCTGCATGCCGCGAAGCACGGCCTCACGCCGTGGCAGCTGTTCGAAACCGTCGAGGTCGAGGACGTGAAGCGCGCCTGCGAGATCTTCCGCCCCGTGTACGACGCGACCGGCGGCAAGGATGGCTACGTCTCGATCGAGGTCTCGCCCGGCGTGTCGAACGATCCCGACGCCACGATCGACGAAGGCCGTCGCCTGTGGGAGCACGTTGGGCACCCGAACGTGATGATCAAGGTGCCAGGGACGGAGAGTGGCGCGCGCGCCGTGCGGTCGCTGCTCGCCGAGGGCATCAACGTGAACGTGACGCTGCTCTTCAGCCTCGAAGCCTACCGTCGTGTGATCGACGCCTACCTCGACGCGCTCGACGAGCGGGTCGCGGCCGGGCAGCCCGTCGCGCACATCGGCGGGGTTGCGAGCTTCTTCGTCAGCCGCGTCGACACCGAGGTCGACAAGCGCCTCGACGCGCTCGCCGCGACGCTTCCTGAGGATCGGCGCGCGCACGCGCTGGCACTCCGCGGGAAGGCGGCCATCGCAAACGCGAAGCTCGCCTACAAGCTCTTTCAGGAGCAGTTCTCCGGGCCGCGGTGGGACGCGCTCGCGGCCAAGGGCGCGCGCGTGCAGCGACCGCTCTGGGCGAGCACCGGCACCAAGAACCCGGCCTACCGTGACGTGCTCTATGTCGAGCAGCTGATCGGCCCCAACACCGTCAACACGCTCCCCCCCGCGACGATCGACGCGTTCCGCGACCACGGCGAGACCGCTGTCACCGTGACACAGGGCGTCGACCAGGCCGAGCGCGACCTCGCCGACCTCGCCGCGCTCGGAATCGACATCAACGAGGTGACCGACAAGCTCCTCGTCGAGGGGATCGCGAGCTTCCAGAAGTCGTTCGACGGGCTGCTCGCCAACGTCGAGAAGCGGATGGGCGCGCTCGCCACCGCCGGATGACCGACGCGCGCCTCGCGCACGTGGTCCGTTAATCGCCACGGCGTGCGACCGTCGGCCGCGCGCACCGTAGCCGCCGCGCTCCTACTCGGAGGCGGCGGCTACGTCGCGTCACGGCCCGTCGGGCCGCTACCCGCGTTAGGCCCGCTGCTCGACCCCGCACATGGCGTCTGGGCCGCGGCCCGGCCGCCGGCTGCCATTGGCGCGCACGACACGTTGCGCGTGGCCGGGATTGGCGGACCGGTGCGCATCGTCTACGACCGCCGCCACGTTCCGCACATCTTCGCCGCCACCGAACTCGACGCCTACCAGGCGCTCGGCTACGTGGTCGCGCGCGACCGGCTCTTTCAGCTCGAGATCCAGGCGCTCGCCGCAAGCGGTCGCCTGACGGAGTTTGCCGGTGCGGCGGCGCTGCCGTTAGACCGCGAGATGCGCCGGCTCGGCCTGCCGCGCGCCGCCGAAACCAAGCTCCGCGCGATGTCGCCCGCCGGGCGCGCGATGCTCGACGCCTATGCAGCCGGCGTCAACGCGTACGTTGCGACGTTAGGCGCGTCCGATCTCCCCGTCGAGTTCCGCCTCACGAACACCCGCCCCGCCCCGTGGCGCGCGATCGACGCGATCCACGTGATGAATCGGATGGGGTGGACGCTGGCCTCCCAGGCGCGCGAGGTCGACCGTACGGCGGCCGCGGCGCGCGTTGGCGCGGCCGCCGCGGCCGCGCTCTTTCCCGACCGCGAGCCCGTGGTCGAGCCCATCCAGCCGAACGGGCAAACGGCGCCGCGCGATGACTTCGCCCCGCTACCGCCACCCGGTGCGCCCGAGGGCCAGGCACTGCGCCTCGCTGGCGCGTACGACAGCTTCTTTCCCGGGCGGTCGACGGCCACGCCGCCCGATGAACGCCCGCATCTCGCGAGCAACAACTGGGCGGTCGCACCGGCCCGCAGCGCGACCGGCCATGCCCTCCTCGCGGGCGATCCACATCTCGACCTCACGCTGCCGAGCATCTGGTACGAGGCGCACCTCGTCGTGCCGGGCGCGTTGGACGTGTACGGCGTGACCATCCCGGGCATCCCCGGGATCGTCATCGGCTTCAACCGCGACGTGGCGTGGACGTTCACCAACACGGGCGTCGACGTGACCGACTTCTACGCCGAGGAGGTCGACGATGCCGTGCACCCGACGCGCTACCGGCTGGACGGCGCGTGGATGCCGCTGGAACGCCGCGTCGAGGAGTACCGAACGGCAGCAGGCGCGCTCGTTGCCGCGGACACCCTCCTCTTCACCCACCGCGGCCCGCTGCGGCGCGAGGTCGGCGCGCCTAACGGAACCCGTTGGCTCTCGATGCGCTGGACCGTCCTCGAACCCGGCGACGAGCTCGGTGCGTTCCGCGAGGCCGCGCGCACGACCACCGCGCGTGCCTTCCTCGACGCGATGGCGCGCGGCTACCGCTCCCCCGCGCAGAACATGCTCACCGCCGACCGCGCCGGGACGATCGCCATCCGCTCGACCGGTCGTTACCCGATCCGCCCCGGCGACGGCTCGGGCAACGCGGTGCGCGACGGGCGCACCCGCGCGAGCGACTGGACGGGCGATCTGCCGCTCGATCGCTACCCACAGGCCTTCGCCCCCGCGCAGGGCTATCTCGCCTCCGCCAATCAACAGCCGGTGGACACGCGCGCCGACCGCGACTTTTGGGGCGGCGGCTACGATCCGTGGCGTGCCGTGCGCATCAACCAGCTGCTGCGCGCCGACGCGCACGTCACGCCCGACGCGATGCGCGCCTTCCAGAGCGATCCGGGGAGCGCGCGCGCCGACCGGTTCGTGCCGTTTTTCCTGGCCGCGGCCGCGCGTGGCGCGCCGGCAGGCGTAGACCACGAGGCGCTCGCCACCGCCGGTCGCCTGCTCGCGCAGTGGGACCGGCGCTACACGCGCGACAACACGCGCGCCGTCCTCTTCGAGTGGGCCATGCGTGAGCTGGCCATCCGGACCTGGGACGAACTCGATCCGCCGGGCGCGCGCCCCGTCCCCGGCATCGATCCGTTCGGGAAGCCGAGCACGCGCCCGCCACGCGCCGTCGTCCCGTCGTCTGCGGTGCTCCTCGAACTTCTCGCGGATCCTTCCAACGCATGGTGGGACGAGCGCGCCACGCCCGCGCACGAGACTCGGGACGACGTACTCGCCGAGAGTCTCGCCGCAGCGCTCGATAGCTGCCGAGCGAAGTACGGCGCGCCCGACGCGGGCGGCTGGACATGGAGCCGGCTCCGCCACGCCAACATCCGCCACTTGGGCCGCGTCCCCGCCTTCGGCGCCCTCGATCTCGCGGTGCCGAGCGGACCGAACACGCTCTGGCCCTCGACGGGGGAGGGGACCGCGGGGCCGAGCTGGCGCATGGTCGTCGAGCTCGGCGATTCGGTGCGCGCGTGGGGGATCTACCCCGGTGGACAAACCGGCAATCCGCTCGATCCCGGTTACCGTGACCGACTGCCGCGGTGGCTCGCGGGCGAGCTCGATCCGTTGCTCGTGCCCCGCACGGCGGGCGCCCTCGCGGCTGCAGACGTTTCGGGCACGCTGACCCTCGTACCGCGGTGAGCGCGCCTGCTGCGGCTGCGCAGGGAGTCCGGTCCTCCGATCGTCCGACTCCTGCTTGCGGCCATCGTGATCGCGCTCGCGACGCCGTGGCTCGGCTGGCCGACGCCGGCGGTCATCGGGGCGATGATAGGCGTTCTGTCGGGCGTTCGCGGACTGAGGCTCGCGATGGCCTCGCCCGCCCAACTCGCGGTCCGCGCCGCGCTCCTCGGCTGGGGCGCGCTCCTCGCCCGGGCCGCGATCGGCGGTCACGTGCGCGGCGTGGTAGCCATGCTCGGCTCGCTTGCCGGTGCTCGCGGGGGAGGCGCGCTCGCCGTGGCCGTGCTCCTCGCCGCGCTCACCCTCGCGCTCGGCGCCGCGCTCGCCTGGGCGGGCGCCACGCTCATCGCTGGAATAGTCGGTGCGGTGACGGCATCCGCGCCCGGGCGCGTTAGCTTGTCCGGGACCGCTGATGTCGCGCCCGCGCGCCGTGCCGAGCGCGCCCCCGCCGCCCCGACGCCGTGACCGTTCGCTATACCCCTCGCACCAAGATCGTAGGCACCCTCGGCCCCGCCACCACGTCGCGCGAGAGCATCCGCGCCGTGATCGAGGCCGGGCTGAACGTCGCCCGCATCAACTTCTCCCACGGTACGCACGAGCAGCACGCCGAGCGTATTCGCATCGTGCGCGAGGTCGCCGAGGAGTTAGGCCGCCACGTCGCCGTGCTCGGCGACCTGCAGGGCCCGCGTATCCGGATCGGCGCGCTCGCAAGCGCCATCCAGGTCGAGCCCGGGCAGAGCCTCACACTCGTTCCCGAGTCCGAAGAGCACGACCTCGCGCGCCACGAGATTCCGATCACCTACGAGGCGCTCGCGAACGACGTGCGCGCCGGCGATCGCGTCCTCGTCGACGACGGGCTGATCGAACTGGTCGTGCTCGACGTGCAGGGCCGGCGCGTGACCGTCCGCGTCGTGCACGGCGGCCCGATCAAGAGCAACAAGGGGATGAATCTCCCCGGCGTGTCGGTCTCCGCGCCGTCGATCACCGACAAGGATCGCGCCGACGTCGTCTTCGCGGTCGAGCAGCAGGTCGAGTACCTCGCGCTGAGCTTCGTGCGCCGCGCGGCCGACGTCGAGGGGCTCCGCGCGATGGTGCCCAAGGGCATCCTCATCTGCGCCAAGATCGAGAAGGATCAGGCGCTCGACAACATCGACGAGATCCTCCGCGCGTCCGATAGCGTCATGGTGGCCCGCGGCGATCTCGGCGTCGAGCTGCCCTTCGAGCGCGTGCCGCTCGCGCAGAAGCAGATCATCGCGGCCGCGCAGCGCCTCGGTCGCCCGGTGATCACCGCCACGCAGATGCTCGAGTCCATGATCGAGCACCCGCGTCCGACGCGCGCCGAGGCCAGCGACGTCGCGAACGCGATCCTCGACGGCACGGATGCGGTGATGCTCTCGGCGGAGACGGCCGCGGGGGCGTATCCGCGGCTCGCCGTGCAGGCGATGCGCCGCATCATCGAGGAGATCGAGACGCATCCCGTGGTCGGTGCGGGACTGCGCGACGAACGTCGTGCGGGCAGCTTGTTCGTCACGACCGAAGAGGCGATCGCCGCTGCGACCGTGGCCGCGTCCCGCCAGCTCGCCGCGCCGCTCGTCATCGTCTTCTCGAAGAGCGGGTTCACGGGACGCATCGTCGCCGCCCACCGGCCGCCCGTGCCGATCCTCGCGCTCACCGATCAGCCGCGCACCGCGCGACAGCTTGCCCTCGTGTGGGGCGTCGTCCCGCAGGTCGTACCGCATGTCGAGACGTACAACGAGATGGTCGAGCTCGGGCTCGCCGCGGCCGTCTCGTCCGAGCTCGCTAATCCGGGAGACCGCGTGGTCGTGACGGCGGGCGTCCCGTTCGACGTGCCGGGTACGACGAACACGCTGAAGGTCGAGACCGTCCCGGCGGACCCGTCGGTCGGCGGGCCCGCGAGCGCGGGCGCGGCAGTCTAACGACCGCGCGGCGCCCCGCGCGTGCGCCTCACCTTTCTCGGAACCGGCACGAGCTTCGGGATCCCGCAGATCGGCTGCGGGTGCGCCGTGTGCCACTCCACCGACACGCGCGACCGTCGCACGCGCGTTGGCGCCCTGGTCGAGACCGATGCGGGGCGCCGCATCCTCATCGACACGCCGCCCGAGCTGCGCCTGCAGCTCGTGGCGGCAGAGGTAAAGGGAGTCGATGCCGTGCTCTACACGCACGATCATGCCGACCACACGCACGGCATCGACGACCTGCGCGCGTTCAGCGCGACGACGCGACATGCGATCCCGGCATATGCATCGGCGGACACGGCCGGGCGGCTCAGAGAGAAGTTCGCGTACATCTTCAACGACGCGATCAAGGCACTGCCCGGGACGTACAAGCCCGAGGGAAGACTCGAAGTCCTCGAGGCTGGTGTGCCGCACGACATCGCGGGCGAGACGGTGATCCCGTTCGTCGTCCCACACGGCCGCATCGACGTCTTCGGCTACCGCATCGGGTCGTTAGGCTATGTGACGGATGCCAAGCGACTCCCGGATGCGGCCGTGGACGTGCTTCGGGGCGTACGCGTGCTCGTACTGAATGCGCTCTTCCGCGACACGCCGCATCCGACGCACCTGAGCGTCACCGAAGCGGTAGCCACCGCGCGGCGCGTCGGCGCTCCGCGGACCTATCTCACGCACCTCTCGCACGAGACGTCGCACGCGGAGCTCGATGCCGAGTTGCCGCCGGCGGTGCGCCCGGCGTACGACGGGCTGCGGATCGAGATCTGAGGGACGATGCGCGCCCGGTCCTTGCCCCGTCTCCTCGGACCGTAGACCTCGCGGACGGTAGACCCCTCGGACCGTAGGCCCCGCGCCCCGCTCGGGATCACCGTCCCGCTCGCCGACTCACCATTTTCGCGCCGCTCCATGACGATCGCGATCGACTTCACGAACATGTTCCTCCCCGACGCCGTCACGGACGCCGAGTGGACGGAGATCACGGACCGGTTCCGCGGCGCGCACGCTGCGGTTGCCGGTAAGCGCGCGCGCGGTGAACTCGGCTTCTTCGACCTGCCCGACGACACGGCACTCCTCGCGCAGACCACGACCTTCGCCGAGCAGGCCCGCGGGCGCTTCACCGACGTGCTGCTGTTAGGCATCGGCGGTTCCGCCCTCGGCCCGATTGCGCTTCGTACGGCACTCCGTCCGCTCGCGTGGAACACGCTCTCCGACGCGGATCGCGACGGGTACCCGCGGCTCCACGTGCTCGACAACGTCGACCCCGACACGATCACCGTCACGCTCGATCGGCTCGACCTCGCCCGCACGATTGTCCTCGTCGTCTCGAAGTCGGGAGGCACGGCGGAGACGATGGCGCAGTATCTCCTCATCCGCGCCGCGCTCGACGCTGCGTTAGGCGACAAGGCGAAGGATCACCTCGTCTTCGTCACCGACCCCGAGAAGGGCTCGCTCCGCCCGATCGCGAAGTCCGAAGGGCTGACGGCGCTCGACATTCCGCCCAACGTCGGTGGCCGCTTCTCGGTGCTGACGCCCGTAGGCCTCCTGCCCGCTGCGCTCCTCGGCGTCGACGTCGCCGGCCTGCTCGCGGGCGCAGCCGACATGCGCCAGCGCTGCGAGACGGCGGAGCTCGGCCAGAACCCGGGTGGTGTCTACGCCGCGCTGCAATATCTCGCCGCCAGCGCGCACGGCAAGCCGATCCAGATCTTCATGCCCTACGCGGACCCGCTCCGCGATTTCGCGGCCTGGTTCGTCCAGCTCTGGGACGAGTCGTTAGGCAAGGTGCGCCCGGACGGCACGCATGTCGGCCCGACGGCGGTGCCGGCGCTCGGGACCACGGACCAGCACGCGCAGGTGCAGCTCTTCATGGAGGGACCGGCCGACAAGACCGTCACCTTCGTGTCCGTGGAGGGGCGCACCGATCGCGGGCGGATCCCCGATCTCTACAAGGATGTTCCGGACCTCGCCTACCTCGGTGGGCACACGCTCGGCGAACTGCTCGACGTCGAGCGCCGGGCGACGGCGGGCGCGCTCGCGGCGCGTGGCCGACCCAACATGACGATCACGCTCGACACCATCGACGCATGGCATGTGGGCGGGCTCATGTTCCTGCTCGAAGCCGCGACGGCGTACTCGGGCGAGTTCTACGGCATCGACGCCTTCAACCAGCCCGGCGTCGAGCTTGGCAAACACTTCACGTACGGCATGATCGGGCGACCGGGCTTTGAGCAGGCGCGCGAGGAGTTCGCGCAGCTCCCCGCTGCCGACCCGCGCCGCCGCGTCTAGCATCCGCACCGCGGTCGCCCGAGATTCCGATCGCGCCCCACGCGTTTACCCCACTCCCCACACGCCATGACAACCCAGATCGCCCCCGAGGCGGCCTCGCCCCAAGCGGAGTTCCTGCCGGGTGCCGTCGTCGTCCGAGACGGGCACGTCACCGTCACCGACGAGTCGGCGCTCGCGAGCGACCAACTCGACCCGCTCGTTCGCGCCGCGGTGTTCTCCACCGACGCACAGGAGCGCGAGTACGCGCGTTGGCTGCTCTGGGAAATTGGCCAGGCCGTGGGCGTGCGCCCGGCGTCGATCCACGACCTGTACCTCGCGCGCGGGCGCGGCGAAGTGCACGGCTTCACGGTCCCGGCCATCAACGTTCGCGTTGCGACCTACGATACGGCGCGCTCGATTTTCCGCACCGCCCGCAAGATGGACGTCGGTGCGTTCATCCTCGAGATCGCGCGCTCGGAGATCGCCTACACCGACCAGCGCCCCGCGGAGTACGTGTCGGTGTTGATCGGCGCCGCGCTGCGCGAGGGGTTCCGCGGCCCGATTTTCATCCAGGGCGACCATTTCCAAGTCAGCGCCAAGAAGTTCGCCGTCGATCCGAAGCTCGAAGTGGACGCGGTGAAGCAGCTCGCGACCGAAGCCGTCCACGCGGGCTTCTACAACATCGACGTCGACACGTCGACGCTCGTCGATCTCTCGATGGCCTCGCTCGACGAGCAGCAGCGGCTGAACTACGAGACGGCCGTCGAGATCGTGCGCTTCGTCCGCGGGCTGCAGCCACCGGGAGTGAACATTTCGATCGGCGGCGAGATCGGCGAGGTCGGCACCGAGAACTCGACACCCGAAGAGCTGCACGCCTACATGAAGGGCTTCAACCAGGTGCTGAGCGAGGTCGCGCCCGGAATGGAGGGGCTCGCGAAGATCTCGGTGCAGAGCGGCACGTCCCACGGCGGCACGGTGCTGCCGGACGGGTCCATCGCGGCGGTGAAGCTCGACATCAACGTGCTCCGCGAGTTGGGCGAGATTGCGCGCCGCGAGTACGGCATGTCGGGCGCCGTGCAGCACGGCGCGTCGACGCTCCCCGATTCGGCGTTCGACCAGTTCCCGAAGGCGGAGACGGCCGAGATTCACCTCGCGACCAACTTCCAGAACATGATGTACGATCGGCTGCCGAACGAGCTGCGGCAGGACATGTACGCGTGGCTCGACGTCAACGCCAAGGACGAGCGCAAGCCGACCGACACCGACGATCAGTTCTACTACAAGGCGCGCAAGAAGGCGATCGGGCCGTTCAAGCGCCGCCTCTGGGATCTGCCGGCCGACGTCAAGGCGGAGATGGCCGCGATGTACGACGAGAAGTTCGGCTTCCTCTTCGCGCAGCTCGCGGTGGGCGGCACCAAGCAGTACGTCGACCGCTTCATCACGGCCCCGCACCTGCACCGCAAGATGCCCGTCGACGGGCAGCCTGCCGTCGAGGCCGCGCCGGACGACGCGGACCTGAGCGACTGAGTCCAGACCCGGAACTCCTCCTCGCGTGGCGCGCGATGTACGAGGCGCTCGTACATCGCGCGACGCACGAGGTGAACAATGCGCTGAACGCTGTCGCAATGAACCTGGAGGTTGCGCGGCTGCGCGCGGTCCCCGGTGCGGACGCGGGCCGCGTGGCCCCATTCGCGGTCGCCGCGGCCGAATCGCACGACGAGGTGGTGGCGATGGTGAAGCCGCTCCTGGCGCTCGCCCGTGGACCGCTCGACGAGGGGTGCGACGTGCGCGAGGTCGCGGCGCACGTGGTCGCCCTGCTGGCGCCGGGCGTCCGCGCCAAGGGCGGTACGCTCGTCCTGGATTCCGGCGATCAGCCAGCGCGCACGATTGTCCCGACCGCCGCGGTCAACCTGGGGATCGGCGAACTCCTCTTCGTCGCGACCGTCGTGCCCGGTTGTACGCTCCGGTGTACGGTCGGGGTCGGTCCTGACCCGGTCTTCACGCTCGAAGGGGCAGGCGTGCTCGTCCGTCCCGAATCGACGCAGACGTTGCTGGCGCGCGCCGGCGTTCGCCGGGGATCCGTTGCGCACGCATTGGTGTTTCCGTCTGCGTAACGCGGCGTAGCACTCGAACTACTTGGAGATCGGGCGCGCGCCGCAGTGCCCCTCTCGGTTATTCTTCGGCTATGTCGCCCAAACTCCTCATCGCCGACGACGAGCAGAAGTCCGTCGTCCCGCTCACCGCGATCCTGGAAGCCGAAGGCTACACGGTGGACAGCGCGGTGGACGGGCAGAAAGCGCTCGATCTGCTCACCGGCGCTGGTGGAGAGGCATACGCGGTGGTGCTCGCCGACCAGAACATGCCCAAACTCGATGGCATGTCGCTGCTCACCGAGCTCCGCCAGCGCAAGCATCAGGCCCAAGTGATCATGATCACGGGCGCGGGTTCGGTCGACCTCGCCGTCGAGGCGATGCGCCAGGGCGCGTACGACTTCCTCGAGAAGCCGATCAACCTCGCCAAGCTCAAGGCGCTGATCCCCAAGGCGCTCGAGCGCGCGCAGCTGCAGCAGAAAAATGAGGAGCTGGAGACGAAGCTCGAGACCTACACGCGCTTCGGGGAATTGATCGGCCAGCACGAGTCGATGCAGGTCGTCTATCAGATGATCGACCGCGTCGCGCCCTCGATGGCCTCCGTGCTCATCCTCGGCGAGAGCGGCACGGGCAAGGAGCTCGTCGCCAACGCGCTGCATCGTAAGAGCGACCGCGCCAAGGGCCCGTTCTTCGCGCTCAACTGCGCCGCGCTGCCCAAGGAGATTCTCGAAAACGAGCTCTTCGGACACGAAAAGGGCGCGTTCACCGGGTCGACGAACGAGAAGCCGGGCGCGTTCGAGATGGCCTCGGGTGGGACCATCTTCCTCGACGAGGTCGCGGAGATGTCACCCGACATCCAGGTCAAGCTCCTGCGCGCGCTCGAAACGCGCATGGTCCGTCGGCTCGGTGGCAAGAAGGAGATCGCCGTCGACATTCGCATCGTCGCGGCGACCAACAAGGACCTCGAGAAGGCGATCGCCGATGGCGAGTTCCGCGAGGATCTGTTCTATCGTCTTGCCGTGATCGACTTCCACCTGCCGCCGCTGCGCGAGCGCGGCAGCGATCGCCAGCTGATCGCGCAGGAGTTCCTCAAGCGCTTCTCGAAGCTCAACGGCAAGGCGCTCGACGGCTTCGAACCGGCGGCCGCCGAGTGGATCAACACGTACACGTGGCCGGGTAACGTGCGCGAGCTGCGGAACGCGATCGAAAAGGCCGTCATCATGGCCCGTGGTCGTCAGATCACGGTCGACGATCTCGTCTCGCGTCGCCATCGCTTCGCGCCCGACACCAGCACGACGATCACCGTGTCACTCGGGCCCAACAGCCTGCCCGAGGCGCGTCGTCAAATCGTCGTGAAGGCGCTCGCCGCGGCTGGTGGCGACCTCGACCGCGCCGCGCGCGAGTCCGGGCTGACGGTCGCCGACATCCGCTCGGAGCTGCTCACGATGCTGGAGCGCCGCGGCGGCGCGGGCCCTGCGGATGGAGTCGACGGCGGATCCACACCACCGGATGCGGACAGCGCCGCGGGAACGAACGCACAGCCGCCGACCGCGGTCGCCGGCGCGCTCCCCCCACCAGTCGTACTCCCGGACGACGCCTCCTCGCCGGTCGGGAAGCTCACCAAGGCACCCGTCGCCGCGCGCGGCCGCAAGTCGTCCTGACCGAGCACCCGGACACGGTTTCCCCATGCGTCAGCACCTGCACGACGACGAGCGCGTCGTCGTCATCGAGAAGCACAGCGCGGGCATCGGCTCGTTCCTCCTCGGACTCGGGCTCGGTGCCGCCACGGCACTCCTGCTCGCGCCACAGTCGGGGCAGGACACGCGCCGTCAGATCACCCGTCGCGCCCACGACGCCGGCGACGGTGCGCGCCGCCGCGCCCAGGGCCTCGTCGACGAGGTCTCGTCCGAGGTCACGGGGCGCCTCGACCGCGCGCGTTCGGCGGTCGAGTTGAAGCGCCAACAGGTCCAGCGTGCGGTCGAGGCAGGACGCGTCGCCGCCGCGCAGGCGCGCGACGATCTGGAACGTCGCATCGCGGCGACCAAGGCCGCCTATCAGGCGGGCACGGGCCCCACGCCAGAGGGGTACGCGCCCGGCGGGTACGAGCCGCTCGACGACGACGGCCTCGAAGGCTGACGCCGCCAGCGCCGCTTTCCCTCCGCCTGCGGCGCACACTCGGCGAGTACGCCCGCCGCGTGTGGGACAACTCGGGCGAAGACGACATCTTTTTCCTCGCCGGCGGGATCGCCTTCAATATCCTGCTCGCCGTCGTTCCGTTCGCGCTGCTCCTGATCACGGGTGTCGCCTACGTGCTCGGGCAGACGGCGGACGCGTCGACCACGGAGGTGTCGGCGCTGTTGGACCGCCTCCTCCCGGGCGGACTGAGCGCGGGGAGCGGGCTCCTTCGCGACGTCATCGCCGACGCGATTCGCACGCGGGGGCAGGTCGGGATCGTCTCCGCAGTGTCGTTCGTCTGGTTCTCCACGCGACTCTTCGGCTCGCTCCGCTCGGTGTTGGCCGAGGTGTTCGACATCGATCAGGAGCGCGGTATCGTCGCCGGAAAGCTGTTCGATGTGAAGGTGACGGTGCTCTCGCACGCTGCTGGTCGTCGCGTACTCGGGGCTCTCCGCGTATCTCAGCCTCGCGACATCGTCTGGTGTGCGGGTGCTCATCCGGATGGGCGTGCGGCAGGACGTCATGGGCGGCCTCGAGTACTGGGAGGGACGCGCGGTCGCGTTTTCGTTCATCACGGCGATGTTTTTCGGCCTCTACAAGACGCTGCCTAACCGCCGCATCCGCTGGCGTACCGCGTTGCTGGCCGCGACGTTCGCGGGCGTCCTGCTCGAGATCGCGAAGATCGTGTTCTCGTATTACGTGCGCTCATTCAATCCGGGGTCGCTCTACACCGGAACGCTTGCCGCGTCCGTGATCGTCGTCGTGTGGGTGTATTATGCGTCAGTCGTATTTATTCTCGGCGGCGAGGTAGCACAGGTGTTCGAGTTGCGGCACGTCCGACGCCAGCAACGCGCCGTGCTCGAAGATTGACCGGCGTGTCACGCATCGAGATGCACATCGCGCGCAAGGAGCCTGAGCCGTTGGCCCAGAGGTTGCCCGTTAGATACGCCACACGCAGCACCACCCCTCGGAGATCAATCATGCGCAAACTCGCACTCGCGTCCTCGCTCGTCGCCGTCGCCGCCCTCGGCGCTTGCACGAAGACCGGCGATGGTCAGTATCAGGTGAAGACGCCCGACGTCAGCGTCGACACGAAGACCACGACCGTGAACACGCCGACCATTGGTACGAAGACGGACTCGATCAGCACGCCGGTCGTCGGCACGAAGAAGGACACGCTCGTCGTCGATCGCCCCGTCGTCGGAACGAAGAAGACCGAAGTCACGGTCCCGACCATCAACCCGGCGAAGAAGCCGTAATCACGGCGCTCCGTCCGATGTGGAAGGGCGCCCCTTGTGGGCGCCCTTTGTTTTCCTGCCATGACGATTTCCGTACCTGTCGACCTGCGTAGCGACACCGTCACCCGTCCCACGCCCGCCATGCGCCGCGCGATGGCCGATGCCGAGGTCGGCGACGACGTCCTCGACGGCGATCCCACGGTCCGCCGCCTCGAAGCGCGCACCTGCGAACTGCTCGGCAAGGAGCGCGCGCTCTTCTTTCCGAGCGGGACGATGGCCAATCAGGTGGCCGTGTGGCTCCTCGCGGAGCGCGGCACCGAGGTGCTGTTGGATGCCGATGCGCACCTCGTGCACTGGGAGCATGCAGGGCTCGCAGCGCTCGCCGGCGTGCAGATCCGCCCCGTCGCGCCCGCAGTCGGCCGGCGCGTGTTCGACGCTGCGACGCTCTCCGCCGCGATCCGCCCCGCGTCGCCGCATGCCCCGCGCGCGTCGCTCGTCTGCGCCGAGGACACGCACAACGGCGCGGGCGGCGTGGTCACCTCGCCCGACGCGCTCGGCGAGATCGCCGCGGTCGCGCGTGCGGCCGGCCTGCCGCTCCACCTGGACGGCGCGCGCCTGTGGAACGCGGCGGTCGCGATGCGCGCCGAGCCGGCCGAGTTCGCGCGTCATGCGGAGACCGTGATGGTCGCGTTCTCCAAGGGGCTCGGGGCGCCGGTGGGTGCCGTGCTCGCCGGCAGCGCGGCCGCGATGCGCGACGCGTGGGTCGTCCGCAAGCGTATGGGCGGCGGGATGCGGCAGGCCGGGATCCTCGCCGCGGCGGCGCTCCACGGGCTCGATCACCACTACGACGGGCTCGCCGCCGACCACGTGCGCGCGCAGGCCATTGCCGACGCGGTCGACGGCGCTGGGGGCGCCCGCGTCGTCGAGCCGCAGAGCAACATCGTGATGGTCGACCTGCCGGCGCCTGTTGCTGCTGACGTCGCGGCACGCGCGGCCGAAGTCGGCGTCCGGGTCTCGGTGTGGTCGCCGACGCGCGTGCGAATGGTGACGCATCTCGACGTGGACGATGCGGGTGCCCGTCGCGCAGGGAACGTCGTTGCGCAGGCGCTGGAGACGGCGCTCGCGCACGCGGGCGACACCGTGGACGTGGCTACGGCACTGCGTTAGGCAGCGCCGCATGTCCATCCCCCGTATCGCCACCGAGCGACTCGTGCTGCGCGGGTTCGAGCCGCGCGACTTCGAGGCGTACGCCGCGATGATGCAGGACGGCGCGGTGACGCGCTACCTCGGCGACGGCGCACCACTCGGCCGCGCGGACGCGTGGCGCCAGCTCGCGCTCATCATTGGGCACTGGGCGCTGCGGGGGTTTGGACTCTGGGCGGTCGAGGAGCAGGGCACGGGTGCACTCGTCGGCCGCATCGGGTGTTATGAGCCGGAAGGGTGGCCCGGACTCGAGGTCGGGTACGTACTGGCCCGTTCGTATTGGGGGCGCGGCTACGCATCCGAGGGCGCACGCATCGCGCTCCAGTATGCGCGCGAGGTACTGGGTCGCACGCACGTCATCAGCTTGATCCACCCGGACAACGCCGGCTCGATCGGTGTGGCCACGCGACTCGGTGCGACTGAGAACGGGCGAATCGAACTGTTCGGTCGTCCGGCGCTCGTGTACACGTATGCCGCACCCGCGACGACCCCTGACGCCTAACTCGCGCGACCGGCGGCCGCGCGTGGGGTGCCTTGTCCCGGCCGACTCGGGCGCGTAACATACGGGTGCTCCAGGTCCCGGAGGGCGTAAGCCCGCTAACCGCGTCAGGACCCCGCAGGTAGCAGCGCCGTGTGGTGTCTTGCGTTGCTCCGTCAGACCTGGAGTACCCGGCTGGCCGTGTCGTCGTCGCGCATCGCGCACGACGGCCCGCCAGCCGGTTTGCGTTTTGTGCCCGATAGCGCGCCGCCGGATGCCCCCTGACCCGCCCCCAGTTACCCCAGACGGGCGCTACCTCGTCGTCCGCGGCCGACTCTGGCGCCGGAGCAATCCCGCGCTCGCCCCGGACGAGCGCGAGCAATCCGTCCACGCGTTGATGGCGGCGCGCCGTGCGGTACGCGACGCCCTGACGCGGGCGGACGCCGACGCACTGCGCACCGCGCGTGCAGCCGTCGAGGCTGCCAAGGTCGCGCTTGGCGAGCGTGGGCCCGTGTGGTGGAACGACGGTGCGCCCGATTGGAATCGGTATCTCGCGAAGAATACGCCGTATGCGGCGTGGTGGGCGGCCTGGCGCTCGTGCGACGGCGCGGGCTGATCGGCCGCCCGCTTCGTTGCGCGACGGCGGATTACTTCGCGACCGTTGGGCGCCAGTCCACATCCACGTCGTAGGCGAGCGTCACGGGCGAGCGCTGGACGAGCGGGGTCGGGGCGCGCGACCCGTCGGCGGGGCTGACGACGGCTTCGATCCCCGTCGACGTGCGCCGAATCCAGACGATTCGCGTACCGTCTTGCGACCACGCGAAGCCGCCCGCGAACTGCGTCAGGTCCGGCGCCGCGACCGTGGGTGTGGCCGCGCTCCCCTCGGGGATCCCGGACGTCGGGATGACGAGCAGCGACGCGATCCCATCGACGAGCCCGAGGTAGGCGATCCGATCGCCGCTCGGGGACCAGCGTGGTAGGGCGCCAGTCGCCACGGCGCGTTCACCGGTTCCGTCGGCGTTGGCGGTGAACACGGTCCGCTCGTCGTTGAACGCCATACGCGGCGCCGTCCGCGACCAGTCGGCCTCGTACAGCGGCTGACCATTTCGGAGCGTGACGGGAACGGGCGTCCCACCGGTGGCCGGCACGGCAAACCACTGTAGCCCACCCTGCGGCGGCGCGGACACGTAGAGCAGGCGCCCGTCCGCCAGCCAGTTGGGGTAGCCCGAGACGCCGTCGGTCGTGATGCGCTGGAGCGATGACCCGTCCGCGTTCAGCACCCACACGTCGGACGTCGACCCGATCGAGTTCGACGTCGACGCGAGCGTGTTGCCCGAAACCGCGAGCCGCCGCCCGTCGCCCGACCAGCGCACCTGCCATTTCGCGCCCGTGAACGTCGGAAGCTTGCGCGTCGAGTTGCCGGACTCGTTGGCGAGGTACAGCTCCGTCGTGGTGACGTCGTTTGCCGAGGCAGAGAGCACCGCGACCGGAAAGTCGATCACACCGCCGCGTGCGCCGGGCTCCTCGGTGTAGCTCCCGCCACACCCCGCGCCGGTCACGAGGAGCGTCCCGCACAGCGCGACTGTGCGCACGAGCGGGTAGCGTACAAGGACGGGAGCAAACCAACGCATACGCGAACCTGGAAGCAGCGGGACGCCGACCGCGAGCGAGACACGCTAGTGCGCCTGCGCACCGCACACCAGCGGCGTCCGCGGCGTCCGCTGGCACCCCCTCCGACAAGCCGCGAGATTACGCCGGCCGCGCCGCCGTCGCGCGACCCCTCGCCCCCGCCGCCCGCATGTCGCTCGCCCTCGCCCGCAAGTACCGCCCGAAGTCGTTCGCGGACGTCGCCGTCCAGTCGCACGTCTCGAACACGCTGAAAGGGGCGATCGCGCGAGGCCGCGTCGCACACGGTTACCTGCTCTGCGGTCCGCGTGGAACCGGGAAGACCACGCTCGCGCGCGTGCTCGCGATGGCGCTCAATTGCGAGCGCCGCGGTGAGCACCCGGATGGCGAGCCATGCGGCGCGTGTGAGAGCTGCCGACGCATCTGGAGTGGCGCGTCGTCGCTCGACGTGGTCGAGATCGATGCGGCGTCCAACCGGTCGGTCGACGATGCGCGCGACCTGCGCGAGCGCGCGATGTACGCGCCGTCGAGCGAGGGGCGTTACAAGGTCTACATCGTCGACGAGGCGCACATGCTCACGCGCGAGGCGTGGAACGCGCTGCTCAAGGTGCTCGAGGAGCCGCCTCCGCGCGTCGTGTTCGTCTTCTGTACGACCGAGCCGCAGAAGATCGCGCAGGCGGCGGCGCCGATCCTCAGCCGCTTGCAGCGCTTCGACCTCAAGCGCATCGGGCCGGGGGAGATCCGCGCGCGCCTCGCTGCCGTCCTCGAAGCCGAGCACGTGCCATTCGACCTCGATGCGTTAGGCGCGATCGCGCGTGCGGCCGACGGTGGCCTCCGCGACGCGCTCTCGCTCACCGATCAGGTGCTGTCGTTGGGCGCGGACGCGCGCGTCACGGGCGAGCGCGTTCGCGAGGCGCTCGGGCTCGTCCCTGAAGAGGAGTACGTTGCGGTGCTCGATCTCGTCGCCGCGCGACGCGCGGGCGACGTGTTCGCGCAGGTGGCGCGGCTCGCGGAGGGTGGGGTCGACTTCGCGATCTTCGTCGCGGGGCTCGGCGACGCGATGCGTGCGCTGCTCGCCCTCACCCTCGGTGGCGACGCGCCCGACGTCTCGGAACGGCTGCGCGCCGCGCTCGCGGACCGCGCGCGGCCGGCGCACGAGGGGCACATCGGGGCATCCGACCTCGTCCGCATGCTCCAACTCCTCGTCGAGGCGGAGCCGCGCATCCGAAAGAGTGGGCAGCAGCAATTGCTCGTCGAGATGCTGCTCGTGCGGTTCGCCCTCGCCGATCGCGCCGTCGACCTCGAGACCGTACTCAACGGCCTGGACGGTGGTGGTACGGCGCCACGCACGGCACGCCCGACATCGTCGAGCCCCTCGCCCTCGAGCCTCGCGCCCTCGAGCCTCGCGCCCTCGAGCCTCGCGCCCTCGAGTCCCGCACCATCGAATCCGACACCCTCACAGCCGGCCCCGTCCGCCGCTCCGGCATCTGCGAGTGCACTCGCGAACGGCGCGCGAGCCGACGTGGGGCGGGCGACCACGACGCACGCCGCTGGCGCGAGCCTGCGCGCCGCCTACGAAAGTGCGATCGACGACGCGCGCCCGCCTGCGTGGCACAGCGAGGCGCCGCTCCCCGACCACCCGGACGGGCCCGTGACGGCGATGGTGCCGGAGCGCGCGAC
The DNA here is from genome assembly GCA_963702945.1 of uncultured Gemmatimonadales bacterium. Classification (GTDB taxonomy): domain Bacteria; phylum Gemmatimonadota; class Gemmatimonadetes; order Gemmatimonadales; family Gemmatimonadaceae; genus BPUI01. The sequence continues at coordinate 84,028 of OY969773.1, forward strand.
CGCCGTGCTCGAACGGCCGCCCAACCGCACCGCTCTTCGGGTGCCCGCGCCGATGCACGTCGTCGTCGGCCCGCTCGCGCCGGGCACGCACCCCGAATTGTCGAGCGTGACCGTCCCGGACGTGACCGGCTCGCCCGACGTCGGCACCCTCGTACAGCGCTGGACGGCCGTCGTCGACGCCGCGCGCACGGTTCGCCCGCTCGTGGCCAGCGCCCTCGCGGCCGCACGCCCCGTCGCCGTGAGCGCGGCCGGGGTGGTCACGCTCGAGTTGCTCGACGACAACGACGCGTTCACCCACGCGATCGCCGCGGCGCACGACGCCGTGCTCGACGCCGTTCGCCATGCTCATCCGACGGCCGTGCGCGTCGTGCTGCGTGGCGCGGCGCCGGCCGCCGGCGGCGCGGTGGCACCGCAACGCCTCACGGCCGAAGGGGTACGCGCAGAGCGGCTCGCGATGCTCGCGCGCCGCGACCGCGTCCTCGGCGCGGCGATCGAGGCGCTCGACCTCGAGCTGCTCGAATAGCCGCGGGACCCGTGGTTGCGCGACCGGCGCGCACGCCCGTTCCCCTCACCCGCACCTCGTTAGGTTGCCCGCATGGACCTCTCTCAGTTGATGCAGCAGGCGCAGCAGATGCAGAGCCGACTGCAGGAAGCGCAGGACGCGCTCGCCGAGCGTAGCGTGACCGGCACGGCCGGCGGCGGTATGGTCACCGTCGAGGCAGACGGTAAGGGTACCGTGCGCAAGGTGACGCTCGATCCAAAAGTCGTCGACCCGTCGGACGTGGCGATGCTCGAAGACCTGATTGCGGTGGCCGTTGGTGACGCCCAGCGCAAGGCGCAGGCGCTGCAGGAGTCCGAGATGGGGAAGGCGACCGGCGGGATGGACCTGCCGTTCAACCTCCCGTTCTGACGGTCCGTTAGGCAGCCGCACGTGTCCGCGATCGACGAGCTGGCGAGCGAATTCGCCAAGTTGCCCGGTATCGGGCGCAAGACGGCGCTTCGGCTCACGTATCACCTGCTGCGTCAACGGCCGGAGCAGAGCCGACGCCTCGCCGACGCGCTCACCACGCTGACGGAGCGCGTGCATCCGTGCACGGAGTGCGGCAACCTGACCGAGGACGATCGCTGCGCCGTCTGCCGCGACCCGCGCCGCGATGCCGCCGTGCTCTGCGCGGTCGAGGAGGCCAGCGATATCGGGGCGATCGAGCGGACGGGCGAATACCGCGGCATCTACCACGTCCTCGGCGGCCGACTCTCGCCGCTCGACGGCGTGATGCCCGAAGACCTCGCGATCGACGGGCTCGTCGCGCGCGCGCAGGGCGGCGGTGTCCGCGAGGTGATCCTCGCAACCAATCCGAGCATGGAAGGCGAAGCGACCGCGCTCTACGTGCAGCGCCAGCTGGCGGCGCAGGCGCCGGCGGTGCAGGTGACGCGCATCGCGCGCGGCCTCCCCGTCGGTGGCGATCTCGAGTACGCGGACGGCGTGACCATCGCGCAGGCGCTCGCGGCGCGCCGGGAGATGTGACGATGCGCCTTCCCTGGCAGGACACCGACAAGGCTGGCGAGGAACGCCGCGTCATCCCGGACGCCGACCGGCGCGGCGGGGGCGGCGGTCGACGCCGCGTCGACTGGGAACGCGTGACCGAGGCGGGGCTCACCTTCGGCCGCATCCCCGCCGGGCTGCTCGTCGGGATGAGCTTCGCGGGCGGGCTCGCCGTTGGTGCGGCCGTGTGGGACCGCATGATGGCCGGCAGCCGCCGCGGGCTCTTTTCCGCGCACCCCATGAGCCGCTACCACGCCGTGAGTTACCTCGCGGCACGTCCGAGCGTAGATACGGCGAGACTCCTACGCGATTACATGCGTTGGGAGACGCACCCGCTGCTGCGGCGCCGCGCGCGCCGCGTCCTCCGGGCGATCGAGGCGTCGCTCTAGGCTTTCACGGCTGGAGTGCGACGCACGGCGCCGGCGGCAGAACCTCATCCCCCGGCCATGCCCCCCGGCGCCGTTAGCTGGACCTTCACCGACGACGACGCGCACGCCATCAGTGGGGCGGTGCAGCGTTTCCTTCGCGAGACCGGCGCACGCTCGGCCCTTCTCGTCGATCGCGCCGGGCAGCTCGTCGCGACCGTCGGCGAGACGCCGACCTTCGACGCCGTCGCGTTCGCGTCGCTCACCGCGGCCGATTTCAGCGCCAACGACCAGCTCGCGCGTCTGATCGGCGAGCGCGATTTCACGACGCTCTTTCACCAGGGCGAGCGCGAGTCGATGTATCTGGCCGACGTCGCGCGCCGCGTGATCCTCGTCGTGCTCTTCGACAACCGCACGACGCTCGGCCTCGTCCGGCTCAAGCTTCGCGGCGTGGTCGAGACGCTCACCGTGCAGTTCGAGCGCGTGTTCGAACGCTCGCCGGCGTCGCGCACTGCGCCGGCCCTCGCGCCTAACGACACGATCGGCGCGCCCGCCGCGCCGTTGCCCCCGTTCCTCACCGATTTGCTCGCCGGCGCGGAAGACGAGATCGACCGGCTCTTCTCCTAACGCACACCCAACCGGAGAACGCCCATGTCGATGGTCAACTACGCCTCGCGCGAGATCAACTGCAAGATCGTCTACTACGGCCCCGGACTCGGCGGCAAGACGACGAACCTCGAACACGTCTACGAGCAGGTGAGCCCGTCGACGCGCGGGAAACTCATCTCGCTCGCCACCGAGAACGAGCGCACGCTCTTCTTCGACTTCCTCCCTGTCGACCTCGGGACGATCCGCGGCTTTCGCACCCGCTTCCACCTGTACACGGTGCCGGGGCAGGTCTACTACAACGCGAGCCGCCGCCTCATTCTCCGCGGCGTCGACGGCGTCGTCTTCGTCGCCGATTCGCAGGCTGACCGGCATGAGGCCAACGTCGAGTCGATGCAGAACCTGTACGACAACCTCACCGAGCACGGCTACGACCTGACGCGGATCCCGTTCGTCGTGCAGTACAACAAGCGGGACCTGCCCGACGCGGCGTGCGTGCGCGAGCTCGATTCGGTGCTGAATCCCGGATGGGAAGTGACGGATCCGGCCAAGCAGCGCCCGGCCGAGAACCCGTTCCGCCCGGGCGAGACGCTCGTCGAGCAGCTGCCGACGGGCGAGTGGTGGGAGCGCGCGCCGACCTTCGAGGCCGTCGCCTCGTCGGGCGCCGGGGTGTTCGACACGCTGAAGGCGGTCTCGAAGTTGGTCGTCCGCGCGATTGGCTGAGATAGACGTGCGCTGCGGCTGACGTCTCGCGTCACGGCGGGGTTAGCTTAGCGGGGACTCGTGCCCCGCTCCGTGAACCTTCCGAACGCGATCACCGTCGCCCGCATCGCGGCCGCGCCGCTCATCGCCTGGCTGCCGTTCGCGCCAACCCCGGGCACGCGACTCGCCGCATTCCTGCTCTACGTCGCGGCCGCCGTCACCGACTACTGGGACGGCCATCTCGCGCGCACGCGTAACCTCGTCACCGATCTGGGTCGCTTGCTCGACCCGCTCGCGGACAAGCTGCTGCTGGTCGCCACGTTCGTGCCGATGTACTGGCTCATGGGCCGCGTCGGGTCGCTCGTGCTGCCCATCGATGCCAGCGCGCGCCCGCCGCTGCCGTTCGTCACGCCGTTAGGCCTCGTGACGCTGCCGTGGTGGGTGGTGCTCGTCGTGCTCGGCCGCGAGGCGCTGATGACGGTCTTTCGTCAGCTTGCCGCGCGCCGCGGGGTCGTGATCGCCGCGATCGGGCCGGCCAAGTGGAAGACCGGCTTCCAGGCGACGTGGGTCGGCGCCGCGTACTTCTGGTTCTTCGCGGCATCGCTGGCCGAAGGCCGGGCGTGGGTGGGCGACGCCTGGTGGCGCGCGTTCGCGCTGTTCAACGGCGTGGTCGGGACGGTGACGATGATCGTCGCCGTCGTGTTGACGCTCTACTCGCTCGGGCTCTACGCACGCCGCTACGGCGGCGTGCTGCGGCACGCGTGACGGCCGCGACGCCCGCCCTCAGCGTCCCGCGAGTCGGCTGAGGCGTGACGGCATGTGCTCCGCGTCGCTCACCCCGTCGACGGCGAACGGCGTGACCGGCCCGAGCTGACGCGCGAGCGCAGTCGCGGCGCGCGGGATCGACCCACCGAGCGCGGCATCCGCCCACAACACGTCGAGATCCAGCACGTCGCCCCGCGTCGCGGCGTGGTCCACGCGTTCCGCAAGATAGATCACCTCGCCCATCGGGTCTCGCATGGCCGGCGGTGGCGCCCGGTGATGGGTGGCGATCGCACCCGCCGCTTCGGCGCCCATCCCCCAGCGAAGGACCGCGAGCGCGCCGAGCGGTTCGTGGAGCGCGACGAGCGCGGCGCGAAGGGCCGGCCACGCGACGTTAGGCGCGGTCCGTTCCTCGGCCAGGGCGGCGGCGCGGTCGAGCAGGACGAGCTTTCCGACGTCATGGAGGAGACCCGCCGCGAAGGCACGGTCGGGCGAGACGCCGAACGCAGGGGCCGCCGCGCGAGCGAGCGCCCCGGTGCGCTGGGCGTGGGCCCAGATCGCCGCGGTGATGCTCGCGTACCGAGAGCCGGACGGGCAGAGCAGTGCTGAGATGGTCACGTCGACGAGCACGTTGCGGACGCCGCCCGTGCCGACGCGGTCGATGGCTTCGCGCAGGGAGGCGGCAGGCGCCTGCCCCGGCCGCGCGTAGAAGATCGAGTTCGCCTCGCGGAGCAGTGCGCGCGCCACGGCGAGGTCACCCTCACACACGCGGGCGAGCTCGGCCGCACCGGCGCCCGGATCGTCGCACACCGCGAGGGCCTCGCGTGCGGCGCTCGGCAGCTGCCGGACGGAATCGGCGGGCGCGTCGACCACGGTCCCGGTGAGCGCGCGCAGACCGGCGCCGTAGCCCGCGTCAGCGGTCGGCGGCTGCGGCGCCCCGTGCAGCGCCTCGACGCGCTCGCGCACCGTGGTCGCGAGCGCGTCGGCGGTGGCGACATCGAGGACAGCAGGTGCAACGGGCGGGCGTGCGACGGCGGTGACGGGCGGCGTTGGCGGAGCGGCGACTCCCGCGACGGAGGCAGCCGACGGATCGGCGCCGCGTGTCGCCGGACGGGCCGTCGGTGCTGTGGGAATCGCGGTGATGGTGCCGCGACGGAACCAGCGGCGCAGAAGAGCGAGCATGCGACCGAACGGGGCGGGCGACGCGAGCGGAGGCCCGGTCCAACTCCCCGCAGGGCGTCGAACCGGGCGGACGACGAGGTATCGTTCGCAGCATGGACGTTCCGCCATTGCTCGGCGTCACGCACGGCGCGACGCTCGCCGCGCGCCCGCTCAGCGCGCGCCTGCTCGACCGCGCTGCGCTCGACGGTGCCGGCCTCTGGGCCGACGACGCGCGGGTCGATGGCGCGGCGTTCCGCGCGGGTGCGACGACGTGGCGCGCCACGTTAGGCCGTGCGGGTGTGGCGCGCGGCGATCGCGTCGTCTGCGCGCTCCCATCCGGTCCGGCGTTCGTCGCGGTACTCCTGGCCGCTCTCGCCGACGACTGGACGCTCGTTCCCGTGGCGCCGACAGAAGACGTCGACCGCGCAGCCGAGGCGGTCGACGCGCGCGTGATCATCACTGCGACTGGCGTACGCGTGCGTAACGCGGTGCTCGCGCCAACGCCGGACGTGCGTTTTCTGCTCGCGACGAGCGGAACGACGGGCGCGCCACGCCGGCTCGCACTGTCGGACGCGAACGTCGCGGCGGTCCTGGACACGCACATCGGGCCGCTCGGTCTTGACGATGCGGTGCTGCTGTCGGTGCTCCCGTGGCATCACGCATTCGGGCTCGTGCTGGAACTCCTGCCTGCGCTCGTTGTCGGTGCAGAGCTGGTGCGGGATTCGTCGGGTGGACGCAATGTCGCGTCGATGCTCGCCACGGCCGACGCGTCGGCCGCTCGGGGGCGGGCGATCACGCATCTCCATGCCGTCCCGCACACGACGCGGCTGCTCGCCGCAGACGCCGCTGGCGTCCGCCTGCTCGCCGGCCTCCGCGGTGGTCTCGTGGGCGGCGCGCCCGTGGATGCCGCGCTCGCCGACGCGCTCGCGCGCACGAGGATGCGCGTCGGCTACGGACAGACCGAAGCATCGCCGGGCATCGCGCTCGGCGCGCCTGGGGCGTGGCGGGCGGGCACGTTAGGCACTCCACTTGGCTGTGACGTCCGCCTCGATCCTGATGGCGTGTTGGCCTTCCGCGGCCCGAACGCGTGTGTCGCCGAGTGGCAGGCGGGGGGCGGGCTCGAACGGTTCGCGCCGGATCGTTGGGTACGTACGGGTGATCTGGCGGTCGCCGCGGCGGACGGCGGTTACACCTTCATCGGACGCGCGGCAGAGAGCTTCAAGCTCGAGAACGGCCGCTACGTCGCGCCGCTTCCCATCGAGGCCGCCGTGCGCGCGTGTTTTCCGCATGTGCGCGAAGCCGTGCTCTCGTCGCGCGATGGCGTGGCCCTGCTTCTCGCGCTCACGACCGACGGCGCGGAGTGTTCGGTCGACGACGTGCGCCCGCTCCTCGGCGCGCTCGCCGAACGTCCGCTTCGCGTCGCGTACGTCGAGGCGGATGCCTGGGTGCGCACACCGAAAGGCGAGATCGACCGCCGATTCCCGGCTGGCCGCGACCGGTGACGCCTGGCGGCACACGCCGCGCATGAGCGACGCGGCCATGCGTATCGAGATCATCACCATCGGCGACGAGCTGCTGCTCGGATTCACGATCGACACGAACGGCGCCCACCTCGCGCGGGAGCTCGCCGCCATCGGCGTGACGATCGTGCGCCGCACCAGTGTCGGAGACGGCGCGGACGAGATCGCGGCCGCCGTTCGCGAGGCACTCGACCGGACCGGGGCGGTCATCACCACGGGCGGGCTGGGTCCCACGGCGGACGATCTGACGAAGCCGAGCATCGCCGCGCTGTTCGGGCGCGGGATGGTGCTGAACGCGGAGATCCTCGCCGGGCTCGAAGCACGCTGGCGTGCGCGGTTCGCGCGCGACATGCCCGCGAGCAATCGGCAGCAAGCGATGCTGCCCGAAGGCGCGCGCGTGCTCGTCAATCGGCACGGGTCAGCTCCGGGCGTGTGGTTGGAGGACGAGCGGGGGCGTTGGGTCGCGATGCTCCCTGGCGTACCGCGCGAGATGCGCGGAATGCTCGCCGACGAACTCGGCCCCCTCATCGCCGAACGGGCGCGCGCGGAGGCGCGTGGGGGCGAACTCACGGTCGTCCGGTCGCGCACCTTGCGCACGACATCGATCGCCGAGAGCGCGATCGCCGATCGGCTGGGGGACCTCGCGCGCGGAGCTGAGGGCTGCTCGCTTGCCTATCTGCCCGGCCGCGAAGGAACGGATCTGCGGCTGACCATTCGCGGACAGGGCGCGGGAGCCGCGGACGAGGCGCTCGCGCGAGCTGCCGATCGCGTGCGCGCGCGCGTCGCGGAGTGGGTCTACGGTGAGGAGAGCACGGATCTCGCAGCGGTCGTACTCGACGCGTGTCGCGCGCGCGGCCATACGATCGCCGTCGCGGAGAGCTGTACCGGCGGCCTGCTCGGCGCGCGCCTGACGAGCATTGCCGGATCGAGCGACGTCGTACGTGGGGGTATCATCGCGTACGCGAACGAGGTCAAGACCGCACAGCTCGGCGTGGACGCGGCACTGATCGCGAGTGACGGCGCGGTGAGCGAGCGCGTCGCGGCGCAGATGGCGACGGGTGCGTGCGCCCGGATCGGCGCGGATATCGCGATCGCGCTGACCGGCGTCGCTGGGCCCGGTGGTGGCTCGGAGGACAAGCCGGTCGGGACGGTATGGATCGGCGTGGCGATCGCGGGGGATGTGAAGACCGTGCGGAACGTCTTCGTCGGCGACCGGGAGGAGATCCGCTTCCGCGCCGCCCAATTCGCGCTCGACCTCGTACGTCGCGCGCTCGCCGGAGCCCGTTGAGCGCCCGATCGCCCCGCTAAAGCGGCAGACCGAGCGTTCGACACCGCCCAGTCGGCACGACTCTCCCGCGCAGCCGCGCCGAGTCGGCAGCGTGGAGGGGGCATACGCGTTGCACCCCTGCGACGCGGATCCCGCCCCGGGACGCGCGCCGCGTGCACCTGTGGGGGCGCTTCGATCGTGTCTCACCGACTCTGAGCCATGGCTTCTTCATACGACCCGACTACCTCCGCCACCGACGCTGCGACCCCGGCCACTCCGCAGGGCGACGGTTTCGAGACCAATCCTCCCAGTTCGCCGGCCGCGGGGAACCTGCCTGGCGGTGGGGTCGTCTCGGGTGAGGATTTCCAGCGTCAGCTGACCGAGCACCAGGACCGCTATCTGCGGCTTGCGGCCGAGTTCGACAATCACCGCCGTCGCTCCGCGAAGGAGCGGCTGGACGCGGGGTCGCGCGCACAGGCCGACCTCGTCAAGCACCTGCTCGACGCAATGGACGACCTCGCGCGATTCGCGCACGTCGACCCCGCGACGACCGATCCGACGACGATCGTCGAGGGCGTGGGAATGGTCGAGAAGAAGCTCGTGAAGGCGCTCAGTGCGGCGGGACTGGAGGTGATCGATCCGACGGGGCAGGCATTCGATCCGGCGCTGCACGAAGCCGTCGCGACCGAGCCCGCGACGTCGCGCGACGACGATCATCAGGTCGCGCGTGTGTACCAGCTCGGCTACCGCTTTGGCGGTCAGCTGCTGCGCCCGGCGCGCGTCGTCGTGCGCCAGTGGCTGGGATAACGAATGGCCCAGAGTAGCGATTATTACGCGGTGCTCGGCGTATCGCCTACGGCCGAGCAGAACGACATCAAGAAGCAGTACCGCCGGATGGCCAAGCAGTACCATCCGGACGCGAACAAGAACGATCCGAAGTCCGCGGAGCGCTTCAAGGAGATTTCCGAGGCGTACAACGTCATCGGTGACCCGGAGAAGCGGAAGCAGTACGACGAGATGCGCCGGTTAGGCGCATTCAGCGGCTTCGGTGCGGCGGGACGACCGAGCCCCGGTGCGCGCGCTGGCGGGTTCGGCGCACAGGGATTTCCGGGAGGCGCGTCGGGCGCACAGTTCGATTTCTCGAACGTCGACGTCGGCGGAATGGGCGGCTTCGGCGACATATTCAGCTCGATCTTCGGGGCGAATCGCGCTGGTGGCACAGGCGCGCGCCGCGGGCCGGAGCCCGGGCAAACCGTCGAGATCACGGTCGAGGTACCGTTCCGAACCGCAGCGTTAGGCGGGAAGGTGCCCGTCGAGCTCGAGGTGAGCGAGGCGTGCGAGACGTGCCATGGAAACGGGGCAGCTCCAGGGGCGACCCTCAAGCAGTGTCCGGAGTGTAGCGGTCGCGGGACGATCTCGTTCGGGCAGGGCGGGTTCGCCGTGAACCGGCCATGCCCGATGTGCCTCGGCCGTGGACAGATTCCAAGCGAGCGGTGCCCGACGTGTGGCGGAGCGGGGCAGGTGCGCACGCGCAAGCAGGTGAACGTGACGGTCCCCGCCGGCGCGGATTCCGGATCGCGGGTACGACTCAAGGGACAGGGAGGGCGCGGCGATCAGGGCGCCCCGCCGGGTGATCTCGTCATCACGTTTCAGGTCCAGCCCGATCGACTGTTCCGCCGCGAGGGACTCGACGTGATCGCGACGATCCCGGTCAACGTTGCACAGGCCACGTTAGGCTCGAAGATGCAGGTACGGACGCTCGATGGGACCAAGGTCGCGTTGCGCATCCCGGCAGGTACGTCGAGCGGACGCCGGCTGCGGGTGCGCGGGCAGGGGATTGCCAAGGGCGAGCAGCGGGGCGACATGATCGTCGAGCTGCGGGTCACCGTGCCCGAGTCGCTGACCGATGACCAGCAGGCGAAGATGCGCGAGTTCGCGGACGCGGCCGGGATCAAATACTGACCGGTAGCCGGCACAAACGACGAAGGGCTCGGCCTCGTCGAGAGGCCGAGCCCTTCGTGGCATCTGGCCGGAAGTTCAGGCCCGATGTTCAGGCCGGCGGCGTTAACCAGCCATGAAAGCAGGGAATGTTTCCAATCCGGCGAAAACATTCCGTTGGTGGGGAACACCGCCGATCGGTCGGTACCGGCGTACCCGTTCATCGAGTTAGCGGCGCCGGATCACGCGGCCAGCACTGGCAATCCGATCCGCTGCCCGACCGCCGCCTCGATCACCCCACCGCCGAGCACACGCGAGCCGTCGTAAAACACGAGCGACTGTCCGGGCGTGATTGCCGCCACCGGCTCGTCGAGCGCGAGCTCGACCTCGTCCGCGCTCCGGCGGACGATCTCGCCAGCGACCGCACGCGCGCGGTGGCGCACCTGCACCGCGACCGGTGCACCGAGGGCGGGCGCGTCACCGAGCCAGTTCACCTCGCGGACGGTCACGCCGCGGCCGAGTAGCGCTTCGCGCGGCCCGATGACGACGGCGCGGTCCGCGGGGCGAATCGCGATCACGAACATCGGATCCGCGAACCCACCGGGCAGACCCCGCCGCTGTCCAACCGTGTAGCGCGCGTGACCGTCGTGTGTGCCAATCACGCGCCCGTCGAGTGTGACGAACGGGCCCGGACTGAGCGAGGGCGCGTCTGCGCCTAACGTCTTCCGGATGATCTTCGTGTGGTCGCCGTCGGGGACGAAGCAGATGTCCTGGCTCTCGATCTTGTCCGCGACGACCGTGAGGCCGAGCCGGCGCGCGACCGCGCGGGTCTCGTCTTTCGTCTGGTCGCCGACCGGGAGTAGCATGCGGCCGACCACGCGCGGGTCGATCCCCCAGAGGAAGTAGCTCTGGTCCTTGGCCGGATCGAGCCCGCGATGGAGGGCGCCGTCGATGATGCGCGCGTAGTGGCCGGTCGCGATCCACCGCGCGTCGACGAGGTCCGCGGTGCGCAGCAGGTCGCGGAACTTGGTGAACGTGTTGCAGCGCACGCAGGGAATCGGTGTCCGGCCGCGCGCGTACTCGTCGACGAAGTCGCGCACGACGTCGTGCCCGAACCGATCCTCGAGGTTGAGCACGTAGTGCGGTACGCCTAACCGCTCGCACACGCGGCGCGCGTCGTTGATCGAGTCGAGCGAGCAGCACGGCCGGTCGGGCACGTCGTCGCCGTAGCAGAACAGCTTCATCGTCGCGCCAACGACGTCGTAGCCCTGCTCGACGAGCATCGCGGCTGCGACGGACGAATCGACGCCACCACTCATCGCGACGAGCACGCGCTCGCCCGCTCCGGGACGCCCGTCGTCGCGCGGCGTAGGAACCACGGGTCTCATATGCGTCATCATGCGACGCCGGCGAGCGCGGCGGCGCGCGCCTTCCGCACGAGGGAGGGAAAGAGCGCGCTCACGCGCGCCACGCACGCGGGTGTGCTGAGCGCACCCACGCTCATGCGCACCGCGGTCGCCGCGAGGTCGGGTGCGATGCCCATCGCGAGCAGGACGTGCGACGGCTCGACGTTCCCGGTCTGGCACGCCGACCCGCCCGACGTCGCGACACCCTGAAGGTCGAGCGCCATCAGCAGCGCCGCGCCGTCAGCGCCCGGCACCGACAGGTTGGTCACGTGCGGCGCGCGCTCGACCTCGCGACCGTGCACGACGGCGTCGGGCACCTCGGCGAGGATCTGCTCCTCCAACGCGTCACGCAACGCGCGCTAACCTCGTGCACTCCGCCTCGCGCTCCGCGTTCGCCAACTCGGCCGCGGTCGCGAGCGCGACCGCGTAGGCCACGTTCTCCGTTCCCGGGCGGCGACCGCGGTCCTGCGTGCCACCGTGGAGCAAGGGCGCGAGCGGCGTTCCGCGCCGGACGTACAGCGCGCCGACGCCCTTTGGCGCGCCGATCTTGTGGCCCGAGATGGTCAGCAGGTCGATCGGGAGTGTCGAGACGTCGATGTCGATCTTGCCGAACGCCTGCACGGCGTCGGTGTGAAACACGGCCCCCGATGCCCGCGCACGATCGGCGATGGTTGCCACCGGCTGTACGACGCCCGTCTCGTTGTTGACCCACATCACCGAGCAGACGGCGACGTCGCAGTCGATCGTGGGCGCGCCGAGATCGACGCGGCCATGGGCGTCGACCGGGAGCAGCCGCTGCTCGGCGCCTTCATCGGCCGCCTGGTGCACGGCGCCGAGGACGGCCTTGTGCTCGATCGTGCTGCTCACGACGGCGGCGCGGGCGGGGTCGCGGCGGGCGCGCCACGCGCCGAGGATGGCGAGGTTGTCGGACTCGGTGCCGCCCGACGTGAAGACGATCTCGTCCGGCCGCGCGCCGAGCGTGTGTGCAACGCGCTCACGAGCCTCGTCCAGCGCGGCGCGCGCGGCGCGCCCCCACCGGTGTGCGCTTGAGGGGTTGCCGAACGTCGGACCGAAGAACGGCTCCATCGCGGCGCGGACCTCCCCGCGGACGGGGGTCGTCGCGGCGTGGTCGAGGTAGATCGGCTCGGGCATGCCGGAAAGTACCCCGAGCGGGATCGTGGGAGCCACGCAACAGCATCGGACGCTGCACGGTCGTCCCAATCGGGACGTCGCAACCCGGGTCCAGCGAATCGTGCGACTACTCGTCGTTTACGCCCCGCTCAGGCGATCTTTCGCCGCGTGTACTCGACCTGCCTGTTCTGTCACGCCGACCTCGGCCGCAACGACGCGGTCGAGCACTTCCCGGTCGGTCGCCGCCTCGCGTACGACGCGAGCCGGGGGCGACTGTGGGTCGTCTGTCGGCGGTGCGAACGCTGGAACCTGACGCCGCAGGAAGAGCGCTGGGAAGCGATCGAGGAGGCAGAGCGTGCGTATCGCGGGACGCGCCTGCGCACCGCGACCGACAATATCGGGCTCGCGCGGCTACGCGACGGCACGGAGCTGGTGCGCATCGGTGCGCCGCTCCGGCCCGAGTTCGCGGCGTGGCGCTACGGCGATCAGTTCGGACGGCGCCGGCGCAAGCACCTGGTCGTGACGGGGGGCATCGCCGCCGCAGTCACGGCGACGATCGTTGCTGGCCCGGTGTTAGGCCTCGTCAGCATCGCCGGCGTCAACCCGCTGATTCAGATCGTGAGCTGGTCGAACCACATTTGGGATCAGCGGCGCTCACGCGTCCAGGTGCGGCTCGACGAGACCGATACGCCGCTCCGGCTGAACCAGGAGACGTTACGCGCGGCGCGATTGATCGCCGCGCGCGATGGAAGCTTTGCGCTGGAGTTCGAAGGCACCCACCAACTACCGCAGCGGACGCGGAACGCCCGCTACCGCCTCGAAGGCGAGGCCGCGGTGCGCGCTGCGGGGCAGCTGCTGCCCGTCGTCAATCGCCGAGGTGGCACGAAGCAGGATGTGCAGACGGCCGTGCGCCTGATCGACGAAGCGGGTTCCGTTGACGACGTCTTTCGGCGCGTCGCCCGCCTTCCTGAGCGCTCCCGCTACTGGACGACGTCGAACTCGCCTGGACCGGGGTCGCTCGCCGGATTGGACCCCGCCGCGCGCCTCGCGCTCGAGATGGCCGCGCATGAGGAGCAGGAGCGCCGCGCGATGGAGGGCGAACTAGCCGAACTGGAACGCGCGTGGCGCGATGCGGAGGAGATCGCCGGGATCGCGGACGATCTCCTTCTCCCGCCGTCGATCGGCGAGCGTCTCGATCAGCTCCGGGTACGGAGCACCGCGCGCGCGGGCGCCGCGTCGAGCCCGTCGAGCGAGAGCGGCAGCGCGAGCAACTCGTAGTATCCGGGCGCGACGCTCTGCAGGTCGAGGTTCTCGAGATTCCACGCGCCCGCCGCAAACAGCGCGTGGTGCGTCGCGAGCGTCGTGCTCGTCCGGCCGTCCACGCTCGGCGCGTCGACGCCTAACAACACGAGACTGTCCGCGCAGAGCCGGTCGACGCACGTGGGCGCGAGCCACGGCCACGCGTCCGGAAACACACCGGTCGTGATTGTCTGGCCGGTGCGGAGCAGCAGTCGCTCAACCGTCGCGAGCTCGACGTCCTGCGCGCGCGCAGTCTCCGCGAGGAGATCGAAACTCAACTCTCCGCCTAACGAACGCACGTCGACTACGGCCGCCGAGCCGACGAACGCCGCGAGCGGGAACGCATCCGATGCGGCCCAGCCATCGCGGACATGCAAGGGTGCGTCGGCGTGCGTGCCGACGTGCGGACTGAGGGTGATCGCCGAGAGATTGACCGTCGACCCCTCGGCCAGCCGCGCCGTCCACCCGCACGCGTACGGCGTGTCGCCAGGCCACTCGGGCGTCCCCGGCGCGACGCGCACGCTGATGTCGAGCAGCGCGTTGCCCGGCGGGTCGCTCATCCCGCGTCGCCGCGATACAGTCGCGTCCGTGCTTCCCACAATACGGGGAAGAATCGCTGACCGACCGTACGCATGAGGTGCGGTGCGCCTAACGAGCCACCAGTGCCGCCCGTCATCGGACCGATGATCCGCTCGACGAGCTGCACGTGCTGGAAACGCCAGCGGGCGAACTGCTGGTCGTACTCCAACAACGCTTCGGCGATGAAGAAGAGCGTGCCGGGCCCGGGCCCGGTGTAGAGCGCCTCAATCGACGTCGTACCGGCCTCGAGCAGCGCCATGAACGCGGATTCCAAGTCGGCGGACCGTTGCTCGATCGCACGAAACTGCCCACTCTGCGCGCCGCTCGACGAGCCGAGATAGCCGCGGAACTGGAGGAAGCGTTGCGGCGGCAGGGTGTCGAGCGAGGAGAGCTGGGTCGATACGATGCGCGTCAACGAGTTCACCCGCGTCGCGCGCCAGAGCGCGAGGCCGGCGTCGTGCGCGCGCATCGCGGCCGCGAGCCCCGCGAGCTCGTGCAGGATCACCTTGAACCAGAGCTCGCTCGCCTGATGCACGACGATGAAGAGCAGCTCGTCCGGATGTTCCGCGCCGCCCTCGGCGGATCGCGGTCGCTGCAACGTCAGCAACTCGTCGAGCGCGAGGTACGAGCCGTACGTGACCGCGTGGTCGCGGCGTCCGGCATCAGAACGTCGAGACGTCGAGCGTGGTCACATCCTCGACGCGCATCGTCTCGAGCGTCTCGAATGGCTCGCCGTACCGCGCGCGGATACGAGAGCCGTAGTGTGCCGCGTGGTGCCGCACGATGTCGTAAAGCGGCTCACCGTTGGGCATCACCTCGCCCGCCTGTATGAGGCCGTCGAACTGCGAGCCGTAGCAGCGGATCGCGTCGAGCTTGCGCTCGAAGACGTCGCTGATGTCGACGATGAACGTGGGCTTGTCGCCATCCTCGCGGTAGGCGACCGCGTAGATCAGCTTCCGTGGGCGGTGGGCAGGGAGCCCCGGTGCGAACTTGACGATCCCGGCGAGAAAGCACGCGTCGCGCACCAGCTCCGAGGCGAGGCGATGGTCGGGATGCCGACCGCGCGGCGCGGGGCCGATGACCACGGCGGGGCGCAAGCGCCGGAGCACCTGCACGAGCGCCGCGCGGGTGTCGGGCGTGTTCGCGATCCCCGCGTCCGGGAGACCCAGATTCTCGCGCGTGACGACGCCTAACACCGCGGCCGCGCGCGCCGCCTCCTCCTCGCGCAGCTCGGCCGACCCACGCGTGCCCATCTCGCCACGCGTGAGATCGAGGATACCGACGCGCCGCCCACGCGAGACCGCGTTGAGAATCGTCCCGCCGCAGAGCAACTCGACGTCATCGCGGTGCGGGCCGATGGCGAGCAGGTCGAGCGGCGCGATGTCGGGTGCGTCGCCGCCGGCCATCATTCGTACCGCAGTGCGTCGACCGGATCGAGGCGCGACGCCCGGACGGCGGGCAGCATCCCGAACAGCACGCCCGTGAGTGCGCTCGCGCCGAGCGCGACGCCGACCGCGGAGAGCGGGACAGACGCCGGGATGCTCGAGTTGTTGCGGATCAGCCAGGCCGCGCCCGCGCCGAAGACCAGTCCGATCCCCGCACCGATGCTCGTCAGCGTCGCCGCTTCGACGAGAAACTGAAAGAGAATCGTCATGCGTGTCGCGCCTAACGCTTTTCGCACCCCGATCTCGCGCGTGCGCTCCGTGACCGAGATCATCATGATCGCGACCACGCCCACGCCGCCGACGAGAAGGCCGACCGCCGAGAGGGTCAGCCCGATCACGAACAGCGTGCCGAACAGCTTGTCGAACGTCTCCGTGAGACGGTCCTGCGTCACGAGACCGAAGTTGTTGGGCTGGGTTGGGCGCAGACCGCGTCGGGCGCGGAGCATGGCCGTGACCTCGTCCATTGCGTCGGGCTGGCTGACGCCGTCGCGTGGCTTGACCACGAGCCAGAGCCCGCGGCGCCAGTAGTCGAAGTTGCGGCGGAGCGTCTCGATCGGCATGACCGCGCGCGGGTTGTCGGGGCCACGTCCGCCGAGCGACTTGAGGAAGCCGCCCTTCGGGTGGTAGACGCCAACGACCGTGAACGGCTGGCCGGCGATCGTGAACGACTTGCCGATCGGGTCGGATTCGCCGAACAGACGCACCTTCAGCGAGTCGTTGATGACCGCGACGCGCGCGCCGGACGACGCTTCCTGCGCGGTGAAATTGCGGCCCGGGCCGACGTCGCTCGGGTCGGTCTCGAGCCAGTCGACGCTCATCGCGTCGTAGCCGACACTCGACAGATTCTTGTCGCGATAGCTGAACGCGCCCTGCCCGCCGAGCATTTCGACCACCGCGTGCACGCCGGGCAGGCGGCGGATCGCTGCGGCTTCGTCGGGCGTGAGCGCCGGATTCTTGCGGTCCGGGCAGGCGTCGTCCGACCCGTCGCACGCGGATGGCCCGATCGTCAGGCGACGGCTGACCTGAAAGGTGGTCGCGCCGAGGTCGTTGACGTCGCTCTGGAAACTCTCGGTGATGCCGTGGACGGCGGCCGCCATCGCGACGACGACGAACACGCCGATCGCGACGCCGGCGATGGTGAGGCCGGCGCGGAGCTTGTTGGCGCGGATCGCTTCGAGGGCGATCACGACGCCTTCGAACAGCTGGATGATGCGATCGATCAGGCGCATGGGCGGCTCTGTTACTCCGACCGCAGCGCGGTGATCGGGTCGAGGCGCGACGCGCGACTCGCCGGGTAGGCGCCGGCCACGATGCCGACGCCGGCGCCCATCACGAGCGACGCGACGATCGCGATCGGCGAGATGGCGGAGGGAAGAAACGAGAACTGCGTCGAGAGGAGCTTCGCACCGGCGAGGCCGAGCGCGATCCCGATCGCCGCGCCACCGAGCGAGAGCACCGCGGCCTCGGCGAGGAACTGACTGAGAATGTCGCGGCGCCGCGCGCCTAACGCCTTCCGCACGCCGATCTCGCGCGTGCGTTCGGCGACGGCGACGAGCATGATGTTCATGATCACGAGCGAGCCGACGATGAGACCGATCGCCGGGAGCACGGCCCCGAAGACGAGCATCTTGCTCTTGATGCCGTCGAAGAAGGCGAGCGCGGACTCGGACGTCTCGAAGACGAAGTTGTCAGGCTGCGTCGGGCGGAGCTGCCGCCGGCTGCGCAGCACCTCGCGGACCCGCTCCTGCAGATCGGCCAGCTGTTCGCGCGATGAGCCCGCAATGATGAGCCCGTCGACGTCGGCGTGCGGGTTGGTAAGTCGCGAGATCGGCGACTTGAACGGGGCGACCGCGAGTCGATCGAGCGAGAACCCGAATACGCTGCCCTGCTTCTCGACCACACCGATCACGGTGTAGGGGATGCCGTTGATCTTGAGCGCCCGCCCGAGTGGGTCGATGCCGGGGAACATGCGCTCGCGTACCTCGTCCCCGATCACGATCACGGGAAGGCCGAGCGAGGCCTCCTGCGACGTGAAGGCGCGTCCGCTCGACAGGTCGTACTTCTTGATGCGGAAGTAGTCGCCGTCGGTCGCGACCGCGAATACCTGGCGCGGCCGTGCGTAGGCGGTCGTGGCGTAGACGAGGTTCTCGCTGTCGATCGCCGATTGCGTGCCGGGCGGCAGCATGCTGCGCAGCACGTCGACATCGACGGTCGTGAGGCGCGGACGGCGCTGCCACTCGCGCCACATCGCTTCGGTGACGTTGCCGAAGTTGGCCTGCGTGAAGCGGCGCACCGTGACCGTGTTTCCGCCGATCAGCTTGCCGGCGAAATCGTTCTCCATGTAGTTGGTCATCCCCTGCACGATGGAGATGACCGCGATGAGGAACATGACGCCGATCAGCACGCCGAGCGTCGTGAAGAAGCTCTTGAGCTTCTGCACGCGGATCTGCTGCAGGGCGAGGCGAATGGCTTCGAGGAGGGACACGGCCGCGGCGCGTTAGGCGATCGGCGCGGCGAGGCGCGCGGCGAACTGCGCCTGACTCTCGTCGCTCGCGATGAGGCCGTCGCGCAACACGACCACGCGCCGCGCGTGGGCTGCGATGTCGGGCTCGTGCGTGACCATCACCACCGTCTGGCCCTGGTCGGCCAACCCCTCGAAGACTCGCATGATCTCCTCGGAGGTCTGCGAGTCGAGGTTGCCCGTCGGCTCGTCGGCGAGGAGGATGGCGGGGTTGTTGACGAGGGCACGCGCGATCGCGACGCGCTGGCGCTGACCGCCGGAGAGCTCGTTGGGCCGGTGTCCGATGCGCTGGCCCAACTGCACGCGCTCGAGCGCCTCGGTGGCGCGACGGCGACGATCGGCGGCCGAGACGCCGGCGTAGACGAGCGGCAGCTCGACGTTCTGCAGCGCGGTCGAACGCGGCAAGCAGGTTGAACGTCTGGAAGACGAAGCCGATCTCCCGGTTGCGCACGTGCGCGAGCGAGTCGTCGCTCATGCGCGAGACCTGCGTCCCGTTGAGCCAGTACTCGCCGGCGTTGGGCGTGTCGAGGCAGCCGATCACGTTCATCAGCGTCGACTTGCCCGAGCCGGACGGCCCCATGATGGCGACGTACTCGTTGCGCTGGATGGCGAGATCGACACCGCGCAGCGCGCGCACGATCTCGCCGCCCATGTCGTACTCGCGCTTGAGGCCGCGTGTGACGATCACCCACTCGCTACTCGGCGCGACGCCTTCGGCCGTCACCACCGCGCGCCGCTCGGCCGTCACGGCAAGCCCGGGTTCGCCGACGGGCATGCTGGTCGGCATCATCGCCGCGCTCACGACTTGGCCCCCGCGGTCGTCGCGACCTTGCCGTTCTTGGAGGTATCCGGCGCGACGCGAATGAGCGTGCCGTCCTTCAGCTCGCGGATTGCCTGGTAGGTGCCGGAGACGATGCGTTCGCCCTCGCGCACGCCCGTGGTGATCTCGAAGTACTGATCGCCGGTGATGCCCGTCTTGACCGGGCGGAACTGCACCTTGTTGTCGGGCCGGACGACGAACACGCCCACCACGTCCTGCTTGCCGACCTGCTTCTCCGGCTTCTTACCGCCGAGGCCCTGCTGGGCACTATCGCCGCCTCCGACCTTTTCGTTCTCGCGGACGGTGAGCGCGATGATCGGCACGGCGAGCGTGCGCTGGCGCGCGGCGGTGACGACCTTTGCCGTCGCCGAGAAGTCCGGCCGCGTTTCGGCGGGCGGGTTGAGGAGCTGCACGGTGACCTCGTAATCGACGGCCTGGTCGGCCGCCGACTGGCTCGCCGCGGCCTTGAGTGCGCTGTTGGAGATCTCGGTCACGCGTCCCGTGAACACCGAATCCGGAAACGCATCGATCGAGACGATCGCCGAATCGCCAACGCGGATGCGGGCGACGTTGGTTTCGTCGACCTTGATCTTGGTTTCGAGCACACTCATGTCCGAGATGGTCAGGAGCGTGGCCGCGTCCTTGTTGAACGTGCCCGGCACCGCGGTCTCACCCTGCTCGACGTTGAGCCGCGTGACGCGGCCGCTCATCGGGGCGACGATGGTCGTCTTGTCGAGCGCCTGCTGCGCGTTCTGCAGCTGGCCTAACGCCTGGTTGACCGCGAAGCGTCCGGCATCGGCGAGGGCGTGCGCGGCGTCGGCCTGCGTGTGGAGCTGGTCGAGCTCCGACTCGGAGACGAGTTGCGGGTTCTGCTTCTTGATCGCGGCCATGCGCTCGTACGCGCGCTGGGCCTGGATCAGGTTGGCGCCGGCTTGCGCCTGCTGCGCGCGTGCCTGGGAGACCGCGGCCTGCGCGGTCTGCACGCTCGCGGCGTACTGTGCCGGGTCGATCTGGAGGAGGAACTGGCCCTTCGTGACGAGCTGGCCCTCCTTGACCGCCAGGCGGACGATGCGCCCGCTAATGTCCGCGGCCACGTCGACCTTGGTGTGCGGGCGGACCTGACCGCTGGCGGTGACCGAGGCGACGAGGTCGCGGCGCTGCACGGCTTCCGTCTTGACCTCGACCGCCTTGGTGCCGCGCTTGCTCGCGCCGATCGCGGCGACGCCGGCGAGCGCGGCAAGACCGACACCGGCGATGGTCAATTTGAGGTTCTTGCGCATGGGACGGGCGGGGCGAAGAGGAGGAGATCGGGAGAGTTAGCGCAGCGGGCGACCGACGGCACTCTCGAGCGTCGCGAATGCACGGTGGTACTCGTAAACGGCCGTGATGTAGTCGGTCTGCGCGCGGTTGTAATCGTCACGCGCCTGCGACACATCGATGAACCCGCCCGCCCCCACGCGGTAGCGCTCCTGCGCCAGAAAGAGCGCCTCCTTGGCGGTCGCGACCGTGCGTTCCTGCTGCGCGACGACCTGTCGCTGCGAGTCGAGCGTGCGGTACGCGGCGGTGACGTCGCCGGTCAGCTGCAGTTCCTGCGCGCGGATGCGGGCGTCAGCGTCGTACTGATCGGCCCGTGCCTGCTGCACGCCGACCTCGCGCTGGAAGCCGTTGAAGATCGGGAACGACAGGAACGCGGAGACCGTGTAGGGCTGGCGCGTGAAGTTGAAGAAGTTGCCGTTGCCCGAGCGTGCCGTGGCGATCTGCGACGGTGTGAGCGAGAGCCCGCTACACGCCGTTGCGTCGATCGGCTGCCCGGTGGCGATGGCGCGCACCGCGGCCTGTTGCTGACATTGCGCGACCTGATTGCCGAGCGCGCTCGTGACGAGGGCATCGGTGCTCGTGTACTGACTGCTGTAGCCGCTGACGTTGGCCTGCAGGTTGAGCGTCGGCAGGTATGCGCCGCGCGCCTGGCGCACCGCGAGTCCAGCCACGCGCTCGCGCGAGCGGAGGGCGAGCAGCGCCGGGTTGGCGCCGCGTGCCTGCTGGAGCAGCGCGTCGAGCGTGAGGCCGGGATCGCTCACGACGAAGCGGGAGGTGAGCGAGACGGCCTGACTCGGATCGACACCGATCTGCTGCAGCAGCCGGACCCGCTCGACCTCGGCCTGGTTGCGCGCCTGGATCCCCGCGACCTGCTGCTGACCGAGCGCGACCTCCGCCCGGCGCACATCGAGGACCGTGGCGGCGCCGACCGCGACGCGGGCTTTCGCGAGCTCGAGCTGCGTGCGCGCGGTGGCGACGAGCGTGTCGGCGAGTTCGGCGCGCGCCTGCTGCTGGAGCGCCGTGAGATACTGCTGCGTGACCCCCGTGCGCAGCTGCTGGCCGGAGCCTGTGATGTCGGCGTCGACCGCCTCGCGCGCGGCGCGCTGGAGCCGCGGGGCCGTGAGACTGGAGACGCTGTACGACGCCGTGAGATCGAGGCCGTAGCTGCCCTGGATCTGATTGGCGCTTGCCCCGAGCGACTGCCCCGCGAAGAACTGCTGGCGCCCCTCGCGGTACGTGGAGCCGACGCTCGTCGAGAGCGAGGGGAGCAGCGAGCCGCTAGCGCTGCGGACCAGGGCGTCCGACCGGCGCCGCTGGTTGACGCTTTGCAGATAGCCCGGCGCATTGTTGCGGGCGAGTGCCACCGCGTCTTCGAGCGAGAGCGCGCTCGGCGCGGCGATCGGCGCGGGGGGTTGCTGCGCGTGTGCTGCGGCCGGGGTCGCTACAGGCGCGAGCGCCGCAAGTACGGTTCCGAGGATGCCGGACAGCGGCGAGCGACGCCGGGGGGCGGAAAGGAACGGCATGGTGGGAAGAGGCAGGGGAGAACGATCGCGCTGGCCTACGACGCGGACCGTTCGACGGTTTCAGCGCGGGGTCGCCGCGGAGCTAACGGGGCGGATCCTCGCGGAGCGCCTCGACACCGAGCGCGGGGACGACGACGCGGAGAACGCGGGCATCGGCGTCGACCCAGAGTTCGCGACGCCATCCGGTGCGCGCGTCGGCGAGCACGTAGTGTGTCGCCGTGATCGTACGGCCGCCGATCGTCATCGGGCCTGACCCGGCGCGCGTCACGACGACGTTGAGCTGGGCGTCGGTGCGGGGAACGAGGACCGGGACGCTGGTCGCGCCGGCGAGCGCGCGCCGCGCCAGGAAGTAGAGCTGGTGGTACACCTCGTCATCGACCACGACCGTGCCCGCCGAGAGCAGGTACTCGCGCGCACCCTCACGCTGGCCGTGCTGCACCTGAGCGGCGAAGTGACCCGTGCCCGCGCCCTGGGCGGAGACGCGCTCGTCCACGCCGGCCCCGCGCACGTCGACCTGGTACCGCAGCGGCTCGCCCTCGGAGTCGGCCTGCAGCGCGGGCGTGATCCGGCGTGCGCCGTATGCACCGACGGCACGGGCGACGAACGCCGCACCGCCCGCCGCCGGCTGTCGCACGATGCGGAACTCCTCGCGCCCAATCGGAACACCGCCGCGCGTCACGGTGAAGCTCCCCTCGTCGACGGCGACGACCTGCGCGCCACTCGTCCGCGCACCCGCGAGGAGTGCGACGGCCATCGTGGTTCGCGCGGCGGATCGGCGGGCGACGGCGAGCGCACGCGTGCGCAGCAAAACGAAGGCGGGCATCATCGAGGGATCACAGGGGGCGGCAGGACGGGAGACCGCGAGCCGTCACACCTCTCCGTTGTACCGCAGCAGCACGGGTGAAGTGCCCGGCGCGCGCGTTCGGGAGCGGAACGTCGGACAGCAGGAACACGATGCGACTGCGGTCGCGTCACGACGACGGTCGCGCCTCACGCCGGTGGCGGGGCGCCGAGCACGCGAACGGATATGCGGTCGAGGATGCGGGTGTAGAGTTGCGCGCCCTTTTTCGCGGTCGCCGCCCCGTGGTCGTCGCCAGAGGCGATATTGCGCGCGTGTTCGTCCACGCGGACGAGATCGGGCGCGAGATGAAGCAGCAACGAGGTCGCGATCTCGTCGTGTTGGGCTTCACCCTCGGGCGCGTCGAGGAGATCCGAGCAGTTCACCGCGAGCGCGTCGACCACGCGCACCCGCGCGCGGGCCGTGATCACGGTCGTGAGCGCCTCGAGGTGCGGGTCGTGCCGATGCACGGTCAGCAGCACGAATTCGTCCACGCCGTGCGCCTCCCACTCGGCGAGTAAATCGTTCAACAGCCGATGCAGCGTCTTCTTCCGGACCGAGGTCGCGCCGAGTGCGGTGGCCGGTGCAGGCACCGTGGTGCCGTAGCTGACCGTCGGCGCGCGGAGCACGCCGCAGCGCGCCGACAGGTCGTCAGCGAGCCGGTCGATCACGATCGTGGCCGCACCCACGGGTATGTGCGGCGAACCGACGACCAGCGCTCCGACGGGCACGAGGACGCGCGGATCGTCGCGCAGGGCGGACCGCAGAGCGCCCGGCGTGTACTCGGCGATGCGGCGCGGATGCGTGTGATCCGGCGAAGGTCGTCCCGCCTGGGCGGCGTTCGGGACGTCGGGTGAGCGAGCGGCGGAAGGCGAGCGCGGAGCGGTGGCCCGACGTCGGCGTGGGGGTGCTGCAGGCCGTCGCGGTGGTGGGCGCGGCGCTCTGGTTTCGCGACGCGACCGAACGCTACGCAGTCGTGGCCGTGGTCGCCAGCATGGCCGCGCTCGTCCTGCGGTGGGTGAGCGCCGACTCCGCGCGCGTTACCGCGGACCAGCGGGAGCTGCATCGTGGGACGGCGGTGCTGTTCGCGCTCTCCGCGCTCCTCGTCGCCTCGCCGGCGCTCCGCGTGGCACGCGTGCGCGCCGCTCACCCGGCCGACGCGGCGGCCGATGCGGTGGCGCGCGCGGTCGCGCCGACGCTGCGCACCCTCGAGCAGACCGCGCGGACCGCGCTCGCGCGCGCGGGGAGTGCGCGGCTCACGCCACAACGGCGCTTTGCGGCGCTCACCACGCTGGCCGACTCGGGTGACGCGCGGCACGGCGAGCGCGCGGTCGCGTTGCTCGATGCGCGCGGGGCGGCGCTGGCCTGGGCGGGCACCTGGCGCGTACGGCCGGACTCGCTCGACGTGAACGCGCGCACCGGCGTCGCGAGTTCGCCGTTCTACGTCGTGCTGTACGCGACCGCGACCGCTCCGCCATCGACGGCACCGGGGAGCGCCCGGCACGCGGTCGCGGCCACCGTGCTCCACGCCGAGCCGCCGGCCGACGATCTGGCGCGGGCACTGGATGCGGGCGTTTTGCGGGAGAGCGGGCTGCGCGGGTTGGAAGTGCGCGCCGTCAGCCGTTCGGCGAGCGATGGGCTGCCGCCCGTCGGACCTGGCTGGTCGATGATGAACGTACCCGGAACCACCGACCGCCTCGCGCTGCGGGCCGTCGCGCCGGACCCCGCGGCTGTGCGCGCGCGGCTGCTGGAGGACGCACGCCGCGTGGCCGCGCCCGGCCTGACGCTGATGACGATCCTTGCCGCGGCCGCGCTCTGGCGGCTTGGCGTCAGCACCCAGCTCGCTCGGGCGTCGGCGTCCACAGCGGGGCTCGCGCTGCCGCTCGGCGTGCTCGCGCTCACGCCCCTCGGCTCACTGTCTAACGCGACGCAGCTGTTCGACCCAGCGGTGTACTTCTCACCGATCGTCGGCCCCCTCACCGCGACGCTCGGTGCTCTCGGGGCGACCGGGGCCGTCGCCGTGATCGCGGTCGCGACCGCATGGCGCGGCTCGGAAGCGGCAGGCGCGGCCCGGTGGCGCGGGACCGTGCGGGCGCTCGGTGGGCTGGTGGGCGCGGTGATCGTGGCCGGCGCGGGTGCGTGGCTCGTCGGCCGACTCGCGCAGGGCATCAGCCCACCGCCGGGAGGGACGAGCGTCGGGTTGTTCGTCGGCTGGGAGGGCGCGTTCTGCCTCGTGATCTCGGCGATCCTCCTGTGGATCGCCGCGCTCGTGCGCCCGCTCCTCGATCAGATCGGCGGTGAGCGACTGCGCCGCGCGGCCACGGCGCTCGCGATCGTCGGTCCGCTGCTCGCGGCCACGATCGCCCTGCTAGGCACGATGCAGTGGAGCGCGCCGGACGGCTGGCCGGTGTGGTATCCCGCGCTGTGGGTCATTCCCGCGCTGATCGTGGTGCTCGTGCGAGCGGAGCGGGCCGTGGTGCCTGCCGCGATCGCCGTGGCCGGGCTCGCAGCGAGTACGCTCGTCTGGGGTGCGACGACCGAACGCCAGGTCGCGCTCGCCGAACGCGACGTCCGCGCGCTGGCGGTGCCGGACGCGGACGCACTCGCGTTGCTCGCGCGCTTCGGGCGTGCGCTGGCGATGGATCCCGTTCCGGCGGGCGACGCGGCCGGCGCGGCGCTGCTCCGGCGCTACGCCGCCTCGCCCCTGGCCGACGCCGGCTATCCGGTGTCGCTCGCGCGGTGGAACCCGAGTCTGGGGGCCGCTGCCGCGCCGGTCGAGCACGTCGGATTCGTCCTCTGGGCCGTCGACTCGGCCGCGGTCGCGAGCGCCGTCAGCGCGGCGGCCTCCGCGGGCATCCCGATCACGCGAGCGATCGCCGCGGATCCCGGCGCGGCCACCTTGCTCGCCGTCCCGCAACGTGATGGACGCGTCACGACGGTGACGATGTTTCCGCGCGCACAGTTCGTCACGATCGATCCGTTAGGCGCGCTGCTGGGTGGCCGGCGCACGCGGGGCGACGATCCGCCGTACCTGCTGTCGTTACTCCGCCAGGGGCAGCGGCCGACTGCCGTCGTCGCCCCGTCGCTCGAAGCGGGGGACGCGCCGACTGCCGCACCTCGCGCGTTGCTGCGCTGGACGCGGAGCGAGGCGATCGCGCACGCGGACGCGGAGATCGTGCTCCCGGACGGGCCCGCGTCGGCGCATGTCGAGATCATGCTCGGCTCGCTCGCCGTACTCGCGCAACGCGCCGCGCTGCTGGTGTTCCTCAACATCGCAGGCGTGGGGCTGCTCTGGTGGCTTCCCTCGCTCGACGCGGCGCGGTGGCCGCGGCCGAGCCGTGGATGGCGGTACTGGACGGGGAGCTACCGCGCTCGCCTCACGGCCGCGCTGTTCGCGTTTTTTGCCGTGCCGACGCTCGCGTTCGCGGCGTGGACGTTCGCGCAGCTCAACGCGGGCGACCGCGACACGCGCGCGCTGCTCGTCCGCGAGACGTTGCGCGCGGCCGTCGCGGACGGCGCGCTGGAATACGGCGCGCTTCAACACGGTCCGGTCGCAAGCGGCGGGCGCATGTTGCCGACCGTCGCCGCGCGCCTCGGCGCGCCACTCCTCGCGTACGAGAGTGGCGTGCTCACGGCCGCGAGCGAGCCCGCGCTGCTCCCGCTCGCCCCACTCGGGCGATTGCTCCCCGCGCCAGAGATGCTGAGCCTCGCGGTCGGCGACGAGATCACCGCGACGCTCGACGCTCCGGCGACGGTCGGAAGCGCGCTCATCGGGTTCCGGACCGCGCTCGCCGGCAACGGACAGCGCGTCGTGCTCGCCACGCCAGCCCGGAGCGACGACTTCGCACGCGATCAGCGCCGTCGCGACCTTGGCTTTTTCGTGCTCCTCGCGGCGACCACCGGTGCGCTCGCCGCGCTCTGGCTGAGCGGCGTGGCGGCGCGCCAACTCGCGCGACCGGTCGGATCTCTTCGCCGCGCGGCGATCGCGCTCGCGCGCGGGCAGCCAGAGATCCGCGACCCCAGCGGCGGCGAGCCGCCGCGGAGCGTGGCGGGTCGAGGCGCCTCGGACGTGGCCGCCACGTTGGAGCGGGACCCGCCGGCCGAGTTCCGCCCGGTGTTCGGGGCATTCCGCCACATGGCCGTCGAACTGGACGCGAGTCAGCGCGCGCTCGAGGCCGCGCAGCAACGGACCGCGGCTGTGCTGCGCGACGTCGCGAGCGGCGTGATTGCCATCGACGAGCACGCGTGTGTCACCGTCGCGAACCCACGCGCGGCCGCATTGCTCGGCCGTGCGCTCGCGGTCGGCGAGCCACTCGCGGCCGTCGTTCCAGCCGAGATCGCGGCGCCGATGGGTGCGTTCCTGGCCGAACATCCCGCGGCAGCGCGCCCCCGCGGCGATGGAGCCGCGTCGCCAGAGCGCGACACCGCATTCGACGTCACCGTGCGTGGCCGCCAGCTGCGGGCGCGGCTCACGAGGCTCGGTGCACCGCGCGGGGCGCGCGGAGAGCCAGACGACGCGACGAGCGCGGGCGCGGTGCTCACCCTCGACGACGTCACCGATCTCGCGCACGCGCAACGCGTGCTCGCCTGGGGCGAGATGGCGCGGCAGGTGGCGCACGAGATCAAGAACCCGCTCACACCGATCCGGCTCGGTGTGCAGCTGCTGCGGCGCGCGTACCGCGACGGACGGGGCGATTTTGGCGCGCTACTCGAGACGAACACGGAGCGCGTCCTCGCCGAGATCGACCGATTGGACGAGATCGCGCGCGCGTTCAGCCGCTACGGAACCACTCGGCACGACCCGCCTCCCGAGCCCGCCGACGTCGCCTCGATCGCGCGGGACGTGGTCGCGCTGGAGCGGATCGGGATTGGGGACGGTGGGGGCGGGGAGGTGCGGTGGGAACTGGAGGCACCCGCGAGGGCCCTCGCGTGGGCGCGCGATGGCGAGCTACGCGAGGTCGTGCTCAACCTGCTGGAGAATGCGCGACTGGCGGGCGCATCGTGCGTGGATGTCTCGGTCACCCTGGTCGAGCCGCCGCCCGGATCGGACGCGCGCGCGGTGGGTGACCGCATCGTCGTCCTGGCCGTGCAGGACGACGGCAGTGGCATCGCCGCCGACGCGCTACCGCGCATCTTCGACCCCCATTTTTCGACCCGCACCAGTGGCAGCGGGCTCGGCCTCGCGATCGCGCGCCGTCTGGTGAGCGGCTGGGGGGGGCGAATCGCCGCTGAGAGTGTGGTCGGGAAGGGAACGACGGTGACCGTGACGTTGCGAGCCGCGGACATGCGGGCCTAGACTGCCCGCGCCCGAGCCGACCGACCCCGATGCCTCCTGCCACCTCGCCGCGGCTCCCGCCGCACCTCGCCGCATGGCAGTTGCCACCGGGCTGGTCGTGGGGGAGCGACGCGGTCGTCGAGCAGCACCGGCACTATCAGGAGATCATCGACGCGCTCGGCCGGTCGCTGTCGCTCGTCACCGCGCCGGACCCGGCCCATGCGCCGTGGTTGCTGGCCGAAGCGCGGGCACTCGCGCATCGCAGCCATCCGATTGTGCCGACGACGTACCATTACTGGGTGCCCGCGCGTGAGCCACGGCGCGGCCCCGGGTACCTGCGGCGCTGGATCGGTGGTGAACCGCTGCGCGCGCGCATCGGGCGGCACGGGCCGGAGCAGATCCCCGCGGTGCTGCGTCTCGTGCGCGAGGCGGGAGCGGCCGTCGCATACCTGCACGACAGCGGCGGCCCGCACGGCGCGCTGTCACCGAGCACGGTGTGGCTGACGTCGTCGGGGCGGCTCTGGTTGCTGGGATGGCAGTGGGCCGTGCCGCGCGATCGTGTGCCCGCGGGGATCACGCCCGATCCCGTCGACGTCCCGCGCGCCCCGGAAGAGGGCGCGCGCTGGGCGCCGACCGTCGCCACGGACCAGTGGCAGCTCGCGTCGCTCGCGTTCTTCGCGCTCACGGGCGAACCTGCGCCCGAAGGTGACGTGCCCCCGATTCGCCTGCTCCGCCCGGAGTGTCCGGCGAGCGCGGCCGACGTGCTCGAGCGCGCGCTGCACCCCGATCCGACTCAGCGGTTTGGGTCGGTCGCGGCCATGGTGCGTGCGCTCGACCGCGGCGTGGCCGTGCGGCCGACGCCGATCATCGCGACGGAGGGAGCGACGGGCGAGGCGGTCGCGCTCACTGCGGAGGCGCGCCTGCGCTGGGCCACGGGCGACGACTACGAAACCCTCGCCCCGTTAGGCGCCGGGACCTTCGGGTCGGTGTGGCGCGTGCGCGACCTCTCCCTCGGTCGCGAGGTCGCGCTCAAGATGCTGCACCCGCACGTCGCGCGCGACGCCGACGCGGTCGCGCGCTTCCGGCGCGAGGCGACGCTGGCCGCGCAGCTCGCGCATCCGGCGCTCGTCCCCATCTTCGACTTCGACGCGCGGGGCGGGGTGAGCTGGTACACGATGGAACTCGCCGACGGCGGCTCGGTCGCGGAGCTGGTGCGTCGAGCGGGCGCGCGGACGTTGGTCGACGTCGGAGCGCAGCTGGAGTTCATCCTGGAAGGGCTCGCGGCGGCCCACGCGATCGGCGTCGTGCACCGCGACCTCAAGCCCGAGAACCTGCTCATCGACCGGTACCGGCGGTGGCGCGTCTCGGATTTCGGGATCGCGAGCGCGTTAGGCGAGGAGGTCACCGGCGCGTCGGGCACACCAGCGTTCGCGCCGCCGGAGCAGCTGTTGGGCGAGCCCCAGAGCGCGACGGTCGACGTCTTCGCCATCGGCGCCATTCTGTTCTACGCGCTCGAGGGGCATCCGCCGTTCGCGGGCAGCGACGGACCAGCCGTGCTCGCGTCGCAGATGCGCGGCACGCCACCGCTCGACCGGTTCCCGACCGCGCTCGCGGAGTTTCTGCGGCGCGCGCTCGACCCCGAGCCCGAGCAGCGGTTCGCCGACGCCGGGGCGATGCTCGGCGCGTGGCGTCGCATTCGATCGGCCGCCGAGCGGGTCGAGCAGCGCGCCCAGTGGTGGCGGCGGGTGTTGAAACCGGTGTTAGGCGCGCGGCCGTGATGGCGGGCAGGAGATCGGCGGACGGGTTGGCGAGATCAAGAGCGTTTTGACAGGACGAAGTAGGATCACTCCTCGTCGAGACGGTCCGTCCCGGGAAGCGCCCATCCTGTACGTCCTGTCGAAATGCACTTGATCGTCAGGTCTCCCAAGACGCGCGTATGTCGCGCCGCCACGAATCGTTAGGCAACACGCCTCGGCCTCATTCGGTCGCGCCGCCGGGCGGCGGGGCCGTGCCGTTCGCGATCCGCACCGTCTTGACGTTGGTGAACTCACGCAGGCCAATCGCGCTCAATTCGCGGCCATAGCCCGATCGCTTGACGCCGCCGAATGGTAACCGCGGGTCGGAGACGACCATTCCGTTGACGAACACCGAGCCGGCTTCGAGACCGGCCGAGAATCGCTCGATCGCGTCGGCGTCACGGGTCCACACCGAGGCCCCGAGTCCGTACGGCGAGTCGTTGGCGATGGCGAGCGCGTCGGCGGCGTCACGGGCGCGGAGGACGGCCGCGACCGGGCCGAAGGTTTCCTCCTGCGCGGCCGCGGCGTCACGCGGGACGTCGGCGAGCACGGTCGGCAGATAGTAGAACCCGCCTGCGAACTCCGGACCTTCAGGTAGCGCGCCGCCGCACGTCAGCCGCGCGCCCGCGTCGATCGAGCGGCGTACCTGGTCCGCGATGTCGTCGCGGATCTGCGCGGTCGCGAGTGGGCCGACGTCGGTGCGCTCGTCGGCGGGGTCACCGACGCGGAGCGCGCGCATCCCGGCCGTGAGGCGCTCGACGAACGTATCGTAGACGGCCGCCTCGACCACGAACCGTTTCGCCGCGATGCACGACTGGCCGTTGTTGATCGTGCGTGCAGTGACGGCGATCCGCGCGGCGGTCTCGACGTCGGCATCGGCGAGGACGACGAACGGGTCGCTCCCGCCGAGTTCGAGGACCGACTTCTTGAGCGCCGCGCCCGCGGCTGCGCCGACCGCGGCGCCCGCGCCCTCGCTCCCCGTGAGCGTCACGGCCGCGACCCGCGGGTCGGCGATGAGGGTGGCGACCCGATCGGCGCCGACGAGCAACGTCTGGAACGCACCCGCGGGCGCGCCCGCGTCCCGAAACAGATCACCGAGCGCGAGCGCGCACTGCGGCACGTTGGACGCGTGCTTGAGCAGTCCGACGTTGCCCGCCACGAGCGCCGGCGCGGCGAAACGGATGACCTGCCAGAACGGGAAATTCCAGGGCATCACGGCGAGCACGACGCCTAACGGATCGTAGCGCACGCGTCCGGTGCCCGACGCGTCGTCGACGAGTGATTCAGGCGCGATGAAGGCCGGCCCGTGCTCCGCGTAGAAACGGCAGGCGAGGGCACACTTCGCGACCTCGTCGCGTGCCGACCGGATCGGCTTGCCCATCTCGAGCGTCATGAGCGCCGCGTAGCTGTCGCGCCGCTCGTCGAGCAGCGTGGCCGCGCGCGCGACGACCGCGGCGCGCTCCGCGACCGGGACCGCGCGCCAGCGGTGGGCCGCGGTCGCCGCGTCGGCGAGCGCGCGCTCGACGCTCGCATCGTCGTAGGCGTCGAAGGTGCGAACGCGGGCGCCGTTCGCCGGATTGATGGTCGCGATCGTCATGGCCGTGCGTGCGAGGAAGAGGTCATGGTCGCGCAGCCGCTCAGCGGTGCGGCAGCTCGCGCCCATCCAGACTGCCCTCGCGGTGCCACTCCAGCTCCGCTGGCGTCAACGGCCGAAAGACGAGGTCGAACGCGAGCCAGAGCAGTTCGGTGAACGGGTATGTCGCGAGCGGCAGGAGGATCATCAGCGCGACCCCGCCGTACTGGATTGCGTCCCAGGGCGGCGTTGGCCACGTCACGAGCAGCGAGACGAGCAGCCCGGCCGCGAGCAGCATCTCGGAGGCGATCAGGTTGACCATGTACGCGCCGATGAAGTAGTCGTGCTCCCCCCGGTCGAGACGGATGCCGCACACGGGGCACCCCGGCAGCCGCTTGAGCCAGGAGGCGCGCACCGGTCCACCGCCGCAGTTGGGACAGCGCAGGCGGATCGCCCAGCGTGTCCGCATTGCAAGCTCCCGCCAGGTGAAGCCGCGCCCCGCGTCGGGCGGGGTCGTAGGAAGCGAGACGGTCACAGGATGGAATGCGGAAGAAGTCGCCCGAGCGGACCGGCGATGCGGGATGCGGACCACCGACCCGTGGCAGCCTACATTACGGTCGGCCTCTCTCCCACTACCCCGCGCGACCGATGTTCCGTTCCGCCGCCCGCGTTCGTACGCTCGCCCGTTCCGTCGTCCATCCTGCCGTTCGGCGCGCGTGTGCGCGCCGAGCGCCGCTCGTCGCGCTGAGCGCCATCACGATGGCCGTCGTCGGCGCCGCGTGCCAGGATGTGACGGCACCGCAGCAAGATCCCACAACGGTGACCTACGCCCCAACGCTCGGCATCCGCTTCAGCGACTACAAGAAGGATACGTCAGGGATCTACTACCTCGACGTGGTCGTCGGATCCGGCCTCACGATCGTGCCCAAGAGCACGGTCAACTATTTCTATACTGGCTACCTCAACGATGGCCGGCGGTTCGGGACCAACATCGGCGGGTCGGCGTTCAACACCATCGTCGGCTCCGGCGGCGTGATCCGCGGTATCGACCGCGGCCTCCTCGGCATGAACCAGGGCGGCCGCCGTCGCATGATCATCCCGCCCGCCCTCGCCTACGGTGACACCACGGTCGGCAACGCGATCCCTGCCGGCTCGGTCCTCATCTTCGAGATCGACGCCGCCGGCGTGACCGCACCCACGACGACCACGATCGCGCCACGCTGACTCGGCGCCGCCGCCAGTTCTGCCGACGTCCTCGGCGCAACGTTTCGCCCCACCGCGCAACGTTTCGATGCGACTCGCACGGGCCCACGGCGATACCGTGGGCCCGTGCTCGCATCCGTCCGCTCCGCCGCCATCCAAGGCATCCACGCCTTCGAGGTCACCGTCGAGGTTCACGCCGCGCTCGGCCTCCCCCAACTGACCGTCGTCGGCCTGGCCGCCGGTGCCGTCAAGGAAGGGCGAGAACGCGTCGTCGCGGCCCTCGCCAATAGCGACCTGCCGCTGCCCCCTCGACGGACGACGGTCAATCTCTCCCCGGCCGACATCCCCAAGAGCGGCGCCGGCTTCGACCTGCCGATCGCACTCGGCGCGCTCGCCGCCACCGGAATGCTCGACCACGACGCGCTGACGAGCCTCGTGGTCGTCGGAGAACTCGCCCTCGACGGTACCCTGCGCCCCGTCCGCGGCGTGCTCCCGATCGCACGCTGGGCCGCCGATGCTGGCCACGCGCTCGTCGTCCCCCCCGGCAACCTCGCCGAAGCTGCCCGCGTCCAGGGGCTACGGATCCACGCCCCGACAACGCTCCGCGCACTCGTCGATTCCCTCGTCGCCGGGCCGCTTCCGCACACCATCCTGCCCGCGCTGCCACGGGCCGCCACCCTGCCCACCGACGACTTCGCCGACGTCGTCGGCCAGGAGATGGCGAAACGCGCCTTAGAAATCGCCGCGGCGGGCGGTCACAACTTGGTGCTCGTCGGTCCGCCCGGGGCAGGGAAGACGATGCTCGCGCGTCGCCTCCCCTCGATACTCCCATCCCTCACCGACCGCGAAGCGCTCGACGTGCTCGCGATCCGGTCCGTCGCAGGCCTGACGACGCTCGGCGCCGGCGCTGGCACACCCGACCGCCCATTCCGCGCCCCACACCACACGATCTCCACCGCCGGCCTCGTCGGTGGCGGCTCCCCCCCGCGTCCCGGCGAGGTCTCCCTCGCCCATCTCGGCGTACTCTTCCTGGACGAGCTGCTGGAATTCCCCCGACACGTCCTCGAAAGTCTGCGCCAACCGCTCGAAGACGGTGAAGTCGTGCTCTCCCGCGCCACGGCCACCATCGGCTACCCCGCTCGCTTCACCCTCGTCGCCGCAATGAATCCATGCCCTTGCGGCCGCGCGGGCGAACCCGACGCCGTCTGCACGTGCACGCCACCCGACGTCGAACGGTACAACGCCCGCCTCTCCGGCCCACTCGCCGATCGGATCGACATGCACGTCCGCGTCGGCGCGGTCCCCCCACGCGCGATCGGCGCCCGCACCCTCGGCGAACCCTCCGCGGCCATTCGCCCCCGCGTTGCCGCCGCACGCGCGCGCCAGGCAACGCGCTACCACGACCTCCCCGGAATCACGACCAACGCGGGCGTCTCCGGCCGATGGCTCGACCGAGAATCCCCGGTCGATACCACCGCCCGCGAACTCCTCGTCACCGCCGCCGACCGCCTGGGACTCTCTGCCCGCGCCTACTTCCGGGTCCTGAAGCTCGCCCGCACCATCGCCGACCTCGACGCCACGCCCGCGATCGCCGTCGCCCACATCGCCGAAGCGCTCCGCTACCGCGTGCCCACCCAAGGCTCAGCGTCCCTGCCACTGCCACCGGCGGTCCGCGCCCCCGCGCGCCGTTGGGGCGAGCCCGATCCCGCTCCGCGCACCTGACGCGCCGACGCCCGCCAGCCGCGCGCTGCTTCGACCGCGCGCTGCTACGTTGGAGCGCATGACGACGCGACCCCCGACGACGCCTCGCACGATCACCCACGCGACGACCGCCGCGAGCTGATGTTCGGCTGCCTCCGCCGACTCGGCTGCCTCACGATCGTCCTCGTCGCCGCCCTCCTCTACGTCGGCCGCGACCGCTGGCGCCCACTCGTCGAACGGTTCCGCGGATCCGACGACACACCGGCCGCCGACACCAGCGCGACCTGGCAACGCGTCGACCAGCCCAGCGCGGCCCGCGGCGAACGGGCGATCCGCACCCTCGCCGCCCCGCGCGGACCGGTCTACGTCAACGTCCGACCCGGCGAACTCGCGTCCTACGCGTTTCTCTCCCTCTCCGACGCGCTCCCCGCCACCCTACGCGACGCGCAAACCACGGTCGTCGGTGATCGCGTCTATCTCCGCTCGGTAGTCTCCCCGGCCGACTTCGCCGGTATCCTCGGCCCGGCGGTCCGCAGCGTGCTCCACGCCCGCGACACGCTCCGCCTCGCCGGCACGGTCGACGTGATCCGACCAGGACTCGCGGAGTTTCGCGTCCGCGACGTCCAGCTCGGCACGGTCCCCGTTCCAGGCGCGCTGATCCCGCGCGTCGTCGGTCGGTTCCGCCAGGGCCCCAATCCCGACGGCGTTGCCGACGATGCGATCGCGGTGCCGCTCCCGTCCTACATCGGTGATGTCCGCGTCGGCCGGGGGCGCGTCACGCTCTACAAGGCGACACCGTGACGGCGATCCGCCGCAGCGTCGGCCTGCGCGCAGCGAACGATTCCTACCTCTCTGTCTGACATGCCCCGGCGTATCCTCGTCGTCGACGACGAACCTGGTATCCGCACCGCACTCGGCCAACTCCTCGAGTACGAGGGCTACGAAGTCCGGACGGCGCCTGGTGCCGCCGAGGGACTCGCCGAATACGAACGGTTCCGCCCACACCTGGTCTTCCTCGACATCAAGATGGCCGGGATGGATGGCCTCGACGCGCTCCGCCGCCTGCGTCAGGTCGATCCAAGCGCGGTCGTCGTGATGATCAGCGGCCACGGTACGATCAAGACGGCGGTCGAAGCCACGCAAGCCGGCGCGTACGACTTCCTCGAGAAGCCGCTCGACACCGATCGCGTTCTCCTCCTTCTCCGCCACGCCCTCGAACACGCCGATCTCGCCGACGAGAACGCGCGCCTGCGCCAAACGCTTCGCGAGACGATCGAGAGCCGCCACGAGATCGTCGGCCGTTCGTACGGTATCCGCGCGCTCATCGAACAGATCGAACGCGTCGCGCCCACTCCGGCTCGCGTCCTCGTCACCGGCGAGAACGGCACCGGCAAGGAGCTCGTCGCCCGCGCGATCCACAAGAACTCGCCGCGCCACAAGAAGCCGCTCGTCGAGGTCAACTGCGCGGCCATTCCGTCTGAACTCATCGAGAGCGAGCTGTTCGGCCACATGAAGGGCTCGTTCACCGGCGCCGTGCAGGACCGCGCCGGGAAGTTCGAGCAGGCCGACGGCGGCACGCTCTTCCTTGACGAGGTCGGTGACATGTCGCCCGCCGCGCAAGCCAAGGTTCTGCGCGTCTTGCAGGACGGCGTCGTGACCCGGATTGGCAGCGCGCGCCCCGTCAAGGTGGATGTCCGCATCGTCGCGGCGACCAACAAGACGCTCGACGAGGAGATCGCCGCCGGGCGGTTCCGCGAGGATCTCTACTACCGCCTCAACGTCGTCCCGCTCCGCGTCCCTGCGCTCCGCGACCGCCGCGAGGACATCCCGCTCCTCGTCCGCCACTTCCTCAACCTGCTCGCCAAACAGGACGGCCTGCCGCCCAAGTCGGTCGACGACGACGCGGTCCAGCGCCTCGTCGAGTGGGACTGGCCGGGCAACGTCCGCGAGCTGCGCAACACGGTCGAACGGCTCGTCATCCTCGCGCCCGGCCCGCACGTCACCGCCGCCGACGTCGAACACCTCGTCGGCCGCCGCGCCGCCGAGAGCGACAACGTTGGCGCGCTCGGAGACTCCGGGACGTTCGAGGAATTCAAACACGCCGCCGAACGCGCGTTCCTCCTCACCAAACTTCGTGAGCACGACTGGAACGTCTCCGAGACGGCCCGCGCCCTCGAAATGCCCCGTTCGAATGTGTACAAGAAGATCGAGCGCTACGGCCTCAAGCGCGAAGGAACCTGACCAATGAGCGACCGCGATTGGGACCGGGAACTCGCCGACCTCGACCGACGCCTCGCCTCCGTCCCGGACACTCCCACCCCCACGGGAACGCCCGCGCGCGGACCGGCAAGCGTTGCGCCCGCGTCGACGGCCACGTCACCCGAGGCGAATCGGCGTGCCAATCAGACCCCCGCGCCGACGGCTGGCCGCGCCATCGGGAACCCCGCGCCGGCGGGCCGCCGCTCCTGGCGCGCGCAGTTCGCGCTCCTCTTCCGCCTCGCACTCGGTATCGGCGTCGTCGCGGCGCTGATCTACTGGCCCTACTCGACCCGCTGCGGCCTGGAACTCGGCTACTACCTCGGCCTCGTCGCCGCCCTCGGTCTCGTCGGACTGTTCACCTCGACCTCCGCCTGGCGCCACCGATCGAGCGTCGTCCATGTCTTCGGCCTCGTCATGCTCGCAGGCGCCATCACGCTCGGCGCCCGCGAGATCCTCCCGAAGGTCGGCTACGCAATCCCGAGCCTCGCCCACCCGGCATCCTGGAGTTGCGAGGTGACGACGCCGCCCGCCGTTGGCGCGCCCACGCCCGTGACGCCGGTTCCAGCCACCCCGACCGCAACGCCGTAGCGGGACACCGGACGCAAGCGCGATCGGCCGCCCTCGCCCAGCATTACGGCTGCTGTCGCGACGAATTCGGCTTCCCGCGCTTGCTCCAGACGATGACCGTTCCGCAGCTGCCCCCACCCGCCGAGCTCTGGAACTGGATGGGCGTCGTCGCTCCGCCGTTGTAGATCTCGACCCCCGAGACGTCGTTCGGATTGACGAGATCGTTCAAGCTCGACGCGCCGTCGATGATCGGCATGCCATCGAGGTAGATGTCCGGCGTGCAGCCGCCACGCCCCGTCACGGCGTACCCCATCGAGCCGTTGGGCACGACGTTCATCCCCGGCGTCATCCGCAGCACGTCGGTGAACTGGATCGCGTGTCGGTCGGCGAGCTGTTCTTCGGTGATGTAGCGGCCCATGCCGTGCTTCGCGCGGTCGAGGAAACCCGTGTAGTCCTTCTCCAGCTTCGTACGCTCGGCTGTCACGACCACGCGCTGGATCATCTGGACGCGATCGTCCAGCGGGATCGTGACCGACGCCGTGTGCGCGGCGGACAGATTCACCGCGACACGCTTGGGCGCGTAGCCGATCGCGCGTACCTCTGCGCTGTACGTTCCGGCGGGTAGACCGGAGAGCGAGAATGTCCCGGTCGGCGACGTCTGGCCCTTGGCTTCCGTTCCGTAGACGAGCACCGTTGCACCGTTCACGGCGCGCCCGTCTGGCGTACGGACGACACCCGTGAGCCGCGCCCGTCCGCGTGCGACCGTGACCGGCGTGACGAGTCGTCCTTCCTTTGCGGGCGCCGTATCGGGCAACGTGACGATCGTCGCGCTGGCGGAATCGCCGAGGACGAAGTCGCGGCGCGAGAGGCGAGATGGGGAGAGGCGCACGTCGACGAGGCCGGCGTGACGTCCCTTCGCTTCAGCGCTCGCCACGAGATCGACATCGGACGGCAACCCGCACGCGACGAAGCCACCGTCCGCGCGCACGACGGCGGGAACGCGGCGGCTCGCGTTCACGAGCGCACCGCCCGTGCTCTTCAACTCCTTCCACGTCACGACGACCTTCGCGCCCGGCAGCGGCGCGCCGGTCTCGGCGTCACGGACGCTCCCCGTCAGTGCGCCCGGCGCCTTGGGTTGTAGAAGGGCCGCGAGGTTCTCGTCCGCGGCCGTTGCGGGCGCGCGACCGGTCGGGTTGTTCGCGCCACACAGCGCGGGGAGCAGCGTGCGCGAGCCCGGCACGCCGAAATCGATCTGGGCCGCCGAATCGGGGAGGAGGTCGACGACGATCGGTCGGAGCTCGATGCCGAGTGCGTCGACATCGGCGTGGAGGAACCCGGCCACGTACCGACCCGGCGTGAGTCCCGCGATCCGATAGTGGCCAAGCGAATCGGTCTCGCTCGTGAACGCGCGCGAACGGTCGCCCTCGGCGACGAACTGGACCGTCGCGCCCGCCATCGGGGCCGTCGCGAGCGAATCGTAGACCGTACCGTAAACCGCCATCGGGCGTCCAGCCGGAGCCGCCGCGGCGGGCGCAGTCGGCGCCGCGGCGCCGTTCGTCGGTCGGCCCGGTCCACGCGCAGGCGTCGACGTGCCACCAATCGCGCCCGCCTTCGGGCGGGCCTGTGCGAACGCGGGCGCGGCGCCGATCACGAGCTGCGACGAGCGCGGCCGCGTGATGGACCGAGGGCGAGGGCAGCACGCGAGTCACCGCGCGCGCCGACGGGGCCAGCGAAGTCGAGAGGGGGAAGCGGGGCACGGCGAAACGAACGGAGGAAGGAACAGGAGAGCCAGAAGCCTACGCGAGCGCGCGACGTGCAGCGAGCCGGAACGGCTGGCCGTGCACGAACGATCCGCTCTCTCGATACTGACCGCCGCCCGATTCGTTCCGGTGCGCCGTTCCCGAAAGTTCGGACGCGCTACGGTCGGAGCACCGGCTCGGGTGACCGCCCCACGCCGGGCACGCGATCGGCGAGGAGGGACGTCGTGAACCGTTGCCCCTCGGCGACGCGCTCCACCTCGACCGCGATCGCGTCGACCGCCTGCTCGATGCGCGCGAGCCGCGCTTCCATGGCAGCCGAGCCCGCGTACCCCATGTCGAGCTCGCGCTGCTGCGCCTTGGCGCGCGCTTTCGCGACGCTCGCGATCGTACCGCACACGATCGCGGTGATCGGGATGAGAAAGACGACGTCGCTCATGCTATGTCGATTGGAGGGGAGGATTCACGACGACGCGTGGCGTCGTGTGTCGGTCCGACTGGCGGCAGCTCATACGTGTGCCCCGGCCCGCTGGTGTCAGAGCGCCGTTACCGCGCCGTCCAGATGACGACCGCGCCGCAGGTCACCGGGCTCCCCGCGGCGAGCGATCCGCCCGTGCCGGTTGGGTTGAACTGCGCCGGAAGGGCAGCGCCGCCGCCGTAGACTTCGATCGCCGCGACGGCCTGCGCCGAGATGAGGTCGTCGATGTTGTAGGCGCCGCCGCGGATGACGTTGCCGTCGAGCCACACGGTCGGAATACAGTTGCGGCGCCCGACCAGCACATTCCCACGGGCACCACGCGGCATCACGTTCAGCGTGCTCACCCCACGGATCACGTCCGTGAGTTCGACCGCGTGCGCTTTGGCGATGTCGTCCGCGGTGAAGTACCGGCCCTGGCCTGATCGCCGCCGCGCTTCGAACTCCTGCAGAAAACGCGTCCGCTCGGGCGTCTTCGCGACGACCGAGACGCGCTCGAGTTGAGCGGCTGGCTTGTGGAGCGTGACCGTCAACTCTGCCGTCTGGCCGTTCGCGAGATCCACTGGCGCGCGGAAGGGTTCGAGCGCGATGCCGCGCACCTCGACCGTGAAGGTCCCGGTCGGAAGCGCGCTGAGCGTATAACGCCCATCCACGCCGGTTTCGGCGCGCGCGTCGGTTCCCCACACGCGTACGCGGGCACCAGGCATCGGGCGCGAATCTGGACCCACGACGCGCCCCGCGAGACGCGCGGTTCCAGGCGCCGGCCTCGGCAATCCACCACGTTCGGCGACAGCCGCCGAGTCGTCGCCGGCGCCCGACGCCGCGGACGCAACCGGGCCGAGCGCGAATCGCTGCACCGCGAGGCCCCGCATCGGCACGGCGATCTCGACGAGGCCACTCGTCACGCCGGGTCCGGTCGCGCTCGCATCGATCGGCGTGTCGGTCGGCACCCCGCACACGAGGAAGCTGCCGTCCGCACGCAACGTCGTGGGAACGCGCCGGCGCTCCCGCTGGAGTCCCTGCCGGCTGATCCCGAGCTCCTCCCACGAGAGGACCACCGTCGCGCCGCTCGCTGCGTCGCCGGTGAGCGCGTTCCGAACGACCCCAGCCACGGCCCCCGACGAATCGCTCGGCGTCGTCGGCGGGCAGAGGGCGGCCCGCATCGACGTCGGCCCGGGCACTGCGAGCGTGACAGGCGGCAGCGTGCGTCCATCCGCGATCACGATCACCGGCGTGACCTGCACAGCGAGCAGATCGAGCGTCGGGTGGAGAAAGCCGAGCAGGTAGCGTCCGGGCGCGATCGAATCGAGTTGGAACGCGCCGCTCGAATCCGACGTCGTGCTGCGGGCGCTGGCCGCATTGTCCGCGCGCACCGCCTGCACGGTCGCGCCGGCCAGCGGCGCGTGCGACAGCGAATCGTAGACGATGCCGCGCAAGGAGATCGGCGCGGCCGGCGTGGCGCCCGCCTGTTGCGCGTGCGTGATCACAGGAACGCACGCGATCGCTGCGAGCGCGGCTGTCACGTGCGCGCCGATTCGCACACGGTACGGCGCGGGAAGGTGGGAGGCCGGCATGCGCAGGGTGAAACCGTCGGGACCGTGGCGGGAATGAAGCGCCCAGAATGTCGCACGCGCGCCGATCGCGTCAAGCCGAGCGGGCCTGGGCGCGACGACCGATCGCACGATCGCGGCGAGTGCTCGCCGGGTAGATTGCCGCCCCGCGCGCACGCGCGGCGTTCCGATCGCATCTGCCCTTCTGCTCGCATGCCCGCTTCTTCGAGTCAGCCCGCTTCGCGTCCGCCGTTCCAGAACTACATCGCCGGCCAGTGGGTCGCGCCGTCGACCGACGACTACTTCGAGAACCGCAACCCGGCCGACACGCGCGATCTCATTGGCCGTTTCCCCCGCTCGGGCGCGGACGACGTCGCACGCGCGGTCGCGAGCGCGCGTCGCGGATTCGAGGAGTGGCGCCGCACCCCGGCGCCCGCGCGTGGGGACGTTCTTCGCCGAGCCGGCGACCTGCTCGTCGCACGGAAGGACGAGATCGCCGACCTGATGACGCGCGAGATGGGCAAGCCGCTCACCGAGACGCGTGGCGACGTGCAGGAGGGCATCGACACGGCCTACTACGCCGCGACCGAGGGGCGCCGGCTCTTCGGCCACACGGTGCCGAGCGAGCTACGAAACAAGTGGGCGATGACCTACCGGCGGCCGATCGGCGTGTGTGGGATCATCACGCCCTTCAACTTCCCCCTCGCGATCCCGACCTGGAAGCTGTTTCCTGCGCTGCTCTGCGGAAACGCGTGCGTCTTCAAGCCCGCGGAGGACGTGCCGCACACCGGCCACGTCTTCGTCGAGATACTGCTCGAGGCCGGC
Organism: uncultured Gemmatimonadales bacterium; assembly: GCA_963702945.1. Lineage (GTDB taxonomy): Bacteria > Gemmatimonadota > Gemmatimonadetes > Gemmatimonadales > Gemmatimonadaceae > BPUI01. Next base: position 125,752 of record OY969773.1, read on the forward strand.
TTGCCGCCCGAGGTGATTCAGCTCGTGCACGGCGAGGGTGAGGTCGGCGCCGCGATCGTCGCGCACCCCGGGATCGATGCGGTGTCGTTCACCGGCTCGACCGAGACCGGCTCCCGCGTTGGCGAGGCATGCGGCCGCACGCACAAGCGGCTCTCGCTGGAGATGGGGGGCAAGAACGCGCAGATCGTGCTCGACGACGCCGATCTCGACCTCGCGCTGGAAGGCGTGCTCTGGGGCGCGTTCGGGACCACCGGACAGCGCTGCACCGCGACGAGCCGCCTCGTGCTGCAGCGCGGCATCCACGACCGATTCGTCGAACGGCTGGCGGAGCGAGCGCAGGCCCTGACCCTTGGGGACGGCCGTCGCGCCGGGACCGACATCGGCCCGCTCATCCACGAGGCGTCGCGCGACAAGGTCGAGCAGTACGTCGCCATCGGTCAGGCGGAGGGTGCCACGCTCGTCACCGGCGGGCGCCGCGCCGAGGGCGATGCGCTGGCGAACGGCTGGTTCTACGAGCCGACGATCTTCACCGGCGTGCAGCCGGGCAGCCGGCTCGAGCAGGAAGAGATCTTCGGCCCGGTGCTCTCGGTCATCCGCGTCGACTCGGCGGAGGAGGCGTTCACCGTCAACAACGACGTGAAGTACGGTCTGTCGTCGAGCGTCTACACGCGCGACCTCGCGCTGGGGTTCCGCGCCCTCCAAGAACTCGACAACGGGATCACCTACGTCAACGCGCCAACGATCGGCGCCGAGGCGCACCTGCCGTTCGGCGGCGTGAAGCAGACTGGGAACGGCCACCGCGAGGGCGGATGGGAGGTGTACGACTTCTACTCCGAGACCAAGGTCGGGTACGTCGACTACTCGGGCACACTGCAGCGCGCCCAGATCGACAACTACCTCGGCACCCCGGACTGAGCGCGCCCCGACCTCGACGGTTGGCGACCGGACGACCTCGACCTGACAAAATCGTGGAAACGGGCAACTGCGGCGGGTGCTTGCGCTTGCACGCTGTCAAGTGCTTCGATTTTATTCCTGTCATGCAGGGACACACCGGATGTTCCCGGGTCTCCGCATCTCCCGCCTGCTACCCGCCTACCTCGTCGTAATGGAACTCGGGACCGGGGCCGATCTACCGCTCGTGGGTGCCGTACCCTCGGCTGTCGCACCGGTCGGTGCGGCATCCACGAGCGTCGACGCCTGGTGTTCGGAGTCCGATCGTGCGTTCGCGCTCGCGCGCGTCAATCGCCGGCCCCGCGTTCGCGTCTTCGGCTGGTTTTGGGAGTGGGCAAAGGTATGCGCCCTCGCCATCCTGCTGTTCTTCTTCGTCCGGGCGTTCTTCGTCGAGGCCTACAAGATTCCGAGCGGGAGCATGGAGCGCACGATCCTCGTCGGCGACTTCCTCCTCGTGAACAAGCTCGGCTATGGCGCGGAAGTGCCGTTCACGAAGCGGCGTCTGCCGCGGTTGCAACGGCCCGCGCGCGGTCAGGTCGTGGTCTTTACGTGGCCGAAGGATCCCGAGAAGAATCTCGTCAAGCGAATCATCGGCGTTCCGGGGGATACGCTCGCCATGCGCGCCGGGACGTTGCTCGTCAACAACGTCCCACGCACGGAAGCGTACGTCGAGCACACCGAGCCTGGCTCCGATCCGGCGGCCGCGGATTTTGAGTGGCAGACGCACTTCGCGGTGCGCACGGCGGCGGCCGCTCCGGTCACGCGCGCCGCGTCGGCCCGCGACCGTGCCCCATTACTGCCGCTGAGCGACCCCGCCGCACATCCGTCGCGCGACAACTGGGGCCCGCTCATCGTCCCCGTTGGTCACTATTTCGTGCTCGGCGACAATCGGGACAATTCGCTCGACAGCCGATACTGGGGATTCGTCGCCGATTCCCTCGTCATCGGTCGCCCGCTGTTCGTCTATTACAGCTATGCTCCGGACACGACGACGCCCCTCCCCTGGGCGACGCGCGTGCGCTGGCGCCGACTCTTCACGCGCGTCCAGTAACCATTCGCAGAAGGGCGGCCGAGTGGCGCGCGTGAGCGCGCCGTTCGGACTGGCCTCGTTGGACAATTCTCGCCTGTAGTATCGCCGCACACACCGCTCCCCTCCCCGGCGGTGTGCCGGCGTTCGGTGCCGCGGAGGCCGAACGCCGGGTCGTCCCAGCACGACACCCGTCGCGCGTCCCCCACGCGCAGCGGGCGGAGTACCGCGGAAGCCAGGAGCACGCACATGGCCGTTGCAACCGTCACCCGTAAGCCGCGCTCGTCGGACGAGGGCTCCCTCGACCACTACCTGCGCGACATCAGCGTATTCCCGCTCATCACGCGCGAGCAGGAAGCCGCCCTCGCCCGCCGAATCCGCGACGGGGATCAGATCGCGCTCGAGACGCTGGTGCGCTCCAACCTGCGTTTCGTCGTCTCGGTCGCGAAGAAGTACCAGAACCAGGGCGTCTCGCTCTCCGACCTGATCAACGAGGGCAACCTCGGTCTGATCCGCGCGGCGCACAAGTTCGACGAGACGAAGGGGATCAAGTTCATCTCCTACGCCGTGTGGTGGATCCGCCAGGCGATTCTCCAGGCGCTCGCCGAGCAGAGCCGCATCGTGCGCGTGCCGCTCAACCGCGCCGGCGCGTTGCACCGGATCGGACGGCGCGCCAGCACGCTGCAACAGGAGCTCGGGCGCGAGGCGACGCACGCCGAGATCGCGGAGGGGATGGATCTGACGGAGGAGGAGGTGTCGAAGACCGTCGCCATCTCGCAGGGCCACCTCTCGCTCGACGCACCGCTCTCGCCAGGCGACGACACACGCCTGCTCGACTACCTCGCCGACGAGGACAGCGCGAGCCCGGATGAGCAGATGTTCGAGCGTGCGCTGACCGAGGCGGTCGACGAGTCGCTCTCGACGCTGAAGGAGCGCGAGTCGAAGATCCTGCGGCTGTACTTCGGCCTCGATGGCGGCGAGCCGATGACGCTCGAAGACATCGGCGTGCTGCTCGGCGTGACGCGCGAGCGCGTGCGGCAGATCAAGGAGAAGGCGATTTCGCGGCTGCGCCATCAGTCGCAGGCACGCGGGTTGGCGAGTTTCCTGGGGTAGCGGGCCACCGGCGAGCGTCGGGTGGGTGGGGCCCGGTTGGGCGCGCCCGCCTGAACGGCTATTCTACGGGATGGCCCAGACGTATTCGTTCGACGTGACCACCGGAGTCGATCTGCAGGAGGTCGACAACGCGGTGAACCAGGCGCAGAAGGAGATCGGCCAGCGATACGACTTCAAGGGGTCGAAAGCGGCGATCGATTTCCAGCGCGCCGAGAGCACGCTCGCGCTCGTCGCCGACAGCGACTTTCAGATGACCGCGCTGTTCGACGTACTGCAGGCGAAGCTCATCAAGCGCGGCGTGCCAGTAAAGAACCTCGACATCGGCAAGATCGAGCAGGCCGGTGGCGATACCGTGCGCCGCGAGGTGAAGCTCAAGACCGCGCTCGACAGCGACACGGCCAAGAAGGTCGCCGCGGCGGTGAAGGAGGCCAAGCTCAAGAAGGTGCAGGCGAGCATCCAGGCCGAGCAGGTGCGCGTCACCGCGCCCGACAAGGACGACCTGCAGGCGGCGATCCAGCTGCTGCGGAAGGGCGACTTCGGCGTCGAGCTGAAGTTCGGCAACTACCGTTAGGCTGTAGGTCCCACGATGTTAGGTATGAAGGTCGCCCTGCTCACGCTCGGCTGCGACAAGAACACCGTCGACTCGGAGCGCTACCTCGCCGAGCTCGTCGCGCACGGCGCCACGCCGACCGACGACGCGAGCGAGGCCGAGATCATCCTCGTCAACACCTGCGGCTTCATCGACGCGGCGAAGCAGGAGAGCGTGGATGCGCTCGTCGGCGCGGGGCGGCTCAAGATCGACGGTGCGTGCCAGGCGGTGGTCGCGGTCGGCTGCATGGTGCAGCGCCACAAGGATGAACTCGTCGAGGCGCTCCCCGAGGTCGACCTCTTTCTCGGCGCGAGCGAAGTCGACCAGCTCGTGCCGCAGCTCGCGGCCCGCGGGCTCGTCCTGCCGGACGCGCTCTCCGAGCACCCCGGCGTTCGGCTCTACGGCGGCGAGCTCCCGCACGTGCGCTACCTGAAGATCAGCGAGGGGTGCGATCACGGCTGCGCGTTCTGCGCGATCCCGCTGATGCGCGGGCGGCATCGCTCGTTCGCGCTCGCCGATGTCGTGCGCGAGGCGCAGCTGCTGGAGTTGCAGGGCGCGCGCGAGATCAACCTCGTCGCGCAGGATCTCGCGCACTACGGGCGTGACCGGCAGGACGGGGTCCGGTTGCCCGACCTGCTCGACGCGCTGCTCGCCGAAACGGACGTGGCGTGGTATCGCAATCTGTACCTGTACCCGACCGGGATCACGCCGCGCCTGCTCGAGGTCGTGGCCGCGAGCCCGCGTGTCGTGCGCTACCTCGACATGCCGATCCAGCACGCGAGCGATGCCGTGCTGGCGCGGATGCGACGCCCCGAGCGGCAGCGTACGATGCGCGAGAAGCTCGCGCGCTTCCGCGACGCAGTCCCGGGGGTCGCCATTCGTACGACGTGCATCGTCGGGTTCCCGGGCGAGACGGAATCCGATTTCCTCGCGCTCTGCGACTTTCTCGAGGAGGCGCGCTTCGACCGCGTCGGCGCGTTCACCTACTCGCCGCAGGAAGGGACGCGCGCGTACGACCTCGTCGATGACGTTCCCGACGTCGTGAAGCGCGACCGCCTGGAGCGCCTCACCGAACTGCAGCGCGCGATCACGGCTGAGCGCTACGAGGAGCGCATCGGGGCGCGGACGACCGTGCTCGTCGACCGCGCCGCCGAGGATGGGGCGTTGGCCCAGGCGCGCGCACCCTGGCAGGCCGACGATGTCGACGGTGTAACGTGGGTCGAGACGACCGCACCCGCCGGGAGCTTCGTCGACGTCGCGATCGACGAGGTCGTCGACGATTACGACTTTCACGCGGTCGCGCTGGAGCCGGTGATCCCGGTCGTGCGCCGACGCGTGCCGCGCGCGCTGCCGCTCGCGTCGGCGGGGCCAGCGGGCGACCGTGCCGCGCGCACCAGCGTGGCTGGGACGCCGACAACCATCGGCAGCTACGGGCGGTGACGGCCCGCGCCCGCGGGGGCGCTGCGCGCATCGGCCTGAACGGGCGTGCTCGCGTCGCGCTGCTGAGCGGCATGCTCGTGTTGCACGCGGCCTGTCACACGGGGCTCACACCACTCGACGCCACGACGCCGTCGTCGCAGCACGCTCGCGCGACGTCGCGTCTGCCCGCGAAGGAGACCACCGTCACGTCGGACGGCGCCGTCGCGGTGCCGAACGGCGGACGCGTGGTCCGCGTCGCGCTCGAGTTTGGCGTGCGGACGACCGAGATCGGTGCGACCGCGCCCTGGGTGCTCGCCGACGCGAACGGGACCGTGTTGGCGCATGCCGCAGCCAGGCGTGACGTGGATGGCCGAGGCACGCGGCGGGCGCGTGCGCGCGGTGGCGGCGACGGGTGCAGCGACGCCCTGGATCGACGGCCCGCTCGTCGCGCGACCGGAAGCCGCCGACGGCGGTTTCGTGCGGCTCGGCTCGCGGCGCTACCGGGGCGCGCTCTGGCTGCACCCCGCCGCGGGCACGCTGACCGTCGTCAACCGGGTGCCCGCGGAAGAGTACCTCCGCGGCGTGTTGCCGCTCGAACTGCAGACCGAGCGAGCGAGCGACCACGCCGCACTCGAAGCGCAGGCAGTGGCCGCGCGCAGCTATCTCTACAGCCGCGTCGCGGAGTTCCTGCCGCGGGCGGCCGCGGTCGCGCGTGCGGCCGCCGCGTACGACCTGCGCGCCACGACCGAGGATCAGGTCTACGGCGGCGTTGTGGCCGAGCGCCCCAATGCGGACCGGGCGCTGCTCGCGACGACGGGCCTCGTCCTCCACTACGACGGCGCGGTCGTCTCGGCGCCCTATTACTCGGCGTGTGGTGGAAGCACGGCCGATCCGTCCGAGGTGTGGGGAGCAGACCGCGCGCCCTACCTGCGCCGCGTGAGCGACTCCGTGCCGGGCGAGCACCGCGTGTACTGCGAAGACGCGCCCCGCGTGCGCTGGGAGCGTGCGTGGGATGCCGAAGCGCTCGACGCGGTGCTCGCGCGCTATCTGCGGCGCTACGCCAGCACGACCGACGCGCGCGGCGGTTCGTTAGGCACCGTTCGCGAGTGGCGCACCGGTGAGCGCACCGAGTCGGGCCGGACCGCGTCGGTGGCGGTGACGACGGATGCGGGTCGGTTCGTGTTGCGCGGGAACGCGATCCGCTTCGCGATGCGAAGCCCGATTGGCCATGAGCCCACGCCTGGTACGGACATCCTGCCGAGCACTTACTTTACCGCCGCGGCCACCGTGGGCGACGACGGGCGCGTGCTGCGCCTCGTGCTGCATGGGCGCGGTAACGGACACGGTGTCGGGATGTGCCAGTGGGGCGCGATCGGCCGCGCTCGGAGCGGGCAGGACTTCCACCGCATCCTCCAGACCTATTACCCGGGAACGACTGTTGAACCGGTGGAGTGATCGTGCGCGTGGCCGTCGGCGCGTGCAGTGGGCGCGCCGCGCGACGACCGTAGCTACCGTGACCGCCGCGGTTGGCGCGCTCACCGCACGGCCCGCGTTCGGCCAGACGCCCACACCGCAGCCCGGGTCGTCACGCGATTCGGTACGAACCGATTCCATTCGGCGGGCCGTGGTCGATTCGATCCGTCGTGCGGTGACCGATTCGACCGCGCGCGACAGCATCGTCGCACGTCAGCTGCGGGCGATCGCACGCCGTCCGCAGCGCTCGTTCTTCGACCAGATCGGGCTCGACCGGCTGCGCCTCACGGAAATCGGCATCGGCGGCGGGGTCGCGTTCCCCGACCAGGTGCGGAGCACGCCGCTCTACACGATACACGCCGATTATGGCGAAATCGTCCCGAATTTCCGCGTCGTCTTCGGCGCGGCTTACTGGACGTCTCGCTACACCGACGACGCCGTATCGGGATTCTCGCAGGCGCTTGGTAACGCGGTCGCCAACGCGGGCGGCGGACCGGCCGGACGCGACTCGGTGCACGTCGGTGAAGTGCGCAGCTCCGACGTCGCGCTCACCGCGGAGACGCGGTGGCGGCCAGGGTTCCTGGGCGGACGTCGTGCGGCCGGCGTGCTTCGGCCGTGGGTCGCGTTGGGGGCGAGCGCGCACTTCATCAACGTGCAGAACCCCACGCTCGACGGAACCTTCGTCGAACGTGCCCTCGACGGCGTCGCATTCGGCCCAACGGGCGCGTTTGGCATCGATCTCGTGCCACTCCGCGTCATCATGCTCACCGCCGAGGCGCGATACGACCTGTTCAATGGAGCGCGGTACGGGTCGTTCCGAGTCGGCGGGAGCTACGTGTTCGAACAGCGCCGCCTGCAGTGAGCCCGCGGTTGCGTTCCCGCGCGCTCGCGTGGTGCGCTCGGCTCGCGTTCGTCGTCCTGCTCGTGCTCGGATCGGGAGGGACGCTGGTGCGCGCGCAGTACGCGGTCCCCGGCTCCACACCCGGCGACAGCCTGACCGTTTCGCTCATGACGATCGGTGCGGGCGACGAGGTCTGGGAGCGTTTCGGGCACAATGCGCTCGTCGTGCGTGACGCGCGTACCGGCCTCGAGATCGCGTACAACTGGGGGATGTTCGACTTCAACCAGCCGAACTTCCTCGGGCGCTTCCTCACCGGCGATACGCGGTACTGGACGCAGGGCTTCCCCGCGGGCTACATGGCCGAACACTACGCGCGCGTGGAGAACCGCAGCGTGTACCTGCAGGAGTTGGCGCTGACGCCGGCCCAACGCGCGGCGGTGCGCGACTACGTCGAGTGGAATCAGCGCGAGGAGAACCGCTATTACCGCTACGACTATTATCGCGACAACTGCTCGACTCGCGTGCGCGACGTGATTGATCGCGCGCTCGGAGGTACTCTGCGCGCGGCGCTCACGGGCGTGCCAACCGGCACGACCTATCGCTCGCACACCCGCCGCCTGACCGACGGTGACCCGGCCGTCTACACCGGAATCCAGCTTGCGTTAGGCAGACCCGCGGACGCGCCGCTCGACGCGTGGCAGGAGAGCTTTCTGCCGGTCAGGCTCATGCAGCACGTCCGGAGCGTTCGTGTGCGGGCTTTGGACGGCAGCGTCGTGCCACTCGTCGCGAGCGAGCGTACCTATTTCGCGGCGGCCCGCCCGCCCGAAGCCGCGGGACCGCCGTCGCACGTGGTCGCATACGGATTTGCGGGGCTCGCCGCTGCGCTCGTGTTCGCGCTTTGCGCGTGGCTCGCCGCCGAGGGTGGCGGCGTCGGACGGCTCGCGTTGGGCCTTGTGGCCGGTGTGTGGACACTGGTGCTCGGCTTCCTCGGCACGGCGTTGCTGCTCGCCGGCACGGTCACGAAGCACGCGCCCTACATGGGGCGAAACTGGAATCTGCTCGGGGCCAATCTCGTCGCGCTCGTGCTTCTCGTCATGCTCGTGCCAATGCTGGGCGCGCGGGGCGGCGCGGCGCGCCGGCGCTGGGGGGCGCGCGCGACCGGCGCCGCGACGGCGCTCGCGGTCATGACGGTGATCGGTGCGATCGTCGTCCTCGTACCGGGCGTTGGGCAGCGGAGCGGGGAGCTGTTCGCGCTGCTGGTTCCAGCGAACGTCACGCTCGCTGCGGCGCTCGCGTGGGTGACGAACCGGACGCGCGTGTGACGTCGGACGTCGGAGCGGCAGCGGTTGGAACGGCGGCGATCGGTGTCGATGTTGGCGGGACGTTCACCGACCTTGCCGCGATCGGGGCGGACGGGCGCGTGTCCACCACGAAGGTCCTGACGCGCCCCGCCGACCAGAGCGAGGGTGTGCTCGATGCGTTAGGCGCATCCGGCCTCGCCCCGGCCGCCGTTGGGCGGATCGTGCATGGTACGACGGTGGTGACCAATCTGCTGCTCGAGCGCACGGGTGCGCGCGTCGTCCTCTGCGCGACGGAGGGGCATACGGACGTGCTGCGACTTCGGCGGCAGGATCGCGCCCGACTGTACGACCTCACGGCTCATCACCCGCCGCCGCTCGTCGCGGCTGACGACGCGGTGGGGATCGCCGAACGCATGGGCCCGGACGGTGTCGTGCGTGCGCTCGAACCAGCCGCGATCGCGACTGCCGTCGCGGCGGTGCAGGCTCGCGCGCCCGACGCCGTCGCGATCGTGCTGCTGCACGCGTATGCGCACGAGGCGCACGAGCGTGCGCTCGCCGACGCGCTCGCTGGTGCGCTGCCGCCCGGCGTGCCCGTGGTGCGCTCGTCCGCCGTGTACCCCGAGCCGCGGGAGTACGAGCGTGCGGCGACGACCGCCGCCGAGGCGTACGCGCGGCCACGCGTCGCGCACTACCTTCGCCGGTTGGGCGAGCGTCTGGCCGCGCACGCGTTCCCCGCGCCCGGGGTGATGACATCTGGGGGCGGCGTGCTGCGCGCCGACGAAGCCGCGGACGCCGCGGCCGCGCTGGCGCTGTCGGGCCCGGCCGGCGGCGTCGCGGGCGCCGCGGCCGTGTTGCAGGCGTTAGACATCCGCGACGCGCTGACGCTCGATGTCGGCGGCACGAGCGCGGACGTTGGCCTCGTCCTGGCCGGCGCGCCGCTGGTCGAGACGGGCGGCGCCGTCGCCGGCGTGCCGATCGCCCTCCCTCGCGTGCTCGTCGACACCGTCTCGGCCGGCGGTGGGAGCGTGGCGTGGGTGGATGATGGCGGGGCGTTGCGCGTTGGGCCGCGGAGCGCGGGCGCGGTGCCGGGTCCCGCCGCGTTCGGCCGTGGCGGCGTGGAGCCCACGGTCACCGACGCGCAGGTCGTGCTCGACCGACTCGCTCCGTCACGCATGAGTGGCAGCGTCGCGATCGACCCGGCGCGCGCGTGGACCGCGCTCGCGGGGCTCGCCGAGCGTCTCGATGGGCGCGTGGCCGACGACGCGCGCGTGCGTGCGGTTGCGACGGGGATCGTCGCTGCGGCCGACGCCGAGATGGCGCGTGCGCTACGGCGGGTCAGTGTGGAGCGTGGCGTCGATCCGCGCGGGCTCGTGCTCGTCGCGTTCGGAGGCGGTGGACCTCTGCATGCGTGCGGCCTGGCGGAACGGCTCGGGATGACGCGAGTGCTGGTTCCGCCGCACGCAGGCGTGCTGAGCGCGGTCGGGCTGGCGGCCGCGCCGGATCGGCGCGAGGCGCTCGTCGGGGTCGCACGGCAGGTGGACGCGCTGTCAGCGGAGGTGTTAGGCAGCCTCATGGCACGAGCGGCGGCGCGAACGGGTCGTGGCGCCGAGCGGCGAACCTGGGCACGTGTCCGGTACGTGGGGCAGGGGGCCGAGTTGGAGGTGCCGATCGAGGATGGCGACGACGGCGCGGCGCTGGCCACGCGGTTTGCCGCTGCGCACGCGCAGCGCGCCGGCTTCACTCTCGACCGGGCCGTCGAGGTCGTGAGCCTGCGGCACACCGCGTCAACGCCGGGGATGGCGCCCGTCTTCGCACGCTCGGCGGTGACGGCCCCACCACACGGCGTGATATCGGGGGCGCCACCGGGTGCGATGGCCCGCTTCGACGATGCGCACACCCGTACCGACGACGTCGTCGCCGGACGCGCGGCGATCACGCTCGCCGATGCGACGGTGTTCGTCCCCGAGGGGTGGACGGCGCGCGCGCTCGCGATAGGCGGCTGGATGATGGAGGCGAGATGACGATTGCACAGCGAACGACTCCTCGGCACACGCCTAACGAAGACGTGACGATCGATGCGCTCGCGCTGCCGGTCTGGGGCCACGCGCTCGCGATGATCGCGGAGGAGATGGGCGGATTGCTCGTTCGCACGGCACTCTCGCCCAACATCCGCGAGCGGCGCGATGCATCGTCCGCGCTGTTCGACGCCGACGGCGTGATGGTCGCGCAGGCCGCGCACATCCCCGTGCACCTTGGCGCGATGCCGGATGCGGTCGCCGCGGTGCGGGCACGCGCGCCACATCCGGGCGACGTGTTCCTCCTCAACGATCCGTCGGCCGGCGGCTCGCACCTCCCTGATCTGACCCTCGTCGAGGCCGTCGCCGCGCCGGACGATCCAGCGCTCGTGATCGGGTTCGTCGCGGTTCGCGCGCACCACGCGGACGTCGGCGGGATGAGTCCCGGGAGCATGCCGCAGGGCGCGACGGAACTGGTGCAGGAAGGGCTGATCTTGCCGCCGGTGCGGTTGGTGCGCGCGGAATCGATCCGTTCCGACGGCTCACGCGCACCCGACCCCGACGTGCTGGCCATCGTGCTCGCGAACGTCCGGACACCCGAGGAGCGGTTAGGCGACCTGCGGGCGCAACTCGCGGCGTGTGCGGCGGGGCGCGAGGCGTGGCAGGCGCTCTGGGCGCGCGAAGGCGGGGCCCGCGTGCGCGCGGCCTGCGCAGCGCTGCTCGACTACGCAGAGCGCCGCACGCGTGCGCGGCTGGCGCGCTACGAGGGCGCGCACGGAACGGCAGACGACGCGCTCGAAGGCGATGGCGTGAGCGACACGCCGGTGCCCGTCCGGGCGACGGTCGCGGTGCGCGACGGCCGGTTGCACGTCGACCTCGCAGGCACGTCCCCTCGCGTGCGCGGCAACGTGAACTGCCCGCGCGCAGTCGCGCGTGCGGCCGGGGTGTTCGCAGTACGCACGCTGGTCGACGACGACGTGCCGACGAACGACGGCATCGGCCGCGCGCTCGTGCTCACGGTCCCATCGGGGAGCGCCGTCGACGCGCCACGCGGGGCGGCGGTTGCGGCGGGGAACGTCGAGATGTCGCAACGATTGACGGACGTGATCTTTGCGGCACTCGCCGACGCGGGGCTGGATGTGGCCGCGCAGGGACAGGGCACGATGAACAACGTGACGTTCGGCGGCGAGGTCCACGGCGAGCGCTGGACGTTCTACGAAACGTTAGGCGGAGGGCAGGGGGCTTCGTCTCGCGGACCGGGGCCGACCGGGGTCCATGTCGGGATGAGCAACACGCTCAACACGCCGGTCGAGGCGCTCGAGCGAGCGTACCCGCTGCGGGTGGAGCGGTACGCCGTGCGCGAGGGGGCGGGCGGCGAAGGCGAGCACCGCGGCGGCGACGGGATCGTGCGCGAGTACCGCGCGCTCGCGGAATGCACCGTGACGCTGTTGACCGAACGGCGGAGCCGCGCGCCGCGCGGGGCGCAGGGCGGGGGGGATGGTGCGGTCGGGCGGAATGGGGTCGGCGGGCGGGACGTGCCGGCCAAGTGCACGGTCGCGGTGGGGAGGGGGGAGGTGGTGAGGGTGGAGACGCCAGGCGGCGGAGGGTGGGGGGCGGCAGGGTCCGGGCGGTAGCAATCGGGGCGCGACGTCGTTAGGCGGGGCGGGAGGGGCGAGGGGCTCGGGTGGGGCGACGGGTCGGGCGCAGCGGGTGGGCGCAGCGGGAGGAACGCAGCGGGACGTGCGTGTTGGGGCCTCGGCGGGTGGGGCGGGCCGGGTGAAGCGGGGACGGGAACGGCGAGACGGAGCGCCAGAGCCGACGGGGCGCAGACGGGGCGAGAAGGGCGACGATCGTTCGGCTGTCACCCCCGCGCACGCCGGGGTGACGGACGGGGGCGGTCCCCGCACGGCGCTCGTCGAACAGCGCCGCTCGAACAGCAGGCAGACCAGGCCGAGCGCGTCGTATACGCGGCCCCGCGCCCCTCGCCCTTCCCGTCCCGCCTGCGCCCCGTCGGCTCTGGCGCTCCGTCTCGCCGTTCCCGTCCCCGCTTCACCCGGCCCGCCCCACCCGCCGAGGCCCCAACACGCACGTCCCGCTGCGTTCCTCCCGCTGCGCCTCACCCGCTGCGCCCCACCCGTCGCCCCACCCGAGCCCCTCGCCCCTCCCGCCCCGCCCTCAGCGCCAAACGACGGTACCGCCACTGCGCCGCCTCCGTCGCGCTCCGGCTCTAGGCCACGCGGACTACCTCCCCCTCGACCGCCGCCTCCACCTCCACTCCGACTCCCTCGCCTAACACCTTGGCCGCCCCCACGAGCCGGTCCAGCTCCACATCACCCCGCGACGGATGATGATGGTGCAGCAACAATCGGGGCACCCCCGCATCGGCCGCGAGCCGCACCGCTTCCGCGTACGACGAGTGCCCCCACCCACGATGGCGCGCCAGCTCCGCGGGCAGGTACGTCGCATCGTGCACGAGCAGATCCGCGCCGGCGACCGCGTCGAGCAGGGCGCCGCGTTGCACACCGGCGTCGTCGAACGCGCCTAACTCGTTGTCCGGCAGATAGACCAACGATCCGCCGCCGTCTGGGTCGGTGACCCGAAATCCGGCCGCTCCGCCCGGGTGCTCCGCGTCGAGCGGGCGCACGTCGAAGCCGGCGACCCGCGTCGATGCCGCGGCCGCGAGCGCGCGCACCGCCACGCGCCCGAGCAAGCCGTCGATCGATGGAAAGAGTGGCGGGCCGAGGATCGCGCGGACCCCAGCTTCGATCACCTCGACCTGCGTCATCGCCGTGTGCAACGTCAGGCGCGCGTGCCCCGCGACGAATGGCGCGAAGAATCCGAGGCCGTGCAGATGATCGCCGTGCGCGTGCGAGACGAGGACGTCGACCTCCGCGTCCGGCACGTCCGGGCCCGTGCCCCACGCCGCGCCTAACGGCCGCATCCCGGTCCCCGCGTCCAGCAACAGCCGCCGCCCATCGGCGGCGCGGAGCTCGGCGCACGGCGTATTTCCCCCGTAGCGTGCCGTCGCTGGCCCTGGGGCGGGAACCGAGCCGCGGACCCCCCAGCAGACGAGGACGAGCCCTTCGCCGCCGTTCACCCCGCGACGACCGCCGCGGACGGTGTCGTGGGCGTGTCGTGCGGCGGAGCGTCGGGAGGTCCGGCGTCGTCGCTCGGAATCATCGCGTCCGCCGTCGCGGACGCCTCCGGATCGAGCGCGTCCTGCGCCTCCTGCCCGGTCGGTTGGGCCGCGCTGTCCGCGGCGGCGCGCTCCGCCTTTGCACGCGCGCCGGCGCCCGGCGCTGCGCGACGTTCCAACCCTTCGCGGTCGAGGATCGCGATCGTGCGACGCTCCATCCGGAGCAGCCCGCTTCCCTGCAATTCCTTCATCGCGCGCGACACCGTCTCGCGGCTCGCGCCGATCATCTGCGCGATCACCTCGTGCGTCGGCGCGCGTTCGACCACGCCTGGCGTGCCGGACGCGCGGTCGAGCACCAGGCGCGCGACGCGTCCCGGAACATCGAGCAGGACGAGCCCCGCGATCTTCGCGTCGGCCTCGCGCAACCGCCGCGAGATCTCCTCGAGCAGCGCCCACGCCACGCGCGGCATCTGCTCGACCTGGCGGCGAAAGTCGTCGCGGCGCAGCACGTAGAGTGCGGTGGGCTCCATCGCGAGCACGTGGGCCGACCGCGGTTGCCCATCCACGAGCGCGAGCTCGCCGAAGTGCGCGGTCGGACCGAGGGTGCCGAGGATCACCTCGCGCCCATCGTCACCGACGACCGCCACCTTCACCATCCCCGAGCGCACGATGTAGAGTGCGTCTCCCGGATCGCCCTGCCGCACGATGAGGCCGCCCCGAGGGACTCGCTGCTCGCGCACGAGCGCGGCGAGCGCACGACGTTCCTCCGGCGCGAGGCGCTGGAGAATCGGGACGTAGCCGAGGAATTCGGCGACCCGTGGGTGGGGCGTCGGCGCGGGGATGTTCGACATGGCCGAACGCTCGGGCGTTGTGACTGCGCGCGTCAACCCACGCGCCATGACCGGTCGATCATGCCGACGTCGCGGTGTGCCGCAGGTCACCCGATCACGCGGAAACTGCTGGATGTCGGCCATCCGTTTGCTGTGCGCCGATGGGCGAAGGCCGGCGACGTCCGCCTGTGCGCCCGCGTCGGCTAGATTGGCCGACCGAATGTCCCTCGTCCTCCCGCACCTCCGCGACCGGCTCGCCGACGCCGTACAGCGCGCCGACGAAGTCGAGCGCGCGCTCGGCGATCCAGCCGTCGCGCGCGACTCCGGCCAACTCGCCTCGCTCGGGCGCGAGCACCATCGACTCGCGCAGGTCGTGGCGGCGGCGCGACGGCTGGAGCGCGCGGAGCGCGAGCTGGACGAGGCACGCGAGCTCGCCGCGGGGGAGGACGCGGAGTTCGCCGCCGAAGCGCGTGCAGAGGTCGAGCGGTTGGAAACCGAAATCGGCGAGATCGAGCGGACGCTCAAGCCGCTGCTCGTTCCCCCCGACCCGCTGGACGACCGCCCGTGCATCGTCGAGATTCGCGCCGGTACCGGTGGTGATGAGGCCGCACTCTTTGCCGCCGACCTCGTGCGCATGTACACGCGCTACATCGAGCGCCGCGGCTGGCGCATCGAGCCGATCTCGTGGGCTGAGGGCACGTTAGGCGGGATCAAGGAAGCCGTGTTCAAGGTCGACGGCTCGGGGCCGTACGGTGCGATGCGATGGGAGAGCGGCGTGCACCGCGTGCAACGCGTGCCCGCGACCGAGAGTGCAGGGCGCATCCACACGTCGGCCGCGACCGTCGCCGTGCTGCCCGAAGCCGAGGAGATCGACTTGAAGATCGACGAGGCGAAGGACCTGCGCATCGACGTCTTCCGTTCGTCGGGACCGGGCGGGCAGAGTGTGAACACCACCGACAGCGCGGTGCGCATCACCCACCTGCCAACCGGACTGGTCGTCAGTCAGCAGGATCAGAAGTCGCAGCTGCAGAACAAGCTGAAGGCGATGGTCGTGCTGCGCGCGCGGCTGCTCGACCGCATGGTGGCGGAGCGCGAGGCCGAGCGCTCGCGTCAGCGCCGGTCGCAGGTGTCGACCGGTGATCGCTCGGCGAAGATCCGCACCTACAACTATCCGCAGGGACGCGTCACCGATCATCGCATCGGTCTCACGCTCTACGATCTGCCGCGCGTCATGGACGGCGACCTCGCCCCGCTCATCGACGCGCTCGCCGTGGCGGACGTCGAGGAGCGACTCGCCGGTGAGTGACCGCGTCGAGGATCATCGTGTCGAGCGCGATCGTGTCGATGGTCGGCGCCTCACCCCCGTTGGGCTCGCGCTGCCTCATGTGCGTCACGTGACCGCAGCCGCCACGCTCGGCGAACTCGTCGCGGCGCTCGCGCCGGTGCTCGCGCACGCGGGACTGAGCGACGCACGGGCCGAGGCGCGAGACCTCGTCGCCGCGCTCGCGGATCAGCCGCGCTTCTGGCCGACGCTGCGCGCCACCGAGCCAGCCGATCCGGTGCTCGTCGCGGCGGCGCACACCGCGGCCGCACGGCGTGTGCGTGGGGCGCCGTTCGCCTATGCCGTCGGGCGGGCGGCATTCCGCCACCTCACGCTCGACGTGGACGAGCGCGTGCTCATCCCGCGGCAGGAGACCGAAGTGCTCGTTGATGAGGTGCTCGCGCTCCTCGCCGGCGTCGCGGGCGGGGTGGTCGTGGACGTCGGGACCGGCTCGGGCGCGATCGCGCTCGCGCTCGCGAGCGAGGGCGAGTTCGATCGCGTGATCGCAACCGATGTGTCCACCGATGCGCTGGACGTCGCACGCGCGAATGCAGAGCGGCTCGCGCCCGCGCTTCGCGCACCGATCGAGTTCCGCCAGGGTGCGTTCCTCGCGCCGCTCGACGATCTTCGTGGCCAGGTGCGCGCCATCGTCAGCAATCCGCCGTACATCGCCTATCACGAGGCCGCAGCGCTTCCGGCTGGCGTTCGCGACTGGGAGCCCGCGCTCGCGCTCTTTGCCGGCGCGGACGGCATGGCCGCGATCGCGGCGATCGCGCGTGACGCGGCCGGGGTGTTGCAGCCGGGCGGACTGCTCGCGCTCGAGATCGACGCACGACGCGCGGGCACGGCGGCGGAACTCGTGTCGAGCGACGCACGATTTGCAGACGTCGCCGTGCGACTCGACCTCGCTGGACGCGAGCGGTTCGTCATCGCGACGCGCCGCTGACGGCATCCACACATCGCGTCACGCCGCTCGTTTCTTCCACGACCGTTTTTCTCTCCTTTCATGATTCAGGACAAAGCCAACGAACTCGGCCGCCAGATCGGCCAGAGCGAGGAGTACAAGGCCGTCAAGCGGTCGAGCGAGGCGCTCAACGAGGACCGCGTGGCCGTGACCGCCCTGCGCGAGATGGAGCAACTCCGTGTCGAAGCGCAGCGCATGCTCGAGCGCGGCGAGAATCCGACCGAGGAGATGGAGCAGCGGCTCGATACGCTGCTCTCCCAGGTGCAGACCAACGGCACCTACCAGCGCTACGTCGCCGCGCAGGACAACTTCGAGAAGCTCATGCTCCGCGTGAACGAGTGGATCTCGGAAGGCATGAAAAAGGGCGCGGCGAGCCCGATCATCACGCTCACCTGACGCGGGCGTGACCGGTGCCTAACGACGACCGCGGTCCGCGTGCGCGCGGGCAGCTCGTCGTCTTCGAGGGAGCCGAAGGCGTCGGCAAATCGACGCAGGTCGCCCGGCTCGTGGCCGCGTGGCGCGCCGCGGGTGTGCGCGTTGCGAGCTATCGCGAGCCGGGCGCCACGCCGTTAGGCGAGCGCGTGCGCGCGCTCCTGCTCGATCCGTCGGGCGAGATCGATCCCCGGGCCGAGGCGCTGCTCTTCATGGCCGCGCGCGCGCAACTCGTCGCTCGGATCGTCGACGACCTCGCGGCGGGCATGCACGTCGTGCTCGACCGGTTCTTTCTCTCGACCTACGCCTACCAGATCGCCGGACGCGGACTCGATGCGGACGCGATCCGTTCGGCGAACGCGCTCGCCACCGGCGGCCTCGTTCCCGATCTCACGCTGCTGCTCACGTGTGCACCGGACGTGAGCGCGGCCCGCATGGCGGCGCGGAGCGCTCCCGATCGCCTGGAGCAGGCCGGGGCGGCGTTCCACGCCCGCGTCGCCGACGCGTTCGCGCGCGCCGCCGATCCTGCGTGGCAGGCCGCGCACCCGGAGGTGGGACCCGTCGTGCTCGTTGACGCCGACGGCGACCCGGACGCGGTCGCCGCGCGGATCGTCGCCGTGCTGTCCGCACGCTCGTCCGACCTCGCGGAAACATTCGGTGCGCTCGCCGAGTCTCAGTAGTATCGAGTAATCTCCGGTCCTTCTCCGTGCGCGCTGACTCTCCGTCCGTCCCTCCCGTTCCTCCCCGCACCCGCGTGCGCCCGACGCCGGTCGTCGTGCTCGCGGCCCTTTCTGCGGCCGTCGTGTCCGGGGCCTGGCTCGTCGGGCGGGGGGTCCAGGGGCAGGGGACCACGACGGCCAGTGCCGGCGCGCATCTCTTCGACGAGGTCACCCGGCACGTCACGCGCGAGTACGTCGATTCGATCCCCCTCGAGCGGCTGCGCGATCAGGCGGCTGCGGGGCTCGTCCGCGAGCTCGGTGATCCGAATAGCGCACTCCTCACGCCCGACCGACTGCGCCGTCTCACGGAGAGCACTGCCGGTACGTACGCGGGGGTCGGACTTCGTCTCGATGTACGCGACGCGGTCGTTACGGTCGTCAGCCCCGTCCCCGGCTCGCCCGGCGAGCGCGCCGGTGTGCGCGCGGGCGATCGCATCGTCGAGATCGCGGGCGATCCGACGCACGGTCTCACGGCCGAGGAGGCGACCAGGCGTCTGCGCGGCGCACCCAACACGCCCGTGCGCTTCGTCGTCGAGCGGCCGGGTGTCGAGGGGCGTATCCCGGTCACGGTCACGCGCGAGGAGGTCCGGCTGCGTGCCGTGCGCCGCGTCGCCCTGCTCGGCGATCGCGTCGGCTATCTCGATCTCGCCACGTTCACGGCCACCTCGACCGACGAGGTGCGGCGCGGGATCGATTCGCTTCGTGCGTTAGGCGCCGCGTCGATCGTCTTCGACCTGCGTGGAAATCCGGGCGGCTCGATCGACCAGGGCGTGTCGGTCGCCGACCTGTTCCTCGATCGCGGGCAACTCGTCGTGCGCACGGCGGGCCGCACGCCCGACGCCAACCACGAGTACGTCGATTCGGTCGCGGCGCGGTATCCGGGGCTGCCACTGGTCGTGCTCGTCGATGGCGGAACGGCGAGCGCCGCCGAGATCGTCGTCGGCGCGCTGCAGGACCACGACCGCGCGGCCGTGGTCGGTGCGCCGACGTACGGCAAGGGCAGCAAGCAGAACGTCTTCCCCGTCGTCGGCGGTGGTGCACTGAAGCTGACGACCGCGCTCTGGTACACGCCGTCCGGGCGCTCCATCAGCCGCCCGCTGGCGACAGGCGACGACACGGCGGGCGACGACGAAACGCCGGGCGTCGCGCGCGATAGCGCCGGTGCACGACGTCCGCGCTTCCGGACCGACGGTGGGCGCGTGGTGTTTGGTGCGGGGGGAATCACGCCAGACGTCGTGGCGGGCGACACCGCCGCGGCACCCGCCGAACTCGCCTTCGTGCGTGCTCTCGGCCGGCAGGTGACCGCGTTCCGCGATGCGGTCGCCGAGTACGCGGCAAGTTCTGCGGCGCGGACGCTCGCGTCGAGCCCGGATTTCCTCGTCACGCCGGCCGCACGCGACGCCGTGTGGCGCGGGCTCTCGGCGCGGAAGGTGGTGATGACGCGTTCGACCTTCGACGCCGCGGGCGCGCTCGTCGATCGGCAGATCGGTTACGAGGTCGCGCGGACGGTCTTCGGGCCAGACGCGGAGTTTCAGCGCCGCGCCGTGGACGACGTCGCGCTCCGGACCGCACGACGGCTCGCCACGGACGCGCGGTCGCCCGGGCAGGTTCTCGCCCGTGCGACCACCGCGGCCCGTGCCGACAGCGCGATGCGCGCGCACGCCGCCGACTCCGCGACGCACGCCACGTCTCGTTAGGCAGACCCGCCACCGCGGCGGTCGGCGTGTCCGACGCGCTGTCCGTGTCTAACGCGCCGCGCGTCTTCCTTCTCGGCGCGGGGCGGGCCGGCCGCTCGGTCGCCGTCGCCCTCGGAGCGGCTGGCGTGCCCGTCGCGGGGCTCCACGGACGAGCGCGTCCGCTCCCCGCGGCGGTCGCCGACGCGGACGTGATACTCGTCGCGACGCCCGACACTGCCATCGACGCCACCCTCGTCGAGTTGGCGGCGGCAGAGCTGGTGTCCACGGCCGTCGTCCTGCACATGAGCGGTGCGCGCGCGCCAGACGCCACGGACGCGGCACTTCGCGCGCGGATCGGCGGCGTGGGAACGTTTCATCCGCTCGTCCCGCTCGCGGTTCCGGAGTTAGGCGCGGACCGATTGCGTGGTGCGTGGGTCGGCATCGGCGGCGATGCGCGAGCGGTCGAGGTCGGGCATTCGCTGGCCCGCATCGTCGGCGCGCACCCTTTGCGCATCCCGGACGGTTCCGAGGCACGCGCGCGGTATCATGCGGCCGCCGTGTTTGCCTCGAACTTCCCGGTCGTGCTCGCCGCCGTCGCGGAGCGCCTCTTCCGCGATGCGGGAGTGGAGCGCGATGGTGCCCTCGGCGCGGTCCGCCACCTGCTCGCCTCCGCTGCCGCGAACGTCGAGCTCGCTGCGTCGCCGGAAGGTGCGCTCACTGGCCCCGTCGCACGGGGGGATGTCGCTACCGTCGAGCGTCACATCGCCGCGCTCGCCACTGACGCAGAAGCGAGTGCGCTCTACCGTGTGCTCGCGCGCGCAACACTCGACCTGGCGCGACAGCCAAACGCCGCGAACGCGCCCGGCCTGGACGCGATCGCGGCGCTGCTTCAGTGAATCCCCGTCGTACGTTCAGCGCGTGCCCGCGGACGCACGATCGACCACGCGCACGCCGGCCGGCACGTCGAACGTGAACGTCGATGCGGCCAGCTTCGCGTTGGGCACCCACGTCGTCATGCGCAGCGATCGCACGAGCCCGTTCGCGTCCGTCAGCTCCAACTGCCGCACTGCGCCGTCCTGATCGTCGACCCAGACGCGCGCCTTCGTTACCGGCTGCCCGTCGGCCTTCGGCGTGAGCACCACGAGGCGTGTGGCGCGCCCGCCCAGCGTGACCGCGCCACCGTCCGAGACGGCGTACTTCGATCGCGGCGAGGCGAGCAATTCGCTGACGCTCTCGACGCCGGACATCGACGCTCCGCGCGCCGGCAGCTTCATGACCTGACCGGGCGCGGCGCTCGGGAGGTAAACCCACGCCGTCCGCCCGTCGACGATCACACGGTCGCCGCCCGCGTTGTTGAAGCGAAGCGCCACGCGGTTGGGCTGCGCGAGCGAGAGGTCACCCGAGGTGGTGTTCGTCGTCCCGGTCGCCGGATTCGTCAGCGTCTGATCGAACGTCGCGTGAATCGTCTTCGCGGCGCGGAACGCCTGCGCGGCGCGGTCGATCGCCGCCGACGCAGGATCCTGCGCGCCGGCGACGCGGGTCGTTAGGCAGAGGGCGAGCGCGCCAGCGAGCGAGGCACGCGCGGCGGCGCGAATGGCGGTAGGTGCGAACGGCGTAGTCATGCCGAGTATTACCCGGCGGCGACGGCCCCCGTTCCGACCGACACGTCCGACGGGGTCGCCATCGCGCGCCCAATCGCGCGCGCAATCGGCGTGATCTCCTGCATGAGCTTCGCGAACTGCTCCGGGTAGAGCGATTGCGCCCCGTCCGACAGCGCGCGATCCGGCGTCGGGTGTACCTCGATGATCAGCCCGTCCGCACCGGCCGCGATCGCCGCGCGCGCCATCGCCGGGACGTACTCGCGCACGCCGACGCCATGGCTCGGGTCAGCGACGATCGGCAGATGCGACAACTTGTGCACGAGCGGAATCGCGCTCACGTCGAAGATGTTGCGCGTCGCGGGATCGAAGCCGCGCACGCCACGCTCGCAGAGGATCACGTTCGGGTTACCGGCCGCGATCACGTACTCGGCGGCGAGCAGCAGCTCCTGGATCGTCGCCGCCATCCCGCGCTTGAGCAGCACCGGCTTCCCGAGCCGCCCAACGAGGCGCAGGAGGGAGAAGTTCTGCATGTTGCGCGCGCCGATCTGCACGAGGTCGGCGTACTCGGCGACCGCGTGCGCGCCCTCCTCGTCGAGCGCCTCGGTGACGATCGCCAGCCCGGTCTCCTCACGCGCCTTCGCGAGCAGCACGAGGCCCTCGCGGCCGAGGCCCTGGAACGAGTACGGCGACGACCGCGGCTTGTACGCGCCCCCGCGCAGCGCGACCGCACCCGCGTCGCGGACCGCGTGCGCGGAGGCGATGATCTGGCGTTCGGACTCGACCGAGCACGGACCCGCGATCACGGGCACCTCGCCCCCGCCGAAGCGTACG
This sequence comes from uncultured Gemmatimonadales bacterium, assembly GCA_963702945.1. Taxonomy (GTDB): domain Bacteria; phylum Gemmatimonadota; class Gemmatimonadetes; order Gemmatimonadales; family Gemmatimonadaceae; genus BPUI01. The sequence continues at coordinate 147,991 of OY969773.1, forward strand.
CCCGGTGCGATCTCGATCACCGAGTTCTCGGGCTTCCACTCGCGCGAGACCTGCTTGTACGGCTTCGAGACGTAGAGCACCTGGGCGACGCCGCCCATTCCCGAGATGTGCGAGCCGTCGACCTGCCCGTCGTTCCCGACGAGGCCGACGGCGGTGCGTTGCGCACCGGGCATGGGAAGCGGTTGGAAACCCATCGCGCGGATGGCCTCGCACACATCATCGACCTGACGCGGTGTGGCGTCGGCCTGCATCACTACGAGCATGAGAAATCCTGTTGAGTGTATCGAAGCCGCGTGTGGTGAACGCGTCGGACGTCGGCGTGGTTGCGACGTCGTTCTCGGCACAACGAGCGCGGACGGGAGACGGTCCGTGCTCGCCGGCGACTTAGCGCGCGGGCAGCTCCACGGACCATCCATCGTGGGCAACCGCCACCGCACCCCGCCATCGCTCGCCGATGATCGCAGGCAGGTCGAGCGCCTCGACCGGCGGGTAGAGGTGCGCGAGCACGAGCAGCCCCGGGTCCGCAGCGGCGGCGAGCTCGCCCACGCTCTCGGGGGTCAGGTGCGACGGCACGGCCATCGAAGCCGGCAGCGAGCACTCGGTCAGCAACACGTCGCATCCACCAGGCCCCGCGACCCACGCGCCTAACGTCGGGTCGGGAGACGTGTCGCCGGTATAGACCACGCGCCGCCCGCCGTGCTCGACCGCGTACGCCAGACTTTCGGGCTCGTGATGGATGGCGCGCGTCGAAACGACGACACCGTCCGCGAGCGCGTGCGACGCACCGGGTGCCAACTCGACGATGTCGACCGGATAGCCCGGCGTGAGCAGGCTCGCCCAGAGCGCGGCCGCGAGGCGCTCGAACAGCGCCCGCGTCCCGACCGGTCCCAGCACGGTGATTGGCGCCGAGCGCGCGGGGAGCTGCCCGTAGCGCCACGCGATGAACAGCGCGACCAGGTCGCTCGTGTGGTCCTGATCGAAGTGCGTCACGGCGACGTGCGTGATCGCCGCCCATTCGATGCCTAACGTCGCCATGCGGTGCACGACGCCGCTGCCGCAGTCCATCAGCAGCCGCACGTCGCCGGCCTCGACGAGGTGCCCCGGATTTACGCGCGTCGCCGACGGCGGCACGGTGCCGGTCCCAATCGTCGTGAGACGGATCGCGAACGCGCCAGGCATCGCCGTCAGTCCCCCGCGAGGGCGAGCGCGCGCGAGTCGGCGGCATGCCCGACGGTCGCGTGGGCCGCGGCCGCGTCGCCCGCATCCTCGGCATCGACGGTCGGCCCACCACGCAGGCGTACGCTCACGACCGAACTGACGCCCGGCTCCTGCATCGTCACGCCGTACACGGCGTCCGCGGCCTCGGTCGTCGTGCGTGGGTTGTGCGTGATGACGATGAACTGCGTGTTGCGCTTGAATTGGTTCAACATGCGCACGAAGCGCCCGACGTTCTGGTCGTCGAGTGGCGCGTCCACTTCGTCCAGGAGGCAGAACGGGCTCGGCTTCGTGAGAAAGATGCCGAACAGCAGCGAGAGCGCGACGAGCGCACGCTCACCACTCGACAGCAGGTGGATGCGCTGCGTCTTCTTGCCGCGCGGGCTCGCGTGGACCTCGATGTCGCAGTCGAGTGGACGCGATGGATCCTCCAGTCGCAGGTCGCACTCACCGCCGCCGAAGAGCGTCTGAAAGATCTGGCGGAAGTTCTCGCGCGTTTGCGTGAACGTTGCGAGAAAGAGTTCGCGCGCGGTCGTGTCGATTTCTTTGATCGCCTGCTGCAGCGACGCGCGTGCCTGTTGCAGGTCGGCACGTTGCCCGGTGAGGAAGTCGAGGCGACGTAGCTCTTCCTCGTGTTCCTCGACGGCGAGCGGATTCACGACCCCGAGTTCCTGAAGCTGCGTGCGCACGTCCGTGAGTTCGCGCGCAAGCACCTCGGGTTCGCCCGCCACAGGCTCGTGCTGCGCGAGCAGTTCGTCGAGTGGACGGCGCCACTCGGTCTCGATACGACTGCGCAGCGCGTCACGCCGCCCCGCGAGCTGCGTGTGCCGCAGCGCGGCCGCGTGCATCTCGTCGGCCAGACGCGCGTTCTCGCGCCGAAGCGATTCGAGCCCGGCCGTGGCGTCATCGAGAGCCTGCGCCGTACCCCGCAGCGACTCTTCTGCGTCTGTTAGGCGCAACTCGGCGTCGCCAAGTTCCGCCTCGCGCGCGTCGAGCGCGACGCGCCACTCGGCGGCGCGTTCGGCCAGCTCGCCGTCGGCCGAATCGAGCGTGAGCAACTCGCGGGTGATCTGCTCGACGCGTGCCGCCGCCTGCTCGACGTCGCGCGTGAGGCGCCGCTCGCGGTCGGTCGCGCTCTGCAACCGCGCCTGGGCCTGCGCCTGCTCGACCTGCCAGACGGTACGCGCCTCGCGCGCCACTTCCAACGCCTGTTCCGCTTCGACGAGGGCACCCCGCGTGTCTCCCGCGTCGCGCTCGCGTTCGGCCGCCTGCTGCAGCGCGAGCTCGGCACGTTCTGCGAGCTGTGCGGCACGCGCGCGCAGCTCCTCTGCGCGCGCGCCGAGTCGCGTGACGAGGTGCTCGGCATCTGACAGCTCGCGCTCTGCGCGGTGCTGCCGACGCGTGAGGTCGGAGGCGACGTCGTCCGCGCGCCGCGATTCCTGTTGGGCCACGGTCAGCGTCTCGGCCGCGACCGTCTGCTCGCGCTCCGCGTCGGACACGCGCGCGCGCGCGGCGGCAACGGCCTCGCGCGCGTGCGTGCGGACCGTATCCAACGTTTCCAGTTGCGTGCGAAGGTCCGCCAACTCCGCGCGCCGCCGGAGCGTGCCCGGACCGACCGCGGCGCCGGGCAGGAGCACGGCCCCACGCGCGTCGACGAACGCGCCATCGCCTAACGGTTCGACGCCGCCCAACAGCGCGCGTGCCCACCCGGCCGCGTCCCCGGTAATGCGCACGCGCGCGGCGAGCCCGCTCGCGTCCGGCGTATGTGCGCCGAGTGCATTCGCGGGAAGGAGGAGGAGCGGCCCCGGGTTCGCCGCCGCGTGCCACGTGCGGACCGCGTCCGCGGCGATGCGGTCGCGAACGACGACCGCGTACAGATTCACGCCGAGGAAACGCTCGATGTCGGCGGCGGCGTCGGCATCGGCGTCGAGGAAGTCCGACAGCGGTCCGAGCACCGCGCCATCGCCAAACCGCGCCCGCTCCTTCAACAGCCGCGCGGCCGCCGGCGCGAGCCCGACCCGGTCGCGCTCGAGCGCCTCGAGCGCGTGGGCGCGGCCGCCTAACGCCGTGTACTCCTGATCCGCGCGCGCGAGCTCCGCCCGCGCCCCCGATTCCGCCTCGCGTGCGGCGCGGAGGGCCTGCCGCGCCTCGTCAAGCTCCTGCTGTGCCACGAGCGTCGTCTCGCGCGCGATCGCGATGGCGGCGGCTGCGTGCTCGGCGTCGCGCCGCACGACCGCGAGTCGCTCGCGCGCCGCCGACAGGTCGCGGTCGAGCGTCGCGAGCCTCGTGGCCGTCTCCTGCTGCTCGCGCCCGGCCGCGTCGCGGTCGATCTCGAGCCGGCGGGCCTGCTCCCGCAGCTCGCGCGCCTGCCGGTCCGCCTGCTCCGCACGTTGGCGCGTCGCCGCGACCACGCGGCGCGTCTCGTCCTCGATGGCGACGCGCTCGCCTAACGCTTCGGCGGCGTCGGCAACGGCGCGGTCGGCGTCCGCACGTTCGGAGGCGGCCTGCGCGCGCTCGGCCGCGGTCCGTTCGCCAGCCGCCTGCCCCTGTTGGCGTTCTTCTTCGGCGCGCGCGCGGCGCGAGGACGCGTTCCGCTGCCGCTCGTCGGCCACGGCGAGCTCGCCGCGAAGCGTGAGCACCGCCTGGCGCGATGCCGCCGCGATGCGCGAGAGCTCGTGTCGACCCGCCTCGGCCGCGGCCCGCGCGCCCGCCGCGATCTCGCGCGTCCGCTCTGCTTCGGCGAGCCGCGCTTCAGCCTGTGGGTTGAGAAGCTGGAGCTCGGCCAGGCGCGCGTCCAGCGCGTGCAGTTCGTCGCGCCAGCCGAGCATTTCGCGCGCGGCGAGCGTCAGCTCCAGTCCGAACCGGCGCGCCGTGAGTTCGGCGTGCCGCTCGGCGCGCTTCCGCTGCCGCGCGAGCGCGCGCGTCTGGCTCGCCACCTCGTTGACGAGATCGTCGAGCCGCGACAGATCCTGCGCGGTCTCGTCGAGCCGCCGCTCGGTCGAGCGCCGCCGATCACGGTAGAGCCCGACCCCCGCCGCTTCCTCGAACAACTCGCGCCGGTCGTCCGGCCGGTCGGAGAGCAGCGCGTCGATCATCTTGCTCTCGATGACGACGCCGCTGTCCGCGCCTAACCCCGTACCCCGCACGAGGTCCTGTACGTCGCGCAGGCGGCACGGCGCGCGGTTGAGGAAGTAGTCGCTGTCCCCCGACCGCGAGAGACGCCGGGTGATCACGACCTCACGGAACGGAACGGGCAGCGTCCCTTCGCTGTTGTCGAAGTGGAGCGAGACCTCGGCCACGTTCACCGGCCGCCGCGCCGACGATCCCTGGAAGATGACCTCGGTCATCGACCCGCCACGGAGCATGCGCGCGCGCTGCTCGCCTAACACCCAGCGAATCGCGTCGCTGACGTTCGACTTGCCGCATCCGTTCGGCCCAACGACGGCCGTCGCGCCGGCCTCGAAGCGCAGCGTCGTGTGGTCGGCGAACGACTTGAAGCCGTGCAGCTCCAGCTTCGTCAGACGCATCAGGATCCGCTGCCCGTACGATAGACGAGCGTCGGCGTGAGCCCGGCCGCGCGCGCCGTGCGCGCCAGATACGTGGCTTCATCCACCGTCTCGAACGCGCCCGCGAACAGTCCGACCGTGCCATCGCCGCGCGACAGCGGGTACGTCGGGATCCCGCGCGCGGCGAGGGCCTGCACGCGCCGTGCAGCATCTGCCGCGGGCACGCGCGCCTCGATCAGCAGCGCGTACGGCGCCCGAACGACGCTCCCCGACTCCTCGCCGAGCACGCCACGCCGTTGCAGGTCGTGGAGCAGCGAGTCGGCCTGTGCGCGTGTCCGGTACGCGCCGACCACGAGGCGGTACAGGGGCTCGTTGTCCTGCAGGACTGGCGTGAGCGCGAGCACCGGCGGTGTGCGGTCGACCCGCCAGTCGACCGACGCTCCTTCGGCCGTGTTCGACGAAACGACGTAGACGCCGTACGGCGCCGCGACCGCGGAATCCGCGGGGTTGCTGACGACCAGCCGTTGCGGCGGTCCCTCGGGCGCGGCCGCGGCCGGCGCGATGCCGGGCGCCCCACTAGCGTTGGGCGGCGCACTGTTAGGCGCCGCCTCGCGAGGCGCGTACCGTTAGGCCCAACCGCGGCTGGGCCTGTCGCGCGTGCCGCGACTCGCGTCGGCGCAGGCGTGAGACCGGTCCCGAGCCCGTGCGGCAGGAGCCAGAGCAGGGCGGCCGCACCGATCGTGAGCGCGGCCACGCCGAGCACCGCGAGCCGACGTCCGGGGGACGCGAACGCGCTGCGCCGAGTGCTCGGGACGTCGGGCTCGAGCAGCGCCATCTCGCTCTGGAGCGGTGTTGGCGCACGCCGCGCACCGGTCGGCTCGCTCGACGCGGCCTCGCCAGCCGGCGCGGGAGTCGCCGCGGTCGGCGTTGGGCGCAAACGACCGAGGCGCCCGCGTCGCACCGACGCGGGAAGCGCAATGACGGCGAGCGGGGGCGCGATATCCGGCAGCGCACCACCGAGATCGCCCGCCACGATCACCCCATCGACGTGCTCGGCGAGCGCGTCGATCGCGGGCGTGTCGGCGCGCGCCGCGAGGACCAGCAGCGCGCCGACTTCGCGGAAGCCGCTCGCGAGCCGCCGCCACCGATCGCTCCGGAATATGAAGTCTGTCGCGACGGGCTCGCTCCCGCTCGGCAGAACGAAGAGTTGCTCCGCGTCGTCGACGGCACGCGCGATCTTGTTGAGCGAGACGCCGTAGGTCAGGCTGTCGGAGATACCCGGCGCGTCGCCGTCGCCCAACGGAGCGAGCGCGGCGGCGTCGCCAACGAGATCCGCCACCGCCACGCGCCGGCGCGCCGCCTGCGCTCGCGCGATGCCGAGCGCGACCCACGCGGCGGCCTCGCCGTCGCGCCCCGCCACGAGGATCGCACTCGCGTCGTCCAGTGTGGCGCCTACGCGGAGCCCTTCGTCGAACCAGGGCGACGTTCCAGCCGCGGTGGGCGCGCTCACGGCGCCCCTCCGTAGATCCACGCGCGCGCACCTGCCGCGCCGGCCGTCCGACGGACACGCTCGGCGTCGGCGCGCGTGGCGAACGGTCCCGCGACGACGCGGTACACGATCTTCCCGTCGACCGTGCGGGGGACCACACGTCCACCCGGTGACGGTAGCGCGAGTCGGCGTAACGTCGCGAGCGCCTCGCGCTCGGTCGGCGCGGCCGCAAACTGCACGGTGTATCCACGCGCACGCTGTGCGTCGGGCGGCGGCGGTGCGGCCGTAACCGGTGACGGCGCGAGCGACGCGGTCACCTCACCGTCCGACTGTTGGGGCGCGGGCACGGTTGGGCGTGGCGCGTGCACGTACGCGATCGGCGTCGCGCGGCTCCGGCGCGCTGCGGCCGGGGCGGCGCTATCGGACGTGGGTGCCCGCCCGCTTGCATCCGGCGATGGGTGGATGCTGTCCGGGTACGCGCCGCCCGAATCCGTTCCCGACACCGCGGGCGAATCGACGACGGTCGTATCACCCTTCGGCGCGGCCTCTGCCGACGTGTCGCGTCGTGCCACGGTCGGCGCCGTCGCGCCGGCGCGCGGACGGAATCCGTTCCACAACACGACGTGCCACAGATCAGCCGCGCCGCCGGCTACCGTGCGCCGCGGACGAAGTGTCTCGCCGTCGACGATCACCACATCCGGGCCGACAGCTGCCGCAACCGCACCGTCGGGAAACACGAGGGGCAGGTCGTCGCGCCAGTCCGCCCGGGTTGCACCCACCACGCGATCCGTACCGATGGCGACGACCCAGGCCGAGTCACCGCGCGCGGGCCGCACGACGACGTACCGGCCTAACGGGTCCATGCGCAGGTCGCGCGCGGCGGCCGGCAGCGCGATCGTCGCGGCCACGCGATCGCCGTAGCGGTCGACCACCTGCACCTCACTCCCGCGCGACGTGAGCACGTACAACCGGTCACCGCTCGGCGTCGCCACGGCGCGCCGCACCGAAGCGCCTAACGTGACCGGCAGCCCGGCGCGCAGCCCGCGTGAGTGGACGCCGAGCAGTTCGTCGCCGGCCGCGAAGTAGACGCCGTCGGCCGCGCCCGTCACGATCGGCGCCGTCGCCCCCGGGACGGTCGTCGATTCGGCGGCCGACGCGCCGGGTGGCCGCAACAGCCACACCCGTCCCGATCCCGCGTGTGCCGCGGCCGCGAGCACCGAGCCGTCGCGTTGCGCGTACAGCGCCTGCGGCACCTCGGCCAGGCGCACCCGCCAGCTGTCGCCCGCATCGGTCAGGCGCGTCACCGCACCGTCGGGCAGCAGCCCGAAGAACGCGCCGCCTGCGGCCGTCACCGCACCAAGCGCCACTCGCCCGATCACGCGCGCCGTCCCGAGTCGGAGATCAATGTGCGTCGGCAGGCCCCGAGCGTCGACGGCCGCGAGCTGTCCCGCCACCGCGTCGAACGCGAGCACGCGCTGCAACGCCGGCACACCGTCCGTCGATCGCCAGACCACCGAGTCGAGTTGCGGGTAGACCGCTGCCGACATGCGCCCGCGGCCCCCTCGTGGCGCGCGGAGCACGATGGCGTCCGTGCCACGCCCCATCGCGCCACCCGCGCGCGCGTCGCCCAGGGTGCGCTCACGCCCACAGGCGGCGTCCGCGAGCGACGCGGCAGCAACGGCGAGCGCGCCTAACGTCCGCACCTGCGAACGACGGCGCGGGCGCGCGGGGCGGGAGCGAACGGACGGAACGGGGGAGGGCACGGCAGGAAAAAGTACGCCGCACCCGGCGGCGCGCATAGCGGCCGAGTGCGGCTGGGATCACGCGGCGCCGAGCGGCGCGGCGCGCCGTCAGCGCATGACGACGCGCGAGGTCAGGACGCGGCGGTCGCCGCGACCGCAGATGCGGCGACCGGAATCTCGCGCGCGTCGCTCCACAGCCGCTCCAACTGGTAAAACTGCCGAAGCGTCGGGTGGAACACGTGCACGATCACGTCGACGAAGTCCATCAGTGCCCAGCGTCCCTGCGGCAATCCTTCGACGTGGTTCGCCGCCGCACCTTCCTTCTTCAGCTGCTCGGCGATGTGCTCGGCGGTCGCGCGTACGTGCGTGTCCGACGTGCCACTCGCGATCACGAAGTAATCGGTCATGTCGGTCACGCCCTTCAGGTCGAGCACGACGACATCGTCCGCCTTCATGTCGAGCGCGAGCTGGGCCGCGCGGCGGGCGATCGTCTCGGGAGCAAGCTGGTCGGTCTTGGCCATCAGGACGGAAACGGGTCGTAGGAGCAGGGCAAACGGCTCGACGCGCGCGACACGACGTCGTCGCGCAGTGTGCCGCCGGCGCACACGCGCACCCGGAAACTACCCCGGATGCGGGTGCGATGTTTCGGCGAACCTTCGGACGGCTCGCCCGGACCGTCCTACTGCTTGATGACCCAGACCTTGATCTCGGGACGTACGTCGGCGTGCAGACGGATGGGCACGCGGTAGACGCCGAGTGCACGGATGGGCTCGTGCAGATCGATCATGCGCTTCTCGACGTGGTGCCCCTGCGCCTCGAGCTGCTGCGCGATGTCGGCAGCCGTCACCGACCCGAACAGCTTGCCTTCCTCGCCAACGCGCGCGGCGAAGGTGATCGACACCTCCCCGAGCTGCTCGGCGAGCTGCTGCGCGGAATCGCGCCGCGCGGACTCGGCCGCTTCGAGCCGGGACTTCTCCTGCTGGATCCGCTTCTTGTTCCCCTCGGTAGCGGGGAACGCGACGCCGCGCGGCAGCAGGTAGTTGCGCGCGTAGCCGTTGGATACGGTCACGACGTCACCCGGGTGTCCGAGGCTGTCGACCGCTTGACGAAGAATGACTTCCACAAAAACCTCCGAAAGAGAAAAGGCGAAGCGTGAGCCGCGCGGCCGGTCCCGTCAGGCGGGGCGACGGCGCGTACGCCAGCCGCCCCACGTGTCCCCGAGTCCCAGCGCGAGCGCCGCGGCCGTGACGATCGCCGCGAGCACACCGCCGAGCAGCGGGAACGCGACGCCGAGCGCGACGCCGGCCCCGATCGGCCATTCGACACCGCGGCGTCCAACGGCCCACCGTACGACGGCGACGCCGCGTAGCGTGTAGAGCGCTCCGAAAAAGACGAGCAGATTCAATCCGACCCCGCGCAGGGCGGCGAGCGTCGGCACGGCGAAAATCGTCGCGCCGACCGCGAGTCCCCACACGAGTTGATCGTTGAAGCGAAACGCCGCGAGCGGCGCGAGCGCCGGTCCGACGCGCGCGCGTGCGAGCCGGTGATAGAGCGCCCACGCCAGCGCGAGTGCCCCGAGCGATTCGAGCGCGACGAGCGCGGGCGCGGCGATACCGGCAGTCGCGGGCAACGCACGAAGCGCCGCCTCAGCGTCTGCCGCGCGCGTCGCGGCTCCCGGCGCGCGCTGCGCGGTCGTGCCCCACGCGCCGCCCGCGGTACGCTCCGCCCAGGGGCCGAGCGCCGCATCGGTGCGTCGTTGCATCTCCGCCTGCACCACGGTGATGACGCGTGAAACGCCACCCGACGGCGCCGTCGCGAGCAGCACAGCCGCCGCGGCAACACCGACCGCCGCGAGGGCGCGCGGCAGGAACGCCGTCCGCGCACCCATCGCGATCCCGACCACGCCGAACGCGCCGGCGAGTAGCAGCGCCCACCCACGGGCAAACGCGGCGTACCCTTCGACGCGCTCCGGCAACGGTTGCAGCAGCACCCAGAGCGCGAGCGCGACCCACGCACCCGCAACCCACGCGCGACCGCCGCCGAGCCAGGCCAGCAGGGCACACGCGGCGATCGACGGCACGACGAGCAGCATCGTCTGCTCGACCGGGAGCAGGACGCCGACGAGTGCGGCCGCCGGTCCGAGCGGCACCGGCCAGAGCGGCGCGGCCGCGACCGCGAGGGCGACGAGCAGCGCCACGAGCGGCGCGATCCAGCCGCGCTCGTCGTACCGCTCGGTTTCCTCGCGGGTCGTCACGGACGCGCCGCCACGGTCAGCCCTGCGACCCCTTCGTGTACGGAATCAGGGCGAGGTAGCGCGCCTTCTTGATCGCCTTCGCGATCTGGCGCTGGTGGCGCGCCGTGACGCCCGTCAGGCGGCTCGGCAGGAGCTTGCCCGTTTCGCCGATGAAGCGCGAGAGCAGGCGGTCGTCCTTGTAGTCGACGAAGCGGATGCGGGCTTCGGCGAGCGGATCGGACTTACGTTGGCGGCGCATGGGCTACTCCTCGTCGTCGTCGTCGTCACTCGCCTTGCGGCGAGCCATCTCTTCCTCGCTCATCGGCGGTGCGCCGAGCTCGCGCTCGTGCAGCGAGATGAGGTAGCGGAGCACGCCCTCGTCGAGCTTGAGGGCGCGCTCGAACTCGGGCAGCACCTTCACGTTGGCGAGGTCGAAGCGAGCGATGGCGTAATAGCCATTCTCGCGCTTCTTGATCGTGTAGGCCAGCTGGCGCCGGCCCCAGTGTTCGACGCTGATGTCGCCGGCGGCGCTCAGCATGCCATGAAAGCGGTCGAGCCGCTCGTTAATGGCGGAATCTTCGAGCGCGGAGTCGAAGATGTAGACCGCCTCGTACGTACGCGTGGCCTTGGTGGGCACGGGTGGCAGACCCTCCCTTTGGTCGGGGTCCGGGCCGGAGCGCGGGTGCGAGGTGCACGTGCGCTCGGGTCGACGAACCGTAGAGACACCGCCTTCCGCGGGTTGCCGGCGCGGAAGAAGGGGAACCTTCGCGGGCGACGCCTGAGTGCGGCAGCCGCGAAGAATCGGTAAACGTAGTCGCGACCGAGGGTTACGGCAATTAGAGCCGCGGGCCGACCTCGAGTGTCACGCTGGCCGACCCATTGACACGCACGTATGTTCGCCACATGAAGCGATCCCGTGCGGTCCGGTTGACTCTCGTCGCCTCGTCGGCGACGATCGGCGCGCTCCCGGCATGCAGCCCGCGCCAGGAAGCGATGCACTGCGTCGAACGCGGCACCAACCGCGTCGTCCCCGATTCCCTCTGCGGTCCAGCCACTGCGACGACCGACGCCTCCGGGCAGCGGGTGACCTCGACCGGGCATGTCGGCGGCTACGGCGGGTACGCACCGTATCTCTGGTACTACGGCGGTGGGATGCAGCGCGGCTTCATGCGTTCGGGGGGCTACGCTCCGATGCGCGGGTCGTACTACCGCTCCAGCAGCGGCTTCTCGACGGGACGCTCGGGGAGCGTCTCGGGTGGTGAGCACGGAGCGTCCGTTCACGGCGGAACCACCGGCGGCGGAGTCAGTCGCGGCGGATTCGGCGCGACCGGGTCCGGCCACGCCGGCGGCAGCTGACGGTGCGTCGTCTCACGCATCTCCCGCGCTCGGGGTGGCAGGCCCGTGTCGAGGCGGTTGGACTGCCGCATCACACAGGTCCCCGTGGCGCGCCCTACTGGGACGAGAGCGCGTCGTACGTGCTGACGCCCGCCGAGGTGGACGTGATCGAGGAAGCGACCAACGAGTTGCATCGCCTCTGTCTGGCCGCGGTCGACCACGTCGTCTCGCACGGGCGATGGACCGAGCTCGCGATCCCGCTTGCCGTCGTGCCGCTCATCGAACGGAGCTGGCGTGCGCGCGGAAGCAACGGCTCGGTCGCGACCGGCTCGGGTGCGGAGCAACCCAGTCTGTACGGCCGGTTCGACCTCGCATACGACGGCAAGTCGCCGCCGCGCCTGCTCGAGTACAACGCCGACACGCCGACCGCGCTCGTCGAGGCCGCCGTCGCGCAGTGGTACTGGTTGCAGGACATCGAGCCCAATGGCGATCAGTTCAACTCGATCCACGAGCGCCTCATCGCCGCGTGGCCGACCGTCGCGCCGGCCAACTCGCTCGTCCACTTCGCGTCGGCCGACGATGTCGAGGACACGGCCACGGTCGCTTACCTGCGCGACACGGCCGAACAGGCGGGGCTGACGACACGCCAGCTGTTGATGGCCGAGGTCGGGTGGGACGCCGGCCGCCGCCGCTTCGTCGACGTCGAGGATGAACTCATCACGACTGCGTTCAAGCTCTATCCGTGGGAGTGGATGACGCGCGAGGCGTTCGCGCCGCAGCTGACCGACGCGGCGGCATCGACCCGCTGGATCGAGCCGCCGTGGAAGATGATCCTCAGCAACAAGGGAATCCTCCCAATTCTCTGGGAGCTCTTCCCGGATCATCCCAATCTGCTGGCGGCCTACTTCGACGAGTGGCGGCTGGAGGCCTACGCCCGCAAGCCGTTGCTCTCGCGCGAGGGCGCGAACGTCTCACTCGTGATGTTCGGGGACGAAATCGCGAAATCCGGCGGCGAGTACGGCGAGGAAGGGTATGTCTACCAGGCGATCGCGCCGCTTCCGCGCTTCGACGGCCGCACGCCCGTGCTCGGTTCCTGGGTAATCGCCGGCGAGGCGGCCGGAATCGGCATTCGCGAGGACGACGGACCGATCACGACCAACACGAGCCGCTTCGTGCCGCACCGGATGGAGTGACGCTCGCCATGCGTGCTCGCACCGCGCGGTTCTACGGTGCGGATGTTAGGCACGCGGACTGCACGAGCCTCAACGCATGCCGAGAGTCGCGCGTGCCGCCCGCTGACCGCCTACGTCGCAAGCTCACGGTGCGCGCACATGGGCGCACGCTCGTGCTCGTGAAGCGCCCGGAGGAGAGCGGCGAGCACGTCGTGCAGAAGGCGCTGCTCTGGACACTCTACCTACCGCGCTACCCAGAGCTGCGCGTCGAGCAGGCGCTGCCGTTTCCGAGCCGCTTCAAACCCGACCTCTACGCGCTCGACGCGACGGGACGTGCGCCGACCTTCTGGGGCGAGTGCGGGGTGACGTCGCGCGAAAAGCTCGGCCGCTTGCTGCGCGATCATCCCGCGACGCACTTCGTGTTTTCGAAGTGGCAGGTGAGCCTGCACCATTTCGCCGCGTTGATCGACGACGCGCTCGACGGCGTGCGACGCCGCGCGCCGGTGGAGCTCGTGCGCGTGCCGGATGAGGCAGCGGAGTGGTTCGCCGGGTCCGAGCCCGAGGTCGATCCGGAGCTGCTCGCCTGGCGCCGCTGGGAGCCGGCGGCGCGCTGACGCGGCGATCCGCGCGTGACGTGGTCGGCTTGCGCCGCGTCCTCACCCGACGTCCTGTCGCCGCCCAGAGTCGGACAGGCGCTCTCCCTCCACCGCTCCGCCCCATGCACGCTTCGCCCACCGCTGTCCGCGTGTTCCGCGCGCTCGCACGCACTCGGCTCTCGATGGCGCGATTCGTCCGCGCCGATCACGGGGCAACGATGACCGAATACGCGATCCTGGCCGGATTCGTGGTCGTGGTCGCGCTCGTTGGTGCGAAGGCGTTCGGGGTCAGCGTTTCGAACAAGTTCGGGAATGAGGCGGCGCGGGTGGCGACGCCGTAACGGCGAGCGGCTAGGCGCGCGGTGCCCGCCGTAACCGTCAGGACGAAACCACGCGAACGCCCTGTGCTCAGGAATTCGATCGGCTGATGCGCAACCTCGGGCGCCGAGAAGTTGCGTCACCGTTTCGATCTCGGCACACGCCGAAGAGGGGGCGCGATTCGAACGCGACCGCGTACAAACGAATAGGGGGTTACGGTTACACGTTGAATTTGAAAAGCATCACGTCCCCATCGTGCACCACGTACTCCTTTCCCTCGCTGCGGACCACGCCCTTTTCCCGCGCGCCCTTCCACCCGCCGTTCCCGACGAAGTCGTCGTAGCCCACGGTGTCGGCCTTGATGAACCCGCGCTCGAAATCCGAGTGAATCACCCCGGCCGCTTTCGGCGCGGTGTCACCGCGGTGAATCGTCCACGCGCGCACTTCCTGCTCGCCCGCGGTGAAGTACGTCTGCAGGCCTAACAGACGATACCCGGCCTGAATCAACCGGTCCAATCCTGCACTCTCCAGGCCTAACGACGCGAGGAACTCGCCACGATCCGCCTCGGGTAGCTCGGCGAGCTCACTCTCGATCTTCGCCGAGAACGGGACGACCTCGGCGACCTCACCGCCAGCGGCGACCGCGGCACGTAACGCCTGGAGGTGCGCGCCCTCGTCGCCCGTCAGCTCGGCGTCGGTGACGTTCGCCGCGTAGAGAATCGGCTTCGTCGTCAACAGCGAGAGGGGCTGCAACGTCGCGAGGTCCTCTGGGCCGAGGTGCGCCTCGAACAGCGCGCGCCCGTCCTTGAGGTACGCATACGCGCGCTCCAGCGCGCCCACCTCGGCCAGCGCGTCCTTGTCGCCGGTCTTCGCCGACCGACGCACCTTGTCGAGCCGCTTCTCGACGATCGTCAGATCCGCGAGCGCGAGCTCGAACTCGATCGTCTCGCGATCGCGCGCAGGGTCGACCGAGCCCATCACGTGCAGGATGTCGTCGTCATCGAAGCAGCGGACGACGTGCACGATCGCGTCGGTCTCGCGGATGTTGGCGAGGAACTGGTTCCCGAGCCCCTCGCCCTGCGACGCGCCCTTGACGAGCCCCGCGATGTCGACGAACTCGACGGCCGCCGGAACCGTGCGCTGCGGATGCACGACCTCGGCGAGAGCATCGAGGCGCGTGTCCGGGACGTTCACGCGGCCGACGTTCGGGTCCTTGGTCGCGAACGGGTAGTTGGCGGCGAGGACGCCGGCCGAGGTGAGGGCGTTGAAGAGTGTCGACTTGCCGACGTTCGGCAGGCCGACGATGCCGATGCGGAGCATGCGTCAGACACGAGAAAGAGAACGTGGCGCACGGGTCGCGCGCCACGGCGGACTAACGGCTCACGCCGCCCTGCCCGTTGTGCTTGTTCATCGCCGCGACGATCCCCTCGCGCAGCCAGACCTCGGCGGCGTCGGTGAGGCGCGGCATCAAATCCAGGATCTCCTGCCGCTCGATCTTGCCAAACGGCGACAGCACGAAATCCACGAGATTGCCCACCTCGCGCCGCTCGTCGGCGGGTTTGGTGCCGACGCGCAGGCGCGGGTAGTTCTGGTGGCCTAACGTGCGCTCGATCGACTTCAGGCCGTTGCTCCCGCCCGCGCTGCCCTGCGGGCGCAGGCGGTACGTGCCCACGGGGATCGCGACGTCGTCGCACGCGACGAGCAGGTCCGCTTGCGGGGTCCAGAACGGGCGACGCATGAACGGCTTGAGCGCCTGCCCGCTGTTGTTGTAATAGGTCTGCGGTTTGAGCAACCGCACTTTAGTCGTGCCGACGAGTCCCGAGGTCGCGAGGCTGTCGCCGTCCTTGCGCCACGGGTCGAAACGCCAAACGTCGGCGAGGTGGTCGAGCACCACCCAGCCGACGTTGTGTCGCGTGTCGCGGTACTCCTCGCCGGGGTTGCCGAGGCCGAGGATGACCTTCAAATCGCGACCTGCGCCTTATTCTTCGGTCTTCTTGGCGCGGAGCACTTCCGGTGCGCCGGCCGCGTCAGCGACCACCGGCTCCGGCTCGCCCACGCGGGCAGCGGTGACCATCGCGACCGTCGCGTCGGCATCGGTCAGGACCGTGATTCCGGCCGGCAGCTTGAGGTCGCGTACGTGGAGCGGATGCCCCATCGCGAGGCCGCTCACGTCGACGTCGAAGTGGTCGGGGATGCTCGACGGATCTGCCGAGACGTCGAGATCACGGATCTGCTCTTCCAGCAGTCCGCCCTCGGAGCGCACGCCCTCGGGAACGCCGATGAAGACGAGCGGGACGCGGACCGTCACACGCTCACCGGCGACGAGCTCCTGGAAGTCGACGTGCACGAGCGTGCGATCGACCGGGTGGCGCTGGACCTCGCGGATGAGCGTGCGCGTGGTGCCGCCGTCGAGTGCGAGCTCGAAGACGGTGCTCGCGGCGGAGAACTGGTCGAGCAGGCGGCCGAGTTCGCGCGCGCCGACGGACAGGGACTGCGGGGCGCGGGCGTGACCGTAGACGACGGCGGGGACGCGGCCCGCCGCACGCAGCTTGCGTGCGACGCCCTTGCCGGTCTCGCTACGGAGCTCGGCGCTGAGGGATGCGGTGGCCATATGACGAAGTGACTCTTAATCCGGGAACGGTAGGCTGACGGCGGGTTACCCTCGGCCGCAGCACCGGATTGCCGTCGACCGCCTCTCACCCGCAGCCGTGCATGATAACCGGACCGGGCGCCTTCCGCCTAGACCTCGAAGAGGGAGCTGACCGACTGGTCGCTGTGCGTGAAGCGGATCGCCTTGGCGAGGAGCTCGCCGACCGAGAGCACGTGCAGCTTCTCGAAGCGCCGCTCGGGCGGCACGTTGATGGTGTCGGTGACCGTGACCTCGGTGATCGGGGCCTCGCTCAGCCGCTCACGTGCGGGTCCGGAGAGCAGCGCGTGTGTCGCGCAGACGTAGACCTCGCGCGCGCCACGCTTGATGAGCGCGCGCGCGGCCTCGCTGGTCGTACCCGCCGTGTCGATCATGTCGTCGGCGATGAGGCACGGCCGGCCGTCGACATCGCCGATCACGTTCAGCACCTCGGCCACGTTCGCCTTCGGGCGGCGCTTGTCCATGATCGCGAAGCCCGCGTCGAGCTGTTTCGCGAAGCCGCGCGCCATCTTGGCGGCGCCGACGTCGGGCGCGACGACGACGAGGTCCGTTAGGCGCTTGCGGCGGTAGTGATTGACGAGCACCGGGCGCGCGTACAGGTGGTCGACCGGGATGTCGAAGAACCCCTGCAGCTGGTGCTGATGGAAGTCGATGCCTAACACACGGTCGGCACCGGCGACCTGGATCATGTTGGCGACGAGCTTCGCGCCGATCGCGACGCGCGGCTGATCCTTGCGGTCCTGCCGCGAGTAGCCGTAGTAGGGCATGACCACCGTGATGCGGGCCGCGCTCGCGCGCTGCGCCGCGTCGACGATGAGCAGCATCTCCATCAGGTTGTCGGCCGGCGGGTTCGTCGGCTGGAGGATGAAGACGTCCATGCCGCGGATGTTCTCGTCGATGCGGACGAAGATCTCGCCGTCGGCGAACCGCGAGCAGGTGAGTTTACAGAGGTCGACGCCGAGGCAGCGCGCGACCTCTTCCGAGAGCGGGCGGTTGGCCGATCCGCCGATGAGTTTGAAAGCGTGCCCCGCGGCGGACGTGCCATCGCGCGTGGCGGCCTGGGTCGCAGTGATGGGGCTCACGCGATTCGAGAGGAGCTGGGTACCCATGCGTCACTCGTCGGCATCGAGGCCGACCGCGGAAAGGTTCTCGCGTGCCGGGACTCGTGAAATTGCCCCGCGTGGATTCGAACCACGATCACTGCATCCAAAGTGCAGGGTCCTGCCGTTGAACGACGGGGCAAGCGCCGAGCAACCTATGCGTCGACGAGCACGGCGGCAACGCGGTCCGCCGTCCGCGTCTCGAGCACCCGGATCGCGGGCACCCCGACCGCACCCGGCGGCGGATTGACCTCCAACCCGACCGTCACGCCGGCCAGCGGCGTGAGCAGGACGACGGTCGCACCCGAGCCCGACATGATCGCGATCGGCGCGCTGTCCCCCTCGAGCATGTCTGATATGGCGGTCCCATCGCGGACTCGTGCCGATGACGGCGGCGTCATCCTCGTCAGGGTCGAGGTTACGGCGTTCGACCTCGCGTGCGACGTCGCCAAACAGATTTCGCACGCCGACGATGTCCTCGCGTTCCGCGAAGATCGCGTCCTCGAAATCGTTCACCGCCACGAGCGCCACGTCGTCCCATCGCGTGAGGCGATCCGCGGTCCAGAGGATCGGGCGTACGAACGTCTGACGCGTCGCGCGGAGCGCCGCGAGTGCCGCATACGCCTCGGCGGTGACGACCCCTTCGGCGAACACCGCGAGGTGTGCGCGACGTACGGGCAGCGGTGGCAGGGCGAGCATCCGGTCGCCGCGTCCCCAGGCGAGCGCAAGCGGTGACTCGGCCGTCAGAAACGGCACATCCGCGCCGAGCGCGCCCGCAATCGCGAACAGATCGCTCGCATGCAGCGGGTCGGGGGCGAGCGCGTTGAGACAGCGTAGCACGCCCCCCGCATCGGCGCTTCCACCGCCGAGCCCGCCTCCGATTGGGATCGCCTTCGTCAACTCGATCGCGAAGGCGTCGGGCCAGCCGGTCGCGTCGGCGTAGGCCGTGGCGGCGCGCCACGCAAGGTTGCGTTCCGTGGGCCCGAGTGCCTCCGCGTCGGTGCCGGTGACGTCGAGCGAGCGCCCTCGCACGTCCGGACCCACACGGACGCGCACGTCGTCGGCGAGATCGAGGCGCTGGTAGAGCGTCTCCAGCTGATGGTACCCGTTCTCCTCGCGCGCGAGGATGCGCAGAAACAGGTTCATCTTGGCCTGCGCGCGGACCGTGGCCGCAGTCGCGCCGCGCACGGTGGTCGTGCGCGTCACGCAGCCCCCGCCCGCGCACCCGCGACCTGCCCGAACGAGAGGCGAAGCTGCGCGAGGTGCACCAGTCCGATCAGCGTGATCGGAACGAAGGTGAGGATGTGGTACCCGAGCGCCCAACTCACGGCGAGGGTCGCGGGGACGCCATACAGCGCGAGTCCGGCGCGGGACGCACTCTCGAACACGCCAAAGAAACCCGGGGAGGACGGCAGGACGGAGGCGATGCCTAACAGGCTGTTGAGGAAGATCGCCGCGGTGAACGGTGCGGCGATGCCGACGGCACGAAATCCGAGCCAGACCGACCAGCCGCAGAGCAGCCAGTAGGCGAGCGTCCACGCGAAGACTGCGGCGAACCGCCGCGGCTCACGGAGTACGCCGAGGCCGCCGACGAACGAGCGCACGCTCTGCTCCGCGCGCGCCTCCCAGCGCGGCGCGATCCGTCGCGTGAGGCGGGCCAGCACGCGTGCCGACGCGTTGGGCGCGGCGACGACGGCGTACAGCGCGAAGATCCCGATCGCGGTCGCGATCACCACGGTGCGCGCGAGTGCGGGAATCGAGTAGCCGTACAGACGCGCGCCGCTCGGGAAGGTGGGATCGAGGGGCGCCGTGAACAGCAGGAGGAGGATGACGACCGCGTCGAACGCGCGGTCGACCGCGACCGAGGCGAGCGCGGCGCTGAACGGCACATCGTCGCGCTCGCGGCGGAGCGCGACGATGCGCGCGATCTCGCCCGCGCGCACGGGGGCGACGTTGTTCACCATCATGCCGATCGCCGTCGCGCGCCAGAGCGGGCCGAACGGCAGCAGGGGCGCGACCGGATCGAGGATCGTGCGCCAGCGCCGGGCGCGCAGCGGAAAGATCAGCGTCGCAGCGAGCGTCGACGCGAGCCACAGCCAGCCGTTCGAGGTGCGCAGGACGCGCCATACCTCGGCGAAGTCGATGTCGTGGAGCGTCCACCAGAGGAGCACGGCGCTCAGCGCGATGCCCAACCCTGCTTTCCAATCGAGCCGCACGTCGCGTCAGTCCAGCGCTGCGAGATCGAGCAGGTCGTACAGCTCGTCGAGGAGGTCGGGATCGGGCGGACCGTCGGCGCCGCGCAGTTCGTCGCGTACGACGCGCGCGCGGTCGAGCGCGGCCCGGCCGCGGTAGAACAGCTGATCGATCGAGACGATGCCGTCGATCGCGGGCGCCGGAGGTGCCGGCGGTGGAACGGCCGGCATGTCGAGCGGCGTGCCGGGGAACCGCTCGATCCCGGTAATCCCGTGCTCCAGCAGCTCGACGAGCGCCGGCCCGGTGGGTGGGCGGTACGCGGGCGTTGGAACGGCGTCCGCGACCGGCGTAGCCGCGACGGGTTCCGGGATCTGCTCCGCGAGCGCGCCGAGCAGGCCGTGGGCGACGTGCTCGACGCCGGCGACAGCGCGCGGATCGAGCGTCGCGGCACCCGCCTCGCGCGCGCGGCACACGTCGGCGACCGGCGCGATGTCATAGCTCTCGGCCAGTTCTCGCAGGTCAGCGACGACGCGCTGCAGCCCCTGCCCAACGGCCGCGCGCGCGGTCGTGTCGAGCGCGGCGCCCGCCATGAGATCGCGGGCCATGCGCACCTGTTCGGCAACGCGGGCCGCGATCGGCGCGGCTTCGGTCCGGAAGCGGTGCGCGGCCGTCGTCGGCGGGTCGGGCGCGCGCTCGACGACGAACGCGTCGTCGCCGTCGTACGCGAGCGCACGGATCGGCAGGACGGGCGTTGGAGGCGGCGCGAGCGTCGTCATGCGGCGAGGGACGATCCGAACGCGGCCGGCGGCACCGTGACGCGTGCCGCATTCATCGCCGCGCGCACGGCGCGCACGCTTTCGGTGAGGCCGACGAACACGGCGCGGCTGACGATCGAGTGGCCGATGTTGAGCTCCTCGATCTCCGGGATGGAGGCAACGGCGCCGAGGTTATCGGCCGTGAGGCCGTGCCCGGCATGAATCGCGAGGCCGAACGACGCGCCGAGCGTCGATGCGTCGGCGAGCGCGGCACGCGTGGCCGGATCGCGCGGCGCGTGGGCAAAGGGGCCGGTGTGCAGCTCGATCGCGGCAACGCCGAGGTCGGCGGAGGCGCGTACGGTATCAGCGTCGGGACCGATGAAGAGACTCGTCCGCAGTCCGGCATCGACGAGTGCGGCGACGTGCCGCGCGAGCGTCGCGCCGCCGCGCCGCACGTCGAGCCCGCCCTCGGTCGTGACCTCCTCGCGGCGTTCGGGGACGATCGTGATCTGGTGCGGGCGCAGGCGAAGCGCCAGCGCGATCATCGCGTCGGTGGCCGCCAGTTCGAGATTGAGCACCGTCGTGACCACGGGCGCGAGCCGCTCGACGTCGTGATCCTGGATGTGGCGCCGGTCCTCCCGCAGGTGCACCGTGATGCCATCGGCGCCCGCAGCCTCGCAGACACGCGCGGCATCGACCGGGTCGGGTTCGTCGCCACGCCTCGCCTGCCGCAGCGTCGCGACGTGGTCGATGTTCACGTAGAGCCGCTGGGACACGACCTGTGGTGGTCGCGAGGGCTTCGCGTCGGACATGCGGACGGGTAGGAGCGAGAGATGGGGGGCGGGACGTGCTATTCGAGCCGGGTGCGTTCAGCTGCGCCGCACTCGACCGCGGGCGCGCTACCTTCTGCCCCGTGACGCGCGCCTCGCCGGCCCGCGCGCCCGACCTCTCGCCGAGCACGCCGTGGGAAACATACTCGTCCGATCCGCCGTGGGAGCATGCACGGCGGGCTTGTTGATGACCGGAGTCATGAGCGGGTGTGCGAGCGCCCCGCGCGCGAGCGCACCGGCCGCTGCCCCCGTGGCGGCGCAGCCTGGCGCGCTCTCGAGCACGAGCGCGGTCGACGCCTTTCTGCGCGCGGCGCAGACGACCGACGCGCGCGGGATGAGCGCGTACTTCGGCACGCGCGCCGGTCCGACGACGCTACGCGATCCGGGTGCGGACGTCGAGAAGCGCATGATCGCACTCGCCTGTTACCTCTCGCACGACAGCGCACGCGTGCTGAACGACGTGCCCGGCGTGGCCGAGGCGGGCGATCGCACGGTGACGGTAGAATTGCGGCAGCGCGATCTCGTGCGGCAGACACGGTTCACCGTCGTGCCGGGGCCGGGCGGGCGATGGTTCGTGCAGGCGTTCGACATCGACGCGGTGAGCGACCTCTGCCGGCCGCACTGAACGCGGCGATGCTCAGTGCTCGCTCAGTTCGATGAGCACGCCGCCAGTCGCACCGGGATGCAGGAAGGCGATCCGCTTGCCTTCGGCGCCGATCCGCGGGACCTCGTCGATGAGCCGGATCCCGGCCGTGCGGCACCGGTCGAGCGCATGATCGAGGTCGTCGACGGCGAAACACACGTGGTGGATGCCGGGTCCGCGTTTGGCGATGAACTTGCCAATCGGCGACGCGGATTCGGCGGGCTCGAGCAACTCGACGAGCGACTCACCGGCGGCGAGCCCAGCGATGCGCGCACCATCGGCGTCGTCGAGCGGGACTTCAGGCATGCCGAGCACGTCGCGGTAGAGTGGGAGCAGCTCGGGGAGGCTGGAAACCGCGATGCCGATATGCGCGATGCGGGTGCCGCGTGTCGGCGACGCGGTCACGGGCGCATTGAGTGATTCGGGCGCACCAGTTGGGCTGGGCGGGGTATCAGACGTAGGATTCGGAGCGGTCATGGGCGTCGAAGCAGGCGTTCCACGGTCGCCCGCAAGGTAAGCCACCGGGCCGCGAGGCCCCCGACGACAGCGGGCCGAGCGCGGCCTGCGAGGAGCAGAGATGGCCAATGTGAACGCAGTCACCGACGCCGACTTCCAGAGCGAGGTCGAGCAGCACGACGGACTCACCGTCGTCGATTTCTGGGCGACCTGGTGCGGCCCGTGCCGCATGATCTCGCCTGTCGTGGATCAGCTCGCGCAGGAGTACGACGGCAAGGCGAAGGTGCTCAAGCTCGACGTCGACACGAATCAGCAGACCGCGATGAAGTTCAACATCCGGTCGATCCCGCAGATCCTGTTCTTCAAGGGTGGCAAGGTGGTCGACACGGTCGTTGGCGCGGTGCCGAAGTCGGCGCTCGAGGCCAAGTTCAAGCAGCACGCGGCCGCGTGATCGGGTAGCGCCGCGAAGCGGGCGGCGCACGACGCGCGTCACGAGCGAGGGCGGATCGGTACCATGCCGATCCGCCCTCGCTCCGTTTCGCCCTGACCGCGTGCGTATGTTCCGCGAGCATGCCGGGCACTCTCTTTCTCGTCAGCACGCCGATCGGCAACCTCGGCGACATCACGGTTCGCGCCGCCGACCTGTTGCGTACGGCGGACGCGGTGCTGTGCGAGGACACGCGCCACTCGCGCCGTCTCCTCGACCACCTCGGCTCGCGCGTGCCGACGCTCTCGGTTCACGAGCACAACGAGGCGCGGCGGAGTGAAGGGCTCGTCGCGCGGCTCGCGGCGGGTGAGACGTTCGCGCTGGTGTCCGACGCGGGGACGCCACTGCTCTCCGATCCGGGCGCGCGGCTCGTCGAAGCCGCGATCGCGGGCGGGATTCCGGTGGTCGCCCTACCGGGCGCATCGGCGCTACTGGCCGCACTCGTCGCGAGCGGGCTCGATGCGGAGCGGTTCACCTTCTTCGGCTTTCTCGCCCGCCGCGGGCGCGAGCGCACGGCCGAACTCGGCGCGATCGCGGCGTCCCCGTTCACGAGCGTGATCTACGAGGCGCCGAGCCGTGTGCCTGACACGCTGGGCGATCTCGCGGCGGCGTGTGGCGACACGCGGCATGCGGCCGTCGCGCGTGAACTCACGAAACAGTACGAGGAGATCCGGCGGGGAACGCTCGGCGAGCTCGCGGCGTATCACGCGACGAGCGCGCCGCGCGGCGAGGTCGTCCTCGTCGTGGCGGGCCGGCCGGCAGTTGCGGCCGGCGACGCCGTGGACGACGCGGCCGTGCGCGACCGCGTCCGGGCGCTGCTCGCCGCGGGCACGGCGCCACGCGACGCGGCGCGCGCGCTCGTCGACGAGTTCGGCATCGGGCGCAACGCGGCGTACCGCATCACGCAAGAAGAACGCGGAGAGGACGGTGGGGTTGTGGCCGAGCGTTAGGCAGCGCATGAGGCACCACACGCGGCATCGCGTCGGGCGGGTCCGCGCGCTGCTGTGGGCGGCCGCGGTCGTGGTCGGCGGCGTGTCGGCCGCGCCCCCGCCCGAGCTCACGATCGCGCGCCTGCAGTATGACGGCGGCGGGGACTGGTACGCGAACGCGTCGAGCCTGCCTAACCTCCTGGCCGCCGTGCGCGAGCGCACGACGCTTCGCCCCGCGCCGGTCGAGGCGCGCGTGCGGCTGGACGACGATCGGCTGTGGGACTACCCGTACCTGCACATGACGGGGCACGGCGAGGTCAAGTTCAGCCCCGCCGAGGTGGCGCGGTTGCGCGAGTACCTGCTGCGGGGTGGCTTCCTGCACGCCGACGACAACTACGGGATGGACGCGAGCTTTCGGCGCGAGATGGCGCGCGTGTTCCCGGACCGTCCGCTCGTCGAGGTGCCGCGCACGCACCCGATCTACCACGCGGTCTACGATTTCCCGCGGGGCCTTCCGAAGATCCACGAGCACGACGGCAAGCCCGCGCGCGGGTTCGGGATCTTCATCGGCGACCGGCTCGCCGTGTTCTACTCGGTCGAATGTGACCTGGGGAACGGATGGGAAACGGTGGGCACGTATCCGGGCGACCCGCCGGCGCTGCACGAGCAGGCGCTCCGCATGGGGGTAAATCTGTTCGTGTACGCCGTGACCGCGCGCTCCGGATGAGCGCCGTCGTCGAGCCGGTCTCGGGCGCGGCGGCGCTTGCGGATCGCGTCGCGCGAGAACACGCGGCGGCCGTGCGCCTCGCGCGGATCGCGGGCGGGGGCACGGTCGCGGCAGGTACTGCCGCAGGCGCGGCCGCGGCGGTCTGGGCGCTCGGTGACGGCCGCTGGCTCACTGGTCCGGCGGCCGCGCCCGCGCTCTGTTGGTTTGCGTTAGGCGCGCTCAGCATCGGCGGCGCGGCGACGGCGGAACGATGGGTTCGGCGCGCGACGGCGCGCGACCGCGTGGTGCGCCACGTCGAGGGCGAGCGCGCGTTGCGGGCGGGCGCGTTGCGGATCGCGCTCGAGATCGGGGGAACCGGGGTGATGGGCGCGCTCGCCGCGGCCCAACTGGCGCCCGCGCTCTCCGGGCACGTGGGGGCGCTCGCGCCGGCATGGCGGCGCGTGCTCGCGCGGCGCGCGGGCCGCGCCGGCGTCGCGCTCGCGGCCGCCGCGGCCGTGCTCGTGACGACGGCGGCTCGGTGGGAGGACGGCGCCGCGGCACTCGCACATCCGATCGCTGCGGCGCGCGGGACGCTGCTGCCGCCGTTGCAGTTCGTCGGAGCGCCAGGGCGCCTGGCACGCGGTCGTGCGCTCCGCCTGGTGCTCGACGCCCCCGGACGCCGCCGGGTCGATCTCGCGTGGCGAGTCGCGGGGCAGGGATGGACGACGCGCGTCTTGCTGCCTAACGCGCGCGGACGGGCGGAGTTCGCCCTCGATGCGGTGGACGCGGCGCTCGCGGTCGTCGCGACCGATGGCCGTGCGCACACCGACACGCTCCGCGTCGTGGTCGACGACCGCGCGTTCGTCGGCGTGCCGCGGCTCCACGCGACCTACCCGACGTACCTCGGTCTACCAGCGGCCGACCTTCCGTTAGGCGATACCGTTCGCGTACCGCGTGGCACCACAGTCGAGCTGCACGCGCGCGCCTCGGTGCCCGCGCTGCGCGCGTCGCTGGTCGAGGGCGGGATCACGCATGTCGCGGAACGCGTCGGCGATTCACTCGTCGTCCGCTGGGTGCCGGCCGGGACGGCGCGCCTCGCGTGGACCGCAGCGGCCGATGCGCGGGGAGCGGTCGACGTGCCCGAGCCGTTCGTCGTGGTCGCGGTGCCCGACGCGCCACCGACGGCGAGCGCCGCGTTGCAACACGGCACGTACGATGGCGCGACTCCGGTCGTCGTCGCGATCAGCGCCGGGGACGATCACGGGCTGGCGAGCGTTCGGCTGCACGTGGTGCGTCGGCGCGCGGGGGGGGCCGAGACGCCGGTGGGATCGCCGGTCGTGCTGCTGAGCGCCGGCGGTGGCGGTCAGTCTGCGTGGTCGGGCGCCGTGACCGTCGACCCCGTTCGGCTCGGGATCGCGCCGGGCGAGGCGGCGGTGGTGCGCGTCGAGGCGATCGACGCGTCGCCGTGGGCGCAGCGCGCGTGGAGCACGCCGTTAGTCCTCTCCGCACCGACGACCGCGGTCCTTCGGAGCAGCGCACGCGCCACCGGCGACTCGGCGCTCGCCGGCGTCGCGGCCGCGCTCGCGGCCGCGCGGGATCTCGAGCAGCGCACGGCCGATGCGGCCCGAAGCCGTACGTTTGCGAGCGCCGCGGCCAGCGCCGCGAATGGATCGAGTACCGGCAGTTCGTCGTCGAGTAGTCCGTCGGACGCGGCGGGTCAGCGCGCCGCGGGCGAACGTGGCGCATCGACGCCGATGAGCTACGAGGCGGCGGAGCGCGCGCGTGCGCTGGCCGCGCAGCAGCGCCAACTCGCGTCGAGCGTTGCGGCCGCACGCGCACAGACCGAGGCGCTCGAACGTCGGATGCAACAGGCGGGGGCGCTCGATACCGCACTCTCGCGTCAGCTGGCCGACGCGCGACGCATGCTGCAGGATGCGCTCACGCCCGAACTCGCGGCCAAGCTCGCCGCGATGGAGCAGGGGGGCGCCGGGATGAGCGCTCCACAGGCGCGTGCCACGCTGGAAGAGCTGGCCGCCGCACAGCGCGCGCTTCGCGAGCGGTTGGAGCGCACGGCGGACCTGCTCCGCCGCGCCGCGCTCGAGGGCGCGATGCAGACGGTCGGCGACGAAGCGCGCGAGGTCGCGGCGGCGGAGGCACGCGCGATTCCACCGAAGGCGGGCACCGCAGGGAGCGACCGTGGAAATTCCACCGCCAACGAATCGCCTGCGCAAACCGCCGCGCGCGCAGCCGCCGTGCGCGACGCGATCGATTCACTCCGCGCACGACTCGGGCGCGAGCAGGCGACGGCCGGTGCGAATGGCGCCGCGCAGGCCAACGCCCACGCGGCCCGCTCCGCGCAGGCGATGCAGCGTGCGGCGGCGCAGGCCACGCCCGCGACGGCGTCCACTGCCCAACGGCGCGATCCGCAAGGCGCGCAGACGGGCTCCCAGTCTGGCTCTCAGGCGGGCGCACAGAGCGGCGCCGCGGGCGCCGCGCAGAGCGCCGCGTCCGAGATGCGCGCCGCCGCCGATGCGCTCGCACAGGGTCGGAAGGCGCAGATCGACGCGTGGAAGGCATCGTTAGGCGCGGAGCTGGACCGCGCATCGAGCGAGACCGCGCAGCTCGCGCGCGAGCAGGCCGCGGTGCGCGAGGCCGCGCGTTCGGGGAACGATCCGGCCAGCGCGCGGAGTGCGGAAGCCGCCGTGCGACAGGGCGTCGAGCAGACGGCGCGGCGGCTCGAACAGGCTGGCCGTACCTCGGCCCTCCTCTCCGAGCGCACGCGGCGCGCGATGGACGAGGCGCGCCAACAGGTCGGAGCCGCCGCACGCGCGCTCGAACGGCAGGGTGGTGGACAGGACGCCTCGCCGGGGGGCGGATCGTCGGGCGGGGCATCGCCGAGCGGGTCGGCGGCCGCGGGGCGCAGCCCGGACGCGGCGATGGCCGCGGCGGAAGAGGCGCTGGCCCGCGCCTCCGGCGCGCTCGTGCGCGACAGGGCGCGTGTGCGCGATGCGAACAGTGCGACGGGGTCCGAAGAGGTGCTCGCACAGTTCCGAGCGGCCGCCGGGCAGCAGGGGCAGGTCAACGCGCAGTCGCTCACGCTGCCGCAGCCGGGCGGTTCGGGTTCGCAGGGCAAGAGCGGGCAGGGTGGGACGCAGGGCGGCGGTCGTGATGGCGGGCGCGACGGCGCCCGACGGCTGGCCGAACAGCAGCGCGCGATTGCGGAGCGCCTGGAGCGCATCGGCGACGCGGACGCGTCGGGACGAAGCGACGAGCTCGCGCGTGAGGCGCGCGCGCTCGCGGCCACGCTGGACCGGCAGGCTGCCGGTGCGGCGGCCAACGACCCGGCGACGCTCGCGCGTCAGCAGCAACTCTACCGCAAGCTGCTCGAGGCCGGTCAGTCGCTCGAGCGCGACGAACAGGACGAGCAGGGGCCGCGGCAGGCGCGCGCGGGCGTCACCGTCGGGACGGGCGCTCCCGCGGACGGCGCCGCGCGTGGCCGCGCCGCGACGCGCGTGACGCCACCGACGTGGAACGAACTGCGCGCGCTCGCCCCCGACGAGCGGCGCCTCGTGCTGGAGTACTTCCGGCGATTGAACGCCGTGCCGGGTACCGCGTCGCCCGTCGCGCCTAACGGGTCGCCGAGCGGTGCGCCATGAGTGATCGCCAGCGACGGACGCGAACGTCCCGAACGGCCGTACGACGGGCGGTGTGGCGGGTCGTGTGTCTGCTCGGCGTCGCGCCGGCGGGGGCGTTGGCCCAGCGCGCGCCGACGGCGAGCGTGGCGAGCGCGGCGACGAGCGAGAACGCGCCGCCGCCCGCCGTCATCCTCGCGCGCGCGTTCGATCTTGAGAGCGCGTCACGGTCGCGGGAGGCAGCCGTCGTGTTCCGTCGCGCGCTCGCGCTCGCGACGGCCGCGCGCGACCGTGATACGCGCGACGCGTCCCTGCTCGGTCTCGAACGCACGCTCATCGATGGCGGGCAGCCCGATTCGCTGCTCGCCGTCGTGGCCGACGTGCTGCAACAGGAGCCGGCGAACGGTGTCGCGCACGCCGTCGCGGTCCGCACACTCACGACACTGCATCGCGATGCGCCCGCCCGCGCCGCATACGACCGCTGGCGTGCCGTGGTGCCTAACGACGTCGCGCCGTATCTGGAATTCGCTCGCCTCCTGCTCGATGAGGGGCGACGCACCGCGGCCGATAGCGTCCTTGCCGACGCGGAGCGCGCCCTCCCGTCGCGAGAGGCGCGGCGCGCGTTGATCCCGTCGCGTGCGCGGTCCCTCGTCGCGGCGTTTGCCTGGGCAGACGCCGCGCGTGCCTGGCGCGACGTGCTGACGACCGACGCGGATTACGACAACGCCGTCGTGTTCTCGCTCCGCCCAACGCCGGATTCGGCCCGCGACGCCGTCGTGGCCGCCCTGACGTCGGCGGGCGCTCGGGCGGGCGAGATCCCCGCACGGCGCACGGCGGCGACCCTGCTCGTGCTCTGGCACCGGCCGAGCGCTGCGGCGGTGATCGCGGCCACGCTTCCGCACGACACCGCCTCGCTCGAGCTGTGGCGTGGGCTCGCGGCCGAACTCGATGCGAGCGGCGCGCGCCGCGAGGGCGCCGATGCGTGGCAGCGTGCGCTGGAGGTGAGTCGGCCGATGAGCGGCGATGCGCGCGAGGCGTTCCTGCGCGCGGCGGACGACGCCCTGTTGGGCGGTGATCCCGCGCGCACGCTCGCGCTCCTCGACGGGCGTTCGGTTCCCACACTGTCGTCGGGCGATGCCAGGGCGGGGACGCTGCGACTGTTGCGCGTGCGGGCGCTCGCCGCGCTCGGGCGGGTGGACGAGGCGGAGCGACTGAGCGCCGACGTGCCGCCACCCGCGAGCGTCGCGCTCGCCGACGCACTCGCCGAGGCGTGGATCGCGCGCGGTGACGTCGGGCGCGCGTCGGCGGTGCTGCGGCGGGCCGGCGCCGACAGCGGCGAGGCAGCGGGGTGGCTCGCGCTGGCGAGCGGCGACCTCCGACGCGCGCGTGCGATCTTCGCCCACGCGCCACCCGCGGGCACGTCGCACGTCGGACTGTTAGGCGACGTGCGGACGGCCGCCCGCGCGGCGCTCGCCCGCACGCGCGCCGACAGCGCGCCGGAACTGGGCGTCGCGCTACTCGCCGCGGCGCGGGGCGATGCGCCGTCGGCGTCCGCCGCACTCGAACGCGCAGCGGGCGCGCTGTCCGACGTCGCGGCGCCGCTGCTCGCAACCGCAGCCGACGTTGCGGCACGGGCCGGTGACCGCCCGCGCGCGATCACACTCTGGCAACGCGTGCTCGCGAGCGCGCCGGACGCCCCCGAAGCGCCCGCCGCGGAACTCGCCTGGGCGCGCGCACTCCTCGCGGCCGGCGACCGACCCGGGGCGCGTGCGCGCTTCGAGCACCTCGTCGTCACCTATCCCGAGAGCGCGCTCGTTCCGATCGCGCGCCGCGAGCTCGACCGTCTGGGCAGCGCCTAACGTATGATGTATCGTCGTCTTCTGTCCGTCGCCGCGCTCACCATCACCGTGGCCACGACCCTCCGCGCCCAGACGCTCCTCGTGCCGATGGACGACGGGCAGCGCAACCACCTGCGCGCGTATGGCCTCGTCTACGGCGCGCTCAAGGATGGGCAGAAAGCCGAGTGGCTGCTGAACTATCGCGGAGGGGCCTTCTTTCTGCCCGACCTGCCAGAGCTGCGGCGGCGTGCGGCGCTCGCCGGCGTCTCGGTCGAGCCGGAGGATGTTGTGCAGGTCGCCGATGTTCGGCGCGAGATGGCGGGCGGCAACATGGATGCGGTCCCGCTCGAAAAAGCGCCTCGCGTCGCGATCTACACGCCGCCCGGCGCGCAGCCGTGGGACGACGCCGTCACGCTCGCCCTGACGTACGCCGGCATTCCGTTCGAGAAGGTCTGGGACGACGACGTCCTCACGGGCGCGTTAGGCAAGTACGAGTGGATCCATCTCTTTCACGAGGACTTCACCGGGCAGCAGAACAAGCTCGCGCTGTCGTACTCGGGTGCGCCCTGGTTCCGCGAGCAACACGCGATGCTGCTCGCCGCGGCCGCGCGGCATGGCTACGCCTCGGTGCCAGCGCTCAAGAAGGCCGTCGCGGAACGCATCCGGACGTACGTCGAGAACGGCGGCTTCCTGTTCGCGATGTGCGGCGCGACCGAGTCGCTCGACCTCGCGATCGCGGGGGAGGACGTGAATTTCGCGAGCGTGTCGGCGGGTGGGCCCGCGCCCGACCCGGACGCCGATCGCAAGATGGTCTGGGCGCGCTCGTTCGCCTTCCAGAACGCCCACCTCGCGCCGCCGTTCGTCACGGCGCTCTCCGACATCGACGGCCATCAGGTGAACGTGCCGGGGCGTCGGCAGCCGTTAGGCTCGTTCCAGCTCTTCGCCTTCTCGGCCAAGTTCGACCCGGTCGCGACGATGCTCGTGCAGGACCACCGCACGAGCATCCCCGACTTCTATGGCGTGACGACGTCGTTCACGAAGGCAACCGTGAAGCCGGGCGTCACGGTGCTCGCCACGGAAGACGGCGCACCGTGGGTCAAGTACATCCACGGCGATTACGGCAAGGGCGCGTGGACGTTCCTCGGCGGGCACGATCCGGAGGACCCGCAACACGCGATCGGCTCGGCGCCGACCGACCTCGCACTGCACCCGGACTCGCCCGGGTACCGGCTGATCCTCAACAACGTGCTGTTCCCGGCTGCGAAAAAGAAGCCGCGCAAGACCTGACTGCCCTGCGGCGGATGGCGCGACACGCCGATCCGCCGCCCGACCGCATCAGCCGAGGAACTTCGTCACGCCGCCGTGGCGCGAGCACGCCCCGCGGTGTCCCTTGGCGTGCGAGTACGTGCCGTCCTTGCACTGCGCGGTCGCGCCGGCCGCGCTGGTGTCACCCGCCGTTGGACGCGTGGCACCGCCCGGATTGGCCGATCGGCCTGCCTGGGCCCGAGCCGCCGCGGGCCCAGGTGTCCCGACCGAGAGCGCGCTGCCGCTGCGGGCCGCGTTCGTCGACGTGGCGCTGCTCGCGGGCGTCGTATTCGCGGGCTTCGATGATGAAGTCGACGCCACGCCACCGTGCCCCGTGCACGCTCCGCGTCCCGCGACGGACGATGTCCCGTCGACGCACTTCACCGGATTGCGCGCCGAGGTGCGCGCGGCCGCGCCCACGGCGGCCGACGGCTGTGTGGGCTGGGCATTCGGCGCCGAGCGCGTGGTCGGTGCGGACTGGGCCCCTGCGGCGAGCGGCGCGGCGCCGAGCGCAGAAACGACGGACGCCAAGAGGGACAACCGGAGACGGATGTGCATGGCGATCTCAGTGAGCGAAGAGGGGGGGCGGGATATCTGAATCCCGCGGAAGCTACCTGACCGCACACGGACCCGCGCGCCGCCGGTTGCGCGGGGTGGCGGAGTGCGATGGAACGCATCGACGCGACGCAAGGCGCATCGCGTTCGGTGGAATGGCCGCTGACGGAACCGTCAGCTCCGCGGCGCAGGTTGCTTGTCGGTCCCGTACTGCGGTTGCGCATCACCCAGTAGGTGGCAAGACCACTCACCGAAGTTGTCGCGGAAGCAGGTCCCTTCAGCGCGCGGATAGTCGTACCGCCGGCAGTTCTCCCCCGCCTTGTAGAAGCCGCTCTTGATCGAGCTGCAGCTGTACTGCGAGTAACTCCCGCGGATCGCATACACCATCGCGTTCGGGTCGGCGCCCCCCGGCCGGTGAATTCCCGGAAGTTCGCGGAACGGCGTTCCTCCGCCGACCTGAACCCGCACGTCACTGACGAGGTAAAGAGTGCCAGAGTACACGTGTTCGGCCTTGCAGGTGACCATCGCAGTTGCCGTCGCGACGTCGGGCGGCCGAGTGGCCGTCGCCTGCACTTGGGGGCACGGATGCGGGTCGCGCGCGCCATAGTCCGCCCCGATACCCTGCTGGGCGGCCGCAAGCGTGGCAGTAATGCTGCTGAGCGTGAGTAACTGCAGGACGGTCGTCATGCGGGGAACGCGATGGCGCAGGAGCATGGAAGCGTTGCGGTGGGTGGGTGCGGTCACGCCACAACGGACGTCGCACGGGCGCGCCAGGGGTAACCGTGGCGCGATCCTAGATCGCGGGCGTGAAAACTCCGTGAATCGGCGTTAATCGCGCCGCGCCACGCCGAATGACGGGCCGACTTTCGGTGTATGTTGGGGGAGCCCAACCCCCATCGTGGTCATCTCCGCCCTTCCGCTCCCCATCTCGACCGACGGACGCCTTGCGCGTCCGGCCGCCGCTGCCATGCGCGCCGCGATCCGGCTTGCCGGCGGCCGCGAGGTGTGCTTCGCGTGCACCGTCGATGACGGCGGCATCGTGCGCACGGCGCGGGTCGTCGCGCGTGGGGATGTGCGGAGTGTTCTTGCGCTCCCAGGGTTCGCCGAGCGGGGCGAGATGCTCGTCCACAATCACCCGAGCGGCGTCCTCGAGCCGTCCGGGCCGGACATGGACGTCGCGTCGCGCATCCACGGCAACGGCGTCGGGTTCGGCATCGTCGACAACGATGCGTCGGAGCTCTACGTCGTCGTCGAGGTTCCCCGGGCGGCCTCATCGTCGATCGATCCGGACACCGTCGCGCACGATCTCGGCCCCGACGGCCTGATCGCGGCGCACATGCGCTCGTACGAGGACCGCCCTGGCCAACGGGCGCTCGCGGATGCCGTCACCGCGCTCTACAACGAGGGCGGCGTCGGCCTGCTCGAAGCCGGCACGGGCGTCGGGAAGTCGATGGGGTATCTCGTTCCGGCGCTCCGCTGGGCCGCCGCCGCGGGCGAGCGCACGGTCGTGTCGACCGCGACCATCGCGCTCCAGGAGCAACTCGTCGGGAAGGATCTGCCCTTTCTCGCGGCCGCGCTCACCGATCAGCCGGTGCGCTTCGCGTTGCTCAAGGGATGGCGCAACTATCTCTGCCTTGCGCGCCTCGATCAGGCGATGCTCGGCGGGGCCGCGCTGTTCGAGGCGGGGATGCGTTCCGAGTTGGGCACCCTCGCCGCGTGGGCGAGCCGCACGGGCGACGGCTCGCTCGCCGACCTCCCCACGCCACCGCGCGCGGAGGTCTGGGACGAGGTCTCGGCCGAGCCGGACCTGTGCACGCGGACGCGCTGCCCGCAGTTCGAGAAGTGCTTCCTGTTCAAGGCGCGGCGCGAGGCGGCTCAGGCAGACGTGATCGTCGTCAATCACCACCTGCTGCTGAGCGACGTCGCCGTGCGGCGAACGACCGGGAACTGGGATGACGCGGCCGTGCTCCCCGCCTACCGGCGGTTGGTCGTCGATGAGGGACACCATCTCGAGGACGCGGCTGCCGCTCACCTCGGGACCTCGGTCACACGCCGCGCACTGCAGCGTGCCTTTGGCCGTCTCGATCGTAAGGGGAAGGGGCTGCTCTCCGCCCTCGTCGCGAAGCTTGCCGCCTCGACCGACCTGCTGAGCGTCGCGAGTCTCGAACTCGTACAGTCGCGGCTGATCCCGTCGGCGCACGCGGCGCGTGACCGCGCCGACCTCGTCTTCGATCTCCTGCAGACGTGGTGCGAGCTTCAGGGACAGCCCGTCGTGCGTCTGACCGATGCGTTCGCGAAGGACGCGGTGTGGGCCGGCGGCCTCTCGAACGCGCTCGACGAGTTGCTGCGCGAGGTCGAGCTGCTGCACGACGGCCTGCGCCTCGTGCGCGAGCGGCTCGAGACGGACGAGCGCAAGCTGGAGGCGCTCGCGCCGTTGTTAGGCGAGGTGCGCGCCGTGGCGAAGCGGTTGCAGTCCGCGGGCGATGGCCTCGGTCGCGCGCTCAAGCCGACCGCGGCGGACCGTAACGCGACGGTGCGCTGGATCGAACTGCGCGGCAAGGAGCGAAACGTGGTCGTGGCGAGCGTGCCCCTCGACCTCGCGCCGATTCTCCGCGAGGATCTGTTCAAGCGCGTCGACACGGCGGTGCTCACGAGCGCGACCCTCGCCACGCGCCCGCGCGGTGGTGACGCGCGCCCGTCCGACGACGTCCCCCGCGCCGCGGACGTGCGCGGCGCCCCGAGCGGTGATGCGTTCGCCTTCCTCGCCGGGCGGCTCGGTCTCACGCGTCCCGACTTCGCGCCGCGCACGGCCGCGCTGCCGTCGCCCTTCGACTATCCGCGGCAGGCGCTCCTCGTCGTCCCGACCGACACGCCGCCGCCCAACACGGACGCGGGCCGTCACCTGCTCGCCGTCGTCCGCCAGACGCTGGACCTCTGCGCGGCGAGCGATGGCGGCGCGTTCATCCTCTTCACGAGTCACAAGGACGTGCGCGCCGCGGCCGACGAGTTGCGCGCGCGTGGTGCCGATCGCCGCTGGCCGCTGCTCGTCCATGGCGAGGACGGCCGGGATGCGCTGCTGCGGCGGTTCCGCGAGAGTGGGCGTGCGATACTGTTAGGCACGGCCACCTTCTGGGAGGGCGTGGACGTGCCTGGCGATGCGCTCCGGGCGATGGTCATCGCCAAGCTGCCGTTCCGTGTGCCGAGCGAGCCGGTGACCGCCGCGCACTGCGAGGCGATCGAGGCGCGTGGCGGCGACAGCTTCCGTGACTACATGCTCCCGCACGCGGCGCTGCGCCTCAAGCAGGGCTTCGGGCGGCTCGTGCGCACCGCGGCCGACCGTGGCGTGGTCGTGCTGTCGGACTCGCGCGCGGTGACCAAGAGCTATGGCCGCGATTTGCTCGCGAGCCTGCCGCCGGCCGCGCGCGTCGTCGCACCGTGGACGCGCGCGCTCGTCAGCGTCGAGGCGTTCTACCGCGAGCGCGCCAGCGCCGAACGTGACGCGGCCGAACGTGACGCTGCCTAACGACGTCCCGGGCGCGTGGTGGTGATCCGGATGACGCCGTTGGTGCCGCGCAGGCCGTAGATCGCGGTATCCTGGACGTTCTTGAGCACCTCGATCTTTTCGATGTCGTTCGGGTTGAGGAAGCCGAGGGTGGACGTCCCCTGCGCGAGCGGCGTTCCATCGACCACGTACAACGGGTCCTCGCCGCTCACGAACGAGTTCGCCCCACCACGGATCCGAATCTGCAACCCGCCGTCGGCGGTCTGCGTGACCACGACACCGGGGAAGCGGCCCGTGAGCAGCGATTCGATCGACCGCCCGTCGTTCCGCGCCATCGACGCCGAATCTCGGGAGCGGTCCAGCACGGCGACGCCGGGCAACGGCGAGGTTGGCGTCCGGACGCGGGCTACCGCGCGCTCCACCATCTCGACGGTGAACCGACTGTCGATCGTCGAGTCGCGCGTGACCACGACATGACGTTCGGTCGTGTGGCTCGGCCCGAGCGACGCGAGCAACGGATCGACGATGGCCGCGGTGTACGGACCCGGCAGCAGGTCGGTCAGCACGATCGTCCCGGTCGAGTCGGCCGTGCCGGCGTAGTCCGTGTGCGGGATCGTCGCGACCGCGCCCGCGGCGGGGTGCCCGTGCAGGTCGGTCAGATGCAGACGCCACACCCCGAGGGGGGCCTGCCACGTGCGACCGTCGGGCCAGGTTACCTGCGCGAGTTCGCCCCCGATCTCCTGGACTGCGGGCGCCACGCTCCGCGGCGGCGTACCGAAGGTGGACGAGGCATACGAGGACGATCCACCGGCTGCGGCCCGACGCGCGTCGTCCGATACGTCGGCGCCGCTCACCAGTCGGAGCGACCAGCGGTCGATGAAGGACACGCCCGTCGGCATCTCGCGAAACGAGAGATGGCCGCCGGGGCGAAGCGCGGTCGCCGCCGCGGGCAGGCCCACGTAGTGAAAGGTGAGATCGTGCAGCGTGCGCGAGACGGTGTCGATCCACAGCACGCCGTCGAGATCGATGCGACCGTCGCGGTGTCGCGGCGCGGCGAAGCCAAGCCCGACCTCGTGCGGGCGGTAGACATCGGGTGCGACCACGCGGAAGCAGTAGCCCGCGGCGAAGTCGTCGTCGGCCAGCGTCGCCGCATCCGGCGCGAAGTACCGCGCGTCCCGCCCACTGTCCGCGCGGAAGCCCTCCGCGACGAACTCGGCACCCGTGCGACTCGCGCCGAAGGGCGCGGCGACCGCGCGTTCCGTACGGACGTGCACCGTCTGACGCGCGATCCGCTCGTCGCCACCTCGCACCTCGCTCCCCTCCTCTCCGGGCGCGAACTCTCGCTCGAAACTCACCACGGTCAACGACCGCGTCGGCTCACCTCGCGCGATCACCGCGGCGAGAAGGCCGGCACGCACCTGGTCGAGCAGCCCGAGCGCGTCGGCACCGTTGGTGCGCCGGGGGCAGTGCGCTGCCGCGCTCACGTGAACCGGCGCGAGGAGGAACGGGACGCGGGCGAGGGCGATCTCGTGCGGGACGGTGCCATCGCTCGGCACGGCGACATCGGCTGGCCGGAACCCGATGTGCGCGACGTGAACCCGGCGCGCCTGCGCCGACATCACGAGCCGGTAGCGCCCGCGCTCATCCGTCACCGTCTGACCCACGGTGCGGTCGAGCGAGTCGCGGAGCACGATCGCAGTCCCGGCGAGCGGTGCACCCGTGGTACTGTCGCGGACGGCGCCGGTCACCGTGGTAGGACCGCGTGCTGCGCGAGCCGCCGGCGCGGGCGCATCCTGCGCCAGCAGGGGCTCCGCGAGCCACGCGCCGCCTGTAGCGGCAGCGAGCGTCGAGACCGAGATGGCCAACGTCGTCAGCCGCGCCATACGGCGTACTCCGCGCTGCGGCGTCCGCGCGGGACGTTCTAGGCACGCCATAACGTTCAGTGCTCCTCGTGGAGGGTGCGCACTGCCGCATCTCGCAAGAAGGTCGCCGTACCCCCGTGGGCGGATCGCGCGGGCCAAACATGGCGCGGGACCAGGCGGGCGCAAGAGCGATGGCGCGCCGCCTCGGTGTGGGCACTCGACCCCGCTTCGAGCTGCGGCGCGTATCATTCGGTCCAATCGCCCGGGCGCGCGTGAACGCATCGGCGTTAAACGCACGTGCGTCGCGCCGCGTCTGCCCGTCAGACCTCAGCACCCCGTCATGTCCGCATCGACTCCGCGTCCAGGCAAGATCGTCTGCGTGGGCCGCAACTACCTCGAGCACGCCCGGGAACTCGGCAACGACGTCCCCGAGCGTCCGCTGATCTTTCTCAAGCCGCCGTCGAGCGTAATCGGCGAGGGCGAGGCGATCGAGCTGCCGTCCGAGAGCACCCACGTCGACTACGAGGGTGAGATCGGCATCGTCATCGGACGCCGCCTGCGCCGCGCCGATGAATCGACCGCGACGGCCGCCGTGCGCGGAGTCGTCGCGCTCAACGACGTGAGCGCGCGCGACCTGCAGAAGTCCGAGCCGCAATGGACGCGCGCCAAGGGCTTCGACACGTTCTGTCCTATCGGACCCGAAGCGCCCCTCGCAACCGACCTGGCGTCCCTCACCGTCGTCACGCGCGTCAATGGCGTCGAGCGACAGCGCGCCGCGGCGAGCGAGATGGCGTTCGCGATCCCGACGGTCCTCGCCTATATCTCGAACGTGATGACGCTCGAGCCAGGCGACATCGTCGCGACGGGCACCCCTGCTGGCGTTGGACCGCTCGCGCCCGGTGACGTCGTCGAGATCGAGGTGGTCGGTCACAGTACCGTACGGAACCCCGTTGTCGCCTCCTGACGTGCGGCACATCGCAGGACCCTTTCACCCCACGGCG
Source organism: uncultured Gemmatimonadales bacterium (assembly GCA_963702945.1). Lineage (GTDB taxonomy): Bacteria > Gemmatimonadota > Gemmatimonadetes > Gemmatimonadales > Gemmatimonadaceae > BPUI01. Next base: position 186,038 of record OY969773.1, read on the forward strand.
GGGTAGCCGCTGCCGATGCTGTCGATCCAACGAGGGACCGGTTCGCTGACGGCCGGACGCGATGCTCGCCGCAGGCGGCCGAGTGCCGCGCTGATGGCCTCCATCGGCGTCAACGCCCTGCTCGTTGCTGCGTTTTTCGAGGCGCTGACGCGTGGCTACACGTGGGCCGACCTCGTTAGGCATCGCCCGGCACCGACGGTCGAGGAACACATCGCGTTCGTGCAGGCGCCGCGCGCGCAGGGCCCCTCGGTCGCCGGTCGAAGCGGTGGCGACGGCCGCCCGTTGAGCGCCACGCCCACGCGTTCGCGCCCGATCGTCGCGCCGCGTGTCGTGCCCAGCGTCATCGCGCCAATCACGCACGGCTCGCCCGCCGCCGATGCGGGCGGGACCGGCCCCGTCGTTGGGCAGGGCGGGGAGGGGCAGGGTATCCAGCCCGAGTACCGCGATCCGGCACTCTGGACGCGCCCCGGCACGCTCGCCACGGCACCGAAGACGCCGAAGCAGCGCGTCGATAGCGTGCTCACGCAGACCTTTGGTGGCGTGCGCGATTCAATCCTCGCCGCACAGGAGATTGCGGCCGGCAAACGCAAGCCAGGCGACTGGACGGTCAAGGGTCCGGGCGGCACCTGGGGGATCGACGACCGGTCGATCCACCTCGGCAAGATCTCGGTCCCGAACGCTGTCCTCGCGCTTCTGTCGAGCAAGTTTCAGCAGAATCTGCGCGGCAATCCCGTGGCTGCCGTCGAGGCGCGTCGGATGGGTGACATCCACCGCGACCTGCTCGACCACGCGCAGATGTCGATGAACGAGGACGACTTCCGCGGCGCGGTAAAGCAGATTCGCCTCCGCAAGGATCGCGAGCGGAACGAGCGGCTCGCCGAGCGGCGGCGTGCCGCCGAGTTGGCCGCGACGTCGGGCGACGCGGCATCGACGGGCGAAGCACCGCACGATCACTGAGGCGGACGGACGGCGTAGCCAGATGCGCGCGAGGGGCGGAAACGATTGTCGTTTCCGCCCCTCGCGCTGTTTCGGCCCTTCGCGCCGTCAGGTCGCGATCGCGCCCGCGAACACGTCCTTGTCGATCGAGGGCCGGAACAGGCCGGTCACCATACCGAGGATCGCGTAGTCGTCTGTCGGGCGAAGTCGAATCGACTCGTCGGCGGGGTTGGCCGGGTGGAGCACGATCCCATCGACGACCTGCTCGTACGACTTGATCGTCGCGTCCTCACCGATGCGTGCCGCGACCACGTCGCCATCCTTGACGGTGCTCGTCGGTGTGACGAGCACGTAGTCCCCCTCGTGGATCCCGCGGCCGATCATGCTGTCGCCGATCACCCGGAGCACGAACGTGTCGTCGCTCGCGATGAAGCGCCGGTCGAAGGTGAGCGAGCCGAGCTTGTGATCGGCCAGGAGCGATGGTTCGCCGGCGTGCACGCGGCCGTAGTAGGGCAGCGGCTGGATCCCCGCGGGCCCCTGGTGGCCGAGGATACGCACCCCGCGAGAGCGCGCAGGATCGCGCTCGATGTAGCCCTTCTCCGTGAGCGAGTGGAGGAGGTCGGAGACGGTCTTCGTCGACTTGATCCGGAACCGCGATCCGATCTCTCGGATGCTCGGCTGGTACGTGTGCTCGGCGAGGAAGTCGATCAGATATTGATAGACTTTCCGCTCGATCGACGTGAGTGGCTCCGCCATCGCGATCTCCAAGTGAGGAGGCCGCCGGGCCCGCGGTGCTGGGTGCGGGGGTCCGGCGGCCCTGACGGCGCGAAGATACGGGCGCCGGCCCGACTCGGCAAGAGTGACGAATACGTCAACATGCCGTAGCCGGCGTCGTTCCTACTGCGGTGCCCCCGCGTCGATCTGCTCGACGGCTGCATCCAGCCGCGCCAGCGACCGCTCGCGGCCGAGGAGTTCGAGAACGTCGAAGATGCCGGGACTCACCGTGAGACCCGTGAGTGCGACCCGGAGCGGTTGGAACAGCTTGCCGGCGGCCAGCCCTCGCGCCTCCGCGACCGCGCGCAGGGCGGGCTCCATCGCGTCCGGCGTCCAGTCTGGTAGCGCGGCGAGCGACTCGCGCGCGTCAGCGAGGAGCGCGCGCGCGGTCGTCGGATCCTTGAACCACTGCTTCGCGACCGCGTCGGGGTCGTACGTGATCTCGTCCAGCAGGTATGGCGTGGCCTGTCGGACGATGTCGTCGATCGTGCGCGCCCGCACGCGCAGTTGGTCGAGCAGGCGGGCGTACCACGGGCCACGCGCCTCGAGGTCGGCTTCGGTCGCGAGTCCCGCCGCGACGAGGGCCGGTGTGACCCGCGGCGTGAGTTCGGCGAGCGGCAGCAGCGACAGGTGCTGCCCGTTCATCCACTCCAGCTTCTGCGGATCGAAGATCGCGGCCTTGCGGAGCAATCCGCCGGGCGTGAACAACTCCACCAGCTCGGCGATCGTCAGCACCTCACGGTCGTTGCCAGGGCTCCAGCCCAGCAGCGCGAGGAAGTTCGACATCGCCTGGGGCAGGATGCCTCGATACTGATAGTCGCCCACCGCCGTCGCGCCGTGCCGCTTCGACAGCTTCTTGCCATCGGTGCCGTGGATCATCGGCAGGTGCGCGAAGCGGGGCAGCGGCGCGCCTAACGCGCGGTAGAGCAGGATCTGCTTCGGCGTGTTCGAGATGTGATCGTCGCCGCGCATGACGAGCGTGATCCCCATCGCGACGTCGTCGCTCACCACGGCCATGTTGTAGATCGGCGTTCGGTCCGAGCGGAGAACGACGAAGTCCTCGATGTCCTTGTTCGGGAACGCGATACGTCCGTGCACGAGGTCGTCCCACGCCGTCTCCCCATCGAGCGGTGCACGGAACCGGATCACGTGCGGTTCGCCCGCCGCCGCACGCCGCTCCGCCTCGTCTGCCGGAATTTCGACCCATTCGCGTCGAAACCGGAACGCCTCACCGCGCGCCTCCGCGTCGGCGCGGCGCTGCTGCAGCTCCTCCTGCGGCATGAAATCGCGATACGCCGCCCCGCTCGCGAGCAGGCGTTCGGCGTCGACCTGGTGTCGTGCGACGTTCGCGCCCTGGTAGACGACCTCCTCGTCCCAGTCGAGGCCGAGCCAGCGGAGCCCGTCGAAGATGGCGCGCGTGCTCTCGTCGGTGCTCCGCGCCTTGTCGGTGTCCTCGATGCGGAGGAGGAAGGTGCCGCCGGTGTGCTTGGCGTACAGCCAGTTGAAGAGCGCGGTGCGCGCGCCGCCCACGTGCAGGTAGCCCGTCGGAGACGGCGCGAAGCGAAGGCGCGGCACCGCGTCCTCGGATCCCATGCGGGGCAGGGTGTCGAACTCGGACATGTAGAGGGCGATCGGAAGCCCGACGCGCGGGCGGATTGATGATCGGCAGGGCCGGAACGCACCGCGGGCCCGCCGGACTGACCGGCGGGCCCGCAAGGCGGAGAGGGAGGGATTCGAACCCTCGATAGCAGTTTCCCACTATGCCGGTTTAGCAAACCGGTGCCTTCAGCCTCTCGGCCACCCCTCCACGTACCATGCAAACGTGTCGTACGACGGGCTGGAACGGTGAACCGAACCGGTCCGACGCCACTACGCTAACGCCGCGTCGTTCGCCGAGCAAGCGTTGCCAGCCGCGCGTCGCGAGAGGAGGGCGTGGGATTCGGACCCACACCTCGGGCACGTGCGGGAGCGGTCGAGCGGCGCTGCGGTATGCACGCTGGGGGCGCTGTCCACGCGTCTTCGCGCCTCGCTCTTACGCCTTCGCGCGGCTCCGGCGATGCGCCACGCCGCCCACGACCAGCAGCCCGGCCCCGCACAGCCCCAGGGTCGCCGGCTCGGGGGCCGTCACGGCGAGCGCCGTCACGCTCAGGTCATCGAGGTGGGTGCTGCTCGACGTGTTGTACCCGGTGAACGCGAGGACCGTATTCGCGCCCGTCGCCACCCCGACCGCTGTGAACTGCTGATACAGACCGTTCACGAGTGCGCTGCTGAAGACCGTCTCGCCGCCGAACGTCACGGCGAGCCGGTTGCGCGGCGCGGCGTTGCCGCCAAGGTCGAACGCCCAGAAGCTGATCTGGTAGACAGTACCGGGCGTGGTGGCGAGGGTCTGCGAGAGCGTCGCGCTCGCCGGGTCGTCGTCGGCGAAGGCGAACGCGTTCGCGCCTGAATGTGCCCGGGCGTTGGTCGTCACGACGGCGGCCCCGCCTCCATCGTTCCCAGTCACGGCGTAGCCGCTTGGCCTCTGAAGGTAGTCGACGAGGTACGTGGGGCCCTCGAAACCGCAGTTCTGCACGAGGTTGCCACTCACGGTCGTGCAGTCGGAGCCGGGCTGCGCGCCCGCGGGGCAGACGATGAGGGCGAGCGCCGCGACGGCGGCGGCGAGGGCCCGCGACAGGTGGCGGGGCATGGGAGAGCTGAGATGGGTACAGGGTAAACCGGCGGCTCGGGACGCACTAGGCCACCCAAGCGGTGTGCTGGCCCACCGGCGGCGAGGTATGTCCTATCGTCGCCAATGCGTCCACGGTGGGATGATGGGTCCGAGCCGCGCGGCCGTCGCTTGTGGCGTTCTACGTCGTGCTCCTCACGTCCCCGCACCGAATCGGGCGTACGCGTCGGTCGCGCGCGCGCTGGCTCCGGTGGCGCGACATCGACCTCGGCCAGGGGTTCTTTTCGGTCCCGGGCGGCAAGGCGCGTCTAACGGAAGGATACGGTCGACCGGGTGAAATCGGCTCAGATCCTCGTCCAACGGCGCGACAGCCGAGGCGCGCGGCAGTTCGGAACACACCGAAGTCGTTGCGAGGTACACGAGAGGAGAGCGTGGAGTACCGCCGGCTACACGCCGCTCCCCGATCCGGTGCAGGGCTACCTTCTCTAAGTCGGCGCTGAACGCGGGCCGGGTATTCGGCTCTCCTCCCTGGTCTACCTGCATCCCGCAGCATTGCAACCGTTATGCAGGCGTCCGTTTCCGCGGGCCAAGCTCAAGCGACCGAGCCTCCAGAGAGCCCGGGGCGGTTCACAGTTCCACGCGCCTCGTCCAGTTCTCCGCTTTGAAGTGCCCGGCGAGTTCGCCGAGCACGGGATCAGGCCGGGCCTCGAACGTTGACCTGTGGGGGGGCACCGTCGTCCCCCTACACCATGAGTCCGTTCGCCGGGAAGACGGTGTTTTGGATACGGACGGGCGCCAGGCAGACCCGCCACCATGCGTCGTTGCCGACGACCGAAGCTGGTACCGGCATGGGCCGCTTACGGCCGACGTTGTCCGATTGGGGGTAGGCCATCATTCCGTAGAAGTCGCCGTTCGGCATCACGATGGCGAAGCACTTGGGTCCGCCGTCCCCCGTCTTCATGGGTGCGCGGTTGGCGACGACCCCCATCGCCAAGAGGTCCGCAAGCACGTTGCAGCCCGTCCTGGAGTGCGGCGGCAGTGTGGCCGCGAAGGCGTTCCAGAAGTTCCGCGCAGCAATGCTGTCGGCGTGGTTGTGGTCGTCGACGGTACCGGGGTGACCCACGTAATATTCGCCACCTCTGAGATACCGCGTCGTCGGACAGCCGCTCAGGGGCCCAGTGATCACTGGAAGGTTCTGCTGTTGCACTTCGGAGACAAAGCCCGGGATGTAGGGCAACCACCTGAGGTTGCGGTGACTGTCTCCGCTTGGCCCGGCTGCGGTCAATGAGCTTACACGGTCAGACACGCCGAACTTGCCCACGGAGTGGCCCAGATGACTCGGCAGGTCAACGACCGTCCTGAATCCGTTCGGTGCCGGGGCGACGCCTATGGTGGGGTTCCCGGTCGGGTAGGAGAATATCATGCCCGCCTGGAATTTGTTCAGAATCGTCTTCATCGCTGTCAACCTCGCGGTGTGATGTGACACTCGACGAAGCATCTGAACCGCTCCGTCCCGTCCGTCGCCGCAGAAGAGCAGTCGCTTCCCGGCGCTCGTCGCTAACTGCTGATTCGCGGGCCCAACATACATGGCGTTCTGCCAGCAGCAATAGGAGACCTGCGACCCCAGCTACCCCGCCGCCGAACGCTCGACGGCTCATGGAGCGGCCCCTGCCCGGGCCCCGCGCATGGTCGGCGCGCCCGCGCGCGGCAGCCAGGCCGTACCCAGCGGGATGGAATGCAAGCTCAGCGGTGTCTCGGAACGGGGGGTTGCTGCCGAACGACTTACGTGCAGCTGCGGGCTGTGGGCGAGCGACGGCGCCGAGAGCTCGGACGGTGGCACTCCGCCCGTCGTCGCTGCGCGTGACGTTGCCGGGCGGTTCACGTCGTCGGATTCGCTCCGAGTCCGGAGTCGACCTCGTAGGCGAGCCGGCCAGCGCCGGCAGCGGCGTCGGCCCACGCGAACCGCACCGTGGCCTACGCGGCCGCGGTGCCACTCAGGGGGGCGGCCGCAACGGCGGTCGCGGTCGCGACCTGCACGGCGGGATCCGCTTCATCGTGGGTCACGATACGCCCGCTGTCGGGTGTGGACGGAACGAGCCCGTAGCAGGGGTCGAAGCGACCTTCGTCATGGCGGCCGGTCGAGGGCGTTGCCCGCGCGCTCGGGGTTTGCGCCCCCGTGCCGACTCGCACATCGTACGTGTACGGGGCGACGCCGCCGGTGGCCGGGCCCCATGAGAGCCGAACCGTGGTGGCGCTCGGGGCACCGAGGTTCGGTGTGGACATGTGGCGGTGTTGAGGGATGTGAGCCGCGCAGCGACCCTGCTTGGTAAGACGCCGGATCCAACGCGCGGGCGTTGGTGATACTCACTGACGCCGAGCTCGCCCGCTTACTCGACCGGGTAGCGGCGCGGCCGATGCCGCAGTTCTACCTCGTCCTGCTCGCCGAGGCGGGGCTCCGCGCTAAGACCGAAGCGCGCTGGCCCCGCTGAGCCGACGTTGACCTCGACGCCGCATTCGTGCGAATCCGAAGCGGGACGCGGTACCGCGGCGAGCGCCAGACGAAGACAGGCCGCGCGGTCGGTCCCAATAACGGCCGCGCTCGTCCGTGCCTTACCGCGACCACGCCGTGCGCTACCGCCTCAGCGCCCCGGGCACCGCAGGCGGCTCAGAGTAGGTGTTCCACTACGACCGCGCGCCGCGGGCACGTGGCCGGCGAGCCGATCGTGGCCCTGAACGGCGGGGCGCGGCGCGTGATCGCCGATGCCAAGCTCCCTGCCGGGTTCCGGCTGCACGACCTCCGACACCGCCGCGTGACGACCTGGCTGGCCGAGGGCAAGAGTCCTGTGCACGTCAGGGAGGCGGTCGGGCATGCGTTGCTGGCGACGACGATGAAGTACACGCACCTGCTCCCCGAGCGCCTCCGGGAGCTCGTCGACGCGCCCGCGGCGGCGCCTAACGGTCGCGGAACACCTCGCGGCAGCAAATCTGTCCCGAACCTTGTCCAACGCCGCGCGCCCCGCGCCGGGTAGGCGACGGGGCGCGTCGGGAAGTCGTTGCCGCGCTTTATGTTACCGAGAAGGAGGGCGTGGGATTCGAACCCACAAGTCCGTTAAGGACGACGGTTTTCAAGACCGTTGCAATAGCCATTCTGCCAGCCCTCCGGCCTGTCGTAAACTAGCGCCGCACCCGAACTTCCGTCCAATCGGCTGCGCCGCGTCGCGCGACGCAGCCTTGCGCATCCCTTCGCTCGTGTGCCCCATGCGGTCCCGCCGCCTCGTGCTCCTCCGCGCCGTCGCCGCGTGCGCTACCCTCGTCACCGCGTGCAGCGGCGATGGAGCACCCGCGCCGACGGTCCCGACACGTCTCAGCTTCGCCGCCCAACCCGATTCGGCCCTCGTCGGCGACACCGTCGCGCTGGGCGCATCGGCGACCGACGCCGCTGGTCGATCGGGTACGGTGGGAACCATCACCTACTCCAGTTCGGACACGACCGTCGCGCGCGTGTCCGCGACCGGAACGATCCGCTTCGTCGGAGCCGGCACCGCGATCGTGTCCGCGCGGGTCACGGGGCTCTCGGACGGCAGTACGCCCACCGCTACGACGGCCGCGCTCGTCTCGCTCGTGCCCGCGGCGAAGCTGCGCGCACTCCCGACCCGGATCGATGCGGCGCCAGGCACCCTCGTTCCGCTCTCCGCGCTGGTTTACGACGCCAGTGGGAACCGCATCAACTACCCGGTCGAGTACGTGAGCAGCAATCCAGCGGTCGCGACCGTGAACGTGGGTAGCCTCAAGGCGGCGAGCGCCGGCGCCGCGCAGCTCGCCGTGCGCGCCAACTTCCGCGGACGCGGCGTGCTCGAATCGACCGTTCCCGTCACGATCGCGCCCGTCACACCCGGCGCGTTCCACATCGATCTCGTCCAGGTCGGGGTGGCCGACCCGACCTACGCCGCGGTGTTCACCCGGGCGGCGGCGTTCTGGCAGACCGTCATCACCACGGCGTTGCCTAACGCAACGGTGAACGTCCCGGCCGGCGCGTGCGGCGACAGCACGCCCGCGATCAACACGACGACGTCCGGGGTCACGATCTTCTTCCAGGTCGACAGCATCGACGGCAAGGGATCGATCCTCGGCGCGGCCGGACCCTGCGTCCTGCGCCGCGACGCGACGACGCAGCTACGCGGGCTGCCAGCCCTCGGCACCATGCGCTTCGACTCGGCGGACTTCGCGACGCTCGTGAGCCGCGGGACCGCCTACGACGTGATCCGGCACGAGATGGGACACGTGCTCGGAATCGGCACGCTCTGGAACGTGAACGGCGTGCGCGCCTACCTCACCGGCGCGGGCTCCTTCGATCCTCAGTACGTCGGCCCTGGTGGGGAGAGCGGAAGCGCGGCGATCGGTTTCACGCTCGACGGCCTCGGCGTGCCGGTCGAGAACACGGGCGGCTCGGGCACCGCGGACGCGCACTGGCGCTCGTCGGTCTTCCAATCGGAGTTGATGACCGGCTACCTCATCAACGCTCCCTCGCATCCCGCCTCGCGTCTCACCGTGCTGAGCCTCAGCGACCTCGGCTACACGGTCAACCCGGCGGCGGCAGAGCCGCTCCTGCCACCGTCGGCGCGCAGCGTGGCCGCGTCGCGTGTGCCTGCGTACGCACGGGCGGACGGAGATGTGCTTACAGATGTCGCGCTGCCACCGCTCTACCATCTCGACGCCAACGGTCGACTCCTGCGCCTCCCAACGATCTCGGCTCGCGTCGGCACCGCCCGGCTGCGCTGAGCGGAGGTGCTGAGCCGGCGTGGTGAACGCCGGCGCGACGACCTGCTACATCACGTCGTCGCGCGTCGGGAGATAGGCGAACAACGGCGCGAGCGCCTCGCTCCGACACCATCCACGGGCCGGCCGGATCGCGACCGCGAAGGCGACCTCGGGCTTGGGCAGTTGCGCGTACGCCGTCCAGAATGCCTGCTCCCGCGGCAGGAACTGCGCGTAATCGATGCTCGCCTGGGGATCGGCCGCGTCGACGACGAAAGTGAGACGCTGTTTGAGCCCGTCGGCACGCAGGTGGGCGACCACGGTCGCGTCGTTCCCGAACACGGCGACCGCGAGCCCCGAGAGCGCGCGGTGGAATGGCTCGAGCCGGTGGCGCGCAACGAACTGCGCGGCGGCGACGCGCGGATTCCGCGCGCTGCCGATCACTCGGCGGCGTCGTCGCTCCGGCTGGTCCGGCGATTTCGCATCATCCCCGAGCGGGTTTACAGGCCGTTCGGAATCATGTGGTTCGGGCATCGGTCCTCTGGATGAGCCGAGAGTGGCCCGCTGAGGGATGGCGTCGCAGCAGATCGTGTGTAACGCAAACGGCGCACCGGGCAACGTGCCCTGGTGCGCCGTTCGTGTACGATGCCCGCGCTTGTTGGGTGACGTCAGCGCTTTGGCGGCGCGCTGGGGCTCCCGCCTGGCGTGACCGTCGTCGCCGGAGCGCCACCAGGACGCGCGCCCGGCATCGCCGCCGAATCCGGCGCAACGAGACTCTGCAGCGGATTGTCGTTCGCCGCCGCTCCGGGCGCAGGACGCTGATCGAACTGGAACTCACGCGTCTGGTGCGTCGCGGCGGCGACCTGCTCCGACGTGTTGTAGATCCGCTGCGCATCCGCGGCGCGTCCGGTCTGTTGCAACGCCTCCGACAGCATCAAACCGGTGAGCGTATACAGATTCGGAATGCCCACACTCGGCATGTCGACCCAATCCCCGCGCTTGATGAGCGCGGTCGGACCCTCGAACGCGTTCCACAACGACACGCTCCGGGCGAGGTCGACGTAGCCCTCTCCCTGCACCAGCAGCGTGTCGCGTCCGGTCTTCGGCCGCGCGGGCAGCAGCTTTCGCGCGAGACCCTGGCTCAGCAGGTAGTTATTGAGCCCGAGCTCCTGGCCGTACGATCCCGACGTCCGGCTGATATAGACGGGGCGCTGCGGCCACGCATCGCGGATTAAATACAGGACGAGCAAATCCTGACGGAGCAGCTGCGGCTGCGCGATGGTCGCACGCAGCGTGTCCTGCCCAACGACTTTCTGAAACACCTGCGGCTTGTCGAGCTGCACGCCGAGCGGGATCGCGTCGAGCTCGGCCATGCTCATGTTGAGCAGCGGGCCGGTCGGCTTCGGCCACTCGCGGCCACGGTAGATCGCCGGTCCCTTGGCCGCGTCATAGGTGGCCGTTGGGCGGCGCACCATCTGCCGTACGTACCAGTCGGTGTTCAGCAGCGAGGTGCACGCGACGGTGACGTCGCGGCGCACGCCCTCGACTTCCTGGGCGTACCAGAGCGGGAAGGTGTCGTTGTCTCCAGCCGTCACGAGGATGCCGTACGGCTCGACCGAGTTGAGCAGGTCGCGCGCGAACGCGGCCGTGTCACGATGCCCGGCGCGCGACGCCTGATGCCAGTTGCCGACGAGCGGGATCACTGCGAGTGCCAGCACCGGCGACGCACCCTTCCACGAGCGCTCCTTCGGCTGGTCGATCGTCTGCCGGCCGAGGCGCACGCTCTCCGTGCCGAGCAGCGAGGCGATCGATTCCCAGACCCAGACGAGGCCGAGTGCGGCCCACACACCCCACGTGCTGAAGCTCCAGAGATAGAAATAGTCTCGATCGCGCACTTCACGCGGCACGTCGGTCAGCTCGGGCGACTGCGACGCGCCGTACTTGAAGTTCATGTAGTAGATGAGCGCGAGCGTCACCGAGAACACGAGCGGACCGAAGAACCAGAACGATTGTCGGTCGCGTTTGAAGTGTACCCACCCCCCGACGATCCCGAGCGCGAGAAAGAGGACCGCCAGCGCACTCTGTGCCGGCTGTCGCTCGGCGTGCGCGTCGCGCAGCCACTGCCACTTGAAGTACAGCCACCACATGCCGAGCTGCGCCGTGAATGGCGCCTGCCGCTCGCTGAGGTCGGGCTTGCCGTACTGCTCACGGTTCACGTTCGCCATGAACCGGTCGAGGGTCACCTTGCTGAACGTGCACGCGACTTCGAGCTTCGTCGTGCAGGCCGTCGGCTCGCCCTCGTTCAACGCGGGGAACTGCGCCGCGCGGATCGGCTGGTAGATGAACGGCGTCAGCCCGAGCGCGAAGCAGAGCGCGCCCTTCACGAGCAGCCGCCAGTTGAGCAGCGTCGTCGGCTTGCGAAGGAAGACGCCCGCCGCAACCGCCGGGGCGACGAGGAAGCCTGCCGGGTGATTGGCGTAGCCAAGCCCGATCAGGTACGCGGCGAGCAGCAGCAGCCGGTTGGCCTTCGGGCTGTCCGGGTCGTCGCACCACCGGACGATGAGCCACGACACGAGCGCGAAGAAGGCGAGCGACACCGTGTAGACCTTCTCGTTCACGACGCTCTGGTTCCACACCGTGAACGACGTCGCGCCGAGCAGGGCGGCAAGCACACCGCCGGTGATGCGGAGCCAGCGGCGCGTCAACCAGCTGACGAGCACGCGCTCGGTGACGAGGAACCAGACGCCGGCTGCGACCGCGGAGCACAGCGCCGCGAGGATGTTGATCCGCATCGCCACGTTGGGCGCGATCGGCAGGATCGACATCACGCGCCCGATCAGGACGAAGAACGGATTGCCGGGCGGGTGCGGGATCCCGAGCACGTAGGCGGCGGCGATGTACTCGCTGGCGTCCCACATTCCCGTCGATGGCGCGAGCGTCAGCAGGTACAGCGCAAGCACGCCGAGCGACGTCAGCCCCGCGGCCTTGTACGATGGCGTGTAGTCGAGGTCGGCTTCCGCCGCGAGGGCGGGAGCCGTCCGGGCCGCCGCGGAGACGGCGTCAGGACGAAGAGCGGCAGCAGACATCAGGGAGGGGAAGGGCGTGGGCTGCCCGGTCGGGTACGAAGACGGTCGCGCGAACAGTAACGCGGGCCGGCGCTCAGCTTGGACACCGGCCCACACGGAAATCGTTCGTGCGCGGCGGCGAACGGCTAGTGCCGGAAGAGGCGCTGCCCGGTGAACACCATCGCGATGTCGTGCTCGTCGGCCGCCGCGATCACCTCGGCGTCCCGAACCGAGCCGCCGGGCTGCACGATGGCGCGTACCCCGGCCGCCGCGGCTTGCTCCACCCCGTCGCGAAACGGAAAGAAGGCGTCGGACCCGAGCACGGCGCCCGTCGTATCGTGGCCGGCGTCGCGCGCCTTGTGTGCCGCGACGAACGCCGCGTCGACGCGCGACATCTGCCCCGCGCCGATCCCGAGCGTCATGCCGCCGCGGGCGAGGACGATCGCGTTGGACTTCACGCTTCGGACGGCCCGCCAGGCGAACGCGAGGTCGGCGCGCTCGCTCGCGCCCGGTGAGCGCTTGGTCACGACGCGCCAGCTGTCGTCGACAACGGGGAGCGGCTGGCGTTCCTGCACCACGAAGCCGCCGCGCACGCGCTTGATGTCGAGCTCACGCGCGACCGGCGCGACCCGTCCGGCGAGCACGCGCAAATTCTTCTTGCGCCCGAGAAGCTCGATCGCCCCCTCCGAGAACTCCGGCGCGACCACACACTCGACGAAGAGCTGTGAGAGCACCGCCGCCGCGTCGTCGTCCACGGGCACCGTGAACGCGATGACGGACCCGAAGGCGCTCGTCGGGTCGCCGGCGAGTGCCTTGTCGTACGCCTCACGCGCGGTCGCGCCGACGGCGAGCCCGCACGGCGTCGTGTGCTTCACGATCGCGCAGCAGGCCGCTTCGGTCGCGGCGAGCTCGCCCGCGGACGCCGCGTCAGCGAACGGCTCGCACGCGAGCAGCGCGCCGTCGAGGTCGAGCAGGTTGTTGAACGACAGTTCCTTTCCGCCGAGTTGGCGCAGGGCACCGAGCCCGGTGCCGGCGCGCTCGACGTAGAACGCGGCGCGCTGATCGGGGTTCTCGCCGTACCGCAGTGTCTGCGCGCGTTCGCCGCTGATTGTCAGGCGCTCGGGGAAGCGCTCGTCCGACTGCTCGGCGAACCATGCCGCGATCGCCGCGTCGTAGGCGGCGGTGTGCGCGTAGACCTTCGCGGCGAGTTGGCGCCGGAGCGCAGCGTCGCCACCTCGACCGAGCGCGTCGAGCACCGGGCCATAATCGGCGGGATCGACGACGACCGTGACGGCGTCGAAGTTCTTCGCGGCCGAACGGAGCATCGAAGGGCCCCCGATGTCGATCTGCTCCACGGCCTGTTCGGGCGTGACGTCGGCACGCGTTACGGTCTCGACGAAGGGATACAGATTCACCACGACGACGTCGATCGGCACGATGCCGTGCTCGGCGATCGTCGCGACGTGCTCGGGGATGTCTCGCCGCGCGAGCAGTCCGCCGTGCACGGCAGGGTGCAACGTCTTCACGCGCCCGTCGAGCATCTCGGGGAACTGCGTAACGTCGCTGACGTCGGCGACCGCGAGGCCCGCGTCACGAAGCGCACGCGCGGTGCCGCCGGTCGACACGAGCTCGTAGCCGAGTCCAGCGAGTCCGCGAGCGAGCTCGGCGAGGCCGGTTTTATCCGAAACGGAAAGAAGTGCGCGAGGCATGAGCGGTTCGAGAGTGAGCGGTGCCGCGCGACGGCGGCGTCAGGAATGACACGTCAGCCACCAAGCAGCGCGGTAACGTCGCGTTCGAACGCGTCGCCCGACGGCGCCTGCAGTAGCGTGAACGGTGTGTCTGGCAGGCGTGGCATGCCGCGGACGCGTCCGTCGGCCCCGAGCGGTGAGGCGCCCCGACGCGAGCCCAGCGACCGCGTGTGGGAGGAGTGCGTGCTCGACGCGAAGCACGCGCGCTGCGAGCGACTCGGGGGTGTCGTCGACGAGCACGGGCACCGGCCACTGCGCGACGATTGGCCCGCGGTCGTACTCCTCATCGACCAGGTGCACCGTCGCGCCGCTCACGCGAGCGCCCGCGTCGAGTACGGCCCGGTGGACGCGTGCACCGTACATCCCGGGCCCGCCGAACGCGGGGAGCAGCGATGGATGCACGTTCACCATGCGACCGCCGTATGCCCGTGTGACCGCGCTCGGCACGTGCTTGAGGTATCCGGCAAGCACGACGAGATCGGCACTGACTCGCGGCGAGGAGCGCGAGCAGCGCATCGGCATCGGGCGGCACCGCGACGTGCGCGGTCGCGATCCCACGCGCCGTCGCACGCCCGAGCGCACCCGCGCCGACCCGGTCGCTCGCGACCAACACGACGTCGAACGCGCGGTCCGGGCCACGACGTTCGCCGTGATCGAGCAATGCGCCGAGGTTGCTCCCGCCGCCGGATGCGAGGACCGCGACGCGCGCGCGGTCAGCCGCACTCACGCCGCGCTCACCATTCGGCGGCGTCGGACGCGGTAGCGCGCGCGAGCACGCGAGCGACCGCGGCGCCTAACGTGGTCGCGACCGCATACTCGTCCCGCGCGCGTGTCATGTCTGCGAGCGGCGTGTCCGGCGATGGAACGAGCACGCCGTATCCGCCGAGGCTCGTGATCGGCGTGAGATCGCGCAACCGGTCGCCGATCGCGGCCGAGCGCGCGAGATCGATCCCGTGCTCCGCGGCCGCACGCCGAAAGAGGCCGGGCGCGGGCTTGCGGCAGTCGCACGCGGGCCCGACGCCCGGCGCGTGCGGGCAGTGGTAGCTGGCGTCGAGCACCGCGCCGTCCGCGGCGAGCAGCTCGTCGAGTCGCGCGCGGACCGCCTCGTACTCGGCCTCGCCAAACAGGCCGCGTCCGATGCCCGACTGGTTCGTGATGACGATCGCGAGGAGGCCAGCCGCGCGGACCGCGTTCACCGCTGCCGTGGCACCGGGCCGCAGTCGCACGCGCGTGGGATCGGCGAGGTAGTGCTCGTCGTCGATCAGCGTGCCGTCCCGATCGAAGAAGACCGCGCGCCGGAGCGCATCGCCGCCGTGCTCCGGTCCGCGATCAGGCTCGTGTTCGCGATCAGGGCGCACGGCCAGGGGGCGGGACGGAAGCGGGCGTCTTGGTCGCCGGCGCCGTGGTCGCCGGCGCTGTGGTCGTCGGCGTCGTTGGGACGGGCGTCGGCCGCGGCGGGCCGGTTGGAGCGCGGACCGGCGCGGTCGGCGCGGGGCGGGGCGGGCGCGGGGTCGTGAACGTGCGGTCCGTCGGACCCGCGACCCCGGACAGCGATCGAAGATCGCGAACGGCGAGTCGGTAGATCGTGTTCGGACGCAACGGCGCGCCGAGCCGGATGACGAGGTCGACCGGTGGAACTGGGCGCCGAAGCTTCGGGCCCGCGGCCACTGCCGCAGCGCGGCGCACACTGTCGGCCGCCGATGCGCCGGGCTGCGCGGATCGCGGCGGTATCGCGCTCGCGTTTGGCGTCGCGGGCGCGCGCGCGGCAGGCGGCTGGGTCCCGCTATCCGGACGCGCCCGGGCCTGTGCCGCCGCTTGCGCGGCCGCCTGTGTCGCCGCCTGTGCGATGGAGTCCGCGATCGTCGCCGTGAGCACCTCGCGAATCGGAACCGGCGCCGAATCGGGACCCGCGATCCTGAACTGCGCCGGCGCGAAGGGCTGGTCGGGGCGGAGTGGGCGATCGAAGGAGAGGCGTATCGTGGTGCTGTCGACGACGCTCACCGTCCCCACGCGCGGCGCGAGCGTATCGTGGACGAACGCGTAGAGGGCCAGCGGCGGCGTGGTCGTATCGCCGACTGCGGTGGAGCGTGCGGGGGTGCGACGTGGCTTCGGGCGCGTCGTATCGCTCCCCGCCTGCAATTCCGCCGCGAGCACCTCAGCCGGAATCGGCGCGGTGAACAGCGGGCGTCCGGTGCGGAGGGTCGCGGTCGCGCGCGCGGAGTCGAACGGCTCGCGCGGATCGATCGACCGATTGCCGTTGACGTCGACGGCGCCGCGTACGAGATACGTGCCGACCGGCATGTTCGGGATCGTGAAGCGGCCGACGCTGTCGGCGAGCGTGACGTACGTGATGCTGTCGGCCGCGACGGCTTCGACCACCGCGCCCGGCGCGGTGCGCGCGTTCACCCAGTCGAACACCACGCCCGTCAGCTCACCACGCGCGATCGTGGCACCCGTGCTGAACACGGCGACGACCGCCGAATCGCGGGTGTTGTTGCGAAGGTCGGACAACCCGGGGAGGATCGTCACCGTGTAGGTGGCGTTGGGGCGGAAGCCACGGCGCGGGTGCACGTAGACGCGTTCGCGCGCCCAGTCCACGGCGACCGACCCGTTGCGGGGCGAGACGAGCACGAGCGACTCGAGCCCCGTCGCGCCACCGCCGACGCCCGACGCGGCGCCGCTTCCGCGCGATGCCTGATTGACGACCTCGTCGAAGGTGAACTCGACCGTGCGCGCGCGGACATTCACGGCGAGCGTGTCGGGCGTGACTGCGATCAGGCGCGGCGGGATGAAGCGTGGCGGTCCGCCCGGCGGGTATCCCGGGGACGCGCACGCGCCGATGCCTGACGCGATGCCGAACATGGCGACCGCGCGCGCTGCACCGGACGCGACGGGGCGTCGCATGCGACGGGCGGACCAACGTGACACGCGTGGCACGTCGCCCGTCACGCTTCGCGCCGCAGTGCCGCGATCGACGCGGTGAGTTGCGCGGCGCGCGCGGTCCACGCGCGCTCCTTCTCACGTTCGGCCTCGACCACCGCGGCGGGCGCCCGGTCGACGAACCCTGCATTCGCGAGCCGACCGCGCAGCGCCCCGAGTTGTTTCTCGAGCCCGGTCAACTCTTTCGTCAGCTTCTCCAGCTCTTTCGCGACGTCGACGAGTCCGACGAGCGGCACGAACACCGTCGCGCCGCGCACGACTTGTTGCGCCGCCAGTTGTCGATCGAATGGGAGCGCGTCGGCCGCGCTCACCCGCACGTCGGCGCGCGCGAGCGCGCCGACGACCGCCGCGACGTCCGCATCTGCGTGACCGTCGGTCGCGACGAGGTACACGTCGACGCGCCGGCCCGGCGGCACGGCGTAGTCCGCCCGGATCTGCCGCACGGCCTCGACGCAGGCGCGCACCGTCTCGAACGGTGCGGTCACGTCCGGTGCGTCGATCACGGCGCGCGGCGCCGGCCACGCCGCGCCGGCGAGTAGCGCGTCCGGCGGCGACGAGGGCAGCCGCTGCCAGAGCGCCTCCGAGATGAACGGCACGATCGGATGCAGCAGCCGCAGGGCGCCGTCGAACGCGTGCGCGAGCACCGCGCGCGCGACCTCGCGGTCGTCGTCGTCCGCCGCCGCGAGCCGCGACTTCGTGCTTTCCAGATACCAATCCGCCAGCTCACTCCAGACGAACCGCCGCGCCGACTCGGCATACTCGTTGAGCCGGAGCCCAGCGGCGCGCGCCGCCTCGGGCCAGCGCGGCACCGCGTTATCGTCCGTGTACGGCGGCCGCGCCGGGCCTAACGCCGCGTCGCAGTCCCGCACGGCCGCGTCGAGGCGCGCGAGCACCCAGCGGTCCGCGTCGGTCAGCCGCTCCGGCGCGAGATGGTCGAGCGCGAGCACCGGCGCCGTCCCCACGTTCTGCAGCAGAAAGCGTCCGATGTTCCAGAGCTTCGTGCAGAAGTTACGACCGGGCGCAAACGACTTTTCGAGGTCCTCGGGGTCGAGGATGACGTCGGCGCCCATCCCGAGCCCCGCGATCGACGTCCAGCGGAGCGCGTCCGCGCCGTAGTGCTCGACGACCTCCAGCGGATCGATGCCGTTGCCTAACGACTTCGACATCTTGCGGTGCGCCGTGTCGCGGACCGTGCCGTGCAGGTACACGGTGTGGAACGGCGCGCCGTTGCCGAACGCGTACCCGGCCATGATCATCCGCGCGACCCAGAAGAAGAGGATCTCGGGCGCCGTCACGAGCACGTCGGTCGGGTAGAACGCGCGGAGATCGGGCGCGTCCGCGTTGGGCCAGCCTAACGTCGACACCGGCCACAGCCACGACGAGAACCAGGTGTCGAGCACGTCCTCGTCCTGCCGCAGCAGGTTGCCCGTCGTCGGTGAGTGCGTGAGGTCCTCACGGCTGACGAACGTCTCACCCGTCGCGTCGTCGTACCACACGGGGATCCGGTGCCCCCACCAGAGCTGCCGCGAGATGTTCCAGTCGCGGATGTTCTCCATCCAGCGCACGTAGACCGCCTCCCACCGCTCGGGCAGGATGCGGACGGTCCCGTCTCGCACCGCCGCGAGCGCCGGCTCCGCGAGCGGCGCCATCCGCACGAACCACTGATCCGAGAGTCGCGGCTCGACCACGGTGTCGCAGCGATAGCAGTGCCGCACGGCGTGCTGGTGCGGCTCCACCCGCGCCAGCGTGCCTTCCGCCTCGAGCAACTCGACGGTGCGCGCGCGCGCCGCGAACCGGTCGAGCCCCTCGATCGTGGCCGGCACGCGTCCTGTCGCGTCGGCACCCGCGCGCACGAAACCGGCCGCATCGATCACCACCGGCGCGGCCAGCCCATGCCGCCGCCCGACTTCGTAGTCGTTCGGGTCGTGCGCGGGCGTGATCTTCAGCGCACCCGTGCCAAACTCCCGGTCGACGTACGCGTCCGCGATCACCGGGATGTCGAGCCCAATCAGGGGAAGCCGCACGGTGCGCCCGACCAGGTCCTGATACCGCTCGTCGTCCGGATTCACGGCCACGGCGACGTCGCCGTAGAGCGTCTCAGGGCGCGTGGTCGCCACGGTGAGCACGCGCGACGGATCGTCGCTGACGACGTAGCGCAGCTGATAGAGCCGGCCGGGCGTGTCCTTGAACTCCGCTTCCTCGTCGGAGAGCGACGTCATGCAGCGGGGGCACCAGTGGATCACGCGGTGCCCCTTGTAGACGAGGCCGCGCTCGTGGAGGCGCACGAACGCCTCGCGCACGGCGCGTGACAGGTCGGGCGAGAGCGTGTAGGCGGTACGCGACCAGTCCGCCGATGCGCCGATCGCCTGTAATTGTCCGAGGATCGCGCCCCCGGTCTCGCGCACGAAGGCGGCCGTGCGCTCGACGAAGGCTTCGCGGCCAACGTCGTAGCGGCTCATGCCCTCCTCGCGAGCGATCTTCTTCTCAACGACGTTCTGCGTCGCGATTCCGGCGTGGTCGGTACCGGGGAGCCAGAGCGTCTCGTCGCCGGCCATCCGTCGCCAGCGCGCGAGCACGTCCTGTACGGTCGCGTTGAGCGCATGTCCCACGTGCAGCACAGCCGTGACGTTCGGCGGGGGCATGAGCACCGTGAATGGCGCACGTCCCCCGCCGTCGCGCTCGGAGCGGGTAGCGTCTGCAGTGTAGATCCCGGCGGCCTGCCACCGGGCGTAAATCGCGGACTCGAGTGTCGCCGCGTCGTAAGTGGCCGGGAGTGCGTCGTCCGGCGGGAGTGCGGTCATGCGCGGTAAGGTAGCAGACCCCTTCGGACCCCCAAACCGCGGCAGCACACCCGGGGACGAAACGCCAGCGGCGCCGCTCCGAGGATTGGAGCGGCGCCGCTGGTGTCATGCGGGCGCAATCGGCCCGTCTCGATCAGCGCTGGCCGGTCGGGCCCGCGTCAGGGTTGCGAAATTTGTCGACGCAGTTGCGGTTGTTGTCGATCATCCGCTGCAGCTGGTCCGCATGCTGGCTCGCGGCGATGCCCACGTCCGCCCGCGCGCCGTCGAGCAGGACGGTATCCGCGACGCCCGCTGTCCCGATCGGGTCCGTGCCCGCCAGTTCGAGCGTGTCGTAGGGCTTCTCGCGATCGCCGTCGAGGGTGCGGCCGAGGTGCGGCTTGGTGCGTTCCGACATCCGTTCTCCTCCTCTACCAGGTGACATCCGGTCGGGTGACCGGACTGGACGTTGGCGCAAGGCGCGGGCCCGCGCGGGTGGGTCGACCAGACTCAGCCGCGAAGGTTTGGGTCGACGCGTCCGGTCGTCTCGCGCAGAAAGGGCGCAGCCGAGGCGGGGTCCGCGACGTGGTCACCCTTCGGCACGCCCGAAGGCGCGATCGGCGAACCGCCGGTCTCGTCGCCCTCGATCCCGCCATTCGTGTGGTGCCGCCGCTCGGCGAGCCCTTCGAGATCGTCGGCGGCGGCGCGGATCGCGGCCTGCTCGCCCGTCCAGCGATTTTCCAGCACAGGGCGCGGATCGGCGTGGCGCTGCGCGTCGCCCGACGTACCCTGCCGCGGCCGACCGATGCCGACCTGCTGCCCCTCCCACATCCCGCCGCCCGGGACGTCGCCGGCCTCGTACTGCGCCGCGGTCTGCTCGAAGCGCGTCTCCTCTTCACGCACCTCGAGCCGGTTGACGACCGTGTTCACGCCCGGCACGCCACGCGTGAGCACGACCGCGCCGTGTGCCTCCTGCTCGGCCTGCACGAAGCCTGTGAGCTCGATGATACCGCGACCGACGGCGCCGATGTCCACCGCGCGCTCGCTAAGCACGGGGTCGTTGCGGAAGGCCTCGAGCACGCGCTCTTCGAGCGCCTCGCCGTCATCGTCGTCCTGGGCAGTCGCTGCGCCGGTGGCGCGGCCCGCGTTCGCGCGTCCGCCGGTCGCGTTCGCCCCGAGCGGCTCGTCGTCGTACTCGGGCTGGTCGTGCGCCATCGGACGGTCGTCGGCGTCGCGTCCCTGGCCGCGCGCCTCGGCGAGGCGGTCGCGCACGCGCGCCCCAATCCCCGAGATCCCGCCCATGCGTTGAGCGATGAGCACCCCGGCAGCGAGTCCGGCAAGCGCGCCGACGGCGACGAAGACCGCGCTCGCGGCGGAGCTGTCACGGTCGCGGTAGCGAATATTTGGCATGCGATGGTGTGGTGGCGAGGGGTCGACGAAACCCGTTAGCTTGGCCGTTGCGGCAGGGGCCGGCGTCGCCGCAGGACGCGCGCTGCGCACAGCGAACGAGCGTGTCCGCGGGCGCAAGTTCAAGGCCACCCACGGCCCCTCCGACCCGCCCGCACCGCGCGATTCTCCGATGACTGACGTCGTGTCCGACGCCCCCGCTTCGCCCCTCCTCGTTCTCACACTCCCCGACGGCGCGACACGCGAAGTCGCCCCGGGCACCCTTCCGCGCGACGTCGTCGCGACGATCGGGGAGCGCCTACTCCGCGCCGCGGTCGCGGTCAGCATCGACGGCGTCGTGCAGGACCTCATGACGCCCATCCGCGCGGGTGGCGCACTCCGCGTGCTGACGGAGCGCGATCCGGAAGCGCTCGGCGTGTTGCGTCATTCGGCCGCGCACGCGCTCGCCACGGCGGTGCGACGTCTCCGCCCGGGCGCGCAGATCGGCTTCGGGCCCGCGATCGATGACGGCTTCTATTACGACTTCGGGGTCGGCGAGCCGTTCACGCCCGAGGATCTCGCCGAGTTCGAAGCGGAGTTCCGGAAGGTGGCTGCGGAGAAGCTGCCGTTCGAGCGCCGAGAGGTCACGCGCGCCGAAGCGGACGAGATCTTCCGTGACGATCCGCTCAAGCGCGAGCGCCTCGCCGATCTGTCGGACGACGAGGTCATCTCGGTCTACCGCGACGGCGATTTCATCGATCTCTGCCGCGGCCCGCACGTCCCCGACACGGGGTGGCTCAGGCAGGTGAAGCTCACGCACGCCGCCGGTGCGTACTGGCGCGGCGACGCGAAGAATCAGGCGCTCCAACGCATCTACGGTACGGCCTTCTTCAAGAAGGACGCGCTCGACGCGCACCTGCACCGCATCGAGGAGGCGAAGCGTCGCGACCATCGACTGCTCGGCAAGCAGCTCGACCTGTTCCACTTCTTCCCCGTCGCGCCGGGCGCCGCATTCTGGACCCCGCGCGGCACGACGCTCTACAACACGCTCGTCGAGTTCGTGCAGGAGCGCCAGGCGCGCGACTTCCGCGAGATCAAGACGCCGCTGCTGTTCACGAAGAAGCTGTGGGAGCAGTCGGGGCACTGGGGCAAGTACCGCGAGAACATGTTCCTCGTCCTCGACAACGAAACGGGCGAGCACGACATGTCGCTCAAGCCGATGAACTGCCCGTCGCACCACCTGTACTTCGGCTCGACCAAGCATTCGTATCGCGAGCTACCGCTGCGGTACGTCACCTTCGATCCGCTCCACCGCAACGAGCTCTCGGGCGCGTTGTCGGGGCTCACGCGCGTGCGGCAGTTCGCGCAGGACGATTGCCACGTCTACCTGCGCGAGGATCAGATCGTCGCCGAGGTCCAGTTCCTCATGGACTTCATCCTCGGCCATTACGAGACCTTCGGCCTCACGGCGTCGCTCAAGTTCGCCACGCGCCCCGAGCAGCGGATCGGCAGCGACGAGATGTGGGATCGTGCCGAAGCCGCGCTCCGGGGCGCGCTCGAATCGACCGGGCGCGCGTACGAGCTGAAGGAGGGCGACGGCGCCTTCTACGGCCCGAAGATCGACTTCGACGTCACCGACTCGATCGGGCGCGCGTGGCAGTTAGGCACCATCCAGCTCGACTACGCCGCACCCGAGCGCTTCGACCTCTCGTACGTGGGCTCCGACAACACGGCGCACCGCCCCGTCGTCATCCACCGCGCCGTCAGCGGCTCGATCGAGCGCTTCATCGCGATCCTCATCGAGCACTTCGCCGGCGCATTCCCGCTCTGGCTCGCGCCCGAGCAGGTGGCCGTCATTCCGATCTCGCAGGAGCTGACCGGCTACGGGCAGCAGGTGGCCGACGCGCTCCGCGGGGCGGGGCTGCGCGTCGGCTTCGACGCGGCGAGCGAGGAGGATTACCGCGTCCGCATCCGCGAGGCGAGCGTGTTGAAGGTCCCGTACATGGCGGTGCTCGGCCGCCGCGAAGCGGAGGCCGGCACGGTGACGGTGCGCCGCCGCGGGCAGGAGAAGCGGCAGGAAACGATGCCGCTGGAGGCATTCGTCGCGCGCTGCGTGGAGGAGGTGCGTGCGCGCGCGCTGCCGCACGACTACGTGCCAGCCACGCCCGTGAGCGAGGGGCACGCCGACGGCGGACCGGCGCACGGCGGCGTCACGAACGTCGCGGGCGGGAGCTGACCGACGGCGGGCCGCGCGGGTGACGTCCGGCGCGGCGACGGGGTCTACTTCAGTCGGTAAACGATACGGTCCTGGACAGATTCACCGTCCGTACCGTCGCTCCGTCCTGTATCCCGCCTTCCGTATGCGTGCGTTCTTCCTTCCCGCCGCGCCGCGCGTCGTCGCGGCGTGGTCTCTCACCGTAGGTGCCGCCGCGGTCAGCATCGCCGCGGCGCCCACCCTCGCCCGCGCTCAGGCGACGACCGGCACGCTCACCGGCCGCGTCACGAGTGCCGAGACCGGCGAGCCGGTCGCCGGCGCGACCGTCGCCATCACGGGTACGACGCAGGGCGCCATCACGCGCGGCGACGGCACGTACCGCATCGCGCTCCGCCCGGGCACGTACGAACTACGCGCTCGCCTGATCGGGTATGCGTCGGCGCGCGACAGTGTCGTCATCGTCAGCGGAACCGCGACGACGCGGAACTTCCGCCTGTCGCGTGCCGCGTCCAGCCTCGAAGCGGTCGCCGTCGTCGGATCGCGCGCGCAGCCGCGCACCGTGCTCGAGTCGCCCGTGCCGGTGGACGTGCTCAACGCGGCCGAAATCCGCAGCACCGGCCGTACCGAGACCGCGCAGATCCTCCAGGCGCTCGCGCCGAGCTTCAACTTCCCCCGCCCGTCGATCGCCGACGGCACGGACCACGTGCGCCCGGCCACGCTCCGCGGCCTGGGACCCGACCAGGTGCTCGTGCTCGTCAACGGCAAGCGTCGGCACACGTCCGCGCTCGTCAACGTCAACGGCACCATCGGCCGCGGCTCGACGGGCGTCGACCTGAATGCGATTCCGGCGCAGATGATCGACCACATCGAAATCCTGCGTGAGGGCGCGGCCGCGCAGTACGGATCGGATGCGATCGCGGGTGTGATCAACATCGTGCTCAAGTCCAACGATCCGGGCTCGATCACCGCGACCGCGGGTGAGAACTCGACGATGTGGGGCAACGACTTCCCCGCGACGCCGGCGGGCCAGGTGCGCCCCGAGCAGGGCGCGCACGACGGACGGGTGCTCCAGGGTGGGGCCAACTACGGACACACCTTCTCGTCCAACGGCTTCGTCAACGTCGGTGGTGAGGCGCGCCACCGCGGTTACACCAATCGCTCGGGGCTCGACTACCGGCAGCAGTACTTCACCGGCGATGCCCGCAATACGCTCGCGCCGAGCCAGACGTTGCGGCTCGGCGACGCGATCACCACCGACCTGTCGCTATTCGCGAACGCCGGCAACACCTACGCCAACGGCGTCGAGGTCTACGCGTTCGGCGGCCTGTCGCGTCGCGATGGCTCGTCGGCGGCCAACTGGCGGCTGCCCAACGGCAACAACACGATCCGCGCGGCGGGGTTCTGGCCTAACGGATTCCTCCCGCTCATCAACTCCAACATCGTCGATGGCTCGGGAAGCGCGGGCGTGCGCGGTAACGCGCTCGGCTTCCACTACGACCTCGGGACGGTGTACGGGCGCAATTCGTTCCAGTTCAATACCGACTCGACCGACAACGCATCGATGGGGCTCGCGAGTCCGAAGGACTTCTACGCGGGCAAGCTCGTGTTTGCGCAGTCCACGACGGACCTCGATCTCACGCGCCGCGCCACGCTTCCAGGTGGACGCCCGCTCCGGATCGGGCTCGGCGCCGAGTTCCGCGTCGACCGGTACCGACTCGAAGCGGGCGACTCTGCGTCGTGGATCAACGGACTGCAGCGTATCCTCGACGGGCCGAACGCGAACAGCGCGACGACGCTGCCCGCCGCCGGCGCGCAGGGCTTCCCCGGGTTCCGCCCGACTGACGCCCAGAACGCGTCGCGCAACAACGTGGCCGGGTACGTCGACCTCGAAAGTGATCTGAGCTCGAAGTGGCTCGTCGGCCTCGCGAGTCGCGCGGAACGCTACAGCGACTTCGGCTCGACGCTCACCGGGCTGTTCCGGACGCGGTACACGATCGCGAAGGGCTTCGCCCTGCGCGGCTCCGCCGGCACCGGCTTCCGCGCGCCGTCGCTCGGCCAGGAGTACTTCTCGTCGACCGCGACCAACCTCATCGCCGGTCAGTTCCGCGAGATTCGCACGCTCCCCGTCAATACCGCCGCGGCGCAGACACTCGGCGCACGACCGCTCAAGGCCGAGCACTCGACGAACTTCGGCGGCGGCTTCGCCATCGAACCCGTGCGCAACCTGGGGCTCACGGTCGACTACTACAACATCTTCATCCGCGACCGGATCGTCCTCTCGGGCAACTTCATCGGCGACACGGTCCGCACGCAGCTGCAGGCGATCGGCATTCAGGGCGTCCAGGGCGCACGCTACTTCACGAACGCCATCAACACGCGGACGCAGGGCGTGGACGCGGTCGCCAACTACAGCATCGCCGTCGGTCCCGCGGGCGGCCTCCTGCGCCTCACGAGCGGTTACAACAACACGCGCAACTACGTCACGCACGTCATTCCCAACCCGCCGCAGCTCGGCGCGTTAGGCACCAACCTGTTCGGGCGCGACGAGCGCGGGCGTATCGAGTCGGGGCAGCCGCGCAGCAACCTGCTCGCGTCGGCGAGCTACGACATCCGCCGCTTCACGTTCACCGCGCGCACGCAGCGCTACGGCGCAGTCACGAGCGTGCAGCCCGTATCGACGCCCGTGATCCCCGACCAGACGTTCGGCGCGAAGTGGATCACCGACGTCAGCATCGGCGCGCGACTCCTCCGCTCGCTCACGGCGACCGTCGGGTCCGATAACGTCGGCGACGTGTACCCCGACCGGAACAGCGATTTCGGGAACCCGGCCGGCAGCTACTCCGGGAACGGGAACTTCGGCCTCAACCCGTACAGCGGGATCTCGCCATTCGGCTTCAACGGACGGTTCGTCTACGCGCGGCTGACGCTCGGGCTCTGAGCGTAGCGAGGGAGTTGCACGCGTAGAAAGGCAGGAACGCCCGAACCATTCTGAACTGGTTCGGGTACGTTGAATCGTTCGAGCGAAGTGGGTAGCTTCAGGGGCTGCGTCGCAGCGCTTCGGCGCGCGGCGCAGCCCTTTGTGTTTCTACCCTCGACGTTCTTCGGATCCGTTCCGATGCCCATGCAGCGATCATCATCCGATCCCGACCGCACGCCGGTCATCGTCGCCGCCGCGCGTACGCCGATCGGCAAGTTCCTCGGCGGGCTCGCGTCGCTCAAGGCGGCCGATCTCGGTGCCGTCGCCATTCGCGAAGCGCTCCGCCGGTCCGGCGTTCCGGGGACGGACGTCGAGGACGTGATCTTCGGCCACGTCGTCCAGGGTGGCGCGGGGCAGGCTCCAGCGCGACAGGCCGCGCTCAAGGCGGGCGTGCACCCGGGCGTGTCCGCGCTGACCGTGAACATGGTCTGTGGCTCCGGGCTGCGCGCGGTGATGCTCGCCGCGCAGGCCATCCGGGCGGGTGACGCGCAGGTGATCGTCGCCGGCGGTCAGGAGTCGATGAGCAACGCCCCGTACTACAACTTCGGCATGCGGAGCGGCACCAAGTTCGGCGAGCAGCGCCTGGCGGACGGCGTGCAGCTGGACGGCCTCTGGTGCGCCAGCTGCGACGTCGCGATGGGCGGGCACGCCGAGTACACGGCCCGCAAGGCGGGGATCACGCGGGAGCAGCAGGACGCGTTCGCGCACGGCTCGCAGCAGAAGGCCGCGGCAGCGATCGCGGCAGGCAAGTTCCGCGACGAGATCGCGCCCGTCCAGATCGCTGGGCGGAAGGGTCCGACCACGCTCGACACCGACGAAGGCGTACGGGCCGACACGACGCTCGAATCGCTCGCCAAGCTCAAGCCCGCCTTCGCGCCGGCGGGCAAGGCATCGGCCGAGGAGATCACGGACGAGTACACCGTGACGGCGGGGAACGCCTCGACGCTCAATGACGGGGCTGCTGCCCTGGTCGTGACGAGTGAGGCGTACGCGACCGCCCACGGGCTCGACGTCCTCGGCCGCGTGACCGCGTACGCCACCGGTCCAGTCGCGCCGCAGGATCTGTTCTTCGCCCCGATCCAGGCGGTGCAGAACCTGATGAAGAAGTCGGGCACGACGATCGACGATTACGACCTGATCGAGGCGAATGAGGCGTTCGCGTCGCAGGCGCTCGCGACGGGGCAGGGGCTCGACTGGGCGTGGGACCGCGTCAACGTCAACGGCGGCGCCATCGCACTCGGCCATCCGTTAGGCGCCAGCGGCGCGCGCGTGCTCACGACGTTGCTGTACGCGATGCGCGACCGCGGCGCGCAGCACGGCCTCGCCACACTGTGCCTCGGCGGTGGCGACGCGGTCGCGCTCTCGGTCGAGCGCGTCGCGTAGTCCAGTGCGACAACTGCCGGCCGCGCCGCCGGGCGCGCGCTGGCTCTTTGCCGCCCCCGGGCGGTTGCGCGCGCCCTGGCGGCTATGCTCTACGCGCTCGCGCTGTTTGCCGGCTATGCGATCGCCGTCGGGCTGCTGTACCCACTGCTCGGTCCAGTCGCGCGCCTCGTCACCCCGCGCCCATCGCTCGAGTACTGGCTGCTGCTCGTCGCCGTCCTGATCGCGCACTTCCTCGTGCTGCGCACCGTCGAACGGCGTCCGCTGGCTGACGTCGGCCTCGGGGCAACGGCGGCACGTCCGCGATCGTTCGTCATCGGCGCGTTGCTCGGCGCGGGTGCGATTGGCATTCCGTGCGCGCTGCTCCTCGCAACGGGGGAGCTCCGCGCACTTGCCGCGACCGCCGGGAGTTGGGCAGGTGTCGCGGCCTCGCTGGCCGTCGCGCTCGCGCCGGCGGCACTCTGGGAGGAGTTGCTCGTGCGCGGCTACCCGCTGCTCGTTCTCACGGAGGCGTTAGGCGCGCCACTTGCGCTAGTGCTGACGAGCGTCGTCTTCGGCGCGCTTCACCTCCAGAACCCGAACGCGTCGCTGGCGTCTGCGGCCGTCGTCACGCTCGCGGGCGTGTTCCTCGGCGTCATCCGCTTCGCGACCGACAGTCTCTGGGCCGCGTTCGCGGCGCATCTCGCCTGGAACTGGACGCTTGCTGCGGGATTTCACGCTGCGGTGAG
This sequence comes from uncultured Gemmatimonadales bacterium, assembly GCA_963702945.1. Classification (GTDB taxonomy): domain Bacteria; phylum Gemmatimonadota; class Gemmatimonadetes; order Gemmatimonadales; family Gemmatimonadaceae; genus BPUI01. Next base: position 214,384 of record OY969773.1, read on the forward strand.
TGGGCTGCCGTTCGCCACGCCGGGCTACCGGGTCGTCGACGCGGGGCCGGACTGGCTCACCGGCGGCCCGTGGGGCCCCGAAGGTGGCGCCGCCGCGGTCGCCGGGATGTTCGGCGCGCTCGCGCTGCTCTGGTGGCGTTCGCCGCGTGTGCCGGGCGACGCGCTCGTACGACATCACCTGCTGCGCGGCTTTGGCCGCGGGACGCACTCGCCATGAGAGAAGAGATGACCGATATACACTCAGTCGCCGTGGTCGGCGCCGGACAGATGGGGAATGGCATCGCGCACGCGTTCGCGCAGAGCGGCTTCGAAGTCGCGATGCTCGATGTGAGCGCGGCCGCGTTGGAGCGTGGGCGCGACACGATCGCCAAGAACCTCGAGCGGCAGGTCAAGAAAGGCACGCTCGACGGAGCAGCGCGCGATGCGGCGTTAGGCCGCGTCTCGACCAACACGGACCTCGCGACCGTCGCCACCGCGCAACTCGTCGTCGAGGCCGCGACCGAACATACGGCGCTCAAGTTCAAGATTTTCGAGGATCTCGATCGCCTCGCCCCGCCATCGGCCATCCTGGCGAGCAACACGAGCTCGATTTCGATCACCGAGATCGCCGCCCGCACGATGCGCCCGGAGCTCGTCATCGGCATGCATTTCATGAATCCGGTGCCGGTGATGCAGCTCGTCGAGGTCATTCGCGGGCTCGCGACGAGTGACGAGACGACGTCCCGCGTGCTCGCCATCGCGCGCGCGGTCGGCAAGACGCCAGTCGAGGTGAACGATTATCCCGGATTCGTCGCGAATCGTATTCTGATGCCGATGATCAACGAGGCGGTGTATTGCGTCATGGAAGGCGTCGGCACCCCGGAAGCGATCGACACCGTGATGAAGCTCGGGATGAACCACCCGATGGGTCCGCTCACGCTCGCCGACTTCATCGGTCTCGATACCTGCGTCGCCATTCTCGACGTCATGCACACGGGGCTCGGCGATCCCAAGTACCGTCCCTGCCCACTGCTCAAGAAGTACGTCGCCGCGGGCTGGCTCGGCCGAAAGTCGGGCCGCGGGTTCTACAACTACGCCGCGGCCTGAACGCTCGACGCCTCTCGCGCACGCTGACCTTGCCGACGTTGTCTCACCGGAGCTGCCATCCATGACCGCCATTCTGACCCCATCCGAGGTCGTCGCCTTCGACGGCGTGCTGCCACTGACCGACACGCAACGCGAGATCCAGCAGGCCGCACGGGACTTCGCCGCCGAGCACGTCGCGCCGTTCGCGGCCGAGTGGGACCGTGACCAGCGTTTCGAGCCGTCGCTCGTGCCGGCGATGGGCGCGGCCGGATTCCTCGGCATGCTGCTGCCGGAGGAGTACGATGGGCTCGGTCTCGACACGTCGAGCTACCTGCTCGCGCTGGAAGAGATCGCGGCCGCGGACGCGAGCACGGCGGTGATGATGAGCGTGCACAATTCGCTGCCGACGCAGATGCTGCTGCGGTATGCGAGCGGCGAGCTCAAGGACCGCTTCCTTCCGGCCCTCGCCCGCGGCGAGCGGCTCGGCGGCTTCGCGCTGTCCGAGCCGGACGCGGGCAGCGACGCGGCCTCGCTCCGCACGCAGGCCGTGCGCGACGGTGATCATTACGTGCTGAACGGTACGAAATCGTGGGTGACCCACGGCACGCACCCGGACCTCACGCTGCTCGCGATGGTCCGCACCGACACCCCCGACGCGCGCCGGGGGAGCAAGGGGATCTCCACCTTCGTCCTCACACCCGACATGCCGGGGTTCCGCGTCGGGAAGAAGGAGAACAAGATGGGGCTGCGGGCGTCGCCCACCGTGCAACTCGTCTTCGAGGATCTGCGCGTTCCGGCCGCGAACCTCGTCGGCGAGGAGGGGCAGGGCTTCGTGTACGCGATGCAGTCGCTCGACCACGGGCGCCTCGGTATCGCGGCACAGGCGTTAGGCATTGCACGCGCAGCCCTCGCGGCGGCACGCGACTATGCCGACCAGCGCAAGCAGTTCGGGCAACCGATCCGCAACTTCCAGGCGATCCAGTTCAAGCTCGCCGACATGGCGAGTCGTATCGCAGCCGCACGCGCGCTGCTGCACCAGACCGCGGCCGCGAAAGACGGCGGCCAGAAAGTCACGGCCTACAGCTCGATGTGCAAGCTCCTCGCGAGCGAGACGGCGATGTTCGTCGCCGACGAGGCCGTGCAGATCTTCGGTGGGTACGGGTACGTGAAGGAATACCCCGTCGAGCGCTACCTGCGTGACGCCAAGGTGACCGAGATCTACGAAGGCACATCCGAAATCCAGCGCGTCGTGATTGCGCGCGAACTCTATAGCTGACCTCCAACTCCACCATCCGTGACTGTTGCCGCCCTGACCCCGCCGCGTGCGCGCACGACCGTGCCGAGCGCGTCCGCTGGCCTTCGCCTCTTCGATACGATCGCCGAGATGGGGCACGAACAGCTGGTCGTCTGCCACGATACCGCGAGCGGGTATCGCGGGATCATCGCAATCCACGACACGACGCTCGGCCCCGCGCTTGGCGGGACGCGCTTCTGGAACTACGCGACCGACGAGGAAGCGATCATCGACGCGCTGCGGCTCGCGCGCGGGATGACGTACAAGAACGCCGTCGCGGGCCTCAATCTCGGGGGCGGCAAGAGCGTCATCATCGGCAACAACCGCACGCCGCAGCGCGAGTCGCTCTTCCGCGCGCACGGCCGGTTCGTCGATTCGTTAGGCGGCCGATACGTGACGGCCGAAGACGTCGGGACGAGCACCGGCGACATGGATTTCGTCCACATGGAGACGAACTACGTCGCCGGACTCGCGGGCGCGTCGGGCGATCCGTCGCCCGTGACCGCGCACGGCGTCTTCCGTGCGATCCAGGCGTCGGCGCACAAGCGCTGGGGCTCGGACTCGCTCGAAGGCAAGTCGATCGCCGTCCAGGGCTGTGGCAACGTTGGGCACCACCTCGCGCGTGCGCTGCACCGTGCCGGCGCCACGTTGATCGTGAGTGACATCGACGCCGAGCGCGTGGCGCGCGTGGTCGCGGACACGGGCGCCCGCGCGGTCGCGTCCGACGAGATCTACGGGCAGTCGGTCGACATCTTCGCGCCCTGCGCCCTCGGCGCGGTGATCAACGATACGACGCTGCCGCAGCTTCGCTGCGAGATCGTGGCCGGGGCGGCCAACAATCAGCTGCTCGAAGATCGTCATGGCGACGAGCTCGAATCCAAGGGCATCCTCTACGCCCCGGACTACGTCGCGAACGCGGGCGGTGTGATCAACGTCTACAGCGAACTTGCCGGCTGGAGCCACGAGCGGGCCCTGCGGAAGGCCGATGAGATTTATCATACGATCTCGAACGTCTTCGAAATCGCCGAACTCGACGGCATCCCGACGTATCGCGCCGCCGATCGCGTCGCGGAGCGCCGGATCGCCTCGCTCGGCGCGATGGTGAAGACGTGGCCGCAGTGGCCGAACAAGGCGAGCGTCTGAGAGCGCTCGCACGATGACCCGAACCGGAGCCTCGCGATGCTGACGTGGAAGGCGTGGGACCGCTGCCCGCCAGGGGCGGCGCTGGCCGAGAGCGATCCCGAGATCGCGCACCTGATCGGTGAGGAGACCGAGCGCCAGAACGACGGGCTCGAACTCATCGCGAGCGAGAACTTCGTCTCGCCGGCGGTGCTCGAGGCGATGGGCTCACCGCTGACCAACAAGTACGCCGAGGGACTGCCGGGCAAGCGGTATTACGGCGGGTGCGAGGTCGTCGACAAGGTCGAGCAGCTCGCGATCGATCGCGCCAAACAGCTGTTCGCGGCCGATCACGCCAACGTGCAGCCGCACTCGGGCGCGTCGGCGAACGCGGCGGTGTTCCTCGCCTTCCTCAAGCCGGGCGACACGTTCCTCGGCATGGACCTCTCGAATGGCGGGCACCTGACGCACGGGTCGCCGGTCAACTTCTCGGGGCTGCTCTACCGGGCCACGTCGTACGGCGTCACCGACGACGGGCTGCTCGATTACGCCCGCATGCGGGAGATGGCGCGCGAACACCGCCCGAAGATGATCATCGCGGGCTACAGCGCGTACTCGCGCGTGATCGACTGGCAGCAGTTCCGCGACGCGGCCGACGAAGTCGGCGCGATCTTCATGGTCGACATGGCGCACTTCGCGGGGCTGGCGGCGGCGGGCGTGTATCCCTCGCCCGTCCCCTTTGCCGACGTCGTGACGACGACGACGCACAAGACGCTGCGCGGTCCGCGCGGCGGGCTCATTCTGTGTAAGGCGCCGCACGCAAAGGCGGTCGACAAGGCGATGTTCCCCGGCACGCAGGGCGGGCCTCTCGAGCACGTCATCGCGGCCAAGGCGGTGGCGTTCCGCGAGGCGCTACGCCCCGAGTTCCGGGAGTATTCGCGTCAGGTGGTGGCGAACGCGCAGGCACTCGCGGCGGCGTTCGCGGAGCGCGGACTGCCCGTCGTGTCGGGTGGGACGGACAATCACCTCATGCTCCTCGACCTGCGCGCGCGCGGCCTCACCGGCAAGGCGGCGGAGCAGGCGCTCGATCGTGCGGGGATCACGGTCAACAAGAACACGGTACCACGCGAAACGCAGTCGCCCTTCGTGACGAGTGGGATCCGCGTCGGCACGCCGGCCGTGACCACGCGTGGTATGGGGACGTCCGAAATGGACGAGATCGCCGGATTGATCGACCGCGTGCTGCATGCGCCTGACCAGGTTGGCGTGACCGATTCGGTGCGTGCCGAAGTGCGGGCACTCGCGGCCCGGTTCCCGCTTTATCCAGTGCCGGCGGGCATGCTCGCCGGCGCGGCGTAGACCGGCGTCGGGGGGGACCACCTCGCGCAGCCGGGGGTACGTGGTGGCTGGTTGCGGGGTGCGCCCTCAAGGCACAGTATTGGTCGTCGGTTTGCTTGTCGTGACGCCGCGGTCGACCCGATGGTCGGCCGTACGGCGTCGCGTCGTTTCTTCCCTCGTCGTTCCCGTCGTTGCCCGGAGTTTTCACGTTGCCTGAGTTGGCGTTCCGCGATGGTCTGATGGACCAGATTCGCCTGCGCGAGCCGCGCTTTCACGAGCGCGGCTATCTGTTCGTGCTCGCGTCGCTCGAGTATGCGCAGGCGCGGCGCTCGGAGCGGCGCCACATCTCCGGCGCGGACCTCGCGCACGCGGTGCGCGACCTCGCGATCGAGCGGTTCGGCGTGCTCGCGCGTGAGGTGCTCGAGTACTGGGGCATTCGGCGGACGGAGGACATCGGCGACGTGGTCTTCGCGCTCGTCGACCTCGAACTACTCGCCGCACAGCCCAATGATACGCGCGACGATTTCGTCGGCGTGTACGAATTCGACGTCGCGTTCGCGCGCGATTACCCGTGGCGCTGCCCGGCGCTCACCTGACCGACCCGTGAACGCTGCGTGAACGCCATGCCTGCCGAACTGCCGCCGTGCCACAAGTGCGGTGAGGGAACGCTCCTCCCGCTCAGCGACTACGGTCGGGACGGCGCACCGATCACCTACAAGGCCTGGGTGTGTAGCAACCCCGAATGCGGCTTCAACATCCGCATCGACAACGGCGAGATCGGGTACGGACGCACCGTCGGTCCGTCCAACAAGTAAGCCCGACGCGCGTGCGCGAACCGCGCCCACGGTCGCGTCGGACCCTGCCGTGAGCGTTTTCCCCGTTCGCATCACTACGGCCGCGGAAGCCGCGGCTGCCGATGCCGCCGCAATCGCCGCCGGAAGTCCATCGCGCGGACTGATGCAACGCGCGGGTGCGGCAGCGGCGGCCGAGATCGTTAGGCGCTACGGCGACCGTCTTGGCGGGGGGATCGCGGTGCACGCCGGGCCGGGGAACAACGGCGGCGACGCGTGGGTCGTTGCGCGCGCGTTGAGCCGCTACGGGGCGCAGGTGCGTACTGCCCTCTGGGGTACGTCGGTGCCGACCACCGACGACGCGCGATTCGAAATGGAGCGCGCGCGCGGGTTCATGGGGATGCCCGCGCCGACGGGGTACGAAGGCGTGATCGTCGATGGCGTGCTCGGGACCGGCGCACGCGCACCCGCGCGTGAATTCGTCGCGGCATATCACGAACAGGTGCAGCGCGCCTGGTCGGCGCGCCCGAAGGGGGATCGTCCCGTGATCGTCGCGCTCGACGTGCCCACCGGGCTCGACGCGACCACGGGGGCGGAGATCGGGCCGTGCGTGCACGCCGACCTGACGCTCACCTTCGGCACGCTCAAGCGTGGCCTGCTCATCAACCGCGGCGCGGCGGGAGAGATCGCCGTGCTCGACATCGGGCTCGACCACGAGGGCATCGCGCTCCCCGGCGCCCCCGGCGCGACGAACGCGCTCGGTGAGACAGGCGCGCGCCCGGCGCTCGTCACGCGCGGGATGCTCGGAGCTGTCGTCTCGACGTTCGGCCCGTCCGCGCACAAGGGGACGCGCGGCAAGGTCGCCGTCATCGGCGGTGCGCCCGGGATGGCCGGCGCCGCGATTCTCGCATCGGACGCGGCGCTTCGCAGCGGGGCGGGGATGGTCCGCGCCGTCGTCGCGCCCGAGAGTGTCCCCGTCGTGCAGAACGGCCTCCACGCAGCCATGGCGACGGCCTGGCCCGCACCCGATGACGCGGACGCGCTTCAGCACTCCGTGCTCGACTGGGCGGACGCGGTGCTCATCGGACCGGGGCTCGGGCGCTCGGACGCGGCCACCGCGCTCCTCGAGCGCGTGCTGACGACGTGGCGGGGTCCGGTCGTTGTCGACGCGGACGCGCTCAACCATTACGCGGGCCGCCTCGACGCGTTAGGCGCCCTCCTGGCCGGGCGGATCGCGTTGCTCACGCCGCACCCGCTCGAACTTGCCCGCCTGCTCGGCACCACGGTCGACGACGTGCTCGCGCGCCGCTTCGAGATCGCGGGTGAGGCCGCGCACACGGCGCAGGCGACGGTGCTGCTCAAGGGCGTTCCGACGGTCGTGAGCGATGGCGCGGCGACGCTCGTCAGCGCGACCGGGACGCCTGCGCTCGGCACGGCCGGAAGCGGCGATGTTCTCGGCGGCATCGCTGCGCCGCTGCTCGCGCAGAACCCGCACGAATCGTCCGCCGCTCGGTGCGCCGCCGCCGCTGCCTGGGTCCACGGCCGCGCGGGCGAGCTCGCAACCGCTCGCCGCGGCGGTGTACGCGGCACCACACTCGCCGACGTACTCGATTCACTGCAGGACGCATGGCCGCGTGACTCGGACGTCGAGCGCCGTGCGCCCTACCCGGTGCTCGCGGAATTGCCCCGCGTGCCCGGCTGACGTGGCCGACCCGGCGCCACAGGCGCCGTCGCACACCGCGCTCGGCGACGGCCGCGAATTTGACGCGGTTCGTTCCTTACTTGCACGCTGGGGCCCACGCGCCCGCGGCATCGGTGACGACGCCGCCTTACTCGCCCTAACACCCGGCGCGCAGCTCGTCGTCAGCACGGACACCTCGGCCGAGCACGTCCACTTTCGGCGCGACTGGATCGCGCCCGCCGAGGTCGGATGGCGCGCGGCGACGAGCGCGTTGAGCGATCTCGCGGCGATGGCGGCGCGACCGGTCGGATTGCTGCTCGCCGCGAGCGTCCCTGAGCGATGGCGCGACCAACTCGCCGACGTCGCGGCGGGGATCGGTGACGCCGCCGCCGCCGTCGACTGCCCGATCATCGGCGGCGATCTCACCGGTGGCAACGACCTCGTGCTCACCATCACCGTGCTCGGCGAGGCAGTGGCGCCGATCACGCGAGCCGGCGCACGGCCTGGCGATTTGCTGTACGTCACCGGACGACTCGGCGGACCGCATCGTGCCCTCGCGGCGCTGCTCCAGGGCGAACGGCCCGCGCCGGCTGACCGCGCCCGGTTCGCGCATCCGGAGGCGCGAGTCGCCGAGGCCCGTTGGTTGGCCGAGCGAGGCGTGCGGGCGCTCATCGACATCTCGGACGGGCTGCTCGCCGAGGCGCGCCACGTCGCCGCCGCGAGTGGCGTCGTGCTCGACATCGATCCGGGACTCGTCCCACGCGTGGCTGGTGCCACCGACGCCGACGCGCTCGCGGGCGGCGAGGAGTACGAACTCCTCTGCGCGTCGCCGACCCCGCTCGACATCGACGGATTTGCTCACCGATTTGGGCTCCCGCTCACCCGCGTCGGTGCCGTGCGTGCCGAGAGTGGAGATCCCACGGTCGTGCTCGCCGGCGGCGAGCGCGTTGACCTCCCTGCCGGGTACGACCACTTTACGCGCTGATGCGCACCCTGATCGCCGCCCTCACGCTCGCCGTCCTCACGACGGTTCTCGGATCGATCGTGATCGTGGCGCGGCTGCTCGGTGTTCGCGACGGTCCAGGAACCATCTTCGAGCGTGCGCCGCGGTGGTGGGCGCGCGCGGTGCTCGCCGTCTCTGGCGTGCGGGTCGTGCTGCACGGCGCCGAGCGCGCGCAAACCGGCGAGCCGCGCGTCTTCGCGAGCAATCACGTGAGCTGGTACGACGTGCTGGTCCTCGTCGCGTCGCTGCCGCGCTATTCGTTCGTCGCGAAAGCCGAGCTGTTCCGCGTGCCGCTGTTCGGGGCCGCCGCCCGCGCCGTGGGGACGATCCCGATCGACCGCGAGAACCGCAAAGCCGCGTTCCAGTCCTATGACGAGGCGGCGGCGCGCATCCGTGACGGGCGGAGCGTCGTGGTCTATCCCGAAGGCACTCGCGGGACGACGTACGCGATTCGGCCGTTCAAGAAGGGGCCGTTCGTCCTCGCGATCGCGGCTGGCGTGCCAATCGTGCCGACGCTGATCCACGGCACGCTCGAAGCGCTCCCACGCGGGTCGCTCCGGCTGCGGCCGGGGCGAGTCGACGTGCATCTTCTCGAACCCGTTGCGACTGCGGGCCTCGGCTACGACGCGCGCGAGGAGCTGTCGACGCGCGTGCATGACCGGCTCGCGTCCGAACTGCTCGACCGCTACGGGGTCGCGAGCGCGACGCCCGTTCCGGCGCTCGCCTGACGAACGCCCGACCGGCGCCTAACGTCCGCCTCACGCTCGACGTTCCGTATCCGCGCCCTCCTTATCCACGCCATCCTTTCATCTTCGATACATGCCAACCATCATCGACGTCCGTGCGCGTGAAATCCTCGACAGCCGCGGCAATCCGACCATCGAGGTCGACGTCACGCTCGAGAGCGGCGCTGCGGGGCGTGCGGCCGTGCCGAGTGGTGCCTCCACCGGCGAGCACGAAGCCATCGAGCTGCGCGACACCGACGCGAAGCGATACGGTGGGAAGGGCGTCGAGACGGCCGTCCGCAACGTCGAGGAGTCGATCGCACCGGCGGTCCGCGGCCACGAGGCCACCGACCAGATCGGACTCGATCGCTTGATGATCGAACTCGATGGCACGGAGAACAAGAGCAAGCTCGGCGCGAACGCGATCCTTGGCGTATCGATGGCCGTCGCCCGTGCGGCCGCGAACGAGCTCGGGCAGCCACTCTACCGCTACCTGGGCGGACCGATGGGGCGCCTGCTGCCGGTGCCGATGATGAATGTCGTCAACGGCGGCGCGCACGCGACCAACACGGTCGACCTGCAGGAGTTCATGATCGTGCCGCACGGTGCGGAGACGTTCGCCGAGTCGCTGCGCATGGGCGCGGAAGTCTTCCACGCATTGAAGAAGGTGCTCGTCGGCCGCAAGCTCGCCACGGGCGTCGGCGACGAGGGTGGCTTTGCACCTGACCTGAAGACCGACGAGGAAGCGATCCAGCTCATTCTCGAGGCGATCGAGAAGGCCGGCTACCAGCCTGGCACCGAGATCGCGCTCGCGCTGGATTGCGCGGCGAGTGAGCTGTTCAAGAACGGCACATACACCTTCAAGAAGAGCGGCGCCGGCTCCCGCGACGCGGCGGGGATGATCGAGCTCTACACGTCGTGGATCGACAAGTATCCGATCGTCTCGATCGAGGACGGGCTGGCCGAAGACGACTGGGACGGGTGGACGCAGCTGACGACCGCGTTAGGCGACCGCGTGCAGCTCGTCGGCGACGACCTCTTCGTCACCAACTCCGCGCGCCTCGCGCGTGGGATCGAGGCCGATGTCGGCAACTCGATCCTCATCAAGGTCAACCAGATCGGGACGCTCACCGAAACGCTCGAGGCAATCGAGCTGGCGCGCGCGTCGGGCTACTCGTCGATCATCTCGCACCGTTCGGGCGAGACGGAGGATTCATTCATCGCGGACCTCGCCGTCGCGACCAACGCGGGGCAGATCAAGACCGGATCGGCATCGCGGTCCGATCGTATCGCCAAGTACAACCAGCTGCTCCGCATCGAGGAGCAACTCGGTGAGGCGGCCGAGTTCGCCGCTGGCGGCCCGTTCGGGCTCTGAGCGCTCTCGCGCATAGCTCAGACACGCGAGGACGCGGATGGCACTCGCAGGAAAGCTCGGCTGGGGCGTGGTCGCGCTCGGCGCCGGCCTGTTTGCGGTGCAGGGCGGGGAGTACGCGACGACGGACCTGTGGCACCAGCGCGCGCGCGAGCGCGCGCTGACGGCGTCCGTGGATTCGTTGCAGCACGACGTGGATTCGCTGCGCACGTTGGAGCGTCGTCTCCGCACCGATCCGGTGCTGCAGGAGGCCGTCGCGCGCGAGGAGTTCGGCATGGTGCGGGGTGACCGCGAGCTGTTGTATCGCTTCGCGGATTCACCCGTATCCCGCGATTCCGGCGGGGTTGACGGGCGCCGCTCGCGCGATACATTGCCTTCCACAACGACGCGGGGTGGAGCAGCCTGGTAGCTCGTCGGGCTCATAACCCGAAGGTCGCGGGTTCAAATCCCGCCCCCGCCATGCGAACGGGCCGGCTTCCCAGCCGGCCCGTTCGTGCGAGTAGGACCACGTCGCGCTCCTCGACGTGTGGCGTAGGACGACACCGCGTGGTGCGTTTCGCACCGCCGCTGGCAGGGTAGCTCAGCTGGTCAGAGCGCACGACTCATAATCGTGAGGTCGAGGGTTCGAGCCCCTCCCCTGCTACTGCGACACGAGATCGCTCAGACGAGATCGCTCGAAGACACGAAGCCCCGGCTGATCATCGATCGGCCGGGGCTTCGTGGTCTTCGAGCAGCGCGCGTGCGCCTCGCGGCGTCAGCTGAGCAGGCGCTTCGGCTCGGGCGGCGGGGCCGACACGGTCACCGTCTCGCTCGTCGTGCGCACGATCGGTTCGGGCGTGGTCGTCATCGCGGTCACCTGTGGCGCCGCCGGTTCGCCCGCGCCCGCGATGCCGTTCTTGAACTCGCGGACGCCCTTCCCCAGGCCGCTGGCGAGTTCCGGGATCTTCTTGCCCCCGAACATCAGCAGGATGACGGCGAGGACGATGAGCAAATGTTCGGGGGCGAGCAGGTTTCCGAGCATGGCGAAGCGCTCCTGTACGAAAGCGCGAGCGAGAGACGCCCAGCGCGTGGCGGTGTCGAAGTCTGTAACCCGGACCGGGCGCGCGCTATACGCGCACCCGGTCCGATGATACCGAGTCTAGCACATTGTGGACCCGCGCGACGCGGCGTGGTTCCGCCTCCCTATCCAAGCGGGTTACGGCGTGCCCGCCTGGCGGTCGCGGCGAAGATCCCGGCGGTCCTGGCGAACGTCGCGGGCGAGGCGATGGTCGACGACCGCATCGTGACGCGTCGCGCGATCGTCGCGCCGATCGGTGGCCCGGTCCCGCCGAAGCTCGGTGTTGTCCCGGTGCAGCGTGCGGTCATCGCGACGATCGGTGCGCTCTGCGCCGCGAAGCGCCTGGCGGTCGGTACGCAGCGCGGCGGTGTCGCCCGCCGTGCGCGCGCCACGTAGCGCGAGGCGATCGGCGTGCACCGCGCTGTCGGCCGCACGACCGCCACGGCGGTCTGCGTTGCGCAGGCGACGGTCCTGGCGGAGCAGCGTGTCGTCGCGCCGATCGACGACGTGGTCCCCGCGCAGCTGGGCGTCGCGGTTCGCGTCGCGGCGTTCGTCACGACGCAAGTCGCGGCGGTCGTGACGGAGCTCACGCGCGTGGGCCGCGCTGTCGGCGGCCGAGAGTGGCACGCCTGGGAGTTGTGCAACCGACCGTGTGGCGGCGAACGCGGGCGAGAGGGCGGCGATGGCGAGGAGCTGTGTGAGGCGCATGGGTCGTCGGCTGAGGGGGATCGAGGTGCGCGCGGTCACGGATTGCAAGGGCCTAACACCTGCCTGCGATCCGCCGTGCACAAAGGAGTGACGCCGCTCCCCGCTCGCCGTTAACGCGATCGATCGTCAGCAGTCGGCGGGAACGACGAGCAGCAACGCCTCTGCTACCAGCGCCTCGTTCCGCACGCGGAGCACGCCAGCGTCGTGCGTCACGACGTCCGTGCCGAGTACGGCACCCGTGCTCGGGTCACAATGGAGGATGCGAAATACGCCAGCGCGCAATCCTGGGATCTCGATGGTTACGTCGCGCGGCGGGGCATCGCGCCGGAGGCGGCCGTCAGCACCGAGCGTGTCGGCGCGAATCAGGAAGACGATCGCCTGCCGGTCGTCGCCACACCCGAACACCGCGATCTCGCGACCAACCATCGGGACCACCGGCGGGTGGCCCGCTGGTGTATGCGGGCGCGACGAGACGCATGCGAGCGCACGCCCGGTCGCATCGCGAACGCCGAGCTCCTGATTCAGGCAGCGGCGCTGGAACCGTGACCAGTCGACGTGCGCGGCCACGCGTGCCAGCGCGCCCTGCGCCTCACGCATGCCGCGCGTGAGCTCGTGCGGATGACGGTTAGGCCATCGCATCCCGCCGCCCGCGCCGCCGGACGCGAGGTGCGCCCACTGAATGTGCCGGAAGTACTCGTCATCGAATTCGGCCGGGAGCGTCACGCGGCGATCCTTGAACGTGTAGATCGGCCCGTGTTCGCTTTCAAAGAAGGGACGCGCATCCGTGATCTCGGCGAGCGCGTCTTCGGTTAGGCGGCCGGCAGCGACCGCGGGCGCGACGGTGTCGGCCGGCTGGTCGATCGTGCCTTCAGCGTAGAAGTGCGTGCTCGCGAAGTCGAGCCCTGGGTGGCGGAAGATCAGCTCGTGCAGCTCGGGCTTCCACAGCAGTTCGGGCCCGAACACCGACACGGTCTGCGGGTGTGCGCGCCCGTGCAGGCGCACCTCGAGCTCACGCAGAAAGGTACTGATTTCGGTGACGAAGCCCCACATCCCGAAGTAGTCGTTGTTCCCTTGTGCGGGGTGGAGCTCGTTCCAGAGGTCCCATCCGAACAGTGCGCCGCTCGCGCCCCACCGTTCCGTCGCGAACGCCAGCCGCGCGCGCACAAGCTTCCGCGTGTCGGGGCAGACCATCAGTTGCGAACGGTCGGCGCAGGGTCCGCCGTTCCGCTGGTTATACGGGTGGTGACGCCAGCGGATGTACTGAAAGAACGTGTCGTAGGGCGTGAGCAGAATCCGCATGCCGACACGTTCGCAGATCGCGAATAAATCATCCCACAGCTGCACCATGGCCGGATTGAACGTGCCGGCGGGACGTTCGAAGTAGCGATGTTGACTCTGACTGTACTCGAGCATCAGTCGAAGCACGGTCACGCCATGCGCCTGCAGCTCCCGTACGTACGCCTCCGCGCCCGCCAGATCGCGCCGTCGAAACAGCCCTGCGAGCCCTGGCCACGTGATTGCCTCGTTCGCGCCGATCGGCGTCCACGCGTCCCCGGTCTCGAGCGCGAAGTACGGCACGCCGGTCGCGCGATGCACCCAGGGCAGGGCGCCGGGCGTGAGCGGGGCGCGGCCTGGAAAGTCGACTCGGCGGCGAGCCGAGCGGGGGCGCGCAGCGAAAGTTGGAGCGTCGGACATCGGGCGTGACAGCGGGTGTGCGGCTCGGAAGATGACTCGGAGCGTGACGGTCGGCGGCGTATGCACGCGCGCGCTGATCGTAACGCGATTCACACTCCGCACCGATCCGACCAAGAGCACCCTGGCCCAGCCAACCGCCGAGCTCGACACGCCCAGCATCGCCGAGCTGAACGACCTGTTGCAACTCGACGACGACGCGCTGACGAGCTACGACGTGAACGTTCGTGAGTTGGGACGCGAGGACTTCCGCGCGACCGTTCGCGAGTACCGGCGCGACCACGAGCGCCACGTCGGATAACTCACCGCGCTCATCCGGAAGTACGCCGGCCAGGCGATCGCGATGCCGCACCCGAGCAGCCTCGCCAAGCTCGCCCTTGAAGGCCTGCGCCACGTCGGCGGCGGCGACACGCACGTGCTCGTCGCATTCCGCAACAACGAGCGGCAGTCGCGCGATCAGTACGTCCGCGTAGCCGCTGCAGCGAACGACGACACTGCGACTGGGGCGACGGCACCGTGCAGTCGCTCGGCGTGACCGATGATAGCGCGCTCGGCGTCGCGGCACGCAGCCTCAAGGTCGTCCACGCGCGGGCGCGCGACGCCGCGGAGCCGCTCGAGAAGCGGGGCATGCACGGCTTCGAGGCGGCGCGGCGCGCGGTCAGCGCGTCGACGCTCGGCCGGCGCATCGCGGAACGGCCGCTGCGCTCGGCACTCGTCGCGCTCGGCGCCGGCGTGCTCGCCGCCGGTATCGTCACCGGCGTACGCCGGTCAGGGCAACGGAGAGTCGGCGTGTAGTCCGACGTGCGAGCCACCGCACCGAGCGGGACGTCTCCGTCGGATCTCCCGCTCGGACGCGTAGATTGGTGATATGGACTCCCATACGGACCATCCACCGACGAGCGGGGCGGCGACACTCGCGCCGCCACAGGCGGCGCGCATGCGCCGGCCGGTCGCGCCCACGCACGGTACCGCGGACGGCACGCACGCGCTCGAGCGCAACCCGGGAACGCCGCTCGATCTCGCGCTCGTGCGCGCGCAACGCGTCAACCGTTCCGCGGTCGAGCGCCGCGCCGCCACGCTCCCCGCGCGGCGCACGGTGAAGAAGGCGTATCAGGCGGCGTGGCTCCTCCGCGCGATCACTTGCATCGACCTGACGACGCTTGCCGGCGATGACACGCCGTCGAACGTGCGCCGGCTGTGCGCGAAGGCCGTCCGTCCGCTCCGCGACGATCTCGTCGACGCGCTCGGCGCCGGCCCGCTCGGGATTCGGACGGGGGCTGTGTGTGTGTACCACGCGTACGTCGCGACCGCCGTCGACGCGCTGCGCGGAACGGGCGTTCCCGTCGCGGCCGTGTCGACCGGCTTTCCGGCTGGGCTTTCGCCATTGCGCGAACGGCTGGCCGAGATCCACGCGTCGGTGAACGATGGCGCGGTCGAGATCGATACCGTGATCACGCGCGCGCACGTGCTGCGCGGCGAGTGGGAGGCGTTGTACGACGAGGTCCGCGCGATGCGCGAGGCGTGCGGCGACGCACACCTGAAGGTGATTCTCGCGACGGGTGAACTCGCGACGCTGTCCAACGTTGCGCGGGCAAGTCAGGTCGCGATGATGGCCGGCGCCGACTTCATCAAGACCAGCACGGGGAAGGAAAGCGTGAACGCGACGCTCTCGTTCGCGCTCGTCATGTGTCGCGCGATCCGCGACTACCACGAGCGGACCGGCGTGATGATCGGCTTCAAGCCCGCGGGCGGGATCCGCAGCGCGAAGCAGGCGCTCGAGTTTCAGTACGTGATGCGCGAGGAGTTAGGCGAGCGCTGGCTCGCATCCGACCTGTTCCGCATCGGCGCGAGTTCCTTGCTCACCGACATCGAGCGTCAGCTCGAACACTTCGTCACCGGGCGCTACTCCGCGGCCCACCGCCACGCGATGGTCTGATGGCCACCACCGTTGCCGCTCGCACGTCCGCCGACGCGTCGGTCGCCGGGATCTTCCAGTCGATGAGTTACGGCCCCGCGCCGGAATCGGACGCGGAGGCGCGCCGTTGGATCGCCGAGCGTTCGGGCGACGGCACAGACATGGGGCTGGCCCACTTCGTCGGGGGCACGTGGTACCGCGCGAGTGATACCGAACTGTTCGACGTCTTCGAGCCGGCCACGGGTGGGCTGCTCGCGCGCGTGCCGCAGGGCACCGCGGCCGACGTCGATCACGCCGTCGCGACCGCGCGCGCCGCGCAGCCCGCCTGGGCATCGTTAGGCGGCCACGGGCGCGCGCGCTACCTCTACGCCCTCGCCCGCACGGTGCAGAAGCACGCGCGGCTTCTCGCCGTGCTCGAAGTGCTCGATAACGGAAAGTCGATCCGCGAGACGCGCGACCTCGACGTTCCGCTCGTCGCGCGGCACTTCTACCACCACGCCGGCTGGGCGCAGCTGCTCGAGAGCGAGTTCCCAGGCTACGGTCCGTTAGGCGTGGTCGGGCAGGTGATTCCGTGGAACTTCCCCCTGCTGATGCTCGCGTGGAAGGTCGCACCCGCGCTCGCCGCTGGTAACACGGTGGTACTCAAGCCTGCCGAGTTCACGCCGCTCACGGCGCTCTGTTTCGCCGAATTGGCGCGCGACGCGGGGCTGCCCGCGGGCGTCCTGAACGTGGTCACCGGCGACGGGCGCACAGGCGCTGCGCTCGTCGCACACGACGGCATCGACAAGGTCGCGTTCACCGGCTCGACGGACGTTGGGCGCGCGATCCGGCGTGCCACGGCCGGCAGCGGGAAGAAGCTCTCGCTGGAGTTAGGCGGCAAGAGTCCGTTCGTCGTCTTCGAGGACGCGGATCTCGATAGCGTCGTCGAGGGCGTGGTCGACGCGATCTGGTTCAACCAGGGGCAGGTCTGCTGCGCGGGCTCGCGGCTGCTCGTTCAAGAGGGCGTGCACGACCGACTCGTCGAGAAGCTACGCTGGCGGATGGAACGGCTGCGCATGGGCTCGCCCCTCGACAAGGGCGTCGACCTCGGCGCGATCGTCGCGCCCGTGCAACTCGAGCGCATCCGGTCGCTCGTCGACCGCGGCGTGGACGAGGGCGCCACGTGCTGGCAGCCATCGTGGGCGGCGGCCGAAGACGCACAGCGCGGATGGTTCTATCCGCCGACGCTGCTGACCGGCGTCGCGCCCGCGGCGACGGTCGCGCAGACGGAGATCTTCGGGCCGGTCGCGGTCGCGATGCCGTTCCGTACGCCCGCCGAGGCGGTCGCGCTGGCCAACAACACGCCGTTCGGCCTGGCGGCGAGCGTGTGGACGGAGAACATCAATCTCGCGCTCGATGTCGCGCCGCGGATCAAGGCGGGGGTGGTGTGGATCAACACGACCAACCAGTTCGATGCGAGTGCGGGATTTGGCGGGTATCGCGAGAGCGGGTTTGGACGCGAAGGCGGGCGGGAAGGGATGTATGAATACCTCGCGCCGGTGGAACGCTTGGTAGGCCACCAGCGCGGGGATGCGAGACAAGGCCGGGGATGCAACGGCCGGGGATGACGAGGTCGGGGACGAGGGGGCTGGGGGGGCGAAGCAGGAGCGCGTGGCGGGGGCGTTGCCACGGATCGATCGGACGGCGAAGCTGTACGTCGGGGGGAAGCAGGTTCGGCCCGACTCGGGGTACACGCGACGTGTGCGCGGCGCGAACGGGGAGATCCTCGGTGAGGTCGGGGAGGGCAACCGCAAGGACATTCGCAACGCGGTCGAGGCGGCGCATGCGGCGGCCGCGCGTTGGGCGCGGACCAGCGGGCATGCGCGGGCGCAGATCCTCTACTACGTCGCGGAAAATCTCGCGGCGCGCGCGGACGAGTTCGCGTCGCGGCTGGACTCCGCCGGGGCGCGCGGGCGTGGGGTGGAGGAGGTCGAGGCGAGTGTCCGGCGGTTGTTCACGTACGCGGCATGGGCCGACAAGTACGACGGCGCTGTTCACGACGTGCCGATTCGCAGCGTCGCGCTCGCGATGCACGAACCGATCGGCGTCGTCGGCGTCGCGTGTCCGGACGAACAGCCACTGTTAGGCTTCGTCTCGCTCGTCGCGCCGCTTATCGCGATGGGGAACGCCGTGATCGCCGTCCCGTCGGAACGCGTTCCGCTCGCGGCGACCGATCTCTACAGTGTGCTCGATACGAGCGACGTGCCGGGCGGGGTGGTCAACATCGTGACCGGCGCGCGTGACCCGCTCGCGCTCGTGCTCGCGGAGCACGACGACGTGGACGCGCTCTGGTACCGCGGTACACACGCCGGCGCGACGGCGGTGGAGCGTGCGTCGGCGGGGAACCTCAAGCGCACGTGGACGAGTTGGAGCGCCGTCGACTGGTTCGACTCGGCCGCGGGTGAGGGGCGTGCGTACCTGCGCGAGGCCACGCAGGTCAAGAACGTGTGGGTGCCTTACGGCGAGTAAGGGCCCGTTCGTTCGGGCCGTGGCCGGTTGCCGCCGCGACGCTCGCTGCGACCCTGGCCGCGACGTCGTGCGCCCCGCTCCTTGGCGCGCGCACGCTCGCCGTCGCCCGGCCGGGCGAGACGACGTTCCACACGCTCCACGTCGGCGGGCGCGAGCGGTCGTTCCTGCTCCATCTGCCGCCCGGTGCGCCGCACGCGGTGCCGCTCCTCATCGCGTTTCACGGGTACCAGGCAAACGCGAACACGCTGGAAGCCGCGAGCGGGCTCGACGCCGTCGCCGACCGCTACGGGTGGGCGGTCGCGTACCCGAACGGCACCGGCCCCCTGCGTTTCGCGGGGCTCTCGTGGAACGCGGTCACCTGCTGCGGCGCGGCGGAGCACCGTCGCATCGACGACGTCGGCTTCGCGCGAGCGTTAGTCGGCGCGCTGGTCGAGGCCGGAATCGCGCAGCGCTCCCGCGTGTACGCGACAGGGTTCTCGGCGGGCGGAATGCTCGCCCTCCGGCTCGCCTGTCAGCCCGAGCCGTTCGTCGCAGGTGTCGCCGACGTCGCGGGCGCGATGCCCGATACCGTGTGTCAGGGGCGGAGCGCGGTGCCGGTTCTGCTCATCCGCGGAGCCGAGGACGACGAACTGCGAGCGGATCACCGCGATCACGAGCGCCGGAACCGCAACGCGTACGCAGTCTCGTTCGCGGGGGCGATGCGGTACTGGACCCGGCGAAACGGATGCGCGACGGGGACGATCCGGGATAGCTCGGCGGTGAGGGTCGAGGTAGTGGCGGCGAGCTGTCCGGCGGGGAGGGATGTGCGGGAGATCGTCGTCGCGGGGCAGGCGCACGCGTGGCCGGGGGGGCGGAAGCCGTGGCCGCTGTCGCCGGCGCCGGCGGAAGGGGTCAGTGCGTCGGAGCGGATTGTGGCGTTCTTCGACGAGGAGGCGAGGGCGGAGGGGGGGAGGTAGCACGGGGACGGCGACAACGTGCATCTGGGGGCGAAGCGGGAACGGCGGGGGCGCGGGTGGGGCGACGGGTAGGGCGCAGCGGGTGGAGCGCAGCGGAAGGGGCGCAGCGGGGAGTGCGTGTTGGGGCCTCGGCGGGTGGGGCGGGCCGGGTAGTGCGGGGACGAGAACGGCGAGACGGAGCGCCAGAGCCGAGGGGGCGCAGGCGGGACGGGGAGGGCGAACGGACCAGCCGGGGAAGCACCTCCCGCTGGCCGTCCTTTTCGTCCCGTAGCGGTCGTCCCCGCCCCACTCCGTTCGCCTCACCCGTCTCGCAGCATCGGGCCCCACCCGCTGCGTCTTACCCGCTGCGCCTCACTCGCTGCGCTCCACCCGTCGCTCTACCCGCCCCGCACGCCCAGGTCCTCGCCCCACTCGCGGGACGCGCGTGGAACGACGGCTACCTCCCCGCCCGCACCACGAGCGCCGGGCCCACTATCCCCGTCGCGCTCACCCCCGCAATCGCCACCTCGTCCGCCGTCTCACCCGTCCGAAACGTCGCGGAGACCAGCGGCGTGTCGCCAAAGAGCACCCGCGTCGTCCACCCGCCTCGCGTATCCCGCCAGCGGGCGAGCCACCAGCGAACCCGCGTCGAATCACCCGGCGCGACCGTCAGCAGTCCCGGATCATTCGGGCCCGTCGGACCAGCGCACCCCGCGAATCGCGGGGCGGCGGGCACGGTCGCGCCGAGCCATGGGCTGGCTGGCGGGAGTGCCGGGGCCGCATACAGCGACGCGGCGAGGCGGTCGCCCAACCCGCCCTCCGCGTTCGCGAGCAGCGACTTCATGCGGAAGTGCACGTGACCTTCCGATTCGCCGGTCGGCGCGCGCGCGGCGCGCAGGAGTTCGACCTCGCGCGTGATCTCGCCGACTGGCCAGCGATCGCGCCCCTCGGCAACGCGCATGGTCAGCAGCCCCGGCCACAGGTGACGCTGGTGCAGGTTCTCACTCCGCCACCACGCGTCGAGCTTGCGGAAGCGCGCCTGCTCGCCGTCGCTCGCCCAGTAGAGCTGCGGTGCGAGATAGTCGAGCCATCCCTCGCGGAGCCACCGCCGCGAATCCGCATAAATCTCCGAATACGCGTCGAGGCCACTGACGCCAGCGGGTGATCCGGGCCGCCAGATGCCGAACGGACTGATCCCGACGAGCACCCACGGCTTGCGCGCCTTGACGCCCGCGTAGAGCTGCCGGACGAAATCCGACACGTTCTCGCGGCGCCACTCCGCGCGATCGCGCCCCGCTCCATAGCGCGCCCACGACCGCCCATCCTCGAAGGCGATCGTCTGCGTCGAGCGCACGCGCCGGATGTGGCGCCCAACGCGCACGCGGCGCGTGATCGTCTCTTCCTCGCGATACGGATAGAAGTAGTCGTCGAGGTGCAGCGCGTCGACGTCGTACTTCTCGATCACCTCGTACAGGGACTCGAGGACGGCTTTCCTCGCATCCGGAAAGCCCGGATCGATCCAGCGCTGCGAGCCGTACCGGACGAGCCACTCCGGATGTTCGCCCGCGATCCGCTGTGCGCCGGCAGGCTCGCGCCGATCAGGCGGGGCGGCACGGAACGGATTGAACCAGACGTGGAGCTGGAGTCCCCGCCGGTGCGCCTCGCGCACCGCGAATGCGAGCGGATCATACCCCGGCACGCCCCCGCGCCCGACGAGGTAGCTGGACCACGGCGCACGCGACGTGGGATAGAGTGCGTCGGCCGCCGGTCGTACGTGCAGCACGATCGCGTTCAGGCCAACCGCCACGGCGCGGTCGAGTAGCGCCGTCAGTTCGGCCTGCTGCTCCGTGTCCGACATCCCGGTCCGCGACGGCCATTCGCCACTCTCGACCGGCGACACCCACGCCCCGCGGAATTCGCGCGGCACGGCCGGCGGTGCCCACGTCGTCCCCGGCTGCGCCGCCGAATCGAGGAGCGTCACCGTGCACCCGGTCGGATCCGCAGGGCGCGATGCCACCGCGGTCGACGCGCCCGTCGTTAGGCCGACGCCGGAAGTTCCCGAGTCCGCCTGCATCGCGAGCAGCGCTGCCGCGACGATCGGCAGCGCGGCGGTCCACCGTGCGATCATCGCGAGCCTGTGCTGTCCGAGCGGGTCGCGTAGAGGAGCGCGGCCCGAACGACCGGCGCTGCCGCCGTGATGCCCTTGAGCGAGTGGTGCTGTTTCGGCACCGGAAAGAGCCGCGCGCCCGCGGCCACCAGGCCGGAGTCCGCATACCGGAAGCCGTCGAGTTCACCGCGGACGAGCGCCACGCGGATGCGCGGCGCGAGCAGGCCGACCTCCGAATCGACCGCGAAGCTCCCGCGCTCGTGCGGCTCCTCACCACGCAGGTCCGAGAGCCCCGTGCGAAGGTGCCCGCGTTGCCCCGGGCTCATGCTCACCACGCCGACCAAGCCAGGCTCGAACCCCGGGGCGCGCAGGTGCGCCGCCGTCCACAGCGCGATTTCGCCGCCGATGGAATGCCCGGCGATGACGAGCGGGCGGTCGCTCGCACCCAGCGCCGCGCGCGCGTGCGTCAGCATCGTGTCGACGCGCGCGAGGTAGACCGCGTCACGGGTAGGACCGTCGGGCAGTCCGGCGAGCGTCTTCTTCACGTCGAAGCCGATCACCGAATATCCGTCGCGACTCAACAGCTCGGCGAGGCGTTGGTGCGCGGCCCAGAAGCCGACGTCGTTGCCGAAAAAGAGTACGACGGCGCGCGGAGGCTGCGTCGTGTCGCGCGATGGATAGAAGTAGAGCGGCGCACTCTGGAGCGCCGCGTCGGTTGGGTGGAACGGCGCGCGTGCGCCGGGGCGCAGCGCGGTGACGAGAAAGCAGCCGCTGAGCGTGCTCGCGAGGAGCAGGCGCGCGGCCGCGCGGAGTGTGACGCGCATCATGATCACAACTGCTACTCCCGAACCGCCGTTCCGTGCCGACACGAACGGCGCTCCTACGCGGCTGGCCCTCCGACGCGGCGAGCTCCGCGCACCGCGTCAGATGTCGGGCTCGGCGGAGATAGTTGCCGCCCCCGCAGGGGCCGCGACGATTCCGACCTCGGCGGGCGCGGGCAGGCGACCCGTGCGCGACCACTGCCGGCGCGCCGCCTCCATGCGGTCGATCCGGTCGACCCAGCGCTGCGCCGAGAGATCGTATCGGGCCGTGACGTTGCCGAGCCAGTATGGGCGATGCTCGCGTCGCCAGGCCGCCGCGTACAGGTCGCCAAGCTGTGTGAACCCGTCACGCAGATCCTGCAGTCGTCCGTTGATCCCCGAGACATCAGCGAAGTCGTACCAGCGCAGAGCGCGCGATTGCGCGCTGTCGCGCGACGCGGTGTACATGCGCGTGTACAGGCGCGCCGCGTCGTCGGCGAATTGGAACTTCATCGCGAGAAAATCCATGCGACGCGCGCCGAGTTCGATCGCGTCGAGCGCCTCCGGTTCGCGGAGCGCGCCGGCCGCCCGCGCCCGCGCGATGCGCACGATCGCCTCCTCGGCGAGCAGGCGCACCTCGCGCGCGACGGGCACGACGTGCGCCGATTGTATCTGGCCCTCGGGCGTCCAGGGGTCGACCCAGAACGCGTAGTTGGTGCCGTCGCCGACGCCGGCCTTTCGCAGGAGCTCGTGGGCGTCGCGGAGGGCGCGCTCCGCCGCCGCGACGTGTCCGGCCGTGTCGCCGTGGAAGGTGCGCGCGAACGCGGCGAGGAAACGCTCTGGATCGCTGTCGCCACTCTGCCATGACGCCGCGCCCCCGAACAGCACACCCGTCCATGCCTGCGCGTGCAGCGCCTCGCCGTCGTCGTTCCAGAGCGTCGTGAGGACGCCGCGTGCGCCGAGCCGCTGGCCGTCGCGGATGAAGCCGCGGATGTTGGCGAAGGCGCGTCCGTAGTCCGGGTAGACGCGGCTCCAGTTGTTGACCCCCGGCGCGATCCACGTCTCCATTCCGGCCGCACGGAACGGAGCGATGTACGCGTCGAACGTCGGTTCGGGGTCGTACCACCACGCGACCGCGATCATGTCTTTGGGAAGCGTCGGGACGAGCGCCGGCGTCGCGGTCGCGATGTCGCCCCAGAAGAGCAACCGCCTGCCTAACGGCGCGAGCGCGTCATGAATGTCGTGGAGGAAGCCCAGGTACACCGGGCCGAGTCCCTCACGTTTCACACGGTCCGCCGTCTGCCCGCGGCCCAGTTCGAATGTCTCGTCTGCACCGACGTGCAGAAATCGTCCGGGGAACGACGAATCGACCTCGGCGAACATCCCGCGCACGAGCGGAAGCGTTCCCGCCTGGCCGGGCGCGAGTACCTGGCCGTGTGGAGCCTCCGCGACCGGCGCGTACCGATCCCACTTCAGGAAGTGATGCAGGTGGCCGATCGCCTGCTGCTCCGGGATGATCTCGACATGATATCGCCGTGCGTACGCCGACAGCTCGCGCGCATCGTCGCGTGTCATCGCGCCGCCCGGAGGCGCCGCGAGCGGATTCGCCGCGTACGCCAGCGTGTGCTCGAAGTACGGCGAGTACACGTTGACTTTGTACGCCGCGAGCGTGCGGATCTCCTGCTTCTGGAAGTCGAGCGTGGGTACACCACCGCGCGAGAGGTCGTCGTGCACACCGCGCCAGCGAAGGGCCGGCCAGTCGCGCACGCGGATGCCGAGCACGCGCGCTCGCGGACCGTCGCCCTCGATCAACTGTTTGACCGTCTGCGCCCCATAGAACAGCCCCGCCGCGCTCGCCGCCACGACGTCGATGCGTCCTCCGGCCCCGCCGATTCCCGCCTCTGCGGCGAGCGCGTACCCTTCCGTCACCATGGCGCTGTCGAACGTGAGCCCACCGCGACGCAACGCCTCGCGCCCTTCCGGAGTATCGCGCCGCAGCAGCCGGATCACGACCGCACCCGATAGTTGTGCCGTCACGATCGGCACGCGTCGATCGCGAAGGGATTCGAGCAGTTCGTGCGCGGCGAAGCGGTCGTCAGCGTCGGTCCCGCTCGTCACCGCAACGCCGTGACTCACGCCAAACGCCCCTCGCACGGCGAGTTCGCGCGGCATCGGCACGAGCGCCGGCGTCGTCACGTTCGACACGGCCGCGTTCGAGACCGCAGCGTTAGGCAGCGCCGTCGTCTGTGCGTACGCAGCCCACGGGAAGGTGACCAACGGGAGCGCCGCGGCGGCGAACCGCGCCGCGGCACTGCGCGCGCGACACGCCGGTCGTCGCGCGTCACGGGTGCGCGTCAGAAGCGAAGCAGCCATTCCGGAGTTACTGGGCGCGCATGAAGGGCAACGACAGAGGGCGGCCGCCGATGGCGACCGCCCCGCAGTCTGACGCGCGACTGGCGTCGTGTCAAAGCCCGCCCCCGCCGCGGGCGCTACGCGATCAGCGATAGCGACGCCCGTCGCGGTAGCGATCGAAGAGGATCCAGGGCGTGACCGACGCGGCGAGGTACGGTGTCGACCGACCACCGCGGCCGTGCGAGACTGGGATCACGTAATCGAAGCGGAGCGCCGACCGTCCGATCGCGTTCGGCACGAGGTGGATCCCGCCGCCAAGCGCGGTGGAGAGTTGATTGACGTCCGCGCCCGGCGTGCGTTCCGAGGCGCGGTACGATGCGGCCCCGAATCCGGCGAGATCGAGGCTGACGTGGCCAACGCGGCTCGTGACCCGAAAGTCGCGTTCGAGGAGACCGGCCACCGCCGTCCGCGCGAGGCGGGTGCGCGGCCCGAGAATGCGCACCGTCGGATCGAAGCCGAGCAGTGCCTGTTGGTCAGGGTCCGGCGCGGCGAGCCGCTCGATCGCGATCCGCGAGTAGAGGTACCCGCCACGCTGGCGGAGGACGCTCGCGAGCGCCGCACGGGTCGACCCGCCCGACACGGTCGTGCCCTGGCGGAGGTATCCGGTCCCCCACACGTCGGCGACCACGAGCGTACGCGGGTTGGGCACCCACATCCGACCCGTCCAGAGGTCGAGGTGCGCCGCGGGCCGCGCGATACTCTGATCGCGGCCGAGTCCGGCGATGAACTCTCCTTCGACGCCGCGCGGGATGTCGACGACGCGCGCATCCGGCAGCAGCCACGTGATCGCGCCGTACTGCTCTGCGTAGCGTCCCACCCCGAGATCGACGCCCGAGAAGTCGCGGTGCACCGTCGCCGGGCCTCCGATGATCGCGCCCGGCGCGGCGATCAGACGCGTCCGCTCCGTCTCCGCGCCGACCATCAAGAACGTTGCCGCCCCGAGCCCGTCGTCCGCGGCCACGCGCCGCCCGAGGAGTCCCTGGCCGCCGGCACGTGCGAACGACGCTCCATGCGTCGCGACGCCAGACCGGCGAATACTGGATACGCTGAACTCCCCACGCCACCGCTCGGCCAGCTCGCGGTCGGGTGGCCTAACGCTGAAGGCGGTCGCGTTCTCGAGCGGATTGCGCGCGAGGCGCGCGCGTGCCGCGTAGAGCGAACCAAACACGGTTGGATCTGCGGTCCCGACCGCGAAGCCGTTCCGACCGGCGGCCCCGATCGCGCTCGCGCGCACGTCGCGTCCCGTGCCTAACAAGTTGCGTTCGTCGAACCCGACGCTGTAGCTACTCGGCGACGCCGTCGCGGTGCCCGTCGCCGCGTTAGGCGCGGTCCCGCTGTTGAACCGGATGTCGGGGCGAAACGACATCGCGTCACGCGCGAGCACGGTCAGCGCGAGCGACGTTCCCGGCCCGCAGTCGGTCGTGACGATGAGGATGTCATCGAGGTAGTTGAGGCGCCGCAGGCGTCGCAGCGACTCCGCCACGCGGAGCGTGTCGACGGTGTCGCGCGGGGCGACCAACATGAAGCGGCGCAACGTGTTCTGCTGCGTGCGTACGTGCGTGCGGCTCGTCAGGCGTGCGAGCAGGGGGACGCGCGTCGACCGCGGCGCACCGGTCGCGACATCAATCGTCGCGATCATGCGGCCCGAGAGCGGGCCGAGGTTCGTGCGGCTCTCGACACGGCGGCACTGACCGGCTACCACCGTATCGCCTGGCACGCGATCGCCGGAACGTGACGACGGCGCCGCGGTGGTCTGTGCGACCGCGGTGGCCGCACCGCACAGCAGCGCACCGATGCCGGGCAGCAAGCCACGCGGGGCCGAGCGTTGCGCGAGCGCGTGCAACGGAAGGGACAACCTTCGGGGGCGGGGCCGCACGCAAGCGCGTGCCGGGCGGGAAGCGTGCAGCAGAGCGGGAGAGGTGGGCAGCGGGTTCGCCCGAGCCCAATGTTACAAAGTGCGCAGAATCCGCGGAAGGCGTGATCGCGATCACGTCGCAAACGCAACGCGGCCCCCGCAGCAAACTTGCTGCGGGGGCCGCGGTCGACAACGCCGGCCCGAGACGGAGGCTAGAGCCGGTGACCCGGGTTTATCGGGAGACGGTCGAGCGACCGTTTGCCCAAGTCAGGCCGGCGTGCGAACAGGAACTAGACAATGGATCACCTCCTCGTTTTCGGGTGGCACATCGGGCATCGATGTGTCGCCGTGTATGACCGCGGCGACGCAGAAAAATACACAGGGTGCGCGTGGCGGTTCCATCCCCCCACACGTTTTATCGTGCGAGATGTCGCACGAACAAATTCCACGTAGCTGAGCCCGTCTCGCCGACCACTGCCGCCGTCATGCGCCGCTCCCACCGTTTGCCGCTCCGCTCGCCTTCGACACCACGTCCACGCGCCGCGATGCTCGCAGTCGCGCTCGGTGCGAGCCTCCTCCCAACCGCGCGCGGCGCCACGCTCGACGCGCAACCGCCCGTCGGCCGTGGAGCGCGGCCCGCGCCGGCGAGCGCGCCCTCGCCGGAAATCAGCGGCGCCGTCCTCCACGACACCACGATCGCGGCCGGCCGCCGTGCATTCCGTCCCGCCGACACCTACCGCATCCTCACGCTCAGCAGCCCGGCGATGTCGCCCGATGGACAACGGGTCGCCGTCGTCGTGACCCGCGTGAACGAGCGGGAGAACGTGCGGCGCTCCGACGTGTGGATCGCGCCCACTATGGGCGGGGCGCCGACACGACTCGCGTTCCCCGATACGCTCGATGTGACGGCACCGCGGTTCGCGCCGGACGGACAGCTCTACGTGTCGGCCGGTCCACGGCGCGGCCGCGCCCAGACCTACGCGCTCGCGCGGCCGGGCGCGGCGCCGGTGCGCGTCGTCGCGGCACCCCCGGCGAGCGCGAGTTGGTCGCACGACGGCCACCTCGCCGTCTGGGCAGACAGCACGGTCGCCACCGCCGATACCGCACGTGGCGATCTCGTGCCGACCGATTCGACGACGCGCACGAACGATCCGTACGCGCGCCGGCCAATGTCGCGCCCGCCCTTCGGTGCGGTGACGCAGCCGCTCGATGCGTCGCGCTTCGACGGCCGGCACGTCGTCGCGATTCCGTACAAGAGCAACGACCGCGGTTTCGTGCCGAACCCGGCCGGGCCGCCCCATGCGCATCCCACGCAGCTCTACGCGTGGAGTCCCGGCGACACCGCGCGCCGCACGCTCACGCATACGGCCTACACCCATCGCGACGCCGCACTCTCGCCCGACGGCCAGCTCGTCGCGTTCGTCGCCGACTCGGCCCTTCGCAGCGACTCGGCAGTCTCCGCGCAACGCGACTCGCTCGCGCGCCTGCCCTACGACCGGGCCCGCGACGAAGCCGAGCACAACGACGTCGACATCTACGTTCAGCCGATCGACGGCAGCAGCGCGCCACGGAAGCTCGCGACGCTTCCAGGGTCGGAGGCGCAGCTTGCGTGGGCACCCGACGGGCGGACGCTTGCGTTCGTCTGGCATCCGACGCGCGGTGAAATCGGCGCGACTCGCGACCGTCGACGTGGCGACCGGGCGCGTGCGCGACCTGTTAGGCGACTTCAAGTACGAGCCCGAGCAGTTCGCGTGGGGTTCGGATCGATTGCTGCTGATGACCGCGCAGATCGGTGGGCGGACCGCGCTCTTTCGCGTGGGCTCAGGCGGCGGGGGCGTGCGCGAGGTCGTCGGCGGCCGTCGCCGGATGAGCGGCCTAACACTCGACGCCGAGCGCGCGCACGTCGCGTTCGTCGCGACCGGGCCGACGACGCCGACCGAGCTGTTCATCGCCGGGAGCGATGGCACGGGTGAACGTCGGCTCACGGGATTCAACGACGCGCTCCGGCGCGAGGTCGCGTTCGCCGACGCCGAACGGTTTACCTACTCGAGCGTCGGTGGCCGCGAGATCGAGGGGTGGCTCATGCGCCCGTTTGGCTACGATGCGACGCGGCGGTATCCGCTCGTGCTCTACATCCATGGTGGCCCGCATTCCAACTACGGCGAGAACTGGTTCGACGAATTCCAGAACCTCGCGGGTGCGGGGATGATGGTCCTCTTCACCAACCCGCGCGGCTCGACCGGGTACGGTGGCGAGTTCACGTACGCGACACGCGGACGATGGGGCGCCGAGGACTACCAGGATCTGATGAAGGCGGTCGATCTCGCCGCACGCCGTCCCGACGTCGACAGCACGCGCATGGGGGTGACCGGCGGCTCGTACGGCGGCTTCATGACCGCGTGGATCACGACGAAGACGGACCGCTTCCGCGCCGCGCAGGTCGATCGCATGATCTCCGAATGGACCTACTGGTACGGTGCGAGCGATGCCCAGGGCCTAACGGAGTTCGAGTTCTACGGAAAGCCATGGGACAACCAGCGGATGTACGATTCGCTCTCGCCCGTGCGCTACGTGGCGCGTGTGCACACGCCGACCCTGCTGGTCCAGAGCGAGGAGGACTTTCGCACGCCGATCGGCAACGCGGAGCTGTGGTTCGAATCGCTTCGGAAGCGTGGCGTCCCGGCCGAGTTCGTCCGCTACCCGCGCAGCACGCACGAGCTGTCGCGCAGCGGTGAGCCCTGGCTGCTGGCCGATCGATTGGGCCGGATCCGGCAGTGGTTCGGGTACTGGCTCACGAGCGATGCACCCACCCGCACGGCGGCGGGCACGCGATGACGAACGGGCATGGCGTGCTCTCCGAATTACGGCGCGCAGAGCGCGACGTCGAACAGCGCGACGGTGCGGCCGAGATCTCCACGCTGCCGCGGGACACCGCGCCCACATTCGAGCTGGAGATGCTCGTCTCCGGAGCCGTGCTCGTCGGCTTGTTCCAGCTCGAGGGCGCACTCGACGGGCTCGTTGCTCGATGGCTGCCGCACCTCGCGCTCGCGGGGATGCTCGGCCTAACCATGCTGGCGACGTACGTGCGCGGGGCGATCTTCGCGCTGATCGGCTGCTTCATCACCCATCTCGCGCTCCGCGGTTACTGGGTTGCCCTCGTCGCCGTGAACTCGATCTTCCCGAGCGGCGTGCGATGGGAGCGGGCGAAGGAAACGGGCCCGATCTCGCGCGCCCTCCTGCAGGCGCGTCTGCGCCCGCTTGGCGCGTTCGCCGCGCGCTACGACAACGCGGCGAGTCTCGTGTTCGCCACCGGCTTCATCCTCGCCCTCTCCTCGCTCTCGTCGATTGCGATGCTCGCGATCGGCGTCGTGCTGTATGGCGTCGCGCGTGCGCTGCACGTGCCGCGACCGGAGATTGTCGTTCTCGCCGTCATCACGTGCCTGATGCTCGCGAGCGTCGTGGGGGCGCTCGTCGACTACCGTGCCGGACACCGGCTCGGCCCGAGGCAGACCGGGGTCGTCCGCCGCGCGTCGTATCTGTTCCAGCGCTTGCAGCCGGCAAGTCTCGCGTCGCTGATCTACGTCGTGCGGACCAACGTCGACGCGCGCGTGGCTTACGGGGTCGGATTGGCCGGGCTCGCGCTCGCGCTCGTCGGCGCCATCGCCGCCCAGCCGAGCCTCACCGGCTCTTCGCTGCCGAACTCGGGCGCGTACCAGTTCTTCGCGGATGAATCCGGGTCGCGAAGCGTCCACGCCCACTTCTACGACGCGCTCCGCGGGGACGAGCCGGCGAGCCTGCGGGCGCCGTCGATTCAGAACGACATCATCTCCGACCCGTACATCCGGCTCTTCATTCCTTACGTGCCCAGCCGCCACGAAGCCGCGCTGGCGGGCGCGTGTCCGGGGCTCGCGCCCGCGCCCGCCGCCGACACGCTTGGCGAGAGTGCGGCCGACGCCGCGGCCGATGTGCGTATCCTACGCTGCGCGGTGCTCGTGCATCGTCCGGCGCTCGACGGCCGCCGGCTCGACTCGCTCGGGTTTCACTTCTTCAGCGACCCGCGCACCAACCGTCGCGGATTCCGCATGTTGATCCCGACTGCGGGGATCGCGACGGGCGAGCACCGGATCACGGTTTGGCCGGCTCCCGCGCCCGGTCAAGCCGCTGCCGCACCATACGAGATCCCGTTCTGGCGGTAGCGCGGCCGCCGGTCCGCGCGTTAGGCGGCTCGCGCGGGCACGGCGTGCGGACGCTGCGCGACGCGCACCCCGTGCGCCTCCGCGATCGCGATCACCTCGTCCGCGTCGAGCACGTCACGCGCGATGAGCGCGTCAGCGACCGCCTCGACGGCCGCGCGATGCTCGCGGACCAACGCTTCGGCGCGCGCGGCCTGTTCGCGGATGAGACTCCGCATCGCTCCGTCGATCTGACTGAGCAGCTGCGACGACGGCGCGCCGCCGTTGGCCGACGCGTCCGCGCTCACGAGTCCGACTTCGTCGCTCATCCCGAAGTCGGCCACCATGCGCCGCGCGACGCTCGTCGCCTGGACCAGATCGCCGCCCGCGCCGGAGGTGATCTCTTCCGGTCCGGCGAACACCACCTCGGCAGCGCGACCGCCTAACGTCTTCGCGAGAACGCCGAGCAGGTACCGGCGCGTGTGCAGGTGCCGGTCCGAGTCGGGCGCGAAATGTGCGGCGCCCATCGTGCGGCCGCGCGGCTCGATCGTGACCTTGTGCAGTCGGTCCTCGGGGCAGGCGATCAGGCCGACCACGGCGTGTCCGGCCTCGTGCAGCGCGATCAGGCGCCGCTCGTCATCGCGCACCACCACACCAGCGCGCACGCGGCCGAGGAGGATCTTGTCGCGCGCCTGCTCGATGTGCGCCGCCGAGATGAGCGTTGCGTCGTCCTGCACGGCAACGATCGCCGCCTCGTTCAGCAAATTCGCGAGCTCCGCGCCCGAATGCCCAACGGTGAGCTGCGCGAGCCGCGCGAGGTCGACGTCGGGGGCGAGCTTTGCCGTGCGGGCGTGAATCTGGAGAATCTCGAGTCGGTCGGCCGCCGTCGGTAGGCCGACCTCGACGACGCGATCGAACCGACCCGGGCGGCGGACGGCGGGGTCGAGCATGTCCTCGCGGTTAGTCGCCGCCATCCACACCACGCCTTCGCTCCCCGCCATTCCGTCCATCTCGACGAGCAGCTGGTTGAGCGTCACTTCTTCCTCGCCCGAACGGTTGGGCCGCCCGCGGCGGCCGCCCAACGAATCGAACTCATCGATAAAGACGATGCAGGGCGCCTGCTCCCGCGCCTGCTTCGCGAGCTGCCGCACGCGCTTCGAGCCGACGCCGACGTACATCTCGTTGAAGTCGGAGCCCGCGGCCTGGATCACCGGAACTCCAGCCTCGCCCGCGATGGCGCGCGCGAGGAGCGTCTTTCCCGTACCCGGCGGTCCAACGAGCAGCAGCCCTTTCGGACACTTCGCGCCCATCGACCGGAACCGGTCCGGCGCACGGAGGTACGCGACCACGTCGCGGACGTCCGCGCGTGCTTCCTGTGCGCCCCCGACGTCGGCGAGCGTGAGCTGACGAGAGGGCGGCGTCGCGCTGAAACGGCGCGCGGTCGCGCCACCGCGCTGCCGCACGAGTGTGAATCCGATGATGCCGATCAGGATCAGCAGCCCGACGAGCTGAATCATCTGGTCGCCGGACATACGGTCCGCATCCGAGACGCGGACGCGCGCGCCGGTGCGGGCCCAGCGATCGAGCACGTCCACCGTGAGCGCGTGCGCCGGCACGGCGGCGGTCACGAGATTCGTCACGTGCAGCCCGACCAGCTCTCGCGCCCGGAGCGAAGCAGTGACCCGGGTTCCACCGGCATCAACGAGTACGTCGCCGATTCGGTGACTGTCGATCAACGTCGCGAGGTCGGAGTACGCGACCGTCTGCGCCTCCGGTGTTGCCGGACCGACGAAGTGTCGGCCCGCGACCACCGCGACGATGATCGCGAGGAGCAGCGCGATCAGCCCGTAGCGTACCGGGCCACCGCTCCGCGTGAGCAGGTCGAGTCGCACGCGCGTGCGCCAGTTGCGGCGCTCGCGGCGGGTCACGCCGGCGGACGACTCGGCCGCGTGGAGTGAACGGTCAGCCGAGCGATCGTCGGCCGATTCGGACGAGAAAGGCAGGACGGAGGGCATGGGGCGGGGCGGGACACGGCCGGCGTCGCGCATCGACGTCGACCCGGCAGTGCGGGCGGGGTCGCGCGACGAGCGCACGATCCTTCGCGAGACGATGCACGCAGCTGCGCTGTCACGCCCAAACGCTGCTCGTCCGTCGTCGGGTCCAACATCCGTCCTACGCCACTGCGTTGCGCGGGTTCCGACGCAGCAGATCGCGCCGCCGTCGGCGCGCGGCCCGCAGGACGTTACCGCGTCGCGAGGGGGGCCGCCCGTTCCAGAAGCGCGACGATCTCCCCGAGCGTCGCGCGACCGCGGTCGCGGGCGTACCAGGTGCGCACTTCCTTATACCGGTCCTCTTTTTCGAACGCCTGGCCCGGTCCCATGACCCACGCCTGCAACTCGGCGGGCCGCGGACCCCACCAGCCCAGCTCCCGGTACTCGTCGTCATACAGCACCACGACCGGGATCGAGCGGGCCGACCCGGTGAGGTGGGCGTCCATGAGATCGAGATTCTGGTCCCGCGCGAAGATGCGCGCGTCGAGGTTCGGCGCGAGCTCCGCAAGGCGCGCCACGTACGGCACCGAGTTCACCGCGTCGCCGCACCAATCCTCCGAGAGGACGAGGAGGTGGTACGCGCCACCGAGTGCCGCGACCCGCGCCACGACCTCGTCGGGGACCTTCGCGAGGCGCGCCGCCGTGCGCCACAGGTCGGCGTTCTTTTCGGCGGTCGGTAGGAACGACTCGAGCGTGTGGGCGGCGTCGTACCGCGCGCGGAGGGCGGCCGGATCGCTCGCGGGGATCGGCGCGTCGTGGACGTGGGTCGTCGGAGTGGTCGAAGACATGCACAGAAGTTAGTTCCTGCCCGACGCCTCGGTCGGACACCGTCTTCTGCCTGCATCCGCATGCCCGCGTCCCCGTCCGGCATCGACCTGCGCCCGCCGGCCTCCGGCAATCTGCCGTCGGAGTCCGCGCGAGTGCTCACGCGAGACGCGCTCGCGTTCGTCGCGGGCCTCGAACGCCGGTTCGGGGCGCGTCGCCGCGACCTGCTGGATGCGCGCCGCGAACGGCAGGCGCGTCTCGCCGCCGGGGAACGCCCGGACTTCGCGGCAGACGGCGCGGACGTACGCGCGGGTGACTGGCGCGTCGCGTCCACGCCGCCGGACCTCGAACGGCGCCGCGTCGAGATCACCGGGCCGGTCGATCGCAAGATGATGATCAACGCGCTCAACTCGGGCGCGGACTGCTTCATGGCAGACCTGGAAGACGCCAACAGCCCGACCTGGCGGAACGTCGTCGACGGCCAGGCAAACCTGATGGACGCGGTGCGCCGCACACTCGCTCTCGAGGGCAGCGACAAGCGATATGCGCTGCACGAGACAATCGCGACGCTGATCGTACGTCCGCGCGGCTGGCACCTCGACGAGCAGCACGCGTTGGTCGACGGTCACCCCATTTCGGCGTCGCTCTTCGACTTCGGGCTGTTCATGTTCCACAACGCGGGTGAGGCGGTGGCGCGTGGCTCCGGCCCGTACTTCTACCTTCCGAAGTTGGAAAGCCGAGAAGAAGCCCGGCTCTGGAACGACGTGTTCGTCGATGCGCAGGAGACGTTAGGCGTTTCGCATGGGAGCGTTCGCGCGACGGTGCTCATCGAGACGATCCTCGCCGCGTTCGCGATGGACGAAATCCTCTACGAACTGCGTGACCACGCGGCCGGGCTGAATGCCGGGCGGTGGGACTACATCTTCTCGGCGATCAAGAAGTTCGGCGTCCTTCCCGAGGCGCCCATCCTCCCGGACCGCGCACAGGTGACGATGACCGTTCCGTTCATGCGCGCTTACACAGAAGTGCTCGTGCAGACGTGTCACCGGCGCGGTGCGCACGCGATTGGCGGAATGGCCGCCTTCATTCCCAACCGGCGCGATGCGGCGGTGACCGAGTCGGCGATCGCACGCGTGCGCGAGGACAAGCTGCGCGAGGCCCGGGATGGATTCGACGGCACGTGGGTCGCGCATCCGGACCTCGTGCCCGTCGCGATGCAGGTGTTCACCGATCGGTTAGGCGACCGCCCGAATCAGAAGGATCGGTTGCGTGAGGATGTCGTGCCCGACGCAACCGCGATCGCCGACCTTCACGTTCCGGGTGGAACGATCACGGACGCGGGTGTGCGCATGAACGTCAACGTCGCGCTGCAGTACCTCGAAGCATGGCTGCGCGGGTCGGGGGCGGTCGCGATCCACAACCTCATGGAAGACGCCGCGACGGCCGAAATCTCGCGCGCGCAACTCTGGCAGTGGGTCCACCGCGGCGTCACCACGTCGGAGGGAACGCGCGTCTCGGCCGAGCACTACCGCGAGGTGCGGTCAGCGGAGTTGGACGCACTCGCGGGCGAGCGCGCGAGCACGGCGCACCGGCTCGGTGACGCGGCCGCGCTCCTCGACCGACTCGTGCTGAGCGACACGTTCGAGGAGTTCCTCACAGTCGGCGCGTACGCCCTGCTCGATGGTGCCGCGGACGGCGCGGCCGATGGCGCGGTGCCGGCACCCGCGCCGGTCAGCGAGCCGCCACACGGCGATCCGCTGCGCGCGCATCGCACGCCCGATCAGGGCACGAACGCCGCACTCACGTAAGCGCGCGTGCGGTCGCGGAGCGGGCCGTCGAGGATACGTGCGACGCCTGCGACGAGGCGCGATTGCGGCGCGCGCGCATAGGGCAGAAAGGGCGTGGTCGCGCGCGTTTCCAGCCCGAGCACGCGCGTCCACCCGGCGAGCCGCTCGCCCGCGGTGACCGCTGCGGCGTAGGGCGTGAACGCGCCCCCGGTCACCGTTAGGCGCGTGAGCGCGGCGGTCCGCCCGGCGCGGTAGGCGGTCGGGAGAGCCGGGAAGACGAGCCGCTGCGAGACGACGCCCGGATCGAACAGTCCCGGCATGGCCCCGCCGATCGCGGGTTGCTCGTAAGTCGGCGCGCCGCGCGCGACCGCCGCGTACGTGCCGTCGAGTCGCACGCCGAACGCGCGTCCGTACGCGCCGAGTGCGGCAGTGGCCTGTCCTCGCCGCCAGTCGGCATCGCCCGTGCGCCCCGTCGCGAGCTGACCGGATCCGCTGGCGTACGCGCCCCGCTCGCCCAGCTCCGACCCGGCCGAGATCGCGCCCTCGGCGAGCGCGAGGCGCCGTCCCGTGACGAGGGGCGCGGGCGAAATCGATGGCAGACCGCGGGGCCCCTCGTCCTGGCGAAAGCGCCCGTTCACCGCGCCGACCCGGCCCGAGACCCGCACGTCGGGCGCGCGGCCGCTGCCTAACGGTGCGACGACCCAGCGCTCCCCGCTCGCGAACAGCGCGGCCGCCGTGTACCGCGTTCGAACAGCAAGCGCTGCATCCTCCGGGGTGTAGCCCGCGAGGCGCGTACGGTCGCTCAGCGTTTGCGACGCGGTGAACAGCTCGCCGGTGATCGTCGCGGGCAGTCCACGCCACGCGGCGCGGAGCGATGCGCCGTGCCACGGACGCGGGTCGCTCGCGACGCCCTGTAGTAACCACGTCAGTCGCCCCGCCGGATCGAGACTCGCCAGCTGCAGGCCACCGGCGAGGCCATCGGGCGTTCCGCTGCCGAACGGGAGCCCTACGTAGTGTCGCGGCCCAGCGCCGTAGGCGTGGGCGCGCACCGTCCCGATCGCGAAGGTGTCGACGGCGACGGGTGGCCGTGAGGCCGCGGCCGACTGCACCGCCGCTGCGGGTGTACGCGGGAGAAGCACCGCGGGTGGCGTCAGCTCGACGATGTCGCCGCGCACCGGCGTGCTGTCCGGCGTGACGCGTCGGAGGTCGAGGCCGTGCGGCGTCAGATCGAGGTAGTACACGGACCGTTCGGCCGCGCTCGGTGCCGCGGCGAATGCCGCGCCTAACACACGCGTGAGCGGGCGCTCGACCCGATCGGCGAGCGCCAGCTGCACGATGTTGGGTACCCCGCCGCGCTCCGACGTGTAGACGAGCGACGCACCGTCGGCGGTGAACACGGCGTCGTAGCGTTCCGCGCCGTCGTCTGGCGTGACGAGCGTGTACGCACCCGTCGCTGCGTCGACGATGGCGAGCCGCCACCGACCGCCGTCCTGGACGGGTGCGACCAGGCGGCGTCCATCGGGCGACCAGCGCGGGCGCGTCCACGTGCGCGTGAACGTGCCCGCGGCGATCGTCGACACCGCGCCGGTCGCGAGGTCGACGCGCACGAGATCGCACCGCCCACTCGCGCAGCGGATGCCGGCCGCGGTGCGTCCGTCCGGCGCCGGATCGGCGTCGCGCACCGCCGCTCCGCGCGTGACCCGGCGCAAGGCGCCGGTCTGCGTGTCCCAGACGAAGAGGTCGGGGCGGACGACGTTGTCTCCGGTCAGCTCCGATCGCCACACGAGCACATGACGGCCGTCCGCGAACCACCGTGGGTCGTGGTGCGAACGCCCGTCGACCGCGAGGAGCGTCGCGACGGCCGGGCGCGGCAGCGGGTACGCGCGAATGGCTGCAACGTCCTCGGGATCGCGCTTCAGGATGCGTCGCTGTGTACGCGCGTATGCCGAATCGACTGCCGTGTCACGCGATGCGTCGGCGCCGGCACGCCAGAGCACGATGCGCGACGGGCCGTCTGCATTCGCGAGCTCGACGGCGATTCGTTGACCGTCCGGGCGCACGGCCGGATCGCCCGTCGAGCGACTGAGCCGCTGCACGAGCGTTCCCTCGACGCGTCCCGCCGAATCGAGGCGCGCGCGATCGACGGCCGCCGCGACCGTGAGGTCGGCGACGAAGCGGTTGTAGAGCGTCGCCGGTCTATCGCCGTACACCCCGCTGAACGCCGCGTCGAACGGTCGGTCCACACGCGCCGACGCGCGACGCCAGAGCGCGGTGATCGACGAGTCCCGCACGGGTGGCGCCGAGCCATTCGAGATAGGCGGAGCCCATGAGGTAAGCGAAGCTGCCGCCGAGATAGCCGCCGGTGCCGCTCATCGCACCGTAGGACGGGAGCGCGCCGTCGAGCGCCCAACGGCGCAGCACGGCCGCCCGCAGCGGCGCGTGCGGCCGCCCGGATCCGGTCAGCGTGCCTTCGATGTACGTCGCGTATCCCTCCCAGACCCAGCGCGGCGTGCGCGTCGACAACGGGCCGATCTGCCCGGGCAGCAGCGCGCGAAGCAGACGCTGGCGCGGGTTGCGCGATGGTCGTGTCAAATGCGCGATATGCGCAAATTCATGCACGGCGAGCAGCTCACCCCAGCTCCGCGTGTTCGCGATGTAGCTCCGCGGCTCGGGAGGCACCGGCCAGAGCAGGACCGCGGGCGCATCGAGGTAGGGAAACGCCTCGCCGTTGGCCGCGTTGCTCGGATCGTCGACGACCACGTCGGTGACGTTGGTCGGTACGCGGCCGACCGCGCGGAGTTCGGCTGCGCGGATACTCTCCATTCGCACCGCCACGTCGCGCGCCCATGGCGCGAGGTCACGCGGGGCATGAAAGCGGAAGTGCGGCGTCTCGAACGTCGTCCACGCGAGGTCGGGGCGCGTGGCGCGTTGTGCAGTCAGCGAGGAGGCCGTGCTCGCGGCGAACAGAGCGCCCGTAAAGAAAACGCGGCAGACCGCGCGAAGCGGGGTGGATTGACGCACCGGCCAGAATAGTGAGAGTTGCTAGAAGGCCACGAAGGTAGCGCCGCGCGTTCCCACTCCCGCGACCACCACGACCGTGAAGCTCATCACCGCGATCATCCGCCCGGAGCGCCTGCCTGACGTCAAGGCCGCGCTCTTTCGCGTCGGCGTCACCGGCGTGACCATCTCGCGCGTCGCCGGCCACGGCGGCGAGCGCGAGGTCGTCCAGCGCTACCGTGCCGAAACCGTCGTCCTCGAATTCCACGACAAGGTCCGTCTCGAGATGGCCTGCTCGGAGCCGTTCGTCGAACCGTGCGTCCAGGCGATTCTCGCGGCGGCCCGGACGGGCGAGGTCGGCGATGGCAAGATCTTCGTGCAGCAACTCGATCAGGTGATCCGGATCCGTACCGGGGAACGCGACAGCGATGCGCTCACGCCGGTCACGGCCGCGGCCGTGCAGCGCCGCGAGCGCGAGTTGGCCGCGAGCGGGGCCGGGCGACGGGAGGACGGCGCATGATGCAGGCAGCCGCTGTTCCGCCAACGATCAGCGCGGGCGATACCGCCTGGCTGCTCGTCTCGACTGCGCTCGTGATGGTCATGGTACCGGGGCTCGCCTTCTTCTACGGCGGCCTCGTACGCGGCAAGAGCGCGCTCAACACGATGCTGATGAGCATCGCCGCGCTCGCGCTCGTCACCGTGCAGTGGGTGGTCGTTGGATATTCGCTGGCCTTCGCCCCCGGCTCGCGCTGGATCGGGGGGCTCGACTGGCGTTTCCTCGCCCACGTCGGTGTGGCGCCGTACGCGACGTACGCGGCCGGACTGCCTCACGTGCTCTACGCGGTCTATCAGGCCATGTTCGCGGGGATCACGATCGCGCTCGTCTCGGGAGCCGTCGTCGAACGAATGCGCTTCCCTGCGTACCTCGCGTTCGTGCTCCTCTGGTCCACCTTCGTCTACGATCCGCTCGCGCACTGGGTTTGGGGCGATGGCGGCTGGCTCAAGCAGCTCGGCGCCCTCGACTTCGCGGGCGGTACGGTCGTCCACATCTCCGCCGGGGCCGCCGCCCTCGTCGCCGCGGTCGCGCTGGGCCGGCGCCGCGGGATCGAACGCCGCCCGCCCGTTCCACACAACGTGCCCTTCGTGCTCCTCGGCGCGGGCCTGCTCTGGTTCGGCTGGTTCGGCTTCAACGCCGGCTCGTCTCTCGCGGCCGATGGTATCGCCGCGAACGCGGCCATGACCACGCACGTCGCAGCCTCGTCGGCGCTCCTGGCGTGGCTCGCGCTCGAAGCGTTTCGCGGCAGTCGCCCGTCCGCCGTCGGCGCCGCGACGGGCGCGGTGGTCGGGCTGGTCGCGATCACGCCCGCCGCGGGCTACGTCACGCCGGCGAGTGCGATCGCGATCGGTGTACTCGCGGCAGGTGCGAGCTTCACTGCGCTGCACTTGCGCGCCCGCACCCGGGTCGACGACTCGCTCGACGTGTTCGCCTGTCACGGGGTGGGCGGCATCGTCGGCGCGTTGCTCACCGGCGTGTTCGCCACCAAGGCCGTCAACCCGGCCGGCGCGGACGGCCTGCTGGCCGGGAATCCACATCAACTTGGCGTGCAGGCGATCGCGGTGCTCGCGACGCTCGTGTGGGCGGGTGCGCTCAGCGTGGTCATCCTCGCGATCGTGCGCGTGGTCTCGCCGCTCCGCGTGAGCGTGCCTGACGAGATCGACGGCATCGACATCAGCGAGCACGGCGAGAGCGCCTACCAGGGCGAGTCCGCAGAGCTGGCCGGGCGGGGAACGGGGCTGGGCGGGAGCGTCTACCTTCCGCCTGACGAGCTTGGTGCGTTCGCGTCGCTTCCAGCTGCGCCGACACCGAGCATTGCGCGCCGCTGAGAAGTCCGAATCGACGAACGGCCCCGCACACCGATGTGTGCGGGGCCGTTCGAATTGGCGAGCCGTCCTGCGACGCGCGGACGGCGTCGATCAGGTCAACGCGTTACCGGGACCGTGCGCGCCTGGCCACGCTTTCCGGTGAGCCGCTCCTGCAGCCACGTCATCGGGATCAGAAACAGCGGCGTCAGGAACAGGCCGAGCAGCGTGTTGATCCAGACGAGTGCCAGGTAGTAGGCCGTCATGCCGAGTGCGGCCCAGGCGGTACCGAAGTAGTTGTTGTGTTCCAAGACGGTCTCCGAGGGGGATGCGAGCGGCGGAAGTGTAACGCTGGCTCGGTGCGGCAGGTAGCCGCCACGAGCAGGACGCGGGCCGCGTGATGAACGCATCGCCTCCTGGCTCCGTGGAAGACGTCGTGAGTGCCGCGCTCCGGACGTTCGATCGGGAGATCGCGGTGGCCGGAGAGTCGGGCGTCGTGCTCGCGGTCTCGGGAGGGCGCGACAGCATGACGTTGTTGCACGCCGCGGCTGCGGGCGCGCGGGACGTGGTGCGGGCCGTCGCGACGTTCGATCACGCCACGGGTGCGCACGCGACCGCGGCGGCAACGCTCGTCGAGGATACCGCGCGTGCGCTCGGATTCGCCGTAGTGCGCGGGCGCGCCGACTCGGCGGGTCGAAGCGAGGCGGAATGGCGCGAGGCGCGCTGGAGATTTCTTCGCGCGAGCGCCCGGGACGTCGGGGCAGCGGCTGTGGCCACCGCGCACACGCGCGACGACCAGTGCGAAACGGTCGTCATGCGCGCGCTTCGCGGGTCGGCGACGCGGGGACTCGCGGGGCTGAGGGTGCCGGCGGCCGGCATCGTCCGGCCGCTCGCCGGCGTGCGTCGCTCGGAAATCGCGGCATACGCCTCGGCGCACTACATCCGTTGGATCGACGATCCCTCCAACGCGGACCCTCGCCACCTGCGTGCGCGCGTGCGGACGGATCTGTTGCCCGCGATGACGCGGCACACGGCAAGCATCGCCGATCGCGTCGTTGCGCTTGCCGACGGTGCCGCGAACCATCGTGCCGCAGTCGACGCGTGGGTGGACCAGGTCTGTCTCGTGGATCGCTTGGCCTGCGCAACTGGGACGGAACGAGCGATCGTGAACGAATCTTTGCGCGAGGAGGCAACGACGGGTCCGCGCGTGCTGGTGACCGCGCTCGCGGAGTGGGAGACCGATGCGCTCGCGCTGTTCTGGCCCGCGTTCGCGGCGCGCGCGGGGGTACGCCTGGATCGACGCGCGATCGTGCGACTGGTCGCGTATACGCCGCATGCGGTCGCGCGCGTGCGAAACGGAACCGTGCAGCCCACGCAGATTCCGGTCGCTGGTGTCGCCGCAATCAGGGAACGTCACGGCCTGCGCGAACCGGCCACATCTCTGCGACGTGCCGCACGTCGTCTCGCTGGAGTACGTGCCAACTCGCGCGGGCAACCGCGCGCGCGCATGGCAGTTCACGGTGCGACCCGTTGAGGTGGGACAGCGCGGTGTCCGGACCGCCGTGGGCGATAGTTGGCATGGCGCCCCTCCGGTCGTCTGATTACGCATGCTCGCGTTGTGACGTCCGCCCCGACCACGCCGCCGTGACCGAACCAATTCTTGCCGTAGCACGGGCCCAGGATGCCGCGCACCCGCCGCGGTATCCGCCCGTCGACCCCGCGCACGACCCGCGGCTCGCCGGGCGCAAATTGCACCGAGTGGTGTATACGGACCAGGAAATCGCGACACGCGTCGCGGCACTCGGGCAGGAAATCACGGCGGCGTACCCGGACGGCGATTTGCTCGTGCTCGGGTTGCTCAAGGGAAGCTTCATCTTCCTGAGCGACCTCGTACGGCAGGTCGTCCGTCCGTTGCAGGTCGACTTCCTCGTCGCGTCCAGCTACGGCGATGCGATGGTGTCGAGCGGCAACGTCCGGCTCGTGTACGACCCGGAAACCTCCCTGGAGGGTAAACACATTCTACTGGTAGAGGACATCGTCGATTCGGGGCGCACGCTGCAGAAGCTCGTCGGATTGCTCAGTGAGCGGCGCCCGCGTTCGCTCGAGATCTGCGCGCTGCTTCACAAGCACATCGCGTCGCATCTCGAACACCCGGTCCGCTTCGTCGGCTTCGACGCCCCCGAAGAGTTCCTCGTCGGCTATGGACTCGACCACGCCGAGCACTTCCGGCACGTTCCGTACGTCGCCAGCCTCGCGTCCTAAGACGCGCCACTGGAGCTCCACCCGCTCGTCACCGCTGGATCTGTTACCGCTGTATCACTAGAGAGAGGTTCATGCCTCCGTCGATGCCACAACCGCCAAAGAAGCCGGCCAACTGGGGGCGCGCCTCCAAGACCATCGTCTTCTGGCTGATCGTCATTCTCATCCCGGTGCTGCTGCTGCAGTTCACCGGTGCCGGCCGCGGCGACGCGACCGACATCACCGATACCCAGTTTCGTACGCAGGTCGCGCAGGGCAACGTGAGGACCGCGGTCTTCAGTGGTGCCACCACGATCAACGGCGAGTTCAAGGCGAAGGTCCCGCTCGGTCGCGGGAACCGGGCGATCGATCACTACTCGACGCAGCTCGCCGCGCCGGCCTCGGACAAGATCGTCGAGCAGCTGACGGCGAGCGGCGTCCAGGTCTCGCGCGAGAAGGAAGGGGCGTCGTTCGCCGGCTTCCTGATCGCGTCGCTGCCGTACCTGCTCCTCATCGGTTTCTGGCTCTTCCTCTTCCGTCAGATGCAGGCGGGCGGCGCCAAGGCGTTCTCCTTCGGGAAGTCGAAGGCGAAGCTGCTCACCGGCGACACGCCCAAGGTCACCTTCGCCGACGTCGCTGGTGCGGACGAAGCCAAGGTCGAGCTGCAGGAGATCATCGAGTTCCTGAAGGATCCGCAGAAGTTCACCAAGCTCGGCGGTCGGCTGCCCGAAGGGTGCGCTCCTCGTCGGTCCGCCGGGGACGGGCAAGACGCTGCTCGCCCGCGCGGTCGCGGGTGAGGCGGGTCGTCCGTTCTTCTCGATGTCCGGCTCGGATTTCGTCGAGATGTTCGTCGGCGTCGGCGCGAGCCGCGTCCGCGATCTCTTCGAGCAGGGCAAGGCACACGCGCCCTGCATCATCTTCATCGACGAGATCGACGCCGTCGGTCGTCACCGCGGCGCAGGCCTCGGCGGCGGACACGACGAGCGCGAGCAGACGCTGAACCAGCTGCTCGTCGAGATGGACGGCTTCGAGTCGAATGACGGCGTCATCCTGATCGCCGCCACCAACCGGCCGGACGTGCTCGACCCCGCGCTCCTGCGCCCGGGCCGCTTCGACCGCCAGGTGGTCGTCGACGCGCCGGACCTCAAGGGACGCGAGGGCATTCTCCGCGTGCACCTGCGCAACAAGCCGATCGCGGAAGACGTCACGGTGAACGCGCTGGCGCGCGGCACACCGGGGATGTCGGGCGCCGACCTCGCCAATCTCGTCAACGAAGGCGCGCTGCTCGCCGCGCGTCGCGGGCACGACAAGATCTGGATGAACGATCTCGAGGAGGCCAAGGACAAGGTCATGCTCGGCGCCGAGCGGAAGTCGCTCGTGATGAAGGACGAGGAGCGCCGGTTGACGGCGTACCACGAGGCCGGCCACGCGGTGTGCGCCATCCTCGTCAAGGGCAACGATCCGCTGCACAAGGTCACCATCGTGCCGCGCGGCCGCGCCCTGGGCGTCGCCTTCACCCTGCCCGAGGACGACCGCGTCTCCGTGACCCGCGAGCAGATCGAAGCGCGCCTCGTCATGGCCTACGGCGGCCGCACGGCAGAAGAGATCATCTTCGGTCGTGAGCGCGTCACCACCGGCGCGGCGAGCGACATCCAGCAGGCGACGGGGATTGCGCGCCGGTACGTCTCACAGTGGGGCCTCTCGGACCGCATCGGCCCGATTCTCGTCGGCGACCAGGAGCACGAGGTCTTCCTCGGCCGCGAACTGGGTAGCCGTCGCGAGGTCTCGGAGCAGACCGCGCAGCTCGTCGATCAGGAAGTGAAGAACGTGATCGACCAGGCGTACAACCGCGCGAAGGCGGTGCTCAGCGAGAACGTGCAGTTGCTCCACGCGGTCGCCGCGTCGCTGCTCGAACTCGAGACGCTGTCCCGCGAGGATATCGAGTACCTGCGCCGCGGGGAGGCCATCCCGCCGCGGCCGCCGACACCGACCGCGCCTGGACCGGCGCCGGTCGCCCCGTCGGCGATCCCCCAGGCCAAGCCGATCGCCCCGCCGCTGCTTGGCGGCCCGGAAGTCGCACCGGCATAAGTCCAGAGCCGGAGTACGCCGAAACACACGAGCGGGCGCCGGTCTTCGGCGCCCGCTCGTGTGTTTCCGACCGGCGATAATCACGACCTGTATCAGATCAGACGCATGGCAACCACCGTTAGAGAAGCTGCCCCTCGCCCGCCCGGCGCGGTCGCGACGGCTGCGAGCCGCGCGGCCGCGGCGTTCGCCGAGGAGCAGAACCATTACAAGTGGATCATCCTCTTTGGGCTGATCACCGCGGCCGTGATGGAGGTGCTCGATACCACCATCATCAACGTCGCCCTCCCGCAGATGGCGGGAAACCTCGGCGCGACGCAGGAAGAGATCAGCTGGGTGTCGACCGGCTACATCCTGTCGAACGTCATCTTCCTGCCCATGACCGCGTTCTTCACCGAGCGCTTCGGCCGGCGACGCTACCTCACGTTCTCGATCATCCTCTTCATCATCGCGTCGTGGCTGTGCGGCAACTCGCACTCGCTCGGCGAACTGGTGTTGTGGCGC
The DNA here is from genome assembly GCA_963702945.1 of uncultured Gemmatimonadales bacterium. Taxonomy (GTDB): domain Bacteria; phylum Gemmatimonadota; class Gemmatimonadetes; order Gemmatimonadales; family Gemmatimonadaceae; genus BPUI01. Next base: position 259,220 of record OY969773.1, read on the forward strand.
ATCGTGCAGGGCGCGGGCGGCGCAGCGCTCCTCTCGACCGCGCAGGCGACCATCCGCCAGATCTTCCCCGCCGAACAGCAGGGTCTGGTGCAGGCGATCTTCCTGCTCGGCATCATCGTCGCACCGACGTTGGGCCCGACGCTCGGCGGGTGGATCACCGACAACTACACGTGGAACTGGTGCTTCTACATCAACGTGCCGATCGGAATCCTGAGCACGTTCCTCGTGAGTACCTTCCTCATCGATCCACCCGGGATGCGCAAGACCGGCGTGCCGGTCGATTGGTTAGGCATCGGGCTGCTGACCACGGGCCTCGGCGCGCTGCAGTACGTGCTCGAGGAAGGGAACACGAAGGACTGGTTCTCTGACCAGTGGATCGTGCGCCTCACGGTGCTCTCGGCCGTCTCCATCGTCGGCATGCTCTACTGGGAGCTGACGCCGCGCAACAAGTTCCCGGTCGTGAACTTCCGCGTCCTGAAGAACCGGCAGCTCGCGTCCAGCATCTTCCTCTTCGTCGCGCTCGGCTTCGGGTTGTACGGTGGGACCTTCATCTACCCGCTGTTCACGCAGAGCCTGCTCCACTTCTCGCCGACCGAGACGGGGCTGACGATGTTGCCGGGCGGCCTCGCGACCGCCGTGACCGCGCTGATCTGCGGCCGACTGCTGAACGGCGCGCGTCCGCTCGTCGATCCGCGCATCCTCATCGCGATCGGCATGACGCTGTTCATGGTCGCGATGTGGCGACTCGGCCACCTGACGACCTCGGCGGGTGAGCCCGATGTTCGCACGGCACTCCTCGTGCGCGGCGCCGGCCTTGGCATGCTGTTCACGCCGATCAACAGTGTCGCGTATGCCAGCCTCAAACCGAGCGAGGCACAGCAGGCGGCGGGTCTCATCAATCTGTCGCGCCAGCTCGGTGGGTCGTTCGGTATCGCGATTCTCGCGAACTACATCACGACGCACACGCAGCAGCACCGCAGCGACGTCGTGAGCCACCTCGCGACCGGGCAGGTGCTCACGGACACGCGCCTGCAACAGACGATGGGCGGGTTCATCGCGCGGGGCGCGTCGATGGCCGAAGCGCGGATGTCGGCGCTCAAGGTGCTCGACATGCAGGTGCAGGCGCAGGCATCGATCCTGAGCTTCAACGACGCGTGGATGTTGCTGCTGCTGACCTTCGTGCTCGTCGCGCCGGCGATCCTGCTGCTGCGCCGGCCCAAGGGTCCGGCCGTAGCGGTCGACGCGCACTGATCGACGGTGCAGGGTGAACCCGCGGCCGCGGATGCACCGATCTGGCGCATCCGCGGCCGCTCGCTCGTGCTCGACCGGCCGTTCATCGTCGGCGTCCTGAACGTCACGCCCGATAGCTTCAGCGATGGCGGGCGCTACGACACGATCGATCGCGCCCTCGCGCACGCCGAGCGGTTGGTGGCCGAGGGTGCGGACCTGCTCGACGTCGGCGGCGAATCGACGCGGCCGAACGCGCGCGAGATCGACGCGGCCGAGGAACGCGGGCGGGTCGAGCCAGTGATCGCGGCGCTTCGAAGGACGTTCGGGGCGGTTCCGATCTCGGTCGATACGGTGAAATCCGAGGTGGCGCGTGCGGCGCTCGACGCCGGTGCGGACGTCGTGAACGACGTTTCCGGGTTACGGCTCGATCCGGCGCTCGGCGCGGTGTGCGCGGCCGCAGAGTGCGGTGTCATCCTCATGCACTCGCGCGGTCGCGTCGCGTGACATGGCGAGCTACGCGCACGCGACCTACGCAGACGTGGTCGAGGACGTGGCCGCCGAACTCGCGCGCTCGCTCGATCGTGCGGACTCCGCGGGCGTCGTCCGCGACGCGATCGTCCTGGATCCGGGCGTGGGGTTCTCGAAGCGGACCGCCGACTCGATCGCGGTCGTGGCGGGGCTCCCCCGCCTCGCGCGCCTCGGCCGGCCGCTGCTCATCGGCGCGTCGCGGAAGCGCTTTGTGGGCGAACTCACCGGCGTCAGCGACCCCGCCGCGCGCGTCGCGGGGAGCGTCGGCGTGCATGTCGCGGGGCTGGCGCGTGGCGCGCGCCTGTTCCGCGTCCACGACGTGCGCGCCCACCGCGAGGCGCTCGACGCCGCCTGGGCGATCCTTCAGGCCGGGTGACTCGGACTGTGCGCCGGGGCTAGCTTCGGCGCATGCCGGCCCCCGATCTCTTCCGCGCGCTCGGCGACGCCTTCCACGTCGGCTGGCGTGACGTGCTCGACGTCGGCGTCGTGGGATGGCTCGCGTACCGGTTATTGCGACTCGTACGGGGCGCGCGGGCGGTACAGCTCGTCGTGGCCCTGCTCGCGTTCGCGATCGCGTACGGCGTGGCGTGGGCGCTGGAGCTGACGCTTCTCGGAACGCTGCTTGCGGCGGCCGTCCGCTACCTGCCCTTCATCGCCCTCGTCGCGTTCCAGCCCGAGCTGCGTGCGACGGTGTTGCACCTGACGCAACCACGCACGACGCGCCTCGTCCGCGCGCTCGAAGAGGACGAGGTCGTCGACGAGATCGGCGATGCCGTCGAGCGATTGAGTCGATCGAGCACGGGCGCGATCGTCGCGCTGGAACGCGACGTCTCGCTGGGCGATGTGCTCGACACAGGCACCGCGCTCAACGCCAAGGTCTCAGGCGACCTGCTCGCGACCATCTTCACGCCGTACTCGCCGCTGCACGACGGCGCCGTGGTCGTCCGCGGCGACACGATCGTCGGCGCCGGATGCATCCTGCCGCTCTCGCAGGCACGGGTGGAGGATCGATCGTTAGGCACGCGACACCGCGCCGCGTTGGGCCTGAGTGAGGAGAGCGATGCGCTCGTGGTAGTCGTGAGCGAGGAGACCGGGAGTGTCTCGCTCGCCGTCGACGGCCGGCTGCGTCGCGCGCTGCAACCCGCAGAGCTCCGCGAGCTGCTCCGCGGACGCGGCGGTCGCACGTCGGAGTTCGCGAACATCCCGCTCGCGGGGTGATCGGCCCGCACCCGCGCGAGCCCGCCGCGTGGCCCGCGGCGCTCGTCGCGGGTCTCGTGCTCGCGACGATCTACGCGTTCTCCGTCGCGCCCGACGTCACCTTCTGGGACGCTGGCGAATTTCTTTCCGCGTTTGCGACGTTCGGCATCCCGCATCCCCCGGGTACGCCGCTCTTCGTCGCGATCGGCCGCGTCTGGACCCTTGCCGGCACAGCGTTAGGCCTGCCACGCGCGCTCGTCGGTAACCTGCTGTCGGCTGCGTGCACCGCGGTCGCGGGCGCGTGTACCGCGTGGCTCGTCGCGCGCTGGACACGAAGCCGCATCTGCGCCGTGGCAGCCGCGCTATGCGCGGGCACCATGTCGACGGTGTGGGCGAACGCCACGGAAGCCGAGGTCTACGCCGCGTCGCTCGCGCTCGCGTGTGTGGCGCTCGTGTTCGGCGAACGTGCCGGAGCGCACCTCGCGGACAGCGACGACCGCCGGTCGGCGTTCGGCGGTCGCGGGAGGCGCGAGACGGTGGCGACGGCGTACGCGCTCGCGCTCGCGGTTCCGCTACATCTGAGCGCGCTCGTCGTCGGGCCTGCCGCCATCTGGCTTGCGTGCGCGGCACCCCGCGCCACGTTCACCGACACATGGCGAGCCGTAGACCGGCGTCGCGCGGGCGGACTGACCTCGGCTGCCGTGCTGATCGCGGGCGTTGGGCAGGCGCGCGCATCCTTGATCGCGACCGGCATCGTCGGCCTGAGCGTGTTCGCCCTCGCGCCGGATCGACGCGCCGGGACGACTGCGGGTACGCTCCGCGCCACGCGCGCCGAGCTCCGCGCGGTCGCGGGCGCGGTCGTCGTTGCCCTCAGCGCCACGCTGGTCCTCCTCGTGCGCGCTCGCCACGATCCCATGCTCAACCAGGGCGATCCCTCGACGTGGGCTCGCCTGATCGACGTCGTCGCCCGCCACCAGTATGCGGTCGCCGACCTCTGGCCGCGCCAGGCGCCGTGGTGGCTGCAGCTCGCCAACCTTGGCGAATGGGCCGACTGGCAGTTCGCGCTCGGGCTTGCACCAGACGTCGGGCCGACCCCGGCGCGCACCCCCGTCACGATCGCCTTCGCCATCCTCGCCGTCGTTGGCTCGACCTTTCACTACCGACGCGATCCGCGGTCGTGGACGGCGCTCCTCCTCCTCTTCGTCGCCGGGAGCGTCGGCGTCGCCCTCACGCTCAACCTGAAAGCGGGCCCGAGTTTCGGCGTGGGCGTGCTCGCCGCCAGCGCGCCGCACGAGGCGCGTGAGCGCGATTACTTCTTCGTGCTCGCGTGGTGGGCGTGGGGGGTGTGGGCCGGAATCGGCGCAGTGGTGATCGCGCGTCGCCTAACGCTCGGTCGAGCACCACGGACTATGATCCTCGCGAGCGCCGTTGCGGCAGGCGTCGCGGCCGCGCCCGCTGCGCTCAACTGGCGCGCGTCGTCCCGCGCTCGACCTCCTTCCGCTTTCGCGGCTGGCACGTACGCGCGCGTCCTCCTCGAGAACGCCCCCGCGCGCGCCGTCTTGGTCGTCAACGGTGACAACGACACCTATCCGGTCTGGCACGCGCAGCTCGCGCGCGCGACCCGGCGCGACGTCACGGTGGTCACCGCGTCCTTGCTCCCCGCACGCTGGTATCGGGCCGAACTGGCGCGCCGCGCGGACCTGCTCGGCGCACGTGAGGTCGCTCAGTGGCTCGGACCGACCGCGACGCTCGCCGCCATCGCTGCGCGCGCCCGGCAGCACGACCGTCCGGTCGCCATCGATCTCGCAACCGACGACGCCACGCGGCGTGCGGTGGCGCTCGACAACGGCGTATGGCGCTTGCGCGGGCTCACGCTCGAATGGACGCACGTGGCGCTGACCGACGGACACCCCGCAGCATCGACCCCAGGCGACCTCACGCTTGCGCCCACGATCGCGGCGATGGTTGGCGCCACGGCCGGCGATCGCCCTGCGATCGAGCACGCAGCGGCGTCCGCGCCCCGAATCGCGGCCGACCTCCTCACCGACACCACGGGCGATGGCGTGGTGGCCTGGGCGTACCGCCAGCTCGCCTGTCCGCACGCGGCGCTCGTCCGCCGCGACGCGAGCGCGTCGGCAGCACCCCGCCGTTCCCTTGAGGGGGCCTGCCGCGCGCGGTAGCTTTGCCGCGATGTCGTTGCCCCACATGCACCTAGCCTCGTCTGCTTCGTCTACCGCATCCGTCGTGGCCGAACGCGTGGCAGAGGCGCGGGCGCGCATCGCGGACGCGGTTCGGCGCGGTGGACATGGTCAGCCAGTCACGCTCATCGCGGTCACGAAGACCCACGGCCCCGAGGTCGTGCGCGACGCGTGGGCGGCCGGCGTGCACGACGTCGGTGAAAACCGCGTCCAGGAAGCACTCGGCAAGATGGCGACGGTCGAGGTGCCCGTGCGCTGGCACCTCATCGGCCACCTGCAGCGCAACAAGGTCCGCCAGATCGACCCGTTCGCGCTCGTCCACTCGTGCGACAGTCCGCGCCTCGCGGACGCGCTCGACGAATACGGCGTCGCGCGTCACCGCCCGGTCGACGTGCTGCTCCAGGTGAACATCAGTGGCGAGACGAGCAAGGGCGGCTACGACGCCGACCGGCTCCGCCCGGAAGCCGAACGCCTCACCACGCGTCCGGGCATCGTCGTGCGCGGCGTGATGACCATCGCGCCCTACGAGGCTGACGAACGGGCGCTTCGCGCGATCTTCTCGGCAGCGCGTGGGGCATGCGCCGTCCTCCACGAGGTCGGTCACCCCGCGGTCGAGCTGTCGATGGGGATGAGCGGCGACTACGAAATCGCGGTCGAAGAGGGCGCGACCCTCGTCCGACTCGGCAGCGCACTCTTCGGCGCCCGCGCCTAACACGTTCCGCGCGCGGCCACCCACGCCGCGCGCTCGATCACTCTCCGCTCTCATGGCCGACGACACCTTCCACCTGACGCCGCTCGACGTGCGTCGCTACGAGTTCGGTCGCGCCCTGCGCGGCTACGACCGCGCGCTCGTCGACCAGTTCAAGGAGCAGGTCGCCACGGAGCTCGAGCGCCTGACGCGCGTTACGCAGGAACTGGAGCAGAAGGCGCGTAACTTCCACGAGCAGCTCCGTGCCTTCCGCGAGCGCGATCGCGCGATGAGCGAGGCGTTGATTGCGGCCCAACAGCTACGCGCGGAGTCGCGCGAGGCTGCGGAGCGTGAGGCCGAGCTGACCAAGCGCCAGGCCGAAAGCGAGGCGGAGCGCCTGCTACGCGACGCGCGCGATGAGGCCGCGCGCCTGATCGACGCGGCGCGAACCGAGGCGCATCGGCACACCGAGGAGCGGCGCGGCGAGCTGCGGCGCCTCGAAGAGGAAGCCGCGTCGCTCGATCGCGTGCACCGTACCTACCTCGCGCAGCTCCGGCTCCTCGCGGAACGGCAGATCGCCGAGTTGTCGGTGGCCGAGGAACGCACCCTCCCCCCGGTGCGCGTACCCCGCGCGCTCGGCGACGGCGCGAGCGACCGCCACAGCGGGGAGATCCATGCGAGTGACCGACACGCAGGCGAGAGTCACGCCGACACGGCGCATGCTGAGGCGAACGCGTGACGGTCAGCGCTTCGGTGTCCACCCCAACGTCTCCGCCCACGTACCCGACCCTCGCGACCGACCGCCCACAGCGTGAGCTCGAAGAAGCGTTGCTCGCGCGCTGGCGCGACGAGCGCCTGTTCGAGCGCGCGCAGGCCGCGCGCGCCGGCGGACCGCCCTTCGTCTTCTACGAAGGTCCGCCGACCGCGAATGGCCGCCCCGGCATCCATCACGTCTTCGCGCGCACGGTGAAGGACCTCGTCTGCCGGCACCGCGCGATGCGTGGGCACGATGTGCCGCGTAAGGCAGGCTGGGACACGCACGGCCTCCCGGTCGAGATCGAAATCGAGAAGGCGTTAGGCATCTCGGGCAAGCAGGACATCGAGCGCGTCGGCGTCGCCGAGTTCAACCGGCTCTGCCGCGAGAGCGTGTTCCGCTACCGCGAGGAGTGGGAACAGCTTTCGGCCCGAATGGGCTACTGGCTCGACTACGAACGACCGTATGTGACGTACAGCAATGAGTACGTCGAGAGCGTCTGGTGGGCGCTCGCCACGCTGCACCGGCGTGGGCTGTTGTACCAGGGGCACAAGATTCTGCCGTACTGCCCGCGCTGCGAGACGACGCTCTCCAGCCACGAGGTCGCGCAGGGCTACAAGGACGTCGAGGACCCGAGCGTGTACGTCGCCCTCGACCTCGTCCCCGAGCATGGGGAGCGTGGCGGTCGTCGCCGGATCCTCGTTTGGACGACCACGCCCTGGACACTCGTGTCGAACACGGCGCTGGCGGTCAATCCCGCGCTCGAGTATGTCGAGCTGCGGAAGCGTGGTCGCGACGCGGCGGCTGACGATGGTTGGACGATCGTACTCGCCGAAGCACGGGCATCCGGCGTGTTAGGCGCAGACTGGTCCGATCGCTGGGACGTCGTCACGCGCGTGCGTGGCGCCGAGCTCGCCGGTCGCCGCTACCGTCGCCCGCTCGACTGGATCGCCTACCCAGCCGACGGCACGCCCGGCGCCGGCGCCCATGAAGTCATCGTTGCTGAGCAGTTCGTGTCCGCCGAAGACGGCTCGGGCGTCGTGCACATGGCGCCCGCGTTTGGCGCGGATGACTACGCGGCGGGGCAGCGGCACGCGCTCGCGTTCGTGCAACCGGTGAATGCGCGCGGCGAGTTCGACACGGCCATCCCCATCGTGGGCGGCACGTTCGTCAAGCGCGCCGACGCCGCCATCATCGACGCGCTGCGCGAGCGCGACGTGCTGTGGAAGGCGTCGAACTTCCTGCACAGCTATCCGCATTGCTGGCGCTGCGGCACGCCGCTGCTCTACTACGCGCGCGCCTCGTGGTTCATCCGGACGACGGCCAACAAGGACGCGATGCTCGCTCGCAACGCGCGCGTCGACTGGCATCCGGAGAGCGTCGGCGTTGGGCGCTTCGGCCAGTGGCTCGAGAACAACATCGACTGGGCCGTATCGCGCGATCGGTACTGGGGCACGCCGCTCCCGCTCTGGGTCAACGACGCCGACCCGACCGAGGTCGAGGTCGTGGGGTCGTACGCGGAGCTGGCCGAGAAGGTTGGCCGCGCGCTGCCAGCTGATTTCGATCCGCACAAGCCGTTCATCGACGAGTACACCTGGCCCGCACCGAGCGGTACGGGCACGATGCGTCGCGTCCCGGAGGTCGCCGATGCGTGGTTCGACTCGGGATCGATGCCGTTCGCGCAATGGCATTTCCCATTCGAGCATCGCGCCGTCGTCGCGCGCCAATTTCCGGCTGACTTCATCGCCGAGGGGCAGGACCAAACGCGCGGATGGTTCTACTCACTGCTCGCGATCGCGACCGGGCTTGGCGACGCACTGCCCAACAACGATCGGACTGCGCCCGCACCATATCGCGCGGTGATCGTGAACGGCATCGTCAAGGACGCCAACGGTTTGAAGATGTCGAAGAGTCGCGGCAACGCCGTCGACCCGTGGGGCGTGATGGAACGGCACGGCGCCGACGCCGCTCGGCTCTTCCTGATCACCTCGAGTGAGGTATGGAAGGAGCTGCCGTTCGATGAGGCCCAGATCCGTCAGACCGCGGGCAACTTCCTCGTCACGCTCAAGAACGTCTACGCGTTCTTCGCGCTCTACGCCAACTTCGGTTGGGCGCCGTCCGACGCCGACCCGCGGGTTGCCGACCGCCCGGCGCTCGACCGCTGGGTGTTGGGCCGGTTGTCCGAGGTGGAGCGCGAGGCCGACGCATTGCTCGCCGCGCTCGATCCGACCGCGGCTGCGCGTCGCGTCGTCGAGTTCTTCGACGCGGACGTCAGCAAGTGGTATCTGCGGCTGTCGCGCGGGCGATTCTACGACGTGCAGACCGACGACCAGCGCGCGGCATTCGCGACGTTGCACGAGGTCCTGCTCGTCACGGCGCGCCTCCTCGCGCCCTTCACGCCGTTCGTCGCCGACTGGCTCCACCGCGCCCTCACGGGCGGACTCGATGCCGGCGAGAGCGTGCACCTCGCCGATTACGTGCGTCCGTCAGCGCCGCCGGCGAACGCCGATACACACGCCCTGGCGCAGGCGATGGACGCGGTACGCCGCCTCGTCAACCTCGGTCGCGCGGCGCGCGAGGATGTCGGGATCAATACGCGCCAGCCGCTCGCCACCCTCGTCGCGGTCGCGCCGCTCCACGAGGCCCACGTGACCCACGCGCTGCACGAACTCGAGACTCTGCTCGCCGCCGAGCTGAACGTGAAGACGGTACAGTGGGCGACGAGCGGCGACGCGCTCGTTACGCTCGAAGCCAAGCCGAACTTCCGCGCGCTCGGTAAGCGCTTCGGCAAGACCACACCCGTCGCCGCGCAGGCCGTCGCGGCACTCGGGCCCGACGCGCTCCGACGATTCGAGCGCGGCGAGTCGGTGTCGATCGCGCTCGACGGGGTCGAGCACCCGCTCGAACGCGACGACTTCGCGATCCTGCGGCGCGCCGCCGGCGCGTTCGCGGTTCAGGAAGAGGCAGGCTACGTCGCCGCGCTCGACGCGACGGTCACGCCCGAGTTGCGCGCCGAGGGGCTCGCGCGCGAGGTCGTGAGCCGCGTGCAACGGCTGCGAAAGGAGATCGGGCTCGACGTGAGCGACCGCATCGCACTCCGCGTCTGGGGCGATGCTGCGGTCGAGGCCGCCGCGCGCGCGCACGGCGAGTACGTCGCGGGCGAGGTGCTGGCGCGCTCGTTTGACGTCGGCGCACCCGGCGACCCAACGCCGGGCACCGCGGACGGGATCGACGCGCTAACTTCTGCGGTTTCGCGTACGCTCGACATCGACGGTGTCGGCGTGCACGTCTCTCTTCGCAAGACCCTCAGCTAGGACCGATACGCATGGCCAACCCCGGCCCGACGGTGGCGCCCGCCGCGGGCGACGACGCGTCGTCGTCCGCCACGTTCACTCCGCTGGCGACCAAGGACATTGCCTACTTCGAGAAGCGCCTGCTCGAAGAGCGCAAGCGCGTGCTCAAGGAACTCGGCCACCACGGTGAGACCTTCGGCGCCAGTCAGCAGGACTCGGCCGGCGAGCTGAGTTCCTACTCGTTCCACATGGCTGACCAGGGCACCGACGCGATGGAACGCGAGAAAGCGTTCCTCTTCGCGAGCCAGGAAGGCCGCTTCCTCTGGCACATCGACGAGGCGCTCCGCCGGTTGTATCGCTCGCCCGAGACGTTCGGCCGCTGTCACTCGTGCGGCCAGAACATCGCGTTCGAGCGCCTTGACGCGCTACCGCACGCGCGCTTCTGCTTCGCGTGCAAGCAGCGCGAGGAAGATGGCAAGAAGGAAATCTGAGATCGCGTCGGTGGACCCGGCGAACACGAACGGCGTGCTCTTCTGGCCCGTCGTCGTGTTCGTCCTGCTCGGCGACCTGGTCACCAAAGGCATCGCCGCGTACGCGCTGGCGCCCGCCGGCTTTCCGCACGACGTCGCGGGCGGCTGGCTGCGCCTGACGCTGATCTACAACCCGGGCGCCGCCTTCGGGCTGCATCTCGGGCCGTGGTCGCGCGGCATCTTCCTCGTCCTCACCGCGGTCGTGCTGCGCGCCGTCTGGCGCATGTACCGCGCGACCGCGGACCGTGACAACGCACGTGTGTTCGCGCTCGCGCTCCTCACGGCCGGGGCAGCCGGAAACGCGCTCACTCGCGTGCTGTCCGACGACGGCGTCATCGACTTCATCGATGTCGGCGTTGGCACGCACCGCTGGCCGACATTCAATCTCGCCGACGTCGCGGTCACGGTCGGGGCGGCGCTGCTCTTCCGTATGTTGTGGCGCGCGGACGACGTGTCGGCGTCGACGTCGGATCTCACGTTAGGCCGAGCCCCGGCGGAACTCGCGTGACGCAAAACGATCGCCGACACGCGACCTCGCGGACGCTGCCCGTTGCCTTTGCGGCAGCACTCATCGTCGCGATCGTCGCGGCCGATCAGCTGTCCAAGCGCGTCGCGGTCATGCAGCTCGTGCCGCACGTTCCGCGCGACGTCATCGGCGACGCGGTACGCTTCACCCTGACGTTCAACCCGGGTGCCGCCTTCGGCATGCACCTCGGCCGTGCGTCTTGGTGGGCGTTCCCGGCGCTGACCGTGATGATCCTCGGGTTCCTCATCCGTCTCTATCGAAGTCTGCCCCCGGCGGAACGGGCGCTCCGTCTGGCGATCGCGGCGGTCATGGGTGGAGCGATCGGTAACCTCATCGATCGCTTTCGCTCACCCGCGGGCGTCGTCGACTTCATCGACGTCGGCGTCGGTGACGTACGATTCTGGACATTCAACGTCGCCGATTCGGCCGTGAGTGTCGGGGCGATCCTGCTCGTGCTGCTGCTCTGGCGCTTCGAATCGCGCACGCAGCTCGCCCCCGCGGACGCGACCGCCCTCGACCCGGCCGCTGATCCGGTCGAGATCGCGCGCCCGTGACCGCGCGTGTCGTGACGCTGCATCCCGTGACGACGATAAACCACCGTTGCGCGTGAGTCGAGCCGCGTGAGCCGATCGTGAGTCGAGCTCCGGAGACGACGGCCGCTCCCGGCCTCCACCAACTCGACGTCGGCGACGACGAGGCCGGCGAGCGACTCGACCTGTTCGTCGCGCGTCGGCTTGGGACGTCGCGGACACAGGCGGCGACGCTCGTCGCGACCGAGCACGTGCTCGTCGATGACCGCCGCGAGAAGGCCAGCTGGCGCCTGCGTGCGGGCGAACGCGTCGCCGTCGCCGTTCCCGCGCCCGCCGCCCGCGAGATCGCTGGCGAGGACATCCCGCTGGCGATCGTCTACGAAGACGATGATCTCATCGTCGTCGACAAGCCAGCCGGAATGGTCGTGCACCCGGCGCCCGGTAACTGGACCGGCACGCTCGTCAACGCCCTCGTCGGGCGCGGGCAGGCTCTCGCGGAGGGCGGGGCGGAGGAGCGCCCCGGCCTCGTACACCGGATCGACAAGGACACCTCGGGCCTGCTCGTCGTCGCAAAGAGCGAGCGCGCGCACCGACTCCTCTCCGCCGCGATCGCGGCGCGACAGGTGACGCGTCGGTACGCGGCTGCGTGTTGGGGTCACGTCACGAGCGAGCGCTTCACGATCGACAAGCCGGTCGCCCGAGATCCGCGGAACCGCCAGCGCATGGCCGTGGTCGCGACGGGCAAGGCGGCCCGCACGGATTTCACGCGCCTCGCGCGCGGCGACGCCGGCGATCTGCTCCGCGCGCGGCTGCACAGCGGCCGCACACACCAGATCCGCGTGCACCTCGCGAGCATCGGTCACCCAGTGCTCGGCGACGATGTGTACGGCGGCGGAGGCGGTCGCCGTCTCGTCGCGCTCCCGCCGACTCGCCACTTTCTGCACGCCGCCGAGTTGCGCTTTCGCCACCCGGCCGACGGTCGCGAGATGCTCTTTCGGGCGCCGCCGCCGCTGGACCTACGGCGCGCGCTCGCCGCGCTCGTCCACGACCCGTCGCTCGCCGAACTGCCCGATCCGCTCGACCACTTCGGGTTCTACGGCGACGAGTGATCCCGCGAGGCCCGTCGTCTGGAGCTGCCCCGTGAGTCGTCGGATGACGCGTTAGGCGAGGTGAGCCGCGCGTTCGAAGTGCTCGTTCTGACGATCGGGCACGGTGCCGGGCCCGTATCGCGCATCGCGGTCGCCGCCTCTGCGGTGCGCGAGGTGTCCCGCGCCGAGCGGATTACGCCATATCCGGGCGCGCCGGTGGACATCCCGGGCGTGACGGCGATTCGTGGACGCATCGTCGTGATCCTGGATCTCGCGCGTCGCGGTGAGCAGCTCTCGATCAGTGCGCCACTCGTCCTGCTCGAATCTGAGGGACGTGCGCTCGCGCTCGCGGGCGTGACGCCGGTTCGCGTTGCTGCGTCAGCCGTCGTTCCGAACGACACGGAGCAGCCCACACCGCACGTGAGACTCTGGTCTGCTCGCGTGTTGCCCGTCGCCGGGCGCGTGCGTCTCCTCGATGCCACGCGGCCAGATGCCGACGACGGCTCGATGCTTCCGCTCCTCGACGCAGCGGCGCTCATCGACGACGTGATCGACGACCCGGATGGAGGACGATGATGGCGTACAAGGTGTTGGTGTGCGATGACGCCCTGTTCATGCGGGCGATGGTCAGCGACATCCTGCAGCAGGCTGGCTACGAAGTCGTCGGCGAGGCTGCGACCGGCGCCGAAGCCGTCGCGCGCTATCACGACCTCCGTCCGGACCTCGTCACGATGGACATCGTCATGCCCGACATGGGTGGCGTCGACGCCGTACGCGCCATCCGTGCAGGCGATCCGGCCGCGCGCGTCATCATGTGCAGCGCCATGGGCCAGCAGGCGTTAGTCGTCGAGGCAATCCAGGCGGGCGCGCGCGATTTTGTCGTGAAGCCGTTCCAGCCGGGACGCGTCGTCGAGGCCGCCGAACGGGCGCTGGCCTGACGAATGTGGCCGGGCTCGCGCCCGAGCTGTCGCGCGCCAAGTACACGGCGCTCTTCGCGCGTGAAGCCCGCGATCACCTGCGGGCCTCGCGCGCGGCGATCGACGCGATTGCGTCGGGTGAGCCAGCCCCTGATGCGATCGATGTCGTGTTCCGCGGCGTCCACACGATCAAGGGAATGGCGGCGGCGATGGGGTACGCTGCCGTCGAAGACGTCGCGCATGCGCTCGAAGATGCCCTCACGCCCGTCCGCGACGCGGCCCCGCACCGCTGGCACGCCGTCGTCGATCCGCTCACCGCGGGTATCGATCTCTTGGATGACGCGGTGGAATCGACGCTCGACAACGGGCTTACCGCCTGCGACCCGGCGGCGGTCCACGCGATCGCCGCGCGGCTCACGGCGGCCGTCGCACATGCACCGGACGCGAACGATCCGTTAGACCAGCCGACCGCGCACACGCGCCCGATCGCCATCGCGCGGACGCTGCGCGTCGACGTGTCGGCGCTGGATCGTCTCCTGGACCTCGCGGGCGAGATGACGGCGCTGCGCGCGCGGCTCGCGCATGCCGCGTCACGCTCCGGGCGATCCGACGCTCGCGCGCGCCGTCGCCGACCTCGGACGCGTGTCGAGCGGATTCGCCCACGAGGTGCACGCCGCGCGGCTCGTCGATCTGTCGGAACTCCTCGCGGAGCTTCCCCGCATCGTGCGACAGGCCGCTCACGCGACCGGGAAGCACGTCTGCCTCACGACATCCGGCGGCGATGTCGTCGCGGATCGCGCGGTCGTCGATGCACTCTCGGAGGCGCTCGTCCACCTGCTTCGCAACGCCGTCGATCACGGCATCGAGGTTCCGGACGCACGCGCACGGGCCGGCAAACCGAGTGAGGGGCGCATCACGGTCAGCGTCGTGCGCGACGGGAATGCGCTCCTCGTGCATGTCGAGGACGACGGTGCGGGCATCGATCGCGCGGCCGTGATCGCGCGTGCCCGGATTCGCGGTCCGTTGCCAACGGCGATCCACTCGGCTCCGGACAGTGCGATCGACGATGCCGCGCTCCTCGAGTGCCTCGCGCTCCCCGGGCTGACCACGGCGCACAGCGTCGGGCGTCTGTCGGGACGGGGTGTCGGAGTCGACGCGGTGCTCGCACGGGTGCGTGCGTTAGGCGGCGCGCTCTCGCTCGACACCGCCGCGGGGCGCGGCACCCGATTCACGCTTCGGATGCCGTTGTCGTGGGCCGTCATTCCCGCGCTGCTCGTCCGGGCCGACGGCAGCGCGTACGCGATCCCACTCGCGCATGTCCGGGGAACGCGCGAGCGCGAGGCCACCGACGACCGCGTCCCACCACTCGGGGCGTTGATCGATCCGTTGGGTGTACGGGCTGCGTCCACGACCGGAACGGACGTGTTGCGCCTTGCCGCTGTCGAGGGCGGACCCACGCTCGACGTCGGCGTGGACGAACTCATCGGCGCGCGCGACTGCGTCCTCAAGGCCGTCGGCGTACCGCGCGGAGCGTTCAGGATCACCGCAGGCGCGACGATACTGGAGGGCGGGGAAGTCGCGCTCGTGCTCGACGTCCCCGCCGTCGTGGGGCGCCCCACGACGCTCGCCCCCGCCGATCGGAGATCCTCCCCTTGTCCGTCGCTCCCACCATCTCTGCCGCACCTGCCGGAAGCGGGTACCGCGCCGACGATCCGCGCACGCTGAACGCCGTGCAGCGCGACGCGCTGCGCGAGGTCGCGAACATCGGCGCTGGGCATGCCGCGACCGCGCTTTCGCAGATGACGGGAAGCCCGATCATGATCACCGTGCCGACGGTGCACGTCGCGCCGCTCGCGGAAATTGCTCCGCAGCTTGCGTGTGCGACGGACGTCGTCGCCGCCGTGCTCATGGACGTCATGGGCGACCTGACCGGGCGTACGCTGCTGGTGCTGCCCAAAGCGACGGTGCTTCGTCTGGCCGAACGGATGCTTCGTCGGCCGGTCGGCGCGTCGGTCGCGTTGGGCGAGATGGAGCGATCCGCGCTCAAGGAGGCTGGTAACATCCTGAGCGGCGCGTATCTGAACGCGCTCAGTGATTTCATGGAGCTGGTCGTGCTCCCGTCGCCGCCGGCGCTCGCGATCGACCGCGCTGACGCCGTGCTGACACCCGCGTTCCTGCGACTCGACGCGGTCGCCGAGTACGTATTCGTGGTCGAGACCGAGTTCATCGTGCAGGACGTTGCCGAACGGCTGCGCGGGTTCTTCCTGCTCCTGCCGGATCCGCCGTCGCTCGGCCTGATTCTACGCGCGACTCGCGTCGCCTAACGCGACGCGAACGCCAGTACCCGGACTCCTTCCGTGCGGATCGGCGAAGCAGCAATCGCGCGTCTCGTCTCGGCGACCGACATCGGTGACGCCGCCGCGCAAAACAACCTCGGCGTCGTGCTTCAGCGGGCCGGGCGGACGGCGGACGCGCAGCGCGCGTTCGGTCGCGCCGTCGCGCTCGATGGCGGGATGAGCATCGCTCGACGCAATCTGCGATCACTCGCGCCTGACACGACGCTCGCGTCGGCGGCAGGTTGGGCGCGCGTTCGTGCGGACGCGACGGATGCGGACGCGTGGCGTGCGCTCGTGCGCCATCACACGGCGCGAGACGAGTTCGAGGCTGCAGGCGACGCGCTCACCCGCTGGGAGGCGGCGTCGCCGACGATCGTCGCTCCTGCCCTCGAACGCGCACGTTGGGCATTGGACGCGGGCCGTCCGGACGAGGCGCTCGCTGCGATTGCACGCGCGCGTGCAGGGGCAGGTTCGCACGCGCGCACCGGCGACGTCGCGTTGTTCGCGATGCTCGATCTGCTCGAGGCTCGCGCGGCTTACCAGTGCGGCGACGCGACCCGCGCCCTTGCCGCCGTCGAGCGCGCGCGTGCGGTCACGCCCGACGATGCCGAAGCGGAGTTGTTACGCAGCTTCGTGCTCGGAGAGTTGGGCGCGACCGCGGCTGCTGCCGTCAGTCGTGCTCGCGCTGCCGATCTCGATCCGGCGCTCGCGCGCGTCGACCCCGGGCTCGCGTTGTCCGCGGCACACGCGGTCGGCGATGCGTCTCCGGCATCGACCACGGTGCAGCAATCCCCTGCGCCGTCTTCGATCGAAGACGACGGTTGGGAAACTCGCCATGCCGATCGCGCTCTTGCACAAGGGATATTTCGCGGAAGCGCTCGAATCGCTCGCGACCGCTGCGCCGGCGCCTGAAGGTGTGGAGCACGCGGCCCGTTGTTCCACGCGCGGCGTCGTCCACCTGCTGCGCGGGTCGCCACGAGAGGCCATTGGCGCCCTGGCGGACGCGCTGCACACCGCGGAGCGCTGCGAAACGTCGACGTACGACCACGCGGCGCGGCTTGCGGTCGCCGAGTTGCTCGACGGTGATGCCCCGCGCGCGGCGTCGCGGGCGCGCGGCGTCGCATATGGCGACGGATCATCGATGGCCATCGTCACCGCGGTGACCGTTCGTGCGCTCGCCGCGTGGCGTTCCGGTGATCTCTCGACCGCCCGAACGTACCTGCTCGACGCCGCGGCGCACGCGCGCGCGCTCGACGACACCGTCCGTGCCGTGCTGGCCGCGAATCTCGCGTTGCTGCTCGCCGATGTCGGCGCGAGCGCGGGCGCCGTATCGGCGGGGGCTGCTGCGGCGCGGCTCGCGCCGATGCAGGCGGCGGCACACGCCGCGTACGCGCGCGCGCTGGCGCAGAGCGGCGACCCAGAGGGCGCGCGTCGCGCATTCGGTCGCGCGTGTGCGCTCGCGCCGGACGATGCCGCCGCGCGCTACGGACTGGCGTTCGCGGCAGGCGCCTGCGGCGATCAGACCGCGGCTCGCGTCGAACTCGCGCGCGCGACCGCGCTGAGTCCGGTCGTGCGCGGCCCCGCACCACTCGTTTTCGTCGAACTGGACGGGGTCCACGTGCTTCCGGCCGACGGATCGGGCGTGCGCATCGCGCCCGCGCCAGACGCTGGAACGGACAACCGGGACGATCGTGACGATCGCGCAGCAGCCGGCGCACGACTATGCGCACGTCGACTCGCGTCTCGCGGCCGGAGAGTACGATCGTGCGCTGGCGGCGGTGGAAGTGGCACTCGCGCGCGGTGCGCCCGCGGCCGAGGGCCTCGCACGGGCTGGGCACGCGCTCCTGCGAAGCGGGCGAATCGTGGCGGCACTCGAGCGCTACCGTCAGGCTGCGGCGGCCGCGCCGGCCGACCCGGCGCCCGAGCTTCTCGTCCTGCGCACCATGCACCGCCGCGGCGAGTTGGGCGCGGTCTGCGCCCGCGCGGCGGCAGCCGCCCTGCGTTGGCCCGACGAACCGTCATTCGCGGCGCTGCGTGCGCGGGCCGCGGCGGACCGCGGCGCCGTCGACGAGGCGATCGACGCGCTCGGGCATTGCGGGCGGGTTCCGCGCCACGCGATCGCCGACCCCGCCGCGTTCTGGGGCGACGTGGCCTGCGCCTGGCAGGCGTTAGGCGCCTGGGATGCCGCGGCCGACGCGTGGAGCGAGGCGTCGCGCGCGATGCCCGCGCTGCCCAATCCCACGCTCGCCCGCGCGCGCGCGCTGGTCCGCGCGGGCCGGGTGGCCGATGCCGACATACTGCTGCAACAACTCGCGGAACGTGCCCCCGAACTGTCCGACGTCTGGCGCGCACGCGCGGAACTCGCGATGGCTGCGGGCGAAATCCCGGCCGCTCGCTCGCATCTCGCGCGCGTCGTTGCGCGCGACGCAGACGACGGCGACGCGCTCGCCGCGCTCGCGGCGGCATCCGCTGACGCATCGCGGGTCGACGACGCGCGCGCCGCCGCCACTCAGGCGCTCGTCATCGACCCCGAGCACCCGCTCGCGCTGGCGGTGCTCGGGGACTGCGACGCGGCGCTGGGCGACTTCCGCGCGGCGCGCATCGCGTGGTCGCGATCGCTCGCTGCCTCGCCCGTCGGTGAGGGAGCGGCGCGTGCACGCGCAGGCCTCGCCACCACGCCTGCGAACCACGATGAGGTTCCCGGCGGACCGCACGCATGACAACGTCCCGTCGTTCGACACCGACACTGGCCGGAGTGCTCTCGGGCTTCGCGCTCGCAGACGTGCTCCAGTTGCTCGAACTCGGGGCGCGCAGCGGCGACCTCGACGTCGACGGAGGGCCGCTTCACCGCGGAACCGTTCGGCTTCGTGCCGGACGCGTGCGTCGCCGTCTCGAACGCTGCGCACGTCGACGTCGCCGCGGACGCGCGAATCGGGACTGTCGCCGGCATGCTGGAGTGGACGGCCGGACGTTGGGCGTTCCATGCAAGCGATGACGCGGAGGCGCTCTCCTCCGCCGCGAACGGCGACGACGGACTCGCGATCACCGCGATCCTCGTTGAGGCGGCGCGACGTCGTGATGAAACCGCCTGCGGTGCCGAGTGCCCCTCGCCCGTGCAGGTCGACGTGCCGGTGCTGGCCGACGACGAGGCGGTCAGCGACTCGCCATCGCTGGAACGCCTGACCGCGATCGATCTTCAGGTCCTTGCGGCCGTTGACGGTAGCCGTGATCTGGTCGCACTCTCCGCGGTCACCCGGCGCGATGTGACGCACGTGATCGCGACGATCGCACGCCTCCGCGCGTGCGGCGTACTGCGCGCACGGTCGATCCCACGCGGCTTCGCGCACCCGTGAGCGCTCGCGTGCCCGACGTCGGGGCCGACCCCTTCGCCAGCCTCGTCGCCGATGTCGCGTCGGCGCTCGACGAGGCCATCCCGGCGTGGCGCGTGCGACTCACGGCCGCGGCGGCCGAGTGGCGTGCGCTCGGAGTCGATGCGACTATCCTCGAGCGCGCAGTGACGCTTCGGACGCCACCGGACGTCGACGCACTGCTCGCGACGTTCGCGCGCGCCGTCGCGCAGGTTGCGGCGCTGGAAGCGGACGCGATCGGGCTCGACCCGACGTGCGCCGGCGCGGCCGTCTTCCGCGATCCGGCGCGGGTCCGCGACGCGGCCACGTTCGTCTCCGCGTTGCGCGAACAGCGTGCCGCGCGCGCAACCGCCTATCCTGACGCGGAACACTGGACGCTGCGCTGGCCCGACGTCGGCGATCTGCTCGCCGGAGAGCTCGCATGATCCGCGGCAACATCGCGGAAGCTGCGCTCGCCGACGTCGTCCAGCTGTTGGCGTTAGGCAGGCGGTCCGGCCGGCTCAGCGTCGCGCGCGACGGCGAACTCGGCACGATGTACTTCGTCGACGGCTACGTAGCGCACGCGGCGCTCGCGCACCGCCGCGACCCGCTCGGCACGGTGCTCGTCCGCGCGGGCGTGCTCGACGACGCCGATCTTCGGGCGGCACTCGTCGAGCAAGCGGCGCAGCCCGACACTCCGCTCGGAGTCATCCTCGTGCGACGGGGCTGCGTTCCCCACGATGTGCTAACAACGCAGATCACGACGCAAACGGCCGAGGCGGCGTACGACCTGCTTGGGTGGACGCGCGGAACGTTCAGCTTCGATGTTGTGGCCGCGCCGGTCGCGGCGGAGCTGACACCACGGCTCGACGTCGGATCGCTCCTGCTCGAAGCCGCGCGTCGAGCGGACGAAGGCGTGTTGATCGCGGCAGACGTTCCTGGCGTGACGAGTACTTTCGCGCTCGTCGCTGGCACGACTCCGACCGCGTTGGACGACGAACAGACGCGCGTGGCGGCGCTCCTCGACGGCGTGCGCGACGTGCGCGCGGTCGCGGAGGGCGCCGCGCTTTCGACGTATCAGGTGTCGCGCGTCTTGCACACCCTCGTGCGCGCGGGCCGCGTGCGTCGCGTCGCGTCGTCGGCGCGCGACGCCGTTCCCGGCCGGCTCACCGGCGCGCGCGCCGACGAGCATCTCAACCTCGGCGTGGCGTTCGCGCGGGCGGGGCTCCTCGACGAAGCGCTTCGCGAGCTACGCCGCGTGCTCGAACTCCGACCCCGTGACGTCAGCGCACGCGCGCAGCTCGGCGGCGTCGCGCTCCGCGCGGGGCGGTTCGACGAGGCGGTTGCGGTGCTCGGCGAAGCCGCGGAACTGCCGGGCGCGACGGCCGCCGCCGTCCACGCACTTGGCGTCGCACGGCATCAGTTAGGCCATTTGGAACTTGCGGACGAAGCGTACGCGCGCGCCGAACGGCTCGGCCTCGCCGACGACCCTCGACATCTCACGGCCCGCGCCGCGCTCGCGCTCGACCGGGCCGATTGGACCGGAGCGCGGACGTATTTGGATCGCGCGCGGGCGCGCTGGTCCGAGCCTCCGGCCGTGTGGTTCCATTACGCCGTGCTGGCCGCGATGGCAGCGCGCGATTTCGCGGCGGCGACCGCGCTCGCGCGCGAAGGTGGGGCGGCGCACCCGCGCTCCGCGGTTCTCCTCGCCAATGCGGCGGCGCTGCACGCGAGCGCGACGCCCGTTCCCGACACGGCACGCGCCCTCGCGAACGTCGCCGACGCGCTCGCGGAACGGCCGGACCTCGCCGCCGCGCATCGACTACACGGCGATTTGCAGTACCGGCACGGCCAGTTCGACGGTGCGCGTGAAGCGTACCTCGCCGCAACCCGGGTTGCGCCGGACGCGTCGGCCGTCGCGTGGGCGCGTCTCGGGAGTCTGGCGCTGCGAGCCGGCGACCGAGACGCAGCGCGGCACGCGTGGGAACGCGCGTGTAGCTTGCAGCCTGACCACCCGACCGCGCGCGCCAACCTCGCCGCGCTCGGACGTTCCGGCGCCGCGGCGCCGACCGCCCCGTGACGTCGCGCGTGTCAGACGCCTCCGCGCCCTCCCAAACGCACTGGTCCGACGCTCCCGTCGACGATGTCGATCCGGAGGGATTCGCTGAATTGCTCGCGAAAGTCGAAGCCGACCGCCTGTTTCGGTGTCGCAGCTACAAGGAGCGCTGCCTCCGGCGGCGCATCGCGGTGCGCATGCGCGCGACAGGCGCGCACACGTTCGCTGATTACGCTCGCGTCCTCGATCAGGACGCGAGCGAATACGACCGCTTGCTCGACGCGCTCACGATCAACGTCACGAAGTTCTTCCGGAACTCGGACGCGTGGAGCACGATCGCGACGCGCGTGCTACCCAGTCTCTTCGCCTCACCCACTCGGCCGGTGCGCATCTGGAGCGCCGGGTGCGCGTCTGGTGAGGAGGCGTACTCGCTCGCGGCGCTCGCGCACGCGCAGTGCGAAGTGAATGGGGTGTCGCCCGCTGCGGCGGTCGAGGTGCTCGGGACGGACGTTGATCGCGGAACCCTCGCCGCGGCGGCAGAAGGTGTGTACGCCAACGCGGCGTTTCAGGAGGCGCCGCCGGCGATTCGCGCGCGGTACTTCACGCCGGGCGACCCGGCCCGCGTTCGGCCCGAGCTGCGGCAGATCACGCACTTCGCACAGCACGATCTGTTGCGAGAGGCGGCGCCATCGGGGCCGTGGGATCTCATCGTGTGCCGGAACGTCGTGATCTACTTCGACCGCGACTCGCAAGAAGCGTTGTTCGACCGCTTCCACGGCGCGCTCGCACCTGGCGGCTTCCTGTTCCTCGGCAAGGTCGAAACGCTGCTGGGGCGTGTCCGGGGCTTGTACGTGCCCGTCGATCATCGGCAACGCATCTTTCGTCATGCGTAAGTGCCAGCGTACCGCGTAACGGCGCGGGCGCGTTCAACCGCATGACGCCGGAACGCGTCGGTCCCGACGAGGCGGCGTCGGGAGCCAGTGCGCGCGTCGCTGAGCTTCGCGCGCGACTGAAGGCTCACCTCGCGGCCGGTGGTGCCACGGCGCGCGACGAGCGGGCTACGCTCCGAACCGAAATCGCGGCGCTGATTCGGACCGCGGACGCAGCCGTGGAGGCGTGGCGAGCGGTCGCGGACGCCGCCCGCGCGCTACCCGAGCTCTGGAAGCAGTTGCCGGTATCCGAGGCAACGACGACGGTACCGAATGGCGCGCCTCGCTCTCCCGCCGTCGGCGTCCCGTCGCGGGGAGCGACGGCGCGAAGCGACCACCTCGGTGCATCGACGTTCCTCGCGAAAGGGTGGACGGCGTATGCCGCGGGCGATTTCGCAGCCGCCGAGTCGGCGTTCGAACGGGCGCTGTCGCTCGCGCCCGATGAGGCGGAGCCGGCTGCGATGCTTGCCTGGGCGCGAGCATCGCTCGGGCGGGCGGACGACGCGTTGCTCGCCGCGCAGCGGGTGCTCGTTGGCGGCGCGGTCGGGCCGGCGGCGTCGATGGCGCGCGTGGCGATTGGCCGCGTCTGTCTCGAAAAGGACATCGAAGGGGAGGCGATCGAGCATCTCGCGCGCGTGATTCGAGACAACGACGATCGGCGTGCCACGCTGTACGCGACGCTGTATTTGGGCATCGCGTACCAGCGCCGCCGGATGTACGACGACGCCGTCGCATATCTGCGACGTGCGCTCGTGCTCGGCCCCAACCTGATCGAAGCGCGGTACGCGCTCGCGTGCACGCTCTGGCGCGCCGGCGCCCGAGACGACGCCCGCGTCGAGTGGCGGACCGGAGCTGCGGCGCTGTTCAGTCCATGGGCGCGGCGCTGTGAGGAGCGTCTCGCCGAGATCGATGTCGGCGCTGAGGTCCGTGCGTAGCGCGCGACGGCGGCGCGCTCGCGCTGCGCTCGGAACCGGCCTCGTCCTACTTGGAATGGCCGCCGCGCGGGCGAGCGGCCAGGGCGGTGCTTCGGCTGCCCCAGAGCCGAGCGCGCGCAGCGCGACCGCCCCGACGTCGGCGACGGTGCGTCTCGACCGCGGGCGGTTCACGGCGGTTGCCTATCCGGCGGACGTGTTGCTCGCCCGAGCGCTGCTCGACGACGCGGCGCGGCGCGACACGTTTCCTGGTCTTCGACGCCCGGTCGCGCGGGTCGTGCTCGTCGTCGCACCCGATGCCGCGCACTTCCGCGCGTGGGGCGGTCCGGGCGCGCCCGAGTGGGGCAGCGCGCTCGCCTTTCCCGAGTCGGGGCGGATTCTGATGCAGGGCCGACGGGCAGGGTCAGACGCGGGCGACCCCCGGGCGGTGTTCCGGCACGAGCTCGCGCATCTCGCGCTTCACGAGCAGCTTGGCGATCTCCCACCCCGCTGGTTCGACGAAGGGTACGCCGGCTTTGCGGCGGGGGAGTGGGGGCGGGACGAGGTACTCGCGGCGAACGTTGCCTTGCTCACGCGTGGCGTGCCGGCGCTCGATTCCCTCGATCTGTTATTTGAGCAAGGCAGCGCCGTCGCGCAGGATGGATACGCGCTCTCGTATCGTGCGGTAGCCGATCTGGCCGCGCTCGACCCCGAACGCGGGCTCTCGGGATTTTTTGCTGCCTGGCGAGAAACGGGGCGATTCGATGCAGCGGTGCGGGCGGCGTACGGCCTGACATCGACGCAGTTCGAAACTGCGTGGCGCTCGCGAACGCGGCTGCGATATGGCGTGCTCGCCATCGGCGCCAATGTGTCGCTCGTCACGGCCGTCGGCCTGGCATTCATGGCACCGTTCTGGATCACGCGACGCCGGCGCGACCGCGCACGGCTTGCGAGTATGCGCGCGGCCGACGCGGCAGAGGATGCCCGCGCGGCGGCGCGTTCGGCGGAACGCGATACCGCCGTCGATCCACTCGCGGCCTTTCTCGACCGGACGTAGCACGCGCGCGGCGTGCGTGCGGCGTCCGTGCGGGGATCCCGTCGGCCACGTTGACAGTGTTCGCCGCGTCTTCTAACCTGCCGCGCATGACCGAACCGAACCGTGCTCGCCTCGTGCAGACGTACCGCTGGTGGCTGCTCGCCGCGCTGGCGCTCGTCCTGGGCTATGCCGACCTGGCGCGCGGCGGCGACGTGATCGCACCGATCCTGCTTGTGCTCGGGTATTGCGTACTCGTGCCGCTCGCAATCTTACGCTGACGCACGGATCGCCGACGGGTCTGGACGGTGGGATGTCCGGCGGGCAGTGCGGTTGGGGCGAATAGCTCAGTTGGTTAGAGCGCCTGTCTTACACACAGGATGTCGGGGGTTCGAGTCCCTCTTCGCCCACTCGGAACGTTGAAGTCGCCCGTGCCCTGGCGGCGCGGCACGGCGGGTGCCACACGGTGGACGGTCGCACGGTGGGTATCCGCCGGATGGGAGCGATAGGAACTGCGCCGGGGCACGTTGGGTACGGATGTTTCACGCACTGGAGGATACCCCTTTGAACGCTCGGAACAGCATGGCGCGGCGAGCCGCATTGACCGCCGCGGGGCTCGGTGCCCTCGCGGCTCTCCTTCCCTTCGCATCCGGCGCTGCTCAGCAGCGCGGGACGCCTGATCCCAACGCGCCCCGCCTCATGGTTGGGGTGTTTCGCAGCAGCGACAAGACGTCGGGCGTTCGCGCCGCGGACGCGGTCCGCGATCGTATTTCGGGCGACATGAACCTGAAGCAGCTCTACGTGCTGCCGAAGGCGGACATCAACGCCAACCTCGATGCGTCGGGATTCCCGACGAACGAGGCGCTCGCCCCCCACGACGCGCGTGCGCTCGCCCAGCAGCTGCGCGCCGACGAGTACATCGTCGGCACGGTCTCGAACGCGGGCGGGCAGTCGCGTGTCGAAGCGCAGATGGTGCTCACGCGCGACAATTCGCTCACGCAGCCGCTCGGCGTGTACCAGGTGAGTAAGCCGGACCAAGCCTCGTCGCAGATCTCGCGCGAGTTCCAGGCGGCGCAACGTGCGTTCACGGCCGAGCGCGACTGTGTCAATCAGGCGCGCGATCGCAAGTACGCGGAGGCTGAAGCGGCCGCCCAGCGTGGGATCGCGGCGTATCCGAAGACGACGCTCGCGCGCGTATGCCTCGCCAATGTCTACGTCACGCAGCGAGACGCCGACACGACCAACGCCGCGCGCACGAAGGCGTACAACGATTCGGCGCTCGCGATGTCGCGCGACATCCTCGCGATCGACCCACTCAGCGCCCCGGCGCTCCGCATTCGGTATGCGGGTCTCCTGACCGCCGGCCAGCGCGACTCGGCGACGAACGTGCTCCTTCGGCTGGTGGCTGCCGATCCGACGAACACGCGGCTCCGCGAGCAGGTCATCAACGAGTACGCGGCAAACGGCAAGGCCGCGAGCGCCGAACCGCTCGTCGACTCGCTCGTGCTGCAGAACCCGGGTGATCCTGGCTTTCTCTCGCTGCAGACGCGCGTGAAGCTGGCCTCGAAGAACTACAAGGGCGCGGTGACCGCGTTCCAGGAGCTCGCCCGCACGGATACGTCCGCTGCGACGGCCGACCTCTACTCGCGCGTGGCGATCGGCGCCCGCATCGACAGTCAGCCGCAGGTCGCGTCGCAGATCCTCGCGCAGGCGGTGCAGCGTTACCCGACCAACGGTGGGCTGCTCTCCGACTACGCCGATGCGCTCGCGGCTTCGGGTCAGACGCAGCAGGCGCTCGACATCCTGAATCGCACGGCGCAGTCGAACCCGAAGACGCCCGGGGTGTACGCCGCGCTCGCGAATCTGTACACGACGATGAAGCGACCGGATGACGCTTTCAAAGCGCTCCAGCAGGCCGCGGCGAACGGGGATAGCGCGAGCACGATCTCCGATGCAGCGGTCAACCTCGGTGCGACCGCGTATCAGGCGGCGAGTGCGTCCAAGGCGGTCGGCGACTATCAGAAGGCCGTGACATACCTCGACTTCGCTAACAAGACGAAGACGACGCCGCGCGGTCAGTTCTATCTCGGTGTGGCTTCGCTCGGTCTCGGTAGTCAGCTGCTGCAGGAAGCGCAGAAGAGCCGGAGCTGCGAGTCGATCGCGCAGGCGCGCTCTGCCTTCACGGCGGCGCAGCTCAATCTCCCGGCTGGCGGGCGGGTCGATCCGGCAGCTGCAAAGCAGGCGCTCGACGCGCTGACGACGGTCTCGCCGTATCCGGACCGGCTCGCGACGGCATACAAGTGCGGCGCGGCCCCGGTTCGCAGCGGGCAGTAAAGAACGGGCAGTAAAGAATCCGACGCGCAGGCGCGAAGGCCCCCGCCCGATCCGGGCGGGGGCCTTCGCACGTTCAGCCGTTCGCTGTTAGGCCGCTACGTCGTCCGCGTCAGTCTGTGTCGGCGCGACCAGCTCGACCGCGGACGCCTCGACGACGTACTCGAACGTACGGGCGCGGATCGACTCGCCGTCGACGTTGGCCGGAAGCGGGCGGGCGCTCTCGACGCGGAGCCACGGAGTCTGCACGTAGTGCACGCCGTCGCGGTCCAGATGGTCACCGAGGCGAAGTTCGACGAGCAGCTTGGCGAGGCTCGTTCGGGCGACGGGTTCGATCACGCACACGTCGAGCAGGGCGTCGTTGAGATCGGCCAACGGCGTCACGGTCGTACCACCGCCAGTTGCGCGACCATTGCCTATGACGAGCAGGAAAAACGGGATCTCCCGTGAGAAGCCTGGGCCTGAAATGCGCGCGACCGTCGGCGGCTCATTTGCGGCAAGCTGGCGTACACCGCTGATCGCGTAGGCAAGCACGCCCAGCGCCTGTTTCGCGCTCGCGTTCGCCTCGCGCGTCACCCGTGCGGCCGCGCCGAGCGTCGAAACGTTGAGGAACGCGCGCCCGTTGACCCGGCCGACGTCGACGCGCGACGACTGACCGAGTGCCGCAAGCCGGAGCGCCGCCTCGATGTCGGACGGAATCCCAACCTGCCGGGCAAAGTCGTTCGCGGTACCCAGCGGGACGATACCGATCGCCGCCGGCCCGTGGTTGCGCCCGCCGGCGGCGAGGACGCCGTTGACGACTTCGTTGAGCGTGCCGTCTCCGCCCGCGGCGACGACGACGTTGTCCCCGCGCCCCGCCGCGCGGCGCGCGAGACGGCGCGCATCGCCTCGCTCCCACGTGACGTGCACGCGGACGCGGTGGCCGAGGTCGCGAACCAGCCCGACCGCCGTGCGGAGCTTGGCCGAGTCCGCACGGGTGCCGTGCACCACGACGTCGAGTGACCGGAGATCGGACATGTCCCGCACAAGTTGGGGCGCCTGCACGCGCGCAGATAGCGGGCGATCGAGGCAAACCGACGCATGCGCGCGATTGAGCGGTCGCGCGGTTGCTCGCGGCGCGTGCCGCGCGTACCTTCTCCCGCCCGATGGACGACGGCGCTCGATGGGATGCTGCGTATCACGCGCCGGTGATGGCCGCCGAGATCGTGCGCCACTTGACGACTGCGGCGCGAGACGCCGACGCAGGGCGGCTGCACGGTCCGCTCGTGCTCGACGGAACGCTCGGCGGTGGTGGGCATACGCTCGCGCTCCTCGAAGCTGGCTGCCGCGTGATCGCGCTCGACCGTGATCCCGACGCGCTGGCGTCCGCGAGCGGTCGTTTGGACACGTGGATGACGTCGCGCGCACTTCGGACGGCTCGCGCCAACTATGCCGATGCGCCAGCGGTCGTCGCTTCGCTCGGTGAGCAGGATCCGCTCGATGCCGTGCTGCTCGACCTGGGCATCTCCTCCTATCAAATCGACATGCCCGAGCGCGGCTTCTCGTTCCGGCAGGGTGCGCCGCTCGACATGCGGATGAGCGGGCACGCGGACGCGACCGTGGAGGACGCGGCGGCCATTCTCAATGAGTCGGACGAGCGCACGTTGGAAACCATGTTTCGGGAGCATGGTGGCGAGCCACGCGCGGGCCGGCTCGCGCGCGAGATCGTGCGCCGCCGCGCGCGCGCGCCGCTCGCGACGAGTGACGATCTCGTGGGCGCGATTCGCGGTGCCTTTGGCCCACGGACCGGGCCGACGGAGTTTGCGCGCCTCTTCCAGGCGGTGCGCATCGCGGTGAACGACGAGGCGGGATCGCTCGCGCGGGCGTTGCCGGCGTTGCGCGATCTGCTACGGCCGGGCGGTCGCTTCGCGGTGCTCGCCTACCACTCGGGCGAGGACCGCGCGGTGAAGCATGCATTCCGAGAGTGGAGCACGGCGTGTGTGTGTCCGCCGCGCCAGCCCGTGTGCAACTGCGAGCGTGTCGCTTTCGGGCGGCTCGTCACGCGACGCGCGGAGGTGCCATCGGCCGCGGAAATTGCGCGGAATCCGCGAGCTCGGAGCGCGAAGCTCCGCGTGTGGGAGCGCGCCACGTGACGCGCCGAGCGACTGCGCGTGAGAGCGCGAAGCCAGGTCGGGGTAGCGTGGCACGCGCCGGCAGACGGCAGGGGCGCGGACGTGCCATCGTCGCGCTCAGCCTTGCGCTATTCGTGCTCGCGGGCGCGGCGGTGGTCACGCGACGGAGCATCGGGATCGCGCACGCGCGCGCGCTACGCACGCTTGCCGCGCGTGAGGCGCAGTTGACGGGCGAGCGCGCGGCGTTGCGCGCCTCCGTGCGCCTCGCGGCCGCACGGGCGCGCGTCGGGAGCGTCGCCGAGGAGCGGCTCGGCATGCGCGTGCCGAGCGATACGCAACTCGTGCTCGTCGCGCGCGGGCCGGCACCGGCCGTCTCACGTTAGGCACCCAGGATCAGGTTCGTGCGATTGCCCCACTTCGACCGCCCCGCCATCGTCCATGGCGCGCTCGTGCTCTTCGTTGCCGCAATCGTCGGCAAGGCGGCACAGGTGCAGCTGTTTCAGGCGGACCGGTGGCGGACGAGCGCCACGCGGCAGCAGGTGACGGACGCGTCGATGCCGGCGCCGCGCGGCGCGGTGACCGACGCGGGTGGCCGAGTGCTCGTTGAAAGTCGCGAGTTGGTACAATTACGGGTCGCCCCGCGCGAGGTCAAGGATCGTGCGGCGCTGCGGCGTGCGCTCGCGGCGGCCAAGGTGCCGGCGGACTGGATCGCGCGGGCGTCGGACAGCACGCGCGCGTGGGTTGAGATCCCCGGGCGCTACCTGCCGAGCGTTGCCGCCGCGGCCGTCGCGATGCGCGGCGTGCATGCAGCGCCGGTAGTCGAGCGGATGTCGACAGCGACCGATGCGGTCCGGCGGATCGTTGGGCGCATGGACGACACGGGCCAGCCGTTGGACGGTGTGGAACTCGCGTTGGATAGCGTGCTCCGCGGCGAGCGCGGGACGGCGCTGCTGGTGCGCGACGCGCGTGGTGGACGGTTCGAATCGCCGAGCGTGCGGTCGGTCGCGGCGCGCCCCGGTCGGACGGTGGCGCTGACGCTCAACTGGACGCTGCAGGATATTTGCGAGCGCGCGCTCGCCGACGCAGTGTCGCGCATGTCGGCCACCGGCGGCGACATCATCGTGACCGATCCCAAGACGGGTGAGGTGCTCGCGCTGGCGAGTCAGCGGGCCGACGCGCGGACGACGGCAGCGACAGCGATCGCGGAGCCGTTCGAGCCCGGGTCGACGGCGAAGCCGTTCATGGCCGCCGCGCTGTTGCAGTTACACAAGGCGCACCTCGACGATATGGTCAATACAGAGGACGGCGTCTGGACGACCAACGGTCGGACGATCCACGACATCCACAAGGCCGGCGCGCTCTCGCTGCGCGACGTGATCCGGTTCTCGAGCAACATCGGGATCGTCAAGTTTTCGAGTCGACTCACGGCGCGAGAGCAGTACGAGGCGTTGCGGGATGTGGGCTTCGGTACGCCGACCGGTGTGCCGTATCCGGCTGAAGCGTCCGGAACGCTGCGGCCGCCCGCGAAGTGGACGAAGCAGTCGCCCGCGTCGCTCGCGATGGGATACGAATTCGCTGCCACGCCGCTTCAACTCGCGGCGGCGTACGGCGCGATCGCGAACGGCGGCGAGTTGCTGGAGCCGGCGCTCGTGCGCGAAGTGCGGGACGCCGACGGGGCTCTCGTGTTTCGGCATCAGCCGCGCGTGGTCCGGCGCGTGATGTCGCCCGCGGTGGCGAGCGAGGTGCGGGCGATGCTCAAGAGCGTGGTCGACAGTGGAACCGCGACCGACGCGGATCTGAAGAGCTTCACGTTAGGCGGCAAGAGCGGCACCGTGCGTCGCATCGAGCGCGGCGTGGGGTACGCAGCGGGCCACTACAACGCCGTGTTCGCCGGCATCTTCCCGGTCGAGTCGCCACAGTTCGTGATCGTGGTGAAGCTCGACAATCCGGCCGGCGTGTACTTCGGCGGGAAGACGGCCGCGCCGGTCACGAAGGTCGTGCTGGAAGCGGCGCTCGCCGCGCGCGATGCCGCGTTGGACCGCGCGTCGCTCGCACCGGGCGTCCTGCCGCGGGCGCGCGAGGCGTATCGTCCGCACGCGCCGCCGGTGCGCGCAGCGACGATCGCCGACGCGAGCGCGGCCGCGCATGATACGGCGGTGCCCGCGCCAGGCACGCTCATCCCAGCGGAGTTCCGCCGCGACGACGTCGTGCCGGCCGCGCCGGCGCCGGTGCGCGTCGTACTCGACCTGCCGGTGCGCGCGGCGCACGTCTCGCCAAGCACGGCGTCGCCGGCGCGACCGGTTCCGCCTGTGGCGGGTGTTCCGGTCCGCGACGCCGTCTTTGCGCTGCAGCGCGCCGGATTCGAGGTGCACGTTGCCGGTCTCGCGTCGACACCGTCGTCCGGACTCGGCCGTCCGGCGTTCCGCACCGTTCCCGCTGCGGGCGCGCTCGCCGCGCCGGGCGCGATCGTCACGCTGTACCGGCACCCGTGATGGTCGCGGTGCGCGAGGCGACGTCCGGAGCGGGGACGCGCGGTTCCGTTAGGCACGATCGTCGGTGCGTTGGACCGTGCGGGGCTGCTGCTCTCGACCATCGGCGTGCTGCCGAGCGGCGTCGTGGGGGTGACCGACGACAGCCGGCGTGTCGGTCCGGGTGCGCTCTTCATCGCCGTCGCCGGTGCGCAGGACGACGGGCACCGGTATCTGCCCGCGGCCGCGGCTGCGGGTGCCGGCGTCGCGCTCGTCACGCGCGCGGATGCGACGACGTTGCCGGCGCTCGTGGTGCGCGACGGACGGCGCGCCGCGGCGGTTGCGGCGGCCGCGTACTACGGCGAGCCCGCGGCACGGCTCACCCTCGTCGGGGTGACCGGGACCAACGGCAAGACCACGACGGTCGCGATGTTGCGGCACCTGCTCGACTCGCCGGATGCGCCGGCAGCGTCGATCGGGACGTTAGGCGTGCTCGTCGGGTCAGCGGGAACGCCGTTCGGGGAGGGATCGGGACTGACGACCCCGGGCCCGGTCGAGCTGCAGCGCGTGCTGCGCGGGCTCGTCGATGCCGGCGTGCGCATGGTCGCGATGGAGGTCTCGTCGCACGCACTGGAGCAGCAGCGGACCGAAGGCGTCGAGTTCGCCGCGGCGGTGTTCACGAACTTCACGCGTGACCACCTCGACTATCACGGCACGATGGCGGCGTATTTCGCCGCGAAAGCGCGACTCGTCGCCGCTCTCGCGCCGGCGGGTGTCGCGGTGATCAACGCCGACGACCCCGCGTGGGACGCTCTGCCGCCTGCGCCCCGAACCGTGCGCTGGGGAATGTGCGACGATGCGGACGCGGCGCGCGCTCGCGCGTTGGACGTCGCGGCGATCGGCGCAGCAGCCGACGGCGTCGGCACACGGTTCACGCTCCTCGTGCGCGGGAAGGCACAGGGCACACGGGTCCCGCTGATCGGCGACTACAACGTCGCGAACGCGTTAGGCGCAGCGGCGGCGGCGGTGACGCTCGGTGTCAGCGTCGCGGCGTGCGCCGAGGGGCTGGCCACGTTGCCGCAGGTGCCGGGGCGGCTCGAGATGCTACGCACGCGGCCCACGGTGCTCCGCGACTACGCGCACACCCCGGATTCACTGGCGCGCGCGCTGGCCGCGGTGCGCCCGTTCGCCCGCGGGCGCGTGATCGTCGTGTTCGGCGCCGGCGGCGACCGCGATCGCGGCAAACGTCCTGAAATGGCGCGGGCGGCGGAAACGGGTGCCGACGTCGTCGTCATCACGAGCGACAACCCGCGCACCGAAGAACCGGAACGGATTCTCGACGACATCGCTGCAGGCTTCACGCTGGCGCACGAGCGGATCGAGGATCGACGCGCGGCGATCGCGCGGGCGTTGGAGATCGCGGAGGCCGACGACGTCGTGCTGCTCGCGGGGAAGGGGCACGAGACGTATCAGATCCGCGGGACGACGACGCTCCCGTTCGACGAGGCTGCGATCGTTCGCGAACTGAGTGCGGCGCGTGACACGGCGGGCGCGCCCGTGGAGCTGACGGCGTGAGTGGAGCGGCGGGTACGACGAGCGCGAGCGCGCCGGACGCGTTCTGGACGTTGGACCGCGCCGCCGACGCGTTGATCGACGTCGCGACGGCCACCGCGCCGCGTGGAGCGACTGCCTTGCGAGCCGTCGCGACCGACACGCGCGGGATCGCGCCGGGCGATCTGTTCGTCGCGCTCGCGGGCGAGCGGTACGACGCGCATGCGTTCCTCACCGATGCGGTCGCGCTCGGGGCGACGGCCGTGGTCGTCCACGACCCGTCGCGAGCGCTCGAACTCGACGTCCCCGTTTACGCGGTCCGCGACACGCGCGAGGCGTTAGGCGCGCTGGCGCGCTATCGCCGGCGCGCTTGGGCGCGCGTCGGTCGCTCGGTCGTTGGCGTGGCCGGGTCCAACGGCAAGACGAGCACGAAGGAGTTGTTGCGCGCCGCGCTCGGCGCCGCGCGTCCGGTGCACGCGACGACGGGCAACCTGAACAACCTCGTCGGGGTCCCACTCACACTGCTTGCGCTGCCGAACGTGGCCGAACTCGCCGTCGTCGAGATGGGGACCAACGCACCGGGTGAGATCGCTGCGCTCCGCGCCATCGTCGAGCCGGACGTCGTCCTGATGACGTCGATCGGCGAGGAACACCTCGAGGGACTCGGCGATCTCGCCGGCGTACTGCGCGAGGAGAGCGATGCGTTCGACGGCGCCGCGATCGCGATCGTTCCCGCCGATCAGCCCGAGATCGCGGCGGCCGCGCGTGGCCGCGCGCGCGTGGTCGTCACGGCTGGCCTCGATGCGGGCGACGTTCGCGCCGAGCGTTGGTCGTTGGCACCGGACGGAACGGGCATGATCGTCGTCGATGGCGTCGAGGTGCGGCCGCCGGTCCGCGGCGCGCACAACCTGCGCAACACGATGCTCGCGTTGGCGACGGCCCGTGCACTCGGTGTGTCGATCGTCGACGCGGCGCGCGGTCTCGCCACGATGCCGGTGCCGAGTATGCGCACGGCGTGGACGACGTTAGGCGATGCGACGTTGATCAACGATGCATACAACGCCAACCCGCCCTCCGCGCGCGCCGCGCTCGACCTGCTCGCGACGGCCGGGGCCGCGCGCGACGGTGTGCCAGCGCGTCAGCGTGTCGCGGTGCTCGGCACGATGCGCGAACTCGGGTCGGGCGCGCCGGCGTTGCACGACGCCGTCGCGCGTCATGCGCTTGCCCTCGATCTCGACGTCGTGGCCGGGGTCGGCGACTTCGCCGAGTCGCTCGCGCGGGTCGCGCCGGGGGACGCGCGCGTGGTGACGGCCGCCGATCCGATGGCGCTCTGGCCGCAGCTCGAAGCGCGGCTCGCGCTGGACGCGGTGATTCTGCTGAAGGGCTCGCGCGGCGTTCGGCTCGAGCAGCTCCTCCCCTCTCTCGAAGCGTGGGCGAAGGCCGGCGCGACGAACGCCTGACGCGCCCCACGACGACCGCCCGCCTACGTGCTCTACTATCTGCTCCAGCCACTCGCGCGCGTCGCGACGGTATTCAACCTCCTCAACTACATCACGTTCCGCGCGGCGGGCGCGTTCGTATCCGCGTTGCTCGTCGCGTTCATCGTCGGCCCGATGATCATCCGTCGGCTGCACGACCTTTCGGTCAATCAGGTCGTGCGCGAGGGGACGCCGCTCACGCATGCGGGCAAGGGTTCGACCCCGACGATGGGCGGCCTGATCATCCTCGCGGCGACGCTCGTGCCTGTGGTGCTCTGGGGACGGTTCAACGCGCGCGGCGGTGAGTACATGATCATCGCGACGCTCGTGACGGCGTGGATGGGCGGGATCGGATTTCTCGATGATTATCTCAAGTTGCGCCAAAAACGCCTCGGCTTGAAGAACGAAGGGCTCGTCGAGCGCTACAAGTTGGCGGGGCAGGTGAGCGCGGGCGTGGTCCTCGCGCTCTATCTCTGGCTCGTGCCCCTGTCGACGCTTCCGGGCGCGTCGACGACGCTGCCCTTCTTCAAGTACGTGCTCATCGCACCCGCGAGCGCCGCGTTCGCGTGGCTCTACGTACCGTGGGTGACGTTCGTGCTCACCGGGTCGAGCAACGCGGTCAACATCACGGATGGACTCGACGGGCTCGCAACCGGACTCGTCGCGATCGCGGCAGGAACGTTCGGCATCTTTGCTTACCTCTTCGGACGCATCGACACGAGCGCGCACCTGCTCGTCTTCTACGTCCGTGGCGCGGGCGAGCTGACGGTGTTCTGCGCGGCGATCCTCGGCGCGTGTATCGGGTTCCTCTGGTTCAACACGTTCCCCGCACAGGTTTTCATGGGCGATACCGGATCGCTCGCGCTCGGCGGGGCGCTCGGTGCCGTGTCGATCCTGCTCAAGAGCGAGTTGCTGCTTCTGATCATCGGCGGCGTGTTCGTCGGCGAGATGGTCAGCGTCATTCTGCAGCGCTTCGTCTTCAAGTACCGAAAGCGGCGCTTCGGGCTGGAGTACGCGCAGTCGCACCGCGTGTTCCTGCGTGCGCCGTTGCATCACCATTTCGAGCTGAAAGGCTGGCCCGAAACGCAGGTCGTGATCCGGTTCTGGATCCTCGGAATCCTGTGCGCGATCCTCGCGCTCAGCACGCTCAAGCTGCGCTAACACCCGAGAGACGCGACGCGTGAACGTCGGGCTCTTTCGTGGACGAGCGCCAGGCGAGGTCGCCGTAATCGGCCTCGGCAAGAGCGGGCGGAGCGCCGCCGAGTTGCTCGCGCGTGATGGGCACCGCCTGTACGCGTCTGACGCGGGGAACGGTGGCGCGGCGCAGCGCGCGGCGGACGCGCTACGTGGCCTTGGCGTGGATGTCGATGTCGGCGCGCACGATCTCGACCGGATCGCGCGGGCAGCACTCGTCGTCGCGAGTCCGGGCGTGCCGCCGAATGCGCCGCCGCTCGCGGCCGCGCGAGCGGCCGGCGTGCCCATCGTCGGCGAGATAGAGGTGGCGCTACACTACCTCCCCGCGCTGCGCTACGTCGCCGTGACCGGGACGAACGGCAAGACGACGACGACCGCACTGGTCGGGCATCTGCTCCGCGCGTTAGGCCACGACACGGTGGATGCGGGGAACATCGGGACACCGCTCGCCGAGCTCGCGCTACGCGGCGCGCCGCCGCCCTGGGCCGCGCTCGAGCTCTCGTCGTTCCAGCTCCACGATACGCCGAGCGTGCGACCGACCGTCGGTGTCGTGACGAACCTCGCGCCGGACCATCTCGATCGGTACCCGAGCGTGGACGCGTACTACGACGACAAGGCACGACTCTACGCGAACGCGAGTCCCGAATCGCGATGGGTCGAGAACGCAGACGATCCCGCCGTTCTCACGTTGCGCGAGCGGATCGGAATTGCGCATGACGCGGCTCGTGCTGGGCAGACGTTCACGTTCTCGCTTCGGACCAGGTCGGCGGACGCATCGTATGATGCCGAGGCCGACGTACTCGTGCTCGACGGCGCGCCGATTCTGTCGCGCGCCGACTTGAGCTTGCTCGGCGACCACAACGTCGCGAACACCCTCGCGGCGGTGCTCGCGGTCAGCGTGGCGGACCCGTCGCACCGCACGCCCGAGGCTCGCACGCGGATGGCGGCGGCGCTGCGCACCTTCCGCGCACTGCCTAACCGGATGGAAGTCGTGGGCACGTTCGCGGGTGTGACGTGGGTCAACGACTCCAAGGCAACCAACGTCAGCTCGACGAGGGTCGCGCTCGACGGCATGCGGCAGCCATACGTGCTGCTGCTCGGGGGACGCCACAAGGGCGAGCCGTACGCGGCGCTCGCGGAGCCCTTCGCACGGCACGGGCTCGTCGTGCTCGCCTATGGCGAGGCGGCCCCGATCATCGCACGCGACCTTGCCGGACGAGCGACGGTCGAGGTGATGGGGCACGAATTCGACGCGGTGTGCGCGCGCGCCCGCGCGCTCGCACGGCCCGGCAATGCGGTGCTCCTCTCGCCGGCGTGCTCCAGCTTCGACATGTTCACCAACTACGAGGCACGGGGCGCGGCGTTCCGCGCGGCGGCCGCTCGCCTCGACTAAGCTCGTACAGCGCCGCCGCGTCTCGCCGCGGTGCACCGCGTTCGTCCCCGCCCGCTCGTCCACGTTCGACGCTTCCCCGCCGCACCCGCCGTCTCGATGTCGACCTTCGCGCCTCCGCTCGCGCCCGTTGCCGCCGACCCCTACGACCGCCGCTCCACCCCGCGTCCGGGGCCGTCCGACCGCGCGCCCGAGGCACGTTCGGCGCCTCGCGCCGACGTGCGCGAGCGTTGGAAGATGGGGGTCGAAGCGCGCGCGCTCGTGCTCGTCACGGCAGCGTTGCTCGCGTTCGGCGTCGTCGTGCTCTACAGTGCGAGTGCGATCGTCGCCGTACAGGAAGGGAAGCCGAGCACGCATTATCTCTTGCGGCAGTTGCAGGGCATCGCGGCGGGCGCGGTCGTCTTCGCGGTGACCGCGAAGCTCGACGCCGAACGGTGGAAGCGGTGGGCGTGGCCGATCATGGGGCTGTCGTACGTGACGATGATGCTGACCGTGCTCCCCTTCACGCGTCGGATCGCGCCGTCGATCCACGGCTCGCGGCGGTTCCTGCTCGGCGGGTCGATTCAGCCGTCCGAGTTCGCGAAGCTCGCGGTCATCGTCTGGACGGCGATGCTGCTGACCAAGAAGCTCGAGACGGGGCAGCTGCGCCGGTTGACGAAGGGGTTGTTCCCGTTCCTGGTCGTCGTCGGCGGGCTGGCGGTGATGGGCGCACTCGAACCCGACCTCTCGATCGCGATGACGTTCGTGCTCATCATGGCGATCATCCTGTTCGCGGGCGGGGTGCGGATCGGGCACTTCATCGCGTTAGGCGTTCTCGCGATCCCGGTGCTCTGGCGTGAGATGGAGAAGCTGCAATACGTGATGCTGCGCATCTTCGCGTTTCTCGGTACCGGCGACGCGCGGGCGGAGGTGAACTATCAGCTGAAGCAGTCGCTGCTTGCCGTTGGATCCGGCGGGGCGTTCGGCGTCGGGTACGCGCAGGGGAGGCAACAGTACGGATTTCTTCCGTTCCCGTACTCTGACTTCGTCGGGAGCAACGTCGGCGAGGAGTGGGGCTTCGTCGGGCTCGTCGTGCTCACGCTCGCGTACGCGGCGTATACGTGGCTCGGGTTCCGCATCGCGCGGCAGGCGTCGACGCGGTTCCAGCAACTCGCTGCCGTCGGCCTGACGACGATCACGGCGTTGACCGCGTACCTACACATCGGTGTCGTGATCGGGTTGTTGCCGACGACCGGGTTGACGCTGCCCTTCATCTCGTATGGACGCTCCAACCTCCTGCTCTCGCTGATGATGACCGGTATCCTCGTCAACATCGGCAGCGAGCGTCAGCGGATCGTCGGTGAGGGCGCCACCGACCCGCTCTCGGCCTAACGTCCGTGTCCAACTCGTCGATGCCTGGCGAGCTCTCGCCGGCCACGCAGCCGATCCGCCTCATCGTCACGGGCGGGGGAACGGGCGGCCACCTGTACCCGGGACTCGCGGTCGCCCGGGCGGTCGTCGCGCGTGACGCGGCCATCGAGCCCGTGTTCGTCGGCGCGCGGCGCGGAATCGAGCGCGATGTGCTGCCCACGACGGAGTTCCGGCATCTGCTCCTCGACCTGCATCCGCTCTATCGACAGCGACCATGGGAGAACTGGCGCACGGTGGTCGGCGGCGTGAGCGCGTGGCGCGCGTTAGGCGATCTCTTTGCTCGTGAGCGCCCGCGCGGCGTGCTCGGGACTGGGGGGTACGCCGCGGGCGCGGCGCTCGGGTACGCGGTCGCGCATGGCGTGCCCGCAATGCTGCAGGAAGCGGACAGCTTCCCGGGCGCCACGACGCGCCTCGTCGCGCGGCGCGCCGCTGAGGTATTCCTCGGATTTCCTGAAGCGGCTGCTCGACTCAGTCCCGGTCCGCTCACCGCGGTGCACGCGTTCGGCAACCCGATCGCGCCGCCGCCAGCGCTGGCCGATCGCGCGTCGCCCACGGACGCACGCGCGCGCTGGGGATTCGATCCTGATGCGTTCGTCGTGCTCGCGTTCGGCGGGAGTCAGGGTGCGCGTGCGCTGAACGAAGCACTCGCGGCCTGGATCCGCGGCGGGCTCCCGGATGGCGTCGCATTGATTTGGGCGACCGGGAAGATGCAGTTCGAGCCCTACGCCGACCTCGACCGCGCCGCCGAGGGACGCGTGCGCGTCGTTCCATACCTCGCGCCGATGGCGGATGCGTATGAGGCGGCGGATCTCGCGATCACCCGCGCGGGGGCGATGACCATCGCCGAGTTGTGCGCGTGGGGGGTGCCGAGCGTGCTCGTCCCCCTGCCGACCGCGGCGGCCGATCATCAGACGCGCAACGCGCGCACGCTCGCCGACGCGGGTGCGGCGATCCACCTGCCACAGGCGGAGTTGAGTGCGGAGCGCCTCGCCGCGATGGCCGCAGCGCTTCGCGCGAATCCGGGGCGGGCCGAGGCAATGCGCGACGCGGCGACGCGCCGCGGCCGGCCAGACGCGGCGGCGCGAATCGCGGAGCGCGTGGTCACGGTCTTGCGTGCGGAGGGCCCGCGCCGTGGCGAGCTCGACGCCGCATCGCGCGCCGCGGTGGGCTTGCAATCCGGCGGGTCTCGCGCGTCTTGAGAGCCCCCGGGGGCGCCTGCATATTGCGCCGCCCGATGCCGCTGCTCCTCACGTCTGATCCCCGCCCGGTCCACTTCGTCGGTATCGCCGGCGCGGGGATGAGCGCCCTCGCCGAACTGTTCGTTCGGCGCGGGGCGACAGTGACGGGATGCGACGCGCATCCAGAGTCGGCCGGCGATCTCCGCTCACTCGGGATCGAAATCGCGGCCGGGCACGATGCGTCGCATGTGCCCGGTGCGCGCGCCGTCGTCGTCACGTCGGCGGTGCCGCGCTCGCACCCGGAGCTCGAGGCCGCGCGCGCGCTTGGGATCCCGGTGATTCGCCGCGCCGAAGCGCTGGCCGAAGCGATTGCGGGCGGCGTGACGATCGGTATCGCGGGCACGCACGGGAAGACGACGACGACGGTCATGACGACCGAGGCGCTCGCGGCGGCCGGCCTCGAGCCGACCGGCGTCGTGGGAGGCCGCGTCGGGAGTTGGGGCGGCAACCTACGCCTCGGTGGGCATGAACGCTTCGTCGTTGAAGCTGACGAATACGATCGGTCGTTTCTCGCGCTCGCTCCGGATGTCGCGGTCGTGACGAACGTCGAGGCAGACCATCTCGATATCTACGCCGATCTCGCGGACATCCGCGGCGCGTTCACCGAATTCGTCGGACGGGCGCGGATGGTCGTGCTGTGCGCGGACGACGCGGGTGCGACGACGCTGCCGACACGTGCCGCGTCCGAGGTGGTGCGGTACAGCGCGGCGGCCGCTGGCGATGCGCCCCACGCCGACGCGCGGCTCGTCGCGCGCGACGTGCGGGCCACGGCCGTCGGTGGGTCGGTGTGCGACGTCGTGTGGGACGCGCGTACGTTAGGCACGCTCACGCTCGCGGTGCCGGGCCTGCACAACGTGCGGAACGCGCTCGCCGCACTGGCCGTGGGCCTTCTCCTCGGCGCGACCTTTCCGGCGATGCGCCGGGGACTCGAGGCGTTCCGCGGTGTCGAACGGCGGTTCCAACGATTAGGCGAGGTCGGCGGCGTGCTGGTCATCGACGACTACGCGCACCACCCGACGGAACTCGACGCGACGCTCGCGGCGGCGCGCGGCGCGTACCCCGGGCGCCGCATCGTTGCGGCGTTTCAGCCGCACCTGTTCACACGCACGCGCGACTTCGCACCTGCATTCGCGCGCGCGCTCGCAGCCGCGGACGTCGCGCTCGTCGCGGACATCTATCCAGCGCGCGAGCAGCCAATTCCGGGTGTGACGGCGGACCTCGTGCGCGACGCGCTCCGGACGACCGGCGCTCCGGCACCGTGGAGCGGGTCGCGTGACGCACTCGCCGCCGCGCTCGAGGACCGCGTACGACCCGGTGACGTGGTGCTCACGATCGGCGCGGGTGATATCACGCGTACCGGGCCGGAACTACTCGCACGCCTTGGTGCGACCGCGGCTCGATCGTCGAACTCGGCGGACGATCTGATGTTAGGCAGCTCGTCTGGAGTCGCCACATGAACGCGTTGCTCGCGGGTCGCGATCCGGCACCGTCGACGGCTCTCGTCGGCACGCCGCCTCCGGGCGATGCCTCGACGCGTCGCAGCGGGCCCCGTCGCCGCGCGGACGAACGTGACGGGGCGGCGGACCAGGCCGAGCCCGAGGTCGCGCGCCGCGATGCGGGCGCGGCGCGTGCGGGGTGGCACGCTCGTGTGCGGCGGATTGCGGTTGGGACAGGCGCCGCTTGCGCGTTCGGCGCGATCCTCAGCGCGGGGTGGTGGGGTCCGCGCGCGCTCTCGCATCTCGCCTTCTTCCGCGTGCGCCGGGTCGAGATCGACGGGGCCCGGTACGCATCGGCGGCCGAGCTCGCGACGCGCCTCGCGATCGACACCTCCACGTCGGTTTGGACCGATCTCGACCTGCTCGGGCGCCGCGTGCGCACGCACCCGCTCGTGGACAGCGTGCGCGTGCAGCGCCAGTTGCCGGGCGTGCTCCGCATCATCGTGCACGAGCGCGTTCCCGTTGCGTTGGTCGCAAACGGCCCACGCGGCGCCCTGGTCGTGTATGATGCAACGGGCACCGCGCTTCCACTCGCGCCGGCGCGCGTCGGCGGGATCGACGCGCCGCTCGCCGCGAGTGCGGACGTGGCGCTCCTGCGCGCGCTCGGTGCGCTTCGCCGCGAAGCGCCCCGCGTGTACGCGCGGGTGCTTGAGGTTGCGCGGGTGCCCCGCGCGACGTTAGGCACGGGAGCGAGTTCGGCGAGCGGGGGGCGGAGCAGCGCGCGCGCGGCTGCGCCTGCGACACCTGAGCGCGACGAGCTGGACTTCGTGTTGGCGCCGGCCGCAGGGCCTGTCGCTCGCGCGACCTCGGCGTCGCGGACGGGGGGCGCCGGCGCGGTCGCCTCGAACGGGGCCGTTTCGAGCGCGGCGGGTGTGAGCCCGCCGCCGCTGCTCGTTCGTGCGGCGGTGGACGTTGCGCCCGGGCGGTTTGGGGATCTCGGTCCCGTGGAAGACGACCTCGCGCGCCGCGGCGTGCGCGCGGTCGAGCTCGACTTACGTTTTCGCGACCAGGTCGTCGCGCGCCTTCCGTAGCGCGTCGCCCGCGTCGACTCTCCCCGCCGTCACCGCCGCGCCCTTCCCGCACGCCCTCTGTATGAAGCAGGAACGTATCGTCGCTGGACTCGACATCGGATCGGCGCGCACGACGGCGGTGATCGCCGAGGTCGTCGGCGAGCTTCCGCGGCGGCCCGGGGTTCGCGTGTTAGGCGTCGGGCAGGCGCGGACCACCGGCCTTCGGCGCGGTGCGATTGCCGACATCGAGGAGGCCACACGCTCGGTGCGCACGGCACTCGATGAAGCGGAGCGCATGGCCGGCGCGCGCCCGGACGGCGTGTACTGCGGCATCGCGGGGGAGCATGTGCGTGCGGTCACCAGTCAGGGGATCGTCGCCGTCGCCGGCGACGAGATCACGCGCGCAGATGTCGAGCGCGTAAATGGCGTCGCGCGCGCGCTTGCGATTCCGCCGGACCGCGAGCTTCTGCATGCGATCCCGCAGGAGTACACGGTGGATCGCACCTCCGGGATCCAAGATCCGGTGGGCATGGACGGGATGCGTCTCGAGACCGAGATGTATCTCGTCACCATCGGCAGCCAGCCGGCGGCGAACGTGCGGAAGGCGGTCGAGCGGGCAGGGCATCGGGTGCGGGAACTGGTGCTGGAGCCGCTCGCGAGCGCGCTTGCGGTGCTGACCGAAGACGAGAAGGAGTTAGGCGTGACCCTCGTCGAGATGGGTGCGACGGCAACCGACGTCGCCGTCTTCCACGAGGGGAAGATTCGCCATCTCGCGACCGTGCCGTTCGGCGGCGCACACGTGACGAGCGATTTGGTACACGGGGTGAATGTCTCGCATGCCGACGCCGAGCAGCTGAAGGAGCAGTACGGGGTCGCGATCGAAACGCTCGTGGGTGGCGACGAGGTGATCGCGCTCCCCGGATCGGCCACGCACGCGAGTCGTGAGGTGCCGCGCGAGTTGCTCGCGCACATCATTCATCAGCGACTCGACGAGATCTTCGATCTCGTCGTGCGCGGTGTGCACGACGCAGGCTTCGGTACTAAGATCGGATCGGGGTTTGTGCTCACCGGTGGCGGGGCAGAGTTACCGGGCACGGCCGAACTCGCGCGCGATGTGTTCGGCGCGACGGTGCGCGTGGGCCGCCCGCTCGAGACGCTCACCGGCTTGCGCGAGGCGCTCGATACGCCGCGTGAAGCGACCGTCGCGGGGCTCGCGTTGTATGGCGCGTCGCGCGCGGCGTTGGGCGGTGTCGCGTCCGGCACCGCGGTCCGTCGTTCTGCGGTCGGTGCACCGCCCGTGGACAAGTGGGCCGCGCGCGTGAAGCTCTGGCTGCAGGATTTTTTCTGAGTGTCACGCGCGGTCGGCGCACGCAAGCTGTACGCCTTCGTCACACGTTCGGGATGCATGCGGGGCCGCTTCGCGTCGGCGTGTGTGGGCGTGATCTCGCGCACACAAAACACGTGAGGTGTAGCGCGGCGACTACCGTTCGGCACGTCGTGCCGGGCACAACTTGCCGCGGTGGCAGCGCGGCTTGCGCGCGTTATATTCGGCCTCGGTTCCGTTACCGCCGGCGCGCCGCCCTCTCCCTCCCAGGCGCGGTTTGACTCGCCGGACGCCGCGCATCGCACGACGTGCAACATGATGTGCGCGGCACGCGATCGACGCCCGGTCACCCCGGCTCTCGCGGCGCCCCAACACGCCGTCTCACCTATCCTTTGCTGTTCTCCGGAGTCGCGTCCGAATGATTTTCGAGTTCGAGGAGAGCGCCACGCAGAACGCCCGCATGAAGGTCGTGGGCGTGGGCGGCGGCGGCGGGAACGCCGTGAACCGCATGATCGAGGAGCATCTCGAAGGGGTCGAGTTCATCTCGGTCAACACCGACGCGCAAGCGCTGCTCGGCTCGAAGAGCGACGTCAAGATCCAGATCGGGAAGAAGCTGACGCGTGGGCTCGGCGCCGGCGCGCGTCCGGAGATCGGACGTCAGGCGGTCGACGAGAATCGCGATGAAGTGAGTCGCGTCGTCGCCAACACCGATCTCGTGTTCATCACGTGCGGGATGGGTGGCGGCACCGGCACCGGCGCCGCACCGGTCGTCGCGGAGCTCGCGCGTGAGGCGGGCTCGCTCACCGTCGGGATCGTGACGAAGCCGTTCCTCTTCGAAGGCCGCAAGCGCATGCGTCAGGCGGAGCAGGGCATCAGCGAGATGCGCAAGCACGTGGACACGATGATCGTCGTGCCTAACGAGCGCCTGCTTGCCGTCGTCGGCAAGGGCATCCCGTTTCAGGACGCGCTCAAGAAGGCCGACGAGGTCCTGCTGCACGCGACGCAAGGCATCTCGTCGCTCATCTCCGTCACCGGGCTCGTGAACGTCGACTTCGCCGACGTGCGCACCGTGATGCAGAACGGCGGCTCGGCGCTCATGGGCACCGGCATGGGGCGCGGCGAGAACCGCGCGATGGAGGCCGCCCAACAGGCGATCTCGTCGCCGCTCCTCGACAACGTGAGCGTGTCGGGCGCGACGGGCGTGCTCGTCAACATCACGGG
Source organism: uncultured Gemmatimonadales bacterium (assembly GCA_963702945.1). Lineage (GTDB taxonomy): Bacteria > Gemmatimonadota > Gemmatimonadetes > Gemmatimonadales > Gemmatimonadaceae > BPUI01. The sequence goes on from OY969773.1 coordinate 303,533, forward strand.
CGGTGCCGACCTCACGTTAGGCGAGGTGCATCAGATCAACGAGATCGTGCACGACGCGGTCGGGGATGACGCTGAAATCATCTTCGGCGCAGTGCACGAGCCGGCGATGCAGGGCGAAATCCGCGTGACCGTGATCGCGACTGGCTTCGACAAGATCCTGTCGCTTGGCGGGTCCGGCGCGGGCGAGGCCGTGAAGGGACCGAACGTGTTACCCTTCAACCGCGATGGACGCGACCGTACCCCTCTCGGGGGATCACGCGTCATCTCTCCGACGCCACGCGCGGCTCCGGCCGCGGAGGCGCCGCGGGCACGTCCATCCCCCTACGTTGCACCCGAGCGCCTCCCGGCGCAGGATCTCAGCGACATGGAGATCCCCACGTTCATCCGCCGCCAGATGGACTGACGGCCGGGCTCCTGCCCGGTCGCCTGCATGGCGGCCGACTACCGCCACGCCGTGTCCCTGCCGCATCGCACGACCGCCAACTCGTCTGTCAGCCCCGCCGTTCGGCCGACGCTCGGACCGCGCCGCCGCCGCCCCGTCTCCGCGACCATCACGGTCGGGAGCGTCGCGGCGGCGGTCGTCGCGTTCGGGGTCGTCCACCCGAGCGGCGGTTCAAAGCCGCGCACGGCGTTCGCCCCGCTGACGACCGCCTACGGGCACCTCGCGCTGCCGTTCGTGCGCGAACGGATCGATACCCTCGCCCAGCGCGAGACGCTCGCCGATCTGCTCGTCCGCGCGGGTCTGTCGCGCGTGGCTGCGGCGGCTGCCGAGCACGGGGCGGCCACGACGCTGGGCGCGCTCCCGGCGGGCGTATCGGTGACGACGCGGCGTGTCGGCGCTGATTCGAGCACCGCCGAAATCATCGCGCGGCCCGCGGTCGACCGTGTGTTGCACCTCAGCTACCTCGCGGGTGCCTGGCACGCGCGCGAAGAACGGCTGCCGTGGCACACGGACACGATCACGGCCCGTGCGACGATCGCGTCGAGTCTGTACGACAGCTTTCACGCCGCGGTCGGCGACCGGTTGCCGCACGACGCGCGCTCGCGGTTGGTCGACAAGCTCGCGAGCATCTTCGAGTACCGGGTCGACGTGGAACGCGACCTCGAACGCGGCGATTCGCTCCGCGTGCTCGTCGAACGTCAGATCGATCCCGCCGGCACGCCGCACGACGGACGCATCGTCGCCGCGGCGCTGACGGTCGCCGGGGAACCCGTCGAAGCCGTGCAGTTCCGTCCGGGTACGACCACGGCGAACACCGCTGGGGCGACCGCAGCAGGCGCGGATACCGCGGGACAGTACTTCGATCAATTCGGGAAGGCGCTCCGCGCACCGTTTCTCCGCGCGCCGCTGCAGTTCCGGCGCGTCTCCAGCACGTTCGGAATGCGGCAGCATCCGATCCTCGGGATCTGGAAAATGCACACGGGCACGGACTACGCGGCCGGAGCCGGGACGCCGGTCCGCGCCGTCGGCGACGGGACGGTGCTGTTCGCCGGCCGCAAGGGTGGGTACGGAAACGTGCTCGAATTGCGTCACCCGAACGGGTACGTGAGTCGCTACGGTCATCTCCGCGCATTTGCACACGGCGTCCGGCCGGGTGCCCGCGTCGCGATGGGCCACACCGTCGGCTTCGTTGGGATGACCGGACTCGCGACCGCGCCGCATCTTCACTTCGAGATGCTGCTCGGCGGAGCGCAGCGTGACCCGCGCTCGGCGCTCCAGACGCGAGCGGGCGTCGCGCTTCCCTTGCGTGAACGGGCCGCGTTCCAGGCCCTGCGCGAGCGGCTGCTCGGCCCCGATCGTCAGGCGCAGGTCGCGGCCGTGCGCACCAGCATCGCGCGCGGCGGGTGACGCGCACCGCGCGCGGCGCGAACCCGCCGTGAGCACGAGGTGATCGCCTGGGTCGTCGCGGTTGCCGCTGGCATCGCGGTCGGACTGATCGGCTACGCGTCCGCCGTTCGCGGCCGCCCGGTGCTCGCGTGGCTCGCGCTCACGCGCGCCGTCGCGACGAGCCTCGTCACCGCCGTCGCGCTCGGCGCGCCGGTGCCGGGGACCCGGAGAACCGGAGCCGTGATCGGCCTCGACGTGTCGGCCAGCTGGACGCGCGCGGCGGACGCCCGAGCAGTCCGCGCGGGCGCCGACACCGCCACACGACTCGCGACCGCTGCGCGGACCGCCGCCCTCGCCTTCGGCGAGTCGCTGCGCGTGGCGCCGAATCATGGCAGCGATGTCGTGCCTGCGGATCGCGCATCGCGTGTTGGTGCGCTCGCCGAATCGGCTGCGACCGCCGGCCTGCCGCTGGCGCTCGTGACCGACGGCGAGGTCGACGACCCCGACGTCCTGAACCGCGCGCCGGCCGGATCGCGCGTGATCGTACTCCCGATCGTGCGCGGCGCCGACGCCGCGCTCGTCGCGCTCGACGCACCGCCCGCGCTCGCCCCCGGTGATACGGCAACGGTCACGGCCACGATTGCCGCGGACGCGGCAGGCGCGGCGGCCGGGCGCGTCGGCGTGCGGTTCGAGACTGGGCCCGCGGTCGAGCATGCAGTTCCGGCGCTCGGTCCGTTCGGTCGGACCAGCGTCGTGCTCCGGCTCCCGATCGCGCCCGACGCGCGCGCCCGGACTGCCGTGGTGAGCGCGTACATCGCCACGAGCGGCGACCGCGAGGTGCGGAACGATACGCTGTCGCGTACGATCGATATTTCGGCGGCCCCCCGAGCCGTCATCGTGAGCACCTCGCCGGACTACGACGTCGCGCTCGCGCTGTCGGTGCTGCGCGGCGCGCTCGCAGTGCCGGTCCGCGCGTACTATCGCGTCGCGCCCGGCACGTGGCGGGTCGCCGGCACGCTCGCGCCGGTGGCTGAGGCCGACGTGCGGGCAGCTGCAGCCGCAGCGGGCGTGCTGCTGCTTCACGGTGACACGGCGATCTTCGGCGCGCCCCGCACGTTCGCGCGCGGCGCAGTGGCGCTGGTGCCCGTCGTGCCCGCGCCCGACAGCGCGCCGGACACGTACGCCGGCGCCGCGAGTACGCCCGGACCGCTCGCCGCGACCGCCGGCGTGCCATGGGACAGCCTTCCTCCGATCGACGTCGCCGGGAGCGGGCCCGATGCCTCGGCTGCGGTCGCACGCCTCTCGGATCGCTGGACTGGCGTCGTGGCGCGCGTGGGTCGTCGCGGGCCGGCGCGGGCGATCGTGGCGGGGGGCGTGGACGGCGCCGGTCGACGGATCGCCGTGGTGTCGGCCCGTGGATTCTGGCGTTGGGCGTTTCGCGGCGGCGTGGGGGCGGGCGCGAGTCAGACGGTATGGGGCGCGCTGTTCGACTGGTTGGCTGACGCGCCGCCTCGGTCGGCGCGCCTACTCGTCCCCGCGGACGCATCCGTTCGGTCCGGCGCGCCGGTGCACTGGCGCGGTGCGAGTCCAGGCGACAGCGTTGCGCAGATCGCGCTCGCGCCGCGCGGATCACGTAGGCGCCTCACCCTGGTCGCGCGCCGCGACCTCGCGACGGGCGAACTGCGGAGCGACTCTCCCACGCCTGGCGTGTATGACCTCGCGGGCGGAGGCGTGCTGGTCGTGAATCCATCGACCGAGCTGCTCCCGCGCCGCTCCGGGCTTCGGTCCGGGCCGATCGGTGCACCGAGCAACGGCGCGCCGACCGGCGCCGTGCCACTCGCGCCCGGCTGGCCGCTCGCGCTCGCGACGCTGTTACTGTGCGCGGAGTGGCTGGCTCGCCGGCGACTCGGACTACGCTAGGTGGGTTGCCACAGTACGTTGGCCCCTCGCGTCCGCGGCGGTGACGACTCTGTCGACGTCACCGCCGTGGACGCCGGGGTTCAGACCTTTGCGGCGACTCACTGCACCCCGCACGGACCACCTTTCGACTGACTTTTCCACGCTCATGGCTCGGCTCTTCCGCCGCGAAGGCGACGCACCCAAACGCTCGCTCTGGCAGCGCTTCAAGGAAATTGCGAACGCCGACGTTGGCGTGTTGCTGCGCGGTGGCGTGCGCGAGGGGTCGCTCGAACAGCTCGAAGAAGGGCTGCTGGCCGCGGATTTTGGTGTCCCGACGACGCTCGCGCTGGTCGACAAGATCGGCGGTTACGCAGCAAAGGGGTTCATCCGCACCGAGGCCGAGTTTCAGGATGCGCTACGGCGACTCGTGGAGGCCGAGCTGCGGGAGGGGAACAGCGATGTCGCGATCCGCACCGCAGCGAGCGGACCGACCGTCATTCTGGTCGTCGGCGTGAACGGGGCGGGGAAGACCACGTTCATCGGGAAGCTCGCGGCGCGTCTTCGGCGCGAACGGAAGCGCGTGCTCGTCGGTGCGGGCGACACCTTCCGCGCTGGTGCGATCGACCAGCTCCGCGTCTGGGCGGATCGCGCCGGGGCGGACTTCGTCGGCGCGAAGCCCGGGACCGATCCGGCCGCCGTCGCGTTCGACGCCGTGGACGCGGCTGTGACGCGCGGCGCCGACGTGGTCATCATCGACACCGCCGGTCGCCTGCACACGAGCGCCGGTCTGATGGAGGAGATGAAGAAGGTCCACCGCGTCGTCGCGAAGCGGCTGCCCGGCGCGCCCCACGAGATCCTGCTCGTCCTCGACGGAACGATCGGTCAGAATGCCGTCCAGCAGGCGAAGCAGTTCGCGGAGGCTGTCCCGGTCACCGGAATCGTCGTCACGAAACTCGACAGTACGGCAAAGGGCGGCGTCGTGGTCGCCGTGCACGAGGCGCTCGACCTTCCGGTGAAGTTCGTTGGGACCGGAGAATCCGCGGAGGACCTCGAACCGTTCGATCCGGCCGCGTTCGCGCGGGAGTTGGCCGAGGCGTAAGTGACGAGCCGGGCCGCCGCTCCGCCGCGCCTAACGCTCGACACGCCCGTCACCTACATCAAGGGCGTGGGTCCGGCGCGCGCCGAGGCGCTCGCACGACTCGGGATCAACACCGCGCGCGACCTGCTGTTGCACGTGCCGCATCGTTACGAGGACGCGAGCACGGTCTCGCGTATCGCGGCGCTCGAGCCGGGGATGGAGGGCACGGTCATCGGGAAGGTCATCTCGAAGGGCGTCGTGCCGACACGGAAGGGGCTCCGCATTTTTCAGGCGGTCGTGCAGGACGCGAGCGGGATGCTGGAGGCAAGCTGGCCAGGGCAGCCGTTCCTCGACCGCGTGATCCAGAAGAACGACATGCTGCTGCTGAGTGGAAGCGTGCGCTTCTTCCATGGCCGACAGCTGCAACCGCGCGAGTTCGTCAATCTGGGTCCGGAGGACGCGGGCACGACCGCCGGCCGGGTGCTGTCCGTGTATCCCGCCACCGAGGGGCTCAGCTTCAAGCAGATCCGGGTGTTGATCGACGCGCACCTCGACGCGCTGTTACCGCAGATCCGCGAGCATCTGCCGGCCTCTATCCTGCGCGACGCCGGCGTGCCCGATCTGCCCAACGCGCTTCGCATGGTGCATCGCCCGGAGTCGATCGCCGAGGCGTTGGAGGGGCGCGCGCGACTCGCGTTCGAAGAGTTGCTGGCGTGGCAGATCCTGCACCGACGCGCCAACGCGATCGCGCGCGAGGGGCGCGACGGCGTCGCCCTCGTCAACAAGCGAGCGCTGACCTCGAAGCTGAAGGCGATGCTCCCGTTCGAGCTCACGGGCGCGCAGACGCGCGCGCTTCGCGAGATCGTGATGGACATGACGAGCCCGCGGCGTATGCATCGGCTGTTGCAGGGTGATGTCGGAAGCGGGAAGACGATCGTCGCGCTCTTCGCGTCGCTCCTAGCGATGGAGAACGGGATGCAGGCCGCGGTGATGGTCCCGACCGAACTGCTGGCCGAACAGCATCAGCGCACGTTTTCGCGCCTGCTCGCGCCGCTCGGCATCGAACCGCTCCTCGTCACCGGCCGGCTTGGCGCGCGCGAGCGGCGCGCCGCGGCCGAGCGAATGGCACGTGACGAGCCGCTGCTCGTCGTCGGTACACACGCCCTCGTGCAGGAAGCCACCGAATTTGCGCGACTCGGATTCGTCGCGATCGACGAGCAACACCGGTTCGGCGTCGAACAGCGGAAGGCGTTAGGCGCGAAGGGACGCGCGCCCGACGTGTTGCTGATGACGGCGACCCCCATTCCACGGTCGCTCGCGCTCACGCTGCACGGCGATCTCGACGTGACCATCCTCGACGAGAAGCCGCCGGGTCGGCGCCCGATCACGAGCGCGCTCCGGCCCGAGAACGCGCGTGCGCGCGTCATCGCCTTCGTCGACCAACAGGTCGCGGCGGGGCGGCAGGCGTACATCGTGTATCCCCTCGTCGCCGAAAGCGAGAAGCTGGACCTCAAGGCGGCGACGGTGGCGTTCGAAGAGTTAGGCGCGGGCGCGCTCTCGCACCGACGCCTCGGGTTGTTGCATGGCAAGCTCTCGGGCGACGACAAGGACGCGGTGATGCGCGCGTTCCGCGACGGCGAAATCGACGTGCTCGTCGCGACGACGGTCATCGAGGTTGGGATCGACGTCGCGAACGCCACGGTGATGGTGATCGAACATCCGGAGCGGTTCGGGCTGTCGCAGCTGCACCAGCTGCGCGGCCGCGTCGGGCGGGGCGCCGAGCAGAGCTACTGCGTGCTGCTCGGCGACGTGGGGCAGGAGGCCGGCGAGCGGTTGCGAATCTTCGTGGGCACGGAGGACGGCTTCGAGATCGCACGGGCCGACCTGCAGCTCCGCGGAATGGGCGACCTGTTCGGCAAACAACAGAGCGGCGATCCCGCGTTCCGCATCGCGGACCCGATCCGCGACGAGGAGCTCAACCTTCAGGCGCGCGCGTCGGCCGATCTGCTCCTCGCGAGCGACCCCGAGCTCGAACGCCCCGAGCACCGCGAGTTCCGCGCGATCCTCGGCGCACGCTATGCGCGCGCGATGGAGCTGTTCCGCGTCGGATGAGACCGCGCGGTACTCCGTACGTCGCGCCGGGTGCGACGTCCCGAGACGAGGGATGCCTAACGCGACGAGCTCAGGGCCGACGTCCGGGCGCAGCCAGGCGGCGACGAATCCGGTCCAATTCGGCGCGCGCGGCGGTGGCATCGGCGCGGTAGCGCGCGAGATCGTCATCACGCGCGCGGAGGCTGTCGCGTGAGATGAGCACCATCCGCGACGCGGTGATCGCGCTTCGCTCGCCGACGACGACCGGCACGGCGCGCGCCGAATCAAGTTGGGCGAGCCCACGCCCGATCGCCGTGACTTCGGCCAGATGGTCGCTCGCGCCGCTCGCCCGATACGAGTCAAGGTCCGCAAGTACGGATCGCACCCCGCCGCTCGTGGTGACGAGGCCGACGCGAGCAATCGCTCGCCAGTAAAGCGCGTCGGCGCTCTGCGGGGCCGCGACGTACCGCTCACGAAAGATCGTGAGGACGCTCTCGGCGTGCACGTATCGACTGGCCGCGATCGCGACCCGCGCGTCGTCGTACGTGGTCGTCCACGCGAGCGCAACCGGATCCGGTGTCGCGGCCGGGGCGACCGGCTCCGGTTTGCGCCTCATACACGCGTCGGACACCGCGACACCGGCCAGAGCCGCCCCGAGCGCGAATCCTCGTAGCCGCAACGGGATCATGGCGCCGTCTCCGCGAACTCGGCGCGCGCGGTGGGCTCGGCGTCGCTCGCTCCGTCGTCCGCGTTCGCGCTCGACGTGACTAGCGTTGCGCCGTCATGCGCGGTGATCGGAAGCGTCACGACGAATTCGGTCCGAACGCCCGGCGTGCTGTCGACGGTGATGCTGCCCCCGTGCGCCTCGACGATCTCCTTCGAGATTGCGAGCCCGAGGCCGGAGCCTTTCGCGGAAGCGCCACCCTGGTTGTCCGCCTGGTAGAACTTGTCGAAGACGCGGCCTAACTGCTCGGCCGGAATTCCGACCCCCGTGTCACGGACCGTCAGCTGCACGGACGGCGGGTGGCGGCGCCGATCGGGCGTCGCGTCCAGCTCGACGGTGCCACCGGCGGGTGTGAACTTCACGGCGTTGCTGAGCAGGTTGTCGAGTACCTCGCGTACCCGGTCGGCATCCCACGTTACGACGTCTGGCAGTTCCTCCGCGAACTCGGCCCGGAACGACACGCCTCGCTGCTGGGCGAGCACGGCATGCGACTGCTCGGCCTCGACCAGGATTCCGCGGAGCGCGACCGGTCGCAGCTCGAGACGGGCAACCCCGGCTTCGAACCGACTCACGTCCAGCAGGTGCTGCACCAAGCGTGCGAGCGTGCGCGCCTGTCGCTCGATGGTTTGCAGCACGCTGCGCTGCGCTTCGGGCGTGGGGCCGTAGATCCCATCGGTCAGCAGGGTCAGGTAGCCGAGCATCACGTTGATCGGCGTCTTGAGCTCGTGGGACGCGACCGATACGAACGTGGCTTTCAACTTGTCGAGCTCGGCGAGCTTCGCGGCCATCTGACCGAAGCTGCCCGCCAGCCGCCCGAACTCGTCACGCTCCGATGCCGTGACACCGAGCGTGTGTTCGAAGTCCCCGGCGGCAACCGCGGCGAAGCCGCGTTCGAGTGCGCTCACGGCTCCGCTCACGGTTCGCGTGACCCATATGGACACGGCGAGCGCACCAGCAACCGCGGCGACGAGTAGCCAGATCGCCTTCAGGTTCGCGTCCGACGAGGCGACGTCCGCCTGCATCGCGTGTCGCTCGGCGCTCGATCCGATCGATCGACTTGCGGCATCGAGGGCGCGGTCGAGTGCGGTGAGCGCCGGGTCGATACGGTGCGTCGAGATGCTGTCCGCCGCGTCCGTTTTCCGCTGCGCAACGGCCCGCAACTCGGCGGGCCCTTCGACCTCGAGCGTGGAGGCCGTCAGCGCCATCTGATCGGCGAACGCCTGCAGATGGTATCGACGGACGCTGTCCGTGAACCTGCGCAGATCGGCGATGTCGTTACGCAAGTCAACGAGCACGCCCGTATCCCCGGGCGCGGCGGTCCCGACGGCGATCTCGTGACGCCGCAGCTGCTGCGTGACGTCGCGCACCCGCCCTACCAGGAGCGACGCGTCGACGTCTTGCGTGCGCAACGCATGCGCGGTCTCCGCGGCGCTGCCGAGCGCGTCAAACGCCACCCAGAGCGGGGCGGCAAGGAGCGCGGCCACAGCGGCGAGGCCGAGAACGAGGCGAAGACGGAGCGTCACGAGCGGGCGGACCGATACGACACACGGTCCAAGCTAGCGGTTCCGTGCGTCCCGCGATGCGTCTCGCGCGCGGCGTGCCCGCGGGCCGGTGAACTCGCGTTGACGCCGTCGCCCGTGGCGCAGTACGTTGCGCCAGCTCGACAGTGGCTCCGTAACTCGTTTGCAGACAATGACATCTCCGTTCGTCCGGATCGCCGAATTAGCGCGCCATGTTGGTGAGCGCGTGACCGTGCGCGCCTGGGTCACACGCGTCCGCTCGTCGGGTAAGGTGGCCTTCCTCGTCGTGCGCGACGGAACAGGGGTGCTGCAGGCGGTGCTCCTGAAGAACGTGGTCAGCCCGGAGACGTGGGCGACGTTCGGCGCGCTCACGACCGAGAGCGCGGTCGCGGTCACCGGCGAGGTGCGGGCCGAACCGCGCGCGCCCGGCGGGTACGAGATGGGAGCCGACACCGTCGAACTGCTCGGCGCGAGCAACCCGGACTATCCGATCCAACCGAAGGAGCATGGGGTCGACTTCCTGCTCGACCATCGCCACCTCTGGCTGCGCAGCCCTCGGCAGGCAGCGATCATGCGCGTCCGTCACGAGGTCGAGCAGGCGATCCACGACTTCTTCTACGCACGGGATTTCGTGCGGTGCGACACCCCGATTCTCACCGCGGCCATCGGCGAACGCGCGGGTCTGTTCTCGACGGAGTATTTCGACGAGGGAACGGCGTACCTCGCGCAGACGGGACAGCTCTACGGTGAGGCGCTCGCGGCGGCCCTCGGACGGATCTACACGTTCGGTCCGACCTTTCGCGCCGAGAAGTCCAAAACGCGGCGGCATCTGACCGAATTTTGGATGATCGAGCCAGAAATGGCGTGGCACGATCAGGACGACAACATGCGCGTGCAGGAGGAGTTCGTCGCCTACCTCGTCGAACGCGCGCTCGAGCGGCGAGGCGAGGAGCTGAAAGTGCTCGAACGCGATACCACGCTGCTGGAGCGGATCACGCCGCCATTCGTGCGGCTGGATTACACGGACGCGGTCGAGCTCGTGCGCCGAAAGGGTAGCGAGACCACGTGGGGCGAGGACCTCGGCGCGCCCGACGAGGCCAAGATCGTCGAGGAGTACGAGCGCCCGGTGTTCGTCGTGAACTATCCGAAGGAGGCGAAAGCCTTCTACATGAAGGAGAACCCGGCCGATCCGCGCACGGTGCGGTGCTCCGACCTGCTCGCGCCCGAGGGACGCGGCGAGATCATCGGTGGGTCACAGCGGGAGGACGACTACGACAAGCTGTACGCGCGCATCGTCGAGGAAGGCTTGCCGCTCGACGCGTACGGGTGGTACCTCGATCTCCGTAAGTACGGGTCGTTCGTGCACTCGGGTTTCGGGCTCGGGCTCGAGCGTACGGTCGCGTGGATCTGCGGCGTCGAGCACATCCGCGAGGCGATTGCCTTCCCACGGATGATGGAGCGGTTGCGGCCGTAGCGGGTCCGGTGTTGCGCCTGGTGCGTCGATCGGGAAAGTCAGCGCCCGCTCGCCTTCACCTCGTCCCACAGCCCGTCCAACACCTCCAGCCCCGCCGTGGCGACGTCGACGCCGCGCTCCGCGGCGAGTCGCTCGATTGCATCAAAGCGCGCAGTGAACTTCGCGTTGGCGCGGTCGAGCGCCAGCGACGCGTGCACGCCCGACTTGCGGCAGAGGTTCACGACGGCGAAGAGCAGATCGCCGAGTTCGTCTTCGAGACGCGCGAAGTGGGCGGCTGTGTCCGGGCCGGCGGTCGCGTCCGCCCGCGCGTAGTCGGGCGCGAGCACCTCGCGAACCTCTGACAGCTCCTCGGCGACCTTGTCGGCAGGACCGGCCGCGTTCGGCCAGTCGAAGCCGACGCCCGCGGCGCGGTCCTGCAGGCGGTGCGCGCGGTGCAGCGATGGCAACGTCGCGGGAAGCCCTCGATCGATGCCCCCCTTTCGCGCACGCGCTTTCATCCCCTCCCAGCTCGGACGCTCGGTCGACGCATCCGAGCCCGGCGGCGGATAGAGATGCGGATGGCGATCTCGCATCTTCGAGATCAGCCCCGCCGCAACGTCTCCGAGGTCGAAGGCGCCGCGCTCCTCCGCGACGACCGAGTGGAAGACGACCTGCAGCAAGAGATCACCGAGCTCCTCGCGCAGTGCGACGTCATTTCCGCTGCGGATGGCGTCGTCGACCTCGTGCGCCTCCTCGATCAGATACGGGCGAAGAGATGCGTGCGTTTGCGCGCGGTCCCACTCGCAGCGCGCGCGGAGGTCGCGCATGAGCGCGAGCGTATCGGCCAGCGATGCCGTGTCGGGCGGAGTGTCGTGCATACCGTCGTTCTTGCCCGGAGTCTTCAGCCGTCGGTACGTTGCGCGCGCATGGCGGCAGAATCTATCGAACCCGCGGTGATCGACGCGCGCGCGTTCGACGCCGACACGGCCCGCGCGTGGCTCGACGTCGACCTCGGCGCCGTCGTCGCGAATGCGCGGCACATGCGCGCGCGGGCGGGCGTCCCACTCCTTCCGATGATCAAGGCCGACGGGTACGGGGTCGGTGCGGTCGCGGTCGCGCGGACGCTGATGGCGCATGGTGATCCCTGGGGGTTCGGGATCGCGAGTGTCGACGAGGGCGCCGTGCTACGCGAGGCGGCGATCGGTGCGCGGCTGCTCGTCTTCACGCCCTTGCTCCGCGATGACTTTGCACGGGCGCACGCGTTAGGCATCACGCCCTCGTTGCATCGAACGGAGGATGTGCGCGCGTGGGGCGCGCTGACGGCGAACGCGCCGTGGCATCTGGCGATCGATACGGGGATGTCTCGCGCCGGTGTGTCGTGGGATGCCATCGATGATGGCCTGCTCGCCGCCCTCGCGGCCTACCCGCCCGAAGGCGCGTACACGCATTTCCACTCGGCCGACCAGGGCGACGGGACGGATCGCATCCAGACGGCGCGCTTCGTCGACGCGATCGCGCGATTTCCGGCGCGTCCGCGGCTGCTACACGCCGAGAACGGTCCCGCCGTAGAGACGCACGGCGCGTCCGCGTGGGACCTCGCGCGCCCCGGTATCTACGTGTACGGCGTCTCGACGGCAGTCGGACGTGGGCCGGACGCGTGCGAGCCGATCCCGGTCGCGCATCTGCGCGCGCGTGTGGTCGACCTGCGCGACGTGCGGCCAGGTGGTACGGTGAGTTATGGCGCGACGTGGCGGGCCGACCGACCGCGACGGATCGCGACCGTCGCAGCGGGGTATGGGGACGGCTACCGTCGCGCGCTGTCCAACCGAGGCGAGGTATTGCTGCACGGCCAGCTCGCTTCGATCGCTGGCGTGGTGACCATGGATATGACGATGCTCGACGTGACCGACATCCCGTGCGCGATTGGCGACGTGGCAACGCTCGTGGGCGCCGCGGATGGCCGCGTCCTGACCGTGGCCGACGTGGCCGCGCGCGCCGAGTTGTCGCCGTACGAGCTGCTCACCGGGCTCGCGCTGCGTGTACCGCGTCGGTACGTCGGGCGCGTGGGGGCCGAATCGTGAGGGAACACCTCGCGGCTGACGCCCAGGCGCGTCGCGCGGTGATCCTCGTGCTCGACGGCGTTGGAATCGGCGCGGCGCCCGACGCTGCGGCGTACGGCGACGTCGGGAGCGACACGCTCGGGCACGTGTGCGAGGCCGCTCGGGGCCTTCGTCTCCCCAACTTCGCACGGCTCGGACTTGGCAACATCGCCCGGCTGCGTGGTGTGTTGCCGGTCGAGTCGCCTGCGGCGGCGTGGGGGCGGATGCGGCCCGCGTCGGCCGGGAAGGACAGCACGACCGGACACTGGGAGATCGCCGGCGTTCAGATCGCGCGGCCGTTTCCGACCTACCCGCACGGGTTTCCGGCCGCGTTGCTCGACCAATTCGCGCACGCGACGGGCCGCGGCGTGATTGGCAACGTGGTATCGAGCGGCACAACGGTGCTCGACGCGTTCGGCCCCGAGCACGAGCGCACGGGCGCGTGGATCGTCTACACGTCCGTCGATTCAGTCTTCCAGATCGCCGCACATGAGGCGGTCGTTCCGCTCGCCGAACTGTACGCCGCGTGCGAGACGGCCCGTGCGCTGCTCGTCGCACCCCACGATGTGTCGCGCGTGATCGCGCGCCCCTTTGTTGGGGCTGAGGGTGCGTATCAGCGCACGGGCAATCGCCGCGACTACTCGGTCCCGCCGCCAAGCGCGACGTTGCTGGACGCACTCGCCGACGCGGGCGTGGCGCGGAGCGGGGTGGGGAAGGTCGACGATCTATTCGCCGGCCGATCGCTCACCGCGGTGCACACGAGTGGCAACGCTGAGGGGATCGCGCGCGTGCAGGCGTGGGTGTCGGGCGCGACCCGCGGACTGCTCTTCGCCAACCTCGTAGATTTCGACACTCTGTACGGGCACCGCAACGATCCGGTCGGGTTCGCCGACGCGCTGCGGGCGGTCGATGCCGCTCTGCCCGCGCTCGCCGCCGCGCTTCGCGAGGACGACCTGCTGTTCATCACCGCTGACCACGGCAACGACCCGACCACCCCCTCGACGGACCACGCGCGCGAATACGTGCCGCTGCTCGCCGTCGGGCCGCGCGTACAGCCCGGCGCCCTCGGCGAACGCGCGACGTTCGGCGATCTCGGCGCGACCGTCGCCGACTGGTTCGGAGTTCCCTTTCCGGGATCGGGGACGTCGTTCCTCCAAACGCTCGTGAGCGCGCCGGTGGCGCCCGCTCGGGCGCTTCAGGGCACGGCGTCGTGAGCGCGTGGAACGCCGGTGCCGACGACGGCTCGACGGACGCGCTCGAAGCGGCGGCGCGGCGCGCGATGGCGAACGCCTATGCGCCCTATTCGCGGTTCCGCGTCGGGGCTGCGCTCCTCACGAGCGGCGGCCAGATCGTCGCTGGTTGCAACGTCGAAAACGCGGCGTTCCCGGCCGGCCTCTGCGCCGAACGTGGTGCCGTGATGGCCGCGGTCGCGGCAGGGCATCGCGCGTTCGAACGAATCGTGCTCGTCACGGACGCGCCGGAACCCACCCCGCCGTGCGGTCAGTGCCGCCAGGTGCTCGTGGAGTTCGCGCCCGGACTTCCCGTGCGCAGTGTCTGCGCGGGCGGTCAGGCCGCCGAGTGGACGCTCGCCGAACTGCTCCCGCGCCCCTTCCTTCCTGCCTCGCTCGGCGTCGCGTGACGGCGGCCGGCTCTCGCGCCCCGGTGGTCTGCCGGGTGACGCGGACGACTCTTCAACGCTCGTGATGTCGATCTCTGTTTTCAGGCGCGTGGCGCTGCTTCTGCGCGCGTGGTCTACATATATGACGCCCCGTCGCGGGCGCATCGTGGCGCTTGTCGCCCTCGTGATTCTCGTCGGCGCGGCCGCCTGTTCGGAGCAGCTGGACAGCGGTTCGACGTGCAGCACGCTGTGTCCGCTGCAGAACGAAACGCTGCGCGACACCGTGCTCGATCCCGTCTCGCTCGACACGACGCTCGCAGGGTTTCCGGTCGCCGGGGCGACGCGGTCGCTTCTGCTCGCGACCGCGCCGTCGCCTGACTCGCTCGACGTGCGCGCGCTCGTCCGATTCGATTCGCTTCCCAGCAAGTACAGTCCGGCCGCGGGCGGCGACTCCGTCGCGATCACGACCGTCGACAGTACGTATCTGCGGCTCGTGCTCGACACCACCGGTACGCAGACGGTGCCGCTGCCGGCGGCGATCACGGTCGAGGCGTACGACGTCGATACGACGATCGGCGTCGACACGACGACGGCGACGCTCGCGAGACTCTTTCGCCCGGACCGCCGCATCGGCAGTGCGACGCTCGCGGCGGGCGCGCTCGTTCCCGACAGTCTGCGCGTGAAGCTGAGCGATGCGGTGTTCGCGGCCAAGGCGACGACCGGCACGCGCCTCCGCGTCGGTCTGCGGATCGTCAGTGCGCAGCGGGCGCAATTGCGTGTGTTAGGCGTTCGGAGTGGCGGGTCGATCTCCAGCACCGCGCCGACGCTGACCTTCGACGCCGCGACCGACACCGGTTACAAGGCGGTGGTCGTCGCGCCGTACTCGCGCACACCGGCGAGCGATCCGGCGGTGCTCGGCTCCCTCATCGACCAGTCGCTCGTCGTGCGGTCGCCGAGCCCGGCGATCGGGACCGACCTGATCGTCGGCGGGGCGCCCGGGCGACGCACGCTGATCGAGTTCAAGCTCCCGATCCAACTCACCGACTCGACGAACGTCGTCCGAGCCGTGCTCGAACTGACGCAGCGCCCGGCGCGCTACGTCGCCGCGACCGACACGGTGCGCATACGGAGCGAGGGCGTCCTCGCGACTTCCGGGCTCACGGATCTCGTCCAGGTCGCGGGGCTGGCCGCACCGATCGGCCTCGAGCGCCGACACGCTCAGCCTCTCGCCCGCGGACAGCGGCACGCGCACCTTTTCGTTAGTCACGCTCGTGCGCGCGTTCCGTGCGCTCCCCGCGACCACGGTGCGCGCGATCGCGATCCGTGCACCACTCGAAGGATCGCAGGCCGCCGAAGTCCGGTTCTTTTCGTCCGAGGCGCCGGCTGCGGTTCGGCCCCGCCTGCGCCTGACATACATCCCCCGCAGCTCGTTCGGTAACCCGTGATGTCATCGCTCCTGTTGCGCCGCACGGCGCGTCCCACCATCGGAGCGATGATCGCGACCGCCGCCGTCCTCGGCGGCGCGCGCGCGGCGATGGCGCAGGGCAGCCTCGCGGGGCAGGGATTCGGCTATCCCCCGGGACAGCTGTCCACGCGGGCGCTCGGGACGGGGGGAGGCTTAGCGGAGTTCGATCCGGTCTCGCCGATCAATCCGGCATCGCTCACGTCGTATGGCCGTACGGCGTTCGCGTTTCAGTACGACCCCGAATTCCGCACCACGCAGGTCGGGACAGCCACCGCGCACAACACCATCGCGCGATTCCCGGTCGTCTCGCTCGGCGTGCCGTTCCACCAGCGTTACACGTTAGGCATCAGCGCGTCGACGCTGCTCGATCGCTCGTTCACGACGCAGTATCCGACGACGACCGTCATCGGCGGCCAGTCGGTACTCGCGAACGAAACCGTCGAATCGCGTGGCAGCATCGCCGACCTGCGGCTTGGCGTCGGCGCGTTCGTCACGCGCTGGCTACGCGTGGGCGCGGCGGTGCACCGCTTCACGGGTGAGAACCGGCTCGTCTCGGGCCGGCGGTTCGTCGACACGACGCAGTTCGGTTCGGTCAGCGACTCGAGCACGCTGAGCTTCACCGGCTCGGCGATTTCGATCGGCGCCGAGGTCGTGCCAATTCGCGGGTTCAGTATCGCGGGCTCGGCGCGGCGCGGCGGGAGCCTCCGCACGGAGCGCGGCGACACGGCGGTCCGCAGCGCGAACGCCCCCAACCGCTACGGCGTCGGCCTCCGCGTCGATCGCATCACCGGCGCAACGTTCGCCGCGTCCTACGCCCGGACTGACTGGTCGAGCATGCGCGGGCTCGGCTCATCGCTGGATACGCGAAACGCGGATGAACTGATGGGCGGGGTCGAGGCCGTTGGTCCGTCGGTCGGATCGGCGCCGCTGATACTCCGCCTCGGCGCGCGGCGTCGCACGTTGCCGTTCGCGATCGACAGCGCGCAGATCCGCGAGACGGCGTTCACTGGCGGGCTCGGGTTGCCGCTCGCGGGCGGGCGCGCACTCGCCGACCTTGCGCTCCAGCGCGCGAGTCGGACACCCGAGGGCGGGACGGCGGCGGTGCAGGGCGCGCGCGAGCACGCGTGGACGCTGAGCCTCGGGTTCACGATTCGGCCGTGACCGTCGCCGAGGACGCGCCGCTCGTTCTCGTGGCAGACGACGTTCCGGCCAACGTCGAACTGCTCGTCGATCAGCTGCACATCCTCGGCTATCGTACCGCGACCGCGACGGATGGCCCGTCCGCGCTCGCGATCGCGTTCGAGGTTCGCCCCGACCTCTGTCTGCTCGATGTCTCGATGCCCGCCGGTGATCTCGGCGTCTCCGATCGGGCGACGGGCTACGAGGTCTGCCGCCGTCTGAAGCGTGACCCGCGGACGTCGCGCGTACCCGTCATCTTCGTCACGGCACTGACCGACGCCAACGACCGCGTGCGCGCGATTGAGGCCGGAGGCGACGATTTCCTCACCAAACCGCACAACCGCCAGGTACTCGGCGCGCGGCTGCGGTCGCTGCTCCGGCTGAAAGCCGCGACCGACGCGCTGGAGAACACCGTGCGTCGGTTGCGTGAGTTGGAAAAGGTGCGCGACGATCTGCTGAAGATGATGGTGCACGACCTCAAGTCGCCGCTCACCTCCGTCCTCGCGACGCTCGAAATGGTCGCGGATGGCGACCATGGTGCGGTCACCGAGGTGCAGCGCCTCGCGCTCGGTGATGCACAGGGCAAGTCGGAAGAACTGCTCGGCCTGATCGACGATCTCCTCGAGGTCGCACGCGTCGAGGAAGAGGAGGTCGTGCTTCGACCCGAGCCGATCGCACCGAGCCAGCTCATCGACGACCTGTGCCGCGATTGGGCCGTGCGCCTCGCCGCCGCAAACGCCAGCCTCAGTGTTGACGTTGCGGACCGAACGCCGACGTTCTCCGCCGACCGCGCGCTAGTGCGCCGAGTGTTCAACAATCTGCTGCAGAACGCGCTCGTGCACGGCGCGGGACGCGACGGGCGCTTGACGGTGCGCGTCTCAGCGCGACAGGTCGCGGACGGCGTGCTGTTCACCGTGGCTGATACGGGGCGTGGTGTGGCCGCGGAGTACCGTGAACTGATCTTTCGGAAGTTCCAGACCGCGCGCCTGCCGAGCACGGCGGTCGAGCGCACGCACGGACGGGGGTCGGGGCTCGGCCTCGCGTTCTGCAAACTTGCCGTCGAGGCGCATGGCGGCCGCGTCTGGGTGCAGAGCGCGACGGCGGAAGGGGAATTTCCGGGGGCGGCGTTCCACGTACTGCTGCCGTCCGTGCCGCGGCACGCGTGAGCGCGCGCTTCGGCGCCAGCGTGGGCGTCCCCGTCATGCAAGCGCTGTCTCGACAACAGCTTACGCGCTAGCTTGCAAACGGGCGGCGACGTTCCGCCGACCGCTACTCTCGCGTGTGTGCCCATGTCCGGTCCGACCGTCTACATCGAAACGTACGGCTGCCAGATGAACGTGAGCGATTCGGAGCTCATGTATGGCAGCCTCGCCGCGAACGGCTATACCGCCGTCGACGGTCCGGATGGCGCCGATGTGATTCTCGTCAACACGTGCGCGATCCGTGACCACGCCGAGCAGCGCGTGATTGGACGGCTCGGCGAACTGAAGCGCCACATGAAGCCGGGGAGTGTGTTAGGCGTGGCCGGCTGCATGGCGCAGCGGCTGGGCCCGACGTTGCTCGACAAGGCGCGGCACGTGTCGATCGTCGTCGGGCCGGACGGCTACCGCGCGCTGCCGCTCATGCTCGAGAGTGCGCGCAACGGCGAGCGCGTGACGGCGACGAGCTTCGATCTCGAAGAGCACTATGAGGACTTCATGCCGCGCCGTTTCGACGGCGTGAAGGCGTGGATCCCGGTGCAGCGTGGGTGCGACTACCGATGTACCTACTGCATCGTCCCGTATACGCGCGGCTCCGAGCGCAGTCGGAAGCTCGCTGACGTCGTACGCGAGACCGAACAGGTCGTGGCTGACGGAATCGGTGAGGTCGTGCTGCTCGGCCAGACGGTGAATTCGTACCATGATGGGACGTACGATTTCGCCGACCTGCTGCGCGCCATCGGCGCCGTCGACGGCGTGCGCCGCATCCGCTTCACGAGCCCGCACCCGAACAGCTTCACCGACCGCGTCCTAGCCGCGATGGCCGAGGTGCCGCAGCTCTGCGAGCACGTCCATCTCCCGATGCAGAGCGGGTCGACGCGGGTGCTCAAGCGCATGCTGCGGCGCTACACGCGCGAGGGCTACCGCGAGTGCGTGGCGCGGCTGCGGGCCGCCATCCCCGGGGTGAATCTGACGACGGACGTGATCGTCGGCTTTCCGGGCGAGACGGAAGAGGACTTCGCCGAGACGCTGTCGCTGGTCGAGGAACTCGGCTTCGAGGACGCGTACACGTTCAAGTTCTCGCCCCGTGATGGTACGCCCGCGACACGCATGGACCCGGCGACGTTCGTCCCGGACGACGTGGCAAGCGAGCGGCTGAACCGTCTGATCGCGACGGTGCGGGCGGGCGCGCGCGAGCGGAATTTGCGCCTGTTAGGCACGCGTCACGAGGTGCTCGTCGAGAAGGCGGCGCGTCGCGGGGATCTGTTTCAGGCCCGCACGCGCGATTTCAAGACGGTGATGCTGCCGACGGACGGGATCGCAATCGGCGACTACGTTACGGTCGAGCTGACCGGGACGACGGGGTCGACGTTCACGGGCGCGGTGCTGCGCGATCCGGCAACCCGAGTACGCGCCGCACTCCCGATGGCGACCGTTGCTGCCTAACGAGTGTCCCGTCGCGATAGCTCCGGCGCGGCGACGCGATTCACACGCGGATCGCCCACCGGTTGGGACGCCTGAATTCAGTCCTCGAATTCCCCGACGCCCGTATCGCACGCGCGAACGGCGGGCGGCAGGTCCGCGTCGGACGCCGTATCGTACACCCAGCAATCGTCGTACAGCGAGCAGTAACACACCCGGTAGCGGAAGCGGGTCTGCGCCGCGATCCAAAACGGGCGCGCCTGCGCCCCTTTGATGATCAGCACTTCGCGATCGGCACCCGGCAGCACGACTGATCCACGGTGGAACGAACTGTAGACGAGGGTTGTCTCCGCCGGCGTGCCCATGGTGCGGACGACCGCGCCCCACGTCCGCTGCGGCCGACCATCGACGTAAACGCGAACGGAGCGCACGAGCGCTGGCCCGACGCCCTGGTTGTACACGTGGAAGCTGTACGGCCGGCCGTCGACCGGCCCCCCATGTCCAGCACTGACGTACGGCCACGCGCTCATCTTCTGCTGTTCCCGCGTGATCTTCGCCTGGTACACGGAAACGGCGAGCGCCGATATGGCGACGAGCGCGGCCGAACCTGACAGCACACGCTGTAACAACTCGGATCGAGGGCGCAGGTCGGACACGATCGGCATCCTGAAAGGGTGAACGCGCGGCAACGCTTCGGGCCACCCCGCAACGTTTCGACGCTGTACGGACGACCGAGCCGCCGTAAGCTCGGCCCGTGTCAGCGATCCTTCGAAGTTACCTCGCGTTCGTTACCGGGACCGCCGCCGGATTCCTGATCGCCACGCGTGCTCCGTCGACGGCACTCGCACTCGGCTTCGCCTCGATCGGCGTCGCGCTCGCCTGCGTCGCGCGCGCACTCGGACATTCGCGAGCACGTCGGTGGGCGCACGCGGCCGGTATCGCGGCGTGCGCGGGCGGCGGTCTTCTCGTCGCCGCGCAGTGCGTACGCGCCGACGCGGCATGCCGCGCGTTGCTCGTCGAACGCGGCGCATTCGAAGGCGTGCTGCTCGCCGACGCACGACCGGGCGACCGCGCCCGCGTGCAGATCGCTCGGCCATGCCAGGCACGCGCGTCCCTACGAGTGGATGCGGGAAGTGCCCGCGCCGGCGCATTCGTCGCCGTGCGTGGCGATGCGTGGCCCACGCCGCGTGGCGTGCGTGTCCCGAACGCTGCCCTCCGTACCATGGGCAACGTCGATCACCTCGTCCGCACGCGTGCCCGCATCGGCGCACTGCTCGACACCCTGTTCGGTCCGCGCGATGCGCCGCTCGCCCGCGCGCTCGTCATCGCGGACGAGGACGAGATCCCGCCCGAAGTTCGCGACGTCTACGCGGATGCGGGACTGGTGCACGCGCTCAGCGTGTCCGGCCTCCACGTCGCGATCGTGGCGGCCGCGCTCGCGCTCGCGCTTCGTGCCCTGCGCCTGCCTCCGACGGCCAGCGTGCTCGTCGAGCTCGGCTGCGTCGGCGGCTACGTACTTCTGATCGGCGCACCGGCGCCGGCGGTCCGCGCGGCCGTCATGCTCGCCGCCGGCGCACTGTCTCGATTCGTACAACGTCCAACGTCGCCGTGGACGCCGTTCGCACTCGGCGGTCTCGTCCCACTCGTCGACCCGCGCGTCGTCCTCGACCTCGGCTACCAACTCTCGATGAGCGGCATGGCCGCCCTCGTCGCTGCCCGCACCCTGGGCAAGTACTGGACGGACGCGGCTCGAGCGGCAAGTCGCCCCTCACCCTACGCGCCGCCAACCGCGCCACGGACTGCTCCCGTCCGGGGATGGGCAGCAATCACCGGCGACGGCCGCACGCCCTGGCGCGTGAAGCTCGCCTCGGAAGCGCTCGTCGGCGTTGTGGCGACGGTCGCGACCGCTCCGCTCGTGGCGTGGCACTTCGGGAGGGTCAGTCTGGTCGGTGTGCTCGCGAACCTCGCGGCCGAACCCGTGCTCGCGCTGCTGCAACCCGCGCTCTTCGTCACGGTGGTTGCCGCTCCGCTCCGACCGATCGCGTTGCTCTTCGCGGACGGCGCGCGCATCCCACTCCGCGCGTTGACGGCCATCGCCCAACATCTCGGCAGTCTTCCAGGCGCGACGTTCCCGGTCACGCCGACGCTGTTTGGTGCCGCATGCGCCGGCATCGCCGCCGGTGCCCTCCTGATCCATGCGGCGACGCCGAGACGGCGTCGCGCGCGGACGGCGATCTGCGGAGCCGCTGCCCTCGCATGTGCGTCGATCGGCTGGGCACGACCGACAGGCAGTGGGCGCGTCGAACTGCACATGTTGGATGTCGGGCAGGGTGATGCCGTCGCGCTCCGCACACCGCACGGACGCTGGATCCTGTTCGACGCCGGCCCTGGAGGGATTGGCGTCGACGCCGGCGCACACGTTGTCGTTCCCTACATCCGGCGTTTCGGCGGAGATGTGGCTGCCCTCGTCCTCTCGCATCCGCACGCCGACCACGTCGGCGGCGCGCCGTCGGTCATCCGCCGTCTCCACCCCGGACTCGTGTGGGATGGCGGCTACGCGCTCGGATCGGCGACTTACGCGGACGTTCTCACCGCCACGCGCGATGCGGGCGCCACCTGGCATCGCGTCCGACCCGACGACGTGCTGGAGATCGACGGCGTGCGGCTGCGCGCCCTCGCGCCCGACTCGGCCTGGACCGCCGCCCTGGACGATCCGAACCTGGCGAGCGTCGTCGTCCGCGTCGAGTTCGGCGCGGTGCGCTTCCTGCTCACCGGTGACGCCGAAGAGCCCGAAGAAGCCTGGCTCATTGCGCGAGCCGCACAGGCCGGCGACGACGCGTCGCTCGCGGCCGACGTGCTGAAAGTGGCCCATCACGGAAGCGCGACGAGTTCCTCGCCTGCGTTCGTCGACGCGGTCCGCCCCCGTCTCGCGCTCGTCAGCGTCGGAGCCGCCAACATGTACCGGCACCCCAGCCCACTCATCGTCGATCGGCTGCGCAGCGCGGGCGCGGAAGTTCATCGAACCGACGCCGAGGGCACGATCGTCGTGAGTACCGACGGATCGCGGCTCGACGTGCGCTCCGGACCGTGATGCGGCGAGACAGTCTTCCTGCGCGGCTGCGCTCCGCGATCGTTGGTCGCCCCATCACGTTGGCGGCCGAACTGCTCACGGCGTACCCCGAGTTGGTGGACGCACGCTGGCGCGCTGGCGGCCTCCCGCTGCGCATCGGCGGGTGGTGCCTTGGCCAGTCCACGGTGGCCGGAATCACGCTCTGGCGCACCGTCTTCCTCGCCGATCCCGACCGCGCATCGCCCACGCTGCTCTTGCACGAACTCGCGCACGTCCGTCAGTTTGCCAACCAGCGCACGTTCCCCCTCGCGTATTGTTGGGAGTCCGTGCGGCACGGGTACGCCCGGAACCGCTTCGAGACCGAGGCCGACCAGTTCGCTGATGCGCACGTCGCACGAGCGAACCGGTCGAACTCGGCGACGCGCCGTTTCTCCCCCGGCGGACCCGACTGACCCTTGCTGAGGCCCTGTCGCGTGGTCCGACATACCGCTACCTCCGTCGTCACCATCGAGCGCTACATCATCGAACAGGAGCGACAGCACCCGGAAGCGACGGGCGAGCTGTCCGGCATCCTGTACGACATCGCGCTCGCAGCCAAGATGATCGCCAACAAGGTGCGGTCCGCAGGCCTGGCCGACATTCTCGGGGAGTACGGCGCGGAGAACGTGCAGGGTGAGGCGCAGCAGAAACTGGACGTCATCGCCAACGAGATCATCATCAAGGCGATGGATCACGGCGGACGGCTCTGCGCGATGGCGTCGGAGGAAGAGCCCGATCTGATTCCGATCCCTGCGCCGTTCAAGTGCGGCAAGTACGTGCTCACCTTCGATCCGCTCGATGGGTCGTCCAACATCGACGTGAACGTGCCGGTCGGGACCATCTTCTCCGTCATGAAGAAGATCTCCGTCGGGCCACGCGGCGAGCTCGAAGATCTGCTCCAGCCCGGAAGGCGTCAGGTCGCGGCGGGCTACATCATCTACGGCTCGAGCACGATGATGGTCTACACGACGGGGCAGGGCGCGCACGGCTTCACGCTCGACCCATCGCTGGGCGAGTTCCTGCTCTCGCACCCGGATATGCGCATCCCCGAGAACGGCAAGTATCTCTCGGTGAACGACTCCTACGAGCAGCACTGGGAAGAGCCGGTGAAGACCCTCATGCGTCGATACCGTGGACTCGACGGCGTGCGCAAGCCGCTCAACGTGCGCTACGTCGGCTCGCTCGTCGCCGACTTCCACCGCAACCTGCTCGGCGGCGGCGTGTTCGCGTACCCCGCGAACGCCAAGAGCCCGCGTGGCAAGCTCCGCTTGCTGTACGAGGCCAACCCGCTCGCCTTCATCGTCGAGCAGGCGGGTGGGTGCGCGAGCGATGGTGTGCGGCGCGTGATGGAAGTGCAGCCGAGCGAGCTGCACCAGCGCACGCCGTTGTTCATCGGCAGCAAGCGCGAGGTCGATACCGCGGTCGAGTTGCTGCGCTCCGGCGCGTCGTTCGCCGATCGCGTCGCGCCGGCCGCCGAACTCACCGTCGGCGTCTGAGCGCTGCGATGAGCGCGCCTGCCCGGCCGGCTGCCCAGGACGGCGAGCGCCGGTCGCCCTCCGACCTGCCAGTCGCACCCGTCTACCGCCCCGATGACGTCGCGGCGGACGGCGTGCACGTCGACTACCGGCAGGACCTCGGCGATCCCGGCGCGTTTCCGTTCACGCGCGGCGTGCAGTCGACCATGTACCGCGGTCGGCTCTGGACGATGCGGCAGTACGCGGGCTTCGGCACGGCGGCCGACACGAACACGCGCTTCAAGCTGCTGCTCGACGCGGGGCAGACCGGATTGTCGACCGCGTTCGACCTGCCGACGCAGATGGGGATCGACTCCGACTCGCCGCGTGCGTTAGGCGAGGTCGGGCGGGTCGGCGTGGCGATCGACACGGTCGAGGACATGCACGCGCTGCTCGCGGATCTCCCGCTCGATCGCGTGTCGACGTCGATGACGATCAACGCGACCGCGTCCGTGCTGCTGGCGATGTACGTCGTCGTCGCGGAGGAGCGGGGCATCGCGCGGGAGAAGCTGTCAGGGACGACGCAGAACGACATCCTGAAGGAGTACGCCGCGCGCGGCACGTACGTCTTCCCGCCGGAACCGTCGCTCAACCTCGTTGCGGAGACGTTCCGGTTTTGCGCGGCCGAGGTGCCGCAGTGGAATCCGATCTCGATTTCCGGCTACCACATCCGCGAGGCGGGGGCGACGGCGGTGCAGGAGGTCGCGTTCACCTTTGCGAACGCGATGGAGTACGTGAGTCGAGCGATCGAAGCCGGGTTGCCCGTGGACGCGTTCGCGCCGCGGCTGTCGTTCTTCTTCGCCGCGCACAACGATTTGTTCGAGGAAGCCGCGAAGTTCCGGGCAGCGCGGCGCCTCTACGCGCGCCTCATGCGCGAGCGCTTCGGCGCGTCGGACGCGAGCGCTCGGTTGCGCTTCCACACGCAGACCGGCGGTGTGACGCTGCAGGCACAGCAGCCACTCAACAACGTCGTGCGCGTGACCGTGCAGGCGCTCGCCGCCGTGTTGGGCGGCACGCAGTCGCTGCACACGAACGGCTACGACGAGGCACTCGCGTTGCCCACGGCCGAGGCGGCAACGCTCGCGCTCCGCACGCAACAGATCCTCGGATACGAGAGCGGCACCGCACAGACCGTCGACCCACTTGCGGGGAGCTACTACGTCGAGGCGCTGACCGACGAGCTGGAGCGGCGTGCGCGCGAACTGCTCGAACGTGTCGATGCGATGGGCGGCGCGGCCGAGGCGATCGCGCGCGGATTCTTTCAGGACGAGATCGCGCGAAGTGCGTACGAGCACCAGCTCCGCGTCGAGGCGGGCGAGACGGTCGTCGTCGGCGTCAACAAATTCGGTGACGCGCAGGAGCCGCCGATCATTCCCTCGCCGGACTTTTCGGCGTTGGAGCGCTCGCAGGTCGCCGCACTCGCGGCCGTGCGGCGGACTCGCGACGGCACGACCGTCGAGCGCACGTTAGGCGTCCTCGCCGAGGCGGCTCGGCCATACGGAACGCGCGGAGCGGCGCGCGTGCCGTTGATGCCGCTCATCGTCGATGCGGTGCGGGCCCGCGCGTCGGTGGGCGAGATCTCCGACACACTCGCGGGCGTGTGGGGCCGACACCGGCCAAGCGCCTGATGCGCTAGCGGCGCAGGCGTGTACGCGCACTGTCTGTTCTGTAACGCCGACCTCGGGCGGAACGAAGCGCTGGAGGCGTTCCCCGTCGGTCGGCGGCTCGCGTACGATGCGGACACGGGCCGGCTGTGGGTGGTGTGCAGCCGCTGTCAACGCTGGAATCTGACGCCGCTCGAAGAGCGCTGGGAAGCAATCGACCAGGCGGAGCGTCTGTTTCGCGCGACGCGACTCCGGGCGTCGACGGACAACGTCGGACTCGCACGCGTCGCGGATGCGACCGACCTCGTGCGCATCGGCCGGCCGCTTCGCCCGGAGTTGGCGGCGTGGCGTTACGCCAGCACCTTCGCGCGTCGCCGGCGGATCACGTTCGTCAGGAGCATCGCCGCAAGGACGGCGTACGTCGGCGTGTTCGCTGGAATACTGGCGCTCGCGCTCGGGCCGTTCAGCGTCGCGGTATTGGTCGCGCAAGCGGGCGAGATACTCGACGATGACGGCGATCCCGGCAGAGTCGTGACTCCGAAGGCGCGCGTCCCGATGCGCGTCGGACGGGTCGCGCTTCGGCTCGACGTCGATATCGGCGCGGTGCGCGTAAAGCTCGCGCCAGATGGCACGCCGACGGTCATGCTGCCATGGGGTCGCGAGATGCGCGCGCTGGAAGCGGGCGACGCGCTTCGTGCGCTTGGCCCGATGCTGGCCAGTGTCAACGCCGCGGGCGCAACCGACGTACAAGTCGACGGCGCGGTTTCGCGTCTCGTCGATGCCGGGAGCGCGTCGGGGTTCCTCGCTCGCCTCGCGGGCCCACGCCCGGGTCCGCGACGCCCCTTCCTTGCAACGCTTCGCCAAGGGGAGCGGGAGGACCGTGTCACCAGCACGCCCGGACCGGCGGGATTGCTGTTGCACCGTATGGCGCCCCTGGACCGCCTCGCATTCGAGATGGCGATCCACGACGAGCAGGAACGCCGCGCGCTCGACGGCCAACTCGCCGACCTCGAACGTGCCTGGCGCGATGCCGAGGAGATCGCCGCCATCGCCGACTCGCTCGTGCTCCCGGCGGCGGTCGAGGACGCGTGGAACCGCCTGCGAGACCGGATCAGCCGTTAGGCGCGTCGCGTTCGGTGCTTCGGCGTCGCTTGCGGCTGTCCAGCCTCGACGTGACCTGGCCGTGGTTGAGCAGCGCGACAAGAACGCCGCCGCCGATGACGTTCCCGAGGATCGCAGGGATGAGAAACGCGCCGATCATTTCGCCCCACGTCGCACGTCCGCTCGCGGCCTGGTAGAACGCTTCCGCCGCGCCGGCGATCGCGTGCCGAAATCCGAACGCGGCGATCGGTGCCGTCGTGAGCCAGACAAAGAGGATCTGCGCACCCGTGAACGACGTCGACGCGACGAGCCACGCCATGAGCGCGACGAGCCAGCCGCCGAAGATGCTGCGGTATAGTACCAGGCCGAATCCGCCGGTCGTCGCATGCTCGGCGACTTCGTGGAGCGACGCGCCTAACGACTCGTTGATCATCGGCGTGCGTGCCGCGACCACGGCGAAGACCAGTGTACCGAGGAGGTTGCCGCCGAGCACGATGCCCCACAGTCGGAGCACGCCGCGGAGCGTCTCGCCATCGCGTCGTTCGAGGAGCGGCAGCAGCGGGTCGAGCGTGTTCTCGGTGAACAGCTGACTGCGCGCGAGGACGACGAAGATGAAGCCGAGCGGGTACCCGGCGGCCGCCGCGGCGGCGCGGTGTTCGGGTCCGACGAGCGAGGCGAGATATGCGGAGGCGAGCAGGCTGAAGCCGATCATCAGGCCCGCCTGAAACGACGACAGCGCGAGTTCGACGGCCGGTCGGCTCATCTCCTCGTCGGCTGCGACGACGACGTTGTCGTGGATCTCGGCAGCGGAAAGGCGCGTGCCGCTCCCCGGCGATTGCGTCGACGATGCGGGCCCCTCGGGTGCGGCTGCGTCGGGGTTGCGGCGGTCGCCGTCGGCGGGGATCTCGGGCGGTGCTATGGCTGTCATTCCGGACCCGGAAGGGAAAAGGCATGCCGCGACACGCGCCGCGCGCGTGACCGCGGCTTGTAGCCGGCCCGAGCGGCCGGTATCCTTCGCAGGTTCGAGGTCCCGCCATAAGTAGCGATCCGATGCCGACTTACGAGTTCCGATGCAGTAACGGTCACGCGTTCGACCAGTTCCACAAGATCAGCGAGGCCCCGAGCACGGCGATCTGCCCGATCTGCGGGGCGGTCGCCGAGCGAGCGATTTCCGGAGGGGCCGGGCTCGTGTTCAAGGGCAGCGGGTTCTACCTCACCGATTACGGCAAGAACGCGCACCGCACGAGCGGCAGCCCGCCCGCGGGCAAGAGCGGCGGGGGTGAGTCGGGGAGCAAGGAGTCTGGAAGCAAGGAGTCTGGAAGCAAGGAGTCTGGGAGCAAGGACTCGAGCGGCGGGTCCAGCGGCGGCCCGTCGAGCGGATCGGAGTCGAGCAGTGGCGGGAGCGGCGGCGGATCTGGCGCCTCGGGTGGGCGCGCGTCGTCCGGCGGCGGCTCGAGCGCGGGTGGAGGATCGAGTGGTTCCGGTGGGACGAGCGGATCCGGCGGAAGCGCGGGCGGAAGCGGGAGCGCGTCCGGCGGCACGGGCGGCGCGGCGTGACGCTCGTCGACGCCGGCGAGACGGCCGCGCCGCTCGTGGGTCCTGACGCGATCCGGTCGGCGCTCGTCGCCGCGGCGCGCGACATCGGCGCCGACGAGTCAGTCGATGTCGTGCTGGAACGTCCGCGTGACCCGGCATTCGGCGACTGGACGACGAACCTCGCGATGACGCTCGCGCGCTCGCTTCGGCGCAAGCCGCGCGAGATTGCCGACGCGCTCGTCGCGCGTCTCGACCTCGCGGCCGCGGGGGTTCGCGCGGTCGAGGTGGCCGGGGCGGGCTTCCTCAACTTCCGGCTCGATCCCGCGGTGGTCGCGCGCGGGATCGCCCCGATTCTCGCGTTAGGCGCCGACTACGGGCGCGACGCCGCGTGGGCGGGTGAGCGCGTCGTCGTCGAATTCGTGTCCGCCAATCCAACCGGCCCGCTCCACGTCGGGCACGGACGCCAGGCGGCGTTAGGCGACGCGGTGAGCGCGCTCCTCGCCTGGTCGGGGTGGGAGGTCAGTCGCGAGTTCTACTACAACGACGCGGGCGCGCAGATCGAGAACCTCGCGAAGACCGTCTGGGCGCGCCTCGCGCAGCGTGCGGGCGCGACCGCCGAGATTCCCGAGGGCGGCTATCACGGCGAGTACGTCGTCGAGATCGCGGACGCGTTTGCGGCGCAACATGGCATGCCCGACCGCGAGGTGCTGCACGAGGGCGCGATCCGGATTGCCGAAGGCCGCCGCCCGGAGCAGGGGCACCTCTTCGAGGAGTTGCGCCGCTTCGCCGTGGCTGCGCTCCGCGCCGAGCAGGACCTCGACCTGCGCGCGTTCGGCGTCGCGTTCGACAACTACTACCTCGAGAGTTCACTCTACTCGGACGGGCGCGTCGACCGCACCGTGCGCGCGCTCGTCGACGCTGGCGCGACGTACGAGCAGGACGGCGCGCTGTTTCTGCGAACGACACCGTTTGGGGATGACAAGGACCGCGTGATGCGCAGGAGCGCGGAGCGGGGTGGGGAGTATACGTATTTCGTTCCCGACGTCGCCTACCACGTGACCAAGTGGGAGCGCGGCTACGCGCGTGCGATCAACGTGCAGGGGAGCGACCACCACGGCACGACGGCGCGCGTACGCGCGGGACTGCAGGCGTTAGGCGCTGGCATCCCCGCCGGATACCCGGAGTACGTGCTGCATCAGATGGTCACCGTGATGCGCGGTGGTGAGGAGGTCAAGATCTCGAAGCGCGCGGGGAGCTACGTGACCGTGCGCGACCTCATCGACTGGGTTGGGCGGGATGCGGTCCGCTACTTCTACCTGATGCGGAAAGGCGATTCGCACCTCGTCTTCGACGTCGATCTTGCCCGCAGCGAGAGCGATGAAAATCCGGTGTATCGCGTGCAGATGGCGCACGCGCGCATGTCGGGGATTTTCCGCAACGCGGGGATCGAGGGGCTCGACGTGGATGCGCTGCTCGGCGCAGGGATCGAATACGGTCTTCTGGCCGAGCCCGCGGAGCAGGAGCTCATCACCAAGCTGGTCGACTTTCCGCGCGTCGTTGGGCAGGCGGCGGAAACGCTCGAGCCACATCGTGTCGCGGGGTACCTGCTGGAGACCGCGAACCTCGCGCACGTGTGGTACCACAAGCACCACGTCCTCAACGAGGCGCCGGCGTTGACGACGGCACGACTCGCCCTCGCGCGCGCGACGCAGACGGTGCTCCGCAATGCGCTCACGCTGTTAGGCATTGCCGCGCCGGATCGCATGTAGGTGCGTCGCCGGGCGGGGCGGGCCCGCGTGCGTCCTCGCGACCAGGCGTCTGTCATCCTGAGCGCAGCGAACGA
Source organism: uncultured Gemmatimonadales bacterium (assembly GCA_963702945.1). GTDB lineage: Bacteria > Gemmatimonadota > Gemmatimonadetes > Gemmatimonadales > Gemmatimonadaceae > BPUI01. The sequence goes on from OY969773.1 coordinate 333,815, forward strand.
TCCCGTGTGCATACCGATGTGCCAGGTCTGCGAGGACGGACCTGCCCGACCGCGCCAGTGATACATACCGCACGCGAGCTCCTGCGCTGCGCTCAGGCCGACAGCGTCACATCTCCAAACCTCTCTTTCTGCTGATGCCCGTTCTCGTCGTTGGTTCCGTTGCCCTCGACTCCGTCGAGACCCCGTTCGGCCGGGCCGAAGAAGTCCTCGGCGGTTCCGCGACGATGTTTGCCTCCTCGGCCTGCCACTTCGGTCCGGTCCAGCTGGTCGGTGTCGTCGGCAGCGACTACCCGATGCAGAAGCTCGAGCCGCTCCGCGCAGCGGGCGTCGATCTCGCCGGGCTCGAACAGGCCGAGGGCGAGAGCTTTCGCTGGCGTGCGCGCTACCGCCACGATCTGAACTCGGCCGAGACGCTCGAGACGCGCCTCGGCGTCTTCTCGCATTTCCGTCCGCAGATCCCCGAGGCGTTCCGGAACGCGCCGTACGTGTTCCTCGGCAACATCGATCCGCGCCTGCAGCTCGACGTCCTGCGCCAGGTCGCGCGCCCCAAGCTCGTCGCGTGTGACACGATGAATTTCTGGATCGAGAGTCGGCGGACCGATCTGATCGAACTCCTCGGGCACGTCGACCTGATCACGCTCAATGACGCCGAGGCACGGCAGCTGACGGAGGAATCGAACCTCGTCCGCGCGGCGCGGTGGATCATGGCGCGGGGGCCCAAGCACGTCGTCATCAAGAAGGGGGAGCACGGCGCGTTCCTCTTCTCGGGTGCGTCGGTCTTCTTTGCGCCGGCGTATCCGCTCGAGAGCATCTTCGACCCGACCGGTGCTGGCGATTCGTTCGCGGGTGGCTTCATCGGCTGGCTCGCCGCGACCGACGATCTGAGCGACGCGAACATGCGCCGCGCCGTCGTCTACGGGTCGGCGATGGGATCGTTCGCGGTGGAGAAGTTCTCGAACGAGCGGACGATCGCGCTGACGCGTGCCGAGATTGACGCACGCGTGGCCGAGTTCCGGCAGCTCGTCAGCTTCGAACGCGAGCTGCCAGTCGGCATGCAGGGCTGATGAGCACGAACGACGGCCCGCTCGACTATCGCGCGGCTGGTGTCGACCTCGACGCAGCGGAGTCGGCGAAGCACCGGCTCGCAGCGCTCGTCGCGTCGACGCGGACGGCAGGCACGCGCGGGGCGTTCGGTGGCTTTGGTGGGATGTTCCGCATGCCGGCTGGCGGGCGGGCGCCGCTGCTCGTCGCCAGCGCCGATGGTGTTGGGACGAAGGTCAAGGTCGCCGTCGAGTCGGGGCGGCTCGACACCGTCGGCCACGATCTCGTCAACCACTGCGTCAACGACATCCTCGTGCAGGGCGCCCTTCCGTTGTTCTTCCTCGACTACGTAGCGTTCGGCAAGCTCGACCCAGTCGCCGTCGAAGCGGTCGTCGCGGGCGTTGCCGCGGGGTGCCGCGAGAATGGCTGCGCGCTCATTGGTGGAGAAACGGCCGAGATGCCGGGCGTGTACACGCCGCCGGATTTCGACCTCGCAGGGTTCATCGTCGGCAGCGTGGAAGAAGACGAGGTGCTCGGCGCGGAGCGCGTGCAGATGGGCGACGCGATCGTTGGGCTGGAGAGCAGCGGTCTGCATACGAACGGGTATTCGCTCGCGCGCCGAATCGTGAGCGATCGTCTGCGCCTCGGGCCACACGATGCGTTCCCGGGTGCGGGCGCGACGGTCGCCGACATCCTGCTCGCGGTGCATCGCTCGTATCTCGCGGCCGTACGCCCGGTGCTCGCGCGCGTGCACGCGATGGCGCACATCACGGGCGGCGGACTTCCGGGGAATCTCGACCGCTCACTCCCACCAACGTGCGACGCGGAAGTCGACACGGAAGCATGGGAGGTGCCTAACACGTTCCGTGTCCTCGCGGATGCCGGCGCGCTGGAGCGCATGGAGCAGTTCCGCACATTCAACATGGGCATCGGCCTCTGCGTGCTGGTCGCGCCGGCAGACGCAGATGCGGTGATCGACGCCGCGCGCGCGGCCGGCGTGCCAGGTCGCGTGATCGGACATGTGACCGCGGGGACGGGACAGGTCCGCTTGCGCTGAGAGTGTCGCGCGCGGCGCTCGTTTGTTCACTGCTTCGTTCGGCTGCCATGATTTCGTCCCGATTCCGCTCTATTTCCGCCGTACTCCTGCTCGCGGCGGCTGGCGTCCCCCGAAGTGCGAGCGCTCAGGGCGGGTCGCTCGATTCGCGATGCGCGGTCACCGCACCCGTCACGTCGCCGAGTGGCGCTACGGCGCTCGTCCAGCAGGATGCGTGTCAGAAGTCCATCGATCTGTTCAACTTCCTTGCCCCCCAGCTCGGTGCCCTCGTCGCGGGCGGGAGCGCCGAGCTGGGGCAGGGTGGTACGTTAGGCGGGCTCGGGCACGTGCGCGTCGGCATCCGCGCGAACGTGCTCGGGGGTGGTCGCCTTCCCGCCGTCGGTGGCGTGCAGCTGAACACAACGGGGGCGGTTCGCACCGACTTCGCGACCAACGCCCAAACACTCGCGCTTCCAGCCGTGGATGCGGGCATCGGGCTCTTTGGTGGGCTGCCGGTCGGCCTCACACGCGTCGGCGGTGTCGATCTGCTGCTGAGCGGCGCGTACGTTCCGTCGTTCACCTCGGGCCAGGTGCGCGTCGACCGAACCGGGAGCGCGGTCCAGATCGGGTACGGCGCGCGCGTCGGCCTGTTACAGCGATCGCGCTTCGTCCCCGGCGTCGGCGTCACGTTCCTGCATCGCGAGATCCCGACGACATCGATCGCCGCGCAGACGAATGATGGCGGGCAGATCGGCGTTACCGCCGCGCGCGTGGCGACCGATTCGTGGCGCGTTGCGGTGAATCAGCGATTCTCGATCCTCGGCCTGAGTGCCGGCGCTGGACAGGACCGCTACGACGCCCGCGCGACCATCGCCGGGAGCGTCTTCGCGCCGGCCGTCCCGGGCATCGACATCGCACGGCTCGTCTTCACGCAGACGTTCGCGCAGCGGCTGACCCGGACGAACGTGTACGCCGGCGCCACCGCTCCCCGCCGGGGGCATCGCGCAGCTCACCGCGAGAAGTCGGTCGCACGTCCGGCGGGACGACGATTTCAACGTACAACAGCTTCGCCGGGCACACGCCGACGGACGGTTACACCTACGTCTCGCTCGGCGTCCGCGTCGGACGTTGAGATGGTGCCACTGACTGACGACGCGCGCCACATGCGACGCGCGCTCCGTGTCGCGCGTCGCGGGTGGGGGCGCGTGGCGCCGAATCCACTCGTCGGAGCCGTCATCGTGCGCGACGGCGTCGTCGTCGGCGAGGGGTGGCACGCGGAGTACGGCGGCGCGCACGCAGAGGTCGCCGCGCTGCGCGCCGCGGGTGAGGGCGCGCGTGGTGCGACCGCGTACGTGACGCTGGAGCCCTGCAATCACTGGGGGAGAACACCGCCGTGCGTCGACGCGCTCCTCGCGGCTGGCATCGCTCGCGTGGTCGTCGCGGCCAGCGATCCGCACGCGATCGCGTCGGGCGGTGCGGCGCGGCTGCGCGGGGCGGGCGTGATCGTCGACGAAGGTGTACTCGCGGATCGCGCGGTCGAACTCAATGCGCCGTTTTTCTTCGACGTGACCGGGGGGACGCGGCCCTGGGTCACGCTCAAGCTCGCGCTCTCGATCGATGCGGCGATCGCGGACCACGCGCACGCGCCGGCATGGCTCACGGGCGCTCGTTCGCGCCGGCTCGTGCACCGGATGCGGGCCGGGCATGACGCGGTCGCGGTTGGCATCGGGACGGCGCTCGCTGACGATCCGCTGCTCACCGTCCGAGACGTCGCACCGCCGCGCGTCCATCCGCTTCGCATCGTCTTCGACCGCGGCGCGCGTCTCCCGCTCGAGGCCGCACTCGTGCGCACGGCGCGCGAGTGGCCGACGTGCGTAGTGTGCGCCCCGGACGCGCCGGAACCGCGTCGCCGGGCCCTGGAGGCCGCAGGCGTCCAGGTTCTTCGCGCCGCATCCATCGACGAAGCGTGTACCGCGTTACGTGCGCAGGGCGTACGCAGCTTGCTCGTCGAGGGCGGGGCGGGGATCGTCGGCGCGCTCTGGCGGGCGGACCTCGTGGACCGGCTGGTTACCTTTCAGGCACCGGTCGTTCTCGGGGCCGGTGCGCTCGTCGGATTTGGTGCGGCACCGTCGCAGTCGGGGCGTGGCGCGCGGCGCCTCCCGGTCGTGCGCCGGCGCGTGCTCGACGACGACCTGCTCACGATCTACGCCGTCCACCCGATTCCGAGGCGGTCGGTCAGCTCCATTCCCTAGCACGCCCGTCCGACGGGCCCGCACCGAACCATGTTCACCGGTCTCGTCGACGACGTCGGCACGATCGTCTCGGTCGAGGAGACCGAGGCGGGCCGCGAATTTCGGATCCACTGCGCGTACGAGGCGCTCGCCGAGGGTGAGAGCGTGGCGTGCGACGGCGTCTGCCTGACGGTACGCGAGACCGGCCCGATCGCGGGCGCCGATGGCGACGGGATGCGGAGTTGGTTCACGGTCGCGGCCGTCGTCACGACGCTCGACCGCACGGCGCTCGGCGGCTGGCACGCGGAACGACGCGTGAATCTCGAACGCGCGCTCCGCGCCGGCGACCGTCTTGGCGGCCACCTCGTACAGGGACACGTCGATGGTGTGGGCACCGTCGAGCGGGTCGAGCGGCGCGGGGACGCGTGGCTGATCGACGTCGCGCTGCCGGACGGTCTCGATGCGCTCATGGTGCCGCACGGATCGGTCACGATCGATGGTGTGAGCCTCACCGTGAACGCGCTGCCGGCGCCCGGGGTACTGCAGCTCTCGATCATCGAGTACACACATCGGCACACCACGCTCGGGCTGCGCGCCCCGGGCGACCCGGTTCACGTCGAAGGGGACGTGGTCGGCAAGTACGTGCAACGACTCGTCGCGCCGTACCTCGCCGCACGCGTCGCCTGACCGGACGTCTCACGCGCTGTCCCACGTCGTTCCCGCGCCTCGTTGCGCGGCCGCTTTCGAGGAGAGTTCGACCATGGCATTCGGGACCATCGAGCAGGCGATCGCGGACCTTCGCGCCGGCAAGTTCCTCGTCGTCGCAGACGACGAGGACCGCGAGAACGAGGGCGACCTCGTGTGCGCGGCCGAACTCGTCACGCCCGCCATGGTCAATCAGATGCTCGACGCGAAAGGCATGCTCTGCCTCGCGCTGAGCCCCGAGCTGTGTGAGCGGCTCGACCTGCCTCTGATGACGGAGGACAACACCGAGGCGATGCGCACGGCGTTCACCGTCAGCATCGACGCGGCGCCGCGCCACGGCGTGACGACCGGCATCTCCGCGGCCGACCGGGCCGCGACCATCCGAGTCGCCGCGGATCCGACGTCGACGCCGCGCGATCTGCGGCGGCCCGGGCACGTGCATCCACTTCGCGCACGCAAGGGTGGCGTGCTGCACCGCGTTGGGCACACCGAGGCGGCCGTCGATCTCTGCCGCCTCGCGGGGCTCGCGCCGGCGGGCGTGATCTGCGAGGTCCTGAACGCGGATGGCACGACGGCGAAGCGCCCGCAGCTGGACGCGTACTGCGAGCGGCACGGGATCACGTTCATCACCGTCGCGCAGCTCGTCGCGCACCGCCTGAAGCACGAGCGCCTGATCCAGCGCGTCGCCGACGCGCGCCTGCCGACCTCGCGGGGGCTCTGGCGCATCGTCGGGTATCGCAACGACGTCGACGCGCGCGAACACGTCGCGCTCGTTCACGGTGACCTCGACGCGGCGGTCGCGCGTGGCGAGGGCGTCCTCGTCCGCATGCACTCCAAGTGCCTAACGGGCGACGTCTTCCACTCCGACCGCTGCGATTGTGGCTGGCAGCTCGAGCGCGCGATGGACATGATCGTCGAAGCGGGCTGCGGCGTGATCGTCTACCTCGACCAGGAAGGGCGGGGGATCGGACTGCTCAACAAGCTGCGCGCCTACGAGCTCCAGGATCGCGGCGCCGATACCGTCGAAGCGAACGAGCGGCTCGGCTTCAAGCCCGACCTGCGCAACTACGGCATCGGCTCGCAGATCCTCCTCGACCTCGGCCTCAAGGCCGTGCGCATCATGACCAACAACCCGCGCAAGCTCGTCGGCATCGAGGGCTACGGGATCACGGTCCTCGAAGGGGTCCGGATGGAGGCGCCGCGCACCGCGGACAACTCGGCCTACCTCGACACGAAGCGGGCAAAGCTGGGGCACCTCCTCGCGTCCTGACGCGATCGCGAAGCCGCTAGCTTGTCGTCGCTCGCGACACTCCGCGCTCGGGACGACACACGAGACCTTCACGTTGGATCGCCCGACATGCCGCGCAGCCTTCCCGTCGTCAACGCCTCGCCCGACCCCATGCCCGAGTTCGTCGGCACCCCGCGCGGCGACGGCCGCCGCTTCGCGGTGGTCGCCAGCCGCTTCAACGAGACCATCACGCGCGCCCTCGCCGACGGTGCCGTGGACGCACTCGTGCGCCACGGCACGGCGTTCGACGACGTCGACGTGGTGTGGGTTCCGGGCGCGTGGGAGCTCCCCGCCGCTGTCCGCCGCGTGCTCGCGAGCGATCGGTATGCCGCCGTGATCGCGGTCGGCGCCGTCGTTCGGGGCGATACGCCGCACTTCGACATCGTCGCGGGCGAGGCCGCGCGTGGGCTCGCCGATGCGTCGGCCGAGGCCGACGTGCCGGTCACTCTGGGGCTGCTGACCACCGACAACATGGCCCAGGCTGAGGCGCGGGCAGGCGGCGAGCACGGTAACAAGGGGTGGGACGCCGCGCTCGCCGCGCTCGAGATGGCCGACCTGTTCGCGATGCTCGACAGCGCGTCCGAGACGGAAGACGAGTTCGACGGCGCGCCCGCGGCGGACGACTGATGGCGCGCGTCGAGAGTCGCGCCCGCGCGCGCGCGCTGCAGGCGCTGTACGCGTGGGACGTGCGTGGCGAGGAAGGACTCGAACGTGTCGCGCAGAACGTCTGGGACGACCTCGGCGTCGGCCCGGAAGAGCGGAAGCTTGCCGCGCGCACCGTCGGTGAAATCATCCGCAACCGAGCTGCCGTCGACGATGAGCTCGCCGCCGTGACGACCAACTGGCGCCTCGAACGGCTCGGCACCATCGAGCGTTGCGTCCTGCGTCTCGCCGCCGCTGAGCTGCGCATCGGAGACGCACCCCCGAAGGTCGTGATTCAGGAAGCCGTGCGACTCGCTGAGCGCTACGGCAGCGCACAGAGCGCGCGGTTCGTGAACGGCATCGTCGACGCACTCGCGCGTCGCCTCGGCCGGCTCTGAGCCGACGCCGCGTCACGCGCCACGATCCCGCGTGCGGATCCTCGTCGTCAACTGGCAGGACCGCGAGGCGCCACTCGCGGGCGGGGCGGAGATCCACCTGCACGAGATCTTCGGCCGCATCGCAGCGGCGGGGCACGAGGTCACGCTGCTCTGCGGCGGGTGGGCGGGGTGCGCGCCGCGCGTGGCGCTCGACGGGATTGCGGTGCATCGCGCGGGGACGCGCTACACGTTTCCTTTCGTCGCACGTCGCTACTATCGCGCGCACCTCTCCCAACTCGACTTCGACGTCGTCGTCGAGGACATCAACAAGGTGCCGCTGTACACGCCGCGATGGGGTGCGCGGCGGACGGTCGCGCTCGTGCCGCACCTGTTTGGCGGTACGGTCTTTCGCGAAGCGCCGCTGCCGCTCGCGGCGGCCGTGTGGCTCGCCGAGCGACCGCTCGCGCGCGCGTACCGCGGCATTCCGTTCGAGGCGATCAGCGAGAGTACGGCCGATGATCTGGTCGCGCGCGGCGTTCCGCGGTCACACGTGCGCGTGATCTATCCCGGGATCGACGCCGGGGCGTACACGCCCGACGCGTCAGGTCGTGCGCCCGAGCCGGTGTTCGCCTATCTCGGTCGTCTCAAGCGCTACAAGGGAGTCGAACTCGTCGTGCGCGCATTCGCGCGCGTCGCGGACCCGCGTGCTCGTCTGGAGATCGCCGGGGTCGGCGACTATCGGCCAGCACTCGAACGGCTCGTCGACTCTCTTGCCCTTGGCGAGCGCGTGCGGTTTCTTGGGCGGGTCAGCGAGGCGGAGAAGCTCGCGCTGCTTCGGCGCGCATGGGCCCTCGTCTTCGCGTCGCCAAAGGAGGGGTGGGGAATCACGAACCTCGAAGCCGCAGCGTGTGCCACCCCGGTGGTGGCGTCGGACGCGCCCGGATTGCGTGAGAGCGTGCGGGATGGCGAGACGGGGTTCCTCGAGCCGCACGGTGACGTGGCGGCGCTCGCGGCACGGCTCGACCAGTTCGCCGCGTCGCCCTCGCTCGTCGCCGAGATGGGCGCGAGCGCGCGGCGGTTCGCGGAGTCGTTCACGTGGGAACGCGCCGCCGAACAGACGGCAGCGCATCTCACGGACGTCGTCGGGGCGAGCGCGCGATGGTGACGCGGTCACGCGCGGCGTTTACCGTCGAGCGGCTCATCGACCGGCTGAGCGAGACCATACGGATCGAGCAACTCGGCGCGCCGGTCGGACTCGGACGCACGATTCCGAGCGCCGAGGCGTCGAGCCCGGGGCTCGTGCTCGCCGGCTACATCGATCGCTTCGCGCATGAGCGCGTCCAGGTGCTCGGCGAGACGGAAGTCACATACCTCGCGTCGCTCGCGCCCGACACGCGCGCCCAAAATCTCGAACGCTTCTTCTCGTTCCCGATTCCTTGCGTGTTCATCACCAAGGGACAGGACGCGCCCGAGGGTTTGTTGCCACTCGCCGAGCGGGCCGACGTTGGCGTCTTCCGGACGACGCTCAAGACGGCCGAGTTCTACGATCACATCAAACCGCTCCTCGCGGACGAGTTCGCGCCGACGGCAACGTTGCACGGCTCGCTCGCGGACGTGTACGGGGTCGGGCTCTTCTTCACGGGGATGAGCGGCATCGGCAAGAGCGAGTGTGTGCTCGACCTCGTCGAACGCGGGCACCGACTCGTCGCCGACGATCTGCTCATCGTGAAGCGTCGGGGCGCCGACGTCCTGATCGGTCGCGGGCACGAATTGCAGCGACATCACATGGAAATCCGCGGGATCGGTCTCATCGACATCCCGGCCATCTTTGGTGTCCGCGCCGTTCGACAGCAGAAGCGCGTGGAGGTCTGCGTACACCTCGAACCGTGGGATCAGGAAGCCGTCGTCGACCGCACCGGGCTCGATGGTGAGACGCACGACATCCTTGGGGTGGCATTGCCGCGGATCCGCGTGCCACTCAATCCCGGGAAGAACATCACCGTCATCGCCGAGGTCATCGCGATGAATCACTTGCTGCGGTATAGCACGGGCGTCGATCCGGCCGAAGCGTTCAACCAGCGATTGATCGGTCGTATGCGCGCGCAAGCCGCGGCGCGCGATCAGGCGTCCGCGACCGACGGTTCCGGCGACGCGCAATCCGGCCGCGCGCGCGCGTTCGAACTTCAGCGCTACTTGCGTGACGACGATGAGTGAAGCGACGGCCGTCGACCCCGCGAATCCATCGGCGGCGCTCGCCGAGGTGCCTAACAGATCACCGGCCCGTGGTCCCGTGGCGCTGGTCGCGGCGCATGGCGATCTCGCGGCCGGGCTCCGTTCGGCGGTTCACCAGATCACTGGACAGTGGTGACCTGCTCGACGTGCTTAGTAACCGCGACATGGGTGGCGCGGAGATCGAACAGGTGATGCGCGAGAAGCTGACCGCGGCGGCTGCGTTCGTGGTGTTCACCGATCTGCCCGCTGGAAGCTGTGCCATGGCCGCGCGCCGTGTGCAGCGCGACCGGCCCGAACTGACGATCGTCACCGGCACGAACCTCGGCACGTTGCTGGATTTCGTCTTTGCCGCTGACGACGTGTGCCGCGACGTACGCACGGCCGAGGGCGCGCGAGATGCGGCCGTGCGCGCCGTTGGACGCGGACAGGTTGCACTGCTCTCGCCACCGGGCGCGTCCCGTGCCGGTTGAGCTGTACCGCATCGACGACCGGCTGATCCACGGCCAGGTCGTGCTCGGCTGGGGGCGACCGCTCGACATCCAGCTCATCGTCGTCGTGGACGACGAGCTCGCGGCGAGCGAGTGGGAGCAGGAGCTGTATCGCATGGCCGTGCCGCCCGAGATGGACGTGCGCTTCGCGTCGGTGGACGACGCGGTGCGGATGCACGCGGCGGTCGCCGGTGGTCGCGCGCGCGCGATCGTGCTCGCGGGCGACGTCGTGACGATGCGGCGTTTCGTCGACGCCGTGCGACGCACGCCGGGCGGTGCAGCGGTGTCGGCCGTGAACGTCGGCGGGGTGCACCATCGCGCTGGGCGCGTACAGCGCATGCGGTACGTGTTCCTCACGCCCGACGAAGAGGCCGCGCTGCGCACACTCGCCGCGACCGGTGTTCAGGTGACCGCGCAGGACGTCCCGGCCGCGAAGCCCGTCCCACTGCACGACGTGCTCGCTGGGCGCGCCGATGCCTGACCCGCACGTCGCCCTCGCGGCGCTCGAACGCCTTCGCGTCGCGAACACGGACGTGCTGCGATTCGCCGTGCTCGGCGCGGTGCTCGGGCTCGACGTGGTGAGCTTTCCGCAAGCGATGATCTCGCGTCCACTCGTTGCCGCGACGTTAGGCGGTGCGCTCGCCGGTGATCCTGGACGCGGACTGCTCGTCGGCGCGGTCTTGGAGCTGGTCGCGCTCGAGACGCTGCCCGTCGGGGCCTCGCGCTATCCCGAGTGGGGATCAGCGGCGGTCGTCGGCGGTGCACTCTATGGATTGCACCCCGAAGGTGCGGCGGGCGCCCTCGTGCTCGCCGTCACGTGCGCGCTTGCGACCGCGTGGATCGGCGGTGAGTCGATGATCCTGCTGCGGCGGCTCAACGGCCAGCTCGCGCGCGCGCAGGCGCCCGGGCTTCAGGCCGGATCGACGCGCACGGTCTCGCGGCTGCAGCTCGCGGGGCTCGGGTTCGACCTGTTCCGGGGATTCGCGCTGACCCTGATCGCGCTGCTGCTGTCGCTTCCACTGCTCGTGAGCACGGTGGGCCACTGGGGGGCCGACCCGCGGGTGTCGCGTGCCGTGGTCGTCAGCGTCGCGGCTACGGTCGCGGGAAGCGCGGTCTGGAAACTCTTTCACATGGTGCCGCGCGCGCGACTGCTCTTCGCGGCGGGGATCGCCGCTGGACTGCTGCGGCTCGCGTTGCAATGAGCGCCGCCGTTCCGCTCGGGACATCCGGCAACACGACGCCTAACGCGACGCCGAGCGTCGCGCCCGCGGTCTCGGTTCCGGCATTTACACAGGCGCGAATGCTTCTCCGGATGCTCGCGATCCAGGCTTCGTGGAATTACGAGCTGTTGCTCGGCACCGGCATCGGCTTCTGCGTCGAACCCGCGCTCGCGCTCCTACCGGGTGGGAGAGATGGCGCCGCGTACCACGAGGCGCTCGCGCGCGAGAGTCAGTATTTCAACGCGCATCCCTACCTCGGCGCACTTGCGGTCGGTGCGCTCGCGCGCGCGGAGTTGGACCGTGAACCCGCGGCGCGGATCGAGCGATTCCGAACCGCGCTCTGCGGGCCGTTAGGCAGCGTCGGCGACCGCCTCGTCTGGGCGGCGTGGCTGCCGTTCTGTTCGGCGGTCGGCCTGCTCCTGTTTGGCGCGGGCGCGTCGCCGCTCGTCACGGTGGGTGGGTTCCTGGTGCTGTACAACGCGGGACACGTCGCGCTCCGCGTGTGGGGCCTGCGGACCGGACTCGCGCGCGGCCTACGGGTTGCGCAGGCGCTCGGGCATCCGGTGTTTCGTCAGGGGCCGGAGCGGATCTCGCAGGCTGCGGCGCTCGTGGGCGGCGCGTCACTCCCGTTGGCGCTCGACCGCGCGATTGGGCCGGGTCGCACACTGCTTGGCGCGGCGCTCGTGGTGATCGTCGTCGCGGCCGTCGTGCTCGCACGGTTACACGGCCGACTTGATGGATGGCGTCTTGCGCTCACACTTCTGGCCATCTTTACGCTGTATGGCCTTCTCCGCTGACGCCCGCCGTTCCGTCGTTTCGCCGCCTCACGTCACGAAGCCAGCACCCACGCCCATGCCGACGGTCGAACGACCAGTCCAGATTCAGAACAAGCACGGCCTACACGCGCGGCCGGCCGCCGAAATGGTGAAGGCGGCGTCACGCTTCCAAAGTGACGTCACCATCACGCGCGACGACATGGAGGTCAACGGCAAGAGCATCATGGGCGTGATGATGCTTGCCGCCGAATGCGGGGCGACGATCGTGCTGCGCGCGACCGGTCCCGACGCCGATGCCGCCGTGACTGCCCTGCAGGCGCTCGTCGACGCCAAGTTCGGGGAGCGGTAGGCCCGTGCGCCTTCAGCTCGCGGGGATCGCGGCCTCGCCGGGGATCGTCGTGGGGCCCGTCCACCTGTTGCGGTGGGAGGTGCCCGACGTGCCCCAGCGGATCGTCGCGGACGAACAGATTCCCGGGGAGCTCGTGCGACTGCACGCCGCGATCGCGCGTGCCGTCGAACGCCTCGAGCTCGTGCGGGTCCGTGCAGAGCGACAGGCCGGCGCGGACGAGGCAGCGATCTTCGACGTGCAGATCTCCATACTGCATGATCAGGCGTTGCTGGAGCAGATGGAGACGCTCGTGCGCCAGAACCTCGGCGCTGAGAAGGCGGTCGACCTCGCCATCCTGGAATGGCGGCAACAGTTTGCGCGGCACCCGCATGCGATGCTACGCGAGCGCGTCGGCGATCTCACGGACGTGCAAATTCGGCTGCTCTCGATCTTGATGGAGCTGCCCGATTACGACCCGATCGAGGTGCCCAAAGGTGCTGGGGCGATCCTCGTCACGCACGATCTCACGCCCTCGCTCACGGTCCAACTCGATCGCGAGGCGATCTCCGCGATCGCGACCGACGCGGGAACGAATACGTCGCACATCGCGATCCTGGCGCGGTCGTTAGGCCTGCCGGCTGTCGTCGGGTTGCGTGATGCGACGTCGCGCTTGCGGGGGGGTGAGCGCGCGGTGCTCGACGGCGCGGCAGGCACGCTCGCGCTCGACCCCGATGCGGCGGAACTCGCCGCGTATGCCGCGCGCGCACAGCTGGAAGTGCAGGAGTCAGCCGAGCTTCGGCAGCTCGCAACGCTCGAAGCCGTCACGCGCGACGACGTGCACCTGGTGCTCCGCGCGAATGTCGACCTGCCCGAAGAGGCCGACGTGGCCGCGACGAGTGGGGCGAACGGCGTTGGGCTGATGCGCACGGAGTTCCTCGTCGTCGGGCGGGCGACGATGCCCGATGAGGATGAGCAGTACCGTGCCTACGCGCGCGTGGTCGACGCCTTCGTCGGGCAGGCGGTCGTCATCCGGACCTTCGACATCGGTGGTGACAAGCTGCCGATCAGCGGGTTTCCGTCCGAGCCGAATCCGTTCCTCGGCTGGCGCGCGATCCGGATGTGTCTCGATCAGCCCGAGATGTTCAAAGCGCAGCTCCGCGCGCTGCTTCGCGCCGCCATGCATGGCGACGTGCGCATCCTGTTACCGCTCGTCGTGAGCGTGGACGAGGTGCGCGAAGCGCGCGCGCTGCTGGTCGAAGCGGCGGCGGAGCTGAAGGCGCGTGGCGCGTCCTATCGCGACGACGTTCCCCTCGGCGTGATGATCGAGACGCCGGCGGCGGCGCTCGCGGCCGAGTCGTTCATCGGCGAGGTCGCGTTCTTCAGCATCGGGACGAACGATCTCGTGCAGTACACGCTGGCCGTCGATCGTGGGAACGCGCAGCTCGCGCCGCGCTTCACACCGCTTCACCCGTCCGTGCTCCGCCTCGTGCAGCACGTCGTCCGCGTCGGCGACGCAAACGGCATCGAGGTCTGCGTCTGCGGCGAGATGGCATCCCAACCGCTCATGGCGTACGCGCTCCTCGGACTCGGCTTGCGGCATCTCTCGGTCGGTCCGCGAAACGTTGCCGTTGTGAAGCGCATCATGCGCGGCGCCCACGCGGCGCGCGCCACCGCGGCTGCCACGCAAGCGATCGGGTCGGGGACGGCCCGTGCCGCCGAGGTCATTTTGCACGCGGCGCTGGACGTGGAACTCGGGCGCGGCGCCCCCGGGACGGTCGCGTGACGGTGCCAGGGTGCCTGCGATTACGTCAGCGCCTTTGAAACGGAGTCGCGTGGACGGTTGACGTGCCGCGCGGGGCGACGTTCCTTTATCCGTCTATCCGGATATATGGAAACGCCCCAAGTCCACGTCCTCGATTCGCTCGCTGCGCTCGCCGATCCCGTGCGAGGGCGGCTGTTACTCGCGCTGGAACGGCACGAGTTGGCGGTCGGTGAGCTCGCGGCGACGCTGCAGCTCCCGCAAAGCACGGTGAGTCGGCACCTCAAGACGCTCGTCGACGCGGGCTGGGTCCGGCGCGCGAACCGATGGCCCTAGCCGTCGCTACCATATCGCCGACGTCGGGCGCAAGACACCGACTGGCGCGCTCTGGGCGGCCGTCCGTGGCCCGCTCGCCGCGCTTCCGAGCGCTCCCCACGATGCCGAGCGACTGCGGGCGGTGATCGCCGAGCGCCGGTCGGCGACGCGGGCGTTCTTTTCGACGAGCGCCGAGGCGTGGGACCGGATGCGGGTCGAACTCTTTGGGGCGCGCGCTGACCTGCTCGCACTTCTCGCCCTGCTCGACGACGAGATGGTCGTCGGCGACCTCGGCTGCGGGACCGGCGCCGTCGCGGACGTGCTCGCACCGTTCGTCGGCCGCGTGATCGCGGTCGATCATTCGCGCGAGATGCTGGCCGTTGCGCGCCGTCGACTCGACGGGCGACTGAACGTCGAGCTGCGCGAGGGCGATCTCGAAGCGCTGCCGATCGACGACGCGTCGCTCGACGTCGCGCTGCTCGTGCTCACGCTGCACCACTTGCCTGACCCGCTCGCGGTGTTCATCGAGGCTGCGCGCGTCCTGCGACCGCGCGGCCGGTTGGTCGTCATCGACATGACCCCGCACGACCGCGAGCGCTATCGCCAGGAGATGGGCCACGTGTGGCTCGGCTTCGGCGAAACGCAGCTCGCGGAATGGCTCGCCGAGGCGGGATTCGGCGCGCTTCGCTACACCCCGTTGCCGGTCGATGCGGCCGCGCGCGGGCCGCAACTCGTCGCGGCCACGGCCCGGCGAACCCCCGCGCGCGCGGACGCGCACCGAATGCCTAACGTCTCCTCACCACACGCCACCGCATGACACCG
Source organism: uncultured Gemmatimonadales bacterium (assembly GCA_963702945.1). Lineage (GTDB taxonomy): Bacteria > Gemmatimonadota > Gemmatimonadetes > Gemmatimonadales > Gemmatimonadaceae > BPUI01. The sequence continues at coordinate 349,072 of OY969773.1, forward strand.
CCGAGTTCTGTCGCCGACGCCCCCGCGTCGCGCGGTACCGCCACGAAGGAATACGCACCCGCGCTGCAGGGCGCGACCAACGGCGCCAACGCCGACCGTCCGCCGTTCAAGGTGCGCGACCTCGCGCTCGCGGAGCTCGGTCGCAAGGAGATCCGCCTCGCCGAGCAGGAGATGCCCGGGCTGATGGCGATGCGCGCGCGCTACTCGGCGTCGAAGCCGCTCACCGGTGCACGCATCATGGGCTCGCTGCACATGACCGTCCAGACGGCCGTGCTCATCGAGACACTCGTCGACCTCGGCGCCGACGTGCGCTGGGTCTCGTGCAACATCTTCTCGACGCAGGATCATGCGGCCGCCGCGGTGGCCGTTGGGCGCGATGGCACGGTCGAGGAGCCGCATGGAATCCCGGTCTTCGCGTGGAAGGGCGAGACGCTCGAGGAGTACTGGTGGTGCACCGAGCAGGCGCTGACGTGGCCGGACGGCGGCGGCCCCAACATGCTGCTCGACGACGGTGGCGACGCGACGCTGCTCATCCACCGCGGCGCGGACTACGAGGCGTCCGGCGCGATCCCCGCGTTCGACGCTGACAACGAGCCCGAGGAGTGGGGCGTGATCCTCGATCTGCTCCGTCAGGAGCAGCAGCGCAATCCGGGCCGCTGGACCAAGGTCGCGGCCGCGATCAAGGGCGTGACCGAGGAGACGACGACGGGCGTGCACCGCCTGTACGAGATGCAGAAGGCGGGCACGCTCCGCTTCCCTGCGATCAACGTCAACGACTCGGTCACGAAGTCGAAGTTCGACAACCTGTACGGCTGCCGCCACTCGATCATCGACGGGCTCAATCGTGCGACGGACGTGATGCTCGCCGGCAAGGTCGCGGTGGTCTGCGGCTACGGCGACGTCGGCAAGGGCTGCGCGCAGGCGCTGCGCGGGCAGGGCTGCCGCGTGATCATCACCGAGATCGACCCGATCTGCGCCCTGCAGGCGGCGATGGAAGGCTACCAGGTGCTCACGCTCGACGACGTGCTCGAGACGGCGGACATCTTCATCACGGCGACCGGCAACTACGACATCATCACCGCCGAGCACATGGCGCGGATGAAGGACAAGGCGATCGTCGCGAACATCGGCCACTTCGACAACGAGATCGACATGGCCGGTCTCAAGAAGATGGCCGGCGTCGAGCGCGTGAACATCAAGCCGCAGTACGACGAATACGTGTTCCCGGACGGCCACTCGGTGATCATCCTCGCCGAAGGTCGCCTGATGAACCTTGGCTGCGCGACAGGGCACCCGAGCTTCGTGATGTCGTGCTCGTTCACGAACCAGGTAGCGGCGCAGATCGAGCTGTACGGCCATACGGAGCGCTACGCGAAGGAAGTGTACGTGCTGCCGAAGCACCTCGACGAGGAGGTCGCGCGCCTGCACCTCGACAAGCTCGGCGTGAAGCTGACGCAGCTGACGCCGGACCAGGCCGCGTACATCGGCGTGCCGGAGAACGGCCCGTACAAGCCCGCGCACTACCGCTATTAATCCACGCCAGGGACCTCTTCCATCATGTCCACCACGCTCATGCCCGACGCCCTGGCGTCGGTCCCCACCGCGGCGCCGGCCGGCACGCGGCACCTGTTCACCTCGGAGTCTGTCACCGAGGGGCACCCGGACAAGATCGCGGACCAGATCTCGGACGCGGTGCTCGACGCGATCCTGCACCTCGATCCCGCCGGGCGCGTGGCCTGCGAGACGCTCGTCACGACGGGCCTCGCGGTCATCGCAGGCGAGATCACGACGCACGCCTGGGTCGATCTGCCCAAGCTCGTGCGCGACACGATTCAGCGCATCGGCTACGATGACGCGACGTACGGCTTCGACAGCAAGACGTGCGCGGTGATGAGCACGATCGACAAGCAGAGCGCGGACATCGCGCAGGGCGTCGACACGGGCGGCGCCGGCGACCAGGGCATGATGTTCGGCTACGCGACGGATGAAACCGCCGAGCTGATGCCGCTGCCGATCCTGCTGTCGCATCGCCTCACGCAGCGCCTCTCCGAGCTGCGGAAGAACGGCACGCTGCCGTGGCTTCGCCCGGACGGCAAGGCGCAGGTGAGCGTCGCCTACGACGGCGACCGACCGGTGTCGGTCGAGACGGTGGTCGTCTCGACGCAGCACGCCGAGGAGATCTCGGCCGACGATCTGCGCGCGGCGATCATCGAGCACGTGATCGAGCCGGTCATTCCCGAGGCGCTTCGCAGCCCCGAAGATCACGTACCACATCAATCCGACCGGCCGCTTCGTCGTCGGCGGGCCGCAGGGCGACGCGGGCCTCACGGGCCGCAAGATCATCGTCGACACGTACGGCGGCATGGGGCGGCACGGCGGCGGCGCGTTCAGCGGCAAGGATCCGTCGAAGGTCGACCGGTCGGCGGCGTACGCGGCGCGCTGGGTGGCGAAGAACGTCGTCGCGGCCAAGCTCGCGCGGCGCTGCGAGGTGCAGCTCGCCTACGCGATCGGTGTCGCGCGAGCCGGTCTCGATCATGGTGAGCACCTTCGGGACGGGCACCGTGCCCGACGACGTGATCGTGCGCGCGGTGCGCGAGGTGTTCGACCTCACGCCGAAGGGGATCACCGAAGCGCTCGCGCTCCGGACGCCGATCTACTCGCCGACGGCCGCGTACGGACACTTCGGGCGTGCGCCGCAGCCGGTCACGCACACGGCCACGCGCGACGGGAAGGAGCTGGTCCAGACGAACCCGGGCTTTACCTGGGAGAGCACGGACCGCGCGGAACAGCTCGCGGAGTCCGCGCGTAGGAGCTGAATCGCTGCGCCGAGGCGCGTCGGCGGTCGGGACCGCCATGTCCGGTTGACATGGCGCCGGCCGCCGACGAAGCTCCGGTAGTCTCTCGCGCCGCCGGAGTGTTCCTCGATGGTCGAAGTCTCCATATCCCGCCTCGGGCTCGATAGCTCGACCAACAGCTACGTCGTGATCCTTCAGGAAAAGGAGGGACGACGCGTGCTGCCCATCTGGATCGGTCACCCCGAAGCCGAGTCGATCGCGATGCACCTGAACGGTGCGAAGCGCGAACGACCGCTCACGCACGACCTCTGCAAGTCGCTCGTCGTCGGGCTCGGCGGGACGTTGCAGCGGGTGCAAATCACGAAGGTGCAGCAGCGGACGTACTACGCCGAGCTGCACCTGCAGGGCCCGACGGGCGTCGTCCGCGTGGACGCCCGCCCGTCGGATTCGATCGCCATCGCCGTTCGGCTTGGCGCACCGATCTACGCGCCCGAGGCGCTCCTCAGCACGATGGCCGAGCGCGACGAGGACGACGACGCGCACGGCTACTCCTCGCCGCCTGCGGTTCCCCGCGCCGCACGCGAACCTGAAGGGTTGAGCGCCGAACAGCTCAAGGCGCACCTCGAGAACCTGCGTCCCGAAGACTTTGGCAAGTTCGGCCTCTGAGGTGAACGGCCGCACGAGCGCGCACCACCGCCGTGCTGTTTGCGGCGGCCGTCGGCACGTTCGCCGCAGGCCTGACATCGACCGCGCGCGCGTCGGCGCAGACCGCGCTGGACTCCGCGACCGTCGACCGCCCGGCGATGTTGCCTAACGGTACGCGCCGCGTGCGCGGCCGGATCGTCATTCCGCGCGACAGCGCGTTGCGTGGCATCCCCGGGACGTGGGTGACGCTGCACCGCGTCGCGAGCGACGGCGCCGGGCCGATCGACTCGGTCCGAAGCGGCGCCGATGGTGGTTTCGCGTTCACCTACCGCCCGACCGGCGCGGCTAACGCGATCTACTTCGTCTCGGTGCAGTACGGCGGCATTGCGTACTTCTCGGCGCCGCTGCGCGATGCGGTGGTCACGGGCGAGAAAGCGGAAGTCACCGTGTTCGACACGACGTCGGCGCGGGTACCCGTGACGGTGCGCGGCCGGCATGTCGCCGTCAGCCGCGCGGCGCCGGACGGTACGCGCGACGTGCTCGACGTCTACGAGCTGTCCAACGACGGACAGCGTACCGCGATTCCGACGAGTGCCGCGAACGGCGGTGTCTGGTCGGCCGCGTTGCCGGCTGGTGCGACGACGTTCGCGGTGCGATCGAGCGCCGACGTCCCGACGGACGGGATGACGCTGACCGCCGGACGCGCGGTGCTCCGGACGCCACTGGCGCCCGGTCTCAAGCAGGTCGCGTTCTCGTACAAGCTCGCCGCGGCACATTTCCCGTTCGCGGTTCCGGTCGAGGCGCGGACCACCGTGCTCGAGGTGCTCATCGAGGAGCCGCGCGGCGTGGCGACGGGCGGCTCGCTCGTCCAGACCGCGGCGACGGTGGTCGAGGGGCACACGTTCCACCGCTACCTCGCGGAGGACGTGCCGGCGGGTACGCGGGTGGCGGTGGATGTCCCTGACGCGCCGGGCGATACGTGGCCGCGCTGGGCGGTGCCCGCGCTGATCGCGAGCGTCGGGGGCGCGATGACGCTCGGGCTGCTCGCGGCGTACCGCCGGCGGAATGCGGGGCGGCCCACGGTGGAACGTCGCACCACGGGTCGTCGGCGGGGCCACCGTTCCGAGGAGCGCTGACGCGCTGCTCGCGGAACTCGCAGCGCTCGACGATGCGCACGCGGCGCGGCATGACGGGGGCGAGTCGCCGGACGATGTCGTGCGGTATACCGAGCGGCGCGAGACGTTGAAGCGAGAGCTCGCGGATCGGCTCGCGGCGACGTAGGGCACGGTGGCGGCCGGACGGGGCGGCCCGCCTCGGCCCTCTCGCCAGCATCGCCCGACGCCGACGGTAGCTTCCGCCCATGCCCCTCGTCGCGACGGATGCTGTCGTCCTGCACGCCCAGCTCTACTCCGAGAGCTCCCGCATCCTGCGCCTCGCGACGCGCGCCCAGGGCGTCGTCTCGGTCATCGCCAGAGGCGCCCGGAAAACGCAGCGCCGCTTCGGGTCAGCGGTCGATCTGTTCGCCGAAGGCGAGGCGTCGTACTACACGAAGACCGGGCGCGATCTCCAGACGCTGGCGTCCTTTGAAGTGACGCGCGCGCGCGTCGCGTTGGGCCACGACCTCGACCGGTTCACGACCGCGGCCGTGCTCACGGAGCTGACACTGCGCTTCGGGCGCGACGAGCCAGATCCGACCTGGTACGAGGCGCTCGTCGCGGCGCTCGACGCCGTCGAGACCGTGCCCTCGGCGATGGCCCGCGAAGCCGGACTCGCGGGCGCCTGGGCCGTCGTCGGCGCGCTCGGCTTCACCCCGTCGCTCGATGCGTGCGCGCGGTGCGGACGCGAACTCGACGCCGACGCACCGGTCCGCTTCAGCCAGCCGTTAGGCGGCGCGCTCTGCGATCCCTGTGCGCGGCTCGGGGGCGCAACGCGCACTCTGCCCGCGTCCGCGCGCGCTTCGCTCCGCGTATGGCTCGGCGCCGATCCGCACGAGATCGCGGGCGAGGTCGCGCCATTGGAGGCCGGGCTCGTGCGCGCGCATCAGCGGCTGTTGCGCGAGTTCCTGCGCGAACACCTGACCGACGGGCGTCCGCTCCGTGCGTTCGAGAGCTGGGAGTTGGGAACGGCTACGGGGCACGCCGTGAGCGGCGAATCGGGGACGTGAGCACAGGCGGGTACGCGGCCACGCTGGCACCTTCGGCTGCCTTTCCGGCACGGCACGTGCGCGCAACGTGTCGTTCCTGGCGGAGTTGAGGGGCACCGCGGTTGCTCTATCACGGGCAGTCCCGCCCGCGAGCCGAGCAGCGCCGGTGGCGCGCCCTTGCGAGGCGAACGCACTCACCTTCAATGACCGACCCAGATGATCAATCCGGACCGGCTGACCATAAACTCCGCCAACGCGCTGAACGAGGCTGTCTCGCTCGCCCGCCGCGCTGGCAATCCACTCGTTTACGATCTCCATCTGCTGCTCGCCCTGCTCGCGCAGGACGAAGGCATCGTCACGCCGATTCTCCAGAAACTCGGCGTCGACACCAACGACTTCCGCCAGAAGGCCGAGCGCGAGGCGGGGCGCTACGCGAAGCAGAGTGACGCGCAGCCAACCGTCAGCCGCGAGCTGAGCCAGGTGACGGACCGCGCGGACGAGGAGGCGCGGACGTTAGGCGACGAGTATGTCTCGACCGAGCACCTGCTGCTCGCGCTGTCGGACGTCAAGGGCACGGAGAGCTTCGCGCTGCTGCGCGGTGCCGGCGCGACGCACGACGCGTTGCTCAAAGCGCTCAAGGCCGTGCGCGGTACGCACAAGGTCACCGACCAGAACCCCGAAGAGAAGTACCAATCGCTGCAGCGCTTCTCGACCGACATGACCGAGCGCGCGCGTCGCGGCAAGCTCGATCCCGTGATCGGGCGCGACGAGGAGATCCGGCGCGTCATTCAGGTGCTCTCGCGGCGTACGAAGAACAACCCCGTGCTCATCGGCGAACCCGGTGTCGGTAAGACGGCGATCGTCGAGGGGCTCGCGCAGCGCATCGTGAATGGTGACGTGCCGGAGTCGTTGCGCGACAAGACGCTCATCTCGCTCGACATCGGCGCGATGCTCGCGGGCGCCAAGTATCGCGGTGAGTTCGAGGAGCGGTTGAAGGCGACGCTCAAGGAAATCACCGACGCGGAGGGGCGCTTCATCGTCTTCATCGACGAGCTGCACACCATCGTCGGGGCGGGGAAGACCGAAGGCTCCCCCGATGCGGGCAACATGCTCAAGCCTGCGCTCGCACGCGGTGAGCTGCGCGTCGTCGGCGCGACCACGCTCGACGAGTACCGCAAGTACATCGAGAAAGACGCCGCGCTCGAGCGGCGCTTCCAGCCCGTGTACGTCGGCGAGCCGAGCGTCGAGAGCACGATCGCGATCCTTCGCGGACTCAAGGAGCGCTACGAGGCGCATCACGGCATCCGCATCACCGACGGTGCGGTCGTCGCCGCGGCGACGCTCTCGCACCGCTACATCGGCGATCGGTTCCTCCCCGACAAGGCCATCGATCTGCTCGACGAAGCCTCGTCGCGGCTGCGCATCGAAATCGATTCGATGCCGCAGGAGATCGACGAGGTCGAGCGCCGCATCGTGCAGCTGCAGATCGAGCAGGCAGCGCTGAAGAAGGAAACGGATGCGTCCTCGAAGGATCGCCTGCGGAATCTCGAGCGCGAGCTCGCCGAACTCCGCGAGCGCTCGTCCGCGATGAAGGCGCAGTGGCAGCAGGAAAAGCAAACGTTAGGCGCGGTCGGCACGATCAAGCAGGAGATCGATGCGGCACGCGTCGCCGCGGACCAGGCCACACGCGCGGGTGACCTCGCGAAAGCGGCCGAGATCACGTACGGCCGAATTCCCGAGCTCGAGCGCAAGATGCGGGACGCGGAGCAGCAGCTCGCGTCCAACAACGGGCGCCCGCAGTTCCTGAAGGAGGAGGTCACGGCCGACGACATCGCCGACGTCGTGGCGAAGTGGACGGGGATTCCGGTCACGCGCATGATGGAAGGCGAGCGCGAGCGGCTCACGAAGCTCGATCAGGAGTTGGCGCAGCGCGTCGTCGGGCAGCAGGAGGCAGTCGAGGCGGTCGCGAACGCGGTCCGTCGGAGCCGCGCCGGGCTGCAGGATCCCAATCGCCCGATCGGGTCGTTCATCTTCCTCGGCCCGACGGGCGTGGGCAAGACCGAGACGGCGCGTGCGCTCGCGGAGTTCCTCTTCGACGATGAGCAGGCGATGGTGCGCATCGACATGTCGGAGTACATGGAGAAGCACGCCGTGTCGCGCCTGATCGGTGCGCCACCGGGCTACGTGGGCTACGACGAGGGTGGCCAGCTGACCGAAGCCGTGCGCCGTCGCCCGTACTCGGTCATCCTCTTCGACGAGATCGAGAAGGCGCACCAGGACGTGTTCAACATCCTGTTGCAGATCCTCGACGACGGGCGCCTCACGGACAGCCAGGGCCGCACGGTCGACTTCCGCAACTCGGTCATCATCATGACCTCCAACCTCGGCTCGCAGCACATCCTCGAGCACGCGGCAGACGAGTGGGCGGCGGTCGAAGCGGAGGTGAACGAGGCGCTGCGCGAGCACTTCCGCCCGGAGTTCCTCAACCGGGTGGATGACGTCATCATCTTCCGCCCGTTAGGCGAGGAGCACATCGAGCGGATCATCGACCTGCAGCTCGGACGGCTGCGCAAGCTGCTCGCCGATCGGAAGCTCGCGTTGGAGTTGACGGCCGGGGCGCGGCGGGTGCTCGCGACCGAGGGGTACGATCCGGCGTACGGTGCGCGTCCGCTCAAGCGCGCGATCCAGCGGCTGCTACAGAACCCGCTCGCGATGGCGGTGCTGGAGGGCAAGTTTCACGACGGGGACACGATCCGCGTGGACGCGCAGCGCGGCGGTCAGCTGACGTTCGAGCGGGCCGACGAGCTCGTCCCGGCTGGCGCCGGAGTGTAGCCACGGTCCTGGCCTAACGCTCGACGAAGGCTCGACGGGTGAACGGCGGGGCGGGGCATCCACGGATGTCCCGCCCCGCGCGTGCGCGTGGCGTTCATCGTGTCATGGGGCGAACGCAGTCCGGCGTGTCCGACCACGGGTGGCGACGGCGACAGCCGACCAGCCGACGACGACGAACAGAACGAGGATTGCCGCGATGTACGGTGCGACCCCGCGCGCCCCACCGACGTTCGCGGGATTGAGGAACGGATACGGGTACCACGCGGTCGCGGCGCCACGCGTGAGCACGTAGACGATGTAGACGAGCGGATACGCGAGCCAGAGCGCGACCGCGCGAACGCCTAACGGTGAGCATGGCGGGTCCGCGATCCAGTCGATAACCACCGCGACCGGCATGACGTAGTGCAGCACCGTGTCGACCCACGGTAGCAGCTGCCCGAGATCCGCGTTCCGGAGCAGCGCGACGAACACAACGCCAACGATGACCATCGCCACCGTGGCGGCCCCACGCAGCAGGGCGTCTGCGTGCGTCGGCAGGCGCCCGGTCGCGATGCGCAGGGCGCCGCGGATGAACACCCCTGCGGCGAGCAGGTTGGACAGATTGGTGAAGTAGCTGAAGAAGTTCACGACGCTGAAGCCCCCGTGCAGCTGGATCGCGAACTGTCGCGCGATGGCGGCGCAGGTGAGGCCACCCATCGCCGTGCGAAAGGCGGCCAGAGCCGCGCGCCGGGTCATCCGCGCAATCTTCGCGTTCGACGCGAGTGCGCCAGGGCCGCGCGCGCGCTAGCATCGGCGCATGCAGTCCGCCGACGACGAGCGATGGATGCGCCACGCGATCGCACACGCGGCCGACGCCGCCCCCGACGTGCCGGTTGCGGCGCTCGTCGTCGAAGGCACGGGCGCCCACGCGCGGATGATCGCCGCGGCCACCAACCGCACGATGCGCGACCAGGATCCGACGGCGCACGCCGAGGTGCTCGCGGTGCGGGCGGCTGCCGCGGCGCTCGGGCGGTGGCGCCTCGACGGGTGCACGTTGTACGTGACGTTGGAGCCGTGCGCGATGTGTGCGGGCGCGCTCGTGCTCGCGCGCGTCGACCGGGTCGTGTTCGGCGCGTGGGACCCCAAGGCCGGCATGGCGGGATCGGTGCTGGACGTTCTCCGCAATCCGCGCCTGAACCATCGCCCCGCGGTGCGGGGCGGCGTGCTCGAGGACGCGTGTGCGGGCGTGCTGCGGGCCTTCTTTGCCGAGCGGCGCGAGGCGGCCCGCGACGTTGACACCCCCGCCGGCCAGGGCTAGACTCTCCGCCCGGACTTGGACAGGTGGCCGAGTGGTTGAAGGCACCGGTCTCGAAAACCGGCGTACCGGCAACGGTACCGTGAGTTCGAATCTCACCCTGTCCGTGCGGGGGCCGCGGGGCCTAGGCGCCGCGGCCCCCGCATGTTGTGAAGGCGTATCGCGTGTAGGGTTGTCAGATCAGGACAGGTGGCCGAGTGGTTTAAGGCGCACGCCTGGAAAGCGTGTGGGCGGGCAACCGTCTCGAGGGTTCGAATCCCTCCCTGTCCGTTGCAGCGCGTGCGATCGTGGCCGGCCGCTATATTCGCGCGCCATGCAATCGGAGCGTACCCTGCTCGACGCGCGCGCGTTCGACCGAACGTTGACGCGCATGGCGAACGAGATCCTCGAGCTGAATGCCGGGACCGACGCCCTCGTGCTCGTCGGGATCCAACGGCGCGGCGTGCAACTCGCCGAACGGCTCGCGCGAACGATCCACGCGGCCGAGGGCGTCGAGGTCGCGCGCGGCGCGCTCGACATCACGCTCTACCGCGATGATCTCCAGACCGTGGGACCGCGGCCCGTCGTTGGGCCGACGTCGCTGCCGACCACCATCGACGGTGCACGCGTCGTCATCATCGACGACGTGCTGTACACGGGGCGCACGGTGCGCGCGGCGCTCGACGAGCTCGCCGACTTCGGACGGCCGTCGCGCATCGCGCTCGCCGTGCTCGTCGATCGTGGTGGGCGCGAACTGCCGATCCACGCGGACGTCGTCGGCCGGCGCATCGACGTCGCGGCCGGCGGTCGCGTGGACGTGCTCGTCTCGGAGCTCGACGGTCAGGACGCGGTGCGCGTGCAGGAGCCGGCGCGCGAGACGGCGGCGTGAGCGCGCGATCCTCACCGTTTCACGCGTCCCCATGGTGCCCGCTCCATCGTTAGGCAAGGACCTGCTCGGCCTCGCCGGGCTCTCGCGCGCGCAGATCGAACTCGTGCTCGACACGGCCGCGCCGCTTCGCGCGATCAGCGAGCGTGCGATCAAGAAGGTCCCGACCCTCCGGGGACAGACGGTCGTCAACTTGTTCTTCGAAGCGTCGACCCGCACGCGGATCTCGTTCGAGTTTGCCGAGAAGCGGCTCAGCGCGGACACGGTGAGCATCGCGTCCGCGGGATCGAGCGTGTCGAAGGGCGAGACGCTCGTCGACACCGCGCGGAACTTGGAAGCGATGCGCATCGATACGGTGGTCATCCGCCACGCGGCATCCGGCGCGGCGCGGTTCCTCGCCGAACGCATCGATTCGACGGTGATCAACGCCGGAGACGGCACGAACGAGCATCCCACGCAGGGGCTGCTCGATCTGCTCACGCTGCGCGATCGCTTCGGCTCGCTCGACGGGCGACGGGTCTGCATCGTCGGCGACGTGTTGCACTCGCGCGTGGCACGCTCCAACATCTGGGGGCTGAAAGCGTTAGGCGCGGACGTCGCCGTGTGTGGCCCGCGCTCACTCCTGCCCAACGCCGTCGGCGCGCTCGGCGTCACGGTGTTCGACCGTATCGAGGCCGCGATCGAGTGGGCCGAGGCGCTCAACGTGCTGCGGCTGCAGCTGGAGCGCATGACGGCCGGCTACATCCCATCGCAACGCGAGTACAATCGCGTCTTCGGCGTCACGCGCGAGCGCTTGGAGCGCGCGCCGCGCGATCTTCTCATCCTTCACCCCGGACCGATGAACCGCGGCGTCGAGATCGACTCGGACGTGGCCGATGGACCACACTCCGTGATCCTCGAACAGGTCACGAACGGCGTGGCGGTCCGCATGGCCGTGCTGTATCTGCTCGCCGGCGGACGCCCCGAACTCGCCGAGGCGGCGCGCGGCGGCGTGTCGCAGGGGGGCGCATGAGTGACGTGCCACAGCTGCGTCCGCTGCTCCTGAGCGGCGGGCGCGTGCTCGATCCCTCGCAGGGGCTCGACCTCGCGGTCGGCGACGTGCTGCTCGTCGACGGGCGCGTCGAGCACGCGGGCGAGCGCATCGGGCGGCCGGACGACGCGGACGTCGTCGACTGTTCGGGGCAGGTGGTCTCGCCCGGTTTCATCGACGTGCACTGCCACCTGCGCGAGCCCGGGCGCGAGGACGTCGAGACGATCGCGACCGGCGCCCGTGCGGCGGCTGCGGGCGGGTTCACGGCGGTGTGCGCGATGCCCAACACCGATCCGGTCACCGACAATCAGGCGGCGATCGGCTTCATCGTCCGACAGGCGCAGCGCGCGGCGGCCGCCCGCGTCTACCCCATCGGCGCGATCACGTTAGGCGAACGCGGCGAGACGCTGGCCGAGTTCGGCGAGATGGTCGGCGCGGGCGCGGTGGCGGTGAGCGACGACGGCAAGCCGGTCGTGAGCGCGCACATCATGCGGACAGCGCTGGAATACGCGCGCACGTTCGGCATCCCCGTCGCGGACCACTGCGAGGAGCCGACGCTCGCGCACGGTGGCGCGATGAACGAAGGGGTGGTCTCGATGCGGCTCGGCCTCAAGGGCATCCCGAGCGAGGCCGAGGAGATCATGGCGATTCGTGACATTCTGCTCGCGCGGCGGACCGGTGGTCACATCCACCTCTGCCACATGAGCACCGCGGGCTCGGTCGAGCTGATTCGGTGGGGCAAGGAGCGCGGCATCCGCGTGACGGCCGAGGTCTGCCCGCACCACCTCTCGCTCACCGAGGACGCGGTCGAGGGGTACCAGACGAACGCGAAGATGAACCCGCCGCTTCGCACGGCCGCCGACGTCGAAGCGCTGCAAGCCGCGGTGCGCGACGGGACCATCGACGTGGTCGCGACCGACCACGCGCCGCACCATTACGACGAGAAGGAGCGCGAGTTCGCCGACGCGCCCAACGGCATCGTCGGGCTCGAGACGGCGTTAGGCGTGCTCGTCACCTGGCTCGTCGCGCCGGGCATTCTCAGCTACGCGCAGCTCGTCGACCGGATGGCGTGCGCGCCGGCTCGGGTGTTTGGCCTGCCGGGCGGTACGCTGCGGCGTGGCGCGCTCGCGGACGTGACGGTGTTCGATCCCGAGCGGCGCTGGACCGTCGACCCCGCCGCCTTCCGCTCGAAGGGGCGCAATACGCCGTACGCGGGGCAGGTGCTGCAGGGGCGCGCCACGCGAACGGTGGTGGGTGGTCGGATCGTGCACGACCCATCGCCGACTCTGCCCGCCTAGCTTACAGTCGGTCTTCAGCCCGCGTGCACCCTGCCGGCGCGCGGCGCGTCCCTCTTCGATCCGATATCCCCGCATGACCACCGGCTACGCCCCCGAGTTCGCACAGTCCGCCGCCGATCCCGCCACGGTTCCGCTCGACGACATCCGCACGCTCGTCGAGGAACGCGTCCGCTACGAAGGGTGGCTGGAGGCGCTGGACGCGCGACGTGCGGTCACGCCTGCGCACGTGCTCGAGCGCGTGCGGCAGGACTACGCCGGCCGCCTGGCGCGGGTCGCCGACCAGCTCGCGACGCATGCAGCGCCGCTGCGTGCGCACGAGCAGTCGCTTGCCGAGCGGCATCATACGGTCGAGCAGCGCCTGGTCGAGGAGCGTGACACGCTTGCCGAAGTCGAACTGCGGACGCTCGTCGGCGAGTACTCGCCCGAAGAGGGCGAGCAGCGGCGTGGCGGCGCACAGCAAGCGATCGCCACCCTCGAACGCGACCTCGGCGGCTCCGCGGCGGCGCTTGCGGACGTGCGTGGGTTGGTCGCGCGCGTCGCGCCGGTCGCGGCCGCACCGGCCGGGTCGCCGCCTGCCGCCGCCGAGGCGCCCGCGGAGCCGGCTGCCGCATCGACGCCGCCGAGCGATGCTGGTGTCGCGCCCGCCGGGGACGATGTTCGGTGGCGCTGCCGGGAGCGCGCGCGATCAGGGCAGCGGCTTCGAGACGGGAGCGTTCGACCACGGCGCCGTCGACGCAGCGCGGGTCGCGCTCGGTGACCGCGAGACGTCGCTCACGCCGGCATTCTCGGATGCGATCCGGAGCGGCGGAACAGGGTACGGGCTCGGCGGTGCGCGGCCGCAGACGCCGGAGCCGGCCGCGGCCGGACAGGAGAAGACGCTCCGTTGCCAGGACTGCGGCGCGTTCAACTACCCGACGGAGTGGTACTGCGAGAAGTGCGGCGGCGAGCTGGCCGCACTCTGATTCTGACCGACGACGGGCAAATACACGAGAGGCCCGGCACCGATATCGGTGCCGGGCCTCTGTCGCGTCGTACCGCGGCGTTGCGGCGTCAGGCCGTTGCGGTGGCCGTCTGCGCGGCCTGCGCGTTCGCCTTGCGGGCGAGCTGCGACTTGTGGCGGGCGGCCTTGTTGCGATGGATCAGGTTCTTGCGCGCTGCACGGTCGAGGAGGCTGACGGCGTCGGTCACGGTCGTGGCCGCGGCGTCTTGCGCACGCGCCTTCTTGAGCGCGGTACGAAGCGCGGAACGCTGCGCGCGGTTGCGCACCGCCGCGGCGCGCGACTTCCGCATGTTCTTCTTGGCGGATGCGATATTCGGCACGATCTGATTGGAACGAAGTCTTCGGAATGACGAGCAGGATGTGCGCAACGTACCGACGCAAGTCGGGCGCACGGAGGTCGCGGAGGTTACCCGTCTCGGTGGTTTATGTCAAGGCGTGACACGGACTTGTCCTGTCCGCGCGCTTTGACGGGCGCGACGGCGCGGGCTAAGCTTCGCCGGTGCGACGCTCGGCGTCGCGGCGCGCACTGCGCACTCTCGTCGACCCCGCCGCTGGTGGATTTCAACACGTTCTTGCTCGTCGCGCCGGTGCTGCTGTTCTCGGTCATCGCGCACGAGATCGCGCACGGATACGCGGCGCTACGACAGGGAGACACGACCGCGTTGCAGGCGGGCCGTTTGACGTGGAATCCGCTGCCGCACATCGATCCGTTCATGACGGTGTTGCTGCCGGTGCTCCTCTTTGCCGTGCACGCGCCGTTTCTGTTTGGTGGCGCGAAGCCCGTGCCGGTCGATCCGCGCAACTATCGCAACTACAAGCGCGGCGACATCATCGTCTCGCTCGCCGGCGTGGCGACGAACGTCGTGATCGCGGTCGTCTGCGCGATCCTCATCGTCCCGATGTGGGCGATCGCGAATGCGGTCCCCGCCGCCGTCGCGACCTGTTCGATCCTGCAGCACATGCTCGTCATCGGCGTACAGCTGAATCTGATTCTGGCGGCGTTCAACCTGCTGCCGATCCCGCCGCTCGATGGGTCGCACGTCGCGAAGTACCTGTTGCCGCCCGCGTGGGCGCTCGAATACCAGCGCGCGGGGCGCTTCGGACTGATGCTGCTGATGGCGATCTTCTGGTTCGCCCCCGGCATCCTCGCCGTGTGGATGGGCCCTGCTCTCGTCGCGACGAACGTCGCGAAAGTCGTGCTCGGCCCGTACCTGCTCGCGCCGACGTGGCTGTAAGCATCGCCCCGTCCGCCGCCGGGCCGGACACGGCCGAGGCACACGGCTTCGTCGTCGACCTTCCCGCGTTCTCGGGCCCGCTCGACCTGCTGCTCTCGCTCATTCGCGACGAGCAGCTCGACGTCTACGACATCCCGATCGCGCGCGTGGCGCAGCAATTCCTCGCACGCATCCACGCGCTCGGCCTCGACGACGCGGCCGACTATCTCGACATGGCCGCGCGTCTCGTCCGCATCAAGGCGCAGCTGCTCCTGCCGCGCCCGGGCGGCGCAGAGGACGTGTGGGAGGACCCGAGGGCGGAGTTGGTGCGGCGGCTGCTCGAATACCAGCAGGTGCGCGAGGTGGTCGAACATCTCGACCGCCTGGCCGAGGCGCGCCGTGACCGGTTTGGGCGCGGGGCCGTGTTCACGCGCGACGATGCGCTCGACGCGGAGCGCGCGCCGACGCCGCTCACTCTCTCGCTCAGCGACCTGCTGAGCAGCGTCGACCGGGTGCTCCGCGCCGCGCGGCGTCCGGCGGTTCACGACGTCGTCCCGCGTGCACTCGACGTCGTCGGCGCGATCGCGGATGTGCGTGCCCTGCTCGCGCGCCGTGCCTTCGCCCGGTGGCGCGACGTCATGGCCGACGATGCCGAGCCGTGGCGGGTGCTGAGCGCGCTGCTCGCCCTGCTCGAGATGGCCAAGCTCGGCGAGCTGCGCCTGACCCAGCACGGCGCCTTCGCGGACGTCGCGATCGCGCGCGCGACGCGACAGGAGTCGACGGCCGGATCGGAGCTTCCAGAGCATGACGCCGCTCGCGAAGCTGCTTGAGGCCGCGCTGTTCGCGGCAACGCGCGCGACGCCCGAGGACGATCTGGCACGGCTCGATCCGGCGGCAGGGATCGACGGCGTTCGGCGGGCACTCGACGAACTCCGGGCGCACTACGACGATCCCGAGGCCGGACATTCGGTCGAACTGGTCGAGCAGGGCGGTGGTTGGCAGCTGCTCACGCGTCCGGAATACGCCGAAGCGATCGAACGCGCGCAGATCGCTGAGCGTCCGCAGCGGCTCACAGCGGCCGCGCTCGAAACGCTCGCCGTGATCGCATACCGCCAACCGATCGGTCGCGCCGAGGTCGAGGAGATCCGCGGCGTCGCCGTCGGGGGCGTGCTGAAGACGTTGCTCGAGCGCGGGTTGGTCGACGTCGTCGGGCGTGCGGAGGGGCTCGGCCGCCCGCTGTTGTATGCTACGACACCGCGCTTCCTCGAACAGTTCGCGCTCCGCCACCTCGAGGAGCTCCCTCGCGCCGACGAACTCGCGGTGGCGCTCCGCGCCAACCCGGCCGCGCTCTGACCTCTCGCTCTGACCCCGCTCGCCCGCATGCCTTCTGATCGACCAAGCCGCGGCCCCGCGCCCAAGGGATCTCCCGCGAACGGCTCGCCAGCGAAGGGTTCCTCCGGAAAGAGCTCCTCCGCGAAGGGTTCCTCGGCGAAGGGGAATCGTGCGCCGCAGCCGCGCGTGCGCCCTAAGAAGGCGGCGAACGCGGGCACCGCGGGCGCGAAGCCGGCGCGAGCAGGCGGCCCGAAACGATCCGAGCCCGCCGCTCGGCCGGCTGCTGTCGGGCCAATGCGGCTGCAGCGCGCGCTCGCTCGCGCCGGGGTGGCGTCGCGGCGGGCGGCCGAGGAGCTGATCACGGCAGGACGGGTCACCGTGAACGGAACCGCGGCCGTGCTCGGGCAGACGGTCGATCCGGCGCGCGATCGCATCCTCCTCGACGGCAAGCCGGTCGCGGCGCCCGCGGCGGCGGCGTGGATCGTTCTACACAAGCCCGCCGGGGTGATGACCACGCGCGAAGATCCCGAAGGGCGCAAGACGGTGTTCGACCTCGTGCAGGATCAGCCCGGACTGACCTACGTGGGTCGGCTCGATTACATGACCGAGGGCGTGTTGCTGCTCACGACGGACGGCGAGGGCGCGCATCGCCTCACGCATCCGAGCCACGAAGTCGAGCGCACGTACGTGGCGCTCGTGCGCGGGAACGCGCCCGCCGCCGTCAAGGCGGTCCGCGCAGGGCGTCGAGCTCGAGGACGGGATCGTGCGTGCGGTGAGTGCCGAGGCGTACGCGCTGAGCGGTCGCCGTTGGGAATTCGAGCTCACGCTCACCGAGGGACGCACGCGCGAGGTGCGCCGCATCTGCGAGGTGCTCGGCCTCGAAGTCGAGCGACTCGTGCGCATCCGCTTCGGTCCGATTTCGTTGGGCGATCTCGCGCCCGGCGCGTCGCGTCCACTCACCGCGCCCGAGCTGCGCGCGCTCGACGCGCAGCTCCGAATGCCGGCGATCCCGCGCGCGATGCGGTTCTCCGACGACTGAAGCACGACGAGGCGCGGCCCGCGCGCAGCGATCCGAACCGCGCCCGCGTGTGAGGGTACATACGGGCGACTGGCCATGGCCTGACCCGCGCTCGACGCGCTTGCCGCGTTCGACGCGTTCACCAGAGTAGATCCGGAGCGAAGACGTGGGGATTGGGGCCATGCGGGAGCGCGACGTCCCGCGCGTGGACGCGCCGGCGGCAGCCGACGCTGCGCTCGTCCAGAGTGTGATGCAGCAAGTCGGGCGACGCGTCGTCGGGCAGGATTACATGGTCGAGCGGCTGCTCATCGGCCTGCTGACTGGCGGGCACGTGCTGCTCGAAGGGGTGCCCGGCCTCGCGAAGACGCTCACCGTGCGCACGCTCGCGGAGACGATCAGCACCTCGTTTCAGCGCATCCAGTTCACGCCGGACCTGCTGCCCGCCGACGTCATGGGCACGCAGGTGTTCGATCAGAAGCACGGGCACGTTCTCGGTCAAGAAAGGGCCCGTGTTCGCGAACGTGGTGCTCGCCGACGAGATCAACCGCGCGCCGGCCAAGGTGCAATCGGCGCTGCTCGAGGCGATGCAGGAGCAGCAGGTCACGATCGGCGGGCAGACGTTCCCGCTCGCCGAGCCGTTCCTCGTCCTCGCGACGCAGAACCCGATCGAGCAGGAAGGGACGTATCCGCTGCCCGAAGCGCAGATCGACCGCTTCATGCTGAAGCTGCGCGTCGGTTACCCGACGCGCGATGAGGAACGCGAGATCATGCGGCGCATGGCGGGTGGCGTCGCCATCGAGGTCACGCCCGTCGCGGGCCCCGCGCAGATCATGGAGGCTCGCAAGCGGATCGCGCAGCTCTACGTCGACGAGCGCATCGTCGACTACATCGTCGATCTCGTGCACGCGACGCGCGCGCCAAAGGAGGCGGGGCTCGCCGATCTCGCGCCGCTCATCGAGTTCGGCGCGAGTCCGCGCGCGACGATCGCGCTCGCGCAGGCGTCGCGCGCGCACGCGTTCCTGCGCGGCCGCACGTACGTGACGCCCGACGACGTGAAGGCGATCGCGCCCGACGTGTTGCGCCATCGTGTGCTCACCTCGTTCGAGGCGGACGCGGAAGAGGTGACGAGCGACGACGTGGTCGCGCGCGTGCTGGCGCGCGTGCCGAGTCCCTGAGGCCGACGCCGTGGCCGAGAGCGTCGCGCCGGTGCAGCCCGTCGCCGCACACGCCGCCGTGCCCGCCGAGATCTTGCGGCAGGTCCGGCGGATCGAGGTGCGCACGCGGGGGCCGGTGAACTCGCTCTGGGCCGGCGAGTACCGCTCGGTGTTCAAGGGGCAGGGGATGGAGTTCGCCGAGGTCCGCGAGTACCTCCCGGGTGACGAGGTGCGCGCGATCGACTGGAACGTCACCGCGCGTATGCGCCGCCCCTTCGTGCGGCGCTACGAGGAAGCCCGCGAGCTGACAGTCATGCTGCTCGTCGACCTCTCGGGTTCGGAGCGATTCGGTACGAAAGGCCGGTTCAAGAGCGAGCTGGCGGTGGAGCTGGCGGCGGTGCTCGCCCTCGCCGCCGTGCGCAACAATGATCGCGTCGGCCTCACGATGTTCACGGACCGAATCGAACACGAGGTACCCCCGCGCAAGGGCCGGCGTCATGCACTCCGCCTCCTGCGCGATTTACTCGGGACTGTCGCGCAAGGGCGGGGGACCGACCTTGCCGCCGCTGTGGACCATGTCGCGAAGGTGCTGCGGCAGAAGGCCGTCGTGTTCATCGTCTCCGACTTCGCATCGCCCGAGCTCGAACGACCGCTCAAACGGCTCGCGATCCGTCATGATGTGATCGCGGTGACGGTGAGCGATCCGGGCGAGGACGTGCTGCCAGATGTTGGCCTCGCGCGGTTCGTCGATCCCGAAACCGGCGAGGAGCTCGAGGTCGATACGAGCGATCCCGCGGTTCGGCGGGCATTTGCCTCGAATGTGGCCGCGGACGCCGAGGCGCGCGCGCGTGCGCTCCGGCGTTCCGGCGTCGATGAGATCGCGGTGCGCACGGATCGTGGCTACGTGCAGCCGCTCCTCGCGTTCTTCAAGACGCGCGAGACGCGGGTCGCACGACGGTGATACGGCTCATGCAGAGTCGGACGTTAGGCCGACTTGATCGTGGGCGTGGCGGTGCTCACGGTTGCTGGCGGCGTGCGCTCGCTCGGCGCGCAGTCCGTGCGCGTCGGTGCGTCGCGCGCGCCGGACACGGTGCGCGTCGGTGATCCGTTCCATGTGCTGTTGCGGGTGGCGGCGCCTGCGGGCGCCCGCGTCGACTTCCCGACCGCGGCGGACAGCGCGGCACCGATCGAAGTCATCGCCGTGCCGCGGCAGCGCGCCACCCAGGCTCCCGACGGTAGCACGGACGTGACCGAGGACTACACGGTCGTCGCGTGGACGACGGGCGCCGTGCCGATCGCGCTCGATAGCGTCACGGTCCGCGCCGGCACATCGGTCCGCCGGGTCGCGATGCCCCCGCTGACGATCACGGTGCGCTCGGTGCTCCCGGCCGACAGCACCAAACGCGAGCCGAAACCGTCGCGCGACCCGCTGCCGGATCTCGGATTGTGGTGGCTGCGGTACGCGGCGATCGCGCTCGGCCTTGCGGCGCTCGTCGCGGCGCTGCTCGTGTGGGCGCGGCGCGCGATGCGACGGCGCCGGGCCGTCGCACGCCCGGGCGACGATGCCTTCACGCGCGCGCTCGCGGGGTTCGATGCGCTCGATCGGCGGGGGCTGGTCGCGTTAGGCGAGGGCGGTCGTCACGTGGCGATCGCCGTCGATATCTTGCGCGAATACCTGGCCGCTCGCTTCCCAACCGTTGCGACCACGTCGCAGACGAGCGGCGAACTACTGGCGGCGCTGGCGTCGCATCCCGACGTGAACCGTCCGGCGCTTGACGGGGTGCTTGCCGCGGGAGATCTGGTGAAGTTCGCCGCCGCTCCGATCGCACCGTCCGACGCGGCGGCGTATGCGACGGACGCGCGCCACGTCGTGGAATCGACCGAGGCGGCGGCGCGCGCGCGCATCACGCGCGAGGCAGCCGAAGCTGCCGCGCGCGCCCGGGCCGAGGCGGAGGAGCGCCGCGCATACGAAGCCGAGCGTCGGCGCGCTGCGCAGGCGACCGGCGATGCCGCCCGTGATGGGTCCCGAGATGGTGCGCCCGACGCGTCGCGCACGGAGCGCGAGGATCGCGCGGCATGACCGAGCTGTCAGGGCTGAGCTTCGCGACGCCGTGGGCACTGCTCGCACTCCTGCTGCTTCCGCTCCTCTGGCTCGTGGGGCGCCGAACGCCGCGGGCCGCGATCACGTTTTCGCGCGCGTCCGCGCTGGCGCGGGGACCACGCGCAGGGCGGAGCGTCGCGCGCACCCTCGCAACGCTTCGCTGGCTCGCGCTGGCCGGGCTCGTCGTCGCGTTCGCGCGACCGCGGACCGGCGCGCGTGCCATCCCGGACGAGCGCGACGGGATCGACATCGCGCTCGTCGTCGATCTCTCGAGTTCGATGCTGTCGCAGGACTTCCAGCCCGACAACCGGCTCGAGGTCGCCAAGGCGACGCTCAAGCGCTTCGTCGCGGGCCGTTCGGCCGATCGCATCGGCGTGATCGCGTTCGCGGCCGAGGCGCTGACGCAGGTTCCGCTCACGACCGACTATCCCGTCGTGCAGGCCGCGATCGACAATCTCCAGGCCGGGCAACTGGAGGATGGAACCGCGATCGGAACGGCGATCGCGACGGCGGCGAATCGGCTGCGTGGCGTGTCTGGGCGCTCGCGCGTGATGATCCTGCTCACCGACGGTGTGAACAATCGCGGGGCGATCGACCCGCGGACCGCAGCGCAGGCTGCGGCCGCGTTCGGCGTGCGCATCTACACGATCGGCGTCGGGACCGAAGGGATGGCGCCCGTGCCCGTGGGGCGTGGGCTGTACGGCCTGCGGTTCGAGGATCGCCCGGTCGAGATCGACGAGGCGCTGCTCACCGACGTCGCACGCACGGGGCACGGCCGCTACTTCCGTGCGCGCGACGCGGCGGCGCTGAGCCGCATCTATCAGGAGATCGACGCGCTCGAACGGACGCCCTCGCACGCGAAGCGGTATGTTCGCTATACGGAGGAGTACCGCTGGCCGTTAGGCATCGCACTCGCCGCCATCGCGCTCGAACTCGCGCTCGTCGCGTGGCGAGGGCCGCTGCCGTGAGCGAACGAGGGATCGTGGTGCCATCAGTGACGACGCGGGGGCGCTTCGATGAGTGATACCTGGCTCGCGTTCATCGAGCTGCCGTGGCTGCTGCCGCTGGTGGTGCTGCTGCCCGCGCTGCTCGTCACGCTCGTCATCTGGCGGGCGCGCCGACGCGCGGCGCGCGCCGCTCGGCTCGGTGATGCCTCACTCGTCGCGCGCCTCGCGCCGTCGCTTACGGTCGCGGGGCACGGCACGCGCTGGCGGGCGGCCCGGCTCGGGCTCGCGGCAGCATTCGGCGCGCTCGCGCTGGCGGGACCCCGCTGGGGGGCGAGCGGGAACGCGGTGCGCTCGCAGGGCGTCGACGTGGTGCTCGCGCTCGACGCGTCGCTCTCCATGCTCGCACCGGACGACCCACCGAGCCGTCTGGACCGGATGCGGCAGGTCGTCCGACAGCTGCTCGCGGCGACGCCGGGCAATCGGGTCGCGTTGCTCGCGTTCGCGGGACGGAGCTACATCCTCACGCCGCTGACCAACGACGAGGGGGCGATCGAGCTATTCCTCGACAACCTCGACCCGTCGGTCGTCGGGCAGGCTGGAAGCTCGATGGCGCGCGCGATCCGCCAAGCGACCGACCTGCTCCAGGTCGCGCCGTCGGCAGGCGACCGCGCCATCGTCGTGATGAGCGACGGCGAATCCTTTGAGCCGGAATCCGAGATCACCGACGCGGCGCGTGAGGCGCGGGCGGCCGGGATCTTCGTCAGCACCGTCGGCTTTGGGACGCCCGCGGGCTCGACGATCCCGGTGCGCGAGGAGAACACGATCCGTGAGAAGCGCGACGCGGACGGCACGGTCGTCGTCACGCACTACACGCCGGCGACGCTCCAGGCCGCGGCTGCCGCCGGAGGTGGGAGCTTCGTACCCGCTGAGGCAGCGGACAAGGCCGGGCGGATCCGTTCCGCCCTTGCTGGGCTGCGCACGACCGCGCGCGCGACGAACGGCGGGCGCGACCTCGCGCCGCGGTCCCAGCTCTTCATCGCGCCCGCGCTGTTGCTGCTGCTGCTCGACACGTGGCTCGCGCGCCGCGGACCTATCGCTCGGGCGCGCACACGCGCCGCGACGCTCACCACCGCCACGATGTCGCGCGCGGCGGCCGTATTGTTCGTCTGCGCGATGTTAGGCGCCTGCCGGGGCGTGTGGCCCGGACGCACGGACGACGCGCTGGCGCGCTTTCAGCGCGGTGACGTCGCGGGCGCACTCGCCGACTATCGCGGGCGACTCGGACCGGGCGGCGGATCGGTGCTCGCGCGTTACAATCTGGGCACGGCCCTCGTACGTGCCGATTCCCTGCCGGCGGCCGAGCCGCTCCTCGTGGACGCGCGTCGCGCCGACGACGTCGAGGTGCGATGGCGCGGATTGTTCGACCTCGGATTGATCCACCTCCGGCGCGGACTGGCCGCGTCCCGCGGTGTCGCCGGCGCGGCTTCGGCGGCTCCTGACACGGCGGCAGGCGGCGCGGCCACGGACAGCGCGCGCCCGCAGCTCGACGCCGCGCTCGCCCTGTATCGGCGCGCCATCCGGATGCGGCCGAACGACCTCGATGCGAAGTGGAACTACGAGCTCGCGCTGCAGCAGAAGCCGCCGAGCGGCGGCGGAGGTGGCGGCGGCGGGGGCGGAGGCGGATCGCCACAACAGAGCCCGCCCACCCCGCAGCCGTCGCACTCGCTCGGCCAGCAGTCGGCCGAGGAGATCCTGCAAGCCGCGTCGCGCGAAGAACGAGACACGCAGGGCAAGCAGCAGCGGCGCACCCCGCCGCCACCGCCCGGCGGGAAGGACTGGTAGACATCAGGAGCGCGGCGTCCGATCAAGGGTCGCTCGCACGCGGGAGGGCGCGACAATCTTGCACGGGGGAGGGTGGCGGGTGATGGGGATGCGTGGCGCGCGAGACGGCGGCTGCACGGATGACGTGGACGGTGCTCGCCTCCGGAATCGCGGGCATCGTCCGCGTGCCCGCCGCACACGCGCAGGTGACCGTCGCCGTGAGTGCGCCCGCGAGCGTCCCCGCGCGCACCGCCGTGCTGGTCCGGGTCGAGGTCACCGCGCCGGCCACCGCGAGCGTGCGCCTCGCACCCCCGTCATTCGCACCCTTCCACCTCGTCCGCACCGATCGCGCGCCGACCGACACGGCCGGACTCGGCGGCCGCCAGCGTCTCGACTGGCGATTCGTCCTGCGTACGGACGGCGCGGGGACCTTTGCCTTCGACCCGTTCGAGGTCGACGTGCAGGGCGCCGGGTTACGGCCGGGAACGTATCGGTCGCGCGCGTGGTCGGTCGCGGTACTTCCCCCGGCGTCGCCCACCTGGACCAGTGCGCCCGTTCCCGCGGCCGCTCACGCGGATCTCGCGGGCGTCGACCCATCGCGGCTCGAGTTCGACGCGCGCGTACTGCCGGAGCGCGTCTACGTCGGACAGCAGGCGACGCTCGAGTTGCGCGTCGGGATCGGAACGCGCGTGCGCGAACGGCTGCGGCGAAGCCCGGAGTTCGCGTTCCCAACGGTGAGCGGAGTGGTCACCTATGATCTCTCCGCGCGCCACGCCTCGACGTTGGCTGGCGACGTTCACGTGTATCGCCGCGCGCTCTTTCCGCTCGCGGCTGGCCCGGTCGAGGTGCCCGCCGCGCAACTCGCCTACGCGCTGACGCCCGAGGGCGACCCGTTCGGGACGGAGGAGCGGATCGCCGCGCGCTCGTCCGTGCGTCGGATCGTCGCGGTTCCGCCGCCCACCGCAGGGCGTCCGGCCGAATGGGACGGCGCGGTCGGTCGCTACGAGGCGTCGGCACGGGTAGATACCGCGCACGCCCGTGTCGGTGACGCGGTCGTCTACACGCTGCGGCTCGCGGGCACGGGCAACGCGATGCTGCTGCCACGCCCATCGTTGACGCTGCCATGGGCCGACGTCTCGGCTGCGGGCGAGCGCGTGACCGTCGATTCGACGGGCGATCTCGCGGGCGGGGCTAAGGAATTCGACTGGCTTTTGACGCCGCGCGCGGCAGGGACGCAGCGTATCCCGGCATTGCGATACGTGTACTTCGACCCGAACGCGGCGACCTACGCGAGCACCGCCGCGTCGGCGATCGATCTTCGCGTGGGCGCCGGAACGCTCGCCGCGGCGCCTCCTCCGATTACCGCGCGCGCCCGGAACGAGGCGTCGCCGCGCACCGGGCTCGGCGTTCGGCGCACGCCGGACGCGGAACGTGGCCCGGTGCTCGTCGAGCGGCGAGGCTTCTGGTTCGCGCTCGCGGCCGTGCCGGCGCCGGGCGCGCTCTGGCTCTTGGCGAGCGCCACGATCGGCCGCTGGCGAACGCGTCGGTCGCGACGTGGTGCGCCCGCGGTCCTGCCGACGGCCGATGCACGCGCGCGCGCCACGGCCGCGCTGAGCGAGTTCACGGTGGGCCTCGGTACGCTGATCGGCAGCCCGCCGTCCGCCGCGAGCGATGCGCGCACGCTGGTGCGGACGCTGCGCCGAGCAGGGCTGAGCCGCGCACTTACGACCGAGTGCGAGCGGGCTGTCGAACGCTGGCGCGGCCTGGCGTACGGCGGCGAGGGAACGCCAGCAGACGCGGCGCATATCGCGCCAATCCCGCACGTGCTGCTCGAACGGATCCGCGGGGAAATTGCCGACGCGCGCGCCCACGCGGCTGACACGGATGACGACGCGCAGCGCGGAGGCGAGCGGGCGCAACATCGGGCACGCAGTCGGATGCCGGGCCACGCCTGGGCCGGTGTGGCGATCGGGGCGGCCGTGCTCGCGATTGCGGTCGCCGCGCCAGGCCTCACCCGAGCGCATAGCCGCGATCACGCGACGCCCGAACGGGCGGGTGACCGCGCACACGCCGCGTCGGCGTTCGCTGCCGGCGTCGCGGCGTATGCCGCCGGCGATGCGGCGCGCGCGCGGGACCTCTTCGTCGCGGCCGCCGACGCCGCCCCCGAGCTTCCATCGACGTGGCTCAATGCAGGGACGGCCGCGTGGGCCGTCGGCGACACGGCGACCGCCGCGTTCGCCTGGCAGCGGGCCGCGCATCTCGCGCCGACGCTCGCCGGAATACGGGCACGGCTCGACCGATTGCCCGCGGTGGCCGCGCCCGGGCGTATCGGCGCGCCGCCCGTCGCAGACGCGACGCTCACCGCTGGCCTGACGCTCGGCGTGGCCGCCGCCGCCGCGCTCTGGATGCTTGCTGCGGCGGTCACTTACACGCGCGCGGCGCGCGCGACGAGCGACCCGCGCGTTCTGACGTGGCGCGGGCCGCTCGTCGCGTACGTGGCGTCCGTCGCGCTAGCGGGCGGTGCCGCGCTCGCCGCGCGAGCGATGGACATGCGTGGGCTGGCCGTCGTGCGCGCGCCGGTCGGGCTTCGACCGGAGCCGGTCTCCGAGGCGCCCTTGGCTGGCGCGGTCGCGACGGGTGAGGTCGCGCGCATCGAAGCTGACGAGGGGGGGTGGGTTCGCGTTCGTCTCGACGGGGATCGCGAGGGATGGGTCCGCTCCGCGCAGCTCGCCCCGCTCGACGGCTCGCCCTGAAGTCCGCTTGCCGGGAGCGCGGCTCGCCCGCGCGCGAGTGACCATGCTCCGTCTGCGGTAGATTCCCGGCGTGCCGCGCATCGCCGTGCTTTCGTCCGCTGTCGCCGATCAGATCGCCGCGGGCGAGGTGGTCGAACGCCCCGCGTCCGTCGTCAAGGAGCTCGTCGAGAACGCGCTCGATGCGGGCGCGACGAGCGTCGAGATCACGATCGAAGAGGGCGGCCGGGCACTCGTCCGCGTGAGCGACGACGGCTCGGGCATGACGCGCGACGACGCCGTGCTCTCGCTCTCACGCCACGCGACTTCGAAGATCCGCACCGCGGACGAGCTGGTCGGCGTTGCGAGCTACGGCTTCCGCGGCGAGGCGCTTCCGGCGATCTGCTCCGTCTCGGAGCTCGAACTCGTCACCGCCGATGCGGACGGCGCGGGAACGGTCGTGCGCGCCGCGGGGGGCGCCGTGCAGCAGGTCGACGCCGCCGCGCGTCGTCGCGGCACCACGGTCAGCGTCGCCCGCCTGTTCTACAACACGCCCGCGCGTCAGAAATTTCTACGCTCCGCGCGCGGCGAGTGGCGCGGGATCAGCGAGGTGCTCACGACCGTCGCGCTCGCGCGCTGCGACGTGCGTCTGACGGCGACCCACGACGGCCGGCCGGCCCTCGCCTGGCCCGCGTCAACGACGCTTCGGACGAGGCTCGGCGCCATCTACGGCCCGCGCTACCCGGACGTGCTGCTGGACGTCGACGACGTGTCGGGTCCGGTGGCGGTCAGCGGCCTCGTCGAGCGGCCAGGCGACGTCGGGCGAGCGCCGCGCCGCACGTTTGTCTCGGTCAACGGCCGTCCGGTTCGGGACGTGGGCCTCCTGCGCGCCGCCGAGGCAGCCTACCGAAGCACGCTCACCGCGGGCCAGCGTCCGTCGCTCTTTCTCGACGTCGCGGTCGCCGCCGATGCCGTCGATGTCAACGTGCACCCCGCGAAGGCGGAGGTGCGGTTCCATGACCGGTGGACGGTCGAGGGTGCGGTCGTGCGCGCGGTGCGTCATGCGTTAGGCACCCTCGATAGCGCGAGCGGCATCGGCGGACGCGTCTGGTTCACGACGGGGCTGCGCGGCGGGAGCGACCCAGCGTCCGGGCCGGTCGATGAACGGGCGGTCTTCGCGCCGACGCGCCCCGACGCGACCGGGCTGTTTGCGCCGCCGGCGCCGGCCAGCGATCCTCGCTACGACGACGGTCTCCCAGTGGGCGCGCCAGCGCTCGCGTGGGAGGTCTCCGACACGGAGCCCGCCGATGCAGCGGCAGCCTCCAACGGCTCTCCCGGCGTGCCTGACGTCGGAGCATCGCGTCCGATGCCGGACGACGTTGTCGTGCCGCCGCTGCTCCAGCTGCGCCGTACGTACCTCATGTTCGAGCGCGACGAGGGCGTCGTGCTCATCGACCAACACTCGGCGCACGAGCGCGTGCTGTACGAACGCTTCCTCGGCGCGCTCGAGCATGGCGACGCACCGTCGCAGCGGTTGCTCTTTCCGCTGACGATGCACGTGACCGCGGCAGAAGCCGAGGCGTACGACGCCGCGCGCGCCAGCTTCGAGCGGCTCGGCTACGTTGCCGAGCCGTTTGGCGGATCGACGCTGCTCGTCCACGCGGTTCCCGCGCCGCATCCGCGGTTCGACGCCGAACGCTGCCTGCGCGACTCCCTTGCCGCACTCACCGGCGACCGACACGCGTCCACCCACGCGCGCCACGAACGCCTCGCCGCAACCGTCGCGTGCAAGGCCGCGATCAAGGCTGGCGACGCACTCGCGCCCGACGAGATGCGTGCGCTCTACCTCGCGCTCGCCCGCACCACGCTCCCCGCGCACGACGTTCACGGCCGCGCCACCATCGTCCACCTCGGCTGGGACGAGGTCGAGCGCCGTTTCGGCCGGCGATGACCGAGGAATCCGAGCCGCTCCGCACCCTGCCTGCCATTGTCGGTCCGACGGGGGCGGGGAAGTCAGCGCTCGCGATCGCACTCGCCGAGCACGTCGGCGCCGCGATCGTCAGCGCCGACTCGCGACAGCTGTATCGGATGTTCGACATCGGCACGGCGAAACCCAGCGCGGCGGAGCGCGCCCGCGTTCCGCATTACGGTGTCGACGTGGCCGACCCGACCGAGCGGTGGAGCGCCGCGCGATGGGCGGACGCGGCGGAGCGTTGGATCGCAGAGTGTGACGAAATCGATCGCGTGCCGCTGCTCGTCGGGGGCACCGGGTTCTACCTACGCGCAGTCGCGGCACCGCTGTTCGCGGAGCCACCGCTCGACGCCGGCCGTCGTGCCGCCCTCGCGCGCGAACTCGATGCGCTGTCGACGGATGCCCTTCGTGCGCGGCTCGCGGCCATCGATCCGGCGAACGTCCAATCCCAACGTGCGCAACTCCTGCGCGCGATCGAGGTCGTCGAGCTCACGGGCGTCTCGCTCGCGACCTGGCAGCAGATCGCGCCGCGCCCTCCGCGCGTCTCGCTCAGATACCTCGTCGTCGACCCAGGGCCCGCGCTGGCCATGCAGCTGGCGCGCCGCACCGACGCGATGCTCGCCGCCGGTTGGCTCGCCGAGGTGGAGCGCCTCGCGCACGCGGTTCCGGACGATGCCCCCGCGTGGCACGCGACGGGGTATGACGTGTGGCGTGCGCATGTGCGCGGCGAGATCGCGTTCGACGACGCGCGCACGCGTGTCGTGATTGCTACACGGCAATATGCGAAACGGCAGCGTACCTGGTTTCGGCACCAACTATCACCAGCTTCCGTTACGCTGGTAGATCCGACGCGCGCCGATGCACTCGAGACGGCGCTCGCATGGTGGTCCGACGCAGCACGTCTGTCGTCTCTCCTGTCCGCCTCACGCCCGAGCCGCGAATAGAACGCCCATGAAGATCGGCATCACCTGTTATCCGACCTACGGCGGCTCCGGCGCGGTCGCGACCGAACTCGGCATCGCGCTCGCGGCGCGCGGGCACGAGGTGCACTTCATCACATATCAGCAGCCGTTCCGGCTGCCTAACTTCCTGCCGCACATTTTCTTTCACGAGGTCGAGGTCAACCGCTACCCCCTCTTCGAGTACCCGCCCTACGATCTCGCGCTCGCGGTGCGCATGCACGAGGTCGTACGGACACAGGGGCTCGACCTCCTGCACTGCCACTACGCGATCCCGCACGCCACGAGCGCATGGATCGCGCGCGAGATGCTGCGCGCGCAAGGATCGGACATCTCGGTCATCACGACACTCCACGGGACCGACATCACGATCGTTGGGCAGGACCCATCGTTCCACCCGATCACGAAGTTCTCGATCGAGCGCTCCGACGCGATCACCTCGGTGTCGGACTTCCTCAAGCGCGAAACGATCGCGACGTTCGGCTGTACGGGATGCGCCGTCGAGGTCATCCCCAACTTCGTCGATCCGGTCGTCTACGACCGCGCGGCGCATCCGCCCGCACTGTCCTGGCTCGTTCCGAAAGGACGCAAGGTCGTCATGCACGTGTCCAACATGCGCGCGGTCAAGCGCGTGCGCGACGTCGTGCGCGTGTTCGCCCGCGTGACCGAACGCGTGCCGAGCGTGCTGTTCATGGTCGGCGACGGGCCCGAACGCGTCGACGCGGAGCAGGAAGCGCGCGCGTTAGGCGTCGAGCGGTCGGTCCACTTCCTCG
Organism: uncultured Gemmatimonadales bacterium; assembly: GCA_963702945.1. Lineage (GTDB taxonomy): Bacteria > Gemmatimonadota > Gemmatimonadetes > Gemmatimonadales > Gemmatimonadaceae > BPUI01. The sequence goes on from OY969773.1 coordinate 378,994, forward strand.
GCAAGCTCGAAGCGGTCGCGCCGCTGCTCGCTGGCGCCGATCTCTTCCTGCTGCCGAGCGAGAGCGAGTCATTCGGACTCTCGGCGCTCGAGGCGCTCGCGTCCGGCGTGCCCGTCGTCGCGAGCCGCACCGGCGGACTCCCGGAGGTCGTCGTGGATGGCGAAACGGGTGCGCTCTGCCCCGTGGGTGACGTCGCCGGCATGGCCGACGCTGCCGTGCACATTCTCAGCGACGTCGACCGCTGGCGCGCGATGAGCACCGCGGCTGCTGCGGATGCGCGGGCCCGATACGGACTCGACGCCGTCGTGGCGCAGTACGAGGCCCTCTACGCGCGGACGGTCGCCAAGAACCACGCCCCCAAGACTTCCTTGCAGGTGGCGGCCGGCGCGGACCAGCCAAACTAGATTCACGCGCCCCGGCCTAGCCGCGCGCTCCCCGCGCCGACCAGGCCTGCCCACGTTCCGCCGGCCGCGTTTCACGACCGCATGTCGTACCTGCACGCCCTCATCCTCGGCATCGTCGAGGGCATCACCGAATTTCTTCCCGTCTCGTCGACCGCGCACCTGATCCTCGCGGGTCACGCGCTCGGGCTCACGGACGACGCCTTTCGCAAGAGCTTCGAGATCATCATCCAACTCGGCGCGATTCTCGCCGTCGTCGTGATCTACTGGCGGCGACTGTTCGACGTCGCACTGATCCGTACGCTCGTGATTGCGTTCATCCCGACGGGGATAATCGGCCTAACGGTCTACAAGGCCGTGAAGAGCTACCTGCTCGGGAATCTCACGATCGTGTTGGCGTCGCTGCTCATCGGCGGTATCGTCCTGATTCTGTTTGATCGGCGTCCGGTTCGGCCGGACGAAGCGCCGGACCTCGCACAGATCACCACGCGCCAGGCGCTGCTGATCGGCCTGTTCCAGTCGATCGCGATCATCCCCGGCGTCTCGCGCTCGGCGGCGACGATCGTCGGCGGCTCGCTCATCGGCATCCCGCGGCGGACGATCATCGAGTTCTCCTTCCTGCTCGCGATTCCGACCATGGCGGCCGCGAGCGCCCTCGACCTGCTCAAGAACTACCACACGCTCTCCGGGCACTTCGACGTGCTCGCGGTGGGGTTCGTCGTCAGCTTCGTCACCGCGTTGCTCGCGGTCCGCACCTTCCTCGCCTTCATCCGTCGCCGGAGCTTCGCGGTGTTCGGATGGTACCGGATCGCGCTCGCCATCGTGTACTACGCTGTCTTCCTCCGCTGAGCTGGATCCCGCGCACCCCGACTCGACGCAGCGCGACTACGACGGCCAGCCGACGGCCGACCTCGCGCGGCGTCTCGGCGTTCCGGCACTCCACGCGTACGCGAGTCTTTCGTCGACGATGGACCGCGCGCACGCGCTCGCCGACGCGGGCGCCGCCGCGAGCACGGTGATCGTCGCCGACGTGCAGACGGCCGGACGCGGGCGGAACGGCCGTCGCTGGGTGTCGGACGCGGGCGCCGGCGTCTGGACGACCGTCATCGTCCGCCCGCGAGACGTCGACACGGTCGCGGTGCTTTCGCTACGTGTCGGCCTCGCACTGGCGGCCGAGTTGCAACCATTCGTCACGCCGACCATCGCGCTCAAATGGCCGAACGACCTGCTCGTTGGCGGGCGAAAGCTCGCCGGTGTGCTCGTCGAGGCGCGCTGGCGCGACGCATTGCCGGAGTGGGCCGCGGTCGGTGTCGGCGTCAACCGCCGCCCGCCGGCCGACATCCCCGACGCGATCGGGGTGGGTGAGGCGACGCCCCGCCGCGAGATTCTCGGAGCCGTCGTCCGCGCGGTGTGCTCCGCGTCAGCAGCCTCCGGGCCGCTGAATGCCGCCGAGCTTGCAGCGTTCGCCGAGCGCGACGCGGTGTATGGTCGCGAGGTCGTGCGCCCCATCGCTGGGCGTGCGGCGGGGATCACGGCGACCGGCGAATTGGTCGTACGTGCCCCGAACGGTACGCGCCACGCGGTCCCGACCGCGACCGTCGAGTACGCCGGATCAACGTCGTAAGTCTCGCAAATCCAGAGACTTACGGAGTTCGGACCGACCCGCGTGCGCGCCTTGACGCCCGCGAGCGGCGCCGCTACCTTCGTTCGTGTTAGCACTCGACCTGAATGAGTGCTAGTACGTCACCACCTCACTTCCACGCAGAGGCACTCCACATGGCCACCATCACCAGCGCCGTGAAGCCCCTTGCTGATCGCGTCGTCGTCCGCGCGCTCGAAGAGACCGAGCAGATGCGCGGCGGCCTCTACATCCCCGACACCGCGAAGGAAAAGCCCCAGCAGGGCGAGATCGTCGCGGTCGGGCCCGGCAAGTACGACGAGAACGGCAAGCGCGTCCCCATGGACGTCAAGGCCGGCGACAAGGTCCTCTACGGCAAGTACAGCGGCACCGAGGTCACCGTCGAGGGCGAGCAGCTGCTCATCCTCCGCGAGTCCGACGTCCTCGCCGTCATCGGCTGAGCGTAATACCTCCCGTTCGCTCCTAATCCACACTTCCACCACGGGTACTCCCAATGGCTGCGAAGGAACTGCATTTCAATACGGACGCGCGCGCTGCCCTCAAGCGCGGCGTCGACCAGCTCGCTGAAGCGGTCAAGGTCACGCTCGGCCCCAAGGGCCGCAACGTCGTCATCGACAAGAAGTTCGGCGCACCCACCGTGACCAAGGACGGCGTCACGGTCGCGAAGGAGATCGAGCTGTCGGATCCGCTCGAGAACATGGGCGCGCAGATGGTCAAGGAAGTCGCGACGAAGACCTCCGACAACGCGGGCGACGGCACCACGACGGCGACCGTGCTCGCGCAGGCGATCTTCCGCGAAGGCCTCAAGAACGTCACCGCCGGCGTCAACCCGATGGCGCTCAAGCGCGGCATCGACAAGGCCGTCGCCGCGATCACGGCCGAGCTGAAGAACATCTCGGTCCCGACGTCGGGCAAGAAGGAAATCGCGCAGGTCGGTGCCATCTCGGCGAACAACGACCCCGAGATCGGCAACCTGATCGCCGATGCGATGGAGAAGGTCGGCAAGGACGGCGTGATCACCGTCGAAGAGGCGAAGGGCCTCGAGACGACGCTCGAAACGGTCGACGGCATGCAGTTCGACCGCGGCTATCTCTCGCCGTACTTCGTGACCGATCCGGACAAGATGGAGAGCGTCCTCGAGGACGCGTACATCCTGATCCACGACAAGAAGATCTCGTCGATGAAGGACCTGCTCCCGGTCCTTGAAAAGGTTGCCCAGGCGGGCAAGCCGCTGCTCATCATCGCTGAAGATGTCGAGGGCGAGGCGCTCGCCACGCTCGTCGTCAACAAGCTGCGCGGCACGCTTCGCGTCTCGGCCGTCAAGGCCCCGGGCTTCGGCGATCGCCGCAAGGCGATGCTGCAGGACGTTGCGACGCTGACCGCTGGCAACGTCATCTCCGACGAAGTCGGCTTCAAGCTCGAGAACGCCGTGCTCTCCGATCTCGGTCGCGCCAAGCGCATCGTGATCGACAAGGACAACACGACGATCATCGACGGCGCCGGCACGCAGGACGGCATCCAGGGCCGCATCAAGGAGATCCGCGGCGCGATCGACAAGAGCACCTCCGATTACGACAAGGAGAAGCTGCAGGAGCGTCTCGCGAAGCTCGCCGGTGGTGTCGCCGTGATCAACGTCGGCGCTGCGACCGAGGCCGAGATGAAGGAGAAGAAGGCGCGCGTCGAAGATGCGCTCCACGCGACCCGCGCGGCCGTGGAAGAGGGCATCGTCCCGGGCGGCGGCGTCGCGCTCGTGCGCGCGCAGAAGGCGCTCGAAGGCCTCAAGCTCGAGGACAGCGACGAGCAGATCGGCGTGCAGATCATCCGTCGCGCGGTCGAGGAGCCCCTCCGCATGATCGTGCAGAACGCGGGCGCCGAAGGCTCGATCGTGCTCGAGAAGGTCCGCTCGCGAACTCGGACAGCAAGTACGGCTACAACGCGCTGACCGACACGTACGAGGATCTCGTGCAGGCCGGCGTCATCGACCCGACCAAGGTCACCCGGACGGCGCTGCAGAACGCCGCGTCGATCTCGGGCCTCCTCCTCACGACCGAAGCGCTGATCGTCGAGAAGAAGGAAGACAAGGCCCCCGCGGCGGCTGGTGCCGGCGCTGGCGGCGGCATGGGCGGGATGTACTAATCGCGCGAAGCGGGGCCGCGAGGCCCCGCCTCATCGCACGGTCGCAGGAGACGGAAAAGGCGGGGGCGTCCAGTGGACGCCCCCGCCATTCTGTATGCATCCATCGCCGGCCTAACGCATCGTGCCCGCGAGTCGCTCTGCCACGCGCGCGGCGATCTGATCCGCGAGTTCGCCGTCCGCCGCGTTGAGCGTCGATGTGGACGACGAGCTCGCGAGTCGACGGATATCGAGGCGATCTGCATCCTCCTGCGAGCCGATGTTCGTCGCGATCTCCCGGAGCTGACCCTCGCGCACGTCGTAGACGAGTCCATGCACGAGCGGTCGTCGGCCGCGTGCCCACGCCTGCTGGATGACCGGCGTCTCGCTCAGATGATAGATCTGCTCCAGGACGTTCAACTCGACGAGACGGTCGAAGCGCGCCTGATCGTCCTGAATCGCTTCCAATTCAGCGCGATTCCATCGCACGACGTTCCGGATCGGGCCCAGCCAGTGGTCGACCAAGCCGTACGATTGCGTGCCCATCGCGGCTTTCACGCCGCCGCAGCCGTAGTGCCCGGTCACGATCACGTGCTTGATGTCGAGGACGTCGATCGCGTACTGCAGCACACTCATCGCGCTCAGATCGCTCGGCAAGACCACGTTGGCGATGTTCCGATGCACGAACAGCTCGCCCGGGCCCAGTCCCGTCATCACTTCCGCGGGCACTCGACTGTCCGAGCACCCGATGTACAGGAACATCGGTTGCTGGCCGTTCGCCATCGATGAGAAATAGGTCGGGTCGGCGGCGAGCGCTTCGGCCGCCCATCGACGGTTGTTATCGATGAGGCGCTGGTATTCCTGCATGGTCAGATCAACGACGAACGGGTGAGGAGCGAAACGACGGTCCGTGCGCGACGACGGTCGCGACATCGCGCGCACGATCGAGACGGCAACGGAAGGGCCACGGCCCTGGTTAGCCTCCGAGCTTACAGCCCAAGCTTACTACAGTCGAAGCTTACTACAGGCCGAGCGCGAGCTGCTGGGCGACGGGCGCGCGGCGGTGCGCCTGGGCGACGAATGGGCCGGCGACGACGTCCTGCAGCGCGGGCGTGACCGCGCCCCTAAAGCGCGTGCGTGCGAGTGCCGCGCCGACGTCGGCGCTGGCGATCCGCGGCTCGTTGCACGACTCGCTCAGGTGGGCCAGCACGACCTGGCGAAGCCCTGGGCCGGCCACCTGGCGGGCCAGCGCGCCGGCGGCGCGGTTGCTTAGATGCCCGTGCTTGCCCGCGATCCGGTCCGCAACCGAGGGCGGGTACGGACCGGCCCGGAGCATCGCCTCATCGTGATTGGCCTCGAGCACGAGCACGTCGAGGTCGACGAGCGCTGCACGGACCGCGTCGGGCGCGTGCCCGAGGTCGTAGCAGACGCCCGCTCGCGCGCCGGAATCCGCGGTGACGATGACGGCGACGCTTTCGGCCGCGTCGTGCGGCGTCGCGACGGTCTGCACGTCGAAGTCGCCGACGCGAAACGTGGCGCCGGCCGCAAACGACGTCGCATGCGTCGCGCGAAGGGGCGCGTACGCGGCGGTCGTGCCGGTCGATGCGTGCACCGCCCAGCCCCAGCGGGCCGCCGCGTGTCGCACGCCCTTCACATGATCCGCGTGCTCGTGTGTGACGACGCACGCCGTGATCGACTCGGGCGCGACGCGCGCGGCCGCAAGTCGCTCGGCGAGCGCGCGTACCCCGAACCCCGCGTCGACGAGCAGCCGCGTCCCGGCGCTCTCGACGAGCACCGCGTTTCCGCGGCTCCCGGTTCCCAACACCCAGAGCCGCACGTCAGCCCGCGGCGCGGCGCGCGTGCGCGGCGGCGAGTACCTCGCGCATCGCCGGGCTGAGTTGCACCTGTCGGCGCGCCATCACGCGTTCTGCGACGGTGGCGAATCGTGCCGCGTCGTACGTGTCGTAGGGCGCGCTACCGCCCCACGCGAACGGCGGGACATACTTGGGCGGCATGCGGTCGTACACATTCGCACCTGCACCGACCACCGTCCCCGTGGTCAGCTGCAGCCCGATGCCGGTCTTCGCGTGGTCGCCGAAGAGCGTTCCGAGGAACTGCAGCCCCGTGTCGCGCACGCCGTCCGGCGTCCAGAGCGCGACGGTGCCGTACGTGTTCTTGAGATTGCTCGTCGTCGTCCCCGCGCCGAGGTTGACCCAGCGGCCGAAGTACGAGTGTCCAACGAAGCCGTCGTGTGACTTGTTCGCGTGCCCGATGAGAATCGACGCGCTGATCTCGCCGTGGACCCTGCAGTGGTCACCGATCGCGCAGCCGCTGATCCGGTCGGCAGTCACGAGCGAGTGCTCGCCGATGTAGCAGGGGCCGACCACGCGCGTAAAGGCTTGCACCGTCGCGCCGCGCCGAACGACGACGGGCCCCGCCGTCACGTCGAACACGACGTATGGCTCGACGGTCGGCGCCGCGCTCGACGTGCACGGCGTCGTTAGGCCCGCCAATTACATGGGCGGCGTGTGGCGCCGTCTCGAGTTCTATCGCGAGGACGGGGAGGTCGGCGAGGAGCTGCGATTGGAGGTGACCGACGTAGTCCCACGCCGCGTCGTGCCACCACCCGCGGAGGGCTTGCGACGGCCCCTTCGCGGCGGTCGGGATCGCGCTCGCGAACGCGTCGTCGACGAGCATCCGCGACTCGACGGCCGCGGTCAGGCGAACCGCCGCGACGCGATCGTCACAGGTCCAGACCGTCGTGGCATCCTGCGCGTCGTTCGCGACCAGCGCGGGCGCGACCAGTGCCGGCGCGCAGCGCGCGTTCGCGACGATCGCGCCTGCGGGAAGCACGTCCGGCGCCGTCGGCGGCGCACCCGGTTCTTCGAAACCGGCGAGGTGCGGCGACGAGACGAAGCCACTCACCGGCAGGCCGAGCGCACGGGCCCAGCGCTCGCGCACGAGCAGCGCGCCCGACCGCAACTCCGAGCCCGGGCGCGTGAGCGCAAAGGGCGCGAACGTGCGCGCGGTCCGGTCGTCGAAGAGGTAGAGTGGCGGCACGTGGCAGCAGACCGGGGAGGGCGGGGGCTGGCGAAACGCGCCCGCGAGTCGTCAGTCCCGGAACGCTGCGGGCAACGCGTCGAGCAACGCCTTGAGATCGCTCGAGCGATCGGGCGTGGTCACGAGCGTGAGCCCCGGACGCGTCACGACGACGAGGTCATCTACTCCATAGAGCACGACCGCGTTCCCGTCGGCGTGCACCACGTTCCGTCGCGCGTCGAGCGCGAACACCGCCCCGTTCGGCGCGTTCTCACTCCCGTCGCGCTGTCGCACGCGACCGAGCGATCCCCACGTGCCGACGTCGTCCCAACCGAAGTCGCCAGGGATGACGAGCACGCGCCGACTCCGCTCCATCACCGCCACGTCGACGGCGACCGGCGTGACATCGGCAAAGAAGCGCGTGATGTCGCCCGGCGACGCCCGAAGCGCGGGCGCGACCTCCGGCGCGAGCGCGTCGACCTCGTCGAGAAAGTCGCCCGCGCGCCAGACGAAGATCCCGGAGTTCCAGAGATATCCGTCGGCCCGCATGCGCGCGGCCCGCTCGCGCGTCGGCTTCTCGACGAATCGCCCGACCCGCCGAACCATGCTCTCCGTCTCGCCGTCGAGCGGGTCGCCGGGCTGGATATACCCGAAGCCTGGATCGTCGCGCGTCGGCACCACGCCGACGGTCACGAGGCTCGCGTGCTCGGTCGCCGCCTCCGCTGCGCGACGGAGCGTCGCGCGAAACTCGTCCGGAACGCCGATCGCCCAGTCGGCATGCACGCAGATCATCACGGAGTCCCGGTGTCCACGCGTCGCGACCTCGTGTGCGGCCCACGTCAGCGCCGCACACGTCCCGGCTGGCGCGGGTTCCGCGATCACGTTCTCGCGCGGCAACTCCGGCGCGAGGGCGCACACCGCGTCGCGCAGCGTCGCGTTCGTCAGCACCAGCGTGCGCTCGGCCGGCACGAGCGGCGTGAGCCGGGCGAGCGTGTTGGCGAGCAGTGGGTGCTCGTCGACGAGCGCGAGCAGCTGCTTCGGGCGCGAAGGAGTGCTCATCGGCCAGAACCGCGATCCGACCCCTCCGGCCAGCACCACCGCCCACGCACCTTTCATCGCGGTGTTTTCGGCTATGTCGGTCACGCTGCGGCTTCTGAGTCGGTCACGCCGAGGAGCTCCGCGGCGCGCGCGTACAGCTTCTTCGGGCTGAACGGCTTGGTCATGAAATCGGTGGCGCCGAGTGCCATGGCTCGGCGGTACTGCTGCTCCTGGCCGGCCGCGGTGAGAATGATGCAGGGAAGGGCGGCGTACCGCGGGTCGGCACGCAACGCGGCGAGGACATCCAATCCACTCAGGCGCGGCATCATCAAGTCGAGCAGCACGAGGTCGACACGGCTCCCCCGCGTGCACGGCGTCGAGCGCCTCCTGGCCGTCGTGGGCAAGGGTGACGCGGAACGGGCCCTGTTCCAGCTTCATCTGGATGATGCGGCCGATATGCGGTTCGTCGTCGGCGACGAGCACGTGGCGGAGGCCGGACCGCGACTCGGGTGCAGCGTGCGAGACGCCGGCGGTCATACGGCCCCCGCGAGCGCGCCGCGCTCGCCGCGGACGTGTCCGATCGCCGCGGCAGCGCCGCCGTGTGCCGCGTCAATTGCTGCAACCACCGTCACGTCCGGTGTGACCGGCAGCGCGACGAGGATACCCGCGCCGGACTCGACGACGACGGACCGAAGTCCCGAGCCGCCCTGCGTGTCGGCCAGCATCTCCGCCGCAGCGACGAGGCCCGGCGCGAGCGCCGCGAGGTGCTCCGACGCGGAAAGGTCGTGCTCTGGCGCGTGGTCGATCAGCAGGCCGTCCCGCCCTGCGGCGACGACGGCCCGCACGCCGGGATGCGCCTGAAGTGCGCGCAACTGGTCGCGAAAAGAAGACATCTCGTTGGGATGGGACGCAGGCGACCGTCGACGTTGACCGCGACTGGCTTGATGGTACCGTGAGCGGCTCGGGTGGCGGAACTAACGGATGCGCGAATAACGGGTCAAGCATGGCGCACCCGCCTCCAACGGACGATCGAGACGGACGTCGAGTTGCTCGGGCCGCGGCTGGCGCGATATGCTTGTAAGTCTATGTCGTTGCCACACGTCCGTCCGTCGCTCCGCCCTCTCGGCGTGCTCGCGTTCGCGTTGATCACGGCCGCTGTCGCGGCGTGTGGCGGAAAGGATCCGTACGCGCCGGTTGCGAGCTACCCGAACCTCCCGACCGCGTTCGTCGTCTTCCCGCTGCGCAACGCGCCGCCCCCGCAGAGCCCCGCCGTCGACCTGCGCGCCGGCTCGATCGTCCGGCCGGCCATCATCTACAGCTCGACCCTGGGCTCGCTCGTGCCCAACTTCGATGTTGCGTTCGACATCGACGCCGCGGGTCACATCCTGCTGCTCCCCCCCAAGCTGGTGGCTGCCGCACAGGTGATTCCGCGCACGGGCTTCCAGATCGTCTCCACCGCGTACGACTCGCTGGGATCAGCACCCGGCGGCACGTACCAGGCCGATTCTGCCGTTGTGGTCGTGCCTGGGCAGACGGTGGTCGCGCAGGCGCAGGGCACGACCGGCTGTACCGTCGGCGCGCCGTTCTACGCCAAGCTCGTCGTCGACAGTGTGAGTCGCCTCACCGGCGGGATCTTTGTCCGGGCGACCATCGACCCGAACTGCGGCTTCAAGTCGTTCGCGTCGGGGCTGCCGACTTCGTAACTCGCCGCGGCCCTCGCCGCGCGCTGCCCCGATAGCCATGCACGATCTGAAGCTGCTCCGCGAACGCCCGGACTACCTGCGCGAGGGCCTCGCGCGTCGCGGTGCGCTCGACGCGTTGGTCCCCGTTCTCGACCGCCTCGAAACGCTCGAACGCGATCGGCGTGCGCTCATCGCCGACGTCGAGGACCGTAAGGCCGCGCGTAACGTCGCGACGCAGGAAGTCGCGCGTCGCAAGCGTGCGAAGGAGCCGGCCGACGATCTCGTTGCCGCCGCACGCGCGCTCGGCGACGAGATCGCGGCCGGCGATGCGCGGCGCGCCGCGGTCGACGCCGAGCTGGATGCGCTCCTGCTCGAACTGCCGAATGTGCCGCTCCCGGAGGTTCCGGCGGGCGACGAGCGCGCGAACGTCGTCGTGCGAACGTGGGGCGAGCCGCGGGCGAGCGACGGCGTGCGCCCACACTGGGAGATCGGGACGGCGCTCGGCCTGTTCGATCTCGAGCGCGGCGCGAAGGTCAGCGGCTCGGGCTTCGTCTGCTACCGCGACCGCGGTGCCCGCCTCGTGCGCTCGCTCCTCAACTGGTGCATGGATACGCACGCAGATGAGCACGGGTACGAGGAAGTCTGGCCGCCCGCGCTCGTCTCGCGCGCGTCGATGACCGGGACCGGCCAGCTGCCGAAGTTCGAGGACGACGCATATCGCATCGACGGCGATGAGCTCTTTCTCGCCCCGACGGCGGAGGTCCCGGTGACCAACCTGTACCGCGACGAGATCCTCGACGCCGTCGACCTGCCGAAAGCGTTCGTCGCCTACACGCCATGCTTTCGCCGAGAGGCGGGTTCTGCCGGCAAGGACACGCGCGGTATCCAGCGTCTGCACCAATTCGACAAGGTCGAGCTCGTGCGGTACAGCACGCCCGAGACGTCGAGCGACGAGTTGGAGCGCCTCACCGGGGACGCGGAACGCCTGCTCCAACGCCTCGGCCTCGCATACCGCGTCGTGCTCCTCGCAGCCGGCGACACGGGGTTCGGCAGCGCGAAGACGTACGACCTCGAAGTCTGGGCACCCGGTGTGGGCCGGTGGCTGGAAGTGTCGAGCTGTTCGGTATTCACGGATTTCCAGGCGCGCCGGGCCAACATCCGATATCGCCCCGCGGCGGGCGAGAAGCCGCGCTTCGTTCACACCCTGAACGGCTCGGGGCTGGCGTTTCCGCGCGTGATCGCGGCGCTGCTCGAAGTACATCAGCACGCGGACGGATCGGTCGCCGTCCCCGAGCCGTTGCGCCGGTATCTCGGCGCGGATGCGCTGACGCCACGGTAGCGCGGTCGGGTAGCCGACTCCCGCCCGCGCTATCTTGCTGGGGATGTCGCAAACCATTCCCAGCACCTCGCGGTTCGCGCAGAGCGATCCGCTCGCGAGCCTCAACCCCGCCCAGCGCGCGGCCGTCCTGCACGTCGACGGGCCCGCGCTCGTTCTCGCTGGCGCGGGCTCGGGCAAGACGCGCGTCCTGACCACGCGCATCGCGCGCCTCGTCCAGGAGCACGGCGTCGATCCGACACGGATCCTCGCCGTCACGTTCACGAACAAGGCAGCGGGCGAGATGCGCGACCGCATCGCGCGCTTCCTCGGCTTCGAGCCACGCGGCATGTGGGTCGGTACGTTCCACGCGATCGGTGCCCGCTTGCTCCGGCAGTACGCGCACCTCGTCGGCCGTACGCCCAATTTCACGATCTACGACGAGGACGACTCGTTAGGCGCGCTCAAGCGCCTCTTCGAGCGACACAAGATCCTGCCGAAGGAGTTCGCGCCGAAGGCGATCCTGTCGGCGATCTCCGATGCGAAGAACGCGCTCGTCTCACCACGGCAGTACGCGGAGCTCGCGGGCGACCCGTTCACGCGCACGGCCGCGAAACTGTATCTCGATTTCGAGCCGGCGCTTCGGGAGTCGAACGCGGTGACGTTCGACGATCTGCTCGTGCTCCCCGTGCAGATCCTGCGGGAGAATCCGCAGGTGCTCGCGAATTACCGTGAGCGGTTTCGCTACGTCCTCGTCGACGAGTACCAGGACACGAACCACGCACAGTTCGAGTTCGTACGGCTCATGGGGGGGGAGCATGGAAACGTGATGGTCGTCGGGGACGACGATCAGTCGATCTATGGATGGCGAGGGGCGGACGTCAAGAACATCCTCGAATTCGAGAAGACCTGGCCTAACGCGACGGTCGTCAAGCTCGAGGAGAACTACCGCTCGACGCCGAACGTCCTCGACCTCGCCAACACGGTCATCGCGGCCAACACGTCGCGCCGCGGCAAGACGCTGCGCCCGACGCGTGCCGCGGGCGAACGCGTGTCGTTGGTCGGCGCGCTCGATGACCGCGACGAGGCCGACTTCGTCGTGGAGGAGGTCGCGGCGCGCCGCGCGGGCGAGGGACGCGTGCTCCGGCACTTCGCCGTGCTGTATCGCACCAACTCTCAGAGCCGTTCGCTCGAAGAAGCGCTTCGCCGGCGCGGGATGCCTTACCGGCTCGTCGGCGCGGTCCGCTTCTACGATCGCCGCGAGATCCGCGATCTCATGGCGTACCTCAAGTTGATCGCCAATCCCGCGGACAACGAAGGCTTTCGCCGCGTGGTCAACGTGCCCAAGCGCGGGATTGGTGACACCTCGATCGATCTGCTCGCCGAGATCGCGGAGCGCGAGCGCGTCCCACTGCTCGACGCGGCACGCCGCCCCGAGGTGCAGGCGCAACTACGCCCGGCGGCGCGCGCGCCGCTTGCCGACTTCGTCGCGCTCGTCGACCGCCTACAGGCCGCCGCGCCTAACGCGAGCGTCGACGAGCTGCTGCGCGACCTCATCGAATCGATCAAGTACGGCGATCACCTGAAAGCCGAGGGTCCCGACTGGCAGGACCGCATGCTCAACGTGCATTCGCTCGTCGACGGCGCCGCCGAAACGGTGGCCGACGAGGGCGGGGAAGTCGGGCTCACCCCGCTCGACCACTTCCTGCAGAAAGCAACGCTCGTCGCCGGCGTGGATGCGCTTTCCGCGGACGCGGACGCGATCACGCTCATGACGATGCACAATGCGAAGGGGCTCGAGTTCCCCGTCGTCTTCATCACGGGACTCGAGGACGGACTCTTTCCGCTCGCGCGCGCGTATGAAGACCCCGCGCAGCTCGAAGAGGAGCGACGCCTCTTCTACGTCGGGATCACGCGCGCCGAAGAGAAGCTCTACCTGCTGCACGCCGAGCAGCGCATGCGAAACGGCGAGAAGATGCAGGGGCGCCCGTCGGGGTTCCTCGACGGATTGCCCGCAGAGCTCTTCGACAAGAAGATGACCGTGAAGGCCCGCAGTTCGGGGCGCGCATTTCTGTCGAACCTCGGCGGTGGGTATTCCGGCAATGGCCGTGGGGACGGTGGCAGCTGGGGCCGGAGCAGTTGGGCGAAAACCGGAGCGAACGCGGGGAACGCACGCGGCGGGTCGGGTTCGTTAGGCCGAGATGACGACGATGACGCGCCGAGCTTCGCGACCCGCAAGATTGGTACGCCCGTCAGCACGCCGCTCGGCGGCTCCGGTGTGCGTCGCCGTCCCGCGACGCCCGATCCAGTCGAGGAATCGCAGGACGCGGCGATTCTCGCGAAGGGCGCGCGCGTGTCGCACCGCAAGTTCGGCACGGGCACGGTGGCCGAAGTGACCGGCACCGGGCGCGACGCCAAGGTGCGGATCGATTTCGACGACGAAACCGTAGGCCGCAAGACGCTCGTCGTCGCGCAGGCCAACCTCGAACGCGGGTGGGAGTGAGTGGCCGTATCGGAACAGGACGTGCGCCACGTGGCCGCACTCGCGCGCCTCGGGCTCGACGATACGCGCGTGCCCGCGCTCGTCGCCGAGCTGAACGGCATCCTCGTGCACATGGACGAGTTGCGCAAGGTGAAGACGTCGGGCGCACCCGTCACCGGCGTCGGCGCGGGCGGAATGCCGCTCCGCGACGATACCGGGCCGCAATACCCGCTCGCCCATCCGCGAAGCGACGTCGCGCCAGCGATGCGCGCCGGGTTTTACCTCGTGCCACGGCTCGCGACGCACGTCGAGCTCGCGGCGAGCGAGGGCGACCTGGCCGACGTCGCCGAGGACGAGGCGTGAGCGCGCTCGACCTGCTGGACCTTCCAGCTGCCACGCTCGCCGACGGCGTACGGACCGGGACGCACGCGCGCGATGCGGCCGTCACGGCAAGCCTGGCCGCCTCAGCCCGCCTGGAAGCCGCGGACATCCGCGCGTTCGTGCAGCTGCACCCGAACGTCCGCGCCGCGATCGGTGCCGCGCGCGACGCGTCGTCCGACGATGCAGCGGGAATCAGCGCGAGAAATGGCGCGCTCGCCGGCGTTCCGATCGCCATCAAGGACAACCTCGCCGACCTCGCCCTCCGCACGACCTGCGGCTCGAAGATCCTCGCCGGCTACGTCAGCCCGTACGAGGCGACCGCGGTCGGGCGACTGTTGGACGCCGGTGCGGTCGTGATCGGGAAGACCAACATGGACGAGTTCGCGATGGGCTCCTCCACCGAGACACTCGGCGTACGGCCCGACGCGGAATCCGATCGACCCATCGCGCGTGCCCGGCGGGTCCTCAGGCGGCTCGGCGGCCGCGGTCGCCGCGGGCGTCGTCCGGATCGCGTTAGGCTCGGAGACGGGCGGATCCGTGCGCCAACCCGCCGCCTTCTGCGGCGTCGTCGGCGTCAAGCCCACGTACGGACGCGTGAGCCGCTACGGGCTCGTCGCCTTTGCGTCGTCGCTCGACCAGGTCGGCGTCTTCGGCCGTACGGTCGACGACGCAGCGCTCGCCATGGAAGTGATCAGTGGGCGCGATCCACATGACGCGACGAGCGCCGACATCCCCGTCCCGTCGCTTCAGTATGGCGCCGCGGACGAGGTCGCGACGAACGGCGACGGTCCGCTGAAGGGGCTCACGATTGGCCGCCCGAAGGAATACTTCCCCGACCGCCTCGATCCCGCGATCCGGACGCTCACCGACGCCGCCTTCGACCGCTTCCGAGCGTTAGGCGCACACGTCAAGGACGTCTCGCTCCCGCACACCGATCTGGCGATTCCGGTCTACTACATCCTCGCGCCGGCTGAGGCGTCGAGCAACCTCGCGCGCTTCGATGGCGTTCGATACGGTCCGCGCGCCGAGTCCGACTCGCTCCGCGCGCTGTACGAGCGGACGCGCGCCGAGGGCTTCGGGCCTGAGGTGACGCGCCGCATCCTGCTCGGCACCTATGTCTTGTCGCACGGCTACTACGACGCGTACTACCGAAAGGCGCAGGAGGTGCGCGGCCTCATCGCGGCCGACTTCGCGAACGCCTTCGACAGCGTCGATCTGCTCTTCACACCGACGACGCCCACCACGGCGTTTCCGTTAGGCGCGCTGTCCGATCCGTACGAGATGTATCTCAGCGACATCTTCACCGCGACCGCGAACCTCGCGGGTATTCCCGCGATGAGCCTGCCGATCGGTGCGATCGGCGGGCTGCCGGTCGGCGCACAGCTGATGGCACCGCATTTCGGAGAGGCGACGATGTTTCGTGCGGCTGCCGCGCTCGAACGCGCGCTCGCCCTCCCCACCGTGGGAGCCATCGCGTGACCGCGCCCACGACGTCGTCCCGCAGCGCCGCGGAGTGGGGGCGCGAGTACGAAATGGTCGTCGGGTTGGAGGTACACCTGCAGCTCGACACCGCGACGAAGGCGTTCTGCAACTGCCCGACCACCTTCGGGGAGGAGCCGAACGCGAATACCTGTCCGGTCTGTCTCGGCGTTACCGGGTACGCTTCCCGTGCTCAACCGGCACGCGGTCGAACTCGCGACGCGCGCTGCGCTCGCCCTCGGCTGCACGGTGCATCCGATCTCGGTGTTCGCGCGCAAGAACTACTTCTATCCTGACCTCCCCAAGGGGTACCAGATCTCGCAGTTCGACCAGCCGCTCGCGACCGGCGGCTCGGTGCAGATCGGGGAGACGGACATCGGCGAACCGATCACCGTCGGTGTGACGCGCGTCCACATGGAAGAGGATGCGGGCAAGTCGCTGCACGATCGTTTCCCGCGCGACACGGCGATCGACCTCAATCGGTCTGGCGTCCCACTCGTCGAGATCGTCTCGGAGCCGGACATGCGCTCCGCCGCCGAGGCGGGCGCGTACCTGCGAGCGCTGAAGCAACTCGTGCAGTACGTCGGTGCGAGCGACGCGAGCATGGAGGAAGGCTCGCTTCGCGTGGACGCCAACGTGAGCGCGCGCCCGTTGGGCGAGGTGAAGCTCGGCACGAAATGCGAGATCAAGAACATGAACTCGTTCTCGGGCGTCGAGCGCGCACTCGAGGTCGAGTTCGCGCGCCAGTGTGGCGTGCTCGCGAGCGGCGGTACGGTCGAGCAGCAGACGATGCTCTGGAACGCCGCTCGTGGTGAGGTGCGTCCGGCACGCTCGAAGGAAGGCAGCCACGATTATCGCTACTTCCCGGAACCCGATCTGCCACCGCTCGTCCTCACGAGCGAATGGATCGAGGCGCAGCGCGCGCGTCTTCCCGAACTTCCGACGGCGCGCCGCGCACGCATGCGGAAGGAGCACGGTCTGTCGATGCAGGACGTCGACGTGCTCGCCGCGGATCCCGCCCTTGCCGACTACTACGAGTCGGTGGCGCGCATCCACGGCGATCCGAAAGCCGCGGCCAACTGGGTCACGCGTGACGTGCTCACCGCACTCAACGAGACGGGCGAATCGGTGCAGCAGTTCGCCGTCCGTGTCCGACCCGAAGACCTCGCCGGATTACTTGGCATGGTGCGCGACGGTTCGTTGAGCCGTGCAGCGGGGACGGCGGTCTTCAACGTCATGCGGCGCACTGGCGAACCCGCCGCGCGCATCGCTGAGCGCGACGGCCTCACGCAGGTCCGAGACGACGCGCCGCTTCGAGCGTGGATCGACGAAGTGCTGGAGGAGCGTCCCGACGAGGCGCGGCGCTACCTCGCCGGTGAGCGCAAGTTGCAGGGCGTCCTCGTCGGCCTCGTGATGAAGAAGTCCAAAGGCTCGGCCGACCCGAAGCGCGTCAACGCGCTACTCGCCGGCCGCCTCCCAGACTGAGCAGCGACGCGGGTACGTCGGCCGCGTAGGTCAGCGCGGTCGATGGCATCCCGAATCGTCGCTCGGCCTCGCGTCGCGCCGCGACCGCACCCCCGGCGCGGAGCGCCGCGCGACGTACCCGCTTCGCTTGGCTGAGCGCGTCATCGCCCGACGGATCGAGACGCGCCGGCTCGGACTCCGCACCGCGCCTCAGCCAGTCGACGATGTAGTCGAACGACCGCGCGAGATACGGCGTCACTTCATCGTCGGAAAGCTCCCACCGGCTGTTCTCGGTCATCAGGCCGAAGATCCGCTGCCACGAGTCGCTATCGGCTGCGTGCACCATGCCACGGAAGATCCGCCGGTTGGTCGGGGTGCTGAAGATCGTCGGGCTGAGGATCCGATCGAGATGGCCGTCGGCCGCCGAGTGGTCGAGCAGAATCAGCTCACGCGCGCGGCGCGCGGCACCCTCGCCCAGATGCGTTTCGAATCGGCTCTCCCAGTAGCTGTGGCCGAGCGCGGAGGTGCTCGCCGTGAGGGCCAGCTGGCGTGGGACGAAGTAGTTGTGCGCGACGGCGTCGGCGGCGAGGTGCGCCTGATACCCGAGCGCAAACGCGCGGAGCGCTGCGTCCGGCGCCTCGGCCGCGATCTCGTGGCCGACCTGCCACGAGTGACAGTGCCGCCCGACCGGCACGTACTTCTTCGCGATGCTCGTGTCCGCGGCGATCGAACCGTACAGGAAGTCGTTCGGGAACTCGCGCAGCAGGGCGGCGATCGCGTTGGGCAGCAAGTCGAGCACGCGAAGTACCGCGTCGCCGAGGAAGACGTGCGTTCCCGGCGTCCAGGCGTGGGCAACGGCCGGTGTCAGCGCCACGCATGCCACACACGCGATGCAGGCGACCGCGAGGTAGGCGAGGGTCGAGACTCCCTTCACGCGACCCGGCGCGCCGCGTTCCGCACCGCCCGCCGCAGGTCGCGCAGGCCGCGCTCGACGTGCCGCTCCATGTCGGCGCGCGACTGTTCGAGCGCGTCGGCTGCACGGCGTGCCGCGGTGGCCACGTCGTCGATCGTCTCGCGGCCGCGCGCGGCACCCCGCCCGCGCGCGGCGTGCACGCCGCGCCGAACCGATCGTTCGGCATTCTCGAGCATCTCGGGCGTTCGGCTCAACGATCGGCTCGCCAGCCATCCCAATCCGGCGCCGAGCGCGACGCCGAGCAGGCCGCCGACGACGAGTCGGCTCGCTTCGTGGAGGGCGTCTTCGCGCTGCAGTTCGTCGAGTGCGTCGTCGTCGGCTTCGGTGCGGCGCGAAGAGCCGGATGGATTGGTCATGGGTGCAAGTCGGAGGGGAAGGGAGCGATCAGCCGTCACGCGCGCGGATGCGCGGCCGGCGTACGTCGCGGGCGGTGATCGTCGTATCGTCCTCGACGTCATCGAGCGCGTCATTCGATGCGACGTCGAAGAAGTCGTCCGTTTCGCCCAGTACCACACGATCATGCGAGACGCCGGCCAACTCGTCCCGAAGCGCGGCGAAGCCCTCGCGCACGCCGGCCATCGTTGACGCGGCGGCAACGAGCGAATCTTCGGCCTGCGTCTGCGCGACGGCGATCAACGCTTCCAGATCGCGGGCACGGGCTTCCGCGCGCGCCAGGGTCGCCTCGATCCGGGCCTCGGTCCGGTGGACCAGCGCGGCGACCCGTGCCGCGTCCGATCGGATTGTTGTTGTCACGTGGCCCACGTCGTCGGCGATGCGCGCCGCGCGAGCCGTGATCGGCGTGATGTCGGTGGACAGACGATCGACGAGTCCGCTCACCTTGAGGTGGCTCTTGCGCAGACTCCAGATCGCGGGCAGGACCGCGACGAGGAAGGCAAGCAGGGCCAGCGCGAGCAGCAGATGCACGATCTCGGAGACGCGCTCCAGCCAGCTGACATCGAACGCCGCGGCTGCACCATGCATGGGGATCGGGACAGAGACGTTGCGTCGACGACACGATGGGCCGCCGCCAGGTCCACGGCCTTGGGCCGCGACCGCGGTCGGGCTATCGTACGCCGGCCGCGTGCCGGGCGTCAAGCGACCGCGCTGCACGACTGCCGCGATACGCTTCCGCGCGTTTCTGCCGATTGGCGTTGCCCGCGCTGATTATTCCGCCTGACCGCCCGCTTCGCATCATGGCTTCCATGCCGTCCGCCGTGCAGTTCGTCGTCGAGGGGGGCCGGCGGCTCTCCGGCAGCATTCGCCCGTCGGGAAACAAGAACGCCGCGCTCCCAATCGTCGCGGCCACGCTCCTGACCGAGCACCCGGTCGTGCTCGAAAACGTGCCGCGGATCCGCGACCTCGAGACGCTGGTCGAGCTGATCCGATCGATAGGGCCGTCCATCGAGTGGGTCGAGCGCAACACGCTTCACGTGCACGCGCGCGACGTGCGACCGACCGATCTCGACCGTGACCTCTCGCGAAAGATCCGCGGATCGATTCTGCTCGCGGGTCCGCTTCTCGGCCGGTGTGGTCGCGTCACGCTCCCGCCGCCTGGCGGCGACGTCATCGGTCGCCGTCGGCTCGACACGCACTTCCTCGCGCTCGAACAGCTCGGCGCGCGCTACGTGGTCGACGGACAGATCACGCTCGAGGCCGACGCGCTTCATGGCGCCGACGTCTTTCTCGACGAGCCCAGCGTCACGGCGACCGAGAACGCGCTCATGGCCGCGGTGATGGCGTCCGGCACCACGGTGCTTCGCAACGCCGCGAGCGAACCGCACGTCCAGGACCTCGCGCACTTTCTCGTCGCGCTCGGTGCCCGCGTCGATGGGATCGGGACCAACACGATGACGGTCGAAGGCGGCGCCACGCTCGGTCCGGCCACACACCGTATCGGGCCCGACCACATCGAGGTCGGCTCGTTCATCGGTCTGGCGGCCGTCACGGGCTCGGAGCTGCGGATCGAACAGGCCGGCGTCGAACACCTGCGCTCGACGCTGATGGGCTTCGAGCGCCTCGGGATTACGTGCCGGATCGACGGTGCGGACCTGGTCGTTCCCGCGGAGCAATCTCTGCAGATTCAGTCCGACCTCGGCGGGCACGTTCCGACGATCTCGGACCAGCCCTGGCCGGCCTTTCCGGCCGACACGATGTCGATCGCGATCGTCACCGCGACGCAGTGCGAGGGCATGGTGCTCATGCACGAGAAGATGTTCGAGTCGCGCATGTTCTTCGTCGACAAGCTCATCGGGATGGGCGCGCGGATCGTCCTCTGCGATCCCCACCGAGCCATCGTCTCCGGCCCCTCGCGCCTACGGGCTGCGACCATGGAATCGCCCGACATTCGCGCTGGGATGGCGATGCTGCTGGCCGCGCTCTGCGCCGAGGGGACGAGCGTGATCAACAACGTCGGTCAGATCGAGCGCGGCTACGAGCGGATCGACGAGCGCCTCGGAGCGCTCGGCGCGCAGATTCGGCGGGTCGAGAACCGCCGCGGACAGTAACGCGCGCCGCGAAACATCGGCCACGTGCGGAGCGATCTCGCCACCGTCGCCGCGGAGATCGCGCCGGGCATCCCGACCGGTCCACACGGCGAGTACCTAGGCTTCGCCTGCTTCGCCGATTGCGACGTCCGCGCCTTCGTGACGACGCGCGCAGCGGGTTCGTTCGCCACCGCCGGGCCCGAACCCGTCGGTGACGTCCTTGGCCGCTGGTCTGCGCTCCAGGAGTTTGCCGCGCCCGGCAACGCGGGACGATTCGCGACGGCACGGCAGGTCCACGGTGCCGACCTGCTCATTCACGACGGACTCTGGCGCGGCTGGCTTCGTGGGCCAGCGGCGGACGGTCATGTGGCACCCGCGCGCGGCACCGCGCTCGCGGTGACCGTCGCGGACTGCGTCCCCGTGTTCGTCGTACACCCGTCCGGGGCTACGGCGTTACTGCACTCGGGATGGCGAGGCACGGTCGCTGGCATCCTCCCGGCCGCGCTCGCCACGCTACGGGCTGCCGGGCACGATCCCGCGGACGCGCGCGTCCTGACCGGACCGGCCATCTGTGGCGCATGTTATGAGGTCAGCCCCGACGTCTACGCGCAGCTCACCGGAACGACAGTGGACCACCCGGCCACGGTGGCGCTCGACGCCATCATCGCCGCGCAGGCGCGAGCGTGCGGCGTGCGCGACGTCTTCACGACCGATTGCTGCACCCGCTGCGACAACGATCGCTTCTACTCGCACCGCGCCGGGGACCCAGGACGGCAGATCGGGGTACTCACGACCGGCTGATCGCGCTTAGGGAGGGCAGGGCCATGACGGGCGTGCCATTGACGCTCCAACGGGCGCTGCCTACGTTGCCCTGGTGCCGAGGCCAGGGGCTGCGGCAAGGAATGTGGGGGAGCCCCCCACATTTTTTATTGCCCGCTGATTCTCTACGTTCCTCCACCGTCACCTCTCGTCGATTGTGAGCGATCTTCTCGAACCGATTGTGCTCGAAGCAGTTGCGGCACTCGGCTTCGAGTTGGTCGAACTCCGCCGCCGAGGCAGCCGCAGTCGTCCCGTGCTCGACGTTCGGGTTGAGCGAGCGGACGGCGCGGCGGTGACGATCGAGGACTGCGCCCGTGCGTCGCGCGCCATCGAGGCACGCCTCGACGCGGGTGGTATCGTCGGCGAGCGGTACGTCCTCGAAGTGTCGTCGCCCGGTATCGAACGGCCGCTCCGGCGACCCGAGGACTGGCGCCGCTTCACCGGTCAGCACGCGCTGGTGACCGCTGCGCCGCTGCCGGGCGGTCGCGCGGAGGTGACACTCGTTGCGCTTGAGGGCGAGCCTGGCGCAGAGATCGTCGTCGTGCGCGACGCGCGCGGAGCGGAGCACCAGCTCCCGCTCGGTGACGTCACGCAAGCCCGGCTCGCGTTCAACTGGAATTCAAGGAAGGAGTGACTCATGGCCGTCTCACCCGACGTCCTCATGGCGATCCGCGAACTGACCAATGCCAAGCAGCTCGGTCGGGACGAGCTCTACGGTCTGTTGCAGGACGGCATCCTGGCCGCGCTGCAAAAAAAGTACGGCCCGACGGTACAGGCAGAGGTCGACATCGATGACGCGACCGGCGCCATCCGCGTCGCGATGCTCAAGACGGTCGCGGTCGAGCCCGAAGATCCCGCGCGCGAGATCTCGCTCGACGAGGCGCGCCTCGAGGACGAGCAGTTCCAGGTTGGCGACGTGTGGGAGCGCGAGGTCCCGTTCCACGAGTTCGGGCGCGCGGCAGTTCAGGCCGCCAAGCAGCGCATCGTGCAGCGCGTCCGCGAGGGCGAGCGTACGCGGATCAAGGACGAGTTCTCGTCCAAGGTCGGCGAGTTGCTCTCGGGCGAGGTGCAGCAGATCGAGCGTGGCAAGATCGTGCTCATGCTGACGCGCTTTCGCGAGGCGGAGGCGATCATTCCGTATCGCGAGCAAAATCATCGCGAGCACGCGCGCCAGGGCGAGACCATTCGGGCGGTGCTGAAGCGTGTCGAAGACACGCCAAAGGGGCCGCGCCTCGTCCTGAGCCGTGCGGACGCGCTCTTCGTCCAGGCGCTGTTCCGTCTGGAGGTCCCCGAGATCCAGCAGGGCATCGTCGAGATCCGCGCCGCTGCGCGTGAGGTCGGCAGCCGAACGAAGATCGCCGTCTTCTCGCGCGACGATGCGATCGATCCGGTCGGCGCGTGCGTCGGTCTCAAGGGCGCGCGCGTGCAGACGGTCGTCAACGAGCTCGGCGGTGAACGCATCGACATCGTGCCCTGGTCGGCCGATCCGGAGCGGTTCGCGAAGCTTGCGCTTGCGCCGGCGAAGGTGGCGCGCGTGTACAGCGATCACGCGGCCAAGACCATCCAGGTCATCGTCGACGACGACCAGCTCTCGCTCGCGATCGGGCGTAACGGCCAGAACGTGCGGCTCGCGTCTGAGCTGACCGGCTGGAAGCTCGATCTGTACTCGAGCCGCGAGTGGACCGATCGTGCGCCCGAGCCGCAGCCGGTCGCCGAGGAAGCCGAGGACCTCAGTAACGTGCCGCTCGCGGACATTGCGGGGATCGAACCGGCGGTGGTCGCGGTACTGGAAGCGGGCGGCTACCGTACACTGGACGACATTCTCGACCTCGATCGCGATGATTTCCTGCGCTTGCCGGGGATCGCACCAACCGAGGCGGACCACCTCGTCGCACTCGTCGAATCGCTGACGACCGACGGCGAGTCAGACGAGGATGACGCGGGTACAAGTTCGGTAGGGGGCGCCTGACGCACCCGCGAGGGCGCGAGGCGGGCCACGCGGGGTGGGGATGACGGACGAGGTTCGCTCACCTGACCCGCGTACGACCCGCCTACTTCGGCTCCTTGGACTCGGCGTGCGCTCGCGCGGCGCGGTTGTTGGGGTCGAGAGGGTGCGGGAGGCGGTCGGGCGCGGTACACTGCAGCTTGCGGTGGTCGCGCCCGACGCGTCGCGTCATAGTTTGAACAAGGTGCGGCCGCTGCTCGCGGCGCGCGGTGTACCGGTGCTCGAAGGGCCGTCCGCCGCGGTGCTCGGGCAGGCGGTCGGGCGGGAAACGACGGCGGTGGTGGGCGTGACCGACGTTCACCTCGCCCGGGGTATACAACAGGACCAGGGCGTCGCTCTCGACGCTACAGGAGCGCCCGACGGCGGGCGCGCCGGGACGGTCTCTGGTCGCGTGGCCCATGCGGGGCGCACGCGCCGGGACTTCAGGAGGATGGATTGAGCAAGCGCGTCGACGAACTGGCAGGCGATCTGAAGGTTGGAGCAGAGGACGTACTCTCCCTGCTTCGTGTGATGGAGATTCCGGTGGCTCGAGGCCCGCAGACGGTGCTCTCGGACGACCAAATTTCGCGCGTCCGCGCGCGCTGGGAGCGTGAGAAGCGGACGCGCGCCACGGCGGCCGCGCAGGCCGCGGCGCCCGCGCCGAATCGGCGCCGGAAAGCGCCCGAGCCGGTCGTCGTCGCCTCCGAGCCGCCCGCCGCCGCTGGTGTGCGCCGCCGTGTGCGCGCCGCCGACGCCGAGCCGGTCGCCACGGTCGAGGACACCGCGACGCCCACGTCGACGGACGGGGGCGGCGCGCCTGACGTCGCCGTCGTCACGCCGGACGCGCCCGAGACGCACGCGGTAGTCGCCACGCCGGCGCCGGCCGCGGCAGCAGCGGTCGAGCCGACGTCATCGGCGCAGCCGCCCGTCACGCCCGTAACGGCGGCTTCAGCGCCGGTCAACGCCGACGCTCGCGCCCACGTCCCCGCGGTGGCGACTTCTGCCGAGCCGCAAACGCCGACCCGCGACGCGGCGTCGAACGCCGCGCCGGTGCCTGTCGCTTCGGCTCCAGCACCGGCCACCGTGGCTCCGCCCGTTGCGCCATCCACCGATCGCCCGGCCACGCCGACGTCGTCGAACGACGACACGTCGCCGGACATCATCGCCGTCGCACCGCGCGCCGGCGCCGATCGCGAGCGCGCCGAGCAAGAGCGCGCCGAATTGGAAGCCGTCCGTCAGGCCGCGGCAGCGGCCGAGGCGGCCGCGAACGCGCCCGCTCGCCCCCCGGTAGCCCCGCAGCGTCCGGCGCAGCCGAACAATGTGCAGCGCGGGTTCGACCGTCCGTCACCTGCCGCGTCGCGGCCAGCCTCGGCGGGACCCGGCAACGCGAACTCCGTCAACCCGAGCGCGGCCAACCGGCCTACCCCCGTCGCAACGGCGTCACCTGCGCCCGCGGCGCCTCCGAGCCCGGCTGCGGCTGCTGGCGCGGCCGCTGACGCCACACGGCCGCGGCCGGTCACGCCTGGTGCGCCCCGTCCGCGTCCGATCACGCCCGGGTCGCCGCGCAACGCGTCCCCGGTCGCGTCGGCCTCTCCCTCGGGCGCACGGCGCGACGATCGTCGCGGTCCCGGCGCCGGCACGCCCACCTTCGGCAGCCCGTTCACGGGCGCGCCGGGTGCACCGGCGCGTGCCGATCGTGGTGCGCGCGGCGGCAAGAAGGGCAAGCGTGGCGTCGATCAGGGCGCCGTGGCCGACAACATCCGCAACACGCTGCAGAGCATGCGCGGCGCGCCGACGCGTGGCGGTCGCCGCCGCGACGACGACGGACGCGAGGAGCTCGAGGCCGCGCGCGTCGCGCAGGAAGCGCGCGAGCGCACGACCGTGCGCGTCAACGAGTTCATCACCGTGAGCGAACTCGCCGGGATCCTGAAGGTGCCACCGACGCAGATCGTCGGATTCGCCCTCAAGAACCTCGGGCTGATGGTCACCATCAACCAGCGTCTGGACTTCGACCAGATCGACCTGATCTCGTCCGAGTTCGGCTTCCAGGCGGTCCGCGAGGAGGAGTACTCGGCCGATCTCGCGACCGAGCCCCAGCCCGCGGACACGGAAGAGGATCTCACGACGCGGCCTCCGGTCGTCACGATCATGGGCCACGTCGACCACGGTAAGACGTCGCTGCTCGACTACATCCGGAAGGCGAACGTCGTCGCGGGTGAGGCTGGCGGTATCACGCAGCACATCGGCGCGTACCACGTCTCGCTCCCCAACAAGCGGCAGATCACCTTCCTCGACACGCCCGGCCACGAAGCGTTCACTGCGATGCGTGCTCGCGGCGCGCAGGTGACCGACATCGTGGTCCTCGTCGTCGCGGCCGACGACGGACTCATGCCACAGACGATCGAGGCGATCTCGCACGCCCGGAACGCCGGCGTGCCGATGATCGTCGCGATCAACAAGATCGACCTGCCCCAGGCGAACGCGCTTCGCGTGAAGCAGGAGTTGCTGCAACAGAATGTCGTGCTCGAAGACTTCGGCGGCACGGTGCTCTCGACCGAGATTTCGGCCAAGCTCGGTACCAACGTCGACGAACTCCTCGAACAGATCCTGCTGCAGGCGGATTTGCTCGAACTGCGCGCCAACTCGGACCGTCGCGCAACCGGCGCCGTCATCGAAGCACAGCTCGATCCGGGCAAGGGACCGGTCGCGACCGTGCTCGTTCAGAATGGCACGCTCCGCGTCGGGAACGACTTCATCTGCGGCATGTACTCGGGCCGAGTTCGCGCGCTGCTCGACGAGCGCGGGAAGCCGGTCAAGTCGGCCGGACCGGCGATTCCGGTCCAGGTACTCGGTCTCACCGGCGTGCCAATGGCGGGTGACCAGTTCCTCGAAGTCGACGACGCGACGCAGGCGCGCGAAATCGCGCAGCGTCGTGAGCGCCTCGATCGTGAAGCCAAGAGCCGTCGCACGAGCAAGTCGGCGATCACGCTCGAGGAGTTCATGAAGGAGGCCCCGGTCGGTGAGAAGCGAAACCTCAAGCTCCTCATCAAGGCCGACCAGGGCGGTCCGGCCGAAGCACTCGCCGACGCGCTCGGCCAGCTCTCGACCGGCGAGGTCGCCGTCGAGATCGTCCAGCGCGGCGTTGGTGCCATCACCGAGGGCGACATCCTCCTCGCGAAGGCGTCCGGCGCGATCATCATCGGCTTCCACGTGCGCCCAGATACGAAGGCGCGCACGGCGGCCGAGCGTGAGGGCGTGGACATCAAGCTGTATCGCATCATCTACGAGGCGGTCAGCGACGTGCGCGCCGCGCTCGAAGGGCTGCTTGCCCCCGAACAGCGCGAGGTCATCCTCGGCGAGGCCGAAGTGCGCGAGCTGTTCAAGGTCCCGCGCATCGGCACCATCGCCGGTTCGTCGGTCCGGAGCGGAACGTTCACGCGCGGCACCAAGGTGCGCGTCATCCGCGACGGGGTCGAGATTTACGACGGCAATCTCAGCTCGCTGCGCCGCTTCAAGGACGACGTCCGCGAAGTGCAGCAGGGTTTCGAGTGCGGGATCGGCGTCGAGAACTTCAACGACCTCAAGATCGGCGACGTCATCGAGTGCTATCGCACCGATCAAGTCGCCCGCACGCTGCTGCAGTCGACCGCGGCCGCGAGCTGACCGTTGTCGCGCGCGCCGCGCGCGGGAGCCGATCGTTGGCTCTCGCGCGCGGCGCGTTCGGCGTTCGGCGCCCGCACCTTTGCCCCGTTTCGACGCTCCCGACTCACGCCCCAGGCTGTTCCATGCCGTTCGATAACCGCCGTCCCGACCGTGTGTCGGAGGCGATCCGAGAAGAAGTCGCCCGTTTCCTCACCGACGGAGTCAAGGATCCGCGCGTCCGCGGCCTCGTGACCGTCACCGGCGTCGAGATCACGCGCGACCTCCGCCACGCCAAGGTGTTTGTGAGCGTGCTTGGCGACGAGGCCGCACGGCGCGAGACGCTCGACGGTCTCGAAGCGATGGCCGGCCATCTGCGCGGTCATATCGGCCGCGCCCTCCGGCTGCGCTCCGCGCCCGAGATCGCGTTCAAGTACGACCAGAGCGTGACCTACGCGGCGCGCATCGAAACGCTGCTCGAACAGGTTCGGCAGCAGCGCGACGGCGATGGCGACGGCGCAGGGGACGACGTGCCGGCGCCGCCGTCCGCCGAACCCACGCCGTAGCACGCACGGCGAGCGATCAGCTATGCCGCGCGACGGCCTCCTGCTCGTCGACAAGCCTGCCGGCGTCACGTCGCACGACGTCGTGAACGTCGCGCGCCGCGCGCTTGGCGAGCGCCGGATCGGACACGCGGGCACGCTCGACCCCTTTGCCACCGGCCTGCTGGTCCTGCTCGTCGGGCGGGCGACACGGCTCCTCCCGTACGTGAGCGGTGACCCGAAGGTGTACGAAGGAACCGTCCGATTCGGAGCGGAAACCGACACGGACGACCTGCACGGCGCAGTCGTGCGAGACGCGCTTCCGCCCTCGGAAGCGACGGTCATTGCAGCGATCCCGCAGCTCACCGGCATGCTGGACCAGATGCCGCCCGCGTACTCGGCCAAGCGCGTGAATGGCCAGCGCGCGTACGCCCTCGCTCGCGCGGGCGAGGAGGTCACGCTCACACCCTCCCGCGTGCGGGTGGACGGCTGGACGCTGCGCGCGTGGCGTGACCCGCGTGACGGCGCGCCCGCAGAGGCCGACGTCGAGATCGTCTGCGGGCCGGGCACCTACATCCGGGCGCTCGCCCGCGACCTCGGGCGTCTGACCGCCAGTGCGGCGCATCTCAGCGCGTTGCGCCGCACCAACAGCGGCGCGTTCGGCGTCGACGACGCCATCGCGCTTGAAGTGCTTCAGCGCGGGGCGGTCGATCTGCGCCCGGCGCGTGACGCCGTCCCCGAGTTCGCGACGCAACCGGTCGATGCGGCCGATCTGCGCCGCGTCTTCGCTGGAATTGCCGTGAACGCGAGCGTTCCAGGCACACATGCCGCGCTCGTCGACGTCGCGTCCGGACGACTCGCCGCCGTTGCCATCCGTTCCGCGGAGCGGTGGCAGCCGCGGGTCGTCTTCCACGACGCGGACGACGCATGAGCGTGCGAGCGTGAGCGAGCGACCAGGCGCCGTCATCACGGTCGGCACCTTCGACGGGGTGCACCGCGGGCACGCCGACGTGCTACGCGAGCTCGACGCGCGCGCCCGTGCGCGGTCGCTGCGCAGCGTGCTCGTCACCTTCGCCGCGCACCCGCTCGAAACGCTCCGTCCGACCGACGCACCGCCGCTGCTCACGCCAGGCGTCGAGAAGCTCGAAGCGCTCGCGTCGGTCGCGACGCCCATCGACCGCATCGTCAGTCTGCCGTTCACGCCCGCGCTCGCCGCGCTCTCCGCCGAGGCATTCGTCGTGGAGATCCTCCGCGATCGGTACGACATGCGCGAACTCCTCGTCGGGCACGATCACGGCTTCGGGCGCGGGCGCGGCGGCGACGCGGCCATGCTCCAGGCGCTCGGTGCGATGCACGGCTTCACGGTCGACGTCGTGCCGCCGGTTGCCGACGAGAACGCAACGCCAATCTCGTCGACGACCGCGCGCGATGCCGTGCGTCGGGGCGATCTAACCGCGGTCGGCGTCACTCCTCGCGCGTCCGTACGGTGCGCGCGGCCACGTCGTTCGCGGCGATCAGCGTGGTCGGCTCCTCGGGTTTGCCACGCTCAACATCCGCCTGACCGACCCGCGCAAGCTGCTGCCCCCCGACGGCGTCTACGCTGTGCGCGCGACGCTTCCCGACGGCGAACGGGCGGGGATGCTCAACCTCGGCGGCCGCCCAACCTTTGGCGACGAGGCGCGCTCGCTCGAGGTGCATCTGTTCGACGCCTCGGGCGACTGGTATGGCGCACCGGTGGGGATCGTCTTCGCGGCACGTCTCCGCGACGTCCAGCGCTTCGCCGGCCCCGAAGCGCTCATCGCGCAACTCCGCGCCGATGAGACTGCCGCGCGCGCGATCCTCGGCGCGTGACCGTCGGCTCCGTTGACCCCCTCGCGGGGTACCGGTAACGTTCGCGCGGTCGTCCTGCCTGTAACACCCCATCACGTCGCATCTTGCGCGTTTTCGGCCGCACCGCCGCCAGGGCGGCGCGGCGCGATCGCGTTTCTCCCCGTAGTCGCATGGCCAACCTGAAGTCCCGTCTGCTCGTCATCGCCGCGCTGGTGCTCGCCTCGTTGTGGGCCCTGTTCCCGCGCACCGTGGTCGAGCGCGTCAAGCGCGACGGTGTGTTTGTGAGCGATACCGTCCGCCGCGTCCCGTTGCGCCGCGGTCTCGATCTCCAGGGCGGCATCCATCTCACGCTCGAAGTCGACGAGACGAAGGGCGTCGTCGCGAACAAGGCTGACGCGGTCGAGCGCGCGCTGACCGTGGTGCGCAATCGGATCGACCAACTCGGTGTCGCCGAGCCGATCGTCCAGAAGGCGGGTGAGGATCGGATTCTCGTCGAGCTTCCGGGCGTCGACGATCCGGTGCGGGCGCGAGCCGTGGTACAGCAGGCCGCCTTCCTCGAGTTCCAGATCACCGACAAGACGCAGGCGCTCGAGCGCTCGCTCGGCCGCCTCGACGACGTTTCGGGGAAGATCCTCCCAGCGCTCGCGGCCAAGACCGCGGCCGCGGCCGGTGGTTCGACTTCGACGCGCGCGACGCCGACGACGGGAGGCGCCGTGCCGGGTCTGCTCGCGGCGGGCGGCGACACGACCGCGAAAACCCGCGTGCCCGATAGCGCCCGCGCAGCAGGGAAGAGCGCCGGATCGACCGTGGCCGCGGGTGCCGCGAAGCCCGATTCCGCACGCCGCGACAGTGCCGCCGACAGCGCGTCGAAGTTGCCCGCGATCAAGGGCGCGTTCAGCAAGGCCGTCTCGGCCGGTCGCTTCCCGGGCGAGTACGTCGTCACCGAGGCCGACTACCTGCGCCTCCAGTCGCTCCTCGACAGCGCCGCGGTCCAGGCCGCGATGCCGCCGGGGAAGGTCCTCCGATGGGGTGCCGACACGCTCGTGCAGGGCGCGCAGGTGCTCCGCACGCTGTACGCGCTCGATGCCCGCCCGATCATCACCGGCGAGTACCTGACCGACGCGCGCCCCGCGAGCGATCCCACCGAAGGCAACAAGGTCGAGTTCACGCTCTCGCGCGAGGGCGGCCGCCGCTTTCAGAACGAGACGGCGCGACACATCCGCGATCAGATGGCGGTCGTCCTCGACCAGCGGGTGATCACCGCGCCACAGATCCAGAGCGCGATCGGTACCAACGGGCAGATCACGCTCGGCGGTGGCACTCTGCAGGCCGCGCAGGACCTCGCGATCGTCCTCAAGGCCGGCGCGCTCCCCGTACAGCTACGCGTCGCCGAGACGCGCGAGATCGGTCCGTCGCTCGGTCGCGACTCGATCAACAAGGGCGTGATCGCGGGCGTCGTCGCGGTGCTCCTCGTCGTCTGCATCATGATCGGCTACTACCGCTTCTCCGGAATCCTCGCGGTCGGCGGCCTCGTGTTGTATGTGCTCTACACGGCTGCTACCCTCGCCGGCTTCAACGCGACGCTGACGCTCCCCGGCCTCGCCGGATTCGTCCTCTCGATCGGAATCGCCGTCGATGCGAACGTGCTCATCTTCGAGCGAATCCGAGAGGAGCTCGTCAGCGGCAAGACGGTCCGGACGGCGATCGATGAAGGCTTCCGCCACGCGCTCCCGGCCATCGTCGACTCGAACGTGTCGACCGCACTGACCGCGCTCGTGCTCTACACCTTCGGCACCGGGCCGGTGAAGGGCTTCGCCGTGACACTGCTCGCCGGTATCGCGGCGTCGATGATCACGGCGATCTTCGTGGTGCGCACGTTCTATCTGCTCTGGCTCAGCCGTCAGCGCGCTCCACAGGCGCTCAGCATCTGACCGACGGCCATTCCCAGACGCCTCCCCCGACGGCTTTCCCAGACGTATCCCACATGTTGCGCATTTTCCACGATACCCGGTACGACTTCATCAAATGGTGGCGCGCCATGGCGATTGCCACGGCGGCCTTCATCGTCCTCGGCCTCGGGTCGGCGCTCGTCTCGGGCGGAGTTCGGTACAGCATCGACTTCACTGGCGGCACGTTGATGCAGCTCGCCTTCAACCAGCGTCCCGACGTCGCGCAACTCCGGGCGGCGCTCGACGCGGGTGGGGTGCACGACGCCGAAATCACGCAGTTTGGTTCCGAACTGGAGTACACCGTCCGCGCGCAGAACGCGGACCCGTTGCCCGCGCAAGCGCCTGCCGCCGTGCCCGGGCAAAAGGCCGATTCGGCGCGCGCGGCTGGCCGGACCGGGGCGGAACTGGTTGCGGCTCGTGTGACTGACGTGTTGACGCGGCGCTTCGGTGCGAATGCATTCCGCGTCGTGCGCACCGAGGCCGTCGGCCCGCGCGTCGGGAGTGAACTCCGGCGCGGTGCGATCATCGCGATCCTCGTTTCGTTCGCGCTGACGCTCGTCTATCTCTGGTTCCGCTTCGAGTGGCGCTTCGGGCTCGCGGCCGTCATCGCGACCGCGCACGACATCCTGACGACGATCGCGTTCATCAGCCTGATGCGCATCGAAGTCTCGCTCACGGTGATCGCGGCGATTCTGACCGTGATCGGCTACTCGTTGAACGACACGATCATCATCTTCGATCGCGTCCGCGAGAACTTGCGAAAGCACCGCAGCATGCCGCTCTACGATCTCGTCAACCTCTCCGTGAACGAGACGCTGCCGCGATCTGTGCTCACGCACGCGACCACGCTCGGCGCAACGCTCGCGCTGCTGCTCTTCGCCGGCGAGGTGATTCGGCCGTTCGCGTGGGTCATGGCGTTCGGGATCTTCACCGGAACGTTCAGCTCGATCTACGTCGCGTCGTCCATCCTCATCTGGATCGAGCGTCGCT
The DNA here is from genome assembly GCA_963702945.1 of uncultured Gemmatimonadales bacterium. Classification (GTDB taxonomy): domain Bacteria; phylum Gemmatimonadota; class Gemmatimonadetes; order Gemmatimonadales; family Gemmatimonadaceae; genus BPUI01. The sequence continues at coordinate 411,235 of OY969773.1, forward strand.
ACCCGCGGCAGGTGACGGACGCGCGTCGCGCTCCCACCGCGCGCCCGGCCGCGCGCCCCGACCGCACCCTCGCCGCAAGCTGACGGCGGGGCTGCGCGTGCCGCCGTTCGTCGACAGTCACGCGCACCTCGCCGACGAGGCGTTCGACGGCGACCGCGACGAGGTGATTGCGCGCGCGCGCGCCGCGGGCGCCCTCGCCGTCGTCGCCATCGGCGAGTCGATCCCGAACGCCGAGCGTGCGCGCGCGATCGCTACGGCGAACCCCGGATTCGTCTGGTTCACCGCTGGCGTGCATCCACACGACGCCGCGGGCTTCATCGCTGATCGCGACGTACCACGCCTCCGCGAGCTGCTCGATACCGGTGCGGTCGCCGTCGGTGAGTGTGGTCTCGACTATCACTACGATCACTCGCCGCGCGACGCCCAACGCCGTGCCGTTGTGGCGCAGCTCGCACTCGCCGCCGAGTACGACCGCCCCGTCGTGATTCACTCGCGTGAGGCTGATGCGGACACCCTCGCGCTCATTCAGGACGCCGAGCGTGCCGGCGTTCGTGGTGTGCTGCACTGCTTCTCGGGCCCGCCTGATCTGGCGGCCGCGGCGATCGCCGCGGGATGGTACGTGAGCTTCAGTGGAATGGTCACGTTCAAGCGGTGGGACAACACAGCCGCCTTAAACCTCGTCCCACTCCATCGCCTGCTCACCGAGAGCGACGCGCCATACCTTGCACCCGTCCCCGATCGCGGGAAGCGGAACGAACCCGCGTGGGTGGCTCGTACGGTCGAGCGCATCGCCGCGCTGCGTGGGATCGACGTGTCCGAGTTGGGCGCCGCGACCGTCGCGAACGCGTGCGAGCTCTTTCGACTCCCACTCGGCGCGCAAGCCTCCGTCCACGCCTAACACACACCCGCTCATGCCCCGCTCCATTCAGACCGACGCGGCGCCGGCCGCCATCGGCCCCTATGCGCAAGCCGTCGTCGCGAACGGTTTCGTGTACACGGCCGGCCAGATTCCGCTTGACCCAGGCACGATGGAGCTCGTGCTCGGCGACGTGGCCGCCCAGACGTCGCAGGTTCTGCAGAATCTTGATGCCGTGCTCGCAGCCGCTGGCGCGTCGTGGGCAAGCGTCGTCAAGACGACGATCTTCCTCGTCGACATGGCCGACTTCGCGCGCGTGAACGAGGTGTACGGGGCTCACCTCGGCGCGTCGCGCCCCGCCCGTTCGACGGTCGCGGTTGCGGGCCTGCCGCGCGGCGCGCGCGTCGAGATCGACGTCGTGGCGTCCCTTCGTGACTGACATCCGCGGAAACCGCGCGTCGGGCGTTCGTCGTGCGAGCGCGCGCGCTCTCGGGTCCCGCGCTCGTCACAGGCGCCGCGATCGTCGTCGCGACCAGCCTCGGGACGGCGACGTCCGTGCGCGCGCAGACCGTGCCCGCTACCCCACGAAGTCCGACACCGGCAGACACGGCGCCGCGCGCCTCGCGCCCAGACACCGCGCGCGGCCCGCGCGCGCCTCGCCGACGGCCGCCCGCCGCGCAACGCGCCGGACTCCTGCCGCCCATTCCGCCTGGGAAGGCGTTCCTGTCCTCGCTCCTCGTGCCCGGGCTCGGCCAGTCGCGCCTGCAACGTCCAACCGCGGGCGCCGTCTTCGTCGGAATCGAGTTTGGTGTGTTTGCGATGCTCGCCAAATCGAATGCCGATCTTCGCAGCGCGAGCTCCTTCCGGCGGGACAGCGTCCCGGCGAGTTACCCGCTCGACTCGGCCGGAAACGTCATCCGAAACCCGCCCGTACAGCCGTCCGGCATCACCTCCGACCTCGTCCGCGCGCGTCGGCTGCACCGTGAGGATTGGATCGCGGCGCTCGTGTTCAATCACCTGATCAGCGGCGCCGAAGCATTCGTCTCGGCCAACCTCTACGACCTGCCCGCGCAGATCGTCGCGCGCCCGTCGGCGCAGGGCACCATCGTCGCGCTCTCGATCGCATGGTGAGGCGAACCGCTGTGAATCACAGCGACCGCTGCCGCGACGGATGACGACCGCCGACGCGCCGATCGGTGTGTTCGACTCAGGCATCGGCGGCCTCACGGTCGTCCGTGAGATTCGGCGTCACCTGCCGTCCGAGGACATCCTGTATTTCGGCGACACGGCACGGGTTCCCTACGGTCCCAAGAGTCCGGAGACCGTCCAGCGCTACAGTCGCGAGATCGCCGACTTCCTCCTCACGCGCGGAGTGAAGGCGATCGTCGTCGCCTGCAATACCGCGACCGCCCACGCACTTCCGCTGCTCGAGACCGAGCTTCCGGTGCCCGTCATCGGCGTAGTCGGCCCTGGTGCGCGCTCCGCGGTCCGCGCCAACTCGGTTGGCAGCATCGGCGTGATTGGCACCGCCGGCACCATCCGCTCCGGCGCGTACGAACGCGCCATTGCGGCAATCGCGCCGGACGCGAGCGTCACGGCTCGCGCCTGCCCACTCTTGGTGCCGTTCGTCGAGGAGGGCTGGACCGACCATCCCGCAACGCGCCTCGTCGCTGAGGAATATCTCGCCCCCTTTCGCGACGATGCGGTCGACACGCTGGTCCTCGGCTGCACGCACTATCCACTCCTCAAACGCGTGATCGAAGACGTGCTCGGCACGAACGTCCGCCTCGTCGATAGCGCCTATGAAACCGCGGCCGAAACGCGCACCGTTCTCCAGGCACGCGGGCTCGCCGCGCGCGAGGGCAAGGAGGGTTCAGCGCACTACGTCGTCAGCGACGCCGCCGACCACTTCGCGCGCACGGCTCGCCACTTCCTCGGCGCCCCGTTGCATGACGTCGAGACACACACCCTCGGCTGAGCCGTCCCACCGATAGAGCGCGACCTCGTCGGGCGTGACGCGCACGTAGCAGGGCTCCTGAAGCCACGCTCCGGGATTTGCGAAGACGCCACCGCCCGGCGCGCGCTCCAGCGCGCGGACGTGCGTGTGACCGTAGACCACGAGCTCCAGCGCCGGATCGGCCGCGAGCGTCTCGAACGCGACGGCGCGGAGTCCGCGCCCACCGTCGCCCGCACGCATGTGGCGACTCGTGTGCGAGCTCCGGAGCGCGAGACGCGTGGCGAAATCCGGATGCAGCGCCCGGTATGCACGGATCGCCGCCGGATGCCGCAACACGCGTCGCAGCGCACGGTACGGACGATCTTCGACCGGCCGCAGACCGTCGCCGTGCTCGACCCGGGCTCGCCACCCGCCGAGAGATCCCGTCCACGGACCCACGTGGAACTCGGCACCGACGTCTTCGCGGACGATCTCGCCGCCCCAGCAATCGTGATTGCCGGCGATCCACGTCACCGGGATGCCTCGCTCTCGTAAATCGGCGAGCGCCGCGAGTACCCGATAACCACGGCGCGGCATCACGTTCCGCCACTCGAACCAGAAGTCGAACAGATCGCCGTTGATCAGCAACGACCCCGCGCGACCGTCGAGCGCGCGAAGGAACGCAAGCAGCGCGTGCTCGGTCGCCGCGTCTGCAACGCCGAGGTGCGCATCCGAGATGACATAGCACGGAGCGGGGAGCACGCGGGCAGAGTCTAGCCGGCGCTGTTCAGCTGGACAAAGGCTTGCCGTGGGCGCGATCTTGCCGGCGTGGAATCCGTGCACGTCACCGAGTTGCGCGTCCGGTACGCCGAGACCGATCAAATGGGCGTGGTTTACCACGCCAACTACCTCGTCTGGTGCGAGGTCGGACGAACAGAATTCGTCCGCGCCGCCGGCATGAGCTACCGCGACATGGAAGCGCTGGGAATCGGGCTCGCGGTCAGCGACGCATCGATTCGATTCCACGGCTCCGCGACGTACGACGATCGGGTGCGCATCGAAACCCGCCTGGCCGACGTGCGGTCCCGTGGCATCACCTTCGAGTACACGATCGTGAACGCTGATTCGAACGCGCGGCTGGTCAGTGCGTCCACGCGCCTCATCGTCGTCGACCGCGAGGGCAAGCCGACGACGTTCCCGTCTCCCGTGCGCGCCTTGCTTGATGCCGCCCGTGCATCCGAGCCCACCACCCATCACGTGCCGCTGCCGTCGTGACGCGCGCGCTCGGGCATACACTACGGTTCTCGCGTCCGATCGCACTCATCGTGGCGTTCGGCGCCTGCGCGCCGGCGGCAGTGCCGCTCGCCGGCGCGCCCGCGCCACGCGCGGCCGTCCTTCCACGGCTCGAGCTTCCGCGCGCCGCGCGCCGCGTCACGTTCAACTGGCGGTATGACGAGCAGGATGGCCCGTCCGCCCGTGGCGAGGGTGTCGCTCGCATCACACCCCCAGACACGGCACAGCTGCAGTTCTTCCTCGCCGGTGGGTTCGCGTCCGGAACCGCACGATTGACGGGCAACTCGCTCGAGATCCCGAACGCCGACATCGTGCGGCGCCTGCTGCCGGCGCCGCCGCTCCTATGGGCCGCCCTTGGCCGGCTCGCGCTCCCAGCAGCGCCCGACACGGCGCTCCGCCAGGCCGGCGATACGTTGCGCGGCGACATCGGACGCGCCCCAACGTGGCGCGTGACCGTCGTGCGCGATACGCTCCGGTCGGTCGAGCGCATCGACGCGGGACGCGTCACCGAACGCGTCGACCGCACGAACGATCACGTGATCTACCGACACGAGGTCGAGCGCCGCACGCTACGGATTGACGTCGTACGCGACACAGTGCTCGCGCGGCCATGACCGGCTCTCGCGCGGAGGAGTGTACAGGATGACGAACATCGAAAGCGGGATTTCACGGCGTCGCGCGTTGCTCGGCGGCGTGAGCGTCGCGACGATCTGGCTAGCGGCCGCCTGCCGCTTCAGTCCGTACCACTTCGCCGGCGGCGGCCTGCCACCGAATATCCGGACGATCGCCGTGCTGCCGTTCGACAACCAGACGCCGATCCCCGAGCTGCAGCGCGATCTGTACGACGCGATGCGCAACCAGCTCCAGCGGCGACTGAATCTTCGGGACGCGTCCGAGACCAAGGCCGACGCGATCGTGCGTGGCGCCATCGTCAAATACGATGCAGACGTCCCCGTCGGTTACAGTGCCGACCCGCGCCAGTCGACGCAGGCACGTCGTCAGCTGCAACTCGTCGTCGACGTCGCGATCATCGACCAGTCGTCCGGCCGTACGCTCTTCGAGCGAAAAGCGCTCACCGTGAAGGCGGATTACGCCGAGCGCCAGGAGCAGGCAGGGCGCACGCAGGCGGTGCAGCAGGTGATCACCGATGTCATCGAGGGCGCGCAGTCGCAGTGGTGACCCGTACGCCCCACGCGCGCGCGATTCTGCGCAGCGCTAGTCACTCGATCCCTCGTACCGTGAAACGATCCCGTGGCGCCTAACGATTCGTCCACTTCGACCAGTCCCGGAGCATCCAACGGCGGCTCACGCACTGGGCGGCTCGATTCGGAAATGCGTCGCGTCTCGCTTGAGCGCGGCGTCGCTGAGTACGCGGAGGGCTCGTGTCTCGTCTCCTTCGGCAAGACCCGCGTGCTCTGCACGGCGAGCATCGAGAAAGGCGTTCCCGGCTGGCGAAAGGGTTCTGGTGAGGGCTGGTTGACCGCGGAGTACGCCATGCTTCCCCGCGCCACCCAGACACGCACCCCGCGCGAGCGCAACCAACTCGGCGGGCGGACGCAGGAAATCCAGCGTCTCATCGGCCGCAGCGTTCGCGCGATGCTCGACGACTTCGCGTTCGGCGAGTTCACGGCGCGGATCGACTGCGACGTGCTGCAGGCCGATGGCGGAACGCGGACCGCTGCGATCACTGGCGCTGCCGTCGCTGTGGTCGACGCCTTCGATCATGCCGTGCGAGCGGGCTTCATGTCGGCGTCTCCCGTACGACGACGCGTCGCGGCCGTCAGCGTCGGACTCGTCGACGGCGCGCCGCGTCTCGACCTCGAGTACTCGGAAGACGTCCGAGCGGGCGTCGACATGAACGTGGTCATGAGTAGCGAAGGTGGCTTCGTCGAGGTGCAGGGGACGGGTGAACACGGCACGTTCTCACGTGCCCAACTCGACGCGCTACTCGGGCTGGCAGAGCAGGGCATTCGCGCGCTGAACGACGCGCAGCGCGCCGCGCTCGCAAGCCCGTTGCGCGCGTAAGGCGCACGTTTCGTACGGTGAACGTTGTGCACGTTGACATTCCCGACGCTGCGATCATCGTCGCGACCCGCAACGCGAGCAAGCTCACCGAGCTGCGCGCGTTGCTCGCGCCCATCAACCGCGAGCTCGTGGACCTCGAAGCGGCCGGGATTCGGTACGAAGCGGAAGAGGAGGGAATCGAGGATGCCGATACGTTCGAAGAGAATGCGTTGGCAAAGGCGCGTTACTACCACGCGCGGAGCGGCCGTGGAGCGGTCATTGCCGACGATTCTGGTCTCTGCGTCGCCGCCCTGGGTGGAGCTCCTGGTGTGCGGAGTCGGCGCTATGCAGGCGTGACGGGATCCGAAGCCGAGGTCAGTGCGGCAAACTCGCGGCAGCTCCTACGTGCGCTCGAGGGAGAGCTGGATCGCCGCGCGGAATTCGTGTGCGCAGTGGCGTATGTCGACTCCACGCGGTCCCACGTTGCGGTCGGACGAACGTCGGGGCGCATCATGCAGGCGCCGCACGGAACTGGCGGCTTCGGATACGATCCGTTGTTCTGGAGCGACGACCTGGGCACCACGTTTGGCAAGGCCGCGAGCGTGGACAAGGCGAGGGTGAGTCACCGCGCGCGCGCCGCACGCGCGCTTGTTGCCGCGCTTGTGACGCCACACACGCATCTCAGGAGCGACGACTCGGGCGCGGAGGCGTTGACGCAGCCGGATCAGAGCCGTACACTCCACGACGTCCGGGGCGTAGCGTAGCCTGGTATCGCGCCTGCTTTGGGAGCAGGAGGTCGCTGGTTCGAATCCAGTCGCCCCGACTGCAGCTGATCGCTCGTTGATTGCGCGTCGAGCCCTCGCGGCGCAACGAGTCAGACCCGACGATTCCCGGAGCGCCAGTAGCTCAGGTGGATAGAGCGGCAGCCTTCTAAGCTGCTGGTCGGGGGTTCGAGTCCCTCCTGGCGCGTGCCGCCGGACTTTTTTACATTGCGCGTCCGTTCGCACCGTTAGCTCAATGGTAGAGCAGCTGACTCTTAATCAGTAGGTTCTAGGTTCGAGTCCTAGACGGTGCACTGGAACGGGGCTGCCCTCGGTGAGGGTGGCCCCGTTCCGCGTCCGTGAATGCGTGGCACCCGTGACGCATTCACGTGTAGATCGTTGTCCGATGCCGCGTGACCGACGCTGGCATTGCACCCCCAACGAACAAGGGGTTGCGGACCGAACTGGACGCGGTTACGATACCTGAGTCGGACGGCGCGACGCCGCAACGCGAGCCAGATCAACGGGTTGCGATCGCGGACCTCAAGTGAAGTCGGAAAAGAAAATCGCCGATAAACACTTGACGCGCTGCTCTAACCGAAGTAGAATTGAGAGTCGTCTCTGACGAGGCGAGGCAAAAAAGCTGATTGACAATCGTAGTGAGATCGAGAGGATGTGCGAGGCGGACTCGCTGATCCGATGCGTCAGTGCATCGGGGAGAGTTCAATCTGACATTCAAGTTGTGATTCCGGACGCAGTTTCATCTGCGTCTACGTAGATGGGACGGCGTTTGGGTTGAGCAGTTCAAACACTCTTGGAGAGTTTGATCCTGGCTCAGGACGAACGCTGGCGGCGTGCTTAACACATGCAAGTCAGGGGGCTTGGGCAACCAGGTCACCGGCGAACGGGTGCGGAACACGTGAGCGACCTGCCCCTGTGTGGGGGATAGCCGGCCCAACGGCCGGGTAATACCGCATACGGCCTGCTCCGTTGGGGAGCGAGGCGAAACTGGTGCAAGCCAGGCACGGGGAGGGGCTCGCGGCCTATCAGCTAGTTGGGGGGGTAACGGCTTCCCAAGGCGATGACGGGTAGCTGGTCTGAGAGGATGGCCAGCCACATTGGGACTGAGAGACGGCCCAGACTCCTACGGGAGGCAGCAGTGGGGAATCTTGCGCAATGGGCGAAAGCCTGACGCAGCGACGCCGCGTGGGGGAGGAAGGCCTTCGGGTTGTAAACCCCTTTGGCCCGGGACGAACGCTGAGGTTTACCTCAGGTGACGGTACCGGGAGAACAAGCACCGGCTAACTCTGTGCCAGCAGCCGCGGTAATACAGAGGGTGCGAGCGTTGTCCGGAATCACTGGGCGTAAAGGGCGCGTAGGTGGTCTGGTGCGCGTGCCGTGAAAGCTTGGGGCTCAACCCCAGGTCGGCGGTGCGAACGGCTGGACTGGAGCATGCGAGAGGCAGGCGGAATTCCGGGTGTAGCGGTGGAATGCGTAGAGATCCGGAAGAACACCGGGGGCGAAGGCGGCCTGCTGGCGCAGTAGCTGACACTGAGGCGCGACAGCGTGGGGAGCAAACAGGATTAGATACCCTGGTAGTCCACGCCGTAAACGATGGGCACTAGGTGCTTGGGGGAGCGACCCCCCGGGTGCCGGCGCTAACGCATTAAGTGCCCCGCCTGGGGAGTACGGCCGCAAGGCTGAAACTCAAAGGAATTGACGGGGGCCCGCACAAGCGGTGGAGCATGTGGTTTAATTCGACGCAACGCGAAGAACCTTACCTGGGCTTGACATGGTCTGGACGGCTTGCTGAAAGGTGAGCTTCCCTTCGGGGTCGGATCACAGGTGCTGCATGGCTGTCGTCAGCTCGTGTCGTGAGATGTTGGGTTAAGTCCCGCAACGAGCGCAACCCCTGTTTCTAGTTGCCAGCGCAGCCGCAAGGTGGGCGGGGACTCTAGAAAGACTGCCGGTGCCAAACCGGAGGAAGGTGGGGACGACGTCAAGTCATCATGGTCCTTACGCCCAGGGCCACACACGTGCTACAATGGCGGGGACAGCGGGAAGCGAGCCGGCGACGGCCAGCGGATCCCCAAACCCCGCCTCAGTTCGGATTGTCCTCTGCAACTCGAGGGCATGAAGCTGGAATCGCTAGTAATCGTGGATCAGCTACGCCACGGTGAATACGTTCCCGGGCCTTGTACACACCGCCCGTCACGCCATGGAAGCTGTGAGCGCCCGAAGTCCGGGTCGGAACCCGCAAGGGGCCAACCGGCCGAAGGCGAGCGCAGTGACTGGGGCGAAGTCGTAACAAGGTAGCCGTAGGGGAACCTGCGGCTGGATCACCTCCTTACCGGAGCTGCGAGTAGCAGCCGGCGACTTGTCGCCGGGTACGAAAGCACTCAAATGGTAGTCGCACGCCTCGACACATTTCTCGATCTCACGAACGATTGACCGGCGTTCGCCGCCCTGGAGCTTTGCTTCAGCGTGGCGCGAGCTGTTTGACAAACGAAGTGGCAGTGATTGGGAACGGAATCGAACCGAGCACGCCAGCTCGTTTCGCCGTCTTCGGACGACGTAGACGAGTGCGATGCTACGGAACGAGAAGGAGGTGTTGCGTCAGGCGATTGCGCGCTGATGCGGCACGACAGACGCTTGCCCGACCAGAATGAGGTGGTCAAGCGACAGACGGCCAGTGGGGGATGCCTGGGTACACGGAGGCGAGGAAGGGCGCGGTAAGCGGCGATACGCTAGGGGGAGCGGCACACACGCGATGAGCCCTGGATGCCCGAATGGGGAAACCCGGCTGACGGCGACGTCGGTCATCACCGCAAGGTGAAGCGAACCCGGGGAACTGAAACATCTCAGTACCCGGAGGAAGAGAAATCAAGTCGAGATGCCCGGAGTAGCGGCGAGCGAAAGGGGCGGAGCCCAAACCAGGGTCTTTATGGCTCTGGGGTTATAGGCGCCACGGATGGTTACAGCGAAGCGACGCGAACTCCCCTGGGACGGGGGGCCCGAGACGGTGAGAGCCCGGTAGCGGAACGCGAGGTGCTGTGGCTAGTGGAGTGCCTGAGTACTGCCCGGCACGAGGAACCGGGCGGGAAGTTGGGGGGACCACCCTCCAAGGCTAAAGACTCCCGTGTAACCGATAGTGGACGAGTACCGTGAGGGACAGGTGAAAAGCACCCCAGTGCGGGGAGTGAAAGAGAGCCTGAAACCACTGGCCGACAAGCGGTAGGAGGGCGGTGCGCCGCAAGGCGACACGCGCCTGACTGCGTGCCTTTTGCATTATGATCCGGCGAGTTACGCCTCACGCGCGGGGCTAAGTGTCTATGGCACGGAGCCAGAGCGAAAGCGAGTCCTGCAACCAGGGCGAGTGGAGTGCGTGGGGGTAGACCCGAAGCCAGGGCGATCTACCCATGAGCAGGCTGAAGCTGGGGTAACACCCAGTGGAGGGCCGCACCGGTATGGGTTGAAAACCGTTCGGATGACTTGTGGGTAGGGGTGAAAGGCCAATCAAGCCTGGAGATAGCTGGTTCTCCCCGAAATCTATTGAGGTAGAGCCTCGCGGCTGAGCGCAAGCTCGTATGTCGGCAGGGGGTAGAGCGACTGGATGGGCGCGGGCTGGCGGAGCCGGTACCAACCCCAACCAAACTCCGAATACCTGACCGATGGACCGCGGGAGGCAGTCGCTGAGCGATAATGTCCAGCGGCGAGAGGGAAAGAACCCAGAGCCACAGCTAAGGCCCCGAAGTGGCCGCTGAGTATAGCGAAGGATGTGTCGCTACCGTGACAACCGGGAGGTTGGCTTAGAAGCAGCCATTCCTTGAAAGAGTGCGTAATAGCTCACCGGTCCAGTGGCGACGCGCCGAGAATGGTCGGGATTAAGCGGCCCGCCGAAGCTTGGCCTTCCGTCTAGTACGGAGGGGTAGGGGAGCGTTGCCGTAGCGAGGAAGCCCCGGGGAGACCCTTGGGGTGGAGCGGCGGCAAGTGAGGATGCCGGACTGAGTACGCGCAAATGCAGGTGAGAACCCTGCACACCGAAAGCCCAAGGGTTCCGGCGCCATGGCAATCAGCGCCGGGTGAGGCGGCCCCTAAGCCGAGGCCCGAGAGGCGTAGGCGATGGGTTGTGGGCGAACACTCCCACCCCGTGTACACATGTTGAACCTTCCAGGGACACCGGAACGAAGACGCCGCGGTACTGTGGCTATGACCGTCTAATGCGGTAGGCGTAAGCCGAGAGCGGATGGCGAGTTGGTCCTTCGGGACCGGCGAGGGCGTTGGAGTCGACGGGCGAGAAAAGCTGGGAGCGGAGTGTGTATGTGACCGTACCGTAAACCGACACAGGTGGGCGAGGCGAGAAGCCTCAGGTGCACGAGTGAGACGTGGTCAAGGAACTCGGCATAATGATCCCGTAACTTCGGAAGAAGGGATGCATCCAGTAGGTGACCCGCTTCGCGCGGTGAGCCGATGGGTGCCGCAGTGAATCGGCTCAAGCGACTGTTTAGCAAAAACACAGGTGCGTGCAAAGCCGCGTAAGGCGCCGTATACGCACTGACGCCTGCCCGGTGCCGGAAGGTTAAGGGGAGAGGTCACCCGCAAGGGGAAGCCTTGAGCCGAAGCCCCGGTAAACGGCGGCCGTAACTATAACGGTCCTAAGGTAGCGAAATTCCTTGTCGGGTAAGTTCCGACCTGCACGAATGGCGTAACGACTTGAGCACTGTCTCGACCACGCGCTCGGCGAAATGGCAGTCTCGGTGAGGATTCCGAGTTCCCGCGACAGGACAAAAAGACCCCATGCACCTTTACTGCAGCTTGCCATTGCACGCTGCACAACGCTGTGTAGCATAGGTGGGACCCGATGAGCCCTAGGCGCCAGCTTGGGGGGAGGGGCCAGTGAAATACCACCCTGCGTTGTGCGGCGTGCTCACCACGATTGGGCAAACCCCATCTGGAACCGTGGCTGGTGGGCAGTTTGACTGGGGCGGTCGCCTCCGAAAGCGTAACGGAGGCGCGCGAAGGTGGGCTCAGCGCGGTCGGTACTCGCGCTTACAGAGTGTAACGGCAGAAGCCCGCTTGACGGCGAGACCGACGGGTCGAGCCGGAACGAAAGTTGGCCGTAGTGATCCGGTAGTACCGCGTGGGCGGGCTATCGCGCAACGGATAAAAGGTACGCTGGGGATAACAGGCTTATCGCGCCCGAGAGTTCACATCGACGGCGCGGTTTGGCACCTCGATGTCGGCTTATCACATCCTGGGGCTGGAGAAGGTCCCAAGGGTCCGGCTGTTCGCCGGTTAAAGTGGTACATGAGCTGGGTTCAGAACGTCGTGAGACAGTTCGGTCTGTATCCGTCGTGGGCGCTGGAGTATTGCGGGGCGCGGACCCTAGTACGAGAGGACCGGGTCGGACGATCCGCTCGTGTCCCGGCTGTCGTGCCAACGGCACCGCCGGGTAGCGATGATCGGCACGGATAACCGCTGAAAGCATCTAAGTGGGAAGCCGTCCCCAAGATGAATACTCCCATGCTCCATTGAGAGCACTGAAGGGCCGGGGGAGACCACCCCGTCACGAGGCCGCCCGTGGACACGTGGCAACACGTTCCGAGCGTAGCGGTCCTCATCGCCCGTGCGGCTTGACCTCCCCTCTCCGTTTACAACGCGAGTGGGACGAAAACTACGAGGCGCAGGCGTCTGTCCTTCCCGTTTCCAATCACTGCCACAACGTTTGTCGAGCGGCGCCGCCGTTCTCACATACGCAGCACAACGCTGGCGACTAGAGCGTCAGGGCCACACCCGTTCCCATCCCGAACACGGTCGTTAAGCCTGACAGCGCCGATGGTACTCCGCCCGAGAGGGCGCGGGAGAGTAGGCCGTCGCCGGCACCCTTACGAAGCCCCCGATTGCTATAGCAATCGGGGGCTTCGTTCATTTGCACCTATGACCGACTCTTCTCCTCCGTCACCCACGCCCAGTACGCGGGCTGGGAATGTCGCGATCGTCGGGCGACCGAACGCGGGCAAGTCCACGCTTCTCAATCGAATCGTCGGCGAGAAGCTCGCGATTACGAGTCCCAAACCCCAATCGACCCGCGATCGAGTCGTCGGAATCGTGACCGCTGGGGAGGCGCAGCTCGTCTTCCTCGATACGCCTGGATTGCTCGAGCCGCGCTACGCGCTGCATGAGGCGATGCAAGCCGCGGCGCGAGATGCGCTTCGCGATGCTGACGTCGTCGTGCACCTGTTCGACGCGACCGGTGACGTGTCCGCAGAGGCGTTGGATTTCGGAGCGGCCGCGGGGCTTACGGCCCAGGTGCGCGCGCCGGTCATTCACGTCGCAAACAAGTGCGATGTCGTCACCGCGGAACGGCGCGCCGACGTCGACGCGATGTTTGACAGCGTTGTCTGGATTTCGGCTGCCACGGGCGAGGGGATTCCCGCGCTCGTCGATCGAGTGACGACGCTTCTTCCCGCGAGCCCGTTTCTTTACCCAGACGACGAAATCAGTACGCATCCGGTGCGCTACTTCGTCGCCGAGATGATTCGGGAGACAGCGCTCGAGTTGCTGGAAGACGAAGTACCGTACGCCGTTGCGTGCGAGATCGACGAGTTTCGCGAGTCGCGACGTCCGATATACATTCGCGCGACCCTGTATGTGGAACGCGACAGCCAGCGCGGGATTCTCATCGGCGCTGGTGGGACCCGGCTGCGTGACATCGGGCGAACGTCGCGCAAGAAGATCGAAGCCTTCGTTGGCGAGCGCGTGTATCTCGATCTCTGGGTGAAGGTTCTCCACAACTGGCGCCGCGACGCGCGATCGTTGCGGCGTTTCGGGTATCATCTTCCCTCCACGACCGACCGATGACGCTGTCGCCGCAACTGTTGGCGGTACTCGTGTGCCCAAAATGCCGAGGTGAGCTCGCCTACCGCGAATCCGAGTCCGCGCTCGATTGCGTGCACTGTCGGTTGCGGTATCCGGTGCGCGACGACATCCCGATCATGCTCATCGACGAGGCGCTTCCACTCGCGGCCGCGTGAGCTTCGCGCCGATATCTGCGCCGCGCGCTCGGGCGGATCGGCCGCGCAGGCCAGTGTCGCACGTTGGCTGACAGGCCGCTGTGACACAGCTCGCCGTGCCGCCGACGGTTCTGCGGTTAGCCCCGCTCGCCGCACCTGACACGTCGTCCGACCCGAGCTGGCTCACGACGTGGTTGAGCGACGACGACGTGCGGGTCCTCGGCACGGAGGACGAACTCGTCGCGGTGCTTCGGCGGTCCCGCCCCAAAGCTGTCATCGTGGACGCCCGCTCCGGCGACCGAGCGGTTGCCGCGTGCGCTCGATGCAAGGGCGACGCGTACACGGCGCTCATCCCATGCATCGTGATCGCCGCTGACCAAGCGGATTCGGCGTCGAGCGCGGCGCTGTTCAACGCAGGTGCGGACGAGGTGTTGCGCGCGGGGATCGAGGCGCCTGAGGCCACCGCCCGGCTCGACGCGTCAATCCGGCGCGCAGGGCGGGATCTCGCTGCCCAGCCAACCACCGGACTTCCCGGGCCGCCCGCGATCGATGCGTTTGTGACCGAGCGACTCCGGCTCGGCGTTCCGTTTGCGGCCTGCTACGCCGATCTCGATCACTTCAAGGAATACAACGACCGCTACGGCTTCTACGAGGGCGATCGTGTCATCCGCATGGTTGCGCGGATGCTGTACGATGTCGCGCTCGGTGCCGCCGGCCACGACGCGTTCGTCGGACACATCGGTGGCGATGACTTCCTATGCGTGCTCCCGCTCGCGCAGGCAGCGGAGACGTGTGCGCTGATGGTCGACACATTCGATGTGCTCGCGCCACTGCAGTACAACTCGGCCGATCGCCGAGCGGGCTACTATCTTGGAAAAGATCGCCGTGGACAGTTGCACCGTGTTCCCCTGATGTCCCTGTCGCTCGGCGTCGCAACCACCGAGCGGCGCCGGTTCGAATCCGCGGCCCACGTGAGCAAACTCGCGTCTGAAATGAAGAGCTTCGCGAAAACGTTGCCCGGATCCGTCTTCGCGTTTGACCGACGGTCCAACGACGACGCTGCCCAGCCGACGGCTCCCTACGCCGAAATCGAGTGAACGTCTCCTGCACAGCTTGCCGCTCGGTGTTCCGAGTCGATCCGGCGAAGGTGCCCGGCGTGGGCGTTCGCGCTCGGTGTACGATTTGTGGAGCGGTGATCGACGTCGTCGCGCCGCAGCCGGCGACGGTTGGAGCGGCGTCCGATTCGCGCGTAGGTGCAGAGCGCGCGGGGATGGACGCCGTGTCCGTCACGGACACCGTCGCAGCGCCACCGAGCACACGTCGCCCCCGGAGCTCAGCGTGGACGCGCGTCCATCGACCCCGGAGCCGTCGCGGGACGTCAGCGAGGGGCGGCAACGTCCGGTCAATCCATATCTCAACAACACGCCCGAGCTGCGGGCGCGGCGCTTGGCGCGGGCACTCGTGTCCGACCTCGTCGCGTACAATCCGCAGAAGCGCGAGGAGGGGCTCCGCGACGGTACGCTACGCCAGCTCTTCCGCGATGAGATTCGGAAGAGTTGGGACGAGTACGTCGAGCAGGTCGGGGCCACCGTGGCCGAGTCGACACCGCATTTTCAGGATGCATTGAACGACGTGCTCGCGGGCGGTCGGCGCGTGTTCTGAGACCGACGCCGCGAACGACCGAGGCCGCAGAGCGCCTTCACGGGCGCGTTATACTTCCAGGCTGGACGATGCCGATGGTGCATCGCGGCGCACCGTGAACGGAGCCATGGAGAACGATCGCGTACGGCAGCTCGAGCGACAGCAGGACCGAGTCGCTGAGCTGCGGGGGTATCTTTGACGTCGCGGCCAAACGCGACCGATTGGAGCAGCTGGAAGCGCAGATGAGCGAGCCCGGGTTCTGGGACAACCAGGAGCGGGCGCAACGCGTAGTGCAGGACGTCAAGACGCTCCGGAACTGGGTGGAGCCTTTTGGTCAGATCGAAACCCGCGTCTCGGACGCGCGTGACCTGCTCGACCTGCTCGACGCTGAGCCGGACGCAGATCTCGAACGCGACCTCGCGACCGAGATCGAGGCTATCGAGTCGGGGCTGAATGACTTCGAGCTGCGTACGCTCCTACAGGGCCCGGACGATGCGCGCGACGCGCAGGTCGAGATCTCCGCGGGCGCGGGCGGGACCGAGGCCCAGGACTGGGCGCAGATGATCCTGCGCATGTACACGCGCTGGGCGGAGCGCCGCGGATTCGAGGTCGAAGTGCTCGACGTGAGTGAGGGCGAAGAGGCCGGGATCAAGGGCGCGGTGATCGAAATTCGCGGTCAGTACGCGTTCGGATTCCTGCGCGCCGAAACCGGCGTGCACCGGCTCGTGCGGATCTCGCCGTTCGACTCGCAGGCGCGGCGGCATACGAGCTTCGCCTCCGTGTTCGTGTATCCGGTGGTGGACGAGGAGATCAACATCGAGATCCGCGACGAGGACATCGTGATGGAAGTGTTCCGCGCGAGCGGCGCTGGCGGCCAGCACGTCAACAAGACGTCGTCCGCGGTGCGGCTGCGGCACATTCCGTCTGGCGTGGTCACGTCGTCACAGCAGGAGCGGTCGCAGTTCAAGAACAAGGCGACCGCGATGAAGATGTTGAAAAACCGTCTCTATCAGATTGAAGCTGACAAGCAGCAAGCGGTGAAGGACGCGCTCAACGCGACGAAGACCGACGTCAGCTTCGGCAGCCAGATCCGGAGCTACGTGTTCCAGCCCTACACGATGGTCAACGATCACCGGACCGAGTTGAAGCTGCCAGACGTGCAGAAGGTCATGGATGGCGCGATCGATCCATTCATCGAGGCCTATCTGAAGGAGCACGGCGCGCCCGCCGCGGCCGGCGACGGCAGCGCGCGATGAGCGACGGCGAGGAGCACGCGCCTCCGGCGTCGCCCGGGGCTGACGAGGAACTCAACCACGTCTTGCGGGCACGTCGGGACAAGCTCGCCACGCTGGAAGCGCGGGGCGTCGCGCCATTCGCGTACCGGTATGATCGCACGCATTCGACGGTCGAGGCGATCGCGGCCTACGCGGCGCTCGAAGCCGAGGCGCGGGCGCTGGCGGAGTCGGGACCAATCGACGAGCCGATGGCCGAGGTCGAGGGTCCAGTCGTGCGCATCGCGGGACGGTTGCTCTCGTGGCGCTCACAGGGCAAGACGGCGTTCGCCCATCTCGGTGACGCGAGCGGGCGCGTGCAGCTCTACATGCGGCGCGACCAACTCGGGGAGACATTCGATCTCGTCAAGCACGCGGTCGACGTGGGCGACGTCGTCGGGGTATCAGGCCCGTGCTTTCGGACGCGCGCGGGCGAGGTCTCGGTGCGGGTCGATAGTTTCGAACTGCTCGCCAAGTCGCTTCGGCCGCTTCCATTCGGGAAGGAGGCGACGGTGGATGGGCAGCTCGTTCGGTACTCGGGGTTCTCCGACCCCGAACAGCGGTATCGGCAGCGGTACGCCGACCTTGCGGTGCACCCCGAGATTCGGCAGAGCTTCGTCGCGCGGTCGCGAATGGTTGGGGCGGTGCGCAGTTACCTCGATGCGTTAGGCTACCTCGAGGTCGAGACACCCGTGTTGCAGCCGGTGTACGGTGGTGCCGCGGCGCGACCGTTCACGACGCATCACAACGCACTCGATCTGCCGCTCTTCCTGCGCATCGCGGACGAGTTGTACCTCAAGCGACTGCTCGTTGGCGGGTTCGAGCGCGTCTATGAGATCGGGCATGACTTTCGGAACGAGGGGATCGATCGCACGCACAATCCCGAGTTCACGATGCTCGAGTTCTACGAAGCGTACGCGGACTATTCGGTGATGATGGACCGCGTCGAAGGCCTGATCGCAGCGGCGGCGACCGCGGTACGCGCGGTGTCTGGGATGGCCGAGCGTGTGCCGGCGATGCCGATGCCGTTCGCGCGGGTCGAGTGGATGGGCGCATTACGCTCGGCGTTCGGAAGCGACCCGGCCGCCCTCGACGACACGGGGCTGCGCGAGGCGGCGACACGGATCGGGGTCGAGCGCGCGGCGGCGCTCAGCCGCCCGAAGCTGCTCGACGAAATGTTTCAGGCGCTCGTCGAGCGAACGCTCGTCGAGCCGACCTTCGTCGTGGATTATCCGGTCGAGCTGTCGCCACTCGCGAAGCCAAAGCGCGGGGATCCGACACTGACCGAGCGATTCGAGCTGTTTGCCGCCGGACGCGAGCTCGCCAACGCCTTCAGCGAGCTCAACGACCCCATCGACCAGCGGCGCCGGTTCGAGGCGCAGGCCCGACTCAAGGCCGCCGGAGACGACGAGGCCGTCGAGGTCGACGAGGATTATCTGCGGGCGATGGAATACGGCATGCCGCCCGCTGGTGGTGTGGGGATTGGGATCGACCGTCTGTTCATGCATCTGACGGGGACGGCGCACATCCGTGACGCGATCCTGTTCCCGCTCATGCGCCCCGAGTGACAGCGGCGACGCTTGCGGCGTCGGCCCCGACCACGACGGGGACGCCGGCGCGCGCCTCACGTCTCGCGCTGGAGGCGTCGATTGCGTGGCGCTACTTGCGCAGTCGGCGCGGTTCGGGGTTGCTGTCACTCATCAGCGCGATCGCCATCGCTGGCGTAGTGGTCGGCGTGGCAGCGCTGATCCTCATCATGGGCGTGATGAACGGGTTGCAGCGCGATCTGCGGGACAAGATCCTCATCGCCAGTCCGGACGTGCGAGTGGTGACGGTGGGGAACAGCATGCGGATGGAACGCTGGCGCGACGCGCTCGCCCGCGTACGCGCCGCTCCGCACGTCGTTGCGGCTGCGCCCGTGGTGTTCACATTCGGCGTGGTCGGGCTGGGCACGCAGGGCTACGCGACCGGTGCGCAGATCGTCGGGCTGGAACCGCAGGGGCCAGGGGTGGTCAACGTCACCAGCGTGCGGTCACACGCGATCTCGGGCGACTTCACCTTTCGCGACGGCACGGGAAAGCTGCGTGGGGCCGTGCTCGGGCGTCGCCTCGCCGAGCAATTGAACGCGGTGCCTGGGCAGAAAATCTCGATCGTCACGCGGGCGAACACGTCGATCAATCCGCTCACGGGCACGCTGGTCCCGACGCTCGAGCAGTTCGAAGTCACGGGGATCTTCGAGACGGGTATGTTCGAGTACGACAACGCCTACCTCTATGTCGCCCTGCCTAACGCGCAGCGGCTCGCGGGGCTCGACTCGGCGGTCACGGGGATCGAGGTCCAGACGGATGATCGTTGGCACGCGGACCGGGTCGCGCGTCAGCTAGCGGAACGGCTCGGGTTTCCGTACTACGCGCGCGACTGGCAGGATCAGAACAGTTCGCTCTTCCAGGCGTTGAAGCTCGAGAAGCTGGGGATGAGCGTCATCCTGCTGCTGATCGTCGTCGTTGCGGCGTTCAACATCGTGAGCACGCTGACGATGGTCGTAACAGACAAGACGCGCGAGATCGGAATCCTGAAGGCGATGGGTCTCTCGGCGGGGTCGGTCCTCCGCGTGTTCTTCCTGCAGGGGCTCGCGATCGGGCTCGTGGGAACCGTCGGAGGGTTGGTCGTCGGGCTCGGCGCAGCGCTCGCGCTGGATCAGTTCCGACTGATTCGGCTGGATCCGTCGGTGTACTTCATCGACCATCTCCCCGTTGCGACCGATGTCACGGACATCGTGATCACCGTGCTGGCCAGCCTCGCGATCGCCGCGCTTGCGACCGTGTACCCGGCCCGTCAGGCGGCGCGGCTCTACCCGATCGAAGCGATCCGGCACGAGTAGTGTCGGACACGCTGAGCGGTGTGGTCGGTCGCGGATCCGGGAGCACGCCCGTACTCGAAGTACGCGGCGTGTCGAGGGATTATATCGGCGGCGATGGAACGCGGCTTCGCGTGCTGGACGGGGTGTCGCTTGCCGTGTCGCGCGGTGAGATGGTGGCCGTGATCGGCGAGAGCGGTGCGGGCAAGAGCACGCTCCTCCACGTGCTCGGCGCCCTGGAACGCCCGACCGGCGGAGAGGTCCGACTCGGCGGCGAACTGCTCGGGGGGCACTCGGATGCGGCGCTCGCGGCGCTCCGCAATCGGCTCGTCGGCTTCGTCTTCCAGTTCCATCACCTGCTGCGCGAGTTCACGGCGCTCGAGAACGTGATGATGCCGCTGCGCATCGCCGGACAGCCGGCCCCGCGGGCGCGCGAACGCGCAGCCGAGCTGCTCGACCGGGTGGGGCTCGGAGCACGCATGCAGCATCGCCCGGCGGCGCTGTCGGGCGGTGAGCAACAGCGCGCGGCGGTAGCGCGGGCGCTCGCGGCCGAGCCCGCCGTGCTACTCGCCGACGAACCGTCGGGAAACCTCGATCAGGCGAATGCGGAGCGCCTCCACGAGCTGTTCGCCGGGCTCGCCCGTGAGGAGAGCCTTGGCCTCGTCGTCGTCACGCACAACCCGGCGCTCGCGGCGCGCGCCCAGCGCGTGCTTCGGCTCGCCGGGGGGGCACTCACAGACGTGACACATGAACGGGCATCGGAAGCGTTCACCCCGCCGTAGGCACTGGTAGGCGCGTGCGCGGGCGGCCGGCTAGCGTCCACCGCGCGCGAAGTTGGGGCCGACGGCACTCATGGGTGACTCGGGCGGTACTATGGGGATGGGAGGAGGAACCACGATGATTTGCGACAACTGTCACGAGCGCGACGCGGTCGTCAACTTGACGAAGGTCAAGGACGGCCAAGTTCGCCAGCAGCACCTTTGCGAGCGCTGCGCTGCAGAGCAGGGCGTCGAGACCTCGGTCGCGACGCCCAAACCCGCGTTGAGTGATTTCCTCCAGGCGGTGAATCAGCAGGCCGTCGCCGCGCCGGGCGATCAGACGCAATGCCATTTCTGTCAGGCGACCGCGCGCGACTTCCGCCAGTCGGGCCGCGTCGGCTGTGCGCGTTGCTACAACGCGTTCGAGCGCAGCCTGCGCGAACTACTCCGTCGCCTGCACGGGAACGCGAAGCACACGGGGCGGAAGTACGTCGCGCCCACGGCGGCTGTCCTCGAGACCGCCGGCACGGTCGGCCAGCTACGCGAGCAATTGCGTCGCGCGATCACCGCCGAGCAGTTCGAACTCGCGGCCGAGTTGCGTGACCGGTTGCGAAAGGCCGAGAGCGCGGCAGGCGCGTCGACGACGGAATCGCGGGTCGCGCGCGCATGAGCGTCGATCTCAGTCTGCTGCCTGATGGCGGCACGCGGTGGCTCGATGCATCAGGCGAGCACGCCGACGTCGTGCTCTCGACGCGTGTTCGGCTCGCGCGGAACGTCGAGGGCTACGCGTTCACGCCGCGCGCGCGGGACGGCGAGCGGCTGCGGGTGCTCGCGCAGGTGCGTGAAGCGGCCGAGCGCCTGCCAGCGTTACGCGACGGTGTATGGATGCGACTCGACGAGATGGATGCGGGACAGCGGCGGCTGCTCCATGAGCGCCACCTCGTGAGTAAGGAGCTTGCGGGGGTCGACGATCCGAAGGGCGTGAAGACTGGCGCGGCGGTGCTGCTCACCGGATCCGAAGGGGTGATGGTGAACGAGGAAGATCACCTCCGCCTGCAGTCGATGCGGTCGGGATTCGAGCTCGCGGGCGCGTTCCAGGGAGCGCTCGCGATGGACGAGGCGATCGGTGCGCACGTGCCGTACTCGTACCATCCGGAATTCGGCTTCCTGACCGCGTGTCCGACGAACACGGGCACGGGAATGCGCGCGAGCGTGCTGATTCACCTGCCTGGACTCGTGCTCACGAAGGAGATCCAGAAGGTGCTCGGCGGGTTGCAGCAGATGGGGCTGACGTACCGCGGGCTGTACGGCGAGGGAAGTGAGGTCGTCGGCAACTTCTTCCAGATCTCGAATCAGACGACGCTCGGCCGGTCCGAGGAGGAGCTGCTCGACCACTTGGGGCGCGTCGTGCGTCGCGTGATCGAGCGCGAGGAAGAAGCGCGGCGGGTGCTGTTGCGCGACGCGGCGATGGTGCTCGAAGACAAGCTCTGGCGTGCGTACGGCACGCTGCGGTATGCGCGGAGCCTAACGTTCGACGAAGCGATGAACTACTTGAGCGGTGTTCGGCTCGCGGTCGGGCTGAAACTGATCAAGGACCTCAGTGTATATAGCCTCAACAAGCTGCTGATCTTCTGCCAACCCGCGCATCTCGCGGCCGCCGAACCTGGCGGGCCGCGGACGTTGACCGAGGCGGAGGCGAATGTGGCACGCGCACGGTACGTCCGTACGACACTGGCCGGCGAATCGGGCGGGGCTGCCTGATGCGCCGCGACAGGGCGGGGTGACACCGGGACGTTCCTCGGGGGTCGTCCCGCCCGCTCGCTCGAACGCCCGAGGCGCGGCGACACGCCCGGGGCAGTATGTTCCAAATCGTGTGCTGGCGCGTCGCGCGTTGTGCGACGCGCCAGGCGAAGGCGCTGCCTGGGCGCGTTCGCCGCATGCGTAGGGCTGCAGGTGTGGTACGAAGCGCCGAACCGGGCGGGTCCACCCGGAAGCTCCAGTAGGCGAGCTCCCATCCGGAACCGAGGGGAACCATGAACGGCTACAACTTCACCGAGCGCGTGCGCAAGGTTCTCGCGATGGCGCGAGAAGAGGCCGCACGCCTCCACCACGAGTACGTGGGGACCGAGCACATTCTTCTCGGATTGATCCGAGAGGGAGAAGGCGTGGCCGCCGCGGTGCTTCAAAACCTCAACGCCGACCTCGACGAGATTCAGACGAAGATCGAGGAAACGGTCAAGAAGGGTAAGGCGGCGCAGGCCACAGGGCCGGATCTGCCCTACACGTCGCGCGCCAAGAAGGTACTCGAGCTGGCGATGGCGGAAGCCCGCGAGCTGAACCACTCGTATGTCGGCACCGAGCACCTGCTGCTCGGCCTACTGCGCGAGGAAAAGGGGATCGCGGCCCAGGTGCTGACCGACACGGGCGTGAACCTCGAGGCGGCGCGTACGGAGACGCTGCGTCTGCTCGGGAACGAGGCGCCGCAGGGTTCGGCGGGTGCGCCCGAGAAGGGCGGCAGTGGCCCGCAGAAGGAGCCGGCCGCGGCGAAGGGCGACAAGAAGAGCAAGACGCCGGCGCTCGACCACTTCTGCCGCGACCTGACGTCGCTGGCCGCGGAAGGGCAGCTGGATCCGACCATCGGCCGCGCGAAGGAGATCGAGCGCGTGATGGAGATCCTGACGCGCCGCAAGAAGAACAACCCGGTGCTCATCGGCGAGCCGGGCGTGGGCAAGACGGCGATCGTCGAGGGGCTCGCACAGCTCATCGCGAACGGCGAGTGCCCCGACTCGCTGCGGGATCATCGCGTGCTCTCGCTCGACATGGCGGCGGTGATCGCGGGGACCAAGTACCGCGGCCAGTTCGAGGAGCGGCTCAAGGCCGTGATGAACGAGATCGCGCAGAACAAGCAGATCATCCTGTTCATCGACGAGCTCCACACCCTCGTGGGTGCCGGGGCGGCCGAGGGCGCGATCGACGCGAGCAACATGCTCAAGCCTGCGCTCGCGCGTGGGGAGTTGCAGTGCGTGGGTGCGTCGACGCTCAACGAGTACCGCAAGTACATCGAGAAGGATGGCGCGCTCGAGCGTCGCTTCCAGACGGTGATCGTCGATCCGCCTTCGATCGAGGAGACGGTCGAGATCCTGAAGGGGCTGCGCGGGAAGTACGAGGATCACCACCGTGTGACGATCCCCGACACGACGCTGCTCGCGGCGGCCAAGCAGTCGGAGCGCTACATCACCGACCGCTTCCTCCCCGACAAGGCGATCGACGTGATCGACGAGGCGGGAGCGCGCGCGCGCCTGGCGAACCAGGCGCCGCCGCCCGAGGTGGCCGCGCTCAAGGAGCAGCTCGAGGTCGTGAACGGCGAGAAGGAAGCGGCCGTGCGCGATCAGAACTTCGAGAAGGCGGCGTCGCTGCGTGACAAGGAGCGCGAGCTCCAGGGCGAGATCCGCAAGAAGCAGGAGGAATTCGAGCAGCGCCGGGCGTCGTTCCGGCCGGTGCTCGGAGAGGAGGAGGTCGCCTTCATCGTGAGCCGCTGGACGGGCATTCCCGTCACGCGTCTGCAGGAAGCGGAGACGGCGCGCCTGCTGAACATGGAGGAAGAGCTCCACAAGCAGGTCATCGGGCAGGACGAGGCCATCAAGGCGATCTCCCGTTCGATCCGGCGCAGCCGCGCCGGACTCAAGGATCCGAAGCGGCCGATCGGCACGTTCATCTTCTCGGGGCCCACGGGCGTCGGGAAGACGGAGCTGGCGCGCGCGCTCGCGAAGTTCCTCTTCGCGGACGAAGCCGCGCTCGTCCGGGTCGATATGAGCGAGTACATGGAGAAGTTCTCCGTGTCGCGGCTCATCGGCGCACCGCCGGGCTACGTGGGCTACGAGGACTCGGGCACGCTGACCAAGGCCGTGCGGCGGAAGCCGTACAGCGTGGTGCTGCTGGACGAGATCGAGAAGGCGCACCCGGATGTGTTCAACATCCTGCTGCAGGTGCTCGATGAGGGTCACCTCACCGACAACTACGGCCGAGTGATCGACTTCAAGAACACCGTCGTCATCATGACGTCGAACGTGGGCGCGAAGGACATCACTCGGAACCGCTCGCTCGGCTTCGTGCGCGGGGACGAGAGCTCGCGCAACTTCGAGCGGATCCAGGAGAAGGTGAAGGAGGAGATGGGGCGCGTGTTCAACCCGGAGTTCCTGAACCGGCTCGACGACGTCATCGTCTTCCACCCGCTCGCGAAGGATCAGATCGCGCAGATCGTCGGCGTGATGCTGCAGGACGTGCACAACCGACTCGGCGAGGGCGAGATGGCGATTCGCCTCACCGACGCCGCGACCGAATTCCTCGTCTCGAAGGGCTACGACGAGAACTTCGGAGCACGGCCGCTCAAGCGGGCGATCCAGCGCTACATCGAGGATCCGCTCTCGGAGAAGATCCTCATGGGCGAGTTCTCGAAGGGCGAGGAAATCGAAGTCGACGCCAGCGCGGACAAGGAGAAGCTGGAGTTCCGCGTGCCGACGACGACGAGCAAGACGTAAGAATCGCGCGAACGCGCGACGCGATCGGCGGAGCCCACCCGGACTCCGTCGATCACACGCCTGGCGACACACGCCCGGCACGGCGGATCCGCCGTGCCGGGCGTGTGTATATTCGGCCCATGCGTTTAGTGTCTTCTCGCGTCGCGGCCCCGGTCATGGCCGGTGCAGCGGCGTTGCTTGCAGCGGCCGTCGGTCAGGCGGCCGGTCAGAACCCCACGACGGTTCCTGCGTCTCCGACCCCGCGCGGCGGCGCGGCCCCGTCGGTCGTTCCGGCGCCGGCCGCCGGGGTGCCTGCCGCACTGCCGGTCGACTCCAGTGCGCGCTGCGCGGCGCCGGACACCGTCCTTGTGCGTGGGTTGTCGCGCGTGAGCGCGGTGACCGCGCTCGGCGATATCGGGATCGCGCCTCGCACCGACATCGGCACGCCGCAGCTGCAGGGCGCGATCCGGCGCCTGTATGCGACGGGCGAGTTCGACGACGTCCGCGCCGGCTGTGAACTCGCGTCGGGCGGACGCCGCGCGGCGCTCGTGTTTACCGTCCGCGAGCGCCCGGTGCTCGAATCGGTCAACGTCGTCGGAACGGCGCGCGACCTGAGCTCTGCGCGGAGCAAGATCGACCTCACGCCGGGCGGCCCGGTCGATCCGGTCAAGGTGGCGGCGGCAACGGCGCGCCTCGACTCGACGTACCAGGCGAACGGGTTCTATCTCGCGCGGGTTCGGCCCGAGAGCACGGTGACGTCCGACGGCCGACTCCGCCTCGTGTTCCACATCGACGAGGGACGTCGACTCGCGATCTCGGGCGTGCGGGTGCACGGCAATCAGAAGCTGACAACGTCGCAGGTCGTTGCCGCCATGCAGACGAAGCCGGAAGGCTTCTGGTGGTGGCGGAAGGGTGCGTTCGACGAGGCGAAGTTCGCGGGCGACGTGGCGGATCGCATTCCGGCGACGTACGCGAGCAACGGCCTGCTCGACTTCCAGGTGCTACGCGACACCCTGCTGATCGATCGCGATCGCGGCAAGGGGGTCGTCGACCTCACGGTCCGCGAAGGTCCGCAGTACAAGATCGGGCGCTTCGAGATCACCGACAATCGGCGGTTCTCGACCGACGAGTTGAAGCAGTACTACCCGTTCAACGGCGCGGGACCGACGTTGACGCAGCGCGTGACGGGGCTGGTCGCACGCGGCAACGCGCGCGCGCAGGACAAGGACGTGTTCGACCAGGCACGGTGGGACGCGGCTACCGAGCGCGTACAGGCCGCGTATCGCAACGAGGGCTACATCTACGCTCGCGTGACGCCGGTGGTCGAACGCGCGCGCGTTGGTCCGGACTCGACGCCGGTCGTGAACCTGCGCTGGCAGATCGACGAGAAGACGCCCGCGGTGATCAACCGCATCGAGATCGCCGGCAACGACTACACGACCGACGAGTGCATCCGCCGGCAACTCGTGATCCTGCCGGGCGACGTGTTCAACCAGGATCGTCTGCTTCGCAGCTGGCAGAACGTCGGGAACCTGAACTTCTTCGAGACGCCGCTCGCACAGCCGGACACGCGATCGGCGAACGAGAACGGCGACCTCGACATCATCTTCCGCGTGAAGGAGAAGCGTACCGGCAGCTTCAACTTCGGTGCATCGGTCGGTGGAACGGGGGTGGGCGTCGGCGGATTCATCGGCGTCGATCAACCCAATCTGTTCGGTCAGTGCAAGCGCGGCTCGCTGAACTGGAACTTCGGGCGGTACATCAACGACTTCCAGCTGCAGTACTCGGATCCGGCGCTGCGCAAGTCGCGCGTCTCGGGAACGGTGAGTCTGTATCGTCGCCAGAGCCGATACATCATCACGGGGTTCGGTGACAACACGGTGACGACGGGTGCGAGCGCGCGTCTCGGCTTCCCCGTCCCCGGCTCGTATTTCTCCACGCTCGGTGTGTCGTACACGGCCGACGCGGTGTCGTACAAGAACGCGGATCGCTCGACGCTCGCGACCCTCGGGTACTCGACGACGACGTGCCTCGAGAACTGTTTCCGCTCGGCGTTAGGCCTCGACTTCACGCACGACACGCGGATCGATCTTCCGTACCCGAGTGCCGGCGGAATCCAGACGGTCACGCTCGACCTCAACGGCGGTCTCCTCGGCGGACGCACGACGTTCCAGCGCATCACGGGACAGGCCGGGTCGTTCGCGACGCTCGCGCAGTTTGGCGGTGGGCTGACCGACTCGCCGAAGAAGATCGTCTTCGGCCTCACGGGGCGCGGTGGCGCGATCATCGGCGACCCGGGCGCGTTCTTCGCGCAGCAGGCGTTCGCGGTCGGCGGCGTGCAGTACGGGCAGGCCCTTCGCGGATATCCGGAGTTCTCGATCACGCCGCGCGGCTTCGATCCGAACGCCGAACTTCAGACGGCGACGTCGGGCCGCAACGCATTCGGCAACGCGTACTTCACGTCGACGGCCGAACTGGGGCTGCGGTTCAATCAGCAGCTGTATGTGAACACGTTCTACGACGCGGGTAACAGTTACGCGCGGGCGACGGATTTCAATCCGACGCGCTTGTTCCGCGGCGCCGGATTCGGGGCCAGCATCGTCACCCCGCTCGGCCCGCTCGGTCTCGATTACGCGTACGGCTTCGACCGGCGCGCCTACATCGACGCCAACAACAAGGCGTTAGGCACGCGTCCGGATCCGAAGTGGCAGCTGCACTTCCGGTTCGGCAACATCCAGTACTGACCGGCGCTCGTTTCGGATCTCTCTCGTGTCGTTCCTTCTTCGTACCGCACCCTCTCGCGTGATGCGCTCCACATTTCGCGCAGCCTCGGCTGCACTCGTTCTGACCGCGGCGTCTGCCGCGATGCACACGGCGTCCGCTCAGGCGACGCCGAAATTCGGCTACGTCGACGTCGCGACGGTGCTCGACCAGGTTCCCGGTCGCGCCGATGCGCAGCGGACGTTGGAGACGGAAGGGCAGACCTTCCAGGCCGAGCGCCAGCGAATGCAGGATTCGCTGAACACACTCGTCGGCGCGTACACGAAGGCGCAGGCGACGCTCACGCCGGCGCAGCGCCAGACGCGCGAGCGTGAACTGCAGGCCCGGCAGCAGGAGTACTCGCAGCGCGATCAGGCGCTCCAGGAGCGCTTCACCCGGCGCCAGCAGGAACTCGCCGGCGGATTCGAGACGCTCGTGCGTCAGGCCATCGACGACGTGCGGACGACGGGCGGCTACACGATGATCTTCGCGTCGGGCCCGAACTCGCCCATGCTCGCGGCCGATAAGAGCCTCGACGTCACGGACCAGGTGCTCGCGCGCATCCGCACCGTGTCGGCAACGCGTAACGGTGGGACGACGCGCCCAGCCGCCGGGCCCGCGCCGGCACCCGCTGGCGCCGCGCGCCCGCGCACGCCGTAATACTCCGCGAGTCACGGGCCTCACAGGCAGCCTGACCGACCCGGCCGTGTCCACGCCGGCGTCGATCGACGGCCTCACACTCGACGATCTCGTTCGCCTCACGGGCGGACGGATGGTCGAGCCTGTGGCGTCGCATGATGTGCGTATCCGGCGGGTAGCGCCGCTCTCGGACGCCGGGGATGACGCGCTGACGTTCTTCGCCGACACGCGGTACCGTGAGATGTTCGCGGACGCGCGCCCCGGGGCAGTGCTCGTGACGCCGGCGCTGGCGAACGTGCCTGGCGCACCCGGCGCGGTGCGCATCGTCGTCGACCGACCGCACGCGGCGATGCTCGGCGTCGTCCCCGCGCTCTACCCCGAGCCGCCACGCGTGGCCGGGGTGCACGCGACAGCCTCGTTAGGCCGCGGCGTGCAGTTAGGCGCTGGCGTGACGGTCGAAGCGCACGCGACGATCGGTGACGGCGCGGCGCTGGGCGATGGCGCGTGGATCGGCGCACAGTGCGTGATCGCGCCCGGTGTGCGCGTCGGTGACGGTTCCGAACTCCGTCCGCACGTCACGCTCTACCCAGGCACCGTGCTCGGGGCGCGTGTCATCATCCAGAGCGGTGCGCGCATCGGAAGCGACGGGTTCGGCTACGTCTACGCCGATGGCCGGCATCAAAAGATTCCGCACGTCGGCGGGTGCGTAGTCGAGGACGAGGTCGAGATCGGCGCGAACACGACGATCGACCGTGGCAGCGTCGGGAACACCGTCATCGGGGCGGGCACCAAGATCGACAATATGGTGCACGTAGGCCATAACGTACGTATCGGGCGAGGGTGCCTACTCATGGCGCAGGTTGGGATTGCGGGAAGTGCGACAATCGGCGACGGCGTGATCCTCGCCGGCCAGGTCGGTGTCGGCGGCCACGTGCACATCGGGTCTCGCGCGCGGATCGCGGGGCAGGCCGGTGTGTTCGGCGACGTGCCCGACGGCGAGACGTGGGGCGGCTATCCGGCGCGTCCGCAGAAGGAATCGCTGCGCGCGCATGCGGCCCTCTTTCGGCTTGCCGCGCTCGTCCGCCCGCTCGAGCGGCTCGTCTCGCTGCACCGTGAGGAAATCGGATGACCGGCCCTTCCCGCGTATCCGAGCGGCGGGCGGCACCGCGCGACGGCGAGGGTGAGCCGGTCGCAGTCGTGCCGCGGCAGACGATTGGACGTCCCGTGGCGCTCGAGGGCATCGGGCTGCACCTCGGCCGCGCGTGCGCGTTGCGGTTCCTCCCGGCGGCGACCGGCACTGGGATCGTCTTTCGTCGTATCGACCTTCCGGGTGCGCCGGAAATCGCCGTCAGCATCGACGCGGCCGTCGAGCGTGAGCGACACACCGTGATCGGCACCGGTGAGCGCGCGTTGCACACGGTCGAGCACGTCCTCGCCGCGGTCGCGGGGCTCGGAATCGACGATATCATCGTCGAACTCAACGCCGCCGAGCCACCGATCCTGGACGGAAGCGCCGCACCGTTCGTGGCCGCGTTACGATCGGCCGGCGTGCGGCCTAACGGTGGAACGGTGCAGTGGCTCGAGCTCGACGCGCCGGTCCGGATGACCGATGGCGAGAGCGTGTACGAAGCGCACCCCGCCACCGCGTTCTCGCTCGACGTCGAGATCGCCTTCACGCACCCGGTGATCGGCGCGCAGCGTGGCACCTATCTGGTCACGCCCGCGACGTTCGCCGAAGAACTCGCGCCGGCGCGGACGTTCGGCTTCGTGCACGAGGTCGCGGCCCTCCGCGCGACCGGTCTCATTCAGGGTGCGACGACCAGCAACGCGGTCGTGCTGGACGACGTGGGCGTCGTGGACGGCGCGCTGCGCTGGCCAGACGAGTTCGTGCGTCACAAGGCGATGGACTGCGTCGGTGACCTCGCGCTTGCCGGACGTCGCATGCGAGTTCGCGTGGTCGCACATCGACCGAGTCATCGCGGTACGATACGGTTCGTTCGCGCACTCGTCGCCGCCGCGCGCGCCGTAGCGCCTCCTCCCTCCATCGCCTCTGCCCAACCGCCCCGTCCGACCGTGCTCGGCATCGAAGAGATCATGAAGGTGCTTCCGCACCGCTATCCGTTCCTGCTCGTCGACCGCATCGTCGAGATGGAGCCGAAGAAGCGCGTGGTCGGGATCAAGAACGTCACCATCAACGAGCCGTTCTTTCAGGGGCACTTCCCCGGGCACCCGATCATGCCGGGCGTGCTGATCGTCGAAGCGATGGCGCAGACGGGCGGGATGCTCCTCCTGGGCTCGTTGCCCGATCCGGAAGCGAAGGTCGTGTACTTCACGACCCTGGACAACGTGAAATTTCGTCGACCGGTGAAGCCCGGGGATCAGCTGCGTTTCGAGTTGGAGCTGACGCAGGTACGGGGGCCGGTGTGCCGCATGCGCGGTGTTGCAAGGGTCGATGGCGAGGTGGTCGCCGAGGCGGACATGGCGGCGATGGTGCGCGACCGGTGACGCAGAAGATCGATCGCAGCGCGATCGTGCATCCGGGCGCGCAGATCGGCGCTGACGTCGAGATCGGGCCGTGGACGATGATCGGAGACGGGTGCGTCATCGGCGACGGGTGTGCGATCGCAGCCCGGGTGACGCTCGAACGCAACGTGCGGCTCGGTGCGCGCGTGAAGGTCGGGATAGGAACTGTGTTAGGCGGTGACCCGCAGGACCTGAAGTTCCGTGGCGAGGAGACGTGGGTCGAGATCGGCGACGACACGACGATCCGCGAGTACGCGACGATCAACCGTGGAACGGCCGAATCGCAACGGACGACGGTCGGACGCGGCAGCTTCGTGATGTCGTATGTACACCTCGGCCATGACTGCCACGTTGGCGACGGCGTGATCCTATCGAACGCCGTGCAGCTCGCGGGGCACGTGACGATCGAGGATCGTGCGATCGTTTCGGGTGTGTCGGCGGTGCATCAGTTCGTGCGCATCGGACGGCACGCGTTCATCGGCGGGTGTTCGCGCGTGGCGAAGGATGTTCCGCCCTACGTGAAAGCGGTGGGAAACCCGATCAAGCTGTACGGTCTCAACTCGGTCGGACTGCAACGGAGCGGGTTCAGCGAAGCGACGCTGCTGGAACTCAAGCGTGCGTACCGGTTGCTCTTCCGCTCCGATCTCATGCTGAGCGCGGCCGTGTCGCGCGCGCGTCACGAGCTCGACGTCTCGGTTCCCGAGGTGGCGACGCTGCTCGATTTCGTCGCGTCGAGCGGGCGTGGGGTGAGCATCTGACGACGGCAGCGGGTGCCGCGTCGGCACGCGCGCCACGCGTCGGTGTGGTCGGCGCGGGCGCGCTCGGGTTCCATCACGCGCGACTGCTCCGAGATCTTCCGGGGGTTCAGTTCGCGGGGTTCTACGACGCCGATCCCGCCCGGCGCGCGCATGTCGCGGACGCGTTAGGCGTGCAGGCGCACGCGACGTACGGCGCACTCCTCGACGCTGCAGACGCGGTGACGGTCGTCGTGCCCACGCCGGCGCACCACGCGGTCGCGCGTGAGGCACTCGCGCGCGGCAAGCACCTGTTGATCGAGAAGCCGATCACCACGACGCTCGCGGAGGCAGACGAACTGCTCGCGCTCGCGGCGTCCACCGGTGCGATCGTGCAAACGGGGCACGTCGAGCGCTTCAATCGGGCGGTGCGCGCGGCGCTGCCGTACGTGGACGCGCCGCGCTTCATCGAGAGCGATCGACTCGCGCCCTTCACCACCCGCGGGTCGGACGTCGCGGTCGTGCTCGATCTGATGATCCACGACATCGACCTCGTACGGACGTTCGTGGGCGGTGCCGTGCGAGAGGTGCGAGCGACCGGCGTGCCCGTGCTGACCCCGATGGTCGACATCGCGAGCGCCCGGCTGGCCTTCGCGTCGGGTGCGGTCGCGAACATCACGGCCAGCCGCGTGTCTCGCGACCGGCTGCGCAAGCTGCGGATCTTTCAGCAGAGCGGTTACCTCTCGCTCGACCTCGCGGCGGGAACCGGCGAGTACTATCGACTGCGGGGCGATATCGACGTTGCGGTGCTCGCGGCCGGAATGGCAGGGAGCGGACCCGGTGGAGGGGGTGCGAGCGCCGGTCCGCTGGATCTCAGTCTGTTCGTCGAGCGCGTTCCGATCGAGGCACCCGACGGTGAGCCGCTCCGGCTCGAGTTGGAGAGCTTCGCCGCGACGTTGCGTGGTGAGCAGCCGGTCGCCGTGAGCGGGTCGGACGGTCGCGAGGCGTTGGCGGTCGCGCTCGCGATCGTCGCCGAGATCGAGCGCACGCTGCCGGCGCTCCGCGGGACGCCGGTCCGTGCCTAACGGCAAAGCACGAAGCGCGTCCGGGCGGGACGATCGCCCGGAGGTGCTGTTCGTGGCAGGCGAGGCCTCGGGCGACCTGCACGCCGCGGGCGTGGCCGCGACGCTCGCGTCGCTTCGCCCGGACGTGCGGGTCGTCGGCGTGGGCGGGGCGGCAATGCAGGCGGCGGGCGTGGAGCTCATGCACGACGTGTCGCAGATGGCGGTGATGGGATTCGTCGAGGTGCTGCGACACGTACCCGCGCACTACGCGCTGCTACGTCGGCTGCGCGCCCGTCTGCGGAGCGGCCGTGTGCGATTGCTCGTGCTGGTCGACTATCCAGGGTTCAATCTGCGGGTCGCTGCCGAGGCGACGCGGGCGGGGGTGCCGGTGTTGTACTTCATCACGCCGCAGGTCTGGGCGTGGCGGAAGCACCGCCTGGCGGGAATGGCCCGCGTGATCACACGCGCGGCGGTCATCCTTCCGTTCGAGGAGGAGTTGCTCCGGGCGCACGGGATCGATACGACGTTCGTCGGTCATCCGATGCTCGATCGCGCGGCGCTTCTCGCGCCGACGCCCGAGGCGGCGCGTGCGGAGCTCGGCCTGCCGCCCGACGGCCCGTTGCTGGCGCTCTTCCCGGGCAGTCGCGTGCAGGAAGTCGAGCGACACCTGGACGCGTTCGTGGCGACCGCGCGTCGGCTGGAGTCCGACGTGCCTGGCCTTCACGTGGCGGTGAGCGTGGCCCGGACCGTTCGGATCGATCCCGCACGGTGCCCGTACCGGCTGGTACAGGGAGGATCGCTCGGGCTGCTGCGGGCCGCGACGGCGGCGCTGTGCAAGAGTGGAACGACGACGCTCGAAGCCGCGGTCGCGGGATGTCCGCTGCTCGTGGCCTACCGCACGAGCCGGTGGACATACGAAGTCGCGCGTCGCGTGGTCGAGATCCCGCGCATCGGACTCGTGAACGTCGTCGCGGGGCGGGAGGTCGCGCGGGAATTCGTGCAGGACGCCGTCGACCCGGCAGCGATGGCCGCGGCACTGCGGCCGTTGCTCGCCGACACGCCCGAACGGCGCACGATGGTCGACGGGCTCGCCCGCGTGCGCGGAATGTTAGGCACGGCCGGCGCGGGGGAACGCGTCGCGGCGCTCGCGTCCGAAATGCTCGACGCGAGCGCGGCGCGGGCAGCGTGACGCCCCCCGCAGTGCCGCCTGACCGCGTGCCGGACGTACCCGTGAGCGACGGACCCTTGCCGTGGCGCCTGCGCGTGGCGATCAGTGGCGGCACGCGCGTACTCCAGGCGCTCGCCCGCACGTGGCGCGTGCGCGAGATCGGGCGCGAGGGGTGGCATGCGCGCCGAGCGGCGGGGCGCGGAACCGTCGTCGCGCTCTGGCATGGGCAGATGCTCACGATGCTCTCGCACCACCGCGACCTCGGCATCGCGATCCTCATCAGCGAGCACCGCGATGGCGAGATCATCGCGCGGATCGCGCACGCGTTCGGGTGTGCGACGGTCCGTGGGTCGACGAGTCGCGGTGGCGCGCGGGCGTTGCTCGCACTCGCCGGCACGCTCAAGCAGGGCACGGACGTGGCGGTTACGCCGGACGGGCCGCGTGGTCCCCGACATACCTTCGCGCCCGGCGCCCTCGTTGCCGCGCAGCGCGCCGGCGTTCCCGTCATCGGCATGGCGGCGCACGTCGACCGGCTCTGGCGGCTGAACAGCTGGGATCGATTCGAGATTCCCAAGCCGTTCGCGCGGATCACGATCGCGTACACGGAGCCGCTCATCGTGCCGGGACGCACACCGGCGGAAGCCGCGGACGCGACCGACACGTTCGCACGCGAGATGGAACGGCTCGCCGAGCGCGCGCAGGCCGGCGCCTAACGCTCGGCGTCGTGTCGGTCGAGCGTTGGGCAGAGGCGGTGTGGTACGGGACGCGGCCGCGCGATGCGATCGCGCGCATGGCGCTCGCGCCGGCGTCGGCCGCGTTCGCCGCCGCCGTGCGCGTGCGCGGTCGCCTGTACGATGCCGGGCGCCTGCGACAGCACGCGCTACCGCTCACCGCGGTCAGTGTCGGCAACCTGACGGTTGGGGGGACAGGCAAGACGCCGGTGGCGGCCTGGATCGTCGCCGAACTCGCGGCACGCGGGCTCCATCCCGCGGTCGTGCTGCGCGGCGTCGGGAACGACGAGGCGCGCGTGCACGCGTTGCTCAACCCGACGGCGCCGGTCGTGGCCGATCCGGATCGCGTACGCGGCGCGGGCGAGGCCCTGCGGTTGGGCGCCGACGTGCTCGTGCTCGACGACGCATTCCAGCACCGGCGCGCCGCCCGCGACGCCGACGTGGTGCTCGTCGCGAGCGAGACCTTCGCCGATCGGGCGCAGTTGCTCCCGGCTGGCCCGTTTCGCGAGCCGCTCGGCGCGCTGCGGCGTGCGTCGGTGGTCGTCGTGACACGGAAGTCCGGGACTCTCGCGCAGGCCGAGCGCGTCGCGACCGATCTCGCCCGGCCACTCGCGGGCACGAAGGTGGGCATCACGGTCGCGCACCTCGCGCCGGCGGAGCTCGTGCGTTGGAGTGCAGGGCACGAGACTGAAGGGCAGGGCGGCGATCCCATGCGAGCGGCTGTCGCCGCACTGGGCGCGACCCGCGTGCTTGCGGTGGCCGGCATCGGCGCGCCGGACGCGTTCGCGGCGCAGCTCCGCGCAGCCGGCGCCGACGTCGTGCTCGCCCGCTTCGCAGATCATCACGCGTACGACGACACGGACGTCGCCGAGCTCGTGCGCAGCGCCGAACGTGTCGATCGGGTGGTCACGACGCTCAAGGACGCAGTCAAGCTGGGCCCCCGCTGGCCTCGCCGTGCCCCTGCGCTGTGGTATGTTACGCAGCGCGTGACCCTCGAAACGGGCGCTCCGGCGCTGGTCGACGTGCTCGACGCGGTCGCGACAGCGGCTCGCACCGCGATCGGTCATGCGCCGCACCGGTCCGTTCCCGAATCGGCCGTTCACGGCCGGCAGGCGTGATTTCCTTATGGCTACTGAGCTACTTCTCCAATCGCCGATCGTCTCGCCGGACAAAGATCGGTTTCTGAACGAGCAGAATCCGTTCGAGTCGATGATGTCGCGCTTCGATCGCGCGGCGCAGCTGCTCGATCTCGACCCTGGCATCTACCAGGTGCTGCGGCATCCCGAGAAGCAGATCACCGTGAGCGTGCCGGTGATGATGGATTCCGGCGAGGTCCGCGTGTTCACGGGACACCGCGTGCTGTACAACACGTCGCGGGGACCGGCAAAGGGCGGCATTCGCTTCGACATGAACGTGAACCTCGACGAGGTCACGGCGCTCGCGGCGTGGATGACGTGGAAGTGCGCGGTGGTGAACCTGCCGTTCGGCGGCGCCAAGGGTGGCGTCGTCTGCAATCCGCTCGAGATGAGCGTCGGCGAACTCGAACGGCTCACGCGTCGCTACACGGCCGGCATCATCAGCGTCCTTGGTCCGGACTCGGACGTGCCCGCGCCCGACGTGAACACGAACGAGCGTGTGATGGCGTGGATCATGGACACCTACTCCATGCACGCACGCCACACCGTCACGTCGGTCGTGACGGGTAAGCCGGTCGAGATGGGCGGCTCGCTCGGCCGCCGCGAGGCGACGGGGCGCGGGTGCACGATCGTCACGCGTCAAGCCCTAGAACAGCTCGGCATGCCCGTGGTTGGCGCGACGGTCGCGGTGCAGGGCTTCGGCAACGTCGGTTCGGTAGCGGCCGAGTTGCTCGTGCGGGAAGGCGCGCGCGTGGTGGCGATTTCGGATCGGACCGGCGGGACGCACAATCCCGCCGGGATCGACGTCGCAGGCCGCGATCGAGTGGATCCGCACGCACAAGACGCTCGAGGGATACCCCGGTGGCGAGCCGCTGACGAACGACGAGCTGCTCGAGCTGGAAGTCGACGTACTGCTGCCAGCCGCGCTCGAGAACGTGATCACGAGCAAGAACGCGCCGCGCATCCGCGCGAAGGTGATCTGCGAGGGCGCGAACGGGCCGACGACGGCGGCCGCGGATGAGATCCTCGATGCGAAGGGAATTTTCGTCATCCCCGACATCCTCGCGAACGCGGGTGGTGTCACCGTCAGCTACTTCGAGTGGGTGCAGGACCGCGGCGGCTATTTCTGGTCCGAGGAGACCGTGAACGAGCGCCTGCGCGACATCATGACGCGGAGCTTCCACGACGTGCTCGCGCTCTCCCGGCAGCATCGTGTGAACATGCGCACGGCGGCCTACATGCTGTCGATCACGCGCGTGGCGTCCGTGCACCGGCTGCGTGGGATCTACGCCTAACCGCCCGCCGCGCGCGGCGCTCGACGTCTCGGGTACGCCGGGCGAGCCGTGGCGGTGGTCGTGATCGCGGTCGGTCGCGCGCGCGGCGCGCTCGCGGACGCGGCGGCCGAGTACGAGCGCCGAGCGGCGCATTATTGGCCGCTGCAGACGATCGAGGTCCGGGAGGAGTCGGCGCGTTCGCTGCCCGCGGAGCAGGTCGTCGCGCGCGAGGGTGAGCGGCTTGCCGCGCGCGTGCCGGAGGGCGCGATGCTCGTCGCCTGCGACGAGCGCGGGGAATCGTGGACGTCGTCGCGCTTCTCCGCGTGGCTCGTCGCGCAGCGCGACGCGGCGCGCGACGTCGCGTTCGTGATCGGCGGCGCGCTCGGACTGGCGCCGAGCGTGCGCGAGCGCGCCGGGCTTCGGCTATCGCTCGCGCCATGGACGCTCCCGCACGATCTCGCGCGCGTGGTGCTGGCCGAACAACTCTACCGCGCGGGGACGTTGGCGCGCGGCGAGCCGTACCACAAGTGAGCGCTCACGTGCGCGGCCCTGATGCGGTCGACCTGCTGGCCGACGCGCGGGTCGACGTGCCGGTCGTACGCACCGAGCCGTTCGGCGGTGGGCCGCTCGTACGCGCGGCGTTAGGCGCGGACGGTGTTGACCCGGCGTGGTATCCGGGGCGGCCCCGGCACGCGGGCGACTGGAGCGCGCGCGCCGATGCGGTCCGCGAGCAGTATCGCGCGGGCGCGTGGCTCGAGTTGCTCGCGCCGGCGTTCGATGCGCACGGTGCAGCGGCCGCTGCGCTGGAGCGCGTCGGCGGGGGCGCGGGCGTGGTCGTCACGACGGGGCAGCAGCCGGGGCTCTTTGGCGGGCCGCTCTACACGCTGTCGAAGGCGCTATCCGCGCGCGCCCTCGCCGAACGACTCGAACCGGCGATCGGACTGCCCGTCGCACCGGTGTTCTGGGCCGCGACGGACGACACCGACTGGGAAGAGGGTCGCCGTGCGTTCGTCGCTGGTGCGAACGGGGTCGACGAACTCGCGCTGACGACTGCGCCACCCGAGGGAACGCCGGTCGCGCGCGCACCGTTAGGCAGCGAGGTCGAGGAGTTGCGTACACGACTGGCGCGCGCCTGTGGGACGGCGGCTCACGCGCCCGCGCTCGACGCCGTGATGCGCGCGTACGTTGCCGGCCGCACCGCAGGTGACGCGTATGTCGGGCTGCTGCGCGAACTGCTGGAGCCGCTCGGTATCGCCGTGCTCGACGCGTCGCATCCAGCGACGCGGGCCGCCGGATTCCAACTCATGCGCCGCGCGCTGCTCAAGAGCGCGACCATCGCAGACGCGCTCGGCGCGCGGACGACGGCGATCGAGGCCGCTGGCTTCACGCCGCAGGTGCGCGAGGTCGCCGGCCTTTCCGTCGTATTCCGTGAGGAGCATGACGGACGCAAGCGTCGTCTGCGTCTGGACGAGTCGCGCCGCTTGGTCCCGCTCGTGTCGCCAGGCGAGCTGGCGCCTAACGTCTTGCTTCGGCCGATCGTCGAGCGTGGGATTCTGCCGACGGTCGCCTATGTCGCGGGCCCGGGCGAGTACGCGTATTTCGCGCAAGTGAGTGCGGTCGCGGATGCGCTCGCCGTGCCGCAGCCGCTGGCCGTCCCGCGCTGGTCGGGCACGATCGTCGAGCCGCGGGTCACCCGGACGCTCGACGCGTTAGGCATCGCGTCCGACGCGCTGCACGACCCGCGTGCTGCAGAGAGTGCGCTCGCGCGGCGGCTCGCGCCGGCGGGGCTCGACGGCGCGTTCGACGGGCTGCGGAGCGCCATCGACGAACGGATTGGCGCGCTCGAGGTGGTCGCGGGTGGCGCCGCCGATGGCGCCGAGCCGCTGATTTCCGCGCGCGCGCTCGAGGGCGCACGGCTGCAGCTGCACGGGCGGGTGGCCCGTCTCGAACGGCGCGCGCTCGCCGCGGTCAAGCGGCGCGAGGCGCAGGCGATGCGGACGCTCGCGGCCGCGCAGGCGTCGCTCCTGCCCAACGGGTCACGGCAGGAGCGTGTGCTGAGCTTCCTGCCGTTCCTCGCGCGATACGGCGCCGCGATCACGGACGGCATGCTTGCCGGGGCGCGAGAGCATGCCGACGCGCTCGTCGCCGGGCGGCGCCCGTCGCCCGCGACGGACTGACGCCGGCGGTGTCACGCGTCCCGTCGTCTGCGGGCGCCGCGCTCGGCCCGGGGGTCACCGATGCGGCCGCCGACCAGCGACGGCGTCCAGGTGGACGCGCCCGGTGCGATCGATCCGGCACCGGGGCAGACGCCGACCCTGACCCCGTCGCGCGCGGCACGTGCGCCCGAACGTACCGGCCGCTTCGCCGCCTTCATCGCGATCGGGATTCTGTCATCGCGTATCCTCGGGCTCGTCCGTCAGGCCGTGTTCAGTCGCTACTTCGGCGCGGGCGCGGCGGCCGATGCGTTCAACGCGGCGCTCAAGATTCCCAACTACCTGCAGAACCTCTTCGGCGAAGGGGTGCTGTCGGCGTCGTTCATCCCCGTGTATGCGCGCCTGCTCAGCGGCGAAGATCGCGCGGAGGCCGACCGTGTCGCGGCCGCGGTCGGTGCGCTCCTGGCCCTCACCATCGCGGTCCTCGTCGCGCTCGGGATGCTCGCGACGCCGCTGCTCGTGTCGCTCGTCGCGACCGGCTTCGAGGGCAGCACCCGCGCCCTGACGGTCCGCCTCGTCCGTATCACCTTCCCGGGGATCGGGCTGCTCGTGATGAGCGCGTGGTGCCTGGGGATCCTCAACAGCCACCGTCGGTTCCTGCTGTCGTACCTCGCGCCAGTCGCGATGAACGTCGTGCTCATCGGAACGCTCGTGCACTGGGGCGGCCGACTCGGCGACGACGGGCTCGCGACGGTGCTGGCGTGGGGCGTCGTGGTTGGCAGCGCGGCGCAGTTCCTCGTTCAGGTGCCGACCGTTCTGCGTGTCGCGCCGGGACTCCGCCTGGGCGGCGCCCAAAATGCGGCGCTCCGGGCGCGCGTCCGAGACGACGTGCGCACGGTCGTCCGAAACTTCGGGCCCGTGTTCATCGGCCGCGGCGTGGTGCAACTCAGCGCGTTCATCGATAGCACCCTCGCGAGCCTCATCGCACCGGGCGCGTTCACCGTCTTCACGAACGCACAGTCACTCTACCTTCTCCCGGGCAGCCTCTTCGGGATGAGCATCTCGGCGGCCGAACTGCCGGCGATGTCGAGTCTGCAGGGCGGGACGGAACAGGTTGCCGCAATGCTGCGCGAGCGCCTCTCCGCCGGGCTGCGTCGCATCGCCTTCTTCGTCGTGCCGTCCGCGGTCGCATTCATCGCGCTCGGCGACGTACTCGCGGGGGCCGCGTTCCACTACGGCCGGTTCACGCACGATCAGGTCCTGTGGGTGTGGGGTACGCTCGCGGGGAGCGCGGTCGGCCTGCTCGCGTCGACGCTCGGTCGCCTATACTCGTCTACCTTCTACGCGCTCAAGGAGACGCGGACGCCGCTTCGCTTCGCGCTCGTGCGGGTCGGCCTCACGCTCGCGCTCGGGTACGTCGCAGCGGTCCCGCTGCCGCGCGCGCTCGGCATCAGCCCGCGGTGGGGGACGGCCGGGCTCACGGTCACCGCCGGCATCGCGGGATGGGTCGAGTTCTACCTGTTGCGGCGCGCGCTCAACCGCCGCATCGGCGTGACGGGGATCCCGGCCGGAGCGGTCGCGCGGCTCTGGGGCGCCGCGCTCGCAGCTGCCGCGGTCGGTATCGGGGTGAAGCTGATGGCGCATGGCGCGCCCGCGCTCGTGCTCGCCGTGCTCGTCTGCGGGTCGTTCGGCGCGGTCTACCTCGGCGCGACGGCAGCGCTCGGCGAAGGCGAGAGCGCGGCGCTCGTCCGGAAGCTCGGGCGACGCCTTGGCGCGCGCGGCGCGTGACGCGCGCCTAACCAGCTCCGAACGCGCGCCACCGCAGGCGTGCGCGTTCCGGGCCCCACGCCGCGCCGGCGGGGTATCACAGTTGCCGTACGAACCGCCGCACCGTGCCCCACGACGCCCATGATCTCCGTACCTGACGCCGTCGCCGCCAAGCTACCGCACCTACCCGAATCACCCGGCGTCTATCTCTGGAAGGACGCCGAAGGGAAGGTGCTGTACGTCGGAAAGGCCAAACGCCTGCGGTCGCGTGTGCGGAGCTACTTCGCGAGCGAGCACCTGGAGAGTCCGAAGACGCGCGGCCTCGTGCGCAACGTGCAGGACCTCGAAACGATCGTGGTGCCGACGGAAGCGCATGCCCTCATCCTCGAAGCGAACCTCATCAAGGAGTACAAGCCGCGCTACAACATCGCGCTCCGTGATGATAAGAACTACCCGTACATCAAGGTCACGCTGAACGAGTCGTACCCGCGCGTGTTCGTCACGCGGCGGCTGCAGTCGGATGGCGCGCGCTACTTCGGCCCGTATACCGACGTCGGGCAAATGCGTCGGGCGCTCGCGGTCGTGAAACGGATTTTCACGGTGCGGTCGTGCAACTACGACATGCCGCGCGAGCTGCCAGAACGCGCGTGTCTCGACTTCGCTATCGGCCGGTGCAAGGCCCCGTGCATCGGTAACCAGTCGGTCGATGACTACCGCGGAATGATCGACGAGGTCGTCGTCTTCCTCGACGGCAAGACGGACGAGGTCGTGCGGCGGATCAGTTCGCGCATGGACGAAGCCGCGGGGCGACTCGACTTCGAGCGTGCCGCGGAGCTTCGCGACGCGCTGAAGCACCTCGAGCGCATGCAGGAACCGACCGTCGTGGTCGAGATCGAGGGCGGCGACCGCGACGTCGTGGGCTACGCGCGCGACGGCGACGATGCGTGCGTCGCGATCATGCGCATTCGGAGTGGAAAGCTGCTCGCGCGCGACCACCGCTTTCTCGAGAACGTGGACGGCGCAGAGGACGCCGATGCGCTCGCCGCGTTCCTCGCGCGCAGCTATCTCGGGGCGAGCGAGGAGCGGGCCACCGAACTTCTCGTTCCGTTCGACTTCCCCGATCGCGAGCTCCTCGAGGCGGCGCTCGAGCGCACGCGCGTGCTCGTGCCGCAGCGCGGCTCGCGCCGACAGCTGGTCGACCTCGCGGAGCAGAACGCGCGACACCTCCTGGAAGAGATGAAGCTATCGAACCTCGAAGCGGGCGAGCGTGCCGCCGATCCCGTCTACGAATTACAGCGTGAACTCGGACTCAAGCGCGTCCCGCGGTCGCTGGTCTGCTTCGACATCTCGCACGCGCAGGGAACCGACACGGTCGCGAGCTGCGTGTGGTTCGAGAACGGGCGCGCGAAGCGGAGCGAGTACCGCAAGTTCAAGGTCGAAACGGTGCAGGGGATCGATGACTTCAAGTCGATGAACGAGGTCGTTGGGCGGTACTTCAGACGTCGGCTGGAAGAGCAGCGCCCGCTGCCGGATCTCGTGGTCATCGACGGCGGAAAGGGGCAGCTCAATGCGGCCAAGGAAGCGATCGACGCGGTGGGTCTCCCGGACCTGCCGATGATTTCGCTCGCGAAGCGCGAGGAGGAAGTGTTCGTCGTTGGGCGGAGCGAGTCGGTGCGGATCTCGCGGCGGTCGCCCGCGCTCCGCATGTTGCAACAGGCGCGAGACGAGGCGCACCGCTTTGCGGTGACGTTCCAGCGGAAGCGCCGCGCCGTGCGCACGGTCACGTCGGAACTGATGACCATCCCTGGGATTGGACCCGTGAAACGCCGTCAGCTGCTACAGCACTTCGGAAGCGTCGCCGGTCTGCGCGCTGCAACGCCCGAGCAGATCGGGGAGCTGCCCGGCTGGACGGCCGAGCGTGGCGCG
This sequence comes from uncultured Gemmatimonadales bacterium, assembly GCA_963702945.1. GTDB lineage: Bacteria > Gemmatimonadota > Gemmatimonadetes > Gemmatimonadales > Gemmatimonadaceae > BPUI01. The sequence continues at coordinate 454,017 of OY969773.1, forward strand.
CGCGTGCTCGCCGGGCTCGCCGCGAGCGATCCGACGCGCCCCGATGCCGCGCGAACCAACCGCGTGACGAACGATGAGACGGCGACGGATGTCGCGCCAGCGGAGCAGGGCGCGTGAGCGCGCATCCGATTGCTTCCGCGCCGGCGCCGGCTGCGCCGTGGACGCTGCACTGTTCCGCTTGCGACTACACGCAGCCAGGCGAGCAGTTGGCCGGTGTGTGTCCACGATGTGGCCAGCCACTCCTCACCGAGTACGCGCCGCGCGACGTCGGCGCCCGGAGCGTCACCCCGCGCTGGGACATGTGGCGCTATCGCGGCGTCCTCCCGCTCGCGGAAACCGAGGTCCCGGTTTCGCTCGGCGAGGGCCTCACGCCGATGATCGAAGTGCCGTCGCTCGCGGCTCGGCTCGGCGTCGCGCGTCTCTGGGTGAAGGACGAAGGGCAGAATCCGACCGCGTCGTTCAAGGCGCGCGGCATGAGCGCGGCCGTGACGCGGGCGCGAGCGTTAGGCGCGACCGGGCTCGTCGTGCCGACGGCGGGGAACGCGGGCGCGGCGCTCGCGGCGTATGGTGCGGCCGCGGGCCTCCGGGTGCGCGTGTATGCGCCGCGCACCACGCCGGCTCCGATCCTGCGCACCGTGCAGGCGTTCGGCGCGGAGCTGCGGCTCGTCGACGGTCATATCGGTGATGCCGGCCGGCTCGCGCGCGCGGACGCCGCGGCGGGCGGCTGGATGGACGTGAGCACGTTCCGCGAGCCGTACCGGGTCGAGGGAATGAAAACGATGGGCTACGAGCTGCACGAGCAACTCGCGCCCGACCTCGATGGTGGCCTGCCGTCAGTAGTCGTCTACCCGACGGGCGGTGGGGAGGGGACCGTGGGGATCTGGAAGGCGTTTGGGGAGCTTCGCGCGTCCGGGCAGCTGCCAGCGGACGTCACGCTGCCTCGGATGGTCATCGCGCAGAGCGCCGGGTGCGCGCCGCTCGTCCGCGCGTTTGGGGAAGGCGCGGACCGGGCCACGCCGTGGGACGCGCCGGCGACGTACGCGAGCGGGCTTCGCGTTCCCTCGCCGCTCGGCGATCGGCTCGTGCTGCGGACGTTGTCCGAGAGTCATGGCGATGCAATCGCGGTCGGCGACGACCGCACGCGCAGCGCGACGTTCGAACTCGCGTCCGCGAGTGGAATCGACGCGGCACCCGAAGGCGGTTGCGCGCTCGCCGCGCTCGCCGAACTCGCCACGATCGGCCGCCTCGGACCTCGGGACACCGTCGTACTCTTCAATACCGGAAGCGGCGCGTCGTACCGAGTCGACGACGGCTGATCCGGCGCGGCGCCGCCAGGGTCCGCGCTTCGTGCCGGGCGCGAGCGGAAGCGCGTAAGTCTCTGCCCGACATTGCTTTGCGCCGGGTGTCTTCATAGATTGTGGAACTCTCCGCGCGTCCACGATGGATGCTGCGACTCCTCGTGCCCGTCCGCCGATCGTGGTCCGCGTCGCCCGCATACACCCCGATACGCTCGCCGCGGAACTCGGCATGGTCCCAGGGACCGAGCTGGCGCGTGTGAACGGTCGCGAGCTGACGGACTTCCTCGACTGGGAGTTCCTCTCGGCGGACGACGAGCTGGTCATCGAGGCGACGCTGCCGAGCGGTGAAGCCGTCGTGTACGAGGTCGAGCGGCCGGAGGGCGAGCCGTTCGGGCTGGAGCTCGAGCCGCCCACGGTGCGCCGCTGCGCGAACCGATGCGAGTTCTGCTTCATCGAGGGGCTGCCGAAAGGACTCCGTAAGCCACTCTACATGCGCGACGACGATTACCGGTTGTCGTTCGCGTACGGCAACTTCGCAACGCTCTCGAATCTCAAGGAGCGCGATTTCGCGCGCATCCTCGAGTACCGGCTCTCGCCGCTCTACGTCTCGGTGCATGCGACGCCGTGGGAGGCGCGCAAGGTGCTGCTCAACAACCCGCGCGTCCCCAACATCGTCGAGCAGCTGACGCGACTCGCGGCGGGTGGCATCCAGTTCCACTGTCAGATGGTCGTCGTGCCCGGGCTCAACGATGGCGACGTGCTCGAGGCGAGTCTGCGCGATTTGTACGCACTCGGCGACGCGGTGTTATCCGTCGCGCTGGTCCCGGTCGGCGTGACGCAGTTCTCGCATCTGTACACGGGCCGCTCGATGGATGCCATCAACGCGGGTCGCGTGCTCGAAGCGGTCGAACGGTGGGAAGCGCGGGCGCTCGCCGAGCGCGCCGATCGGTGGGTGTTCGGATCGGATGAGCTGTATTTGCTCTCCGAGCGCGAGCTTCCGGAGGCCGAGCACTATGGCGAATTCCAGCAGATCGAGAATGGCGTCGGTGCGGTGGCGTCGCTTCGGCTGCGCGTGGCCGAGGGCGTGGTGGAGCTGCCGCGACTCGATGGCCGGCGCATCGGCGTCGTGACGGGTACGTCGATGGCGCCGCTCATGCCGCCGCTGCTCGCGCAACTGACGGAGCAGACCGGCGCGCACTTCGAGCTGATCCCGGTCGAGAACTCGCTCTTCGGTCCGACGACGACGACGGCCGGTCTGCTCGTCGGCGCCGACATCGAGCGCGCGCTGGCCGGTCGCGCCGATCTCGATCTGGCCCTCGTACCCGCCGAGTGTATCAACCAGGACGGGCTGTTCCTGGACGACACGACGTTCGCCGCCGTGCGCGAGCGACTGCCGATGCCGGTTTATCCGTCGTACGACTTCATCGATGTACTCGCGCTCGAAGGGGACGCGGTGCTCGGTCACGCACTCTCCACCGCTGCCTAACGTTCCGTGAGTCTTCCAGTCGTCGCCCTCGTCGGGCGCCCCAACGTCGGCAAGTCCGCGCTGTTCAACCGCATCATCGGCGAACACTCCGCCATCGTCAGCGACGAGGCCGGAACCACGCGCGACCGGCATTTTGGCCGCGCCGAGTGGAACGGTCAGACCTTCTGGCTCGTCGACACGGGCGGGCTGATCGAAGACTCGTCGGTGCCGATGGACGTCGAGATCCGCAAGCAGGTGCTGCAGGCCATCGATGAGGCCGATCTGCTCCTGCTCGTCACCGACGCGCGGCTCGGCGTACACCCGAGCGACGCGCGGCTCGTCGATCTCATTCGCGATCGGCACAAGCCATTCATCGTCATCGCGAACAAGGTCGACGATCCGACCAGCACGGACTATTACGAGTTCTATCGACTCGGCGCCGGGGACCCGGTACCCGTGTCGGCGGGCAACGGCAAGGGCTCGGGCGACCTGCTCGACGTGATCGTCGAGCGGCTGCCGCAGCGCGACGAGGCGCCGCCCGAGGCGCTGCGCGTTGCGGTCATCGGCCGCCCGAACGTCGGCAAGTCGAGCTTCGTCAACCGGTTGCTCGGTGAGCCGCGTCTGGTCGTCACCGACATCGCGGGCACGACGCGCGATTCGATCGACACGCCGATGCGCTATCACGGGCGCGATCTCATCTTCGTCGACACGGCCGGACTCCGGCGTCAATCCAAGGTCGACGATGGCATCGAGTTCTACTCCTCGCTCCGCACGCGCCGCGCGATCGAAGGCGCCGACATCTGCGTGCTGCTCATCGACGCGACGTTAGGCATCGAGAACCAGGATCTGAAGATCGCGACGCTGGCCTGGGAGTCGGGGCGCGGTCTGATTCTGGTCGTGAACAAGTGGGACCTGAAAGAGAAGAGCGACAAGACGTCGGCCAAGTTCCAGAAGGACGCGGTCGAGAAGGCGCCGTACCTCGCGTGGGTGCCCTTCCTTTTCACGTCTGCCGTCACGGGGCAGCGCGTGCCGAAGATCCTCGACGTGATCCTCGAAGTCGCAGCCGAACGCGAGAAGCGGATCACCACGTCACAGGTGAACGACACGCTCGAGGCGCTCGTGCAGCGCACACAGCCGCCGCAGGCGGCAGGGCACCACGAGATCAAGCTGAACTACGCGACGCAGGTCGAGACGGCCCCGCCAACGATCGCGGTGTTCTCGAATCACCCGGACGCGGTTCCCGTGCATTACCAGCGATACCTCCACAACGGGTTCCGCGCGGAGTATGGCTTCATCGGGAACCCGTTGAACATCGTGCTGCGTCAGAAGAACGCACCGGCCACGGACAACCGACGGGTGCGCGGCGAGCCACGGCCGACGGCGGAGAGTGGCGAACTCAGTCCGAGCGAGCGCGGCGAGCGCACGCGGCAGGGTAGGGGACGGGGTCACGTGCGCTCGCGCTGACGGTGCGGGCGCTCCCGATCGCCGGACTCGTCCTGGCCTACCTGCTCGGATCGATCCCGACCGCATTTCTCGCCGGGCGATTGCACGGCGTCGATCTTCGCCACCACGGGTCCGGGAACCTCGGCGCGACGAACGCGCTTCGCGTGCTCGGCTGGCGAACGGGTCTCCCGGTCTTCGCGATCGATGCGGCGAAGGGTTATGTGCCGGCCGCGTTCTTTGCGGCGTGGTTCGGCGCGCATCCCCACTGGGCGCTCGTGTACGGCGTTGCGGCAATCGTTGGTCACGTGAAGCCGGTGTTCCTCATGGCCAGCGGCGGTGGTGGCGGAAAGGGCGTTGCCACGGCTGCCGGCGTGTTCCTCGGCCTTGCGCCGATCGCGACGCTCGTGGCCTTCATCGCCTTCGGACTCACGCTCGCCGCCAGCGGCTACGTGTCCCTCGGTTCGATCGTGGCCGCGGTCGCGCTCGTTGGCACGCTCGCCTTCGTGCCTGGCATTCGAACACCAGTCTTTCCGGTCGGGGCCCTCGTCGCCGCATTTGTGATCTGGTCGCACCGGGCGAACATCGGGCGGTTGCGTCGCGGCGAGGAGTCGCGTGTGACTCGGCGTCGGGGCGTCGGTGCGAGCGCTCCGTCCGCCGCCGACGTGGCAGCGCCTAACGCCGTACGCGTACGGACGGAGCGCGCCTCGTGAGCGCGGGGCGGTACGCCGTTATCGGCGCTGGCGCGTGGGGGACCGCGCTGGCTGACCTACTCGCGCGCAATGGCGGCGACGTCGTGCTGTGGGCGCGTGAAGCCGACGTGGTCGAGAGCGTCAACACGCGCCACGAGAACGCGCGCTTCCTCGCCGGGCACGGGCTCGCGCCGACGCTTCGCGCGACGGATGATTTGCGAATCGCGGTCGCTGACCGCGAACTGCTGCTCTTCGCGCCGCCGTCCCACGTTCTGCGCGCCGTCGCGCTCGACGCGGCGCCCGCGGTGAGATCGGACGCAACGCTTGCGGTGGCGAGCAAGGGGATCGAGCAGGGCACACTCGCGGTGATGACGGACGTCGTCGCGGACGTGCTTCCAGGGCGACCGGTGGTCGCGGTCTCGGGGCCAAGTTTCGCAACCGAGGTCGCATCGCGCCATCCGACCGCGGTGGTCGCGGCCGCGCACGACGCGACCGCGGCCGCGCGCCTGCAGCGCGCGCTCAGTTCCCCCGAATTTCGTGTCTACACGCACGACGACGTGTTAGGCGTGGAGCTTGGCGGATCGCTCAAGAACGTGATGGCGCTCGCGACCGGCATCCTCGAAGGCCTCGGCCTCGGCTTCAATTCGCGCGCGGCACTCATAACGCGCGGGCTGGCCGAGATGACCCGGTTAGGCGTCGCGCTTGGGGGGTCGCCCGCGACATTCGCCGGGCTGACTGGGGTGGGGGACCTCGTGCTCACGTGCACCGGTGCGCTCAGCCGTAACCGCAGCGTGGGCGTTGAAATCGGGCGTGGGCGGAGTCTGGACGAGGTGCTTGCCGAGCGTGAGACGGTGGCCGAAGGGGTACTGACGACGAGAAGCGCACGCGATCTCGCGCGCCGCGCGGGCGTCGAGATGCCGATCGTCGACGCCGTGTACCGCATCCTGTTCGAAGGCGCGTCGGTGCGCGCGGCCGCATCGGAGCTGATGGCGCGGGCGCCGCGACACGAGCAGGACGTCCACGCAGCGCCTAACGCCCACGGTGCGGTCATCGGGATCGACGCATGACGCTCGGCGCGAACGCGCGCGCAAAGCGCGAGGTGCTGCAGGAGTACTTCTCGATCGGCGACGTCTGCGCGCTGACCGGACTCAAGGCGCACGTGCTCCGATACTGGGAGACGCAGTTCCGGGCGTTGAGCCCGGCCAAGAATCGGTCGGGGAACCGCGTCTACGCACGGCGCGAGGTCGAGCTCGTGCTGCTCGTCAAGCACCTGCTCTACACGGAGAAGTACACGGTCGATGGCGCGCGCCAGAAGCTCGACGAGCACAGGCGCTCGGGTGCGTTGCGCGGCGAGGCTCGGGCCGCGTTACGCCGCGAAACGATGGTCGACATCGAGCGCGATCTCGCCGCGATCGTCGACGTGCTGGAGGGTCGTCGACCGCCAAAGACCGCGGCGGATGCTGCGGCTGACCTCGCGGCGCTTGTCGTGCCGAATGCGGATGCCGCGCACGATGACGGCCAAGCGGCGTAGACAGGTCGCGGACCGCCCACTCAGCACGTAACCGTCGCGGCCGCTCCGCGAGACGGCGTGCGTAGATTGCGCACCGCTCCGGGAGGGCCGCGCGCGGCTGTGTCGGTGCGCACGCCCCTCATCATCGCTCCATGCGCCTTCTCTGTACGAACGACGACGGAATTCTCGCGCACGGGCTCGCGACCTTGGTCGGCGCGGCCGAACGCATCGGCGAGGTCACCGTCGTCGCACCGGACCGCGAGCAGAGTGCGACGAGTCACTCGCTGACGCTGCATCACCCGGTGCGGCCCGTGAAACGCGGTGACCGGCGCTGGCAGGTCGATGGCACGCCAACCGATTGCGTGATGCTGGCCGTCGAGGCGCTCATGCCGGAGCGCCCCGATGTCGTACTGAGCGGCGTCAACCACGGCTCGAACATGGGCGAGGACGTCCTGTATTCCGGGACCGTCGCTGCGGCCATGGAGGGGCTCATGCTCGGCATTCCGGCGGTCGCCGTCTCGTTTGCGGGCGGCGATCTCCGCGCGGACCCGTCGGTGCTCGACGGCGCGGTCGACCTGCTGACCGATCTGCTGCGCCACGTCCTCGACCTGCCGAAGCTGCCGCCCGACACGCTGCTGAACGTGAATCTGCCGCCGATCCCGGCGGCGGAAGTGAAGGGGATGCGACTGACGCGCCTGGGACGACGCGTCTATTCCAATTCGCTCACGCCGATGCGGGACCCGTGGGGGCGCGAGATCTTCTGGATCGGTGGCGGGTCCGCCACGTGGCGCGGCGAGTCGGATTCCGACTTCCAGGCCGTCCGCGACGGGTATATCTCGGTGACGCCGCTGCATCTCGATCTCACGAATCGCGAGTCGCTGTCCACGGCGGACGCATGGTGGCACGCGCCGTGACGGCACCGCGGTCCGAGCCCGGCGATGGAACGACGACAGAGTTGCGCGGCGCGCGGCGCCGGTTGATCGAGACGCTGCGGGCGAACGGGATCACCGACCTCGCGGTGCTGCGAGCGTTCGACCAGGTCCCGCGCCACGCATTCGTGCCGACCGGCGTGGCCCACCGCGCGTACGACGACAACGCGTTGCCGATCGGCGCCGCACAGACGATTTCGCAACCGAGCGTCCATGCGCAATCGCTGCAAGCCATGCGACTGACGGGGCGCGAGCGGGTGCTCGAAGTCGGGACGGGTTCCGGGTTCCAGACGGCGCTGCTTTCGCGCCTCGCCGAGCAGGTGTTCTCGATCGAGCGCGTGCCCGTGCTCTTCGACCGAGCGCGCGACCTCCTGAAGAAGCTGCAGATCCGGAACGTTTCGCTCCTCCTCGGTGACGGAACGCTCGGCTGGCGCGAGTACGCGCCGTTCGACGCGATCGTCGTGAGCGCGGGCGCACCCGAGATCCCGCCGGCGCTGATCGAGCAGCTCGCGCCGGGCGGGCGTCTGGTTGCCCCGGTCGGAAAGCGCGAGGAACAAACGCTGACTCTGTACGAGCGGGTCGGAGAGGGACGGGTCTCACGGCAGCTCTTGCCGGTCCGCTTCGTGCCGCTCCTCGGGAGTCAGGGGTGGGCGGAGTGAGGCACGAGGAGCGCGTTCACGTACGATTCCGCTCGGTAGCGACGCGCGAACTGCGGTCGTAACTTGCGGCGCGGTCGTGTGATACGGCCAGCAGCCTCCGTAGCTCAGGTGGATAGAGCAGCAGTTTCCTAAACTGTTGGCCGCAGGTTCGAGTCCTGCCGGGGGCGTCGCACGATGACCGTGCGCGCGATTCTCACGCCCTGCGATCCGATGACCGTTCCGCCGCCTGTACCGAGCTACGACGTTTCCGATACGATGGCCGAGCCACCAACGGTGGTGACGCCCCGCGGGCGGTCGTCGGGCGACGCCGCGGGCGAGTGGCTGGAGCGAAACGGGCGAAATCTCGGCGCGGTCGCGCTGGTGGCGGCGGTCGCGATCGCGGGTGGGTTTGCGTGGCGCGCGTCGAGCCGCGCGAGTGGCGATCGCGCCGAGCGGGCCTTGTACGAGGCGGAAGCGCGGTTCGCGGGCGGTGATCCGAACGCCGCGCAGGCGCTTCAGCAGGTGACGTCACGCTATGGCGACACGCCGGCCGGTGCGCATGCGCGGTTGCTGCTGGCGCAGACGTATTACGACCAGGGCAAGTTCGCAGACGGGTTGCGGGTGCTTGGGAGTGGCTCCGTTCCGTCAGAGTGGCAGCGCGCGACAGAGCAGCTGCGCGCGGTTGGCGAGGCGGCGTCGGGTCGGCCGAAGGATGCCGCCATGCAGCTCGAGAAGCTCGCGACGGACGCCGGGCCGGATGAGCGGGCGTCGTTGCTCGCGGATGCAGCGCGTGCGTACACGACGGCGGGCGATTCGGCCAACGCTCGACGCGTATGGAAGCAGATCGTCGACACCGGGACGCCCGGAGCCGCGGACGAGGCACGCGTGCGGCTCGGCGAGCTTGCCGGGGCTTCCGGATGACGCTGATCCCGCGACCCCGGCGCTCCGTGTCCGATGCACATAATATATGTTATGTAAACCACGAATTGGTGGAGAACTGTGGATAGAGTGACGTATCTCCTATCGGGACAAAGAGTTACTGAGTTCTCCACCGCGAATCGGTAGCGTACACGCTCGCCGAGATCCGTCCAGCGGATCGTCAGAACGATTCCAGCCAGCCCCGGTACACGATGCGTCCCTCGCCGGCGAGCTGCGCGTAATCGTCGCCTTCCTTGCCCGGCGTGACCTCGACCGCTCGGCCCGACGACGTCACGAGTACGACGGGCGCACGCGCCCCCGTCCAGCGCGCGATCAGCGTCGCACACGCGACGGCTCCCGTTCCGCATGCCAACGTTTCGCCTTCGACGCCGCGTTCAAACGTCCGCATGCGCCAGCGATCCCCGACGCGACTGACCCAGTTCACATTCGCGCCTTCTGGACGCTGCGGCGTCGCGGCGCGCAGCTCAGCTCCGCGTCCTGCCAGATCGACAGTCTCAACGTCGTCGACCCGTAGCACGAGGTGTGGCACGCCGACCATGGCGTACCCGAGCGCTCGTTCCCCATCGGCTCGGGTCACGTCTGCCGCCTCGATTTCGACGGCAGAAACGGGGCCGAGCGCGATGACCGGATCACCGGTCGCGCCGACGCGCGCCTCGATCGCGCCCGCATCCGTCGCAACCACGAACGGGCTCGACGGGTCGGTGACCGCGTCGAGCACCGAAGCGAGGCGAGCGGCACAGAGCGTCGCGTTGCCGCACAGTGCCGCGCGGCTGCCATCCCGGTTGTAGTACGCGATCCGTACCTCGGCGGCACTCCCCGACTCGAGGAAGACGACGCCGTCCGCACCGACACCGTTGCGTCGATCGCATACCCGGTCGATCGTCTCCGGTACACGGAAACGCGCGAGCGCGGCCGCGTCATCGGCACGACGCGCGTCGAAGAAGACGAAGTCGTTCCCCGAACCGGTGAGCTTGTAGAACGGAAGGCCGGAGGCCAAGGCGCGCGGATCGCCCCCTGCCCCGTCGCTCACAGCCGCCCCCGGAACGCCCACCAACGTAGGCGCCACACCATCCAGATCGCCTCGCGGATGATCGACCGCGACATCTTGCTCTGCCCTTCCGTCCGGTCGACGAACACGATCGGCGTCTCCGCGATGCGAAAGCCGTGCAGCCACGCGCGGTAGCTCATCTCGATCTGGAAGGCGTACCCGTTGGACCGGACGTCGTCGAGATCGATGCTGGCCAGCACCTCGCGCCGGAAGCACTTGAAACCGCCGGTCGCGTCGTACACGGGGAGGCCCGTGACGGCGCGGGCGTACAGATTGGCACCGTAGCTCAGGATGAGGCGACTGATCGGCCAGTTGACCACCGTGACCTTGCCGCCCTGGTAGCGCGAGCCGAGTACCACGTCGGCGCCGTCGTCAGCGGCGGCCAGGAATTGCGGCAGGTGCGACGGATCGTGGGAGAAGTCCGCGTCCATCTCGAACACGAGGGCATAGTCGCGGGCCAGCGCCCAGCGAAAGCCGGCGACGTACGCCGTCCCGAGCCCCAGCTTCGCGCCGCGATGCAGCACGTGGACGCGCGGGGCGAACTCCATCGCAAGGCCGTCGGCGATCTCGCCGGTGCCGTCGGGCGATCCGTCGTCGACGACGAGCACGTCCAGTCGTGGACTTTCGTGGAGAACGTCGGTGACGATCCGGCGCAGGTTCTCCCGCTCGTTGTAGGTCGGAATGATCACGACGCCGCGCGAGCCCCGCTCTCCTGTGCGCGCCTCCGTAGAGGCAGCGCCCGCGCGCGGCGACCGAGGGGCCGCGACGGCGCGAGGCGGACGCAGCGCGCGATACGCGTGCGCGGGCGTTCGCGTGTGTGGCACGTCGGGCACCGCGGCGTTCGTCGCCGGTGAGGGGTCCGTGTCAGTCACGTGCACCGGTGCTCAGGCCGGGATCGGCCCGCGCCGACGCTGCGACACGAGCCCCGCGCCGAACGCGACGAGCGAGAGGGCGACAGCGGCCGCGCTGACGAGCAGCCCGGTCGCGTACCGGGGACTGGTGAAGCGAAGCGCGACGGTGCGCGCACCGGCCGGGAGCGACACGCCGGTCAAGACGTAGTCGACACGACCGACCGGCGCTGGTCGGCCGTCGACGGTGGCCGTCCAGCCCGGATAGTAGTTCTCCGAGACCACGAGCGACGCCCCGGCCGGCGCGGGTGCGCTGAGGGTGAGGTCGATCGCGCCGGGCACGTACCGGGTCACCTTCGTCGTCACGTCAAGCGGTGTAGGTAGTTGTCCGGGAACGGCTTGCGTCGGCACGGTTGCGGCTGTGTCGAACAGCGACGCGCGCCGAACATCGAAGCGCGGATCGAGCACGGTCGCGAGGACGCTCTCGTCTGGTGCCTTCACCGCGATCGGCGTCACCCAGGCATACGGATTCGCCTCTGGGAACCGATAGAGGTACGCCATGTTCCCGGCCGCGTTTCGCGCGGGTCCGGCGACGAGGGTCATCCCTTCCGCGGGTGCCTGCGCGGAATTCGAGTAGAGGAACTGTAAGTTCGTGAGCTGGCGGAAGTTCGGATTGCTGACCTGACGTGGATAGTCGGCTACATCCCACCCGGTGAGCGTCTCGTAGCGACCGAGTTCGTTGCCGTGGTACCCGACGAGACTCCGGACGCCATGCACCATGAAGCCGGCCGCGCGCCCCTCACCCTGCCCCCCGAAATACGGATCACGGATCGGGCCGGAGACCGGACCGCCCGTGGCGAGCGGCACGACGCGCCCGGGTTGCGGGAGTCGTTTCAGATACTCGATCACCGAGTCGCTCGCATACAACTGCGACGCCGGTGGCGAGAACTGCCAGTACAAACGCTCGACGGACCACAGGTCCACTGCAATGATCCCGGCGAGCGCGAAACCCGCCGCACGCGTGCGACCGCGGGCGGCGAGCAGCAACGCGCCGATCGTGAGGCCAACCATGAGCAGAGCGCGCCATGCGCCAAGCGTGAGCGCCGTCCGGTTCTCGTCGATGAGCTGGATGTACTCGGGACGTGGGATGAACGCCGCCGCGAAGTTCGACAGGCCCCCGGACGTCGCCAGCAGCGCGACGCCGACGCCGGCGACGCCCCACCCGAGCAGGTACTTCCGCGCAACCGGCCGCGTGAGCGCCGCCTGCGTCCCGAGCGCCGCAAACACGGCCGTGCAGAACGAGATCACGTACAGCATCGTGCTCGGCGCCCGAAAGAACTTCGTCCCGGGAACGAGCGCGTAGACGAGCTGGAAGAAGGGCGTGTACCCGCCGAGCGCCCAGAGCACCGCGACGACGAACGCGCCCACCCAGAACCACAGCTGACGCCTGAGCGGCCCGCGCGTCGCGAACGCCAGTGTCGCAAGCACGAGCACCGCCGCGCCGATGTACTCGCTGTGCAGGTGGATGCCGTTTCGCCCCGCGTATCGCTGCAAAATCCCGGAGAACTCGGGCAGATACGTATTGACGATCTCCTCCGGCGGGAGCGAGTACGACACCGCATGCTCGTACCCCTTCCCTCCCGCGCGCGGCGACCACGGCGTGTACTCGAGCACCGGCCAGTACTGCACCGCGCTGCCGAGGAAGCCCACGACGACGGCCGCGGCGGCAAGCGCGAGGCGCTTGAGGGCGGTCGGTCGATCGAGCTTCACGTCGTCTGCGCCCGACCGGCCGAACGCGGCGAACAGCCCATACGCCGCGGCGAGCAGGAGCAGGTACTGCAGCAACTGCGGGTGGGGCGTGAGCACCGCGAAGGTGACGGCCAGCGCGAGCGCGCCGGTCGCCCACGCACGGCCATCGACGATCAACCGATGCACGATGAGCAGCACGAGGGGCAGCAGCGCCGCGAGGTAGAGCTTGCCGTCGTGGCCTGGTGACACGAGACCGGCGACGTTGCCACCCAGCATGTAGGCGAGGCCCCCGACGAGCGCGGGGGCGAAGGCGAGACGCAGCGCGCCGCGCAGGAACGCGTAGGTGAAGGCGCCCGCCAGGAAGACGTGGAGGATGAATCCCCAGGTCATCGCCGCGTCCGTGGGCAGCAGAAAGCGCAGTACCAGCGAGGGGGGATAGAACTCGTCCCCGTGCATGGCCGCGACGTACGGCATTCCCCCGAACAGGTACGGATTCCACAGCGGGAACCCATGCCCGTGCTTCAGCGACTCCGCCGCGAAGTTCCGGAACGCGTATCCGGCGATGTACTGGTCGCTGTTCGAGTTGACGAGGAACTTGCCCGCGAGTGCAGGCGCGCCAAGCACGAGCGATGCGATCGCGAACACGAGCGATGCGAGCCAGCCGGCGCGCGGCGGTTCGTACGGCGCGAACTCCGCGCGGACGTCGGCGAGTCGACCCGTTCGCGGCCGAACGGCCGCGCGCGGAAGCGGTTGGGATGCAGAAGCCACGGACAAGGGAGCGAGTGAACGTTGCGTACTGTTGGTGCGTGCCGGTGATGCGTGCGAACGGCGCGAGGACGTTCCGCGACCGTCAGCTGCGTCCAGGGGTCGGCTGCCCACGCGTCCGAAGCGCACCCGACGCGATGAACGCGACCCCCGGCACGACTTCGAGTACCGTGAGCCAGAGTCGCGATCCCGCGGCCAGAACGACGGCGTCGGCCGGCGTCGCGAGCCCCGACCGGGTCAGCGCGACCACCATCGCGAGCTCGCGGACGAACAGCCCAGCCGGTGCGAGCAGGGCCAGAAATCCGGTGATGTAGGAAAACGCGTAAACTGCGACATACCCCGCCCAGTTGGCACCCGCCGTCGGATGCAGCGCGCGTGCAAACCACGCGAACGCCAGGCCGTATGTACACCATGCGGCGACGTTGGCACCGAACGCGGCCGCGAATGCCCGGAACGGAAGTGCCGCGGGTGCCTCGCGTCGGAGGAGTCGCGCTGCGACACGCGTGATCCGAGGGAGTAGCAACGGGAGGAGCACGACGCCGACGCCGCCGATCGCGAGGCCGAGCGCGCGCGGATGCGGAATGCGCGGCACGAGGCGCGCGACCAGATCGCCGCCCGCGATCGCGAGCACGACGAAGCCCGCACCCAGGTTGAGCAGCATGTTGAGGATCGCCGCTCCGGCAGCCGTCGCGGGGGGCACGCCGGCTTCGTCGGCCAGCACGCCCATGGCGCCGACGGACCAGAGCGTACCCGGGAGGTACCGCGCGAGATTCGACACGGTCCAGATGCGTGCGCCGTTCCAGTAAGCGAGGTGCCCGCCCCAGCCTGTCACGAGCAACCGCCAGCTTTGGATCAGCAGCGCGTACGTCGCGAGCACCAGCGCGGAGGCGAGCGCGATGCGCCATCCATCGGGGCGCAGCGTCGCGGCCGCATCGTGTAGCGTCGCCCACTGCGTGCCCAGCGAACGGACGATCGCCCATGCGACGATCGCGAGGACCGCGACGATGACCGCAGTGCGAAGCTGGCGTTTCGTCTGGGCCGGTCCGCTCACGCGACGTGTCCACGGGGAGCTGCCGAGTCGTAGACCCCGCGGTACGTCTCCGCGACTGCGCGCGGGGTGAACCGCGCCTCGACGTACGCGCGTCCCGAAGTGCCGAGCCTGCGCGCGAGGTCATCGTCGCTGATGAGGCGGTCGAGGCAGCGCGCGAGCGCGTCCGCGTCGCCGGCATCCGCGAGGAGTCCGGTTTCGTCGTCGCGCACGACGTCCGTGATCCCGCCCGAGCGGAACGCGACGACCGGGGTCGCGCAGAAGAGCGCCTCGACCGCGACGAGGCCTAGGCCTTCCTCTGTCGACGGCACGACGACTGCGCGAGCGGCGCCGTACCACGGCGCGAGCGACGCGGGTGGTTGCGGGTCGAGCCAGCGCACGCGGTCGGCGACGCCGAGCGCAACGGCGCGGGCACGGAGGGCATCGTACTCGGGCCCGCGCCCGATGACGGTGAGCGGCGCGCCGGTCCGCATCCTCGCGAGCGCGTCGAGTAGGATGCCGACGCCTTTCTGCGCGGTCAGCCGCCCGACGAACAGGAGTCCGTCACGCGCCTCGGACGCGGCGGGCGGCACGTACCGACCCGAGTCGACCGGCATCGGCGCGACGGCGCACGCGAGCCCCGGCGCCATCGCACTGGCTTCGGCGCAGAGCCACGACGACACCGCCGTGACGGCCGCCGCGCGTCGGGCGACGAGGCGAAAGAGTGCGTGTGCGGGGCGTACCTGCCGCGCGAGCCGCACGTCGGAGCCGTGCATCGTCACGACGAGTGGTCGTCCGCCTAACGCACCAGGCGCGGCGAGCGAGAGCCCGCCCGGGAACCACCAGTGCGCGTGCACCACGTCCGGCCGCCACGCACGGACCACACGACGCGTCGCGAGCGCGCCCGCGGCGATGAGGCCCGCGAGCGCGGCGATCCCCTGCCACGACGCACGCGCGGTCTCCGCCATCGCGCCGGTGTAGGCGAGCGTTTCGGCCGAACGCGCGGCGTACCGGAAGCGTGTGACCGGGATGCCGCGGAGCGTATCGGTGGATGCGAGTCCCGCGGCAGCCGGCGCGAGCACCCGCACCTCCACGCCAACGTCGGCGAGGGCGACAGCCAAGCGAAGGAGGAACGATCCCGCGACGTCCTGATCGAACCGCGGAAAGGAGTGCGCGAGAAAGAGCACGCGGAGCGGGCGCACCCGCGGCGCGGCGCCGTCGCTCAGCCGCCGGTCCCCGACGTCGCCGCGCGGCTCGCGTCCAGCTCGCGGCGCAGCTCGGCCAACTCGGCGCGCTGCCCCGCGATCATCTCGCCGACGATTCCACCCGTGAAGAACACGCCGCCCAACAGCAGGCAGGTCTGTACGACCGTCCAGACCGCCCGCAGCCCATGTCCCGTGACCGCGAGCCAGAGGAGTGCCGTGACTCCGGCGACCACGCCTAACGCGAGGAGCGCGGCACCGAGCATCCCGAAGAGCAGCAGCGGTTTGCGGCCGAAGCGCAGCTCGACCCACACGGCGAGCATGTCGAGCACGCCGATCGGAATGCGCCCGATCCCGAACTTCGATCGCCCGCGTGCCGCGGATAGAGCGGCACCGGGATCTCGCTCACCGAGTACCCCTGCGACGCGGCGAGGACGATCATGTAGCGGTGCCAGTCGGGACGAAGCGGTAGCCCCTCCATCACCTCGCGACGGTACGCCTTCACGTTGTTGAGGTCGCGCACACGCACGTTGAAAAGCGTTCGACTCAGCCGGTTGTAGATGCGCGAGACGAACGCCTTCTCGTACACACCCTGCTTGAAGCCGGTCACCATGTCGCTCTGCCCATCCAGAATGGGCGCGACGAGTCGTGGGATGTCCTCGGGCTTGAACTGCAGGTCCGCTGGGTAGAACACCATGACCGACCCACGCGCGTTCAGAAACCCCGTGCGAAGCGCGTCCGCGATCCCCCGCCCCACGCGATGCCGAACGGCGCGCAGAAACCCGTATCTGCCGCTGCAGTTCGCCGAGCACGGCCCACGTTGCGTCCGACGATCCGTCGTCGACCACGATCACTTCGTAGCGGACCGACGGATCGGCCGCGAACGTCTCTGCGGCCTGCGCCATGAACAGTGGCAGATTCTCGGCTTCGTCCTTGGCCGGTACGAGCACGGACACGTCGACCGCGCGCGTCGGCGCGGGCACCGGCACCGCGCCGACGCTGACGAACTCCGCCTCCGTCGGCGCGAACGCTCGTGCTCACACCCGCTTGCGCATGCGCGCCGAGAGCACGCCTAACTGGTCGCGATACTTCGCGACCGTGCGACGGGCGATGTTCACCCCGCTCTTCTTCAGGATGTTGACGATCGCCTGATCCGTGAGCGGGTTCTTCGGGTCCTCGCCCTGCACCAGCTTCTGGATCTGATCCTTGATCCCGCGCGCCGACACGTCCTCACCGTCGGTCGTGGACAGGCCGGACGAGAAGAAGAATTTCAGCGGCAGCACGCCCCGTGGCGTCTGGACGAACTTCTCGTTCGTCACGCGGCTCACGGTGCTCTCGTGCATGTTGATGACCTCGGCCACCTCGCGCAGCGTGAGCGGCTTGAGGTACTGCACGCCCTTCTCGAAGAAGTCGCGCTGACGGTCGACGATGTAGTTCATCACCTTCAGCATCGTTTGCCGGCGCTGCTCGATTGCCTGGATCATCCAGTTGGCCGAGTTGAGCTTGGAGCTGATGAACTCCTTGCTCTCGCCGTCGAACTTCTTCTTGTCACGCGCGATCTCCTGGTACGCGCGGCTCAACTTGAGGCGCGGCAGGTTCGCGTCGTTCAGGAACACGTGGTACTTCGCGTCGATCTTCTCGACGACGAGATCGGGAATGATGTAGTTGTCCTTCGCGGACGCGTACAACAGGCCCGGTTTCGGATCGAGCTTCGCGATCTCGTCAGCGGCATGCTGCACGTCGGTCGGACTGATGCCGAACCGCTTGGAGATCTCGCTCCAGCGATGCGCGATGAGTTCGTCGAAGCAGTCGCGCACGAGGCGATAGGGTACCGAGTGCTCGAGCCCGGCGTCGCGCAGCTGGAGCATGAGGCACTCGCGGAGGTCACGCGCGCCCACGCCCGCCGGGTCCAACGCCTGGACGATGCGCAGCATGTCGTCCGCTTCGGCCATCGTGTACACCGGCGCCTCGTCTTCGTCGATCCCGCGCTCTTCCGCGGAGTCGCGAATGACCTCGTTGATCGAGTTGACGATCTGCTGCACGGGGCAGTCGAGATACCCGTCCTCGTTCACGTTGCCGAGAAACTCCTCCGCGAGCATCAGCTGACGCGGCGACAGATCGAGCAGCGTGATCTGGTCGCGCAGGTGATCACCGAGGTCACGTTCGGCGACGGTAACCGGCTCGTAGTACTCCTTTTCTTCGTGCTCCTCACGGCGGCCGCCGGTGTCGAAGCCGTCGAGCAGGATCTCCTCCCAGTCGATCTCGTCGTCCTTTTCCTTCCGCTCCTCTTCCTGCTGCGTCGGCTCGGGCTCGGAGTCGGTCGAATCCTCCTCGTCCTCGTCCTCGGCCTCGACCATGTCGAGGAACGGGTTGTTGAGCAGCTCCTGCTTGAGGTGCTGCTGAAGGTCGAGCAGGGGCATGTAGAGCAGATCCATCGCCTGGTACAGGCGTGGATTGACCTTCAGCTCCTGCTTGAGCTGCGTACTCTGATTCAGGCCGGCCTTCATTGGGATCCGTCCGCGGAGAAGCGCGCCCGAAGGCGCGCCGTAAGGGTCGGGCCGAGGTAGATGTCGGCCACCGTGTCGTCGAACACGAGATCTCGTACTGGGCCGCCCACCTTGACCTGGCCGTCGAACATGATGTACGCGCGATCCACGATGTCGAGTGTCTGCTCGACGTTGTGGTCACTGATGAGCACGCCGATTCCGCGATGGCGGAGCCCGGCGACGATGGTTTGAATGTCGTGCACCGCGATCGGATCGACCCCGGCGAACGGTTCGTCGAGCATCATGAATTTGGGCTGCGTCACGAGCGCGCGCGTGATTTCGAGTCGGCGGCGCTCGCCACCCGACAGCTGATACGCCTTGCTCGCCCGGAGGTGCCTGATGCTCAGCTCGTCGAGTAGCCCTTCGAGCCGTTCCTCGCGCTCGCGCTTCGGAATGTCGAGCGTTTCGAGAATTGCGAGAATGTTCTCCTCGACTGACAGCTTCCGAAAGATCGAGGGCTCCTGCGAGAGATAGCCGATCCCGCGTCGCGCGCGCTTGTACATCGGCATCGCCGTGATGTCCGCGTCGTCGAGCGTGATCCGTCCGGAGTCGGGCTCGATGAGTCCGACGATCATGTAGAAGGTGGTCGTCTTCCCCGCCCCGTTCGGCCCGAGGAGCCCCACGATTTCGCCCTGCCGGAGCTCGAGCGCCACGTCGTTCACGACGCGCCGACGCCGGTACACCTTGACCAGCCCATCGGCCGCGAGGCGGCTGCCCGTCGGGCCCGCGCTGGTGACGGCGGGCGCGGGCGCACGGTATTCGCCGGTCTGACGCAACGCAGCCGCGACCCCGGCACGACGCGGAGCGACTTCGTGCCAGAAGGCGTCCTGAATCCGAACGCGCGACACGCCGGCGCCGCCGTCGGCACCGAATTCGAGCGCCAGCACGCCGCGCGCGGCGAGGCGCGGCAGCACGGACGCGCCGAGGTGATTGCGCACCTCGTCGATGCTGAGTCTCCCGGCCTCGCTCGCAGAATCCCGCCCGTCGTTCCGCACCGCGGACAGGTAGTCGTCCCAGTAGCAACGCGCGACCGCGTCGAACGATGCCGACCCGCGCTCATCGGCTTCGTGCAGAACCGCGTGTAACGCGAGCGCCGCCGATCGGTCGCCCGCGCTCGCCGTCTCGAGAAATCGTTGCAACGCATCCGCGTCCTCGTGCAGCGCCGCACCGCCCGCCGCGTTCGTCATCGCGTGACCCCCGGCTGCGCGCGGGCGGTACGGTCGTCGGTGATGGGCGACGTCGGCTCCGACCCGGCGTTCGGCCCCCGCGGAGTTCCGCCGCTCGGGCGTCCCGACGGCGGCCCCGGAGCGCGTGCGCCAGCGCTCGGCGCGCGTCCACCCTTCGCGGACGAGTCCGTCTTGGTCGAATCCGACGGCTCCAGATACACGCCGTCGGACCGGCCGATTACCGTCACCTCGCGAACCAACCCGCTATCGAGATCGACGGTGATGATGCGACCGCGCACGTAGTTGAGCGCCGGTCGCCCCTCACGCCCCTCGCTCGACGCGATCTGGTTGAACGCGGTCGCGCTCCCGACCGCAATCAGCTGGCGAACGGGCGGGTTCTTGGTCGTATCGCGCGCGGCCGCGAGCGTATCGAAACGTGCAACGATCGTGTCGCCCCGCAACACGTCGCGCTCGGTCGAGCGAAGCTTCGCCGTGTCGGGCACCGAGCGAGCGACCGCCTTCCGTAACGCGTGGATCTCGCGAATGCGCTGTCCCGGAAGATACGCGGCGATCGAGTCCGCGATCAGGTCACGGTCGGGCGAAACCGCCGTCGCGCGCTTCGGACCCCACGCGAACGCGCGGTTCATCACGCCTTCTGTTAGGCGGATGTCGACGGTGTCCGACGTCAGCGTCAAGCTGTCACTCGTCACGTGCGCGTCCTGGCGCGCGAAGACGCGCGAAAGCTGGCGCTCGCGGGTGAAGAGGTCGACGAGCGCGCCGTTGAGCGTGAACGGTCGCCCGTGCGTGCCGCGGATGCGTGCGTTCCGAATGAGGTGCGCCGTCTCGCTTTCCTGCTCGAAGACGGCCGAGTCGGAGTTGGCGAGGACGTCGGTCCGCGTGATGTCGACCTGACCGCCAGCGTACACGATGCTGTCAGCCTGATCGACGACGGTGTTGGCGATGATGGTCGTCGTGGACGTGTCGGGGCGCGTGGTCGACGCGCGCGCGCCGGCCGCAGCAGGGCCATTTCGCGGCGTGTCGCTGTCCCCGCGTCCGATGAGGCGAATGGTCGGCCGGCCGGTCGCGGTCATGCGGCTCTCGGTCCGGATCGGCGGGACGGGTCGCAGATACTCCGCGTTAGGCCCCGTCATCGTCGTGCCACTCGGGAGCGTGACCACGACATTACCCTCGGCGACCACGCGTTCGTCCCGGATGTAGTACGTCGTGCGCAACGCCGTCATGTGGGCGCGGGAGGGTTCGTCGTACACGACGTTCCCGACGAGGACCAGCAGACCCGCCGCCTGATAGTACTCGGCGCTGTCCGACGTCAGCCGATTGTTGACGCCCTCGCAACGCGCGACGGCGCCGCCACCCACGTAGACGATGTTCTGATTCTGCGCGTCCTTGATGCTGTTCAGGCGAGCCGTCGGCGGGTCGTCGTTGAAGTTGACGACACGGCACTGCGCGGCGGGGCCGGCATTGGTGCGCTGTCGCGGCGGCGACGCGCGTCGCGGAGGCGCGGTGGCCGCGACCGGCCGCGGGCCCGCGATTGGCGCGATCACCGACGTCGTCGAATCCGCCGTCCGGCGTGCGGAGATCGAGTCACGCGCGGCGCTGTCGCGCCGCGCGCTCGCCGCCGTCGGGGTCGGACGCGTCTGCGGACTACGCGTGCCACACGCGGCCGCGAGCATGGCAGCCGTCATCCCCAGCGCAACGACGATGCGTCTGCGCCCATGCGTGCGGATGCTCGATCCGGCGCACCTGTTCGCGATCATCATCGCGGCGGACCGCCGGGCGGCGTGGCGGGTGGCGCGCTCGGGGTGGCCGGTGCTCCTGGTCCCACGCCCGCCGTCGGCGCACCAGCGGCCGGCACGCTAGACGGAACTGGCCCCGCAGGTGCTGTCCCGACAGGCGCAGTGCGCGGCTCCGACGAGGGTGGCAACACCGTGCGGCCCTTGGCGCCCTTCAGGACCTGCACGTTGCGCAACTGCGGATCGGAACGGAAACCAACGCCTTCCAACGTACGCCCCGGCTCCGTGAATGTGAAATTGGTATCGCTCGTGATCTGGTTGACGGACCGCTCGTAGACGAGGTGCGGCGATGTGAGGCGCCGCCCATCCGTACTCGTGACCACGACGTCGCCACGTCCCTCCACCCGCTGCGTGCGCGTGTCGTACCGCCCCGTGCGCCCCGTCATCACCGCGTTCGAATCGCCCGACGATGAAAAGAACACGAGTCGAACGTGGCGCAAATCGACGAGCGTATTGTCGTTGTAGAAGAAACCGGTGTCGGCAAACAGCACCGATTTCCGCACGCCAGCATTGGTCTGCTGCAATCGGAGCTTGAACATCACCTGCTCGGCCGAGTCAGGGAGTGCCGCGTTCGCGGCGAGACCGGTTGCGGGCTTGGAACTGCACGCGGTGAGGGCGACGAGCGACGCCGCTCCAACGCACGTGCGTAGCGAACGCGGCGCGCCGACGTGTCGGGCCTTGCAGTGACCCGCGCACGAAGGGACGCCTAACCGCGACGACATCACGCCGCCCCCGCACGCAAAAGGTCGTGCAGGTGAACAATGCCAAGAATGCGCCGCTCCGCGTCGACGACGGGCATCGAAATGATGCCGATTCGCTCCATGCGATACACCACCGCGCTCCCGAATTCCTCGGCGCTGGCCGTTTTCGGATCGCGATTCATCACGTCGACGACGCGCACGTCCGCGAATGCCTCCAGCCGTTCGACAAGTCGCGTCAGGTCACCGCTCGTCAGCACGCCGACCACGCGGTCGTCCGCGTCGAGCACGGCGACGATGCCGCGACCACGCGAGAGCGCGACCACGGCGTCGCGCATCGTCGCCTCTTCGGGTAACGTCGGCAGCGCGTGCGTGACCATCACGTCCCACACGCGCGTGAGCAGCCGCTGTCCGAGCGCGCCCCCCGGATGTAAGCGCGCGAAGTCCTCACGTCGAAAACCTTTCGCCTGCAGGAGCGCGACCGCGAGCGCGTCCCCCACGGCGAGCGCGACCGTCGTGCTCGCCGTGGGCGCGAGGTCGTGCGGGCACGCCTCCTCGCGCACGCTCGCGTCGAGGACCACGTCGGCGTGCCTGCCTAACGTTGAGTCGACGCGCCCAACGATCGCGACCGTCTGCGTACCGAACCGTTCGAGCGGTTCCAGGAGCGGAAGCAACTCTGCCGTTTCGCCACTCTTGGAGAGGAGTATCGCGACGTCGTCGGGGCCGACGATTCCGAGGTCTCCGTGCAACCCTTCGACGGGGTGGAGGAAGCTGGCCGCCGTTCCCGTCGAGGTAAGTGTTGCCGCGATCTTTCGCGCGATATGACCCGATTTGCCGACGCCGCTGACGATCACACGGCCTCGCGAGCGCGCGATGAGCCGCACGGCACGCACGAAGCTCGCATCGAGCCGGGCACCCACGACGCGCACGGCGTCTGCTTCGAGGGCGAGCACCTGGCGACCAACGGCGAGCAACTCCGCGTCGCTGAGCGACGGCGTACTCGTGATCGGACTCGCGCCGGCGGCCGACGCGATCGCCGTCACGGGACCGCTCCGGCCGGCTCGACGTCCGCCGCCCGGCTATCTACGTACCGCGCCACGAGATCGGTCCACTCGCCCCGCGCACGGAGGAGCAGTTCGGCGAACTCGCGTACCGCGCCGTCGCCACCAGCACGCGCGAGGCGCACGTGCCCAACATCCCGCACATCCGTCGTCGCATTGCCAACGACTGCGCCGAGCGCGACGGCGCGGAGCACCGGAACGTCGGGCAGATCGTCGCCGACGAACGCCATCTCGTCGAGGCCGATGCCATGCTTCGCTGCGATCGTCCGAAGCGCCGGCAGCTTGCGGGCGCGCGGATCCTGCACGAGGTCGTCTGCTCCGAGCTCCGCGGCTCGCAGGCGGACGCTTTCGCTCACGCGGCCCGTGATGATACCGACCTTGATCCCCGCCATGCGTAAGCAACAGCACGCCGAGTCCGTCCTGGATGTCGTAGCGTTTGAATTCGATCCGGCGGCCGTCGACATCACCGAGGAACACGCCGCCATCGGTGAGCACCCCGTCGACGTCGAAGCCGACCCAGCGGATGCGTTTCGCGACCACGGGGTCGATTTCGGCCGACAGCTCCATACGCGGCACGCTCATGTGCGCGCCGCCTCCCACACCCGGACGAGGCGCGCGACCAACGCGTCGAGCTCGCCTAACGGAACCATGTTCGGACCGTCGCTCGGCGCGTGATCGGGGTCGGGGTGCGTCTCCATGAACAACCCGTCCGCACCCGCCGCGACGGCAGCGGCGGCGAGGGTCGGGATGAACTCGCGCGCACCGCCGCTGGCGCCACCCTCACCGCGCCCCGGCTGCTGGACGGAATGCGTCGCGTCGAAGATCACCGGTGCGTCGCACGCGTGCCGCATCCGTGCGATCGCGCGCATGTCGACCACGAGGTCCCCGTACCCGAAGAACGTTCCACGCTCGGTGACGGCGACCTGATCACCCGTGGGCAGCGATGTTCGCTCGCACCCGCGACATCCGGCGCGAACCTTCGCGACCGCGCCGCGCATGCCTTCGGGGTGCAGCCACTGACCCTTCTTGATGTTGACCGGAAGCCCGGTGGCGCCGGCCGCTTCGAGCAGATCGGTCTGGCGGCAGAGGAATGCTGGAATCTGCAGCGCGTCGACGACCTCCGCGGCTGGCGCGCACTGCTCCGGCAGATGGATGTCGGTGATCACCGCGAGCCCGGTCTCGCGCTTCACGCGCGCAAGCGCTTCGAGGCCAGCGTCGAGTCCCGGTCCGCGCGCGGCGCCCGGATTCGAGCGGTTCGCCTTATCGAAGCTCGCCTTGAACACGACACCGCCCGGCACGCGCTCAGCGAGCCGCGCGACGTGCTCCGCGACGCGCAGGTTCAGCGTGTCATCCTCGAGCTGGCAGGGGCCGGCTAGAAGGAACAACGCACCTCGAGGGAAGAGCGCGCGCGCGGCATCCGTCACGCAGCGACCTCGGCCAACGTTCGCCGCTCGGCGCTCGGCAACGTGTGCTGCTCGTCGGCGCCGACGCTGCGACCGCGCACGTGCTGCGACGCCGCGCCGATGAAACCGGCGAACAGCGGGTGCGGACGCGTCAGGCGGGACTTGAGTTCGGGGTGGAACTGCGACCCGACGAACCACGGGTGATGTGCCAGCTCGATCATCTCGACGAGCGACCCATCGGGCGAGAGACCGCTGAGGACCATGCCGTGGCGCTGCAGCGTGTCCCGGAACCGATTGGAGACCTCGTAGCGGTGACGGTGACGTTCGCTGACCTCGTCAGCGGCATACGCCTCGCGCGCATGCGTGCCCGGCTGCAAGCGACAGAGGTAGCTGCCGAGTCGCATCGTGCCGCCCATGTCCGTCACATGCTGCTGCGACTCCATGAGTGATACGACCGCATTTGCGCATTCGGGCGCGAATTCACTCGAGTGACTGTCGGAGATCCCGCAGACGTTGCGGGCGAACTCGATGATCGCCGTCTGCATCCCGAGACAGATGCCGAGGTACGGCAGTCCAGTCTCGCGCGCAACGCGGATCGCCTCGACCATCCCTTCGACGCCACGCACACCGAATCCGCCGGGGACGAGCAGTCCGTCGTACTCGCTGAGAATCGTGCGCGCCGTCTCGAGCGACGAGAAGCGATCGCTCGAAATCCAGTCGATGTCGACGCCCACGTCGTGCGCGACGCCGCCGTGAATGAGGGCTTCCTGCACGCTCTTGTAGCTGTCGACGTAGTCGGTGTACTTGCCCACCACCGCGATGCGCGTCGCGCGCCCGCGCGGTTCGACCACGCGGCGGACGAGCTCGCGCCAGCGGGATAGCTCGGGGGCTGGCACGTCGAGCCCGAGCCGACGGCAGACGAGGGTGTCCAGGCCCTGCGCGTGGAACTCGAGCGGAATCTGGTAGATGCTCGGCACGTCAACGCTCTCGACGACGGCGCCGAATTCGACATTGCAGAACAGCGCGATCTTCCGTTTCACATCCTCGGTGAGCGGCTGTTCGGCACGGCAGATCAACACGTCGGGCTGGATGCCGACTTCCATGAGGTCGCGAACCGAGTGCTGCGTCGGCTTCGTCTTCACCTCGCCTGCGGCCGCGATGTACGGCACGAGTGTCAGGTGAACGAAGATCGCATTCTCCTTCCCGACCTCCTGCCGGAACTGGCGCATCGCCTCGAGAAACGGCTGCGATTCGATGTCGCCGACCGTTCCGCCGATCTCGACGAGCACGACGTCATTGCCCGGCGCGATGCGCTTGAGCGCGCCCTTGATCTCGTCGGTGACGTGCGGGATCACCTGGACCGTCGAGCCGAGGTACTCGCCACGCCGCTCTTTCGAGATGACGTTCAGGTAGATGCGCCCGGTCGTGACGTTGTTCGCCTGTGACAGCGGACGGTCGAGGAACCGCTCGTAGTGGCCGAGATCGAGGTCGGTTTCCGCGCCGTCGTCGGTGACGAACACCTCGCCATGTTGGAACGGCGACATCGTCCCGGGATCGACGTTCAGATACGGATCGAACTTCATCGTCGTCACCGCGAGCCCGCGCTCGACGAGCAGCCGGCCGAGTGACGCCGCCGCGATTCCCTTTCCGAGCGAGGAGACGACGCCGCCGGTGACGAAGATGTACTTGGCGGAGCGCGTGACGAGCGAGTGCTCGTGCGCTGGAGCGCTGGCAGCGGTCATCGGACAGACTCGGGGCGGGCTGGCGACGCGTCGGACGACGCGCCATTCGCAGCGGAATGTGGCCCCGGGTCGACCGACGCCGCAACGTGGTGCGCGCGCCAGTGCGCGTTGGCTCGGGCGAGGTCGTCGGGCGTGTCCACACCCGGTGCGCCGGCATCGGTCACGATGGCAACGCCGATCGGGATCCCGTGCGCAAGCGGACGCAATTGCTCGAGCCGCTCGACGCGTTCGAGGGGATGCACGGGGAGCGCGACCCACGCGAGCAACGCGTCTCGCGTATAGGCATAGACCCCGATGTGGCGTCGGACGAGTCCGTCACGCGTGGCGGAATCGCTCGCGTCGTGGGCGTCTCGGAGATACGGAATCGGCGCCCTCGAGAAGTAGAGGGCGCGCCGATCCTCCGAGATCACCACCTTGACCACATCGGGCGACGCCATGATCCCCGACGCGTCGGTGACGGCCGCGGTGCCGATCGGCGTCGCGCCCGAGACGACCGTGCCGGCCGCGCCGCGGACGGCGTCGGCGCTGACGAATGGCTCGTCGCCCTGCACGTTCAGGATCGCGTCGAAGTGCGCGAACTCGGGCAGGCACGCCACTTCCGCGACGCGGTCTGTGCCCGATGGGTGATCGCGACGCGTCAGGACCGCGCGACCACCCGCTGCGGTCACGACCGCGACGACCTCGTCGCTGTCGGTTGCGACGACAATGGCATCCGCAACGCCGAGCGCGCGAACACGCTCCCAGACGCGTACGACGAGTGGCGAGCCGCCGACATCGCGAAGCGGCTTGCCCGGAAGTCGGGACGCGTCGAGCCGCGCGGGGATCACCGCAAGCAGGCTCATGCGTCGCGGGCGGCGGTGGCTGCAACTTTCACGCCAGGAACGTAGCGCCTCGCGACGTGCTGGACAATCGCGGCGCGGTCGCGATGCCGCGAACGCGCGACACGTCGGACGCGGCGGAGCCCCACCTTAAGTTCTGCCTCGATGATTCACACCTGGCTCTGGATCGCATTCGCGGTCGCCGTACTTGGCCTGCTCGCCCTGGACCTCGGCGTCGTCAACCGCCGCGCGCACACCCCGACGCTCGCATCGTCGGTGCGCTGGAGCCTCGCGTGGGTCGCGCTCGCGGCAGCGTTCGGCACCGGGATCGGGATCACGTTAGGCACGGCCGCGGCACTGGAGTTCGCGACCGGGTACGTCGTCGAGGAAGCGCTGTCCGTCGACAACCTGTTCGTCTTCCTCCTGATCTTCTCGTTCTTCCGCGTACCCCCCGACCTCCAACACCGCGTGCTGTTCTGGGGCATCTTCGGCGCCCTGGCGCTCCGGGGCGCGATGATCGGCGCGGGGACGCTGCTCGTGGAGCGCTTCGCGTGGATCACCTACGTGTTCGGCGCGTTTCTGCTCCTGACGGGCGTTCGCCTCGCATTCCATCGCGACGACGATTCGTTCGATCCCGCCAGGAATCCGCTGCTGAAGCTCTTGCGGCGCATGATGCCGGTCACGACGGAGTTCTCGGGCTCGCGGTTCTTCGTTCGCGATGCCGGGAGCGACGGGCGCATGCGGCTCGCTGCAACGCCGCTCTTCGTTGTGCTCGTCCTGCTCGAAACGACCGACCTGGTCTTCGCTGTCGATTCGATCCCGGCCGTCTTTGGGATCACGCGCGATCCGTTCCTTATTTATACGTCGAACGTGTTCGCCATCCTCGGGCTGCGCTCCGTCTACTTCCTGCTCGCCGACGTGATGGACCGTTTCTACTATCTGCGGCACGCGCTCGCCGTGGTCCTCGCCTTCGTCGGTGCGACAATGCTGCTCGCGCCGGTGTGGGAAGTGCCGACGCTCGTGTCGCTTGCCGTCATCGTGACCGTGCTCGGTGCGGCGGCGGGCGCGTCGGTCGCATTCCCGCACCCGGCAGCCCGCGATGGCGCCTAACCGCGTGGCGTGACGATGGCGCGTGAAGCCGGCACGTCGTGCCGACGCGCGCGCTGGCCGGGCACGGCGATCGAACGCCTAACGTAGTCCCACGCCGAGACCGAAGACCCGCCGCCCGCGACCGCGCGGATCGAACACATAGTCCGCGCGCAGGATCGAGAGCGCCGCCCGCAAGCCGACGTTGGGCGTCAGCCCGGGCAGTGTGTTCACGCCCGCGCTGCCCACGATGGCGCGTGCCGTGAGCGTCGGAACGCCGAACGGCACGCGAATCACGTGCACCGGAATCGTGTACCGCGCCTCGCTCCACACCAGTTCCGTCCCGCCTTCTGCGAGAAGGAACAGCGACGGAATCGTTCCGCTCCCGCCGAGGTAGGCGTACCGCTGCGACGGTACGTTCGCGCCGCCAGCCGTCGCGACACCGTGGGCGAGAAGCTCGAACAGGTGCTCGTCCTTGGTCGGGAAGGTCAGCGCGGCATCCAGCGTGAGTTGCGTGAACCGACCCGCGCGCTCGACGTCGAACCCTTCCTCGACCCGCGCGCCGGCGCGCCCGACGAGGCCAGGTCGCTCGAGCAGGTACCGCACCCCGGCGAGCGCGGACGTGATTCGGCCGCCGGTCACGGCAGGATTTGCGCGCCGTGCGCCTTCGAGCGAACGGCGCGAAAGGAAGCTCCACGGATACGAGGTACTTCCCGTGTCGCGGGGCACCGAGGACGCGTGTTCCGTCAGGGCGCCCACGTACGGCTCGAACACGCCCGCGCTCGCGTCGTATCCGCGGCCAATCGTCGCTTGCACCCGCGTCGCTCGGAAGTAGTTCCGCACGTCTTCCCCGCTGCCGAGCGTCGAGAGCGAGTTCGTGAAGTCGCCACGGATCCAACGGTCGTTGGTGAACGTCCCGCGTTCGATCGACGCATCGACGACGACGCGGCGTCCGAACTCGCCGTGCGCACGCACGCCCGGGTCGAGCGTCCCGAGGTGACTACGGTACGTGACGAACGGTTCGATGCGGACGCGGCCGGTGTCGAGCGCGAGTTCGGGACCGAACGACAGCGAGAGGCCATCGATGCGGTCGTACGTCGGCACGCGGAGGCCAACCACGCCCGGGAGCGTCAGCGTCGGCGCGCGTTGCGCCGGCGCGCGGTCGATCGTGACCGCGATCCGCGTCCCGGTCACCGCACGCGTAACAACCAGGTCCGGATAGGCGAGCACGTCGCCGCGCACGAGCGCGAGCAGCGACCCGTACACGCCACCGCCGATGCTGATGACGCGTCCGCCGATCTCCGCGCCGGGCCGCAGGAACACGTCGCCGAACACGACCACGTCGCCCTGGACGCGTCCCGCCAATCGAAGCGGACCGCGCGTCACGACGAGTGCGCGATCGACCCGGACCTCACGCCCGAGGGTCAGTCCGGTATCCGGCGGCACGACGACGAGGTGCGGTCGGGCGAGAATCGCCATGACGATCCGCCCCGCGATTCCTGGCCCGGGATCGGTGATCGTGACTTCGCGGCCGGCGGCACCCGCCGCGCCAACCGCGCCCTGCCCCGCCGTATCGGGCTGCTGTGCACGCGCTGCCGGTGCGAACGCACAGCCTGCGACGAGGCCGGCCAGCCCTGCACGCCGACGAACACGATCCAAAGAAAACGCGGACATCGAGGCGGCGCGGGTGCGAGGGGACGGTCACGCGGCTGCGCGACCGCAGAATCAGTGCGCCGCGCCCGAGGTGGTCGTCGCGAGCGGCGCGTGACGCGGACGCGCGTGGAATTCGTCCGCAAGTGCGAGGAAGTTGGCGAGCAGCTCGCGCCCGCCCACGGTCAACACCGATTCGGGGTGGAACTGTACGCCCCAGACCGGGTCGCGCTCGTGCTCGACCGCGTGGATCTCGGACGGAACGTCGGTCGCGCGCGCGGTCACGCGTAACCCGTTCGGCATCGACGCCGGCTCGACGACGAGCGAATGGTAGCGCATAACGGTGAGCGGACTCGGGAGTCCGCGAAAGAGCCCGGTGCCGTCGTGCGCGAGTTCCGACGTCTTGCCATGCATGATGCGGCCCGCGCGTACGACCTGCCCGCCGTACGCCTCGCCGATGGCTTGGTGCCCAAGGCACACGCCGAGCATCGGGATTTCGGCGCCCCACCGGCGGACGACGGGCACGGTGATACCCGCCTCACGCGGTGTGCACGGCCCCGGCGAGAGGACGATCGCCCGCGGACGCAGCGCGCCGATCTCGTCGACGGTGATCGCGTCGTTCCGTCGCACCAGCACGTCCGCCCCGAGATCGCCGAGGTACTGTACGAGGTTGTATGTGAACGAGTCGTAGTTGTCGACGACGAGGATCATGGATGCGGTCCAACGTGTGTGCAGTCCAACATGTGCGAGCCGCGCTCTGCAGCCGCGCGAATCCGATCGATCCGCGAATGGATGAACCGGTGTCGATCCCCGCGCCCGCAACTGAGACGCGCCACGATCACCGCTATCCCCCCGCGCGCGGAGGGCTCGCGGGCACCGGCGACCCACTCACCCACGCGGATGATACTGACGATGCACGCCGCGCAGGTACTCGCGGTCGACGTGCGTGTAAATCTGTGTCGTCGCGATGCTCGCGTGGCCAAGCATCTCCTGCACGGCGCGGAGATCTGCGCCCCCCTCGAGCAGGTGCGTCGCAAAGCTGTGGCGCAGCGTGTGGGGCGTGACGTGGGTCGTGATCCCCGCCGCCTCGACGTGCTTGCGAAGAATCTTCCAGGCGCCCATGCGCGTCAAGGGATCGCCCCGCGCGTTGAGCAGGAGCACCCCCTTCCCTGCGCCGCGGTCCAACTTCGGGCGAAGCTCGCGCAGGTATACCGCGGTGGCCCCGATCGCGGCGCGGCCGATCGGCACGAGGCGTTCCTTCGAGCCTTTCCCGAAAACGCGCAGGAGCTGTTCGTCGAAGCGAACGTCGCGCACCCCGATACCGATCCACTCCGAGACGCGGAGCCCCGCACCGTACGCGAGCTCGAGCATCGCGCGGTCGCGAAAGGCGAGGCGATCGTCGAGCGTCGGTGCCGCGAGCAATCGTTCGACGTCGGCGACGCTCAGCACCTCCGGGAGCGTTTGCCAACGGGCCGGCGGTTCGAGCCGCTCGCTCGGGTCGTCGGTGACGTACCCGTCGTCGAGCAGAAAGCGATAATAGGTGCGGATCGCACTTATACCACGACGGATCGACGCGGGCGCGAGTCCGAGATCCTTCAGATGATAGACGAACTCGCGGAGCGTCTTCGGCGGTACGCGATTCGGCCCCTCAACGCCCGCGACGACGGCGTACTCGACGAAGCGGGCGATATCGCGCGCGTACGCGGCCTGAGTGTTCAGCGCCGCGCCGCGCTCGACCGCGAGATAGTCGTCGAATCCTTCCAAGCGAAAGGCGCGCGCGACCGCGTCGGTGATCGCGGGGCTCCGGCTCGTGATCGTCGCGGAGGTCTCGTTGCCGGTTGCGCGCGTCACGTGCGCTCGCGTTCGCGACGACGCATCCACCACACGCCGGTGGCGATGGCGACCACGACGATCGCGGCGACGCTGATCCAGCGCTGCCCCGCAGCCAGCCGGGCCCGCAACGCCGCGAAATCCCCGCCTGCGGTATATGCCGCGTACGTGATCGCCCCGTACCAGATCCCGGAAGGAATCGCCATCGCAATGGCCGAACGTACGGCGCCGATGCCTAACGCGCCAGCGACCGGTGGTACGACCGCGCGCACGCCGGGGAGAAAGCGGCTGACCACGATGGCGACGAGCCCGTACCGCGCGTACCAGCTGCGCAGTTTCGCTTCCTGCGCCTCGGCACCGCCGAATCGCTTGAGCACCGCCTGCGCGCCATAGCGAACGCCGACGGCATACATCGCCATCGCGCCGGCCACATTGCCGGCGAGCACGATGACGAGCGCCGCGCGTCCCGAGCCCCGCCCGCGCGCGGCGGCGAAGGCGGCGAACGCGATGACGGCGTCCGAGGGGAGCGGCGGGAAAACGTTTTCCACCGCAGCCGAGAGCCCGGCGACCGCGTAGAGCGCGCTGGGCGAGAGGTCGCGCACCCACGCCAGGAGCGCATCCCACACCGGCGCGTGTCCGCCCGTCGGTCAGCCGCGGGCGAGCGTCGCGACGGCGATCACCGCGAGCCCTTCACCGCGTCCGATCCAGCCCATTCCCTCGTTGGTCTTTCCCTTGATGCCGACCGCACGCGGGTCGATGCCGAGCACCGCGGCCAGCCGTTCGCGCATCGCGGCGCGCTGCGGGCCGATCTTCGGGCGTTCCGCGATGACCGTGACGTCGATGTTCGCGACTCGAAACCGGTCGCGGCGCACGAGCGCGAGCGCGGCCGTGAGCATCTCGACCGAATCGCGTCCCTTGTTGACGGGATCGGTGTCGGGGTACAACTCACCGATGTCGCCGAGTCCCGCTGCCCCGAGCAGGGCGTCGGTCAGCGCGTGGCAGATCGCATCGCCGTCCGAGTGCCCTGCACAGTGCACGTCACCCGGCACGTCGATGCCGCCCAACCGCATTGGGCCGCCAGGTCCGAACCGGTGCGAATCGTAGCCGATCCCGGTTCGGACCTCGGGCGCGGAGAACGTCACCGGGGCTGGTAGCGCCGAAGCGCGAGCGTGGCGTTGTGTCCGCCAAAGCCCGAACTGTTGCTGATCGCGAAGTTCACGACGCGCTCACGCGGTGTGTTGGGTGTGACGTCGAGCGCGATCTCCGGGTCGGGCGTCGTGTGGTTGATCGTCGGGGGGATGATGCCTTCGGCGATCGTCTTCGCGCAGACGATGAACTCGACGACTCCGGCTGCGCCTAACATGTGCCCCGTCGCCGACTTCGTCGAGCTGACGGCCAGGTTGCCCACGTGCTCGCCAAAGACGGCGTTGATCGCCTTCGCTTCGTTCGGGTCGTTGAGCGGCGTCGACGTGCCGTGTGCGTTCACGTAGTCGACGTCCCCGGGTCCGACGCCCGCATCCGCCATCGCCCGGCGCATCGAGCGCTGCAGCCCCTCGTGCGCCTCCGGTTGTCCGGTGAGGTGGTAGGCATCGCCCGTCGCCGCGTAGCCGGCAACCTCGCCGTAGATGCGCGCACCGCGCGCGAGCGCGTGCTCGAGTTCCTCGAGCACGACGACGCCCGAGCCGTCGCCTAACACGAATCCATCGCGCGTCGCATCGAAGGGCCGCGATGCCGTTTCGGGGGAATCGTTGCGCGTCGACAGCGCGCCCATGCTCGCGAATCCGCCGATCGCCATCGGCGTCACCGCGGCTTCTGAGCCTCCCGCGAGCATGACCTCCGCGTCGCCGTACTGAATGGTCCGAAAGGCCTCGCCGATCGCGTGAGCGCTCGTCGAGCACGCGCTCACCGTCGCGAAGTTCGGCCCCTTGCAGTTGAAGCGCATCGAGACGATCCCCGCCGCGATGTCGGTGATGAACATCGGCACGAAGAACGGCGAGATGCGCCGCGGGCCATGCGCGAGGTAGGCCTCGTGCTGGTCCTCGAACGTCCGCAGTCCACCGACGCCGCTGCCGATGATCACGCCGGTTTCCTCAGGCGTGTACCCGGTGCCGGCGCCGATGCCGTCGGCGAAACCGGCGTCCTGCATCGCCTGCACCGCGGCCGCGACCGCATACTGCGTGTAGAGGTCGGCACGTTTGGCCTCCTTCCGGTCCATGAACGCCCCGGCGTCGAAGCCCTTCACCTCGCACGCGAACCGGACGGCAAAGTTCGTCGCGTCGAACTTGGTGATGGGCGCTCCGCCGGAGCGCCCGTCGAGCAACGCACGCCAGGTCGTCGCCACGTCGTTCCCGACGGGTGTCACCGCGCCGAGGCCGGTGACGACGACCCGGCGCCGAGTCACGCCGGCACCTTCTCGTTCAGGTACTCGACGGCGTCACCGACCGTGCGGAGCTTCTCCGCCTCCTCGTCGGCGATGTCGATGTTGAACTCCTTCTCGAATTCCATCACCAGTTCGACGATGTCGAGCGAGTCCGCGCCGAGGTCGTCGATGAAGCTCGCCGAATCGGTCAGCTTCTCGCGCTCGACGCCGAGCTCGCGTTCGATGATGTCACGCACTTTCGCGGAATGGTCGGCCATTGGGTGGGCGGGTGTGTGTAAGTGATGAGTGATGACGGGAGGGGGAAACGGCGCGGTAACTTAGTGATCGCAGAGGCGGGGTGGAACGGCGCGGCCGCACTACCCGAAGCCCATCGCGCGGACGCTCAGATCACCATCCCGCCGTCGACGACGAGAACCTGCCCCGTCACGTACGCGGCCAGGTCCGAGGCAAGAAACGCGACCGTAGCCGCGACATCCTCCGGTCGCCCGAATCGCTCGAGCGGAATGACGCCGGCGAGTTTCGTCCGTGCATCGGCCGGCATGGCGGCTGTCATGTCGGTCTCGATGAAGCCTGGCGCGACGACGTTCGCAAGTACGTTGCGCGACGCGAGCTCCTTTGCCACGCTCTTCGTGAATCCGATCAGGCCAGCCTTGCTCGCGGCGTAGTTGGACTGGCCGGCGTTGCCCGTGATGCCAACGACGCTCGCGACGTTGATGATGCGTCCCCAACGTCGCTTCATCATGCCGCGGGCTGCGGCGCGCGTCGTCGCGAACGCCGCGCGCAGGTTGGTGTCCATCACCGCCGCCCAGTCCTCGTCCTTGAGTCGGATGAGGAGGTTGTCGCGCGTGAGCCCAGCGTTGTTGACGAGGATGTCGCAGGCACCGAACGCGCGCTCGACGTCGGCCACGAGCGCCGCCGCTCGTGCCGTGTCGCCGAGGTCGGCGCCGAAGCCGTGAGCCCGCTCGGCGTTCTCGCCAGCCAGTTCGGCCGCGGTCGCCTGAGCGCGGTCAGCGTCGCGCCCGACGACCGCGACCCGCGCGCCGCAATCGAGGAGCGCCGCCGCGATCGCGCGACCAATGCCGCGCGTGCTGCCCGTGACGAGCGCGACGCGCCCGTTCAGATCGATCTGCATCGGCTCAGAGCTGAAGGTCGGCGCGCAGCGCGTCGACCTGCGCGGGCGCTCCGCACGATACGACGTGGAGCGACGGTGCGGTCTTCCGCACGAGTCCCGCGAGGACGGTGCCGGGCCCGAGCTCGACGTAGATCGCGTCGGGGTACTCGGCCGCGAGCGCCCGGATCGTCTCGGTCCAGCGAACGGGCGCGGTGAGTTGTCGCGAGAGGAGCGAACGTGCATCCGCCGCGCGCGTAACGGGTTGCGCCGTCACGTTCGCGTAGATCGGGAATGCTGGGTCGCGCAGATCCACCGCGGCGAGCGCCTCGTCGAGCCCGGCTTGGGCATCGCGCATCAGCGGCGAATGGAACGCGCCGCTGACCGGGAGTCGTACCGCGCGCTTCACCCCCGCTGCCTTCGCGAGTGCCATCGCGCGTTCGACTCCCGCGACCTCGCCCGAGATGACGAGCTGGCCGGGGCAGTTGTAGTTCGCGGGCACGACCATCCCCGCCTCGGCCGTCGCCTCCTCGCAGATCGCTTCGATCGCTCGGTCCGGGTCGCCGAGCAACGCGGCCATCGCACCGGGGCGCTCGGTCCCGCTGGCCAGCATCAGCTCGCCACGGCGGCGGACGAGGCGCGCGGCGGACTCCAGCGTGTACGCTCCAGCGGCGTGGTACGCCGTGAACTCGCCGAGCGAGTGGCCGGCCGCCGCCACGACG
Source organism: uncultured Gemmatimonadales bacterium (assembly GCA_963702945.1). GTDB lineage: Bacteria > Gemmatimonadota > Gemmatimonadetes > Gemmatimonadales > Gemmatimonadaceae > BPUI01. The sequence goes on from OY969773.1 coordinate 489,588, forward strand.
CGCGGCGCGACGTCGTCCCGAAGCACGGCCCACACGGCCGCGCCGTGCGCGAGGAGCGCCGGCTGCGCGTTGTCGGTACGGGTGAGATCGGCGGCGGGCCCATCGGTCATGAGCTGGCGGAGCGGCACGCCCAGCGCGTCGTCGACGGCGTCGAGCACGGCGCTCGCGACTGGGTAGGCGGAGGCGAGGTCGGCCGCCATCCCGGGCGTCTGCGAGCCCTGCCCCGGGAAGAGCAGGACGACGGATCGCGAGCCGGCCATCAGAATCGCACGATCATCGACGCCCACGTCAGGCCGGCGCCGAACGCGACGAGGAGCACGGTCGACCCGTCCTTCACTCGCCCCGACTCGATCGCCTCATCGAGCGCGATCCCGATCGACGCAGACGACGTGTTGCCGTAGCGATCGACGTTGACGTAGACCTTGTCCATCGACACGCTCGCGTGTTTCGCCGTCGCCTCGATGATGCGTACGTTCGCCTGGTGCGGAATCATCAGATCGATGTCCGCGCCGGTCAGGCGCGCGGCGTCGAGCGCGCGGTCCGCGGCCTCGCTCATCGAGCGTACCGCGTGTTTGAAGACCTCGCGCCCCGCCATCTTGACGAAGTGCGAGCGTTCGCTGAGCACGCTATCGGTGAATGGCACGCTCGCGCCGCCCCCGGGGCGGTGCAGCAGCTCGGCGAGCGTGCCGTCCGACCGCATGAAGCTCGAGAGGATTCCCTTCGGCGCGCGCATTGCCGCCGCCACGGTCGGCTTGTGTCGCTTGAGCACGGCCGCGCCCGCGCCGTCACCGAAGAGCACGCACGTCGCACGGTCGGTCCAATCGATGATCGCGCTCATCTTCTCGGCGCCGATCACGAGCACGGTCTCACAGGTCCCCGTCGCGATCAACCCCTCGGCCACCGTCAGACCATAGATCCAGCCCGAGCACGCGGCCGACAGGTCGAACGCGGCGGCGCGGGTCGCACCGAGCGCAGCCTGCACGTCGACCGCGGTCGATGGCAGCAGCCGGTCCGGCGTCGCCGTACTCAGGACGATCGCGTCGAGCTCGCCCGCCTGCACGCCGGCTTTCGCCATCGCCGCCCGCCCGGCGTCCGCAGCCATCATCGCGGTCGTGATGTCGTCACCCGCGATCCGCCGCTCGTGGATTCCGGTGCGTTCGACGACCCAGTCGTGCGTCGTTTCGATTCCGCGGGCCGCGAAGTCGTGGTTGGTCATCACGGTCGCTGGCACTCCACGACCGGTGCCGGCGATGTACGCGACGGGACGTTTCACGGGCGGTTCACGGGCAGATCACCCGCACGTGGCGGGCGTTCGGAAAACAGAAGCGCGCGCGGCCGAGCGCCGACGCGCCCACAGCTTACGCGGGCGTCGCGCTCGCCGAGCCCGCAGCCTCGGCCTCGGCAAGGCGCTTCCCGACGTGTTCGCTCATGCGCGCGTCGACCACGCTCACCGCGACCTTGATCGCGTTCTTGATCGCGCGCGGGCTACTCTTGCCGTGCGAGATGATGCTCACGCCCCTGACGCCGAGCAGCGGCGCGCCGCCGTGCTCGGAGTAGTCGAGCTCCTTGAACGCCTCGGCCAGCACGTCGCGATCCGCGTGGAGCGCTCGCGCGAACACGCCCATCAGCGTCGGGGCGAGCGCCTCATAGAACTTGAGCACCACGTTGCCGACGAAGCCGTCGCAGACGACGACGTCGATCGGGCCGCGGTCGCAGCTTCCACCCGGGATGTCGCGCCCCTCGACGTTGCCGAGGAACGCGAGCCCGCGTTCGGCAAGGAGCAACTGGTGCGCTTCCTTGACGACCGCGTTCCCCTTCTCCGGCTCCTCCCCGATCGAGAGCAGCCCGACCGACGGATTGGGCCGCTCGAGCACGTCCTCGGCGTAGACCGCCCCGAGCCGGGCGAACTGGACGAGCTCTTCGGCCGAGCAGTCGACGTTTGCGCCCGAATCGAGCAGCACGAGCGGCTTGCGCGCGGTCGGGAGAATGGTCGCGATCGCCGGACGCTTGAGCCCGTGGTGCAGCTCGAGGATGTGCGCCGAGGCGACCATCTGCGCGCCCGTGTTTCCGGCGGACACGAACGCGTCGGCTTCGCCCTGCGACTGCAGGCGAATCCCGACCACCATCGAGCTCTTGGGCTTTCCGCGCAGGCCGACGGTCGGCTTGTCGGACATCGAGATGACGTCCGGCGCGTCGACCACGCGCACCCGCGAACGGTAGGGCGCGAGCGCGGCGAATTCACCGGCGAGCAGATCGTCGAGCGTCGCGTCGACGACCGCCGCCTGCCCGACGAGTGAAATCGTGTGCTCCGCGGAGAGCTCGGCGAGCGCGAGCAGCGCGCCCGCGACCGGGGCGCGGGGAGCGAAGTCGCCCCCCATCGCGTCCACCGCGACGCGCGCCAACTCAGGCGTCCTGCTGCGTCTCGACCCGGAGCTCGCCGTCGTAGTAACCGCACGCGCCGCACACATGGTGCGGACGCCGCATGCTGCGGCACTGCGGGCACGCCTGGATGGCAATGGCGGGCGCGGTCTTGTGCGTGTTGCGGGCGCGCTTCTTCCGCTTCGAGGTACGGCGCTTCGGGACGGCCATGGATCGGTCAGTAAAGGTGTTCGAGACGCGTCCGAGACACGCCGCGTTCGGTCAGAAAATCAGTCGGCGACGGCGCCGCGGAGCGCGGCCCATCGTGGGTCGACGGCGGGATGACAACCGCACCCCCCCGCGTCCGCGGCGAGGTTGCGATCCGCGCCGCACGACGGGCAGAGCCCGCGACAGTCGTCGCGACACACCGGAAACGCCGGCGCGTGCAGCAGCCACTCCTCGCGGAGCGCCGGGCGAAGATCGAGCTCGCCCACGGTCGAGTCGTACGTGTAGGCATCGGACTCCTCGTCCGCGCCCTCCTCGTCGCTCGCGACGAAGACGAGATGACTGTCGAGCGTGACTGGGGTCGTCACGTCCGTCAGGCACCGACGGCACTCACCGCCCGCGATGCCCGCCACCTGCCCACGAAAGTAGAAGTGACCCGCACCCGCGCTCGACAGCCGCCCGGTCACGCGCAGCGGTTCGAGTGGACGCGGATCGTTTGCATCCCATACGGGATCAGTCGGCTCGAGGACGCCGTCGACCACGGCGGCCCGGGCCTCCAACGCACGAAGGTCGAAGGACAGCATAACCACGCAACCTACGGGCGCTGCCCCCGGTTTTCAAGGCCGCGCGCAAGCAAGTGTAAGCCTGAGCGCAACTTACGCGCGAGCTTGATCAGGAGACCATCCCGGCGATCTCTGCGTCGGGGAAGAAGAAGTTGATCTCCTGCGCGGCGTTCTCATCCGAGTCGGACGCGTGGATCGCGTTCCGCCCCTTGCTCTCCGCGTACAGCTTCCGCACGGTGCCCTCCGCGGCCTCCGCCGGATCCGTCGCGCCGATCGCCTCACGCAGCGCCGCGACCGCATCCCCCTTCTCGAGCACGATGGGCATGCAGGGGCCCGACGTCATGAACGCGACGAGCTCGTCGTAGAACGGACGGCCCTTGTGGACCGCGTAGAATGCGCCCGCTTGCGGCGTCGTCAGCTGCACGACCCGCGCAGCGCGGAGCGTGAAGCCTTTTTCTTCGAGGAGCGCGAGCACCTTGCCGGCTTTCGCGGCGTTGAAGGCGTCGGGCTTGATGATGGCAAGTGTACGGTTGGACATGCTGGGTTCTACGAATCGAGCGTGAGGGAGAATCGCTTACGAGCCGATCAGCTTGCGGACGATGTCGCCGCGCGTGAGGAAGCCGACGAGCCGCCCCTCCCGCACGACCGGCACGCGATCGACGTCCTTGTTGGTCATCATCGCCGCGACTTCCGCGAGCGGCTGTTCCGGCGAGACGCAGAGGACCTGACGCGTCATCACGTCCCGCACCGCGCGCGTACGCTCGACCGGCGTCGCACCGCGGTGCGCGCCGGCGCGGTCAAGGTATTCGGTCAGCATGTGCTGCAGCAGCTCTCGTTGGCCGAGCATGCCGATCACGCGGCCGTCGCCCTCGACGACGGGCAACCCGGCGACCCCCGCCCGCGTCATCGCGAGCGCCGCTTCGCGGAGCGGCGTTTCGGCGCTGACCGACCGCGGACGCTCGGTCATCAGGTCGCGCACCGTGAGCTGATCGCGCAGCGTGACGTCCCCGAACGCGGAAATTCCGGCAACCGCGACCGCATCCGACGCTCGGAGTACGGCGTCGACGACTTCGGCGCGCGACAGCAGCCGCGCGAGCGCTCCGACGACCTGCAGGTAACGCGCAGCCTGCTTCGGGGGAGCCGCGACGAGCAGGACGATGCGCGCCTCCTGCCGCTCGTCGCTGTCGCCGAGTTCGCGCGAGACGGGCGCGGTGGAGGTACCAATCGCCACGGCGAGCTCGCTGACCGCGTCGCTTCGATAGTGCAGAAGGAACGCGCGGTCGCTCATCGCGACCAGATCCTCCGAACGCTCCTCGTCGACGCGCGCCCAGAGGCGCTCGGGATTGGCGACCGCACCGGTGTCCACGAGCCGGCGCAGTAGGACGCGCCCCGCTTCGTGGAGCGTCGCGCCCCCCAACGGGATGACGACCCGATCGGCGCGGACGTAGTCGCTGAGTTGCATCGATGGGCGTCAGACGACGACGTGGGCGGGCGCGAGTCGGTCCGCGCCCGCCCACGTCGTCGATCGTTAGGCCATCCGCTCGCGCACGAGCGAGACGAAATCGATCGGGCGCTGCGCGACGCCCATCCCGGCAGCGCGGAACGCGTCGATCTTCTCGGCCGCCGTGCCCGACGACCCGGAGATGATCGCGCCCGCGTGCCCCATGCGGCGCCCCGGCGGTGCGGTCTGGCCGGCGATGAAGCCGACGACCGGCTTCGTCATGCGGTCCTTGATGAACGTGGCCGCGTCCTGCTCGTCAGTGCCGCCGATCTCGCCCATCATGGCGACGACCTTCGTGTCGGGGTCGTTCTCGAACGCTTCGAGCGTATCGATGAAGCCCGTCCCGTTGATCGGATCACCCCCGATCCCGACGCAGGTGCTCTGGCCGAGCCCCGCGCGCGTGAGGTGATAGACGACCTCGTATGTCAGCGTTCCGGAGCGGCTGACGACCCCGACGTTCCCCGGCGTGCAGATGTTGCCCGGGATGATGCCGACCTTCGCCTGGCCGGGCGTGATGAGCCCCGGGCAGTTAGGCCCGACGAGACGCGCGCCCTGCGCGATCACGTACGGACGGACGCGAAGCATGTCGACGACCGGGACGCCTTCCGTGATGCAGACGACGAGCTTCACGCCAGCCGCGGCAGCTTCCATCATCGCGTCAGCAGCAAACGGCGGCGGCACGTAGATCACGCTCGTGTTCGCGCCGGTTTCGCGCACGGCCTCCTCCACCGTGTTGAACACCGGGACCGAGTCCTCGAACTTCTGACCACCCTTCCCTGGCGTCACACCCGCGACGACGTTCGTGCCATAGGCCATCATCTGCTTGGCGTGGAACGAGCCGTCGCGCCCCGTGATGCCCTGAACGAGCAGGCGCGTGCTCTTGTCGACGAAGACGCTCACTGGGCCGCCCCCGCCGTCGCATTCGCCGGCGCGTTGCCGGTCGCGAGTTCGACTGCCTTCTGCACCGCCGTGTCCATGTCGGTCATCGCCGCAAAGCCGTTCTCTTCGAGGATCTTGATCGCGATCGCGTCGTTCGTGCCCGTGAGGCGGATGACGATCGGCACCTTGAGCGGGTTCTGCTTCGTCGCGGTCACGATCCCGTTCGCGACGTCGTCGGTGCGCGTAATGCCGCCGAAGATGTTGAACAGGATCGCCTTGACGTTCTCGTCGGCGGTGATGATGCGGAGGGCGTTCACGACCTTCTCGGGGTTCGACGAGCCGCCGATGTCGAGGAAGTTGGCCGGATCGCCGCCGTAGTACTTCACGAGGTCCATCGTGGCCATCGCGAGCCCGGCGCCGTTCACCACGCAGCCGACGTTGCCATCGAGCTTGATGAACGTGAGGTTGGCCTTGCGCGCCATGACCTCGCTCGGTGCTTCCGAGCTTTCGTCGCGAAGCGCTTCCAAATCAGCGCGGCGCTCGAGTTCATTGTCGTCGATCACCATCTTCGCGTCGACCGCGATCACCTCGCCTGCTGGTGTCACGACGAGCGGATTGATCTCGGCGAGCGAACATCCGTTCTCGATGAACGCCTTGTAGAGGGCCTGCATGATCTTCCCCGCCGCACGCGCCTGCTTCGCATCGCTGTAGAGGAAGAAGCCGAGTTGCTGCGCCTCGAATGGCTGCAGTCCGTAGACCGCGTCGACCGGGTGGTACTTGATCTTCTCGGGCGTCGTCGCGGCAACTTCCTCGATGTCGATCCCGCCGGCCGCGCTCACCATGAACACCGGCTTCTTGCTGGCGCGATCGACGATGATGCCGACGTACGCTTCCGTCCCGATGTCGGCGGCTTCGGTCACGAGCACCTTCTCGACCGTCAGACCCTTGATGTCCATGCCGAGGATTGCCGTCGCCTTCTCGCGCGCGGCTTCGGGCGTGGGGCAGTATTTCACGCCACCGGCCTTGCCGCGTCCGCCGACGTGCACCTGCGCCTTCACCATCACGGGCTTGCCGATTCGTTCGGCGATCGCGGCTGCCTCGTCGGGCGTCGTCGCGACCTCGCCCGGCGGAATCGGGACGCCGTAGCGGCGCAACACGTCCTTCGCCTGGTATTCGTGGATGTTCACAGAAGCGCTCAAGTAGTGAGGGACGCCGGACGCGCATGCCGCGGACGACGCCCCGTGAGGTCGCCATGATCCCCGCATCCATGCGGATGCGGGCAAAGATCGCCAAGGTATACGCGCGCCGCGACGGTCGAGCAAGCTAACGGGAGCAGGGTTGGGCCGCGTTGGTGCGGGCTCGGCGGCGCGCGGGCGCGCTCACGGCGATGGTGTGAGCATGCGCCCAAGCGCATCCAGCGCGCGGCCGAACCCTGCCCATTCGCCGCGGCCAAGTGCGCGGCGCGCGTCGTCGTAGAGCGCGCGCGCCGCATCCAGCCGCTGCGTGCTGGTGAGCGGCGCCGCCGGCGCGCTCGATGTACGCGGCGGCGCGCCTGAGTCGAAGACCTCGCGTAGTGTCGCACCATGCGAAACGCGCGCGCCGAGCACGGCTGTGACGCCCGCCAACAGCGGGCGCGCGTCCTGCGCCGCCGTATAGTGCGATCGGACAAACAGCAGTCCGTCGCTGGTGGGAACGACCCGCACCCCGCCGTCAACGACGCCCGACGGGTTAGGACGCCCGCCCGCCTGCTCCTGCAGCGTGGCCGTCGAGTCGAGCACGTCCTGCCACCGCGGCCCGGGCTGCGACGCTGGGACGAACGTCGCGCGTGGAACGCGTCCGCCCGTCGCGACGATCACCCCGGCCACGCGATCGGCCGACGTGACGACCGGGAAGGCCGTCGCAATCGCGGGTATGCCGGTCGCGCCGGTGCCGACGAAAGCAGTCGCGGGGTTCGCGAACGACCCACCCTCGGCAGCGTCGGTCAGCAGCACCCGCGCGGCCGGCAGCACGCGAGCGCCGCGCGGGCCGAACTCGGCGAACGTGCGCGCCTGCGCGAGCGCCGCGTCGTAGGGTATCGGCAGCGCGGACGCGAGCGCCGGGTCGACACTGTCGAGGCGCGTCGTGAGACGTGGAAACCGCGCGTACCACGCGCGGGTGTCCGCATCGGGCGCTGACGGCGCGAACAGCCGAACCGAGCCGGTCGCCGCGTTCACGAGGGCTGAGCCGGCATGCCGTAGCGTCGCGACTTCGTCGCTGTCTACTCGGTCGGAGGCGAGATGGGCCGAGAGGGGATAGTCGGCGTTGGCGGCGAGTACGGTCACCGCCCACCACAGGCTGTCAGCGGCCACGACCGGCGTGACATCGCGCGCGATTGTGAAGTACGGCAGCAGCGCCTGCACACGCGCGCGCGGGTCGCGCCTACGCACCAGGCGTACATCGCCCCGGTCGCGTTCATCCGTGCGAAGCAGTCGCATGTCGCGCGCGGCGAGAGCCGCGGCGAGCCGCACACCCCACGAGCGGAACGAGTCGCCGACGACGTGGCCCGTCGCGTCGCTCACCACCGCGGCGTCGGCAGCTCCCGGGTAGACGACGGCCGGCACGTCGATCGGTGGAACGCGCGCACCGAGGATGCGCACTGGCGTTTGCAGCGGTGCGCCGGTCCGAGGATCGGCGAAGGTCGCACGCCAACCGGACGGCGTCGCTCCGCGCGCCCCGACTTCGGCAAGAGCCGGAACCGTCGCGACGCGCGGCGTTGCGATCACGGCGGCAATGGTATCACCCGCGACTTGCCAGCCGACGGCCGAGTGGACGAGATGCGTGTCAGCTGCGACGGGGGACGCGGTCCGCGACAGCGCCGCCGCTTCCCAGATCGCGACGTTGTCGGCCGCGCCGCGAGCCGTGGGAAGGCCCGCGCTCGCAGTATCCGTCGCCTCCAACACGTCGTCCGACGCGTACGCGCGCCGAGTGTACAGCGCGCGGTTCGCGCTCGCCGCGCCGTTGGCGATCGCGATCTGGCTCGGCGCGAGCAGCGACGTAGCGAGCGGACCGGCCAGACTGCGCCCGAGAATCGTCGCGACGACCACCCCCGTGACGGCCCAGAACGCGAGGCGCGCATGTCCGGACCACCCGGCGCGAAGCACGACGACGGCGGCGAGTGCGGATATGATCGCCAGCGCGAATCGCGTTGGGAGCAGCGCGAGCGCGTCGATGCCGACGAATGCGCCGTTCGCACCGGACCCGCTGACGAGCAACGCGTACGCGTCGAGGCGGTGCCCCCACGCGAGGAGCAGCAGCGTGGCAACACCGAACAACGCGAGATGGCGGCGCACGCGGACGGTCGCGCGGATCCGTCCGCGCGCCCAACGGAGGCCCGGCGTCAGCGCATACAGCGCGATGACCGCTCCCGTGACGAACGCGACGACCACGAGCGCCCACGCGTACAGCCCATTCTCGAACGGCAACCAATAGACAAAAAACGCGAGGTCGCGCCCCGTGTACGGCTCGATCTCGCCGAAGGTGCGCCCAGTCAGCAACGCGTCGGCGCCGACCCAGTCCGTGATCGGCAGCGCCATCGCGATACCGAACAGCACACTCGCCGCCGCGAAGAGACCGCGCAGCCGCCCCGCCGGAACCGTCTCGGCGATTTCGATCCCGCCGAGTCGCCGTGACACGGCGACCGCGTCGATGGTGCTCGCGACGCCAAGCAGGTTGAGGTAGAGGAACGCGCCAGCAACGAGCGTTGCTGCGACGCGCAGCAGTGTGAGGTCGATGGCACGCGCGCGCCAGACGTCGAGTGCGCCCGCGCCAAACGCCGCGAACCAGCGATACTCGACGAACGCGTCGGCGAACGCGCGCGCGAGCAGCAGCGCAGCCGCCGCCGCGAGAGCGACGGCGAGCCAGCGGCCGCGCGTCATCGGTCGCGAGTGCGAGTCAGGTCAGTGCCCGACACCGCGCGTCGGATCGATCCCACGCGCGCGGAGCCAGTTCTCCATCTCGTCGCGGATCGCCGTTAGGCGTTCGGCCGTCCGGGCTTCGAAACGCATCACGAGCACCGGCTGCGTGTTCGACGCCCGGATCAAACCCCAGCCGTCGCCGAAGAGCACGCGCACGCCATCGACGTCGAGCACATCGTACTTCGCGCGGAACTCGCGAACCGCCGCATCGACGATCCCGAACTTCTCCTCTTCCTCGACATCGACGCGCAACTCCGGCGTCGACACGAACTTCGGGACGTCGCTCAGCAGCTCGGAGACCGACTTCCCGGAGTCGGCGACGATGCGCAGCAGGCGCGCCGCGCCGTAGAGCGCGTCGTCGTGCCCGTAAAATCCTTCCTCGAAGAACATGTGCCCACTCATCTCGCCGGCGATGGGCGCGTGCTCGGCCTTCATCTTTTCCTTGACCAGCGAGTGACCGGTCTTCCACATGACCGGTTTTCCGCCCGCGGCCCGCACGGCGTCCGTCAACGCTTGCGAGCACTTGACGTCGAAGACGATCGACTGCCCCGCCCCGGTCCGCGCGAACACGTCGCGCGCGTACAGGATCAGCAGGTGATCGCCCCACACGATTTCGCCCTGATCGTCGACGAGCCCGATTCGGTCGGCGTCGCCGTCGAAGGCCACGCCCAAGTCGGCGCCCTCACGCCTAACGGCGGCGATCAGATCCTGTACGTTCTCGACGACGGTCGGGTCCGGATGATGGTTCGGGAACGTGCCATCACTTTCAGCGAACAGGTGCGTCACCTGCGCGCCGAGTCGCTCGAGGAGCTGTGGGCCGACGACCGCACCGACGCCGTTGCCGTAATCGGCCACGACCTTGAGCGGACGCGAGAGGACGCCGACGCGCGCGACGACGTCGTCGACGTAGCGGTCGATAATCGTCCCGACATGCACCTGACCGTGCCCCGACGGATACTGGCCCGACGCGGCGAGCTCGTACAGGTGTTGGATCTCGCTGCCGTGGATCGACGACTGGCCGACCGAGAGCTTGAAGCCGTTGTACTCGGGCGGGTTGTGCGATCCCGTGATCTGAATGCCCCCGACCACGGTCTCGTTGAACAGCGTCCAGTACAGCAGCGGCGTCGGTACGACGCCGATATCGAGCACGTCGACGCCGGATTCGGTCAGCCCCGCGACGAGCGCATCGCGCAGCGCGGTTCCGCTCGGCCGATTGTCACGCCCGATCGCGACGGCCCCGCGCAGCCCGCGCTCGGCGAGCAGCGCCGCGTACCCGCGGCCTAACGCACGCGCGACATCGGCGTTGAGGTCGCGCCCAACGATGCCGCGGACATCGTTCTGCCGGAAGATCTGGCGGTTGAGCGCTGTGGAAACGGTCATGGTGCGGTCGTGGACGTAGGAGACAGTGGAACCGGCTTCCAAACGTCGACGATCACCGGGCGATTGCGACGGCGTTCGCAGCGGTTGGCGCAAGTACCCGTGGTGCGGCCATCGCGCGCTGAGTGCGAGCCGCCGTGCCAGATGGACGGAGCGCGGCAGCCTGCGCAACATCGATGGCCGGCGTCGGGTAGACGCCGAGTACGAGGAGGAAGATCGCGCACGCGGCGATCACGAACTTCGTCCATGGCGCGGTGGCCGCAAACGCCGGCGCATCGTCATCTGGGCCGCGCATGAACATGCGCGCGACGAGGGTGAGATAGTAGCCCGCCGAGATCACGCTCGCGACGACGAGCAGCACGGCGAGACGCGACTGCGGCGCCTGCGGTGCGACGGGCGCGAGTGCGGCCTGCAGTACGTACCATTTGGCGAAAAACCCCATACCGCCGGCGAGCGGGAATCCGAGCAGCGCGAGCATGAAGACGGCCATCGCGATCGCCAGATGCGGCCGGCGCCGGAAGAGGCCGTTCCATCGCTCGACCGAGTCGCCCTGCGCCGTTCCGCCAACCGCCTGCACCACGGCGAACGCGCCGATCGTCGCGAGCGTGTACGCGCCGAGGTAGAAGACGAGCGCCGAACTTCCAACCGCCGAGTTGCTCACAACTGCGACGAGGAGGTAACCCGCGTGCGCGATGCTGGAATAGGCGAGCGTGCGTTTGACGCCACGTTGCGCCAGCGCGACGAGGTTGCCGCCGAACATCGTGAAGACGGCGAGCCACCAGAGCGTTGCATGCCAGTGTTGGACGACGCCCCCCATCCCCTCGATCAGCACGCGCGCGAGCGCCGCGAACCCGGCGGTCTTTACGGCGGCCGCCATGAACGCCGTGTACGGCGTCGGCGCACCCTCGTACACGTCGGGCGTCCACATGTGGAACGGCACGGCCGCCACCTTGAAGCCGAGTCCGACCATGATCGCACCGACGCCGAGCACGAGCATGACCGGGAGCGCCGCGCGGTCCATGCCTGCCACCGACTCCGCGATCGCGTCGAGATTGGTGGCGCCGGTCGCGCCGTAGACGAGCGCCACCCCGTAGAGAAGGAACGCGGTCGAGAACGCGCCTAACAGGAAGTATTTGAGCGCCGCCTCGGCGGAGCGCGCGCTCCGCCGGCTGATGCCGGCCAGCACATACACCGGGATCGACATCAACTCGATGCCGAGGAACACGAGGATCAGGTCGCGCGCGGCGCCGAGCAACATCATGCCCGATACGGACAGCAACATGAGCGCGAACGCTTCGGATTCCGGCGCCGGCGACGCGACCGCCTCGTCGCCGGCCAGGAGCGCGCTGAGCGCGGTCCCGACGAGGATCACGGCGTCGATCCCCCATCGAAATCCGTCGGTCGCGATCCCAGGAACCGTCCCCGGTACGATGTATCCCTTGGCGAGCGCGATAACGGCGAGCAGCGCCGCCGCGCAGACGCCGACGACGCCCATTGCAGCACCGCGCGACGCGCCCGCGTCGTCGCGGCGGACGGAACTCCAGAGCAACAGGAGCAGTGCGCCGACGGCTACGACGACGTCTGGCAGTACGGCGGAGACGGAAAACGCGTTCACGGAACTATCAGGCGAGGGCGAGGCGAGACGGCGCGGGTCACGGCAGGGCGGCCGATGTGGCCGGCTGGCCTGACGCGCCGGCCTGCGTCTGTTCGACGATGCGGCGAATCGGGCCCTCCATGCGGCGCAGCACGGGTGAGGGCGCGACCCCCAGCCAGACGATCGCGACTGTGAACGCGGCGAGCACCGCGATCTCGCGACGGTCGAGATCACGAAACCGCCCAACGGCGACGGCGGTGGGCGCCGTGTCCTCCGTATCGTCGCGCCGAGTTGGGTGCGCGGCGAACAGCACGCGCTGGAGCGCGCCGAGGATGTACACCGCCGCGAGAATCACGCCGATCGTCGCGATGAGCGTGAGCCCCGGGAACGTGCGGAACGCGCCGAGGAGCACGAGGAACTCGCCGACGAAGCCGTTGGTCCCTGGCAGGCCGAGCGCGCTCAGCGCGACGATGACCATCGCGACCGTGAACACGGGAAGCGTGCGCGCGAGCCCGCCAAAGCGTTCGAGCGCGGAGGTGCCCGCGCGATCTTCGAGGATGCCGGCAAGGACGAAGAGCGCACCGAGCGTGATGCCGTGGCTCAGCATGACAAGCATCGCGCCCTGAATGCTCTCGGGCGTGAGCGCGAAAATACCGAGAACGACGAAGCCGAGGTGACTAACGGAAGCGTAGGACGCGAGCCGACGCAGATCGGGCTGCACGGCTGCGACCAGCGCGCCGTAGAGAATGCCTGCGACGGCGACGCCGACGATCGCCACCCGCACGGTCGGATCAATCGCGGCGGCGGGAAAGAGCGGAAGCGCGAAGCGCAGCATCCCGTAGGTGCCGACCTTGATGCCGAGTGCGACGGCCGCGCTCGTCGGCGCGCTGCGCTGGGCAGCGGGCAGCCAACTGTGCAGCGGGAAGTACGCGCTCTTCACCGCGAGCGCGGCAAAGAATCCAAGGAAGAGCCACCGCTGCTGCGTGAAGCTCATTGTCGTACGCGCCGCGGCGATCGTCTGATCGATGTCGAAGGTGCGACGGCCGGCCGCGTTCCAGAGCGCGACGATCGATGCCAGCATGAGCAGCGATCCGAGCGTGGCGATGATGAAATACTGCAAGCTCGCCGCGGTGCGCTCGCCACGTCCCGACATCCCGATCATGAAATACATCGGGATCAGCACGAGCTCCCAACAGAGATAGAACAGCAACAGGTCGAGCGACACGAATACGCCGATGATCCCCGTCGTCAGCGCGAGCAGCAGTGCGTAGTACGACGTGGGGCGCTCGTCGACGGCGCGCCACGAGCCAAGCACCGCGAGCGGCATGAGGAGCGCCGTCAGCAGGACCATGACGAGCGACAACCCGTCGACGCCGAGCGTCAGGTGCGCGCCCCAGAGCGGGATCCACGGCAGCTCGATACGCGCCTGCCAGCCGGGGACGCCGACCTGGAAGTACGCCCAGAGCCCAAGTGCGAGCAGCGCCTCACCGATGAGGACGGAGGTTGCGAGCACGCGCGGCGTGCGGATGTCGTCGCCCGAATTACCGGCATCGACGACCTCGCGATCACGCCCGAGCCAGAGGACGAGCGCCGCACCGATCAGCGGCCACGTGACGAGCGCCGGAAGAATCCACGTGCCGAAGCCGAGCCCTGCGAGGAAGTCGCGCATCATCCGAAGGGTCCGAAAGCCACCACGCCGATGACGACGAGCGCGCCGACGGCGACGACCCATGCGTAATTCCCGACGCGCCCACCCTGCGCTTGCGACCCGAGCCAGCCTGCGCCTTGTGCGGCGAGCGCCGAGCCGCGGACGAACAGGCCGCTGATGATGCCGTTGTCGATGCCGCGCCAGAGCACGTTGCGCGCGAACGTCATCAGCGGGCGCGCGACGCCGCGTTCGATCCCCTCGTCCACGTAGTAGGCGTGGCGGAGCGTGCGCTCGACGCCGGATTCGGGTGCAACGTACGCATCCTTGGCCACGAGGCGCGCGGGTTTGAGCAGCACGACCGCGAGCGCGATTCCGACGACGGCGACCGCCACGGCCGCGCCGATCAGCATCGCTTCGGGCGCGGCGGCAGCGTGCGACGTGGCACCGCGCTCGGCACTCGCCGCGAGCGACGCGGACGCGGTGCCCACCACAGGGTCGAGCCATCGATCGAGGGCACCCACCGGTCCGACCGCACTGGCGATGCTCGGCAGGTTGAGCCAACCACCCACGACCGTGAGTACGCCCAACACCGCGAGCGGCGCGGTCATGACCCACGGCGCCTCGCGAAGGTGCGCACGTTCGCCCTCACCGGTGCGGTTCGCGCCGTGGAAGGTGTAGAGCATCATGCGCGTCATGTAGACGGCCGTGATGAGCGCCGTCAGCAATCCGACGGCATACACGGCGTAGAGCCACGTCGAGCCGCTCACACCGAGGAACGTCAGACCGCGAAACGCTGCCGAATCCGACGCGCGCTCGAAGACAGCCCCGAGTATTTGATCTTTGGAGAAGAAACCCGCGAACGGTGGTACGCCCGAGATCGCGAGCGTCGCGGCCCACATCAACGCGAAGGTGATCGGCATCGTGCGGCGCAGCCCGCCCATGTTGCGCATGTCCTGCGCGTCCTGGTCGTCGCGATGCGTCGCGTGATACGCCTCGTGCAGTGCGTAGATCACCGAGCCTGCGCCGAGGAAGAGGAGCGCCTTGAAGAACGCGTGTGTCACGAGGTGGAACACCGCGGCCGTGTACGCGCCGGCACCCGCGGCCATGAACATGTAGCCGAGCTGGGAGATGGTCGAATACGCGAGCACCTTCTTGATGTCCCACTGCTTGAGTCCAACGGTTGCGGCGAGCAACGCCGTGAGCGCGCCGACGAGCGCGACGACCAACGACGCCGCCGGCGCGAGCGCGAACAGCGCACCGCTCCGCGCGACCAGATACACACCCGCGGTGACCATCGTCGCGGCGTGGATCAGCGCGGATACGGGCGTCGGGCCCGCCATCGCGTCGGGCAGCCAGATGTACAGCGGGATCTGCGCACTCTTGCCCGCGCAGCCGAGGAACAGGAACAGGCAGATCAACGTCGCGAGCGGGCTTCCAACCGCGAGCGTCCGCGTGGCCGCGTTCACGCCGGCAAAGTCGAGCGTACCGAAGTTCGCGAAGATGAGGAACATCGCGAGCAACAGCCCGAAGTCGCCGACGCGGTTGACGATGAACGCCTTGCGCCCAGCCGTCGCGTTCGACGACTCGGCGAACCAGAACCCGATCAGCAGATACGACGCGAGCCCGACCCCCTCCCACCCGATGAACATGATCGGGTAGTTGGCGCCGAGGACGAGGACGAGCATGAAGGCGACGAACAGATTCAGGTACGCGAAATAACGCGCGTATCCCGGATCACGGCGCATGTAGCCGATGCTGAAGATGTGGATCAGCGTCCCAACGCCCGTGATGACGAGCGTCATCAGCATCGAGAGCTGATCGAGCTGCAGCGCCCAGTCGACGTGCAGGTCGCCGGCCGGCATCCACGCGCCGTAACGCTGCACGAACGGGCCGGCCGCGATGAGCGCCGCGCGTGGGACGGCGAGCATCGCCGCGAACACCGTCGCGGCGAGCGCGAAGGCGAGCCCGATCGCCGTCGGCCCGATGATGCTGACGAGCCCCGCATACGGCGCGAGCGTGTCGTGCGGCGGGCCGGCGTGGATGTCGTCGGTGCCGCCCGCGCCTTCCGTCGCGTGCGCGCCGTGCGTGCGAGCAGCCGGAAGCAACGAGAGCAGGCCGTTGATCAGGAAACCGAGCAGCGGCAAGAGCGGCAGCAGCCAGATCAGGCCCGCTGGTCCGCCCGCGAGCGGATGCGTGGACGCGGCGATTGGAGACAGGTCCTGCATCAGCCGCGGAGCAGGTTGATGTTGCGCAAGTCGACGGTTCCGAAGTGCCGGAAGACGGCGATGACGATAGCGAGTCCGACCGCGGCCTCCGCGGCCGCCACCGTCATCACGAAGACGACGAACGCCTGCCCGAGCGTGCCGCCGTGCAGGCGCGAGAGCGCCACGAAGGTCAGGTTCACGGCGTTGAGCATCAGCTCGACGCACATGAACAGGATGAGTGCGTTGCGACGCGTGAGCACGCCGACGACACCGATCACGAACAGTCCGGCTGCGACGAGCAGCGCCTCGGCGATCACGCGGTCCTCCGCGGCTTCGCGAGCACGACCGCACCGACGACCGCAGCGAGCAGGAGCAAGCTCGTCACCTCGAACGCCAGCAGATGCTGCGTGAAGAGCGCCGCCGCAACGGGCGCGATCACGTTCTCGTCACCGTTGACGACGGCCGTGGTACCACTCGTCAGCCCGAGCCCGAGATCGACTGGCAGGTTTCCACGCGCAATCACCAGGAACTCGGCGAGGAGCGCCGAGTCCGACGAACCCGGCCGCGATTCGAATCCCGCTGGACCGAAAGTCCGCAGCCGCGTCGACCTGTCCGAGGTTGAGGAGCATTACGACGAAGAGGAACACGACCATGATCGCACCCGCGTAGACGAGCACCTGCACGGCGCCGACGAACTGTGCGTCCATGAGGATGTACAGCGCGGCGAGCGAGAACATCGTGCTCACGAGCCAGAGCGCGGCGGACACGGGGCTCTTACGCGTGACGAAGAGCAACGCCGACGCGAGCGCGAGCAGACCGAAGAGGTAGAAAAAGAACTGCTCGAACCCGCTCACGGGCGCGGTCATCGGCGTGTCAGGTCGAAGGACATACGACGCACCTCACTCGCC
Source organism: uncultured Gemmatimonadales bacterium (assembly GCA_963702945.1). Classification (GTDB taxonomy): domain Bacteria; phylum Gemmatimonadota; class Gemmatimonadetes; order Gemmatimonadales; family Gemmatimonadaceae; genus BPUI01. The sequence goes on from OY969773.1 coordinate 506,798, forward strand.
GCGCGGATCCGCGGGATCCCACAGTTCGCTGACCGGGTGCGTCTGCGCCATGAGCCGCTGGAGATCGTAGACGAAGCCCTCGCGGCTGTACTCCGAGTTCTCGTAGTGCCGCCCGACGTGAATCGCTTCTTCGGGGCAGACTTCCTGGCAGTAGCCGCAGAAGATGCAGCGAAACTCGTCGATCTCGAATACGAGCGGGTACCGGTTGCCGTCCTCGTCCTCGCCAGGCACGAGCTTGATGCAGTTAGCCGGGCAGACCGTTGGGCAGAGGCCGCACGCGACGCACTTGGCCTTTCCGGTCTCGGTGGTGAGCATGCGGTGCGTCCCACGCCACCGGCGCGAGAGCGTCTCCTTCTGCTCGGGGTAGCTGGTCGTGACCTTATGCGGGTTGAGCAGGTGCCGCATCGTGTTCGCCATGCCCGAGAGCGTAGCGCGCACGTAGCTGACTTGCTCGACCGGCCGGTCGAGAACCTTGACAGTGATGGCCATATCGGGATGAGCGCCGGTCAGGCGCTCGGAACGGTCGAGGGGTCGCGACGCGCAGGATCGCGGAACGCGGGGTCGCGCATCGCCGCGACGCGCTGCCGCGCGAGCCCGCGTAGGCGCTCGATCTCGCGCGTACGCGCGCGCGCGCTCGCCGGGCTGATGAGCCGACCGCGATCGACGAGCACGAAGAGCACGCCGACGAGCACGAGGTTCATCACGAACAGCGCACCGGTGAACGCGAGCGAACCCTGCTGAACGCCGAGCACGTCGAGCACGAGCACCGCGCTGGCCACGACGACGAGATAGCCGAGCGCGACGGGGAGCATGAACTTCCAGCCGAGCGCCATTAACTGATCGTAGCGGAACCGCGGCAGCGTCCAGCGGATCCAGATGTAGAGAAAGAGGAAGAACAAGGACCTTGATTGCGAAGAACGCGAAGGTCGACGATCGTCTTCAGCAGCGTCCACGGCGGCACGTTGTCCCACGTCGTGATCGGGATGTCCCATCCACCGAGGAACAGCGTGGTCACGAACGCGCTCGCCGTGATCATGTTCGAGTACTCGGCAAGGAAGAACATCGCGAACTTCATCCCGCTGTACTCGGTGTGATAGCCCGCGACGAGCTCAGACTCCGCTTCCGGCAGGTCGAAGGGCAGGCGGTTCGTTTCCGCGAACGCGCTCACGAGAAACGTGAAGAACGCGACCGAGAGCAGGACGATGTTCCACGAGAATCCCGCCGCGCGCCTGCTGCGCGATGATCTGGTTGAACGTCACATTGCCGGCGAGGAGCAGGACCGGAATCGTCGAGAGCCCCATCGCCAATTCGTAGCTGACGAGCTGCGCGCTCGACCGCAGCCCGCCGAGGAGTGCGTACTTGTTGTTCGAGCTCCACCCCGCGAGCGTCAGGCCATAGACGCCTAACGAGGTGATCGCGAGAATGTAGAGAAAGCCGATCGGGAGGTCAGCGACCTGCATCGGAACGAGTCCCTGCCAGCTGGCTGGCAGGAACGAGAGCGTCACGGGCAGCGGCGAAGCGAGCGGGATCACCGCGAGCGTGATCAGCGCCGGGATGAACGACAGCGCCGGCGCGATCAGGAACAGGATCCGATTCGCCGCCGCTGGTTCGGCCGCTTCCTTCATGAAGTTCTTGAGTCCGTCAGCCATCGGCTGTAGCAGACCGCCGGGACCCACGCGGTTCGGACCGTGGCGATCCTGAATCCACGCCGCGATCCGTCGCTCCGCGAGCGTCAGCAAGGCGACAAGGCTGAGCGCCCCGCCGACGAGCACGAGAATCTTGATCAGCGCGTAGACGACGAATGCGACGTTGCTCGTCGGCTCGACCTGCGTCACCGTCGCGGTTTGCAGCAGCAGCAACGGAATGCTCACGACGCGGTCTCCGCGAGCCGGCGCATCGGCGGCGGTCTCCACGAGCGGGAGCCCGCGGCTGCCGAGGGTCGCATACGACAGCCCAGCAAACGCGGGGTTGCGCTCACCCAGGCTGGCGAACGCGTCGCTCGCCGCCCAGTAGCCCGAGCCGTCGCCTGTCGCGGCGAGCAGATCGCCGAGCACGGCCCAGCTCGGACGGGCCAGCGCGGGCGCCGACTTGGCCTGCTGGAAACGCTGCACACGCCCGCGGAGATTCGTGAACGTACCGTCCTCCTCGCTCATGTTGGCGATCGGCAGGACGACGTCCGCCCCAGCGGCCCACGTCGGGACCGTGGTTCCAATGACGATCAGGCGCAATCCGTTAGGCGCCTGGACGACCTCCCCCGCGAGCTCCTCGTCGGCGACGATGAGCACGTCACCCGTGCGCAGCCCGGCGAGTGCGTCGCGCGCGGCCACTCGACGAAAGCCGAACAGTTCGGCGCCGCGGACGTTTGCCGCGCGGTCGGTGCGCAGTGCGAGATCCTCGACGCCGGATAGCGGCGCTTCCTCGCCCGTGCGCACGGTGAACACGCCCTGGCCGCCGGTCCGTTCGACGAGTCGCGCGAGCAGGCCGAGCGCTTCGTTGGAGAGCATCGGCGAGGCGATCACATAAGCACGCGCGCCGTTGATCATCGACGCCGCCGTCCGAATCGCTTCATCCCAATCGGCGGGCTCGAGGTCGCGTCCACGCGCACTTCGCGCGCCGCCCGAAACGCGCACGTACGGCACCTCGGCCCGATCGCGGCGGTTCAGCCAGCGATAGTTGAGGCGGCCCGGATCACACATGTAGAACTCGTTCACGTCCGCGTTCGGCCGCGGGCGGAGCTGCACGACCACGTCGTCGCGCGTCTCGACGATCATGTTGCAGCCCTGCGTGCAGTTGGGGCAGATCGAGGGCGCGCGGTCCAACTCCCACGCGCGCGCCTTGTTGTGGAAGTCCTTCGAGATGAGTGCGCCGACCGGGCACAGGTCGATCACGTTCCCCGACCATGCGTGCCCCGACAGATCGTGCTCGGGGTGGATGCCGATCACCGCACGGTCGCCACGCTCGCTCACGTTCAGCACCGGCTGTTCGGCAACCTTGTCCATGAACCGCACGCAGCGCGTGCAGAGGATGCACCGGTTGGTCACGTACAGCACGTCCCCGCCGAAGTCCTCGGCCGGGTTGAACCGCTTGGGCTCGAGATAGCGCGACTCGGCGCGCCCTTCCTGGAACGTGTAATCCTGCAGCTCGCACTGCCCTGCCTGATCGCAGATCGGGCAGTCGAGCGGGTGATTGATGAGCAGGAACTCGAGCACGCTCTTGCGCGCCTCGCGTGCCTTCTCGGAGTGCACGTGCACGACCTGCCCTTCCCCGACCGAGGTCGCGCACGCGGGCGCGAGCTTCGGGAATTTCTCGACCTCGACGAGGCACATGCGGCACACGCCCGCGACGGGCAGTGCGGGATGGTAGCAGTAGTGCGGAACGAGGATCCCGGCCGTCTTCGCGGCTTCGAGAATGCTCGTGCCATCGGGGACGCTCACCGGGCGCCCCTCGATCGTCAGATTGACCATCTTCACCGGCTTGGCATCAGCCATCGCGCATCGTCTCCGTCACGATCGTCACCACGCGCCTAACGTCCTGAACCCATCGAAGCCGCGACGCGCGCGGCCATGCTCGATCCGCCGCGCGCGGCCTGCTGCGACGCCTGCTGGGCCGCGCTGAAGCTGACCACGTTCGGGCTCGCCTTGAGCTTCGCTTCGAACTCATGGCGGAACTTCTTCAACCCCGAGACGACCGGCGTCGCGCATGAATCGCTGAGCACGCAGATCGTCTTCCCCGTCATGCCATCCGCGATCGCGAGCAGCGTGTCGAGATCCTGCGCCGTACCCTCGCCGTCGCGGATGCGCTCGAGGATCTTCGTCGTCCATGCCGTGCCCTCTCGGCATTGCGAGCACTGCGCGCAGCTCTCGTGCGCGTAGAAGCGCGCGAGCCGTGCGATCTGCCGAACCATGTCCTGCCGATCGTCCATGACGATCACGCCACCGGAGCCTAACATCGAGCCGGCCGCGACCATGCCTTCGTAGTCCATGATCGCCGTGCGGCACTCGTCAGGCGTGAGGATCGGGACCGACGATCCGCCGGGGATCACAGCCTTGATCTCGCGCCCATTGGCAGCGCCGCCGCACACGTCCCAGAGGAACTCGCCGAACGGGAAGCCCATCGCCATCTCGTAGTTGCCCGGGCGCGTGACGTTGCCGCACACGGAAAACAGCTTCGTGCCCGTGCTCTTCGGGTTGTCCGGACGGCCGAACTGCTTGTACCAGTCAGCGCCATTCACGACGATGTGCGTCGCGGCGACGAGCGATTCGACGTTGTTGATCGTCGTCGGCTGCGCGAACAGCCCAGCGACCGCCGGAAAGGGGGGCTTGATGCGGGGATTGCCGCGGCGCCCCTCCAGCGAATTCATGAGCGCCGTCTCTTCGCCGCAGATGTACGCGCCGGCACCGCGATGTACGTGCACGTGCACCGACTTGCCCGTCCCCATCGCGTTATCGCCGAGGATGCCGGCGGCGTACGCGTCGCGCACGGCCTGCTCCAACTGGGCGATCGGCTCGGTGTACTCGCCACGCACATAGATGTAGCCCACGGTCGCGTAGATCGCGTAGGCGGCCATCGCCACACCCTCGACCAGCGCGTGTGGCGTCCAGCGCATGATCTCGCGGTCCTTGAACGTGCCTGGCTCGCTCTCGTCGGCGTTGCAGCAGAGGTAGTGCTGCTTGCCGTCCGGCTTCATGAAGCTCCACTTCACGCCCGTCGGAAAGCCCGCGCCGCCTCGCCCGCGCAGCCCGCTGTCCTTCACGACGTTCTGCACCTCGACCGGATCCATCCCCAGCGCTTTCTCGAGCGCCACGTACCCGCCGCGCGCGCGCCAGCCCGCGAGCGTGCGCGCCTCGGCGTCACCGAAGTACTTCGAGAGAACCTGTGTCTCGCGCGGATGTGGTGCGTGCGGGTATCCCATGAGCGGAGCTGAAGCCTACCGGATGGACCGGGCCTAACGTAACGCGGCGAGCACCGCCGGTACACGCTCGGGCGTGACCGACTCGACGTACTCGTCGTTGATCTGCACGGGCGTCGCGAAGCCACACGCGCCGAGGCATTCGACTTCGATGACCGTGTACTTGCCATCGGGCGACGTCACGCCGAGCTCGCCGCATCCGGTGTGCTCGAGGAACGCGTTCACCACGTCCTCCGCGCCGCACACGTTGCAGGGCGTGGTCGTGCACACCTGAATGAAGTGCTGCCCGACGGGGTGCTGGTGGTACATGGTGTAGAACGTCACCACACCCTTCACGTACGCCGGCGTGAGATCGAGCACCGCCGAGACCTCGGCCATCGCCTCGTCACTCACCCAACCGCGCGCGCCCTGCACGATCCAGAGCGCGGGGAGCAGCGCGGCCATCTTCGTCGGATAGCGCGAGAGCAGGACGTCAAGCTGCGCGCGCTCGGGCGAACCAGCCGTGAACACGGGCGCGTACGGCTCGTGACCGTGTTCGTTGCCGTGGCGCAGCAGCGTCTCGCTCGGCGCGGCCATCGGCGTCATCGGACCGTGGCTCACCGATCGATCTCTCCCATGACGATGTCGATGCTCGCGTTCACGACGATCACATCGGAGAGCAGGTGCCCTTCGACCATCTTCGGGATCGCCGAAAGGTTGACGAACGAGGGCGGGCGGATGCGCCAGCGGACGGGCTTGGACGTGCCGTCCGAGACCATGTAGTAGCCCTTTTCCCCTTTGGGGCTCTCGACCGCGACGTAGCACTCACCGACCGGCGGTCGCGGGCCTTCCATCACGAGCTTGAAATGATGGATCATGCTCTCCATCTCGCTCTGCGCCTTGTGCTTGGGCGGCAGGATGATCCGCGGGTCGTCGACGTTGACGGGTCCCTCGGGAAGCCGGTCCATCGCCTGCTCGATGATGCGCACGCTCTGCCGCATCTCTTCCATCCGCACGAGGTATCGATCGTACACGTCGCCGTTCGACCCAACCGCGACGTCCCAGTCGTAGGTCTCGTAGCCGAGGTACGGGAAGTCCTTGCGCACGTCGTACGCGACGCCCGAGGCGCGGAGCATCGGGCCGGTGAGCCCGTAGTTGATGGCCTCGTCCTGCGACATGACGCCGAGCCCGATCGTGCGTCCGACCCAGATCGCGTTGCGCGTGAGCATGCGATCCGTCTCGTCGAGCGTCTTGGGCAGACGGCGCGTGAGATCGCGCAGACCATCGAGCCAGCCGTCGGCGGGAATGTCGGCCGCCATGCCTCCCACACGCGTGAGCGACGTCGTGAGGCGCGCGCCGCACCACGCTTCGAGCAGATCGTAGATCGCTTCGCGCTCCTGGAACGTCCAGAGGAAGGGCGTGAACGCGCCGATGTCGACTGCCGTCGTTCCGAGCCAGACAAGGTGCGACATGATCCGCGACAGCTCCATCGCGATCACGCGCAAGACGGTGCAGCGCGGCGTGATCTCGATCCCGAACAGCCGCTCCGCGCCTAACGCGAACGCGACGTTGTTCCCCGGCGAATTGAGGTAGTCCTCGCGATCGGTCCAGGGAATGATCTGGTTGTACTGCCGGTACTCGCCGATCTTCTCGAAGCCACAGTGCAGGTAGCCGATGTGCGGAACACAGCGCACGACCGTCTCGCCGTCGAGCTCCAGCACGAGGCGCAGCACGCCGTGGGTCGCGGGGTGCTGCGGGCCGATGTTGATGAGCATGTGCTCACCTTCGAGTTCCGGCGCGGCGCGCTGCGACGACTCGTACTCGCTGCTGAGCGCGTCGGGGAGCGACACCGCGCGCGCATGCCCGTCGACCGCGAGCGGGATGCGCTGCGGGCGGCCGTCGGGTCCGAGCCCGTTGGTCGCGAGCGCGACTTCGACTGTGCGCGTGGTCGTTGCCATGTCAGCCGTTCCCCTGTCGATCCATCACATCTCCGTCGATTCGGCCGGGCCGCCCTTGGGACCCGCGCCCAACCGTTGCCGCATGTCGTTGGGCAGATGCGCGTACGCCTCCGCCACGGTCAGCTCTTCCATCGAATAGTTCGCCTCCGGCTCGGTGGAGAGCGCCTGCCGCAGCTGCTCCGACCGACTGAACCGCCCGCGCAGCGGGAAGTCCTTGCGGAGCGGATGCCCCTCGCGGTAGGCGTCCCACGTGAGAATGCGCCGCAGGTCCGGATGGCCGTCGAAGCGAATGCCGAACAGGTCGAAGCACTCGCGCTCCAGCCAGTCGGCCGCCTTGTAGACCGGCCACACACTCGGAACGGCGAGCGTCTCTCCGGGCGCGAGCGGCGCCTTCAGCCGCAGAAAGCGCCGAAATGGGAGCGAGCGCAGATGCCATACGACCTCGAGCGCCTGCTCGGGATCGCGGTACTCGACCGCCGTGATGTCGACGAGCATGTCGTAGCGCTGCGCTGCGTCGTCGTGCAGCCAGCGCACGATGTCGAGCGCGCGCGCGCCGTCGATCTGGACCGTCGTCTCGCCCCAGACCACGTCGACGCGACGGATGGCGTCGCCAAACTGCTCGCGGACCGCCGCGGCGCTCGGATTCGCCTCGCCACCGCGATGCGGCAGGTTCACGGGCGTCGCCGGCAGCCGAACTGCCGTTAGGCAGCGCCGAGCCGACCGTATAGGGTTGATACGCAGCGGCCATCGTCGGATCCGCTCAGACCGCGGAGCGCGTCTGGTGGACCGAGTTCCCGATGTTCTGGGCGAGCTCGTCGATCGCAGAGGGCGGGATGTACAGTTGGCTGGACGGATCGGGGTCGATCTCGCGGTGGCGCGACGCATCGCGCAGCCGCTCGTTCTTGACCTTGTCCTGCAGCATCATGATCCCGTACATGAGCGACTCCGGGCGCGGCGGGCAGCCGGGCACGTAGACGTCGACGGGGATGATCGTATCGATCCCCTGCACCACCGCGTAGTTGTCGAACATCCCGCCCGTGGACGCGCACGCACCCATCGCGATCACCCACTTCGGGTTGGGCATCTGCTGATAGATGCGCCGGATCACGGGCGCGAGCTTGTACGGCACGCGGCCCGCGCACAGCAGGACATCTGCCTGTCGCGGCGAATAGCTCAGCCGCTCCATGCCGAACCGGGCGAGGTCGAACCGACTCGCGGCCGTCGCCATGAACTCGATCGCGCAGCACGCCGTCCCGAATGGCATCGGCCACAGCGAGTTCGACCGGGCCCAGTTGACGAGGAAGTCCAAACGCGTGGTCACCCACGAATCAGGCGACGCGTTGGCGACGCCGCGCGTGGTGACAGGCGCTTCTGGCTTGGTGATCAGTCCCATTGCAGGGCCCCCTTCCGCCATACGTAGATCAGGCCAACCACGAGGATGGCCATGAACACCAGCATTTCGCCGAGCCCGAAGAACGACGCGTGCCCCGCCGGACACCCCGCGACGGTGAGCGGCACCGTGCACGACAGCTGTCGGTACCAGGCACCCCACGGCACGAGGAACACCGTCTCGATGTCGAACACGATGAACAGCATCGCGACGAGGTAGAACTTCACGCTGAAGCGCTCGCGCGCGTCGCCAAGCGGGGCAATGCCCGACTCGTACGCCTGCTGCTTGACCGCGGTGCGCTGCGGCTTGACCGTGAACGCGCTCAGCACGATGAACGTCGCCGCCATCGCCGTCACGACGCCGAGCAGGAGAAGAATCGGGAGGTACGCGCGCGTCACGGCAGGGGCCGTTGAGAGGTCGTTCGGACGCTCGTGAAAAGATTCACAAACACTCCGTAAGGTAGTCGAACCGGGGCGCGCCTGCTACCAGATCACGGTGCGCCTCGCGCGGTGGATGCATGCGCGTTGCGTGCCTATGATGCACGCCCACGGCGCGCGCATGTTCTCGCGCCATCGACGTCTCACCATTCGCTTCCCGTCCCGCATGACCGTTCAGTCCGATCGCTGGATCACCCGCATGGCACGCGAGCACGGCATGATCGAGCCGTTTGAGGGCCGTCAGGTCCGGTCCGGCGTCATCTCGTACGGTGTGAGTTCGTACGGCTACGACATGCGTGTCGCGCGCGAGTTCCGGATCTTCACCAACGTCCTCAACTCGATCGTCGATCCGAAAGCGTTCGATCCAAAGTCCTTCGTGGAGTTCGAAGGAGACGTCTGCATCGTGCCGCCCAACTCGTTCGCGCTCGCACGCTCGATCGAGTACTTCCGCATCCCGCGCGACGTAGTCACGCTTTGCGTCGGCAAGAGCACGTACGCACGCTGCGGCATCATCACGAACGTGACCCCGTTCGAGCCCGAGTGGGAAGGATTCGTCACACTCGAAATCTCGAACACGACGCCGCTGCCGGCGAAGATCTACGCCAACGAGGGGATTGCCCAGGTGCTGTTCTTCCGCGGCGAGGAAGAACCCGAAGTGTCGTACCGCGATAAGGCGGGCAAGTACCAGGGGCAGACCGGCGTCACGCTGCCGAAGCTCTGAGCGCGGGCGGTCGCGGCCCCACAACCCGGCGAACTCAGCGGCGAAACAGTCCGAAGCTGTAGACGAGGAGCGCGAGCACGGCGAGAATCCCGATGATCCACGCAACGGGACTGACACCGCCCCCCGTGGCGACACGGGCCACGACGTCGCCCTCGCCCTTTCGGAGTCCGACCGGTGCGTGCTCCTCCGTACCGATCGGCTCCGTGCCGTGGCCGACGCCCCACGTGGTTTTCTGCACGGCGTCCGCGCCGCCGAGCGCGGTCTCGGAATCGGTGAACGGGTGATCATCCGGGGGCCGCTCGTCCGGATGCAGGTTGCCGGTCCCGCCGCTGGATCCTCGCGCGGGCGACCGATCGGGTGTATTCGAGGTGGCGATATTCGGCCCGACCGGCGACTCGAGTTCGTCGCGCGCGGCATTACCGTGGGACGCCGGCGCGCGAACGGTGCCACGATCGGCCGCGACCTCGCGCGCCTCCCGAATATTCATCTGCGCGCCGTCGCGTCGGACGCTCGCCTCGCCCGGGGTCTCGTCAGCCATGGTCACCTCTCCTGTCGCGGTCAGTCGTGCTCCTCAGTCGTATTGCGCAGGCGCCAGGATCGGCGCCGCCGCGACGTTCGAGGCAGCAAACGGGCCACGGTCGGATCGATTCGACCGTGGCCCGCTTACGTAGATCGGCGGACGCGGGTCCGCGCGAGCGTCACCCCGCGTATTCGGCGGCGGCGGACTGATTGGATGCGAGCGACGCGCGGATGTAATCGCGGTTCATGCGGCTGATCGTGTCGATCGAGATCAGCTTCGGGCACGCTTCCTGGCATTCGCCGTACAGCGTGCAGTGGCCGAACCCCTCGAGATCCATCTGCTCGACCATCTCCACGACGCGCCGGTAGCGCTCGGGCTGACCCTGCGGGAGCAGGCCGAGGTGGCTGACCTTCGCCGCGGTGAACAGTGAGGCGGACGCGTTGGGGCACGCGGCGACGCACGCACCGCAGCCAATGCACGCGGCGGCATCCATCGCGGCGTCGGCGTCGGGCTTCGAAATCAGGATCTCGTTCGCGTCGCGCGCGCCGCCGGTGTTGGCCGAGATGTATCCGCCAGCCTGGATGATGCGATCGAGCGCTGAGCGATCCACGACGAGATCCTTCACGATCGGAAACGCGCGCGCGCGCCACGGTTCGACGATGATCTCGTCGCCGTCCTTGAAGCTCCGCATGTGCAGCTGACAAACCGCGGTGCCCTTCATCGGGCCGTGGGCCGCGCCGTTCACCATCATGGCGCACGACCCGCAGATCCCCTCGCGGCAATCGTGGCTGAACGCGACGGGCTCCTTATCCTGTTCGACTAACGTCTCGTTCAGCGTGTCGAACATTTCGAGGAACGACATGTCGGGCGTGACGTCGTTCACCTGGTACGTCTCGAGCTTGCCCGCGGCGGTCGGCGATGCCTGCCGCCAAACGTGGAGTGTTACGCGCATCTTACGACTTGACCTCTGGCAGATCCATCGCTTCGCTCAGGAGGACCGGGGCGGAATGGGCCCCGGTCACTTATACGACCGGGTGGCGAGCTTGACGTTCTCGTACTCGAGCGGCTCGCGGTGGAGCTGCGGCGAGCTGTGCTCCCCTCGGTGTTCCCACGCGCCGACGTAGGCGAAGTGGTTGTCATCGCGGAGCGCTTCGCCGTCGGGCGTCTGATACTCCTCGCGGAAGTGACCGCCGCAGCTCTCCTCGCGGTGCAGCGCGTCGCGGCACATGAGTTCGCCAAGCTCGAGGAAGTCGGCTACACGCGCGGCGATCTCGAGCTGCTGGCTGAGGCCGCCGGTCTCTCCCTTGACGTTGACGTTCTCCCAGAACTCCTCGCGGAGTGCGGGGATGCGTTCCAGCGCTTCGGTTAGGCCCTCACGGTTGCGTGCCATGCCGCACTTGTCCCACATGATGTGGCCGAGCTCGCGGTGGAACGACGTGGGCGTGCGCTTGCCCTTGATTGAGAGGAGCGTGTTGACGCGCTGCCGCACGGCCTCCTCGGTCTCCCGGAATTCGGGCGCGCTCTCGTCGACGGGGACCGGCTTGACCCCCGCGAGATAGTCGCCGAGGGTGTATGGAATGACGAAGTAGCCGTCCGCGAGCCCCTGCATGAGCGCAGACGCACCGAGGCGATTCGCGCCATGATCGGAGAAATTCGCCTCACCGAGGACGAAGAGTCCCGGGACGTTGCTCATCAGGTTGTAGTCGACCCACAGCCCACCCATCGTGTAGTGCACGGCGGGGAAGATGCGCATCGGCTGCTTGTACGGGTCCTCGTCCGTGATCCGCTGGTACATCTCGAACAGGTTCCCGTACCGCTCGGCGATCGTGTGCGTTCCAAGCCGCTTGATCGCGTCGCCGAAGTCGAGGTAGACGCCGAGGCCGGTGTCGCCGACGCCGCGTCCCTCGTCACACACTGTCTTGGCCGACCGGCTCGCGATGTCGCGCGGCGCGAGGTTGCCGAAGCTCGGGTAACGACGCTCGAGGTAATAGTCGCGTTCCGACTCTGGAATCTGCGCCGGCGGTCGCTTGTCACCCTTGGCGAGCGGCACCCAGACGCGCCCGTCGTTCCGGAGCGACTCGGACATCAGCGTCAGCTTCGACTGATGCTCACCGCTGACCGGGATGCAGGTCGGATGGATCTGCGTGTAGCAGGGATTCGCGAACAGCGCACCGCGCTTGTGCGCCCGCCACGCCGCTGTCACGTTCGAGTTCTTGGCGTTGGTCGACAGATAGAACACGTTGCCGTACCCGCCCGTGCAGAGGAGCACGGCGTGCGCTGCGTGGGTCTCGAGCTTGCCGCTCCGCAGATCCCGGACGACGATTCCGCGCGCCACGCCTTCCACGGTGACGAGATCCAGCATCTCGTACTGCGTGTACATCGTGACGTTGCCCTTCGCGATCTCCTTCTCGAGCTGCTGGTACGCACCCAGGAGTAGCTGCTGCCCCGTCTGGCCGCGCGCGTAGAACGTGCGGCTGACCTGCGCGCCGCCGAACGACCGGTTGGCCAGCAGGCCGCCGTACTCCCGCGCGAACGGCACCCCCTGCGCCGTCATCTGGTCGATGATGTTCACCGACACCTCGGCGAGGCGGTATACGTTGCCCTCGCGCGCACGGAAGTCGCCGCCCTTGATCGTGTCGTAGAAGAGGCGCTGGACCGAGTCCCCGTCGTTCTGATAGTTCTTTGCCGCGTTGATTCCGCCCTGCGCCGCGATCGAGTGCGCACGGCGCGGCGAATCGTGGTACACGAAGCACTTCACGTGATAGCCGAGCTCGGAGAGCGTCGCGGCCGCGCTCGCGCCCGCCAATCCAGCGCCAACGACGATCACGTCGTACTTGCGCTTGTTAGCCGGATTGACGAGCCGGATCGAGCTCTTGTGCTTCGACCATTTCTCGGCGAGCGGACCGGCCGGGATCTTCGAGTCGAGCGTGATGGTGCCGGTCGGGGCCGGTTCGATCAGAGTTGCCATCGGTCGGGTGCGGTGATGCCTAACGCGAGAATGCCAGATCCGCGGGAGCCGGGCGACGGGGACTCAACGCTTGAGCGCGACGGACGGTGCCGTAGTATGGACGGCAGCGGCGGCCGGCGTTCCAGAGGTCGTAGAGTCGGCGCGCGGCTTCACGATGCCGAACAACACCGCGAGCGGGACGGCCACGAAGCCAAGCGAGACGATCACGGCGACCGCCGCCGCGACCGTCCGCGACGTCGGCCGCGGACGCGGCCGACTGAGTCCGAGCGTGCGCACCGAGCTCCACGCGCCGTGGTAGAGGTGCAGTGCGAGGAAGAACATCGCGACGACGTAGCCGGCGACCACGGCAGGGTGGCTGAACCCCTTGACCACGTTGCCGTATACGTCGGTCTCGCTGTAATCCGGGAAGATCTTCCGCGCCGTGAAGTGCAGGATGTGGAAGATCAGCCAGAAGAGCAGGTACGCCCCGCCCCAGCGAATGCTCCGCGACGCGAACGTCGAGACCTGCGGCTCCCACTTCTTGTAGCCATACGCCGCAGGCCGCGCGGCCTGCTTCTGACGCGTCAGCTGGACGGCGGCAGTCACGTGCAGGACGACGGCCGCGATCAGCACGAGCCGTACGATCCAGAGCGCGTTGCCCATCGTTCCGTGGAGAAAGTGGGCATAGCTGTTGATCTTGTCAGGCCCCTCGAACATCTGAAGGTTGCCGGCCATGTGGCCGATGACGAAGCCGACACCGATCAGCCCCGTCACCGCCATCACGACCTTCTTACCGAGCTGCGACTGCCAGAAATTTCGAACCAGCTGCATCGGGGAGTGAGCCTAGAGCGACGTCAGCGCGCGACCGCGGCCATTGGCTCGCGAACGGCCTGCGCGCTCTTCTCGAGCGCGGTGCGCTCGTCATTGGTGAGTTGGACTTCGACGACCTGGAGCAGGCCGCCGCGCCCAAGCTTACAGGGCACGCCGAGGAAGAGGTCGGACATGCCGTACTCGCCCTGCAGCCACGCGGCGCACGGAAGGATGCGGCGCTGATCGAGCACGATCGCTTCGACCATCTGCACAGCGCCGCTCGACGGCGCGTAGTACGCCGAGCCGGTCTTGAGGTGCTTCACGATCTCGGCGCCGCCATTGCGTGTGCGGTCGACGATTGCGTCGAGCTTGTCCTGGGAGAGCAGCTGCGTGACGGGAATGCCGCTCACGCTCGTGTAGCTGATGAGCGGCACCATCGTGTCACCATGCCCGCCGAGCACCATCGCCTGGATATCGCGCACGGAGACGTCCATCGCCTCGGCGAGGAACGCGCGGTAGCGGGCGGTATCGAGCACACCGGCCATCCCGATGACGCGCTCGCGCGGGAAACCTGTCGCTTCCTTCGCGACGTAACACATCACGTCGAGCGGATTGGAGACGACGATCACGATCGCGTTGGGCGAGCTCTGTTTGATCTGCTCGCCCACGGACCGCACGATGGCGGCGTTCGTGTTGAGCAGGTCGTCGCGCGACATGCCGGGCTTGCGCGCGATACCGGCGGTGATGACCACGACGTCGGAACCGGACGTTTCTTCGTAGCCGTTCGTTCCAATCAGGCGCGTGTCGAATCCTTCGACGGGCGCGCTCTGGAACTGGTCGAGTCCCTTGCCCTGCGGGATGCCTTCCGCCACGTCGACCATGACGACGGTGCGGGCGAGTTCCTTCTCTGCAATGCGCTGCGCGGTGGTGGCGCCGACGTTTCCGGCGCCCACGACCGTGATCTTGTTGACCATGTCGGGCGAGGCGTGTGAGGGTGCGCGGCCAGCTTCGCCAAGCTATCGGTCGCGCCGAGGGGCAGCAACGGACGCCACAGACCTTCCAACGACGAACGGCTCCGCATGGCGGAGCCGTTCCAATCACCACGTGAGAGACGCGAAGTGCGCCAAATTCGACGTCACGGTTACCCTGTGGTCGAGATCGCTCGGTCAGTCGACCGGTTCAGGCTCGTTGTCGAATTCGGAGATATCGACCCCGGCGACGAGCGCGCGTAGCTCCTTCGACGGCTTGAACACGGGAACCGGTCGCGCGGAGACCTCGACGGGCGAGCCCGTCCGTGGGTTGCGGGCCATGCGCGTCTTGCGCTGGCGGATCTTGAACGTGCCGAAGCCGCGTACCTCGATGTTTCGCTGTTCGTGCAACGCGTCCTTGATCGCGTCGAGGAACGTGTCGACCACGCGCGCACAATCTTTTTTCGAGATCGTCGGGCCCGCAGTGCGGGCCATCGCGGCGGTCACCAACTCGACGAGGTCGGCTTTGGTCATCCCAGCTCTCAGGATACGGTCACGCAACCGACGCGCGGCGTAGGGTAGACGCAGGAATTGCCCGACGTCGTGCCCACCGGGACGGCGCGCCGGGTCGCGACAGCGAGACCCGGACAAGCACCGAACGTACGAGCTTACTCGTTGTGCGTCAAGAGTTTGGCTCGCGTCGGGGGTCGGCCTATCGACCTCGACGCGCCCGCACCGCCGCCAGGAAATCGTCGAACACAGGGCGCCCGTCGTGCGGACCCGGGGCCGCTTCGGGATGGTACTGGACCCCGAACACGGGCAGGTCGCGGTGCGCGAGCCCCTCGACGCTCCCGTCATTCAGATTCACGTGGGTGACGCGAAGCGCCGACGCGCCGGCGACGCTCTGCTCGTCCCCGGTGACCGCGAAACCATGATTTTGCGACGTGATCAGCACGTTGCCGGTCGCGAGGTCCTTCACCGGGTGGTTTCCGCCCCGGTGGCCATACGGCATCTTCGTCGTGCTGCCACCGAACGTTAGGCCGAGCAGCTGGTGGCCCAGGCAGATGCCGAACAATGGGACGCCGCGCTCGGCGATCGTGCGGATCGCGGCAGGCGCGTACACGACCGCCGCCGGATCGCCTGGACCGTTGGCGAGGAACACCCCGTCCGGCTCGCGCTCCAGCACGGCTTCCGCAGGCGTATCCGAGGGCACGACCGTGATACGGCATCCGTGGTCGTCGAAAAGACGCAGGATGTTACGCTTGATGCCGTAGTCGTAGGCGACGATGTGATGCTCGGCGCGCGGGTCTCCCCACGTGTATGCGGCTCGCGTGCTGACGCGGCTCGCAAGGTCGAGCCCTTCCATCGAAGGGCACGCATCGAGCGCGGCCCGCGCTTCGTCGGATGGCTCGCTTCCCGCGGCGATCACGCCGCGCATGACGCCGACGCTCCGCAGGTGCCGCGTGAGGCGCCGAGTGTCGACGCCGGTCAGCACGGGGACGTTGGCGGCGCCGAGCCATTCGGCAAGCGAGCCGCGGGCGCGCCAGTTCGAATACGTCGGCGACAGTTCGCGGACCACAACGCCGGAGACCTGTGGGCTCGCGGATTCGGGATCGTCGGCGTTGACGCCATAGTTCCCGATCATCGGCGCCGTCATCACGACGATCTGGCCGCGGTACGATGGATCGGAGAACACCTCCTGGTACCCGGTCATGTTCGTCGTGAACACGACCTCCGCGACCGTCGGACCATCGGCGCCGACGATCTCGCCTCGGAAGATGGTCCCGTCTTCGAGGAGGAGCACGCCCTCGCGTGAAGTTGCCACGTCAGCCCGGCTCAGCGCCGAGGCGCCGGCGTGGCCGGAGCCGTTGGTGCGCCCGTCGTCGGGGCCGCGGGTGCCGGCGTGAGCGGCACGGCCGGCGCGACGCCTTGCGCACCGGCTGGCGCGCCCGCCGGGCCGGTCGAGGCTGGGGCCGAGCGGTTGGTCGGAGCGAACGAGTTGTCGAGCACCGAGCGCGGCGCGCGCTGCCGCGTCCCCATCACCGCAAGGAGAAATGCGAGCGCGACGAACAGGCCACCACTCCACCACGTCGTGCGCGTCAGAAGATTGCCGGCCTGACGGCTGCCGATCACGGATTCGGCGGCCGAACTCGCGCCGCCGAAGCTCGACGCGAGCCCGTTCCCCTTCCCGGCCTGTAGAAGGACGGAGGCGATCAGCACGAGGCAGACGAGGACGAGGATGGTGAACAGCAGCGTGTACATCGCAGACGCGGGCGAGGGAGCGGAGCGCGCCGAGGTGCGGCGCGCGGCAGGTGGAAAGCTACGCAGACCAGGACGCACGACCAACCGGCGCACGTCCTGGTCTGTGACGGTCCTACCCGCGTCAGTCCTGAACGATCGCCGCCCAGTTGCCGGCGTCGAGACTCGCCCCGCCGACCAGCAGGCCGTCGATGTCGGGCGCGGCGAGGAGCAGCCGCGCGTTGCCGCGATTGACGCTGCCGCCGTACAGAATCGGCATGACGGCCGCGCGATCGCCGACGCGTTCGCGTAACGCGGCGCGGATCTCGGCGTGCACGGCGGACGCGTCCTCGGGGGTCGCCGTGCGCCCCGTGCCGATGGCCCAGACGGGCTCGTACGCGATCAGCATCGCGCCAATCTGATGGGGATCGAGGCCCGCGATCGCCGCGTTGAGCTGCCGCACGACGACCTGTTCCGTGAGTCCGGCTTCGCGTTCGGCGAGTGTCTCGCCCACGCACAGCATCGGGACGAGGCCAGCGCGGACGACGAGTTCGACCTTCTTCGCCGTTTGTGCATCGCTCTCGCCGAACACGTGACGCCGCTCGGAGTGACCGACCAGCACGACCCGCGCGCCCGCGTCACGCGCCATCCCCGCCGATATCTCGCCCGTGAAAGCGCCAGCGGCCTCCTCATGCACGTTCTGCACGCCGACGAGGATCTCCGGCCGGTCGTGGAGCGCCTCAGCGACCGTCGCCAGCGTGATAGCCGGCGGGAAAAAGACAAGCGTGCGACCGTCGCCACGCGGCGCCTGTGACAGGAACGAGCGCATGAACGCACGGGCGTCCGTCGGCCCGTGGTTCATCTTCCAGTTCGCAGCGAATATGGGCTTCAGCATGTCGTGGTCGCGGGAGTCACGCGTCGTCGAGCGCGGCCACGCCCGGCAGGGTCTTGCCTTCGAGGAACTCGAGCGAGGCGCCGCCGCCGGTCGACACGTGCGTCACCTCGGCCTCCAGCCCAGCCTGCGCGATCGCCGCGGCGGAGTCGCCACCTCCGACAATCGTCGTCGCGCCCGAGCGCGTCGCATCGGCGAGCGCATGCGCGATGCCTAACGTGCCCGCGTCGAAGGGCGGCGTCTCGAACACACCCATCGGGCCATTCCACAGCACCGTGCGCGCGCTCCGGACGGCGTCGCCGAACACTCGCACCGTCTCGGGACCGACGTCGTACATCGCTTGATCGACTGGGATGCCGTCACGCGGGACCACCGTTGCGGCGGCATCGGGGGTGAGCGCTGGCGCGACGACGGCGTCGACCGGTAGCTCCAGCCGTTCGCCCGCGGTCTGGGAGAGCTCACGCGCGAGATCGATACGATCGGGCTCGACGAGCGACTTTCCGGTTTCCAGGCCCATCGCGCGGAAGAACGTGTTCGCCATTGCACCGCCGATCAGCAGCCGGTCGACCTTTGGCAGCAGCTGCGCAATCACGTCGAGCTTGCCCGAGATCTTGGCGCCACCGAGGATGGCGACGAAGGGACGCTGTGGATTCGCGAGCGCGGCGCCGAGGTACGCCAGCTCCCGCTCCATCAACAGGCCCGCTACCGCGGGGTGGAGAACCCTCGCGACGCCTTCTGTCGAGGCATGCGCGCGGTGCGCGGCACCGAACGCGTCATTGACGTAGAGGTCGCCGAGCTTGGCCAACTCGCGGGCGAGGCGTTCGTCGTTGGCCTCCTCGCCTGGGAGGAAACGCGTGTTCTCGACGAGCAGGACGCCGCCGTTGGGCAGGCGCTCCGACGCCTGCACCGCGTCGTCCGTGTCGGTCGTTTCGCAGAAATCGACGTGTACGCCCGGGAGCAGCGCCGTTAGGCGGGCGGCGACCGGCTCGAGCGAGTACTTCGCCTCGGGCGCCGCCTTCGGGCGCCCGAGGTGGGACATCAACACGACCTTCGCGCCGCGCTCGATCAAGTACTGCAAGGTCGGGAGCGCGGCGCGGATACGGGTGTCGTCGCTCACCTGTCCCGCCTTGTCGAGCGGGACGTTGAAATCCACGCGGACCAGGGCGCGCCGTCCGCGCAACTCGGCGTCGGTCAGATCGCGGACGGTTTTCTTCGGCATCGGCGTCCGCGCCTCAGCCGAGTCGCGCGCCGATGAAGCGGAGCAGATCGACGCAGCGCGAGGAGTAGCCCCACTCGTTGTCGTACCAGCCGGACGCCTTCACCATCGTGCCGTCGATCACGTTGGTCGAGAGCGCGTCGACGATGCACGAGTGCGGGTTACCGATGTAGTCGGTCGACACGAGCGGCTCGGTCGAGTACTGCATGATGCCGGCGAGTGCGCCCGACGCGGCGGCCTCGAACGCCGCGTTGACGTCCTGGATCGTCGTGGCGCGCTCGGCTTCCACGACGAGCTCCGTGATCGACACGTCAGGAGTCGGGACGCGGATCGAGACACCGTCGATCTTGCCCTTCATCTCGGGCATGACGAGCGAGGTGGCCTTGGCAGCGCCAGTGGTCGTCGGAATCATCGAGAGCGCCGCCGCACGCGCGCGGCGCAGATCCTTGTGCGGCTGGTCGAGAATGGACTGGTCGTTGGTGTAGCTATGGATCGTGACCATCGTCGCGTGCCGAATGCCGACGGCGTCCTGCAGGACCTTGACCATCGGCACGAGGCAGTTGGTCGTGCACGACGCGTTCGAGATGATGTTGTGCGCGGCCGCGTCGTACTTGTCCGAGTTCACGCCCATCACGATGGTGATGTCCTCGCCCTTGGCCGGGGCCGAGATGATGACCTTCTTCGCGCCAGCTTGCCGGTGCGCCTCGGCCTTATCGGCGTCGGTGAAGCGGCCCGTCGACTCGAGCACGATGTCGACGCCGAGGTCGCCCCAGGGAAGCTTTGCCGGATCGCGTTCGGCAAAGATCTTCAGCGACTCGCCATCGATGGTGACGCTGCCCTCGCCCGCCTCGACCTGTCCTTCATAGGTGCGATGGACCGAGTCGTACTTGAAGAGGTGGGCCAGGGTCTTCGTGTCCGTCAGATCGTTCACGGCCACGAACTCGAGGTCGGCGACGCCCTGTTGCTTGGCGGCGCGAAGCACCTGCCGCCCGATGCGGCCGAAGCCGTTGATACCGACGCGAATAGCCATCGCGGAACACTCCTGCGGTCGAAGATGAAGCCGGGCGCGGGACCGCTCAGGACCGTGCTCTGCCGAACGTCGCGTAGCTCACGACGCGCGCACCTCCCGCCACGAGCGCGGCGGCACAGGCGTTGAGCGTGGCTGCGGTGGTGACCACGTCGTCGACGAGCACGACGTGAGCGCCGCGGAGGCGAGCCCGGACTCCGTCCGCGACCCGGAAAGCGCCGGCAACGTTCGTCAAACGGTCCCCCGCTGTCAACCGCGCCTGTGCCTGCGTGGCCCGCGAGCGCTCGAGTACGTCGTCCCACACCGGCAGGCCCCAACGTCTCGCGACGCCCTGCGCGATCAGGGCGCTCTGGTTGTATCCACGTTCGCGCAGGCGCGCGACGCCGAGTGGTACCGGGATCACGGCGACGCGTTCGGTACGCACGTCCTCGGGCCATTCGGTCGCGGCGAGCCGGGCACTGATGGCTGGCGCGGTGGCCCGCCAACCGCCGTACTTGAGCGCCCGAACGATCGACCCGCCCGGCCCGTCGGGCACCCAGCAGACGGAACGGCACGCGCGCACGTAGGGCGGCAACATGTCGCACCAAGCACACGTGGCGTGCGACGTCGCGCTGCCGACGCGCTGTGGATGGCCGCAACGTTCGCACTGCGGGTGTGCGAGGAGCGGGAGCGCGGCCCAACACGGTCCGCACATCAAGGCCGGGCTTGGCCCACGCTGGGCGATGCCGGCGCCGCACGCAACGCATGCGACGGGGAGGACGAAATCGATGAGCGACGTGAACGTCACGCGCGCAATGCGTAGCCAGCGCGTCGACGCGGGCTCGGATATCGCCGTCACGGTCGCTGCGGGTGTTTCGACGAGCGTCCTCGCCCTGTCCGCGCCTCGACCGCCTGCCACATGCGGTCGCGATCGGGCTCGATCCCGAACCAGCGCGTGAATGCGGCCGCGCCCTGCTCGACTAACATGCCCAGGCCATCCTCCGCGCGATGGCCCGCGGCGCGTCCAGCGCGCACCCACGCCGTTTCGCGCGCGCCGTACACGAGGTCATATAGCGTCGCGGTCGGCGCGAGTTCCGACATATCGCACGGGAGCGGGTCGTCCTGGCGTAAGCCGAGCGGGGTCGCGTTGATGACGAGATCCGCGTCGAGTAAGGCATCGGTTCGCGCGTTGGCGATCTCGACGCGGTGCGGAAACGCCGCAGCGAGCTCGTGCGCGCTCGCGACACGACGCGCCAACACGCGCACGCGGACGTTTGGCCAGAGGCGTTCCGCCGCGAGGATCACCGCGCGAGCTGCGCCACCGGCGCCGAGTAGCGTGACCCGCGGCGATGACCCTGAGAGCGGGGCCAGGGGGAGCGCTGCGAGCGCAGCCTGCGCGCCGGCGACATCGGTGTTGTCGCCGATCAGGCGATCATCTACGTGCCAGAACGTGTTCACGGCACCGGCCGCGCGCGCAACATCGGTGAGCGCGTCGCAAGCAGCCGCCACTGCTGGCTTGTGCGGCACGGTCACGTTTCCGGCGCCGTTGACCGCACGGAGTTCCGCGAGCGTGCTCTGTAACGCTGCCGGCATGACGTCGAGCGCGTCGTAGCGGAGCGCGATCTGAGCGGCGTCGAGCGCCGCGTTCTGGAACGTCGGCGATAGCGAGTGCGCCACGGGGTGGCCGAGGAGCACGAGCCGTCCGGGTAGGGCCGGTCGCGGAGCGTTTGCGATGTTCACCGCCATCCCGGGATCATACGCCAGGCCGTGCGGCGCGCAGGGTCGAAATCGCGCGCGGTGGGGCGAAACGTTGCCTCGCGCCTCGGGCGCGGAAGACTAGGCGCCGGCCGTGGTCGCGTCCGGCCCACGGGTCGCGCCGAGCCGGTCGAGGGCGCGGCGGATCTCGCGGTCGAGCTCCTCGTATGTCGCACGGTACGCGGAGAGCGGCCCGCCGAACGGGTCTTCGATGTTCTGCCGCGACCGACCCTCGGACGCGAACGCTGTGAGAAGTTGCGACTTCCCTCGCCCACCGAGTTCGAACACGCGATCGAGATGCCGCTGTCCCATGGCGAGCACGAGGTCGGCGCCGTCGATCAGCTCCGCCGTGAGCTGGCGTGAGCGATGTTCGCCCAGGTCGACCCCATGCTCGAGTGCGACGAGAAGGGCGCCGTCAGAAGCGCCCGGGCTCGGCGCGTCAGGATCGGCCGGCAGCGGCGCCGCGCCGGTACCCGCGCTCTCGACGACGATGTCGTGGAGCCCACGTTCGGAGGCCACGGTCCGCGCGATCGCCTCGGCCATGGCGCTGCGACATGTGTTCCCAGTGCAAACGAAAAGCAGACGCATCTCAGTGTTACCTCAGGCATCCCCGACGAGGTCCGGGACGCTCTCACGAAGGACTCGGGCCGGAATCGCACCCGGCCGTATGACGCGTGGCAGGCGTCCCGTGCAATCCACCACGGTGGATGGCGGCGAGTCCGGGATCAGCCCGCCGTCCAGAACACGGAGTGTGCCGCGCACGATCGCGTCGGGCCACTGTGCGACGATCTCACCCGCGCGCATAGCGGGCGGGACGCCGGGACGGTTGGCACTCGTCGACGTGATCGGTTCGGCATACGCGCGAATCAGGCGGAGCAGCCCTTCATGCGGTGTCCAGCGTACCGCGACGCCGCCCTCGGGCCCACGAAGGCGCGCCGGGACGCGGCGCTCACCGCCCGGGAGCACGAGCGTGAGCGGACCAGGCCAGTGGCGCGCGGCGAGCCGCGACGCCGCCGGCGTAAGGTGCAGGCCCAGACGCTCGATCATCGCGCTCCCCGCGACGAGGATCAGGAACGGCTTGTACGGTGGACGTCGCTTCAGCCGCACGAGCGTTTCGACGCTGTCGTGATCGAGCGCGGTGCCGAAGCCGTAGACGGTCTCGGTCGGATACGCGAGCACACCGCCGGCGTTCAGGTGCGCGATCGTTCCACTCAGCGAGCCCTCGATTTCGGCGGGCGACCAGAATGGCACCGGACGCGGTTCGGTCAACGCGTCGGCCCGTCGGCGTCAGTCCGCAAGCAGGCTGAGCGCCTCGGCGCGCGCAAAGTCGGCTTCGTCCGTCACCTTGAGCGCGCGCTCGCTGCCGCGAACCACGATCACGGGGAAATCGGTCCCCTCGAAGAGCGCCGCGTCGTCCGTCAGGGCGGCCCGTCGATCGCGGCGTGCCTCGGCGTGCGCGCGCGCGAGTGCCGCTCGCGGGAATCCCTGCGGTGTCTGTGCGCGCCACATCCGCGCGCGGTCGACCGTGCGCACGACGCGGCCTTCCGCGTCGACCTCCTTCAACGTGTCGACGACGGGAAGTGCGGGAACGGCGCCGTGACCTCGTCGCGCCTCGTCGATGACGCGGCCGATGAGCGCGTCGTCGACGAGCGGTCGGGCGGCGTCGTGCACGAGCACCGTCGTGACCTCGTCCGGCAGATCTTCGAGCCCATTCGCGACGCTTTCGGCGCGCTCGCGACCGCCAACGGCAACGAGCAGGCGATCGACATCGCACTGAAAGAGCCACGGCGGCGGGTCAGCCGCATGCGACTTCGGGAGCACGACGACGACCGTGTGCACGTCCGGCCGTGCCATGAAGGTCTGAACGCTGTGCAGCAACATCGGGCGGCCCGCGACCCATCGGAACTGCTTGAGCTCGGTCCCACCGACGCGTGTCCCACTGCCCGCCGCGACGATGACGACGCCCACATCGCGTTGCGCGGCGGGCAACGCGCCGGGCGCGGGCTCGCGACGCGCCATTCCGGTGATGGTCGGAAAGGGCACCTCACGCGTCGGGCGGAGCGGCTGCTCCTGGCTCACGCGTGGTGCCTCACGCAAACGTCCGCTCGAACAGTTCCGCGATCGTGCGCACGGGCACCGTGCGAATGTCGGGCACGGGGCGTTTCGGCACGCCGCGCTCCGCGACGTACGCGGTCCGCATGCCCATCTTGGCTGCCTCGGCGAGCCGCCGCTCGGTCTGCGAGACGGGGCGGATCTCCCCGCCCAACCCGACCTCGCCGAGGAACACGGCGTCGCGCGCGAGTGCGCGGTCGTAGATGCTCGACGCGAGCGCAGCGGCAACGGCGAGATCGCCGGAAGGTTCCGTTAGGCGCACGCCACCGACGACGTTGAGGAACACGTCGAGTTGCGAGAAGTTGAGCCCCGCGCGCTTGTCGAGCACGGCGAGAAGCAAGGCAAGGCGGCGCCCATCGTAGCCGGTGGCGACCCGCTGCGGCGTGCCGTACCCGGCCTTCGCCGCGAGCGCCTGGATCTCAACGAGCACCGGACGCGTGCCTTCGAGCAGGGCTGTGACCGCACTCCCGCTGGACGTACTCGTGCGATCGCCGAGGAAAAGTTCGGACGGGTTTTCGACCGCGAGCAGTCCGCCCTGGGTCATGCGGAAGACGCCGATCTCGTCGACGGAGCCGAAGCGGTTCTTCGTCGCGCGCAGGATGCGATGGTCGAGCGTGCTCTCGCCCTCGAAATAGAGCACCGTATCGACGATGTGTTCCAGCGTTTTCGGTCCTGCGATTCCGCCGCCCTTCGTGACGTGGCCGACGACGAAGGTCGCGGTCCCGGTCTCCTTCGCGAAGCGCATCAGCCGCGCGGCGCACTCGCGCACCTGCCCGACGTTGCCGGGCGCACCTTCCAGATCCTGCGTGAACACCGTCTGGATCGAGTCGACGATCATGAGGTCCGGCGCGGTCGCCGTTCCGGTCGCGATGACGGTCTCGAGCAGCGTCTCGGAGAGGAGCGTGACGTCGGCTGCCGTCTCGTCGAGGCGGTCGGAGCGGAGCTTCACCTGCAGTGGCGATTCCTCGCCAGACACGTAGAGGGTCGAGCGCCCGGCCGTCTGCATCCGGGCCGCGATCTGCAGGAGGAGCGTCGACTTGCCAATGCCGGGCTCGCCGCCGACGAGAACCATCGAGCCGGGAACGATGCCGCCGCCTAACACGAAATCGAACTCGTTGATCCCGGTCCGCCAGCGTTCCGCTTCGGAGCCGCCCACATCGCGCAGCCGCGGCGCGGCCACGACGGTTCCACCTTCGGACAGCGAGGCGCTCCCGCCCATGCGCCGCGCGGCGCCCGCCCCGCCCTTCGCGGCTGACACCTTGGGCGCCGCGCTCTCCTCGACGAGCGTGTTCCACTCCCCGCAGGTCTCGCACCGGCCCTGCCACTTGCTGTACTCTGCGCCGCACTCGGTGCAGCGATAGACCGTCTTCGCCTTCGCCACGCGTTAGGCCGGCGCGCCGTCGTACTCGCGCCGCGTGACGGACTCGAAGCGGGTGTACTGCTTGTGGAAGAAGAGCGGTACGGTGCCGATCGGACCGTTGCGTTGCTTGCCGATGATCACCTCGGCCTTGCCCTCGACGCCCGGATCCTTCAGCTGCCCGTTCTCTCGCTCGGCGTACACTTCCTCGCGAAAGAGGAACATGATGAGGTCCGCGTCCTGCTCGATCGCACCCGACTCGCGAAGGTCGGAAAGCACGGGGCGCCCCTTCTCTGCCCCGGCACGCTGATCGACAGCGCGCGACAGCTGCGACAGCGCCACGACCGGCACGCGCAGCTCCTTCGCGAGTGCCTTCAAGCCGCGCGAGATCTGCGACACCTCCTGCTGCCTGTTTTCCGCGCTCGGCCCCGACATCAGCTGCAGGTAGTCGACGATGACGAGGTCGAGCCCGTGATCGCTCTTGAGACGCCGAGCCTTGGAGCGCATCTCCAGCACGGTGATCCCCGGCGTATCGTCGATGAAGACCGGGGCGTGCGAGAGGATGCCGGCGGCGCGCGCGAGACGCGGGAAATCGTCGTCGCGGAGCCGTCCCTTGCGCAGCGTTTGCGCGTCGATGCGCGCCTCACTCGTCAGCATCCGTTGTACGAGTGAGTCCTTGCTCATCTCCAGCGAGAAGAAGGCGACGGACTTCTGCTCGGTGATGGCGACGTGTTGCGCGATATTGAGCGTGAACGCCGTTTTCCCCATCGACGGACGCGCGGCGACGATGACGAGATCGGAGGGCTGGAAGCCGCTCGTCATCTCGTCCAGATCCTTGTACCCGGTCGGCACACCGGTGACCGCGTTCCCGGACCGGCTCTGCGCCTCGATGCGCTCCATCGCGGGCCAGAGCAACTCCTTGATACGCGTGAAGTTGCTCGCGTTCTGCGCCTCGCCGATCTGGAAGATCTTCGATTCCGCTTCGTCGAGCAGCTCGGCCGCCATCCGGCGCCCCTCGAACGCCTCGGTCACGACGTTGGTCGAGACCTCGATGAGGCGCCGCATGAGCGCCTTCTCGCGGATGATCTTCGCGTGGTACTCGACGTTTGCCGCCGTCGGAACCGCGTCGATGAGGAAGGCGAGGTACTCCTTCCCGCCGCTCGCCTCCAGCTCACCGCGACGGCCTAACTCCTCGGCCAGCGTCAGCGGGTCGGCCACCTCGCCGCGCTCCGAGAGGGAGAGCATCGCGCGGAAGACGCGGCGGTGCCCTTCCTGGTAGAACATCGTGTCGTCGACGTGCTCGCCGGCGCGAAGGATCGCGTCCTGGTCGAGCAGCATCGCGCCGAGGACAGCGACCTCGGCGTCGAGCGAATACGGCGGCCGCCGATCCTTGTATGGATCAACCCGGGCTGGCGGCGCGATCGAGAAGTCGACGGGCAAGCTGGACATCTTCCCAGGTGGGGCGCTTCCAGGTGGGGTTCCGCAGGAGCGCGGCGGGGTGGTAGGTCGCGACGAGCGGTACGCCGTGGTACAGGTGCACCTGCCCGCGCAACTTGCTGATTCCGAGCTTGGTCCCGAGGAGCGTCTGCGCCGCGAAGTTGCCGACCGTGAGGATGACCTTCGGCCGAACGAGCTCCAACTGCCGGACGAGATACGGACTGCACGCCGCGACCTCGTCGGGCGCGGGGTTCCGATTCCCCGGGGGACGGTGCTTCACCACGTTCGCGATGAAGACATCCTCCCGCCGGAGGTTAATGGCCGCGAGGATCTTCGTCAAAAGCTGGCCCGACGCGCCGACGAATGGGCGGCCGCTGGCGTCCTCGTCCGCACCGGGCGCTTCGCCGACGACGACGAAGTCCGCGTCGATCGGCCCCTCGCCCGGCACGCCGTTCGTCGCTGTCTTGTAGAGCTGGCACCGGGTGCAGGCGCGCACGGCGTCGGCGACGTGCGCGATCGAGTCGAGTCCCTCGGTCGGCCCGCCGAACAGCTCCGTCCCCGCGCCGACCGCGACCACGCCGATCGGGACGTCGAGCCCGGGAAAGAGCTCGCCGGTCACGTACGCCGGGGTGGGCGCCACGCTGGATGTCGGCGCTGCTGCACTCGTGGCCGGAGGAGCGGCGGAACGGCGGCTGGGCATCGACTCGGGCTCCGGGGCTGTTCGACGGGTGGATTCCGGTTCAGCGTTCGCGTCCCGCAGCGCGGTGCGCCAGTCCAGCGGCGGCGCGTCGTCGCCCGCCGGCGCACTCGGCTCGGCGCTCGGCGGCGTCGCCGCATCGGGTCCGGCGCGCTGCGGGCCCGCACGGTCGACCGCGCCGGCGGCAGGCTCGCCGCGCAGTCGCGGGTGATCCGCCGGCGCGCCCACGTCCCCGGCGAGATCGGCATCGAGATCCTCCTCGACGAACTCCTCGTCGTCGTCCAGGTCGTACTCGATCGCGGCGTCCGGATCTGGCGCGGGCGCCGCTGCGAGGGCCGTACTCGGCTCGGGCGTTGGGGGCACCGCCGGACGTGGACGTCGCGGCTTGAGCGGCGCGTCGCCGCGATTCAGCCCCACGACGCGCAGTACATCGTCCACCGACATCGAATCGAGCACCAACTCGCGCTCGCCAAGCTCGCGGCGCTGTTCGAGGTACTGGCGGAGCCGCTCGCGTGCGGCGCTGCTGTCGCCGCTCACGCGAGCGTCGCGGGCGCGTCGCCCGGTCGCGGTACGCCCTCGCGAGCGGCCATCAGACGCTCGACGCGGTCGAGGATCGCGTCGGCGACGTCGCGCTTGGGCATGAGGGCGAGTGGCTCGGCCGCGCCATGCGTGTCGATGATGGTCACCCGGTTTGTATCGACGCCGAATCCGGCGCCAGCTTCGGTCGCGTCGTTGAGCACGATCAGATCGAGCGCCTTGGAGGCGAGTTTGGTTCGCGCGTGCGCCTCGCCATCGGACGTTTCCAGTGCGAATCCGACGATCAGGGCGCCGGGTTTTCGGTGCGCGCGGGTCGAGGCAAGGATGTCGGGGGTCGCGCTCAAGGCAAGCGTGAGGCCGCCGGCGCCTCGCTTGATCTTGCGCGCCGCAACCTCCGTCGCGCGGAAATCCGCCGGCGCCGCAGCCATGATCGCGACGTCCGCCTCCGGAAGAGCGTCGGCGACCGCTGCGGCCATCTCATCAGTGCTCTCGACCGAGACGTGCGCGACGAAGTCGGGAACGGATACCTGCAGCGGACCGGCGACCAACGTCACGGTCGCGCCACGGCGCCACGCCGCGCTCGCGAGCGCGACGCCCATCTTCCCCGAGCTGTGGTTCGAGATGTAGCGCACGGGGTCGAGCGCCTCGCGCGTCGGACCCGCCGTGACGAGCACCCGGCGACCCGCGAGCGCGCCGCGCGCTTCGAGCAGACGGCCCGCGTGCGCGACGATGACCTCCGGTTCGGGCATCCGGCCGGGTCCGCTGCCCTCGCCAGCCGCGAGCGGTCCTTCGGCGGGATCGAGCACGTGATAGCCAAGCGAGCGCGCGTGCTCGACGTTCCGCCGGACCTGCGGGTGCGCCCACATCCGGTCGTTCATGGCAGGAACGAGTAGGACGGGAGCCGTCGTCGCGAGCAGGCATGCACTGAGTAGATCGCCGGCCTGTCCATGCACCGCACGCGCGAGGAAGTCCGCGGTGCATGGCGCGACGACCACGGCGTCCGCTGCGCGGGCGAGCTTGATGTGATCGAGCGCGTGCCCGGCCGCGATGAGGTCCGTGTGCACGGGCCGCCCAACGAGCGCCTCGAGCGTCACCGCGCCGATGAACTCGGTCGCGGAGCGCGTCATGACGGTGTCCACCTCGGCGCCAGCCTGCGCCAACAGCCGCGCGACCCACGCCGCCTTGTAGCTCGCGATGCCGCCCGTAATGCCGAGCAGGATGCGGCGGCCGTCGAACGGGCGCATGCGCGCGGTCGGCGGCCAGGTGGTCCGATCAGCCCTGCGTCAGCCCTCGGCGGCCGGGGCCGGCGCGCCACGACGGCGCGGCACGACGTCGAAGCCGATGTTGCCGCCCGACAGCTCCTCGAGCGCGCGCGTCGTCAGCTTCTTCTCCCCCGAGCGCCCCGGGATGCGCGGAAATTCGTTCAGCAACCGCGCATACTTTGCGGCCACGAGCACCGCGAGGTACTTGTTGGTCGCGCGCTCGGCGATCTCGTTCGGCGTAAAAACCTGCATGGCGTGGCTCCTGGAAAGGTCTGATGCTGCGTTAGGCGGTCACCGCGGCGTCCAGCTCCGCGACTACCGTGTCAATCTGCGAATCGAGCTCGCGAAGGCGATCGCGCCGCGTGCCCTCGGCGTCGAGGATCGAGCCGACCTGCGCGACGGCGCGATCGAGCTCGTCGTTCACGACCACGTAATCATACTCGTGCGCGGCCGCGACTTCCTCGCGCGCATTCCGCACGCGGAGCGCAAAGGAGGCCGCGCTCTCGCTCGCGCGTGACGCAAGCCGTTCGAGTAATACCCCGCCCGACGGCGGAAGGACGAACACCCGGACGGCGCCCGGGAACGCTTCGGAGAAGAGCCGCGCACCCTGCACGTCGATGTCCATCAGCACGTGCTTCCCCGCGGCGATCACGCGTTCGACCTCGCGCTTGAGCGTCCCGTACCGATTCCCGTGGACGATCGCGGATTCGGCGAACTCGCCGCGGATCTGGGCGGCGTCGAACGCGTCGGGCGTGAGGAAGTAGTAGTCGCGGCCGTCGACCTCGCCAGGGCGCGGTCTGCGCGTCGTGCACGACACCGAGTAGCCGACATCCGGACGCTCCGCGACGAGACGGCGCGCGATGCTCGTCTTGCCACCACCGGACGGCGCCGAGAGGATGACCGGGAACGGCACGCCACGCGGCGGGATGCTCATTCGACGTTCTCCACCTGCTCGCGGATGCGTTCGAGCTCCTCCTTCACGAGGAGGACCTCGCGGAGAATCGTGGAATCGTTGGCCTTGCTCCCCGTCGTGTTCGTCTCGCGGAGCATCTCCTGAAGGAGAAAGCCGAGGCGCTTGCCAACCGGCTCCGCGTCGTCCGCGTCGAGCGCGGCGTGGAACGCGTCGACGTGCACGCGGAAGCGGTCGATCTCCTCGCTGACATCGACGCGATCGACGAGAATGGCGATCTCCTGCGCGATGCGTTCGTCGGAGAGCGTCGAGCCCGCAGTGAGTTCGCGAACCGCGTCGCGCAGGCGAGCGCGCTGCTCGTCGAGCCGTTCGGGTGCGCGTGCCGCTACGCGGTCGAAGGCGGCGGCGACGATTGCGACCCGCTCACGGAGCACGGTGGCGATGCGCTCGCCTTCGGCGGCGCGCGCCTGCACGAGTTGTCGTGCGGCCGCATCGACGATGGCGAGCAGCGCCGCGCGGTCCTCCGCGTCGGCCGACTCCGGGCGCGTGGTCGGCACCGCGTCGGGCCCATCTTCCGTCGCGATCACCCCGGGAAGCCGCAGGACGTCGGTGAAGCTGACCGACACGGCGGTGCCGAACGACGTCGCGACCTCGCGGTACGCCGCGGCGTAGTCCGCGAGGCGCACACCATCGAGTCGCACTCGGCCGAGTTCGGTGACGTCACGTTCGGTGCGAACGGCAAGCGTGACATGGCCCCGCGCGGTGTGGGCGCGCAGGGTGTCGCGCACCTCGGTCTCCCAGCGCGAGAACGCGCCCGGCAGCCGAATGCTGGGCGAGAAAAAGCGATGGTTGACGCTCCGCGCCTCGACTTCGACGCGCAGCGTTCCGACCGTGCCGTCGGCCGCGCCGAATCCTGTCATGCTCCGGATCATGTGAGGCGGCGCAACCTATTGCGGGACAAGCACTTTGTCAAAATCGAGAGCGCGTCAGTTGCTGAACTCCCAGCGCACGCCGTAGTAGCTGATCGCGCCGCGTGGGAGGTACAGGCCCGGCACTTCCTGGTAGAACCGCGACCCGAGGTTCCGGACCTGGTAGCTGACGACGGCGCGTTGCAGCCGGATTTCGAGCTGCGCGCCGATGACGTTGCTCGCGGCGGCGCGGGTGAGCGTGACGGGGCCAATCGGAGCGGTCGCGGGTGATGGCGCGAGCGGGAAGATCACGCTGCTGCGGTACTCGTTCGAGAGCGCCACGTTCAGGCCGAATTCGCCGGTCGGAAAGGTGCGCAGGAAATTGTTCGCGTAGCGCAGCTCCGCGCGCCCTTGATAGCGCGGGCGGTACAACCCCGCGCTGCTCCACGCCGTCCCGCCGATGTCGGCGGTGACGGCCGGCAGGAGGAGCCCACGGAGCGATGCCACGAACCCCGACGCACGGTCCTCGAGCGCGGCGACTGGCGTGCCTGCGGGCACCGCGTAGATCCGCGGCGGAAGGAACACCCCGCCATCCCGGATGATGCGTCCCACCGAGAACCACGCGTCGCGCGCGACCTGCGCGGCCACTTCCGCGCGCGCGACGCGCCGCGTGCCGCCCACGGCCGAATCGCCCGTGGTCGAGCTGAGACCGCCGACGAGCGCGAGTCGCGGAAGGATCGCGAACCGTCCCGACACGTCGAGTCGCTTCGTCGAATCCGTGCCGACTCGCTCGCCGACAGCAGACAGCGAGAGGCGATCGCGCTCGTAGCTCGCGCGGAGTGACGGCGCGTTGTACGTGTTGTGATTGCCGACGCGGTAGCGATCCGTGGCGGTGAATCGCACGCCCCAGCGCGTGAGCCCACCCGTCACCACGTACTGATTGCGATAGACGGACGTGTCCGGGACCGCAGTATCGCCTAACACACCCTTCGGCGACTCCTCGCGGAACCGAAGCACGTTCGCGATGGCCTGCGCCCAGACCCCCGAGTCGGGATCACCGAGTCCGGCGCGCAGATAGGCCTCGTCACGCCGCCCGATGAAGTTGACGAGCACCGAGTCCTGCGTGAAGAAGTTCCGCGTCTGGTTGCGACGGCGGTCGAGGCGCGTGAACGTCAGGTCGAGACTGCGGTTGCGCCGCGCCCAGCCGAGCCGGACGAGCGCGTTCGCGGCATCACCGCCGCTGCCGATCCGGTCGCGGCTCCCCGTCCCATATTGTTGCAGGTTGACCTGAATCAGCCCACCGTTGGTGAAGCGCTTTCCGTAGAACGCGCGATAGAGGTTGGTCTCCTGGTCGCCCGTGTAGACGTCGACGCGCGTCTGGGGCGTCGTGTTGCGCGGCGCGCGTGTGCGAATGAAGACGCGCACCTCGCCCGCGGTCGGCTCGATGCTGACCTCTTCGGCCTGCCAGAGCTGAACGTCCGTGAGGTCTAAGACACCGCCGTTTCGCGGATCGACCGGGTCGATCTCGACGCCGTCGCGGAAGATGCGGACGCGCCGGAAATCGCCGAGGTAGGAAGCGGTCTGGGCAGACGCGATGTAGCCGGTGCGGTAGACGACGACGCCGGGGATGCGCTCGAGCATGTCGGCGATCGTCAGCGCGCCGGACGCGAGCACGGTATCGCCGCGGAACCGGTACGCTGGACCGGCAATGACACCCTGCGTCGGCAGCTCCGCGCGGACGAGTGGCGCCTTGATGCTGTCGCGCTTGACCTTCGGCGTCTTGAGAGAATCGACGATCCCGCGCAGCGAATCGGGCGCGGTGCGGCGCGATGCGTCGGTGTTCAGCCCGCCCGTGCTGACCGAATCGCGCCCGCGCGGCACCGTGTCGCGCCGGGCGGAATCGCGCGGCGGGGTCGAGGGCAGTCCCGTGCCGATCGGAGCCGGCGAGCGCGGTGACGGCTGGGTCGGCGTACTCTGGGCGTGCGCGGCGGACGTGACGACTGATGCCGCGCTCAGCGCGATGCTGAGCGCGACACCCGTCGTCGTGAGCGCGCGCCTAACGCCGGCGCGCGCGGAACGATGGATCAGCGCGCCCTCGCCCGAACGAATTCGACGAACGTGCCCGTCGGCGTGCCGGTCGGCCCCTTCGGAATCCAGCCGAGGTCCGTCTCCGAATACGCGGTGCCCGCGACGTCGAGGTGCACCCAGGGGTACGCGCCGTCGACGAACTCGCGGAGGAACCACGCCGCGGTGATCGAACCCGCGGCGCGGCCGCCGACGTTCTTCATGTCCGCCACGTCGCTCTTGAGCTGCTCGCGGTACTCGTCGAACATCGGCAGTTCCCAGCCCTTCTCGCCCGCGCGCCGCCCTGCGGTCAGCACCTCCTGCGTGAGCGCGTCGTCGCTACCGAACACGCCGACGGCTGCGTGGCCCAACGCGATCACGATCGCCCCCGTGAGCGTCGCGGCGTCGATCACCGCGGCGGGCTCGTATTTCTTGATCCAGTGCAGCAGGTCGCACAGCACGAGGCGGCCCTCGGCGTCCGTGTTGTGGTTCTCGATCGTCTTGCCCGACATGCTCCGGACGACGTCGCCCGGCTTCATCGACGTGCCGCTCATCATGTTCGTGGTCGAGCCGACGACGCCGACCACGTTCACCGCGAGTCCGAGGCGCGCGATCGCTTCCATCGCCCCCATCACGCCGGCCGCGCCGCACATGTCGAACTTCATGTTGAACATGCCTTCGCCGGGCTTGAGGTTGACCCCACCCGTATCGAAGCAGAGCCCCTTGCCGACGAGCACGATCGGCTTGGCGTCGCCGCCGCGCCGGTACTCGATCGCGACGAGCTTCGGGTCTTCCTCCGGCACGCCCTGCGCGACCGAGAGGAACGAGCCCATTCCGAGGTCGGTCATCTCCGCGCGGCCCAACACCGTCACATCGAGGCCGAACCGCCCGCCGATGTCGCGCGCGGTCTCGACGAAGGTGTCTGGCGTGCAGACGTTGCCCGGCATCATCGCCAGCCGGCGTGCGAGATCGTAACCCGCCGCGATCGACTCGGCGGCCTTGATCCCCGCCTCTGCCTCAGCGTTCGCGACGATCGACGCGCGTTCGAGCGGCGCGCGTCGATCGGCATCCGGCGGCGCGGTCTTGAGATCGTCGTACGTCCAGGCGCCTAACGCCAGGCCGAGTGCCGCCTGCTCCGCCGTGTCCGCATCGAGCGCGTCGGCGTACAACGCGATCGCGCCGGTGCCGAGCTTCGCGGCAGCGCGCGCGGCGACCGCGCCGGCACGACGCAGTGCGCCGCGGCGGTCATCACCCTTGCCGAGCCCGACGAGGAGCACGCGCTCGACGCCCGACTCCGCGCCGGCGATATGCAACGTTTCGTCGCGGCCGCCACGAAAATCGCGGCGCGCGATGGCGCGACCCAATGCGCCGTTGAGCGCGGTGTCGAGCGGCGCGAGCGCGCCGGGCAGCGCTTCACCAGCGGCAAGGGCTATGGCGAGCAGCGGCGTCGAGAGTTCGGCGACGTTGCCGCTGTCGAGCGTGAGGGCGAGTGCCATCTCAAGCGCCCATCGCGCGGATGATCGCGTCGCCGAAGCCCGAGCACGATACTTCGGTCGCGCCCTGCATCTGGCGCGCGAGATCGTAGGTCACCGTCTTCGCGCCGATCGCGCGCTCCATTCCGCGGACGATCAAATCCGCGGCCTCGTTCCAGCCCATGTACTGCAGCATCATCACGCCCGACAGGATCACCGAGCCCGGATTGACCTTGTCGAGGTTCGTGTACTTGGGCGCTGTGCCGTGCGTCGCCTCGAACACCGCGAGTCCGTCGCCGATGTTGCCGCCCGGCGCGATGCCGAGCCCGCCGACCTGCGCGGCCGCCGCATCCGAGATGTAGTCGCCGTTCAGGTTGGGCGTCGCGATCACCGAGTACTCGTCCGGACGCAGCAGCAGCTGCTGGAACATCGCGTCCGCGATCGCGTCCTTCACGATCGGTCCGTTCGGCAGCTGCGTCCACGGGCCCTTGTCGATCACCGTGCCACCGAAGCTTTCCTTCGCGACCTCGTAGCCCCAGTCACGAAAGGCACCTTCGGTGAACTTCATGATGTTGCCCTTGTGCACGAGCGTCACCGACGGGCGACCATTCTTGACCGCGTAGTCGAGCGCCATGCGAACCAGGCGCTTCGAGCCGAACTCGCTCATCGGTTTGATGCCGATCGCGGACTGCTCGCGGACGTGCTTCCCGAAGTGCTCCGCGAGATACCCGGCGAGCTGGTCGGCTTCTGGCGAGCCGGCGCTGAACTCGATCCCCGAGTACACGTCCTCGGTATTTTCGCGGAAGATGACGATGTCGAGCTTCTGCGGCTCCTTCACCGGCGCGCCCACGCCTTCGAAGTAGCGAACCGGGCGAATACACGCGTACAGGTCGAGAATCTGACGCAGCGCGACGTTCAGCGACCGAATGCCGCCGCCAACGGGCGTCGACAGCGGGCCCTTGATCGAAACCCGGAACTCCCGCAGCGCCTCGACCGTCTCCTCGGGCAGCCACTCGCCCGTCGTCGCGACGCTCTTCTCGCCCGCGAACACCTCCATCCACGAAATCTGCCGCTGACCCTGATACGCGTGCTCGACCGCCGCGTCGAACACGCGCACCGAGGCGCGCCAGATGTCGGGACCCGTGCCGTCGCCTTCGATGAACGGGACGATCGGGCGATCGGGCACACGAAGCACGTCTCCGACGTAATCGATGCGCTCGCCGTTCGCGGGGATCTGGGCGTACTTGTAATTCGCCATCGGGCAGAATCGGGGTGAATGTGTCGCGCTCCGATGCCGGGGACGGGACTCGAACCCGTATGCCCTTGCGGACAGAGGTTTTTGAGACCTCCGCGTATACCATTCCGCCACCCCGGCGCGCCGGACGGACGTCCGATGCGGCTGGCAATGTAGCCCCGCACCGGACCCGTCTCAACGACGCGGCCCGACGCCGTCGATTGTCGTCAGCGTGGCGCGCGTCCCGCCTGTCGCGCCGCTCGTCTGGCCGCCTGATCGGCCTGACGTTGCTGCTGGCGTTCGGCGCGGCGCTCCGCATTGAGCGCCGCCCGGTTCGGGTCGGTCGGCGCGAGCGGACCGAGCGCGCCGACCGCGCGCCGCTGCCGGATCTCCTGCGCCGCACGGAACGCGCGTTCCTGCATCCCCGCGAACTGTGCCCGCTGTGTCGGCGTGAGAAACGTCGCGAGATCGCGCTGCTCACTGGCGGCGAGTTCCGAGCGCCGCTGCTGGATCTCGTACAAGCGGTCGAGCCCGCTCTGCACGCGGGCCTGGTCGGCCGCATTGCCTCGTGCGACCTCGTCGCGGACGGTCTGACGCGCGTCGCGCTCCTCACGCATCAGCGACTTGCGCTGATCCGCGTATCGCCGCGACGTCTCGCGGAGACGGGCCGTCTGCTCGTCGGTCAGCTGCAAGCGCTGCTGCACCACCGCACCGAGGCGGGCGATACCGGGGCGGGGCGGAACGGAATCACCGATCGCCGCCTGCGCGTGCGCGACGCGTGCGCC
This sequence comes from uncultured Gemmatimonadales bacterium, assembly GCA_963702945.1. Classification (GTDB taxonomy): domain Bacteria; phylum Gemmatimonadota; class Gemmatimonadetes; order Gemmatimonadales; family Gemmatimonadaceae; genus BPUI01. Next base: position 543,319 of record OY969773.1, read on the forward strand.
GCTCGCGACGACGAGCGCGATCGCGAAACCGGCCATGCGCACACGCAGAGCCCGCACCTGCGACGCGACTCGCGGTGTCATGCGCTCACTCTCCGTCAGGAGAGAGCACGCTTGGCGCGACCGGTGCTGGCTCGGCCGCCGGCGTCGACGACGCGGGATCGGCGACCGCCGCGACGACGGCCGCCAGCTCGCTGTCGCTCAGATCGGCAAAGCTCGCACCGAGAAGCGTGCCGCTCGGATCGCGATCGGCCGGGCGCGGCGACGACGTGCTGGGAGCCTCCGCGACGACGACGGCAGGACGCGTCGGCGCCACCGCCGGCTGACGATACAGCAGCGCACCCGAGCCAATCGCGAGCAGCGCGGTCGCCGCCACCGCACGGAGCGCCCCCGTTCGCGTCCACGTCGGCAGCGTCGAACGACGATGTGCCGAAACGGCGCCGGTACGAACGACGAACGCGTCGTGAGGCGGCGCGGCGGGCGGCGCCGCGACGGTCCGGGCGCGCACGGTGGCGGCGATGCGGTCTACGTCGAGCGTGGGTGCCGGGGCGGTATACAGCGCGCGAGCGGACGCGAGGAGCTGCAACTCGGCGTCACAAGCCGCGCAGTGCGCGAGGTGCCGCTCGACGTCCGCACGCTCCGTCGCGGTCACGCGCCCGTGCAGGAGCGCGGGCAGTGCGTCGCGCACGGCGTCGTGCGCGCCGTCATGCGGCTCCTCGCGGGGGGGAACAGCGCCGAAGTCAGACATCGAGAAACTCCTGGATCGAGCGAATGGCGTTGTGATAGTGTACGCGCGCGGACCCTTCCGTGGTCCCCGCGATCTGGGCGATCTCCTTGTACGCGCGACCTTCTCCCACACGCAATAGGAACACCTCCCGCTGCGTGGGTGTCAGGCGCTCGACCGCGGCCCGCAGCCGGCCTCGTGTCTCGCCGGCGACGAGGTCGTCGAGCGCGGTGTGCTCGCCGGCCGCGTCGACCCCCTCGGGCGCCTGAACTTCGTGCCGCGCGCGGCGCGTGCCGGACCGCCGCCGATCGAGCAGCAACCGCCGCGCGATCGTGAACAGCCACGTGCGCAGCGAACTCTCGGCCCGGAAGCTGTCCAGCGCCTGGAACGCGCGGACGAACGTATCCTGCACGAGTTCCTCCACCTCGGCGCGGGCGCCAAGGCTCGCGACGTAGCGCGAGAGCGCCGGCGCATGTCGTTCGACGAGCGCCGTCGCGGCACGCTCGTCGCCGCCGCGCCAGCGGGCGAGGAGTGCGTCGTCGAGCGCGTCATCGGTACGGTCGTCGACCAGAGGGGCAGAGCTCACGGTGATCATCCCGGCTGGTGGACGCGACCAGCGGCGGAATGTTAAGCTGGCGAACGATGCCCACCCGCCCCGAGTTGATCGCGCACCGCGGCGCGCCGCGCGAGCAGGTCGAGAACACGCTGCCGAGCATCGCGGCGGCGCTCGCGCAAGGCGCGGACGCGATCGAACTGGACGTGCACTTCACGCGCGATCACGTCGCCATCGTCCACCACGACGCGGTCATCGGGGCGGGCGCCACACGACATGCCGGCGAGCCGATCAACACGTTGCATGCGTCCGCGGTGACGGCGATCGAACTCGCCCCCGCGGTCACGATTCCATCATTGCGCGATGTCTGTGCGACCGTCGCCGGGCGAGCGACGCTGTACGTCGAACTCAAGAGTGCCGCGACCGACGACGAACTCGTCGGCCTGCACGACCTGCTCGTGCGTGCCGCGTCTGTTCGGCCCGGCTGCGTCGCGCTTCACGCGTTCGACCACGCACTGGTCCGTCGCACGGGCGCCCTCGAGCCTCACATTCGGGACGGGAATCCTGCGCGAGGGCGACGCTGGCGACCCCGTCGCGGCGCTACGTCGTGCGCAGGCGCGCGACCTGTGGCAACACTGGTCGGAGATCGATGGTGCGCTCGTCTCCGCCGTTCATGGTGCGGGCGCCCGTGTGATCGCGTGGACGGTCAACGATCCCGAGGACGCGCGGCGTCTCGCCGCATGCGGCGTTGATGGCATCTGTACCGACGACGTGCCACTCGTCCGCGTGGCGCTCGGGCGGCAGGGCTCAGCGACACGGCCGCCCAACTCAACGCACATTCCCCTGCCGCCGTAAGCGGCGCAGACGTCCGCTCACCCTTCAGCATCGCCCGCTTGATGCGATTCCCTCACTCCGCCGCGCGACACACCGCGGTGCTCCTCGCGGCGTGCGTGGCCGCGCGCACGGCTCCGGCGCAGACTCCTAGCGCGCCAGCACCCGGCACGCCTCCGGGTCCGACGACGGCGGCCGGGACGACCGGTCCGCTCGGAAACGCGGCGTCGACGCCCGGCGCGACCGCTGTCAATCGCAACGCGCCCGGTCGCGGCGGCATCTCGGCGCCGCTCGCGGACCCATTTCCAAGCACGTACCGGCCGGTGATGTCTGCGCCCACCGTGATCCGGAACGTGACGATCATGACCGCCGCCGGCCCGACGATTCGGAACGGCGCTGTCCTCCTCCGCGACGGGAAGATCGTCAGCGTGGGCGCGACCGTCGATGCACCCGCGGGCGCGACCGTGATCGACGGCGCGGGGAAGTTCGTCACGCCGGGGATCATCGACGTGCACTCGCACCTCGGCGTCTACGCGGCACCTGGCGGAGATGCACTCTCGGACGGGAACGAGGCCACCAATCCGACGACGCCATATGTCTGGGCGGAGCACTCGGTCTGGCCACAGGATCCACAGTTCCCGCGCAACCTCGCGGGCGGCGTGACGACGTTGCAGGTACTCCCGGGCTCCGCCAATCTCATCGGTGGACGGAGCGTGGTGCTGAAGGTCGTTCCGTCGCGCACAGTTCAGGGAATGAAGTTCCCGGGCGCGAAGTACGGGCTGAAGATGGCGTGCGGCGAGAATCCGAAACGCGTGTACGCCAACCGCGGCCCGAGCACGCGCATGGGCAACGTCGCCGGATACCGCACGGCATGGATTCAAGCCGAAGCGTACCGACGTCGGTGGGACGCTTGGTTGGCGGGAAACCGGCAGAGCGATCCACCGGCGCGCGACCTCGGGCTCGAGACGTTGGCCGAGGTGCTGCGCGGCAACATCCTCGTGCACAACCACTGTTATCGGGCCGACGAGATGGCGCAGATGCTCGACATCGCGCGCGAGTTCGGCTACAAGATCCGCGCGTTCCATCATGGCGTCGAGGCGTACAAGGTCGCCGACCTCATGGCGCGTGACTCGGTCGCGGGCGCGCTCTGGGCCGATTGGGGCGGCTTCAAGATGGAAGCGATCGATGGGATCCGCGCGAACATCGCGCTCGTGCAGCAGGCGGGCGCGCGCGCGATCGTGCACTCGGACGACCCATCGGGATCGCAGCGGTTGAACCAGGAAGCGGCCAAGGCGATCGCCGCGGGACGTGCCGTCGGGATCAACGTCACTGAGGAGGACGCGATCCGGTGGCTGACCATCAACGCGGCGTGGGCGTTAGGCCTCGACGACCGGATCGGGTCGATCGAACCCGGTAAGAACGCCGACGTCGTACTCTGGTCGGGCGATCCGTTCTCGGTCTACTCGCGGGCGGAGAAGGTCTGGATCGACGGCGCGATGATGTACGACCGAATGGATCCGCGACGACAGTGGCGGACCGATTTCGAGTTGGGCTTCGTCGCGCCCCCGTCGGCTGTACCGTCAACCGCACCCTCGACGGGAGGGCCCCGCTGATGCGTCGCCGTCTCATGCGCGCCGCAGTTCGTGCGGGCGCGGCCGCGCTGGCGCTCGCGGCCCTCGTTCGCCCCGCCGCCGCGCAGACGGTGGCGATCGTTGGCGGCACGATCTATCCCGTGTCCGGTCCACGCATCGAGCGCGGAACGGTGGTGATCCGCGACGGGCGTGTCGTCGCCGTCGGCGCGAACGTCGCAATCCCGGCGGACGCACGACGCATCGACGCGTCGGGACGTATCGTCACGCCCGGCTTCGTGAACGCGGGCACACAGTTGGGCGTGGTCGAGATCGGCGCGGTGCGCGACACGCGCGATGCGAACGCGCGCGGGCGCGATGCGGTTGCGGCCGCGTTTGCGGTGTGGGAAGGGTTCAATCCGGCTTCCACGCTCATTCAGCCTGCGCGGAACGACGGAATCACGACCGCGCTCGTCGTCCCGAGCGGCGGGCTCGTCGCGGGTCAGGCCGCCGTCGTGCACCTCGATGGGCGGACCGCAACCGACGCGGTGCTCCGCCCCTCCGCGGCCATGGTCGCGCAGGTAAGCGACGCGCGTTCGGCGGGCGTCGGCGCGCGCGGCGAGTTGATCGGCCGGCTGCGCGAGCTGCTGACCGACGCGCGCACGTTCGGACGCTCGCGGGCGGCCTACGAGCGCAACCAGACGCGAACGTATGCGGCCTCACGTGCCGATCTGGAAGCGTTGCAGCCCGTGCTCGCGGGCCGTCTCCCGATGCTCATCGACGCGGACCGCGCGGCCGACATCGACGCAGCGCTCCGGCTGCGGCGGGAGTTCGGATTCCGCCTCATCATCAGCGGCGCCGCCGAAGCCTGGCAGCTCGCGGACCGGCTCGCGGCCGAGCACGTGCCGGTGCTGACGGGCGCGATGAACAACATCCCGTCGACGTTCGCAACGTTAGGCCAACGTCAGGAAAACGTGGCGCTTCTGACCAACGCGGGCGTGTCGGTCGCAATCGTCGGCAACGCGGGCGAGGGCGACGAGGAGTCGTTCAACGTGCGCAACCTCCGATTCGAGGCTGGCAACGCGGTCGCCTATGGGATGACGCACGACGCCGCGCTCCGAGCGGTGACGCTGACGCCCGCCGAGCTGTTCGGCGTCGCGGACCGCGTCGGCTCGCTCGCGCCGGGCCGTGACGCGGATGTAGTCGTGTGGAGCGGCGACCCGTTCGAGTTCGCCACGCGCGCGGAGCACGTCTTCATTCGCGGGCGCGAAGTCACCGGCGACTCGCGACAGGATGAGCTGGCGCGGCGCTACCGCGTGTTGCCGCCACCGTACACGCGCCCGTGAAATCGCGCTACGGCAAGTGAGGATCGGGAAGAGCCTTTTGACTACATGAGGGCAGGATGAACGGCAGGATGAGAGCACGATGACGGCTCGTGCGAGACGGTCCGTCTCACAGAGCTTTCATCCTGCTCTTATCCTGCCGTTCATCCTGCCCTCATGTAGTCAAAAAATGCTGTTGACCTTTCTCATTCGCCTGAACGCGCGAAGGGCCCCGCTGGAGCGATCCGGCGGGGCCCTTCGTGGTGTTGCGCCTACGACGGAAGCTACGCGGTCGCCGTCTCGTCGCTGGTCGGGGCGTCGATCGTGACTGCGGCGGGCGCGGTCACGGGGTAGACGCTGATCTTCAGCTGCGACTTGTTGCGGTGCTCGAACTTCACGACGCCGTCGACGAGCGAGTAGATCGTGTAGTCGCGGCCCATCCCGACATTCTTGCCGGGGTGCCACTTCGTGCCGCACTGGCGGACGATGATGTTGCCGGCGACGACCTGCTCGCCACCGAACTTCTTCACGCCGCGGTATTGCGGGTTCGAATCGCGGCCGTTGCGCGTCGAACCAACGCCCTTTTTATGTGCCATGGTCGAGTCTCCGTGGGATCAGCCGAGCGAACGCGTCAGCCTAACGTGATGTCCTTGAAGCGGACCTCGGTGTAGCCCTGCCGATGGCCCTGCTTGCGCGCGTAGTTCTTACGGCGCTTGAACTTGAAGACGACGATCTTGTCGCCGAGGCCGTGCTTGACGATCTCCGCCGTGACCTTCGCACCCGAGAGCGTCGGAACGCCCGCGCGCACCGAGCCATCGACCGAGCCGAGGAGGACTTCGTTGAACTCGATCTCGGTTCCTGCCTCGCCAACGAGCGAGGGGATCCGGAGCGTCTTGCCCGGCTCGGCGCGGTACTGCTTGCCGCCGGTGCGGATGATGGCGTAGTTCATGAGCGGATGAGTAGCGGTCTTGGAGAACGTAGGACTATATCGGATCACGACTTACGCGTCAACCTTCGCGCAACGTCGGATCGCGTCATGCGACGGCGTACCGCTCCGTGACGTCGCGTTGCTCCGCCCCGCGCACCACGAGCTTGAACTCGTCGGGGCGCAGGAGCGGGTCGTCTCGCAGCTCGAGCCCGAAGCCGAGCGTCCGCTCGAACTTGGCGACGAGGTCCTTTTCCTCGGTCAAGACGTGCAGCGCGGTCTCGGGGTGGAGCCGCACCTGGATCGCGTCCCGACTGCCGTCGGCAGCCATGCGCCGGACCGCACGCTCGATCCGCCGCACCACCGTCTCGGGTGTGAAGATCCGTCCGGTGCCGCCACAGGTGGGGCACGCAGACGTCATGCTCTGCAGGTGGCTCTGGCGAACCCGCTGCCGCGTCATCTCGATGAGTCCAAGCTCGCTCACCGCGTACGCCTTCGTCCGCGCGCGGTCGCGACCCAGCGCCTGCCGAAGCTCCTGCAGGACGCGGTCGCGGTTGGCCTGCGTTTCCATGTCGATGAAATCGCAGACGATGATCCCGCCGACATCGCGCAGTCGCAGCTGACGCGCGACCTCGCGCGCCGCTTCGAGATTGGTCTTGAGGACCGTTTTCTCGGGGTCCTTCTTGCCGACAAACCGCCCGGAGTTGACGTCGATCGACACGAGCGCCTCGGTGGGCTCGACGATGAGGTAGCCGCCGGACGGAAGATCGCAACGTCGTTTGAAGAGATCGCGAATCTCGGGCTCGATCCCGAACTCGTCGAACAACGGCGTTGCGGTCTCGTGCAGCCGCACGCGCTCGGCCAGCTCCGGCGCGAAGCCCTGCAGATACTCGAGGATCTCGCCCTGCACCGCGCGCGAGTCGACGACGAGCGCGTCGACTTTCGCGCTGAACAGGTCGCGGACGAGCGTGCGCGCCATGCTCGTTTCCTGGTGGATCAGCGCGGGCGCGCGCATGAAGCGCGTCTTCCGTTGGATCCGCTTCCACTGGTTGATGAGCGTGTTCAGCTCGCGGCCGAACGTCTCGGCCGACGCTTCCTCACTCACCGTGCGGACGATCACCCCGCCAGAATCCGGCGGCAGGACCGCCGTGACGATCTCCTTCAGACGGCGGCGATCGTCTCGATCCGTGATCTTGCGGCTCACGCCCACGCGTGACGGCGCGTGTGGCATGTAGACGAGGAAGCGACCCGCAAGCGAGACCTGCGCGGTGACGCGCGACCCCTTCGTCGAGATGGGCTCCTTCGACACCTGCACGAGCAACTCCTGCCCGCGCTTCAGCACCTCCTCGATCGGCGGCGCCTTCGCGCGCCCCGGCCGCCGTCGCGGCGCCGCATCGGGCTCGGCGGCCGCGTCGTCCTCATCCTCGTCATCGTCGTCCGGATCGGCACCTTCGTCGAACACCACGTCGGACGCGTGCAGAAACGCGCTCTTGTCCGTGCCGATGTTGACGAATGCCGCCTGGATGCCGGGCAACACCGCCTCGACCTTGCCCAGGTAGATGTCGCCGACCATGCGGCGGCTCTCGGGTCGCTCGACGAGTAACTCGACGAGCTGCCCGTCTTCGAGAATCGCCACGCGCATCTCGCGCGCGCCGACGTTGATCAGGATCTCCCGCTTCACGTATCCACCCCTCGCGACGTCGCGCGGCTCAGAAGCCGCGTCGGACGCGGAACGTCAACCAAATGACGGCAAGCGCGAAGCCGAGGCCGGCCTGCCACTCTCTGTGGTACAGATACAACTGTGGGTCGAAGCGCGTCGCGTCACGCGACCGCGCGCCGCTCCACGGCGTCGGTCGCGGTACGAACATCGGCACCTCACGCGCCCACATATCGTAGGCGTCCGGATGCAGCGCGCGCACGTGCTCGGCTTCGCGCCGCATCACCGGGCCGTAGACGACCGCGAACAGCGCCACGACTGCGATCAGCAGCCACGGCGTGGCGATCAGCGCGAAGCCACACATGATGAAGAACGTGCCGACGTACAGCGGGTTTCGCGTATGCGCGTATGGCCCGTCGGTCGCGAGCTTTCCGTTCTTGACGATGTGCCCTGCCGCCCAGGCACGCACGAGCACACCGGCGAACGCGATCGCTGCGCCGACGCCGAGCGTGCGTGGGATTGGGGCGCGCCAACCAGAGATAGAGCCCTGCTGCCACGAACCCGATCGGAACGCGGAGGCGCTGCAGCCACGATTTGCTCGGCCGCCCCGCCGCGCCGGTCGCTTCGGTCAACTGGCGAGCTCCCGCAACAGATGGCGCGCGATGACGAGCCGCTGCACCTCGCTCGTGCCCTCGCCGATCTCGCAGATCTTCGCGTCGCGCATCATCCGCTCGACGGGGTAGTCCTTCGTGTACCCATACCCGCCGTGCAGCTGGATCGCCTTCACGGTCGCCCGCATCGATAGCTCCGAACAGAACAGCTTCGCCATCGCCGCTTCCTTACCGAACGGTCGCCCTTCCTGCGCGAGTTTGGTCGCGGAGTAGAGGAGATGCCGCCCGGCCTCGATCTCCGTCGCCATGTCGGCCAGCGGAAACGACACACCCTGGAAGTTGACGATCGCCTGGCCGAACTGCTTGCGCTCGCTCGTATACCGAAGCGACTGCGTGAACGCGCCCTCCGCCAGGCCTAACGAGAGCGCCGCGATGCCGATGCGCCCGGCGTCGAGCGTCTTCATGAAGTTGATGAAACCGAGTCCTTCCGTTCCTAACAGGTTCTCGGCGGGAACCTCGACGTCCTCGAAGATCAACTCGGCGGTGTCGGACGCACGCCAGCCGAGCTTGTCCTCTTTCTTTCCCGCGCGGAAACCGGCGAGCGCGGGGAGCGACGGCTCGTGTCCAACGCCGAGGTCGCGGACCTTGTCGAGGTCGGACGTTTCCTTCGTGAGGATGAACGAACTGATACCGCGCGTTCCCGCGCTCGGATCGGTCACCGCGGTCACGACGAACACTTCGCCGACCGACGCGTGCGTGATGAAGCGTTTGGACCCGTTCAGCACGTAGTGGCCGTTGCGGCGGACGGCGGTCGTCCGCGTTCCGCCGGCGTCGCTCCCCGCGTCCGGCTCGGTGAGGCCGAAACCGCCAAGCACGTGACCACTCGCGAGGAGCGGGATGTAGCGTGCGCGCTGTTCAGGCGTGCCGAAGTAGTAGATCGGCGAGGTGCCGAGCGTGGTGTGTGCCGAGATCGTGATCGCGTGCGACGCGTCGACCTTCGCCATCTCGTGGATCGCGATGATGTAGCTCGTCAGGTCGAGCCCCGCGCCGCCGACGTCCTCGGGCCAGGGAACGCCGAGGAGGCCAAGCTCGCCCATCCGCTTGACGTTCGCCCACGGGAACTGCGCGACCTCATCGTAATGTCCGGCCACGGGCGCGACTTCGCTCTCGGCGAAGTTGCGCACCATGTCACGGACGGCGAGATGCTGGTCGTTGAAGTACAGCGTGTCTTCCATGCGAAATCGATGACGAGGCCGACGCGCGGAGCGCAGCGTTGGTGGGATACCGCGGGCAATTTAGCGCCATGCCGGTCGCGCCCGGACGATCGGTCGCCCGGCGTCAGGTCGGCCGTCCGTTTGCAACGCGGGAGCGTCGAACACGACCGATCTGCAGCACCAGGATTACACCCTTGACCGCGTACCCAGAGTTCTCATGGAACAGCCGATCTCACGCGAGCAACACGGACTCGTGGACTGGGCGTACATCCCCGCGGTGGCCGCCGCGCCCGGCGCCGTGGGTTTCGATCGCGACGACACACCCGCCCGCCTCGCGCGTCTGCTGAGCGCGGGCGTCCTATTGTCGACGCTCTTCACGCGCGCCGAGTGGGGCGCGATCCCCATCATTCCGTTCCGGACACATCTCGCGCTCGATACCGCGACGAGCGCGCTCGCCACGGCCGCGCCGTGGCTGTTTGGGTTCGAAAAGGACGTGCGCGCGCGCAACACGTTCGTCGTGATCGGACTGGCCGGGCTCATCGTCAGCGCGCTCACGCGTCCCCAGGAGATGCCCCGCCGCGTGCCGCCCCGAGCCCGCGCGCGTTAGGCAGCGTCGTCCTGCGTCCCTCCGTCGCGGACGGCCGCAAGAAATCGCTCGCCGTACTTCTCGAGCTTCGCCGGTCCGACGCCACGCACCTCGCCTAACGTGGCGAGCGTGCGCGGGCGGCGAACGGCAAACTCGGCGAGCGTTCGATCCGGGAAGACGACATAGGCCGGCACCTTGTCGGCCCGCGCGATCTCGCCCCGGAGCGTTTTCAGGCGACTGAACAGCGCGTCGTCCGCGGCGCTGAGCACGACGTCGCTCGCCGGCGCCGACGTGGGCGCCGCCGACGATGCGCGTCCGGATGCGCTCCCGTTCCCACCGGAGAACGCCGAACCGGGCAACGTGCCCCCGCTTGCGACGGGCGAACGTCGGCGCGTGCGCGCCGCGGCCGGCGCGGCCTCGACGGTGTGCGTGATGCCCAGGCAGTTGTCACACCCCGAGCACTCGGCGCGCGCCGCGGGGTCGCCGAAGTACTTCAGCACGAACTCGCGACGACAGCGCGTGTGATAGGCGTACTTCTGGACCGCATCGAGCTTCCCGAGCTCACCGCGCCGTCGCCGGTCGATCCCCGACCAGTCGATCCGCAGGCCAGCCGTCGTGAGCGCGAGATCGCTGATGCGGAGGCCGCCCCCGGCACGCTCGACATGCACGAACTGGCGGGACTGTAGCGCCTCGAGCATGGGGAGCGCGCCCTGGCCGCCGCCGAAGCCTGGCGGCAGCGCGTCGAGTTCGACCGTCGCGCCCGTTTCGAGTTGCTTGCCGGCGGCACGCCAGACCGCGCGCAGTAGCTCGAGTTCGCCGGGATCGGTCAGTTCCCGCTTGATGCGATCCGGAGTGGCGAGGAGGCGGATCCAGACCCGCGATGGCGACTCGGATTCGGACCGGAGTGCGCCTGCGGTCGTGAGTACACGGATCGCACTCTCGACATCGCGCGCGCCCGCCTTGTCGGGCAACGCGTTCGCGATACGGCCGGTGTCGACCGCACCGATCTGGCCGCCGCGGTCGGCCTCGCGCCGGAGCTTCTCGAAGACGCGTTCGACGAATGGCCGCTCGGGATACGCGCCCTTGATGAAGAACTCGTGCGTGAAGCGGTCGGGGAACGAGTGCAGGAGAAACACGTCGCTCCGCTGACCGTCGCGCCCCGCGCGGCCCGCCTCCTGGTAGTACGCCTCCAGCGAGCCCGGCATCGCATGGTGGACGACGACCCGCACATTTGGCTTGTCGATGCCCATCCCGAACGCGTTCGTCGCGACGATCGCGCGGACGTCCTCGTTCATGAATGCTTCCTGCACCTCCTGGCGGTGCGCGTCGTCGAGCCCGGCGTGGTAGCCGACGGCGGACACGCGCGCGCGCGTCAGCACGCCGGTCACGCGCTCGACGGCCTTCCGCGTCGCCGCGTAGACGATCGCGAGGCCGGGATTCCGATCGAGCACGTCGACGAGCGCGGCATCCTTCTCGGCGTCGTTCTTCACGCGCACGACGTGATAGTGCAGGTTGCTGCGATCGAACCCCGTGACGACGCGCTCGGGCTCCTGCAGGCCCAACTGCGTCTCGATGTCGCGGCGGACCTCCGGCGTTGCCGTCGCGGTCAGCGCGATCGTCGTCGGATCGCCGAGCCGCTCGCGGACCGCCCGCATCCGGAGATAGCTGGGGCGGAAATCGTGGCCCCACTCACTGATGCAGTGCGCCTCATCGACCGCGAGCAGCGACACGCCGATGTCGCGAAGCCGATCGGCGGTATTGCCGAAGTCGAAGCGCTCAGGCGCGACGTAAAGCAGCTTGAGGTCGCCACTCGCGGCACGTCGGAATCGCTCGGTCGCCTGTGCACTGGTCAGCGTGCTGTTCACGAACGCGGCCGGGATGTTGCGCGCGGTGAGCGCGTCCACCTGGTCCTTCATGAGCGAGATGAGCGGGCTCACGACCACGGTGAGGCCCGGCAGCAGCAAGGCCGGCACCTGATAGCACAGCGACTTACCGCCGCCGGTCGGCATGATCACGACTGCGTCGTTGCCGTCGAGAACCGCGGTCACGGCGCGTTCCTGCCCCGGGCGGAACTCCTGGTACTGGAACCGCGCGCGAAGCACCGCCCGCGCGTCGTCGAGCGTCGGCGGTGTACCGGTGCGAGCGAGCGGCGACGCGAGAGTCATACGGCGGAGACTAGCAGGACACGGCGACCCGAACGAGGGCCGAACGTTTCCGCGTGGGCTGAATCGTTGCGCGCCGGGGATGCGGCGCGCTCGTGAGTCGTCTGTTCCCGGTCAGACCGCACGCGCGAAATGTCCGCGCGTGAACTCGGGACCGACTGCGGCGCGAACGGCCGCGAGGTCCGGCCTCGCCGCTTCCGCGAACGCGTCGAGTGCGCGCCGGTGCGCGGCGACCACCTCGCCCACGGGAGCGTTCGGGACGTTGAAGACGAGCTGGTAGCCGCGGATCCCCGCCCTCCAGAGGCGCGGGAGGAACTCCGACCCGTCCACCGGACGCGAGTGGAGCAGGCGGTTGCGACAGGCTGAATCGGTCGCGACGGCGAAGGTGTAGCCGTGCGGATCGGTGATCGCGACGTTTGCGTGTTTCTGCACGCAGAGGTCACGACAGGTCGTCGGCGTACGATCGAACGCCGCCGATAACACGCAGTGCTCGATCGTCATTCCCTCCGGACGTCCATAGACGAACGCGTCGAACGCGACACCGCTCCAGGGTGCGACGACCTGCGCGAGTTCGTCGACTGTCAGCTCGACGGAGAGCGTCAGGCGCGACGCCCCCAAGCCGAACAGCTCCGCGGCTGTGTGTTCGTTGAAGACGTTGAGGGCATAATCGCCGATCACATCCTGCCCCGCCCCGCCAAGTTCGGCGAGCAGGCCGAGGTGGCCGGTCAGCGTCGGCAAGCCGAGCGCGAGCCATTTGTCGACGACGCGCCGCTCCGGCGGTCGCACAATGGTCGGCGTACGAAGCCGCAGCGCAACGCCTTCGGCACGCAGGTCGTCCGCGAGCGCGCGCACGCGAGCTACAGGTGGCGTCGGGTGGCGGAGGAACGGGTCGAGCACGATCTCGGTTGCGCCGGCCGACGCCGCGGCGCGGGCATCGGCGAGGTCGAAGACGGATGCGCGAAGCGCGAACGGCGCCGGTTCCGCGCCATCCGCGGTCGGTCGGACGACGATGCGTGCCGTGTTCGCGACCTCCCGCACCGCGTCGACGATCCGCGCCTCGCGCTCCGCGAGATCGGCCTGTCGCGCCCAGTCGCGCCGGAGCATCAACTCGTCGGTCGCGGCCTGGCGCAACCGGTTCAATTCGCTCAGGGGAAGAAACAGCCCCGCCCCGAGCCCGGCATCGTCGATCGCAGCGAGCGCGAACGGCGTCTCACCGAGCCGGCCGAGCTGTTCGCGGAGGACCTGCGCGTCGAGCGCGCGCTTGCTCGCGGGCGCGAGCGGGACCTCGCTGCGCACCGTGACCTCGTCCTCGCCGCTCCGAAACGACGCCTTGAGCGGCGCACCCGCGCTGCCGAAAACGCGCACGTCGAGCCGCGCCTTGCGCGACCGCGCGTCGACTGGCAGCGCGGCGTAGCTCGCGCGGGCACGCTCGAGCAGCGCCGCGTGCGAGGTTCGGACCACACGCCATCCGACGTACGAGCCACGCGCCGGCGCGCCGCCGTTGGCACGCGCGCCGAGCGCCTGACGCGCGAGCGCTCCGCGCATGCCTAACGAGCGCACCGAGTCGACCGTGAACCCGGTACTCGGCGCCGTGACGCCGGCCGGCGGTTCGAGCCCGACACCGTCGCCCACGGCGAGCGGTGTGCGGACCTCGACGACGACCTCGCCGCGGTCGCGCGCGACGACCTCGCCTAACGTCACGCCGGCGTTGTCGGGCTGGTCGCGCGTGATGTAGCTGCGTCCCGCGCGTCCGCCGTACATCCCACCGGTAAAGCCGCGCGAGAAGATCTGGACGAGCGGCTCGGTCTCCTCAACGGTCGGCACCGCCGTCCACGTCCCCGCACCGATTCGGTCGAGCCACGTGCGGTAGCCCGCGGTGACCGTCGCGACATACTCAGGGCGCTTCTTTCGCCCTTCGATTTTCAGGCACCCCACGCCGAGTTCCGCGAGCGCGGGCAGGTGGTCGTGCGCGGCCAGATCCTTCGCGGAAATGAGGTAGCCGCGGTCGAGCTCCTGCCCGGTGATCACGTCGTCGAGCGTGTAATCCTTGCGGCACGACTGCACGCACGCGCCGCGATTGGCGGACCGCTCCGAGATCATCCCCGACATCAGGCACTGCCCGGAGTACGAAATGCAGAGCGCGCCGTGGATGAAGGTTTCGAGCCCGAGATCGGGCACAGCCGTGCGGATCGCGCGCACGTCGTCGACCGTGTTCTCACGTGCGAGGACCACGCGCTCGATGCCGAGTCGCTGCATCACGGCCGCGCCACTCGCGTCGTGCACCGTCATCTGCGTCGACCCGTGCACCTCGAGTTCGGGGTAGACGCGTCGGATCAGGCGTACGATCCCGATGTCCTGCACGATCGCCGCGTCGATCCCGCGATCGATGCACTCGCCGAGGTAGGTGAGCGCATCGTGGAGTTCGGCCGGCTTGATCAGGACGTTGAACGTCAGGTAGACGCGCGCCTTCCGCGCGTGCGCGATCACGCACGCCTGCTCCAACTCGTCGAGCGAGAGCTGCGCGCCGTCGTCCCGAGCATTGAATCGCGACGCGCCGAGGTACACGGCATCCGCGCCGTTCGCGACCGCGGCGCGCACGGCGTCGAGCGTACCGGCGGGGGCGAGGAGTTCGGGGACGGGATGCACGGGCATACTCAGGCGGGGGACAGGCGCAATGTAGATCGACTCGGGTCGTGAAACCGCGAGCGGGTCGACGGGGCGCGTCGACTACGACGAACGAGGGCCGGGAGCGACGTCGCTCCCGGCCCTCCGCTCTACCCGCGCACCGTCCGCGAGTTCGGCGCGGCGAGTCCTCCTGCGCGGCGCGCCGCCGCGTCAATGCGTCGGCGCGGCCGTCGGCCCTGGGCCACCCGCGCCTGCCGGGCTCTGGTGTGTCTGGCGCTCCGCTGGAGCGGGAAGCGCGACGAGGATGGCCGTGACGACGAGAACGAGCACGCCGAGCGAGACCTCGCGGAGCGACGACCGCGCGAGCCGCGCGTCGCCCGTGCCGGCGCTGAGCGCTGGAGTCGCGTAACGCCAGTTGTAGAATCCGAGCGCCACGATCGTGCCGACGATCACCAGCTTGATGTCGAGCGCCCAGCCGTACGGCGTCGTCCAGAGCGCGTCGATCGAGCCGAGGTGACGCCAGGCGGTCGTGACACCGGTCACGACCAATAGGGCCGACGATACGAGCGCCAGCCGGGAGAAGCGTCGCACGACGGCATCGAGTCGCGAGCCGCCAGGGCGGAGGTCGGGGTCGCGCCCGACGGCGTCACCGCGCAGCAGCAATGGAAATACGGCGGCGACCAGCACTGCTAGCGTGCCGAGCCACAGTCCCCCGGCGAGGATGTGCAGTGGGTTGATGAGTCGCGTCCACTGGCCCTGGACAACCGGGCCGAGCACCAGCACCAATAGCGCCGCGCCGGCCAGCCACCATCCGCCGCGGACGCGCACCCGCGCGAGTACGAAGCCGACCAGTGCTGCCGTCAGCAGCACGAGCGGCAGCAGCAACGACGGTCCGGGACGCGCGCCAGGTGCATGGGCGCCAGACAGCAGCGCCGCGATCGTCGTATGCTGCCGCTCGGCGCGTTGTGCCGCGCTCATCAGTAGCCCGACAAGTTGAATCGCAGCGCCAACGATCCCGATCGTCGCGGCGCGCGCGCCCGCGCGTGCGCCCCAGTCGGCGACCCGATTGGAGCCGCTCGGTAGGAACCCTACGATCCGCGGCGCGACCACCCGCGTGCCGAGCGCACCGTATGCGGCGAAATTCCCGAGATACTGAACGAACTGCAGACCAATTTGTCCCCAATTGAGCGCATCGTCCGACGATTGGAGCATCATGTCGTGGTGTCGTCCCTGCTCCGCGGACCGGCGAAGCGTAGAAGTACGGCAGCAGCGAGCAACGCGATCGCCACCCACCGCGGCCAGTCGCGGCCCGATCGAAGCGACCCCGCGAAGAAAATTGCGGCCATGACCGCGAGTACCAGTTTGGCGCGAGTGACGGCGTTCACGCGCTCTTCGCTTAACGTACGACCGGTAGATCGAGTCGCGCGGCCTCGTCAGCATCGACCGCGAGCACGAGGCGCAACAGGGCCGTCGAGTACACCTTTCCCTGCGCATCGGTTTTGAGCGAGAGCGTGCCGCCCCCGCCGAGCGCGCCGTGCAGGAGGAAATTGAGCGCGAGCAAGTTCGGGAGCTCGAACCGGACGACACCGCCCGTGATCACCCCGCGGAAGTGCGCTGCTACCCGGTCGCGCGTCACGTGCGCATCGAGCACGGGGTACCACTCGGGGCGAAGCGCGATGAGACCGACGTTCGCGGTGTCGCCCTTGTCGCCGGAACGCGCGTGCGCAATATCGAGCAGGCGGACGGAAACCGTCGACGCGCTCACGACAGCACCTCCACATGTGGCGTGACGACGCGCTTGTCGACGAGCGCCGGCCAATAGGCGACGATCTCCTCGACCTTCGGCCGGCCGCCGGCAAATCCCGTCACGCTCGGCGGACCGTTGAGGACGAGCGGCGCAATCTCTCGCGTGAAGCGTTCGACGGCCTTTCGGTCCGAGCCACGCACGCCGACCCGTAGCTGTACTTCCGCGAGGTCGGGCGCTGGCGCATCGGCGAGGGGACCATGCGTCGCATTCACGCCGACGTACTCCGTGAGGATCTCATCGAACGCGAGCCCGAGCCGATCGAGACGCTCGCGGAGGATTCGGTTCGCGGCTTGCGCCTTCTCGTACGCGTCGGGCCACGAGTAGACGAGCGTGCCGACCGCTTTCCAGCCGCTGCGGAATGCGATCGACACCTTCAGCTTGTCGGTCGCGGGCGCACCGCGGATGCCGAAAACGCGGACGCGGTCGGGGCCGACCTCTTCGAGGCGAATGGACGTAAAATCCGCGACGACGTCGGGCGTGATGTACGCGTGCGGATCGCCCATCTCGTAGACGAGCTGCTCGGCGACCGAGTGAAACGACACGCGCCCGCCCGTGCCCGCGTGCTTCGTGATGACGAAGGAGCCGTCCGCCGCCGCCTCGGCGATCGGGTAACCGACGTCGGCGAGGTTCGGGATGGAACGCCAGTCGTGGAGGCAGTTCCCGCCCGAGCACTGCGCACCGCATTCGAGGATGTGCCCGGCGATGATGCCCGCCGCGAGCCGGTCCCAATCCTCCGCGCCCCAGCCGAACTCGAACCGGAGTGGCGCCATCGTCAGCGCCGTATCCGTCGAACGCCCGGTGACGACGACGTTCGCGCCGCGGCCTAACGCCTCGACGATCGGTGTCGACCCGATGTAGGCATTGGCCGAGAGGACCCGATCGCGCACGGTGTCGAGCGCCTCACCGGTGTCCATGTTCCGCAGCTCGTGGCCGTTCGCGAGCAGTTCGTCGAGGCGAGGGAGGAGATCGTCGCCAGTGATCACGCCGACGCGGACCTTGCCCGCCGCGCCATGCCGCCGGGCGACGTCGAGCACCGCGCGCGCACAACTCTCCGGATTGACGCCACCCGCGTTCGCGATCACGCGCACGCCACGTTCGGTGATCGCCGGGAGTACGCTTTCGAACGCGCCGAGAAAGTCGCGTGCATAGCCCATCGCGGGGTCACGTTCCTTCTGCTTCTGCAGAATGGACATCGTGACCTCGGCGAGGTAGTCGAGCATCAGGTAATCGACCGGCCCGCGTTCGACCTGCTGTCGCGGCGCGTCGAGCGAGTCGCCCCAGAAGCCCTGGCCGGAGGCGACGCGGACGATGCGGTCGGTGGTATTCGGTACGGTCACGCGGCGTTCGGCATCGAAGAAAGGTGTGTCGTCCCGAGCGAAGCGAGGGACCTACCGTCCATTGCGACGGGACATCTCGTGCGGGCGCGGCCTATCGCGGACGACGGGCCACTCACCACGGAAAGTAGGCCCCTCGCTGCGCTCGGGACGACGGTCCGTCGGGCAGCGGGCGGCAGCCTACACCCCCGCCGGAAGCACGAACGGGCCGAGGTGCGGTCCCGGGTTCTGCAACGCCGCGCGTAACGCGAGCGCGAGCGTTGGCCGGGTCTCCTCGGGTGCGACGATCGCGTCGACGAATCCGCGGGCAGCGGCGTAGCGCGCGTCCAGCTGATGCTCGTAGTCAGCGCGCATCTCGTCGACGGACGCTGCCACGTCGGCACCAACCGGCCGACCCGCTGCGCGCGCCTTCTCGATCGTCGGTCCGTGCACCGCCTGAATGGCGCTCTCGCCCTCCATCACTCCCATGCGACCCGTCGGCCACGAGAAGATGAAGTCCGGATCGAAGCCCTGCCCCGACATCGCGTAGTAGCCGGCGCCGGACGCGTGGTTGACCGTGAGGACGATCTTTCGGTACGCGCGCCGTCGCCATTGCCTCGACGAAGCGCGCGCCCGAACGGATGATGCCCTCGTGCTCGGCGTCCGGCCCGACCATGAAGCCCGACACGTCCTGCACGAACAGCAACGGGATACCCTGACGGTCGCATCGATCGATGTAGAACGCGACTTTCTCCGCGCTCTCCGCGTAGAGAATCCCGCCGAACCGCGGTCGCTCACCCGCACGGCCCTTGATGAGACCACGCTGGTTTGCGATCACGCCGACTGGAATCCCTTCGATGCGCGCGTCCGCACAGATGATCTCGCGTGCGAGGTTGCCCTGAAACTCGTCGAGGCCACCGTCGTCGACGACGGCGCGCAGTACGTCGTGCATGTCGTACGACATGCGATGATCGGTCGGCAGCACGTCGTAGAGCGACTCAGGCGACGCCGCCGGCGCGCGGGCGGGTATTCCCGTCACCGCACGAGCGGGCGGTAGCCGCTCGATGAGATCGCGCAACTTGGCAATGCACGCGTCGTCGCCGTCCACGGCATAATGGGCCACGCCAGACCGCTCCGTATGCGTGACCGCGCCGCCTAACGTCTCGTTGTCCGTCGTCTGTCCGGTCGCGCCCTTGACGAGGTTGGCGCCGCCGAGCCCCATGAAGGACGTGCCCTTCGTCATGACGATCACGTCGGACAGCGCGGGAAGGTACGCGCCGCCCGCGATGCACGGTCCCATGACGGCCGCGAGCTGCGGCACGCGCAGGTACCGCCGCATGATCGAGTTGTAGTAGAAGATGCGCGCCGCGCCGTACTGCCCCGGGAAGACACCGCCCTGGTAGGGCAGGTTCACGCCTGCGGAATCGACCAGGTACACGATCGGCACGCGGCAGCGCATGGCGATCTCCTGCGCGCGGAGGATCTTCTTGATCGTCTCGGGCCACCACGAACCGGCCTTGACCGTGGCATCGTTCGCGATGACGACGACCTCGCGGCCGTGAACGACGCCAAGTCCGGTCACGACGCCTGCAGCCGGCGCCTGCCCCTCGTACTGATCGTAGGCGACGAGAAGCCCGATCTCGACGAACGGCGTTCCCGGATCGCAGAGACGCGTGACGCGCTCACGTGCCGTCAGCTTCCCCTGCGCGTGCTGCCGAGCGGCCTTGTCTGCCCCGCCTCCCTCGCGCACCGTCGCTTCGAGCGCGCGAACCTCGGCCGTCAGCTGACGCAGGCGCCCGATCGGACGCTCCGTCGCCGAACCCGACGGGCGTGCGAGCGCGGGCGCCGTCACGCGCCGGCCTCGCTCGCCTCGCGGGACTCGGCAGCCTCGCGCTCCGCGAACCAGCGCTTGATGTAGTCCACGAGCGCGCTCGTCGGCGTGCCGGGCCCGAACAATTCGCCGACGCCTAACGCCCGCAATCGTTCGACGTCCTCCTTCGGCATGATGCCGCCGCCGGTCAGCAGCACGTCGTCGCGTCCTTCCGCGCGCAGCAGGTCGAGCACGCGTGGAAAGAGCGTCATGTGCGCGCCGCTCAGGATCGAGAGGCCCACCACGTCGACGTCCTCCTGCACCGCAGCCGTGGCGATCATTTCGGGCGTCTGGTGCAGGCCGGTATAGATCACCTCCATCCCGGCGTCGCGGAGCGCGGCGGCGACGACCTTCGCGCCGCGGTCGTGACCGTCGAGACCGGGCTTGGCAACGAGTACTCGGATGGGGCGCGTCATGGACCGAGCAAGTTAGCCCACGTCCTCGCGACGCGCGACGAGCAACATTTCCGACGAGCGCCGCCGGAGCGGGCGATCGTTCCATCCATCGTATGCCTGCTCGACGATGAGCCCGGCCGCGGCACACAGTTCCGCGAGGCGCGTCGCCGTGTAGAGCCGGATGCGATGCTCGCGTTCACCGCTGCCGTCGGGGCCCTGCCACGATGTCCTGACGGTCAGTACGCCCGAGAGCGAGTCGAACGACCGCTCGTGTCCGATCATCGTGCCGGTCTCGGAGCGCCACCAGTCGCGGTCGAGGAACCGCGCCATCACGCCGTCGCGACTGCCGCCATGCCACACCAGAAGCCCGCCCGGCTTGAGCACGCGCGCGAACTCCCGGATCACGCGTGCGTCGTCGTTCGGGTCGAGAAAGAAGCCGAACGACGTGAACAGATCGAGCACCGCGTCGAATCGCCCCGTCCAGCGCGCTGGGAGCTTGCGCATGTCGCCGCGCGTGAAACGCAGTGTCTTGCTCGTGCCGCGCGCGGTCGCCTGCGCGAGGAGATCGGCCGAGTAATCGAGACCGTCGACGTCGTACCCCGCGCCGGCGAGCAGATGCGCGTGGCGTCCCTGCCCACACGGACAGTCGAGCACGCGCGCGCCGGCTGGCAGCTGCAGGATTTCGATGAGGCGCGCGACCTCGCGACGGTCGCGCGCCTCGGTGAAGAGCGGTTCGTACTCGGTCAGGTAGTGCGCGTCGAAGTAGGTCGCCCACCAGTCCGCCGCGCCCGGTGCGCCGGGCGCCTTCTTGAGCGACGTACGCCGCGACGTGCTCAGAAGAACACCGGCTCGCGGTACGCCCCGAACACGTCCTCGAGCGCCGCGCGGATCTCGTACAGCGTGCAGTACGCGCGCGCGCAGTCGAGGATGAGTGGCACGACGTTGGTCGTGCCGCGCGCCGCCTCACGCAACGCGTCGAGCCGGGCCGCGACGAGCGCATTGTCGCGAGTCGCCCGCATCTGCGCCATGCTCGCCCGCTGCTCGCGTTCGGCTTCCTCGCCGATGCGCAACAGCGGAATTCCGAGTTCTGGCTCGTCGGTGACGAATTCGTTCACGCCGACGATGAGCTTTCGGCGCTGCTCGAACTCCCACTGCTGGCGCGCGGCGCTCTCTGCGATGCGGCGCTGGAACCAACCGGCCTCCAGCCCGGCGACCACTCCGCCCTGGGCCTCGATCTCAGCGAAGAGCTGCTCGGCGTCGGCTTCGAGCTTGTCCGTGAGCGCCTCGACGTAGTGCGAGCCGCCAAGCGGGTCCATCACGTTCGGCACGCCAGTCTCGTACGCGAGGATCTGTTGCGTGCGGAGCGCGACCTGGACGGCCTGCTCCGTCGGCAGCGCGAGCGTCTCGTCCATCGAGTTGGTGTGGAGCGACTGCGTGCCGCCGAGCACCGCCGCGAGTCCCTGGTACGCGACGCGGACGACGTTGTTCATCGGCTGTTGCGCCGTGAGCGTCACGCCCGCCGTCTGCGAGTGGAAGCGCAGCATCCACGACCGCGGGTCCTGCGCGCCGTAGACGTCGCGCATGCGACGCGCCCAGATGCGGCGGGCGGCGCGCAGCTTCGCGACCTCCTCGAACAGGTCGTTGTGCACGTCCCAGAAGAACGACAGCCGCGGGGCGAAGTCGTCGACCTTGAGCCCGCGCGCGATCCCGCGCTCCACGTACGTGAAACCGTCGGCGAGCGTGAAGGCGAGCTCCTGCGCGGCCGTGCTCCCCGCCTCGCGGATGTGGTAGCCGGAGATCGAGATGGTATTCCATTTCGGCGTGTTCGACGCGCACCATTCGAACATGTCGACGATGAGGCGCAGCGCGGGCTCGATCGGGAAGCACCACGCGTGCTGCGCCATGTACTCCTTCAGGATGTCGTTCTGAACCGTTCCCTGAATCTGCGCGAGCGGCACCCCCTGCTTCTCGGCCGCCGCCGCGTAGAAGCAGAACAGGATGATCGCCGGGCCGTTGATCGTCATCGACGTCGACACGCGGCCTAACGGGATCCCGTCCATCAGGGTCTCCATGTCGGCGAGCGACGAGATGGCGACCCCGCACTTCCCGACCTCACCCTCGGAGCGCGGATGGTCGGAGTCGTAGCCCATCAGCGTCGGGAAGTCGAAGGCGACCGACAGCCCCGTCTGCCCCTGTGCGAGCAGGAACTTGAACCGCTCGTTGGTCTGGCGCGCCGTCGAGAAGCCTGCGAACTGGCGCATCGTCCACAGCTTGCCGCGATAACCCGTCGGGTGGATGCCACGCGTGTACGGATACGCGCCCGGCACCTCCGCGTCGATGCGCTCGCCCGTGTCGAGCGCCGTGTAGAGCGGCGCGACGTCGTCGGCCGAGTTCGTGTAGGCGACGTCACGCACGGTCCCGCGGGCGTAGCGGGCGCGCCACGCGTCCACCTCGGCGCGCAGCCGCGCGATCTCGTCGTCGCGATCGCGGATGGCGGTCTCGTCGCTCCCGATCAACAGTTCCTGTGCTGTGGCCATCGTTGCTCTCCTCGGGTCGGGCTCGGTGTTCGGTGCGGGACGCGCTGGGTTGCTCGATGCGGGTCAGCGAGCGAGGAGCGCGCCACTCCGCGCGATCAACGCGTCTGCCACCGCAAACGGCGTGGCCGTGCCGTCCTGCATCGCTGGCAGCTGGCCGTCGAGCCACTCGTTCGTGCCAGCATCGGTCCAGAGCCGCTGGCGCAGCTTCTCTTCGGTGATTTCGACGACCCGCTCGCGGAGGCGGGCCCGCCGCCGTACCGCAAGTTGGCCGCTGACTTCAAGATAGCGCCGGTGCCGGGCGAACGCGTCGAGCACCTCGTCGACCCCCTCCGCTCTGGACGCGACACTCCGAAGCACCGGCGGCGTCCAGCTCGCGCCGTCGTCGCCCGCGCCGGCCCGCCGGGCCGCGCGCGCGGGGTTCAGGAGATCCCGGACGTGTTCGCGGTGCGCCGGATCCTCAGCGAGCGCCGCGAGGTCGATCCCGTGGTGCGCAGGCGCCTCGCCCGTGCCACCCCGACGCAGGCCGAGCATGAGCTCGATGTCGTTGCGCAGACGGTCGGCGCCGGGGCGGTCGGCCTTGTTCACGCAGAACACGTCGGCAATCTCCATCACCCCCGCCTTCAGCGTCTGGATCGAATCGCCGCTTTCCGGGACGAGCACGACGAGTGTCGTGTCGACGGCGCGGGCGACATCGAGCTCACTCTGCCCCACGCCCACGGTCTCGACAAGGATCGTGTCGAAGCCTGCACCGTCGAGCACATCACAGACCTCGCGGGCGGCGCTCGACAGGCCGCCTAACGATCCGCGCGTCGCGAGCGAGCGGATGAACACACCCGGGTCGAGCGCGACCGCCTCCATGCGCACGCGATCGCCGAGCAGCGCGCCGCCCGTAAACGGTGACGTCGGATCGACCGCGACGATCGCGACGCGCTGTCCGCGTTCGCGGAGTGTCCGGGCCAGCGCCGTCGTGAGCGTACTCTTCCCTGCTCCCGGCGGCCCCGTGATCCCGAGCCGCTGCGCCCGGCCGAGCCGCGGATGCAGCGCGGCGAGTAGGCGATCGAAGCCGGGGCGGTGGTTCTCGACGATACTGACCGCCCGCGCGATGGCTGCCGAACGGCCCGCGTCGAGATCGGCGAGCACGCGCGCGATGGGCGAGGACATGCCTGCGAAACTAACGCGAGCGATCAGGGCGCGGCTGGCGCCGCGTCGCCGTTGGTCACCTCGCCCTCGGCAGGCCCGGGCTCGTCATGTTCGTCACGAATCTCACCCACGAGTTCTTCCAAGAGATCTTCGAGCGTGACGATCCCGAGCGTGCTGCCGGCGGTGTCGCGCACGATGGCGAGGTGAAGCCCCGCACGCAGCATCCGCGCGAGCAGGTTGGTGCAGGCGAGTTCGACGGGCGCAGAGAAGACGGGGTGGATGCGCGGTGCGACCTCGCCGGCGGTCTGCAGAACGTCGAACGCGAGCACCATTCCGACGACGTCGTCGACCGTCGTGCGATAGACGGGAACACGGCTGTATCCCGACGCCGCCACGGCACGCGCCAGCTCGACCGGCGGGCGCGTGACGTCCAAGGCGAACAGCTGGGTGCGCGGCGTCATGACGTCGCCCGCGCGCTTGTCGCCGAACTGCACCACGCCGCTGATGATCGCGAGCTCGGTCTGCTCGCCGACGCCTTCGAGCTCGCCCTCGCGAAGGAGATCCTCGAGGTCGCTGTGTGACGTCGAGGGCTCGATCGGTGCGCCGCTCGCGGTCGCACCGGGCCGCCCGCTCGTGCGGGCGGCGACCGCGCGTATCGGGGCGAGCGCGACGTCGGCTGCCCGGAGAACCGGCATGCCGATCGGTATGGCGCGCGTAGGGAACCGTCGCGCGAGCCCACGTGGGATTGCCACGCCGAGCACGCAGATCGCGGTGAACGCGCCTAACGTCCAGAGCAACGCCGTGAGCGGCGTGCCCGCGGTGCCGGCCAGCGTGCCGGTGACGAACGCAGCCAGCGCCGTCGCACCGCCCGCGGCGGCATGCAACCGCTGCGGACGCGCCAGGTACTCCTCCGCGATGCCGACGCCGACGGGCGCGCGTTCGACGAAGTGCCGCAACCAGATCCGGCTCACCGCCCGTAGCGCGAACCCGCCCGCCGTACACACCGCGATCACGACGACGCAGAGCGCGATCAGAACGCCAGTCATGACGCGGGCTCCGCGGCGACCGTCGCCGGTGTGGCCCGATCTTCCGAGTCCGCGACGCCAGCGCGTTCCTCCAGCTGCCGCTCGAAGTACACGCGCTGGATTCGGCGCCGGACGACACGCTCGACGACGACGCGGAACGGACCGATGGCGAGGCGCTCGCCGTTGCGCGGCACGCGTCCGAGCAACTCGTAGATGAGCCCACCGACCGTCGACACCTCGTCGTGCTCGACCGGATAGTCGAGCGCCTCGGAGAGTTCTGCGAGCGTGATGCGTGCCGACACCCAGAACCGATCGTGCCCTTCGGATTCTACCGGCGGCGTTTCGTCGTCGCGCTCGTCGCGGATCTCGCCAACGATCTCTTCGAGGAGATCTTCGATGGTGACGATCCCGGCGGTGCCGCCGTACTCGTCGACGACCACCGCGAAATGGTTGCGCGAGGCGCGGAAGTCACGCAATTGATCATCGACGCGCTTCGTCGTGGGAATGAAGCTCGTCGGTCGGACGAGCGTGTCCCACCGCTCCGGCGGATCGTCGGCGACGACGGCCGGGAGCAGGTCCTTCGCGTACAGCACGCCAATGATGTTGTCGATCGTCTCGTCGTAGACCGGCACGCGCGAGTGCTGCGAGCTGCGCACCCGTGCGACGACCTCCGCCCACGGCGCGTCGTGGGGCACGCCGAGCACGTCCACGCGCGGCACCATGACGTCGGAGACCGGCGTGGCGGTGAGGGTGAACGCGCCGGCGAGAAAGGCGCGCTCATCCGCCCCGACGTCCGCTTCGGCCGTCACGATCTCGCGAAACTGCTCGGCGGCCACGTCGCGTGCGGCTTCGTCCACATCTTCGGCCGGCAGCAGGCGCGCGAACGTGCGGTCGATGGCGTCGGTGAGCGCCACCCACGGCAGCGTCGCCGCGCGCATGGTGTCCGCGCTCCGCCGGGCACCTGACGGTGCGCCATCATTCGCGTGCGCCGCGTGATCACCCGCCTCGCGACCGGCGAGTTCGGCGTACGCGCCGACGGCCGCGATCGCGGCCATCACGAGCGCGAAGCCCCCCGGCGACAGACCAGCGATCGCGGCAGCGCGCGCGAGCATCGCGCCGGCCACGGTGTGCGCCGCGAGACGCGCGACGGCGAGGGCCCGATACCGACGCTCGTCGGCGTCGGGCCGCGTCCCGGGCGATGTATCACCGTGGACGTGGCGCAGTATGGCGAGCGCACGCGCGCACAGAAACGCCGCCACCAGCGCGAGCGCGCCGGCAGCCAGGAGCACGATCAGCACGCGCGGGCGCCCATCGACGCGGAGTAGAGACGCGCGAGGTAGCGTTCCTGGCGCGTCCACATCGCCGAGCGCTCGCGGGTGTCGTCTTCCGGGTGCGTGTAGCCGATCGCGTGTAACGTTCCGTGCACGACGAGGCGCGCGAGTTCTTCGCGGATCGGCCGCCTGAACCGGAGCGCGTGCGCACGCGCGACCTCTGGCGCGATGTACACGTCGCCGCCGAGCGGCGCATCCGGCGTGGGGGCGGTCAGTTCGAACGTGATGATGTCCGTCGCGCCGCGGTGCCCGAGATGACGACGGTTGAGCGCGGCCATCGCGCGCCGTGTCACGAACGTGAACGACAGCGCGGCGCGCCGCACGCGTTCGCCGACGAGAACATCACGCGCGATCGCCGCCACGCGGGCCCTGGCGAGCGGAACGCGCACGCCCTCCGCATTGACGTGTACCTCGATGCTCACGCCGAGGCGCCGGCCGCCGCGTTCGCCACGGATGTCGGCGCGGGT
This sequence comes from uncultured Gemmatimonadales bacterium, assembly GCA_963702945.1. Taxonomy (GTDB): domain Bacteria; phylum Gemmatimonadota; class Gemmatimonadetes; order Gemmatimonadales; family Gemmatimonadaceae; genus BPUI01. The sequence goes on from OY969773.1 coordinate 569,979, forward strand.
GCCGACGCGGCCGGCTGCTCCGCCGTTACCACGGCCCCCGCCCCGTTCGATCCACTCGCAAGGGAACCGCTAGGCGCTCCGTTGGAGGTGCCAGTCGCGGGCGGCGCCGCCGGATAATCGATCCGACCGTGGTACATCCCGAGGAGCACGCGCGCGAACTCCTCCTTCACGATCTCGAGCTGCCGCATGGTGAGCGGCGCGTCGCGGAGCTGCCCCTGCTCGAGACGCTGCTGGACGATGCGTTCGACGAGTTCGCGGATGCGGTCGGCCGTCGGCTCCGGGAGTGCGCGTGCCGCCGCCTCCACACCGTCCGCGAGCATGCATACGGCCGTCTCGGCAGTGTTAGGCAGCGGGCCGCCGTATGCGTATTCCGCCGTCGTTGGGGACGTGTCCCCGCGCTCGCGCGCTCGCTCGTAGAAGTAGACGATGCGATTGGTGCCGTGGTGCTGCGTGATGAACGCCCGCAGGGCGTTCGGCAGCTTGTACTCGTCCGCGAGCGCGAGCCCTTCGCGCACGTGGCCGCGAATGATCGCGGCGCTCGCCGACGGTTTGAGCTTGTCGTGCGGGTTGCGGCCACGCCCCTGGTTCTCGACGAAATACTGCGGCCGTTCGAGCTTGCCGATGTCGTGGTAGTACGTCCCCACGCGCCCGAGCAACCCATTCGCGCCGATCGCACTACACGCGGACTCGACGAGATTCGCCATCGCGATCGTGTGCGCGAAGGTTCCCGGCGCCTCGACGGCGAGACGTCGGAGCAGCGGCCGGTTGAGATCCGACCATTCGAGAAGGCGGAGATACGTATCGACACCGGTGAAGTCCTCGGCGAGCGGCAGCAGCGCCATCCCGAGCACGACCGACGCGAGCCCCGCCCCTGTACCCCGCGCGACCATCTGCACAACGCCGAGTAGGGGGGTACCGAGCGCCAGGCCCAACGTGATCGCGGCGACCGCGTAGCCGGCCGCGACGGCCAACACCGGCATGTATGCCTGACTCCGTCGGCGCGCGGCGCGCACGCTCACCGCCGCGGCCGAACCGGCAACGAGGAAGAGGAACGTCGCGTTGGTGCCGCGGAACGGACCCTGACCGCCTAACAGTACGGCGAGGAGCGTGATGGCGATCAGGCTGATGCGCGCGTCGAAGAGCGTGCTGAAGAGCATCGCCGCGAACGCCACCGGTACGAGTTCGGGATGCCCGTCTCCCCACCGCGCAATTGCCGCAGCGGCGCCGGCCACCAATGCGAAGGTGATCACGAACAGCGAGACCGCTCGGAACGAGTCGTACAGCGCCGGGCGGAAGAGGGCGAGCACCACGCCGACGATCACGATCAGCACGAGATTGTGCAGCACTGAGCCGACGACCCGCGCGACGTGCGCGCCCGCGGTCGCGCCGGCACGCTGCTGCTGCGCGGCGCGCAGGGCGCGCAGCCGGTCGTACTCGTCACGTCCGACGACCTCGCGCGCGCCGACGATCCGCTCGCCCGCTCGCACGCTGCCGTGCGTCTCGTCGATGCTGCGCGCCGCTGCGGCACGTCGGCGGTCCGTCTCCGCTTGATTCGGCGTGAGCGTCGGGGCGAAGCTCGCGCTCAACAGCTTGGTGCGAAGCGTCGATGCCGGATCGCTCGCACCCGGGCGAGCGGCGCGCGCGAGGAACGTCGCGAACGTCACGACGCTATCGACGTCGGCCGTCGACGGCGCGCCGCGGCGACCGTCCGTGGGCGGCGAGATCGCGATCTGCCCACGCACATCGCGCAGCGCACTCGTCTCGACGACGCCGCGGGGTAGCCACTGTTCGATCGCCAGGCGCGCGCTGTCGACGAGCGTTCGGCGACGGCGCGGGTCACGGACCCACTCGGTCTCCGTCGGCGTGAGTCGCAGTCCGTCCGGGAGCGCTGCATGCGCCCCTGCCCCGACCGCGCCGAGTGCGGAGTCGAGCGCGGCGAGTCGTGCGCGCGCGGTGTCGACCGCGACCGGTCGGCGTACGAAGATCGGGACTACCGCTGCCGCCGCGTCGGCGCGCTCGGCGGCAAGCGCGGCCGTGGATTTTGGGACGGTGAAGGCGAACGGCGCGATGACGGCCTCGGGTGCGACGGTCCCCACGTCGTACAGCGGCGTCATCCCGACGGGCGCTGTCGGAAAGAGCAGGTAGACCAGCAGCGCGAGCGCGAGACCGAGTCCGCCACGCAATGCATGCGCACGCAGCCGGTCGACCGCGTCGGCCACGCCAGCGTCGCCGTGCGTCGCCGACAGCCCCCAGAGTCCCACGGTGTGCTCCTCGCCTCGCGGCCGCGCGGCGTCAGTCGCCCGCGTCGTCGGCGTATGCCTTGATGATATCGCGCACCAACCGGTGTCGGACGACGTCCGCCTCGCCGAAATAGTGGAACGCGATGCCCTCGATCCCGTGCAGGATCCGCTCCACCTGCATCAACCCCGAATCCTCGCGTTTCGGGAGATCGATCTGCGTTTTGTCGCCCGTGATGACGATCTTCGAGTTCACGCCGAGGCGCGTCAGGAACATCTTCATCTGCAGATTGGTCGCATTCTGCGCTTCATCGAGGATCACGAACGCGTCGCCGAGTGTGCGGCCGCGCATGAACGCGAGCGGTGCGATCTCGATGGTGCGCGTTTCGAGCGCCTTGACCATGCGCTCCTGCGGCATCATTTCGTCGAGCGCGTCGTAGAGCGGCCGCAAGTAGGGATCGACCTTCGCCTGCATGTCACCGGGCAGGAAGCCTAACGACTCGCCGGCCTCGACCGCCGGGCGCGCGAGCACGATGCGTCGCACACGTTTGCGGACCAGCGCGTCGACCGCCATCGCGACCGCGAGGTAGGTCTTCCCGGTTCCCGCGGGCCCGATACCGACCACGATGTCATGTTCGGCGATCTTGCGCATGTACTCCGCCTGCCCGGCGGTCTTCGCCTGGATCACACGACGCATCCCGGGGAGCGCGAGGCGCCCGTCCGCGCCGCCGCCGATCCCGCCGCTGCCGGACGGCGGCCCGCCATTGGCCGCAGCGCCATACGACCCCCCGCCCCCGTCCGCTTCGAGGCTGACGCGCAGCACATCGTCCGGCGTGAGGACGAGGCCCTGTCGCGTAAGCTCGATCATGCGCTGCGCGATGCTCGTCGCGCGCGCGACGGCATCGGTGCTTCCACCGAGCGCGAGCGACTCACCACGAAGTGCCACCCGTGTGGACGTCAGCCGCGCGAGCTCCACGAGATTCTGATCGTTCACACCGGCAAGCGTCAGCAGATCGACGCCCTCCGTGCTCAGGCGCTGTGTGATGCCGGCATCGACTGCACGGTAGAGTCCGTCGTCAGTCACGCATGCTCTCCCGAAACCACGGTCGTCGGCGCATCGGTCGCGGTCAGTTGCAGATCGCGCAGGTCCTGGTCGGGCACCGTCGTGGGCGCGCCTTCGAAAAGCGCCCGCGCCGCCGTCGTCTTTGGAAACGCGATCACGTCGCGCAGCGACGACGCGCCCGACAGCAGCATGGCAATCCGGTCGAAGCCGAGCGCGATGCCGCCATGGGGTGGAGCGCCACTTCGGAGCGCTTCGAGGAGAAACCCAAAGCGCGCTTCGGCCGTCTCGGCATCAATACCGAGCAGCCCGAGCGCCTGCTCCTGCTGCACCGGATCGTTGATGCGAATGCTGCCGCCGCCGAGTTCGGTGCCGTTGAGCACGACATCGTACGCCCGGGCCCGCGCGCGCCACGGCTCCGTCGCAAGCAAGGCGAGATCGTCGGGCTGCGCAGATGTGAACGGGTGGTGCATCGCGGCGAGCGCGCCGGTCGCTGGATCGCGTTCGAACATCGGAAAATCGACGACCCAGAGCAGCTCCAGCGCGTCCTCGCGCACGAGATCGAGCCGGCGCGCGACGTCCTGACGCAGACGGTCGAGCGCCGGACTCGTGGTCGAATCCTGACCCGAGACGACGATCACCGCGTCCCCGTCGTTCAGTCCGAGTTGCGCGGCCGCGTCGTCGCGTAGGAACTTGGCCGCCGACCCTTCGAGCTTGCCGTCGACTTGTTTTAGAACGATCGCGAACTGCGCCCCCGCACTCTTCGCAATCGCGGTGAACTCGTCCTGCTCCTTCCGCGAGAACCGCGCGCCGCCGGGCGCCACGAAGCCGCGGAACCGGCCGCCGCTCGCCAGCGTCGCCTCGGCGCCCTTGAACTCGGTGCCGCGAAACACGTCGCTGACATCACGCAGTTCGAGGCCGTAGCGCAGGTCCGGCCGATCGATCCCGTAGCGCTCCATCGCATCCGCGTACGTCATGCGTGCGAACGGTGCCGACACCGTGAGCCCTGCCTCGGCGAAAAGTTCGACGAGCAGCCCTTCCGTGAGCGTGACGATGTCGTCCTGCGTGACGAACGACGCCTCGACGTCGATCTGCGTGAACTCGGGCTGCCGGTCGGCGCGCAGATCCTCGTCGCGAAAACAGCGCGCGATCTGGAAGTACCGATCGAAGCCCGCGATCATGAACAGCTGCTTGTAGAGCTGTGGGCTTTGCGGTAGCGCGTAGAACTCGCCCGCGTGCACGCGACTTGGCACGAGGTAGTCCCGCGCGCCCTCGGGCGTCGGTTTCGTGAGGATCGGCGTCTCGAGCTCGAGAAAGCCCTGCGCGCTCAGGTATCGCCGCGTTGCCTGCAGCAGTCGGTGGCGCAGCAGCAGGTTGCGCTGCAGCTCGGGGCGACGCAGGTCGAGATGGCGATGCCGGAGCCGCAGCTCTTCCGCGGGCAGCTTCTCGGACTTCCCGCGCGCGACGGGAATCGCCGGCGTGGCCGACGGGCCGACGACTCGGAGCGAACGGACGCGAACCTCGACATCGCCCGTCTCCATCTCGGGATTGCGTCGCTCTGCGGGTCGGAGCGCGACCTCACCGTCAACGATCACCACGCTTTCGACACCAACCGCGGCCGCGGCCGCGAGCGTGTCCGCGTCGCACCACGACGAATCGAACGACAGCTGCGCGAGCCCGCTGCGATCGCGCAGATCGATGAACACGAGCGCGCCCAGGTCACGGGTGCGGTGCACCCAGCCGCCTAGTGTGACCTGCGCACCGGCGTCGCTGGAGCGGAGCGCGCCGCACGCATGCGTGCGAAGCGATGTCGCGGGAAGGCCCGCGCTGGGAGCTGGCGTGCGTGAAACGGGGTCGGACACGAAGGCGGACGAAGGGACGTTTCGCGCGCCGATCGACGGCGCGCGACCATACAGGATCTTAACGAACGCGGCGGGGTGGAGGTAGGAGAAACGCGCGATTCCGAACGTCGCGCGGCGCACGCAAGTTCCTGCCTGGCTTAGATTTCCGTACCGTGACGCTGACTCTGCCCACGCTCGATTCGCGCCCCCACCGCGACACGCCGCCGACGCTGCTCGACCTTGCGCCGGCCGACGCGGAGCGCGTGCTGCGCGATACCATGGCCGAGCTCGGTGCCCCGGCGTATCGCGCGGGTCAGGTCCTGCGGCGCCTGTGGCAGCGTCCCGCGGCGAGCTTCGACGCCATGACGGAGCTGCCCGCGGCGCTGCGCTCCGCGCTCACCGAACGCCTCCCACTGCCCCGCCTCGCCCTGGCCGCGCGCCAGCGCTCGACCGACGGGACGCAGAAGTTCCTCTTCCGCCTCGACGACGGGCAGACGATCGAAACGGTCGCGATCCCGGACGGCGATCGCCTCACGTTGTGCATTTCGTCACAGGCCGGCTGCGCGCTCGCGTGCGCGTTCTGCGCGACCGGCGCGATGGGATTCCAGCGGAACCTGCGGCCGAGCGAGATCGCGGGGCAGGTGCGTGAGCTTGCGCTACTTGACGACGGCCCCATCCGCCCCACGAACATCGTGTTCATGGGGATGGGCGAGCCGCTCATGAACTGGGGCGCGGTCTCGACCACGCTCACGATCCTCAACGATCCGCATGGCTGCGGCATCGGCGCGCGCCACATCACGGTGTCGACGGTCGGCGTGCTTCCGGGGATCATCGCGCTCGGCGAGCGCGCGGAACAGTTCCGTCTCGCGCTGTCGATCCACGCGCCGGACGACGAACTGCGCGGGTCGCTGATGCCGGTCAACATCAAGTATCCGCTCGCCGAGGTCGTTGACGCGGCGAAGGCGTTCGATCGGCGGACGACGTTCGAGTACGTGATGTTAGGCGGTGTGAACGACGCGCCCGAGCACGCGCGTGCGCTCGGCGCGCTCGCGCGCGAGTGCCGCGCGTTCGTCAACCTGATTCCGCTCCATCCCGGCGGCGCGGGCGCGTTCGTGCCGACGCCGGCCGAGCAGATTCAGCGGTTCGCGCGGATCGTGCGCGCGAGCGGAGTCGAGGTCGCCGTGCGCCGCAGTCGCGGGACCGACATCGCGGCCGCGTGCGGCCAGCTACGGGTAGAACGGCTCGGCCGCCGCGTGCCACGTCCGGCCGACGAGCACCGTGAGGTCGAGGTAGTGTGAGCTGTCGGGGCGCGTCTCGATGCGCGCCCCGCCGATCGCCCGCGCGGCCCGTTGCGCCCACTGCGGGTGTCCGGAGCGATCGAGGATCAGCGTGGTATCGCGGAGCTGTCCGGTCGTCCCGACCTCGACCACGTCGTACCCGCGATCGCGGAGCGCCTGCGTCGCCCGACGTGCGAGCCCGCGCACGCGGGTAGCGTTCACGACCTGCACCTTGATCCGCGCACCGGCCGGCGCGCGCGCGAGAGAGTCAGTGGTCGGATCCGGAGCGCTCGCGCCCGGGACGCCGCTCGGCTGCTTCGCGGTCGCGATTGCACGTGCGCGGTACGTGCGGACGGCCGACCAGCCGCCGACGGCGATCGCTGCGAGAACGAGCGCGACCACCGTGACTCGGATCGCGCGCGACGGCCGGGTCCGCGGCTCGGGTCCCTCGTCGACGGGCAGCGGCATCACTCCCATCGCCGCGCGCCGCCAAGTGATAGGAAGGTGCCGATCACCGGACCGAGTTCCATAATTCGACGGTCGCCGCGTAGAGCTGCTTGCCCTCGCCTAACGACCACTCGAGGCGCATCCGCACGACCTGCCGAAAGGTGCCGTCGAAGTCGTGCGGCACCTGAGCGGCGAGGAACGCGCGATCGGCGACGGCGAACTTACGACCGGGCTCGAGGAAGTCGGCGAGGTAGAGCGCGCGGCCCACGCGCCCCCACCCGCGCGACCCAAGCGTGTGCCATCGCACGGCGTCGATCAGATCGGTCCGCGTCTCGCCCGCGCGGGTCAGCATCGCCGCGGCGGCCGGTCCGTGCAGCAGGTCGACGGGCGCGTGTGCGACGTCGTCGGCACCATCGATCGCCGCCAGCGTTCGGAGTTCGTGATCGGGCGCATCGCGTAGCGCGTCGTGAAGTACGCCCGCGTCGTGCATCGTGCGTACCTCGTCTGCATCGCCGGCCACCGCGCCCGCCCAGCGGTCGAGCAGTGCCGTCACGCGCGCGATGTGTGCGCGGCGCTTCTCCGTGACCTGCGCCCACGACGGGAGCACGAGATCGGCGCTGCCGGTCACGCGCGACCCGACGGAACGAGTCCGGTGCCGAACCGCATATCGCCGAGCACGATCGTATCGAGCAGGCGCGTTGGGCCGACGCGTGCCGCGAGCATGACGAGCGTTCCCGGAGCCGCGCGTTCCACGGGCTCGAGCGTCGCCGGATCGGTGACCGCGACGTAATCGGGAACGATCCCAGCGCGCGCGCCTAACGTGCGTTCGACGACGGTGGCCAGTGCGCGCGCGTCCCGCTCGCCACGACCGAACGCCGCCTCCATCGCGGCGAGTGCGGCCGGGATCGCCGCGGCGCGCGCGCGCTCGACCGTGTCGAGGTACACGTTGCGACTCGACCGCGCGACGCCGTCCGACTCGCGCACGGTCGGCACGACGACCAGCTCGGTCGCGAAGTCGAGATCCTCGAGCATCGCGCGCACGACGGCCACCTGCTGCGCGTCCTTCTGCCCGAACACAGTCACCGCAGGCGCGACCAGATGCAGCAGCTTCGCGACGACCGTCAGAACCCCCGCGAAGTGCCCGGGGCGTACGCTCCCTTCCCACCGATCCGCGATCGAGCCCGGCACGACACGTACGCGGGACTCGCGCGGATAGAGCTCCGCGACGCTGGGCGTGAACAACACGTCCACCCCGCGCGCCGCCGCCTTCGCCGCGTCCCCCGCCGGATCGCGCGGATACCGCGCGAAGTCGTCGGTCGGCGCGAATTGCAGCGGGTTCACGAACACACTCATGACGACGAGATCGGCGTGTCGTCGCGCCTCATCGACGAGCGCGAGATGCCCCTCGTGCAGAGCGCCCATCGTTGGGACGAACGCCACACGCACATCGCGCGGAAGCGCCGCACGTAGCTCCAGGCCCAGTCGTGACGGTCAGCACGCGCCGACGTTCCCCTCAGAACGCGTGATCGGCATCCGGATACGCGCGCCCGCGCACCTCGGCCGTGTACTTCGCCACCGCGCCCCGCACGTCGCCGGCGAGGTCGGCATATCGCTTGAGGAACTTCGGGCGAAAGCCGTCGGTGAGGCCTAACAGATCCGCGAGCACGAGCACCTGCCCGTCGCACGCGATCCCCGCACCGATCCCGATCGTCGGCACGCTCACGGCCGCGGTCACGCGTTCCGCGACCGTCGACGGAACGAGCTCGAGCACGACCGAGAACGCGCCCGCCGCCTCCAACCGCTTCGCTTCCTCGACGATCCGGTCGGCGTCGTTCGCCTCGCGCCCCTGCACACGGAACCCGCCGAGTACGTTGACACGTTGCGGCGTGAACCCGAGGTGCCCCATCACGGGAATCCCCGCGCGGACGAGCGCGGCCACCGTCCCCGCGGTCTCCTCCGAACCGCCTTCGAGTTTCACGGCGTCGCAGCGAGTCTCCTGCATCACCCGCCCGGCGTTGAGCAAGGCACGCTCGGTCGTGACCTCATACGTCAAGAACGGCATGTCCACGATGACGAGCGCACGCGATACGCCCCGACGTACGGCGGCCCCGTGGTGAATCATCATGTCGAGCGTAACGGGCAGCGTCGAATCGTAGCCCGCGACGACATTGCCTAACGAGTCGCCGACGAGCACCGCGTCAACCCCGCCGTCCTCGGCGAGACGGGCGAACAGTGCGTCGTACGCGGCCACGACGACGAGTGCCTCCCGTCCCTTCGCCGCGGCGAACGTGCGCGGCGTGGTTCGCTTGGTCGGTGCGCTTCCGCTCCCGTGACTCACGCGTTCGCTCCGGCCGGCTGTTGCGCGTCCGAGCTACGGACGCGTGTAGCGACCCCGCCTAACGCCGTGCGCCACTCGACGCCGAGTTGAGCGAGCTCGCGCTGCCAGAAGTCGCGCGAGGCCAGCCCGGGGTGCGGCACGACGAGCGTCGAGGTCGCCAGTTTGTGCTCGCCATAGAGCACCACATCGATGTCGATCGTGCGCGAGTCCCAACGCACGGCCGCCGTCCGCTCTCGACCGCCCGCGCGCTCGATCTCGAGCACGGCGTCGAGGAGCGCTTCGGGCGTGAGACTCGTCTCGATGCGGAGCATCTGGTTGAGGTACGGCGCCTGCGCGAGTCCGCCGAGCGGCGCCGTTTCCTCGATCGACGACGCGCCGCTCACGCGCGTCGTCGGGAGCGCGTCGATGGCGGTCCGCGCGCCGGACGAGGTGCGCGGTGCGGTCGCCCAGGTTTGAGCCGAGCGCGAGGTAAGCCGTCTCGCTCACGCGTCGATCACCGGTGCATCCCGTTCGACCGTCACCTCGGCGTACGCGAGCGGGCCACCGAGCGCGACGTGCGGCTTGCGAACCGCGACTCGCACGTGGGCGAGCGATTCGTTCGCGAGCAGTCGTGCGGCAATCGTTTCGGCGGCGTCCTCCAGCCATTCGACGTCGGTTCCGGCAACCTCCGCCACGACGCCATATACACGGCGATAGTCGAGCACGTCGCCGGTCGCATACGTCGACGCGGAGTCACGGCGTACGGCCGTGACGTCGATTTCGAGCGGCTGCGCGATCTCGCGTTCGTGTGGCAGGATGCCAACGCGCGTGTGAAAACGCATGCCGACCAGTGCGACCGTCTGCCGATCCACGTGCGCGCGACTCCCGTTCGTCACGCTGCGCCGCGGGCGACGCCATCAATCGCCGCGCGCAGCGCGCGGGTGAGCGCGATCGCCTCGTCGATGTCGCGGTCAGCGGCCCGGACGATCGCACTGCCGACGACTACGCCATCGGCGAGCCGCGCGACCGCCGCGGCCTGCTCAGGGCGCGCGATTCCGAAGCCGACGCAGATCGGGAGCGCCGTCACGCTTCGCAGGCGATCGATCGTCGCGGGGAGCGATGCGGCGAGCTCGTCCTGCTCGCCCGTGACGCCGAGTCGGCTGATGAGGTAGACGAACCCGCGGCCGTGCCGTGCGATCTGCGCCATGCGCGTGGCCGGCGTCGTTGGTGCGACGAGGCGTACGAAATCGAGCGGTCCGTTGCCGATCCATGCCTCCCGCTCTGCGTCGGCACCTACGGGCAGATCGGTGACGAGCACGCCTGATACGCCCGCCGCGGCCGCGCGGGCGAGTACGTCGGATCCGGCAGCGAGCAGCGGGTTGAGATACGTGAAGAGTACGACCGGAACGCGGAGCGCCGCGCGTTCGAGCAGCGCGAGTGCGCCGGCCAGATCGATGCCGTGCGTGAGCGCGATAGCCGAGCTGTTCTGGATCACGGGTCCGTCCGCCAACGGCTCCGAGAAGGGCACGCCGAGTTCGATGACGTCGGCGCCGGCGGCTTCTAGACCCCGCAGCAGCGCCACCGATCGGTCCGGGTCAGGATGCCCAGCCGTTGCGTAGCAGACGAGTGCCGCGCGTCCCTCGGCGCGCAGCTGCGCGAAGCGCGCCGCGATCGCGCCCGTCCGGGCGCCACCGTCGCCGGCCGATGCGGTGTTCGTTAGCCCCGCCTCACGCGGTGCCGCGAGCGTCACGGCGCCGACTCGGGATAGGCCGGGAGCGGCCCCACGTCCGGCAGATCGCCGAGCGCGCTCACCTGGGCGACGTCCTTGTCGCCACGCCCGCTGACGCAGATGAGCACCGGCGCATCGCTCGGCAGCTTGCCTGCCTGGTCGGCGACCCAAGCCACTGCGTGCGAGGTCTCGAGCGCGGGAATGATTCCTTCGAGGCGGCTGAGGAGCGCGAACCCGCGCAGCGCGTCGGTATCGGTCACCGGGACGTAACGCGCGCGCCCGCTATCGCGCAGGTGCGCGTGCTCCGGACCCACGCCCGGATAGTCGAGGCCGGCCGAGATCGAGTGCGCGTCGAGCACCTGTCCCCGCGAGTCCTGCAGCAGGTAGCTGAGCGCCCCGTGGAGCACACCCGGCGTGCCGCGCGCGAGCGACGATGCATGCCGCGCCGTGTCGACGCCCTCGCCTGCGGCCTCGATCCCGACGAGTTCGACCTCGGCGTCATCGACGAAACCGGCGAAGATGCCCATCGCGTTCGAGCCCCCGCCGACGCACGCAACGACGGTGCGCGGCAGCCGACCCGTGCGCTCCAGCATCTGCGCGCGCGCCTCACGCCCGATCGGCGATTGCAGTTCGCGCACGATGCGCGGATACGGAGACGGACCGACGACCGAGCCGATGATGTAGTGCGTGGTCTCGACGTTGGTCACCCAGTCGCGGATCGCCTCGCTCGTCGCATCCTTCAACGTGCGGGTTCCGCTCGTCACCGGCCGGACCTCGGCGCCTAACAAACGCATCCGCCACACATTGAGCGCCTGCCGCTCCATGTCGGCCGCACCCATGTACACGATGCATGGCAGCCCGAAGCGCGCGCAGACCGTGGCGGTTGCGACGCCGTGCTGCCCCGCCCCGGTCTCCGCGATGATGCGGTGCTTGCCCATGCGACGCGCGAGCAGCACCTGCCCAACGGTGTTGTTGATCTTGTGCGCGCCCGTGTGGTTCAGGTCCTCGCGTTTGAGCCAGACCGGCGCGCCGACCAGCGCGGAGAGCCGTGGCGCCGCGCTGAGCGGCGACGGACGCCCGACGTACGTGCGGAGCAGATCGTCGAGTTCGGCGCGGTAACCCGGGTCACGCATCGCCGCGTCGAATCCGGCATCGAGCTCGTCCAGCGCGGGGATCAGCGTTTCGGGGACGTAGCGCCCGCCGAACGCGCCGAAGCGGTCCGACGCGGGCGTCGCCGCGGGATCGGGCGAGGTGTCGAGCGCGGTCATGTCGAGCACGGTCATGAGACGACGAGTGGGTGCGCGGCGGAGGCGAAGGCCGCCATGCGCGCGTGATCCTTGAGGCCTGGCGCGCGCTCGACGCCTGACGAGACATCGACGACGTCGGGCGCGAGTTCGGCGACGGCCTGTGCGACGTTCTCGGGCCGTAGCCCGCCCGCGAGCACGATCGGCGCGCGGCCACGATACGGCGAGAGCGCGTCTCCAAGCGCGCGCCACGGCAGCGTCACGCCCGTTCCGCCGAGCGGCCCGCCATCGACCCGGGCGTCGAGCACGACGGCATCCGCGACGTCGAACAGGTCGCCGACATCGGCGGGCAACGAGCTGCCATGCACGCGCACGACCGCCCACACGCTGCCGGTCCAGTGACGGCGGAGGGCGCCCACCGCCGTCGCGTCAGGATCGGCGTGCAGTTGGACGATGTCGAGGCCGGCGTCCTCCGCCGTGGCCGCGGCGACGCGCGGCTCGGTCGCGCCCAGCACGCCAACGACGCGAACGGCTGAGCTCCCGGCGGCACGTGCTGCCGCGCCGATCTCGCGCGCCTGTTCGTTCGACACGAGCCGTGGGCCGCCGGCGAAGATGCAGCCGACGTACTCGGCACCGAGCTCGGCCGCATAGCGCGCGTCCGCGGGGTGCGTGAGGCCACAGAACTTGAGCGACGGCATGCGCGCGGTCATCGCGAGACCAGCGATGCAGCGACCGCGGGGCGCGCCCGTCGCGGTTCGCGCGTGAGCGCCGCAACGGCCTCCGACGGATCGCGTGCGCCCGACACGCTCGATCCGACGAGCACAGCGTCGGCGCCGACGGCCGCGGCGCGCGCGACCTCGGCCGGGCTGACCACGCCGCTCTCGAAGATCGCGATCCGGTCGGTCGGGATCAGCGGGACGAGTCGCTCGCCGGTCGCGAGGTCGATGGCGAGCGTCTCCAGATTGCGATTGTTCACCCCGATCACGCGCGCATCCGCGGCTAACGCGGCGTCGAGTTCCCACTCGTCGCGCACTTCGGCCAGCACATCGAGCCCGAGCGCCACCGCCTCGGCGGCGAGTTCCGCGAGAACGCGCGGCGGCAGGGCGCGCGCGATCAGCAGCACGGCGGACGCGCCGTGCGCCCGCGCTTCGACGATCGCAAGACGGTCGACGATGAAATCCTTCCGAAGAAGCGGGACGCGCGATCCGGACGTGACCGCCGCCAGCGCAGTGCGCGCCGCGTCCAAATCGGCGATGGCGCCGCCAAATCGCGTCGGCTCGGTCAGCACCGAGAGCGCGGCCGCACCGCCCGCTACGTACGCGGCCGCCTGCGCACCCGCGTCCAGCCCTGGCGCGATCGCGCCCTTGGACGGCGAAGCGCGCTTGATCTCGGCGATCACCGCAACCCGTTCGCCACGCAATGCATCGGCGAAGGCGGGGGGCGTTGGCGCGGCCGCTGCCGCGCGCTCCAATTCGGCCGCGCGCGACACCAACACGGCGCCACGCTCGCGCGCCGACGCGCACAGCGCGGCGAGCGTCCCAGATGGGGGCGTCCACTGCCCGGCATGGGAACGCGGCGGCGTTCCGGGCTCGACCGTTACGATTCCTTGCACTTCGGCGGTTCTTCGGCTACCGTTTTCGGCGACTGTTCGGGTGACGCGCGAACGCAGGCGGTGCGTTCGGCTCGGTGTTCACCCCGCTCTGCCGGCGATCACTCGCCCCGAGCCGAGCCTGACCGCACTTACCGCGACCGACGGGCCACACGGCCCGGGAGACCCCATGCCGCTCACGAAGCGCCAGCGCGAGATCCTCACCTACCTCGGCAACTACTCGCAATCGAACGGCTTCGCGCCGAGCTTCGAGGAAATCGCCGAGGCGTTCAACTATAACTCGCTGGCGACGGTCCACGAACACCTGAGCAACCTCGAGCGGAAGGGTTACATCAAGCGCAGCTACAACGAGAGCCGCGCGATCGAGATCCTCGAGACGGAGAGCTACCCGCGCGCGGTCGAACTCCCGGTGCTCGGTGCCGTTGCAGCCGGCGTGCCGATCGAGTCGATGACCTCGGGCGAAACGATGACGGTTCCCGAGAGTTTCCTTCGAAAGAGCGGGTCGCACTACGTGCTCAAGGTGCGCGGGCAGTCGATGGTCGACGCACACATCCACGACGGCGATTTCGTCGTCGTCAACGAGCGGCGTAGTGCGGACAACGGCGAGATGGTGATCGCGATGACGCAGGGCGCCGCAGGCGGATCGTCGACGGTCAAGAAGTTCTACCGCGAGCGCGATGGCCGCATCCGCCTGCAGCCCGCGAACGAGACGATGGAGCCCATCTACGTGCACGAGAACGACATCAGCATCCAGGGTGTCGTCGTCGGCGTGCTACGCCGGTTCTGAGTCGGGCGTAGATAATACCGACGGCCCGCCGCGCTCGCGGCGGGCTGTCTCGACCGACGCGGTCTCTCAGCCCCCGTAGGCCGCTCGAAGGCGTTCCAAGGTCCGAAGCCCCAACCCGCCGTCGAGCGCCCCCCGTGCGCGCTCGACGGCGGCGGCGTATCCGCGTTCCAGGCCGGCGACATAGATCGCCGCGCCCGCGTTCAACAGCACCGCGGCTCGGGCGCCCGGGCGCCCGCCGCCGGCCAGTACGTCGAGGATGATGCGCGCGTTGTCCGACGGCTCGCCACCGGCCAGGTCGTCCGCGTCCGCGACCGCGAGCCCGAGCGCGGCCGGGTCGATGGTCCACTCGCGCGTCGGCAACGGCGCACCGCCATCGTCGCCCGCGACGACCTCGTAGACGTGTGTCAGCCCGAGCGGCGAAATCTCGTCGAGCCCGGGCTCGCCATGGACGACGAGCGCATGGATCGCGCCGAGGGCCGCGAGTGCGCCGGCGATGAGCGGCGCGCGGTGCGCGTCGGCGACGCCGACGACCTGACGCCCCGCCATTGCGGGGTTCGCAAGTGGCCCGACCACGTTCATCACCGTCGGCACGGCCAGCTCGCGTCGCACCGGTCCAACGTGGCGCATCGCCGGATGCATGGCGGGCGCGTACATGAACGCGATGCCCGCCGACGCGAGCGCACGCTGCATCTCGTCGACCGTCGGGTCGGCCCGAACGCCTAACGCTTCGAGTACGTCGGCGCTCCCCGACCGCGATGTGAACGAACGATTGCCGTGTTTGGCGATGCGCACCCCAGCTCCCGCCGCGACGAGCGCCGCGGCCGTCGAGATGTTGAACGTCGGGATCGCCCCCCCACCCGTCCCACACGTGTCGACGAGCGAGTCGGGCGCGTCCGACGGTAAGCGAACCATCGCGCCCCGGAGTGCGCGCGCGACGGCGGCGACGACGGCCGCGCTCTCTCCCTGCACGCGCAGGCCCATGAGTAGCGCGGCGATCTGGACCGGCGTCGCCTCACCCCGCATCACGGCGTCGAACGCGTGCGTCACGTCGTCCGGCTGTACGGTGCGGCCCGCGGCGAGCTCTCGCAGTATCGTGCGGAGCGGGTCCACCGCGACGGTCAATTTGCGTGCGGCACGGCGCCGCTCATCCCGACCGGGGGCGTCCACGCGAGCCGCGAATCGCCCGCCGCCAGCCGCTCGGGCAACTGCGCGTGCGTGGCCACGAGCGCGATGACGAGCGCGAGCAATCGCACCCGCTCGACGTCGTCCTCGCCGTAGGCCGACGCCGACGCGCGGTTGGTCAGGTTCACGACCCCAACTAGCTCGCCGTGGTAGACGAGCGGAAAGCTGATGAAGCTCCCGGTCGTGAAGAACTGATCGTGCAGGAGCGGATGCGCGGTCGCGTCGGCCACATCGCGCACGAGGACCGGCTCGCGCGCCTGCGCGACGCGTCCGGCCACGCCCTCGCCCATGCGGATGCGGACGCCATCCATCACGTGCGGCGCGACACCCCGCGCCGCCGCGAGGTACAACCACCCCGGCTCCGGCGCGCGGAGGATGAGGGAGCACCGCTGCGCCTGCGTATCGTCGCCGACGAGCGCCAGCAGTCCATCGGCGAGTTCCTGCGGGTCGGTCGCCGCCGCGTCGAACGCGAGCACCCGATCGAGCAGGTAGAGCGTCCGCTCGGTCTGCCGAAGCGCCTCGCCACGCCGGTGCAGCTCCAGCTGGACCTGCGCGAGCTGACCGCCGCTGGCCGCGAGCTCCTGCTCGAGCAACTCCGCGCGCCGCTCCGCGCGTCGCACGAGCTCGGCGTGCTGCGCCAGCGCGCGCTCCTCGACCACGCGCGCCGTGGGAGGCGCGGCCGGGCGCGCGCTGGCCTCCGCGCCGGCTTGCCGGAGCGACGCGAGTTCGCTCTCCAATCCATTCAGCTTGCGCACGTACTCGCCATGCACCCGACGCGTGACG
Organism: uncultured Gemmatimonadales bacterium; assembly: GCA_963702945.1. Classification (GTDB taxonomy): domain Bacteria; phylum Gemmatimonadota; class Gemmatimonadetes; order Gemmatimonadales; family Gemmatimonadaceae; genus BPUI01. The sequence continues at coordinate 586,492 of OY969773.1, forward strand.
GTCTCGAGCGTCGCGACTGCTTCGACGCGCGCGTCGCGCTCCGCGAAGCGCGCGAGGGCGAGGTCGAAGAGCGCGGCCGCAGGTTCGGCACGCTCGACCACGCGGGCGCCGAAGATTCGGCGCGGTTCACGCAATGCGAGCACACCGACGAGTTGCCCCTCCGCTCGCATGCCGCGCAAGGCGAGCGAGCCATCGACGAGGGGCGCCACACCGAAGAGGCGTGCGAACTCGCTCGAGCGATCGCCCAGATCGACGAAGCGCCCACCAAGCGCGAGTTGCTGCCGCACGGACGTCGGCAGATGCTCGAGGCTGACGTCGCTCTCCGCCACTACGACGCGTCCATCGCAGACGGTGTGGCGCGCGACGAGCAGCTGGCGCCGGCCGTCGTACGTGAAGAGCGCCGGTTGCGCGCCACGGTCGAGCTCCGCGATCGATTCGCCGAACGCGAGCAGGGCCGCGTCCGCATCGGCGGCAGCGCCGAGTGCGTGGGCGAGGGAGGCGAGCGTACGGGCGGGTGCGGGCATCGATGAGAAGGGTCTGCGTAAGTTGCTCGCCCGTTCCCGGTAGGGCTAGCTTCTGCCCGCGATGGCCGCCGAAAAGTCAGAGACCGCCGAGCGCTCACTCCAGCTCGTGCTGCACTACGACGGCGCGCGCTTCGCCGGCTGGCAGCGGCAGCCGACGGTGCGCACCGTCCAGGGTGTGCTCGAGGCCGGGCTGGAGCGCCTGACCCGCCGCCACGTCGCCGTGCTCGGCGCGGGGCGCACCGACGCGGGCGTGCACGCGCGCGGGCAGGCCGCCGGCGTCCGCGTCGCGGGCCGTTGGACGGCGGCCTCGCTCCGCCGAGCCCTCAACGCGGTCCTTCCCGACGACGTCTGGGTCGCGGCGTCGTACGAGATGGTGCCTGCGTTCCACGCGCGCTACGACGCTAGCGCACGGCGATACAGCTACCTCGTCGGAACGGACGCGGGCGCATTCTCCCCGTTCCGCCGCCGTGTCGAGTTCGCATACACAGCGCCGCTGGAGCGCGCGACACTTTCCGAGTGTGCGAGCGCGCTCCTCGGCGAGCACGGCTTTCGCGGCTACGCGGTCAAGGGCACCGCACCCGAGACCGACGATCACCGCTGCCGAATCATCGACGCGCGCTGGATCGAGCGACCGGGTGGGCTCGCGTTCGAAGTCGAGGCGAACCGATTTTTGCACCACATGGTTCGATTCCTCGTCGGCACGATGCTCGATGCCGCAAGCGGGCGACGCGCTCCCGACGACGTTGCGCGACTGCTCGATGCCCCGGACAATCGCGGCGTATCCGCGCCCGCGCCGCCGCACGCGCTTTACTTGGATGCGGTGCGGTACCCGGATGCGCTCTATATCCCGGACTCGCTCCACGACGCTCTGCCCTCCCCCGTGCTCGCCGACGCCGCATGAAGATCCTGCTCGCCTCCGCCTCGCCCTCCGACGTGCGCTGGGCCACCGACCACGGACTGGTAGACGGAATCGTCACGTCGCCCGCGCGGCTCGCCGACGAGCGAGCCGGTGATGCCGCGGCGCACCGCGAACTGCTCGGCGAAATCGCGCGGTCGGTGCTCGTCCCGGTGCACGCCGGCGTGGCCTCGGTCGATGTCGGCGACATTCATCGTGAGGGGCGCGACCTCGCCCGCGTGGCCGACAACATCGTCGTCCAGGTTCCGCTCGTCGACGAGGCAGTCACGGCGATCCGGCGCCTCCAGGGAGAGGGCGTGCGAGTCGCCGCAACGCTCGTCTTCTCCGCGGCTCAGGCGCTCCTGGCGGCGAAGGCCGGTGCGACGACCGTTATCGTACCCGTCGACCAGCTCGACGGACTCGGTCAAGACAGCCTCGCCGTGGTCCGCGAGATCCGTCAGCTCTTCGACCGCGGCGGAATCGAATGTGACATCGCCGCGTCGCTACCCCGGAGCGCGGCGGCCTTCACGGCGTGCGGCCTCGCCGGCGCAGACGCGGCGATCCTCGACGTGCCGAGTCTCCGTGCGTTCCTCGTCCATCCGCTCACCGATCGCGGCGTGGACGCGTTCCTGAAAGAGCTCTCAGCCCGGCCGCGGCCGCGGCTCGCACCGGCGTGAACACCGGGGTGAACGCCCGCATGCCGCTCCGCCCGCTGTCCCGCACCGGCGCGGTCGCGATCCTCGCCGCCCTCGGCTGCCAGGGCACGCCGTCCAACTCGATCGCGCAGTCGAACGGCTCGGCGCGCCCGGCCCCGGCGGCATCGGCCGCTCCGTCTAGTGCGCCTGCCACGATCGACGCGAGTCGCCGTACCGCGATCGTCACCGCGGTCGCGCGCATCGCACCGGCGGTCGTCACGGTTCAGACCGAATCGGTCGAGCAGACGCCGGTCGACGCGTTCGACTACTTCTTTGGATCGCGGCAGAGCGGCGCGCAGCGGCGCTCCGGTATCGGATCGGGATTCATCGTTCGTTCGGATGGCGTCGTGGTGACCAACGCCCACGTCGTGAGCGGTGCCCAGAGCGTTTCGGTGGCCCTCCGCGACGGCACGACGTATACGGCCCGGGTCGTGGGTGCCGACGAGACCAACGATCTCGCCGTGCTCAAGATCGATGCGCGCGGGTTGCCCACCGCGCCGCTCGGCAACTCGGACGGGCTGATGATCGGCGAGTGGGCCGTCGCAATCGGCAATCCATACGGTTTTGTCCTTGGCAACACCGAGCCGAGTGTGACGGCCGGTGTGATCTCGGCGACGGGTCGCAACCTCGTCGGGGGTGCGGAAGGCGGCGGCGTGTACGTCGACATGTTGCAGACCGACGCGGCCATCAACCCCGGGAACTCGGGCGGGCCACTCGTGAGCGCCGCAGGCGAGGTGGTCGGGGTCAACAGCTCGATCTACACGCCGAGCGGCGGCTCGGTTGGCCTCGGCTTCGCGATCCCCATCAATCGGGCGCGCCGCGTTGCCGACGACCTGCTCGCGCACGGCATGGTGCGGCGCGCCTGGGTGGGCCTGACGCTCGAGGCGCCGCAGACCTCCAATCCGCGCGACCTGCTGACGGCCGGAGTCGTCGTTCGCACGGTCACGCCGGGATCACCGGCCGCGCGCGCCGACCTCCGCCCGGGTGATCATTTGCGGCGCGTCGCGACGCGAACGCTTCGGAATCCGTTCGACTGGGAAGCGGGACTGCTCGACCTGCGCCCGGGCGAGCCCGCGACGGTGGTCTTCAGCCGTGACGGGACGGAGCGCACGGTGTCGCTGCAGCCGACCGATCTTCCCGACGTCTCCGCGCCCAAGGTGACGGTACTGCGCGAGCTGCAACTGGTCACCCTCACGCAGGCCATTCGCGCCGAGCGCCGCCTGCAGTCCGCGGCGGGTGCCCTCGTGTTCCGGACGACGCCGCGCGTGACCGCCGACCTCGGCATCGAGCCAGGCGACGTGATCGTGCAGGTCAATCGCACGCCTGTGCAGAGTGCCGACGAGGTCGCGCGCGCGCTCGACGCGTACGCCGGCCGCGGCCCGATTCGCGTCGTCTTCGAACGGGGCGGCCGTTTTGCGTTCACCGATTTCCTGATCCGCCAGTGACCGCGCACGCAACGTATACCTCTCCGTTAGGCGCGCGTTACGCGTCGCCCGCGATGCTCGCGCTCTGGTCGTCGCAGGAGCGCCATGCGCTGTGGCGTCGGCTGTGGCTGGCGCTCGCCGAGTCGCAGCAGGCGCTCGGGGTGGCCATCCCGGACGAAGCGCTCACGGAGATGCGCGCGCACCTCGACGACATCGATTTCGACGCGGTCGCCGCGTATGAGGCGCGATTCCGACACGACGTGATGGCACACGTGCATGCCTTCGCCGATCGCGCGCCGGCCGCACGCCGCGTCATCCATCTCGGCGCGACGAGCTGCTACGTCACCGACAATGGGGATCTGATCCTCATGCGGCGTGGGCTCGAGCTGCTGCGCCAGAAAGTGTTAGGCGTGCTCGCAGCACTCGCGGAGTTCGCGCGGCAGTGGCGTGCGGAACCCGCGCTCGGCTACACACACCTGCAGCCCGCCCAGCTCGTCACCGTCGGCAAGCGGGCCGCGCTCTGGATGCAGGATCTCGTGCTCGACGTCGAGGAGCTCGACCGACGGATCGCGACGCTCCCCTTCCGCGGCGTGAAAGGGACCACCGGCACGCAGGCGAGCTTCCTGGCGATGTTCGATGGCGACCACGAGAAAGTTCGCGCACTCGACCGCCTCGTGACCGAGAAGATGGGCTTCGCGGCCGCGATTCCGGTGTCTGGGCAGACATACTCGCGTAAGATCGACGCACAGGTTCTCAGCGCCGTGAGCGGTATCGCCGCGAGCGCTGCCAAGTTCGCCTCGGATTTACGCATGTTGCAGGCGTTCGGCGAGGTCGAGGAGCCGTTCGGCAAGGAGCAGATCGGGTCGTCCGCGATGGCATACAAGCGGAACCCGATGCGCAGCGAACGCATCAACGCGCTCGCGCGCTTCGTGCTGTCGCTGGAGCCGAACGCCAATGCGACGCACAGCGTCCAGTACTTCGAGCGCACGCTCGACGACTCGGCCAATCGGCGCCTCGCGATTCCGGAATCGTTCCTCGCGACCGACGCGATCCTCGTCCTGTACGGGAATGTGGCATCCGGACTCGAAGTGCATCCGGCCCGGATCCGGCGTCGCGTGATGGACGAACTGCCCTTCATGGCGACCGAGGAGATCCTCGTCCACGCGGTCCGTGCCGGCGGTGATCGTCAGGGCGTGCACGAGGTCATCCGCCGGCACAGCGTCGATGCGTCGCGTGCGCTGAAGGACGGCGAGACCGAGCGCAACGACATGCTCGATCGGCTCGCGGCGGACCCCGAGTTCGGCGCGCTCGGGCTGTCCCTGGATGCGATGCGCGCAGCGGTCGACCCACAACGTTTTGTCGGGCGTGCGCCGCAACAGGTCGATGAATTCCTCGCCGAAGTCGTCGAGCCGTTACTCGCGCGGAACGACCAGACGCACGCGATCGACGAGGTCCGCGTATGAGCAACGTGACGGCGCTCCAGGCCAGCAATCTGCCGTTGCCGGTTCTCCGGCGCGGCAAGGTCCGCGAGGTTTACGATGCGGGCGAGGGCCGCGTGCTCCTCGTCGCCTCGGATCGCGTGAGCGCGTTCGACGTGGTGCTGCCTAACGCCATCCCATTCAAGGGCGCCGTGCTGACGCAGCTGACCGCATGGTGGCTCCGCGCGATCGAGGCGGCGGGTGTCGTGTCGCACCACATGCTGACCGCCGACGCCGACGCGATCGTTGCTGCGGTTCCCGCACTCGCCGGGCGCGAGCACGATCTTCGTGGGCGCGCGATGCTCTGTCGCGGGGCGGACGTCTTCCCGGTCGAATGTGTCGTCCGCGGTTACCTCGCCGGCTCGGCGTGGAAGGAATACTCGCGGTCCGGAACGCTCGCGGGCGAGCCGCTCGCGCCCGGACTGCGCGAGAGCGATCGTCTGGAGTCGGCGCTTTTCTCGCCGGCAACCAAGGCGGAATCGGGACACGACGAGAACATCACGCCAACCGTCGTCGCACAGCGACTCGGTGCGGATGTCGCGACAGCGCTCGAACGCGCCAGCCGCGCCATCTACGCGTTCGGAAGCGAGCACGCGCGAGCGTGCGGCCTCGTCATCGCTGACACCAAGTTCGAGTTCGGACGCGTCGGCAGCGACATGGTGTTGGTCGACGAGGTGCTCACACCCGACAGCTCGCGCTTCTGGCCCGCTGACGCCGTCGTGCCTGGGAGCGCTCCGCCGAGTTTCGACAAGCAACCGCTCCGCGACTGGCTGGCCGCCGAACGCGCCGCGGGTCGGTGGAACGGCGACGCGCCGGGACCCGAACTCCCGCGGGAGGTCGTCCAGGCGACCAGCGCGCGCTATCTTGAAGCCTTCCGCCGAATCACGGGCGATGCGCTCGAGCTCGCGGCACCCGCGCGGGCGCATCTCCCGGCCGTTCCTCCCTCGCACCCCGCTGCCCCGTGAAGTTTGCCCGCGAGGGACGCCCCTTCATCATCATCAGCGCGTTCATCGCGATGGGGCTCGTTCTGTGGGCCGCGGGCGCGGGCGGGCTCGGGTTCGGTGGACCGGGGCGTTGGGCGATCGCATTGCTCGCCGTCGTCGTTGCAGGCTGGGTCGCGTACTTCTTTCGCGATCCCGAGCGCGCCGGCGACCGTGGCGAGCGACTGATCGTTGCCCCGGCAGACGGCAAGGTCGTGCTCATCACCGACGTGGACGAACCGTCGTTCATCGGCGGCCGCGCGCGGCGGGTCTCGATCTTCATGAACGTGTTCTCCGTGCACGTGAACCGCTATCCGGTCAGCGGCACCGTGCGGCACGTGCGTTACGCGAAGGGCAAGTTCCGGAATGCGGGTACGCCGGAGTCGAGCGCCGAGAACGAGCAGATGTCGGTCGGTATCGATGCGCCGGGCGGCCGCGTGCTCGTGCGGCAGATCGCGGGGCTGATCGCGCGTCGCATCATCACCTACAGTCGCGACGGTGAGCTCGTGCATCAGGGCGAGCGGATGGGGCTCATTCGCTTCGGCTCACGCGTCGACGTGTTCGTGCCGCCCGACGCGATCCTGCGCGTCGCACTCGGTCAGCAAACGGCCGCCGGCTCGACGGTGATCGCCGAGTTGGCGACCTGACGCAGCGCGCAGCCCCGGCCCCCATGCGTGAACCGGCGCTTGGCATCGACCTCGCCGACGAGCACCGTCCGGTGCCGACCGCGCGCCGTCGTCGACTCCGGCGCGCGGCTCCCGCGCTCCCGAACGGGCTGACACTCGGGAATCTGCTCTTCGGCATCTTCTCGATCATCGCCGCGGCCAACCACGAGTTCTCGAACGCGGTGCTCTTCATCGTGCTCGGTGGCGTGTGCGACGCCTTCGACGGAGCGGTCGCGCGCGCGACGCGCACGGGCGGCCGATTCGGCGAGGAACTCGATTCACTCGTCGACGCGGTCTCGTTCGGGCTCGCGCCGGCGCTGATCGTGTACTTCAGCGCGTTGCCAAAAGACGGGTGGGCGCGGTTCCCGGTCTTCATCTTCACCGCGTGCGCCGTCATCCGCCTCGCGCGCTTCAATGTGACGCAGGCCGGCGCCAAGAAGACCTACTTCATCGGCCTGCCCAGCCCCGCGGCCGGCGGCACGCTCGCGACATACTACTGGTTCACGCAGACGCCGCTCTATCAGGAAACGCGCATCGTCACGCTGCCGTGGCCGGAGATCATGCCGCTCTTGATGTTGCTCCTCGCGGCGATGATGATCAGCAACGTTCCGTACCCGACGTGGCCGCGCCCCGGTTTCAAGTCGGTGCGGCAGATCGGCGCGCTGCTCTTGATGGTCGGGATTTTCGTCGGGGCGGTCGGCTTTCCGCGCTACTTCTTCTTCCTGTTCGGCATCGCTTACCTCGGGTTCGGACTCGGCCGCGCGTTGCTGCTCGGCATCTTCGAGATTCCGAGCGGCGGGAATGGCTCGCCGCGACGGCGCGCCGACGACTACGTCGACCCGCTCGAGGCATACGGCACGCCGCCGCTCGACGACGGCGCGCGGCGCCGCCGCTTCGGTCGCCCACGCGCGCGCGACGACGGCGACGCCCGTCTGCCCGCGCCATCGGTCAAACAATGAGCTCTTCCGTGCAGAACTTCCGCATCGACATCCGTGTGGTTCCCCGGCGTGGGCTGCTCGACCCGCAGGGTAAGGCCGTCGCCGACGCGCTGCATGCGCTCGGCTTCAGCGAGGTCGACGACGTTCGCGTGGGTCGTCACGTCGTCCTCGACGTGCGCGCGGTCGACGCCGATGCCGCACGCGCGCAGGCGGAATCGGCCTGCGCCCGGCTCCTCGCCAATCCCGTGACCGAGGACTTCGTGGTCGAACAGGTTGCTGAACGCGCCGCCGCCGGCGCGGCTGCCTAACGGTCGCCCATGCGCGTCGGCATCGTCACCTTCCCCGGCTCCAACTGCGACTACGACGCCTACCATGCCGTCGTCGACCAGCTCGGCGAACGCGCGGAGTACATCTGGCACAAGGAGTCGAACCTCGGCGGCGTCGACGTCGTCGTGCTGCCGGGCGGCTTCAGCTACGGCGACTATCTGCGCTGCGGTGCGATCGCGCGGTTCAGCCCCGTGATGACCGCCGTGGCGGCACACGCCGCGCGCGGCGCGCCCGTCCTCGCCATCTGCAATGGGTTCCAGATCGCGTGCGAGGCAGGCCTCCTTCCAGGCGCGCTGCTACGGAATGCCTCGCTCAAGTACGTGTGCGAGTGGCGGACACTTCGCGTCGAGAACACCGACTCGCCGTTCACCGCGCGGTATACCGTCGGTGACCTGGTTCGTGTACCGATCGCGCACGGCGAGGGGCGCTACGTTGCCGACGCCGAAACCCTGGCACGACTCGAAGGCGAGGGCCGCGTGACGTTCCGATATGTCGACGAGCGCGGCGCGCCCGGCGACGAAGGCAACCCAAATGGGTCGATGCACCACATCGCGGGGATCGTCTCCGATCGCCGCAATGTGCTGGGCATGATGCCCCACCCCGAACGTGCGGTCGATGCGCTCGTCGGAGGTGACGACGGACTTCGCGTGTTCGAGTCAATGCTCGCCGCGGTTGCCGCCTAACGCGCCTCGCTGCGCGACGCCCCTCGCTGACTTCCGAATTTTCGCCGACATGTCCGACCAACTCCGACGTAACGAAGCCACCTACTTCGCTCGCGAGAACGCCGAGCTGATTGCCAGCCGCCGCCGTGAACTCGACGCCGAGCGTGAGGCACGCGAGCGCGCATCGCACGTGATGCGCTGCCCGCGCTGTGGCGGTCACCTCGTCCCCGAGAACCACCACGGCGTGACGATCGACGTGTGCGCCGAATGCCGGGGCACGTGGCTCGACCGCGGCGAACTCGAACTGCTCGAGCATGTCGAGGAGAGTCAGGTGCGTCGCTACATCAATACGCTCTTCGGGCTGCCCCGCTGAGCGACCATCCGCGTAGCGAACCGAGCGCCACGACCACGATGCCGAGCCCCGTTCTCCCGCGCCCGGGCGACCCCGAGATCACGCCGGCGCTCGTCGCGGAACACGGGATCACGCCCTTCGAGTACGAGCGGCTGCTCGCGATGTTGGGGCGTACACCGACGCACACGGAGCTCGGCGTCGTCAGCGCGCTCTGGAGCGAGCACTGTTCGTACAAGCACTCGCGTCCACTGCTTCGCACGCTCCCGACGCAGGCGCCCTGGGTCTTGCAGGGACCGGGCGAAAATGCGGGCGTGATCGCCGTCGGCGACGGACTCGCGATCGCGTTCAAGATCGAATCGCACAATCACCCGTCCGCGGTCGAGCCGTATCAGGGCGCTGCGACGGGCGTCGGCGGCATCCTGCGCGACGTGTTCACGATGGGCGCACGCCCGATCGCGATGCTCAATTCGCTCCGCTTCGGCTCGCTCGACTCGGCCCGCGTGCGGCACCTCTTCGCCGGCGTCGTGAAGGGCGTCGGCGACTACGGGAATTGTGTCGGAGTACCGACTGTTGCGGGCGAGGTTGCGTTCGATCCGGCGTACGAAGGGAACCCGCTCGTCAACGCGATGTGCGTCGGCGTGCTGCGCGAGGACGAGTTGATCCGCGCCGTCGCGCAGGGCGTGGGGAACCCCATCCTTGCGGTCGGTGCGCGCACGGGCCGCGATGGAATCCACGGTGCGTCGTTCGCCTCCGAAGACCTCTCGGCGGCAACCGAGGCGAAACGCCCCCGCGTGCAGGTCGGTGACCCGTTCACCGAGAAGTTGCTGCTCGAAGCGTCGCTCGAACTCATCGCCTCGGGCGACATCGTCGCGATTCAGGACATGGGCGCGGCTGGCCTCACGTCGTCGAGCGCGGAGATGGCGGAGCGCGGCGACGTCGGCGTCGTGATCGACGTGTCGAAAGTCCCCGTCCGCGAGCAGGGCATGACCCCGTACGAAATCCTGCTGAGCGAATCGCAGGAGCGCATGCTCGTCGTCGCGAAGCGCGGGCGCGAGGACGCCGTGCGCGCCGTGCTGGAGAAGTGGGATCTGACCGCGGCCGTGATCGGCGAGGTGATCGCGGAGCCTGTGTACCGCGTGACCGAGGGCGAGCGTGTCGTCGCCGAGTTTCCGGGCACGCGGCTCGTCACGGATTGCCCGATGTACACGCCCGAAGCGCAGGAATCCGAGGTCGTCCGCGCGCTCCGCGCCGAGGACGTGTCGACGACGCCGGAACGCGCCGAGGAGGTCGATCCGCTCTGGGCGTTAGGCCAGCTGCTCGCCAGCCCAACGATCGCGAGCAAGCGCTGGGTGTACCGGCAGTACGACACGATGGTGCGCACCAACACCGTCATCGGACCTGGCGGTGACGCGGCCGTCGTTCGGCTGCGCGGAACGGATCGCGCGGTCGCCGTGAAGACCGATTGCAACGGGCGGCATTGCTACCTCGACCCGCGCGAGGGTGCGAAGGCGGCGGTGGCCGAGGCGGCGCGAAATGTGGCGTGTACGGGCGCGCGGCCGCTCGCGATCACGAACAATCTCAACTTCGGCAATCCGACGCGGCCCGACGTCTACCATCAGCTGCGCGAGGCGATCGGCGGCATGGGCGAGGCGTGCCGAGTCTTAGGCACGCCGGTCACCGGCGGAAACGTCTCGCTCTACAACGAGAACCCGAGCGGTGCCATCTACCCGACCCCGGTTGTCGGGATGGTCGGCTTGATCGACTCGCTCGCCCACGTGACGCGTGCCACCTTTCGCCCGCCCGCGCCCGGCGCCGCGGGCGACGCCATCGTCCTGCTTGGCGAGAATACGAGCGAACTCGGTGGGAGCGAGTACCTCGCCCGCGTGCACGGGCGCGTCGCGGGCGCGCCGCCGCGGGTCGATCTCGACGGCGAGCGCCGGCTCATTGATGCGCTGCTTGCGGCGATCCGCTCGGGCCACGTGCGATCGGCCCACGACACGAGCGATGGCGGCCTTGCGGTCGCCCTCGCCGAATGCGCGATGGCAGAGCCCGGTACGCGGACGGGCGTGGACCTCGACCTCACCGCGTGGGCCGGTTTGCCGCTGCGCGCGCTGCTCTACGCGGAATCGACCGGCCGCGTGATCGTCTCGACCGACGCGCCCGACGCGGTGCTCGCGCACGCGGCTACGAATCACGTTCCCGCGGCGGTGATCGGGCGCGTTACCGTCGAAACAACCGGGTTTTCGGTGCGCGTCGGGTCTTCGACGTGGTCGGCGGCGATCGACGCGCTCGCGCGCGGGTATCACGAGACAATTCCGGCCGCGATGTCCGCGGCCGCGTCGGCCTAAGGCTCGTCCGGGCCTAGATTTTTCCCGAGCTATCGCGAGCTGCCCCGCATGTGCGGAATATTTGGTGTCTTCGGCCGCTCTGATGCGGCGCACCTCGTCCAGCGCGGGCTCTACGCGCTCCAGCACCGCGGACAGGAGTCGGCGGGGATCGCGGCCGCGACCGAGGCCGGGACCGCGCACGCGGTGAAGCGGATGGGCCTCGTCGGTGAAGGCCTCCGCCCGGACGAGCTGAACGCGCTCGCCGGACCTGTGTCGATCGGCCACACCCGGTACAGCACCGCCGGGTCGTCGACGCTCGAGAACGCACAGCCGGTGCTCGCACGCTCGCGCGGCGGCCACATCGCCCTCGCGCACAACGGCAACCTGACCAACGCGGCCGAGTTGCGCTTCGAGCTGGAGGAGCAGGGCGCGATCTTCCAGTCGACGATGGACTCGGAAGTCGTCGTCCACCGGATCGCGCGCGCCTCGCCCGACGACGCCCCCGAGCATCGTGTCGCGGCCGCGCTCGAAGGCGTCGAGGGTGCATACTGCCTGCTCATTGTCATCGGCGAGACGCTCGTTGCCGCGCGCGATCCACGCGGATGGCGTCCGTTAGTCATGGGCAAGCTCGGGGACGCGACGGTGTTCGCCTCCGAGACATGCGCGCTCGACATCGTCGGCGCGACGCTCGTGCGTGAGATCGAGGCGGGCGAGGTCGTCGCGATCGACGCGGCCGGCGAACGTTCGAGCTTCCCGCTCCCGCGGCAGGAGTTGCGGCGCTGCGTCTTCGAGCACGTCTACTTCGCGCGCCCGGACAGCCGCATCTTCGGCGGATCGGTCGATCGCGCGCGGCGCGCCCTCGGACGTCGACTCGCGCGCGAGGCGCCCGCGCCCACGGCGGACCTCGTGTTCTCGGTACCCGACTCGTCCAATTCAGCCGCGCTCGGCTATGCCGAAGAGGCCCGGCTGCCGTATGAATTGGCGTTGATCCGCAATCACTACGTCGGGCGGACGTTCATTCAGCCGTCGCAGGACGACCGCGACCTCAAGGTGCGCGTCAAATACAACGCCGTACGTGAGGTGCTCGAGGGGCGTTCGGTCGTGATGGTCGACGATTCCATCGTGCGTGGGACGACGACGCGGGGATTGATCGCGCTCGTCCGCGGAGCCGGTGCCCGCGAGGTCCACATGCGCGTCAGCTCTGCTCCAGTCACGGGACCCTGCTACTACGGGATCGATACGCCCAACCGCGACGAACTGATCGCCGCGCAGATGGATCTCGACGACATCGCGGCGGCCATCGGGGCGGATTCCCTCGGCTACCTTCCCATCAACGCGATGCTCGAATCGGTCCCGTCGGGTCCAACGGGCTTTTGCGACGCATGCTTCTCGGGCGACTATCCTACGCCGCCTCCCACCGACCCCGTCAAGTTGCGCGAAGGCTGCGGCTGTTAGGCGTGACACACGTCTGACGCGCGGCGCGGTCGCAACCGGGCGAGCGAACGCCTTCCATGACGCCGACCGCCGCGACCGCGCTGCCCCCGATCCTCTCTGCTGACCCGTTGAGCGAGTCGGCGCCGCAGCGCACGCCGGCGCCGACCGAGGTCGAAGACACCGCGGCCGCCGACGTCGGCGACAACGCGGCCAACGAGGCTGCCGATGCGCTGATCGATGCGGCCGAGTTGGACCCGGTGCGACCGGGCGAGCCCTCCGATTCGCACGCGGATGAGACGGCGCCGCCGTCGCAACGTGCGCACGACGTCACGTCGCGCTTCGTCTATCGCTTCGGTCCGGGCGGGGCCGACGGGACCCGCGACATGCGCGCGGTACTCGGCGGGAAGGGCGCGAACCTCGCCGAGATGGTGAACCTCGGCGTGCCCGTTCCGCCCGGGTTTACGATCGCCTGCCGCGCCTGCGGCGCATACCTCGCGAGCGGCGAGATTCCCGCGGCCTTACGCGACGAGGTCACGCACCATCTCCGGCAGCTGGAGCTCGATACGGGCAAGCGGTTCGGGGATCCCGCGAACCCACTGCTCGTCAGCGTCCGTTCCGGCGCACCCGTGTCGATGCCGGGGATGATGGAGACGATTCTCAACCTCGGGCTGAACGACGACGCGGTCGAGGGACTCGCGGTGCTGAGCGCGAATCCGCGATTTGCCTTCGACTCATACCGCCGCTTCATCCAGATGTACGCCGACGTCGTGCTCGGCGTCCCCCTGCCCCGTTTCGAGCAACAGCTCGCGGCCAAGCGTACCGCGGCGGGTGTGGAGACTGACGCCGAGCTGTCCGCAGACGCGCTCCGGGCACTCGTCAGCGAGTACAAGGCGCTGGTCCGCACGGCGACCGGTGCCGAATTCCCGACCGATCCCGAGCGTCAGCTGTGGGGCGCCATCGAAGCCGTGTGGCGGTCCTGGACGCTCAAGAAGGCGATCGATTACCGGCGCATCAACGCGATCGACGATTCGTTAGGCACCGCGGTGAACGTCGTCGCGATGGTGTTCGGCAACATGGGCGACGATTCCGGAACCGGCGTCGCATTCACGCGAGATCCGTCGACTGGCGAGCGCACGTTTTATGGCGAATTCCTCATCAACGCGCAGGGTGAGGACGTCGTCGCCGGAATCCGGACGCCGCTGCGAATCGAGGAAATGGCGCGTCGGCTCCCGGCCGCGTACGACGAGCTGATCGCGACGCAGCAGCGTCTCGAGTCGCACTTCCGCGACATGCAGGACATCGAGTTCACCGTCGAACGCGGCAAGCTGTTCCTGCTCCAGACGCGCACCGGCAAGCGAGCGGCGGCCGCCGCGGTCCGCATCGCGGAAGACATGGTGCGCGATGGCTTGATCACGCGCGCGGAGGCGGTGACGCGTGTGCAACCGGCGCAGCTCGACCAACTCATGCACCCCGTCATCGACGTCGGCGTGCGGGCGACGCCGATCGCAACCGGGCTTCCCGCCAGCCCGGGCGCTGCAAGCGGCGTGGCCGTGTTCGATGCGGATAGCGCCGAACGTCGGGCGCACGCCGGCGAGGCCGTCATTCTCGTGCGCGAGGAGACCACGCCCGAGGATTTCCACGGAATGGTCGCGTCGCGCGCCATTCTCACGGCGCGCGGCGGCATGACGAGCCACGCGGCGGTGGTGGCCCGCGGGATGGGCAAGTGCGCGGTCGTCGGCGCGACGCAGATGTCGGTCGATGATGATCGGCGCCGCTTCACGGTCGGCACGACGATCGTTCATGAAGGCGACTACCTCACGCTCGACGGCGCGAGCGGGAACATCTACCTCGGCGATCTTCCGACCGTTCCGAGCGAGATCGTCCGCGTCGTGAGCGGACAGGAGCTGGCCGCGCGGGCGCCAACGTACCGCGCGTTCAGCCAGGTCCTCAGTTGGGCAGACGAGGTCCGGACTCTCCGGGTGCGCGCAAACGCCGATACGCCGAAGGACGCGCGCATCGCGAAAGCGTTCGGCGCCGAGGGGATCGGACTCTGTCGCACCGAGCACATGTTCTTCGAAGGTGACCGAATCACGGCCATGCGCGAGATGATCGTGGCGCGCGATGAGGGGGGGCGACGCCGTGCGCTCGCCAAGCTGCTCCCGATGCAGCGGATCGACTTCGAGGGAATCTTCGAGGCGATGGACGGCTACCCCGTGACCATTCGTCTGCTCGATCCACCGTTGCACGAGTTCCTGCCGCATGGCGGTGAGGAAGCCAAGCTGCTCGCGCGCACGCTCGGTATCTCCCGCGAGGAGCTCAATCGGACGGTCGACGATCTTCGCGAATCGAACCCAATGCTCGGTCACCGCGGCTGTCGCCTCGGTATCACGTACCCCGAGATCACCGAGATGCAGGCGCGCGCGATCTTCGAGGCCGCCGTGCGGGTCGCGCGTCGCGGAGTGGACGTCCGCCCAGAAATCATGATTCCGTTGGTCGCGACGGCGCGCGAGTTCGAGCACCAGAACGCGATCGTACGGAAGGTTGCCGCCGACGTGATGGGCGCGATGGACGAGCACGTTCCCTTCCTCGTCGGGACGATGATCGAGCTGCCAAGGGCCGCTCTGACGGCGGACGAGATCGCGCGCTCCGCCGAATTCTTCTCATTCGGGACGAATGACCTGACGCAGACGGTGCTCGGCCTGTCGCGGGATGACGCTGGGCGCTTCCTGCCGCAGTACGTCGACAAGGGCATCTTCCCGGATGACCCGTTTCAGGTGCTCGACGAACCGGGCGTCGGCACGCTCATTCGGCGCGCCATCTATGATGGGCGCACGACCCGCCCTGGGCTCAAGGTCGGCGTTTGCGGTGAGCACGGCGGCGAGCCGCGATCCGTGCGGTTCTTTCATCGCAGCGGCCTCGACTACGTCTCGTGCTCGCCCTATCGCGTCCCGGTCGCGCGGCTCGCGGCGGCGCACGCCGCGCTCGCCGGCCGGGACGGCGGCGAACGGGCCGGCGCGATCAGCGCACGCCGAACCGCCTGACGCCCGGACACGACACGGGCCGGTCTGCATTGCTGCAGACCGGCCCGTGTCGTGACAGTGGAGGTGAGGGGAGTCGAACCCCTGTCCGAGATTAGCTCTACCGCAGCGTCTACGTACGTATCCTGCTGATTGAGGTCTCCGAGCGCTGGCCAGCAGGCCGCCCACTCCCGGACAAGTCACCTTTGTTTCGCCCTACGGCCGGCAACACACCGCAGGACTAGCCCAGATTTTCGATACTCACGTGCCGCCCCGGGCGGGCTGCGCCGTGAGCACTGCTACGCTAACCCCGAAGGGTTAGGCAGCGAGCGCCAGGTTGTTGTTGGCGTGTAATGTTTTGCCGAGTGTTTCACCAGGGCTCAGCACCTGAGCACGCAACCACGGCGTTACCGACCCCGTCGAAGCCAGTCACCCCCGTCTGTCCCAGTATACACGGGGCGACGGCAAAGGTGCCAGCCTGGCGGTCCGGAAGTGGAAGGTCACGCCGCGCAGCAGGGATCGATGAACTCCGGGTCCGGCGTCAGATCAGCGGCCTGGCCCGCGGCGCTGTCGAACTCCCCACGTGCGCGCCGCTCCAGGTAGTCGGCGAAAATGCCCTCGACCTCGCCGAACGAGTCGACCGTGTGCAGGCGGCGGCGCAAATCGGCCGAGTTGGGCAGCCCCTTCACGTACCAACCGAGGTGCTTCCGAAATTCGAGTGCGGCCCCGACGAGATCCGCCTCGTACGCCTGGACCATTCGGGCGTGCTCGAGCGCGACCGCGAAGCGCTCGTCGACCGGCGGCGTAGGCCGCATCGGCCGGCCTGCAATGAGATCCTTGGCCTGATCAAAGATCCAGGGCTGACCATACGAGCCGCGACCGATCATGATCCCGGCCGCGCCAGTCACCCGCAGCATGCGGAGCGCATCGTCAGGCGTCTTGATGTCGCCGTTCCCGATCACCGGAACGTCGAGCGCCTCGACGACCGCCGCGATCTCTTCCCAGCGTGCATGGCCGGTGTACATCTGCGTCCGCGTCCGGGCGTGGAGCGTGAACGCACGCGCGCCGGCGTCCTGCATGCGCAGCGCGATCCCGACCGGGTCGCGCGTATCCTCGCTCCAGCCGCTGCGGGTCTTGACCGTGACGGGGAGATGCGTGGCGCCCGCCACAGCGCGAATGATCTGGGCCACGAGGTCCATGTCCTTCAGGCACCCCGAACCACCATTCCGCCGGACGACCTTCTTCACGGGACATCCGAAATTGATGTCCACGAACTCGGGCTGGAACACATCCGTCACGAGCGCTGCCGCGTCCGCCATCGCGGCCGGATCAGCGCCGAAGATCTGTACGCCGATGGGCCGCTCCTCGGCCGCGAAGCGCAGCTTTCGCAGCGTGGCTTCGTTCTCGCGGCGGATACCTTCGGCGGAGAGAAACTCGGTGACCACGACGTCAGCGCCGTGCGAGCGGCACAGCCGCCGGAACGGCGACTCCGACACTCCGGCCATCGGCGCGAGGTAGAGCGGGACCTCGGCGCGCACGGGAAATGGAAACGTGGGCATGCACGCAACTTAGCAATCCCCGCCCGCGCTTGCCGGTCATCGCGGCCGTTCCTAGCTTGGCGTGCTTAGCCGCGCCGGAGCACCTCGCTCCAGCCGCGCGGGTACCTCTCCGTACGTGCCATGGAACTGCGCGAGTTTTTCTCCGAGGACGCCGTCAGACTCGACCTCGAGGCGACGAGCAAGGACGACGTGCTGAAGGAGCTGATCGGCCTGCTCAAGCTCGACGACAAGTCGGAAGGCATGCTCTTCAAGATGCTCAAGCGCCGCGAGAACCTCGGCTCCACTGGCATCGGCCGCGGTATCGCCATCCCGCACTGCCGCTCGCTCGTCGTGAACAAGCTTCGAGTGGCCTTCGGTCGGAAAAAGGACGGGATCGATTTCAAGGCGATCGACGAGAAGCCCGTGCACTTCTGCTTCCTGATCGTCGCTCCACCGCTCGAAGTGTCGAATCAGTATCTGCCGGTGTTAGGCAAGATCGCGCAGTTCAGCAAGGAGCCGGACGTGCCGCAGCGGTTACTGGAGCTGACGCAGCCGGCGCAGTTCATGGAGCTGCTGAAGGAAAAGGGCGTGTAGCCTGTCGCAGCCGGCCGGTCAGCGGGTGCCGAGCAGGAAGATCCCGAGGCCGACCAGGCAGAGCGTCGCGACTGTTAGGAACGGAATCGTGATCGCCGTGATCCTGACCGCGGTGACCCACCACCGCCCGCCGTACACGCGTCGCATCGCGAGGGCCATGTAGACGAGCGTGCCGAGCGCGAGCGCGCGATTGGCGGCGGAGTGGAGCCAGAGTGGCCCATACACCTGGGCGGCGCGGTCGACGAGGCTCGCGGCGAAGTAGAAAGAGAAGACGTGCAGGGCGAAATACAGGTGAGCCGGGTAGCGCCAGGCGCGGCGGCGGACCGTGAGCTGGACTAACAGCGCGAACAGCGGCACGAGTACGAACATCAGCCGCGGGAACTCGGGAATTACGACGCGGAACCCTTCCGCCGGGTCCGCGCCGAAACGCGCGATCCCCGTGAGCAGCACGCGTTGCGGGGCCGGTGCGTGTCCGTACTTGCGCTCGACCCTTGCGCGGAACTCCGCGGTGGACGCGCGCTCCGCCGCACTTCGGCTCGCCTGCAGCGTCTGCGGGTTGAACGTCGTGCCGAGCACCGCGAAATATGCGGCGCTCATCGTGAGGTAGACGTTGATCGGCCGCAGGTATGGCGCGCGGCGGCCGCGGAGCCACTCCACCGTGAGCGCGCCCGGGCGCGCGACGAGGAGTGCCACCGTCCGCACGAGCTTTCCGTCGACGGTCCCAAACGTGTCCCACAACTCGCCCACGAGGACGCGTGCGCTCGGGTTGTGCGGGACGTCGCGCTGACCGCACTGCGCGCAGTACGGGCCGCCTAACGCCGCCGCGCAGTTCGTGCACGCCGGCGCGCCAACCAGCTCACTCCCACTCGATGGTAGCGGGCGGTTTGGAGCTGACGTCGTAGGCAACGCGATTGACACCGTCCACCTCGTTGATGATCCGGTTCGACATTCGTGCGAGGACGTCGTGCGGCATCGGATACCAGTCGGCCGTCATGCCGTCGGTACTCGTCACTGCACGTAATGCGAGCACATAGTCGTACGTGCGTTCGTCGCCCATGACGCCGACACTCCGCACGGGCAGGAGCACGGCGAACGCCTGCCAGATCTCGTCATAGAGCCCCGCCGCGCGGATCTCCTCAAGGTAGATCGCGTCGGCCGACCGCAGCACTTCCAGCTGCGCCGGCGTCACCGCGCCCAACACCCGGATCGCGAGCCCCGGTCCCGGGAACGGATGGCGTCCGACCATCTCTTCCGGGAGGCCGAGCTCGCGCCCGACGTTCCGCACCTCGTCCTTGAACAACTCACGGAGTGGCTCGATCAACGCGAACTGCATGTCGGCCTTGAGGCCGCCGACGTTGTGGTGCGTCTTGATCGTCACGCTCGGACCGCCGCTCGGCGACGCGCTCTCGATCACGTCCGGATAGAGCGTGCCCTGCACGAGAAAACGCACGTCCGGACCGACCGACGCGGCGGCGTCCTCGAAGACATCGATGAACGTGTGGCCGATGATCTTGCGCTTCTGCTCCGGGTCATCGACACCAGCGAGCGCGGTCAGGAAGCGTTCCGACGCGTCCACCACGCGCAGGTCGATCCCGAGGTGGCGCCGAAAGGTCGAGTCGACCTGCTCGCGCTCATGCCGGCGAAGCAGTCCATTGTCGACGAAGATGCAGGTCAGCTGATCGCCGATCGCGCGGTGGACCAACGCGGCCGCCACGGCCGAATCGACGCCACCCGACAGTCCGCAGATCACACGCGACGTTCCAACGCGCTCGCGAACGCGCGCGACCTCGTCGGCGACGAACGCGCCGGGCGTCCACGACGCCTCAGCATGACAGACGTCGAAGAGGAAGTTGGAAATCAGCTCGGTGCCGCGCGGCGTGTGCGCGACCTCCGGGTGAAACTGCACGCCATGGATCGGCTTCGTGCGATGCCGCATCGCTGCGACCGCGCAGTTCGCGCTGCTCGCCGTGACCACGTAGTCGGCGGGGGGAACCTCGACGTGATCGCCGTGGCTCATCCACGCGGTGAACGCCTCGCCACCGCCGAAGCCGGCGAAAAGCCCCGCTGCGTCAGTGACCGTGACCTCCGCGCGTCCGTACTCGCGACGCCCCGCGCGTTCGACTCCCCCGCGCTCCAGGTGCGCGATGAGCTGCATGCCGTAGCACACGCCCAACACCGGGGCGATGTCGAGCAGCGCCGGGTCGGCCGTTGGCACGTTGTCGCCGTACACCGAGTTCGGGCCGCCCGAAAGGATGATCCCCGTCGGCGCCCACGCGCGCACCCAGTCGAGCGTGCGAGTCGGCGGGTGAATTTCCGAGTACACGCGCGCCTCGCGTACGCGCCGCGCGATCAGCTGCGTGTACTGCGACCCGTAGTCGAGAATAAGAATGCGGCTGGACATGAAGACGCGGGAGTGCGGTGCGCGCGGTCGATCGGTTAGGCGTTCCGCGCGAGGTCGAGCGCGAGGCGCTCGACCTGCAGGGTGTCGAGATCCAGGACGGCTGCCGTGCACGCGCCGGTGAGCCACCCGCACGCCTCGCCGGGATTCACCATCAGCGTCGTCCCGCGCTGGCGGACTTCGGCGCGGTGCGAGCACCCGTGCACCACGACCGCATGCCCCTCGACGGAACGCGCGAGCGCGTCCCCGAGGTCGTGCACGAGCAGGAGCGAGCGTCCGCCGAGTTCGAGCGAGTGCGGCGACTCGAAGAGCTCGCCGCCGGCGGCCAACGTCGCGGCCGCGGCGCGCAGCCCATCGCGATCGCCGTCGTTGCGCCCGAAGACGCCTAACAATGGCAGCCCGGCCTCCCGAAATGGCGCGAGCGAGAACGGCGCGCAGTAGTCGCCAGCGTGCAGCACGAACAACGCGCCGGCGGCGACGAATTGCGCGACGGCGGCCTCGACTGCGGGCAGACGATCATGGGTGTCGCTGAGGAGACCGATTTTCATACGCTCGCCGCCTCACGCACATCGACTGCGTCGGCGTGCACGCGTTCATGTTGCACGAGATCCGCGTACGACTCGCGGGTCGTGACGACGCGCCATCCCCCGTCCTGCACCATCACCTCGGCCGGTCGCGGGCGCGAGTTGTAGTTCGACGACATCGCAAACCCGTACGCGCCCGCCGTATGAACGGCGATCAGATCGCCTGGGCGGAGCTCCTCCATCTCACGGTCGAGCGCGAGAAAATCTCCGCTCTCGCACACCGGGCCGACCACGTCGGCGATGACGTGTCCCCCGCGCGGCACCACGGGCGTGATCGCGTGGTACGCATCGTAGTGCGACGGGCGCACGAGGTCGTTCATCCCGGCATCGGTGATCACGTACTCCTTGCCGCCACTGCGCTTGCGGTACAACACGCGCGCGAGCAACACGCCCGCTTCGGCGACGAGGAATCGCCCGGGTTCCAGCACGAGCGATACGCCGAGTCCGCGGATGGCTTCCTTCACGCCGCGCGCAAACCGTGAGACGTCCGCCGGTGGTTCGTCGCGATACGTCACGCCCAGCCCCCCACCGATATCGAGGTACTCGATCGTATCGACACCGTCCGCCCGGAGACGCGTCAGGAGCCCAAGCACCCGAAGCAGCGCGGCGCCGTATGGATCGAACGTGGCGAGCTGCGATCCGATGTGCATGTCGAGCCCGATCAGCCGAACATTCGCGAGCGAGCGCGCCAGCTCGGCCGCGGCGGTCACGTCGTCGAACGGGATGCCGAACTTGTGTCCCTTCTCGCCCGTCCGGATGTACTCGTGCGGGCTGTCGACCGTGACCTCGGGATTCACGCGCAGCGCGAGCGGCGCGACGACGCCGCGCTCGCGCGCGACGGCGTCGAGGAGCACCAATTCGTCCACGCTCTCGACATTGACGAAGAGCACGCTCGGCGTCGAGCGCCTCATCGAGCTCGCGCGCCGTCTTGCCAACGCCGCTGAACACGACGTCTCCCGGGCCGAACCCGGCCGCGCGTGCGCGATACAGCTCGCCGCCCGACACGACGTCCACGCCCGCGCCTAACGCCCGGAACTCGCGCAGCAGCGAGAGGTTCGAGTTCGCCTTGACGCTGTAGTGGATGCGGTGCGGCACGCCCGCGAACGCGCGCGCGAGGCGCTGGTACTGCGCCCGAACCGTCGGGACGTCGTACACGTACGTCGGCGTTCCGACTGCGGCCGCGATGTCGGGGAGCGACACGTCGCCCGCGTGCAGCACGCCGTCGCGCAGCGCGAACGCGGAGGTCGCGCCCGCCCCGGCCGAATCCGCGACGCTCAGTACGCCCGCGCCCACAGCACCTCGTGCTGCGCCGGCTCTCCGGTGACGAGACAGCGCGTCGGCGCTTCCGCACTCCGAAACTCCTCGTCGGGGATGACGCGGATCGTTGCCTTCGTCTCTTCCTTCACACGCGCCTCGACCGCCGGATCGCCGTTCCACCCGGCGTAGACGAACCCGCCGGCTTCGATGATCTGCTTGAACTGGTCGTAGCTGGTCACCCCGCGGTGCGAGCCGGCGTCGAGCCGCCCGCGCGCCGCCGCGAGCATGTCGCTCTGCATCGTCTCGAGCAGCTCCTCCACTTCCTCGCCGATGGCGTCGAGCGAGACGGTTTGCTTGGCGCGCGTGTCGCGGCGCACGAGCACGGCCTGATTCGCGTCGAGGTCGCGCGGACCAATCTCCATGCGCAGCGGGATGCCGCGGAGCTCCCAGTGATAGTACTTCGCACCCGGCTTCAGCCCCTCACGCGCGTCCACGTGGACGCGGAGACGATTCGGATCGCGACGCTCCCAATCTGCGAGCGTCCGCCGGATGCGCTCCGCGGCTTCGAGCACCCGCGCGCGGTCCTCGTCCGTGCGGTAGATCGGCACGATGACGAGCTCGATCGGTGCGAGGAGCGGCGGCGTCTGCAACCCGTTGTCGTCCGAGTGCGTCATGATGAGCCCACCGACCAGGCGCGTGGACACGCCCCAACTCGTGTTCCACGCATGTTCGATCGTGCCGCCCTCGCTCTGGAACGTGAGGTCGAACGCCTTCGCGAAGTTCTGCCCGAGGTTGTGCGACGTTCCGGCCTGCAACGCGCGCCCGTCCTGCATCATCGCTTCACAGCTGTACGTTCGCAGCGCGCCGGCAAACTTCTCGCTCTCGGTCTTCTGCCCCGTGATCACGGGCATCGCGATGTGTCCTTCCATGAAGTCGCGGTACACGCCTAACATCTGGCGTGCCTCGGCTTCGGCCTCATCGTGCGTCGCGTGCGCGGTGTGCCCTTCCTGCCATAAAAATTCGAGCGTGCGCAGGAACAACCGCGTCCGCATCTCCCAACGCACCACGTTCGCCCACTGGTTGTAGAGCAGTGGCAGGTCGCGATAGCTCTGCACCCACTTCGCGAACATGTGGTAGATGATCGTCTCCGACGTCGGGCGGACGACGAGCGGCTCCTCCAACTCCTTGCCGCCACCATGCGTCACGACGGCCGTCTCGGGCGCGAACCCTTCGACGTGCTGCGCCTCCTTGCTCAGGAAGCTCTGCGGGATGAAGAGCGGGAAGTACGCGTTGACGTGTCCCGTCTCCTTGAACATGTCGTCGAGCGCGCGCTGCATGCGCTCCCAGATCCCGTAGCCGTTCGGCCGGATCACCATGCAGCCGCGGACCGGCGCGTAGTCGGCGAGCTCCGCACGCACGACCAGTTCGTTGTACCAGGCGCTGAAGTCGGCGGCGCGGGTGGTGAGCTTCTTGTCGTCGGCCATCAGTTGGGAAGGTCGTGCCGGTCAGTCATCCAGGCGTCGCCGCGAACGCGCGTCCGCGCGCCGTCGGCGACATCTTCGATCTCGTATTCGTCGCCCGAACCGTCGGGCGGGAGCGCGCGCACGATGCGGCGCGCTCCTGCATTGAACGCGGCTTTCTTCTGCTTGCCCGCGGCCTGTGCGCGCAGCGGGTACTCGACGCGCGCGCCCGCGCCACGCAGCTGCGTCGCCAGCGCCATTGCGCGCTGCGTGCCGTCCGCTGCGCTCGGGTCGACCTCGACCCAGTAGTCGATCGCGGGCTCGGCGGCGGGCATCAGCTTTCGGTCCCGCAGCAATTCGCCGAGCACGACATCGCCCATTCCGAAGCCGAGCGCCGGGAGTTCGGCGCCGCCGAGCGCGCCTAACAACGTGTCGTATCGCCCGCCGCCGCATATCGCGCGGAACTCGCCCTTCGCGTCGAACAGCTCGAAGACGATCCCGGTGTAGTACGCGAGTCCTCGTACGATCGACAGATCGAGCGTCACCCAGTCCGCGATCCCGAGCGCGCCGCAATAGTCCAGATATCGAGCGAAGCGGTCGAGTGACTCCGCAACGGCCGGATCGCGACCGTACTCCGCGCGCAGGGTGTCGATGGTCGCCGCCCGGGCAAGGTCGAGCACGCGCTCAGCGGCCTCGCGGGCGATCCCGGCCTCGCGCAACCGCTCGATGAGCACGTCCCGCGGATCGCGCTCCACCTTGTCCACGGCCGCGTACGCGGCCGGAAGCTCGGCGTCGGTTAGGCCAATACCACGCAACAGTGCGGCTAGCAGCCGGCGATCGCTGACACGGGCACGTACGTCAGCCGCTGTCAGCCCGAAGCCGCGGATGATGTCGACGGCGACCGCGAGCAACTCCGCGTCGGCCGTCACGTCTGCTTCGCCGACGAGATCGACGTTGAGCTGATAATGCTCGCGCAAACGCCCACGCTGCTGGCGCTCGTATCGAAAGAGCTGCGGAATCGAGAACCACCGCACCGGCTTCCGGAGCGCATTCGCCTTCGCCCCGATCAACCGCGCGACCGTCGGTGTCATTTCCGGGCGCAGTGCGACGTCGCGCCCACCCTTGTCCGTGAAATTGTACAGCTGCGTGACGATCTCCTCGCCACTCTTCCGCGTGTAGAGGTCGAGCGGCTCGAGCGGCGGCCCGTCGTACTCGACGAAACCATACCGCGCCGCGACCTCGCGCCAGATGCCGAAAATGTACGCGCGCTCGGCGAACTCCTGCGGGTAGAAGTCGCGGAACCCCGGGAGTGGCTTGGCGGACATTCGGCTAAGCTACGCGCCAAGCGGATCGACCTGCAAGCGCGCCATCGCGTCGCCTACAGTGTGGAAGGAGCCGGTGACGAGTGCCGTCCCGCCAGCGCGATCGACCCGCGCAACCGCCGCATCGAAGTCGCCGACCGCTTCTCCGGCATACCGACGTTCTGCGAGGTACGCCGCGGCCAGGTCCAGATTCCAGACACGCCCAGGTGGCGCCGTCGGAGGCGTCGAGAGCACGAACCAGTCGACGACGGGCGCAAGGGCGTCCAACACGCCGCGCCAATCCTTGTCGGCCAGCACGCCAACCAGCGCTGTCACCGGTCGTGCCAGCCCCGCACCGTCTGTGGTCAGCGCATCGATGGTCGTGCGGAGCGCCCGTGCGCCGTCCGGATTGTGCGCGACGTCGAACAGCCATTTGCCGTGCTTCTGCGCACGCCCGGCAAGGCGCACGTGCGTCAGCGCGCCCGCAAATTCCGTCCACGTGGGCGCGTACGCCGGCCCCGCGGCGTCCATCATCGCAAGCGCCGTCGCGACGTTTCGTGGCTGGAACGCGCCGCGGAGCGGAATCGAACCGTCGAGATGGCGACCCGCGCGCTGGAGTAGGAAACGCGTCCCGGTCGCCTCGACGCGCACTTCGTCAATGGCATAGTCATCGGCGACGACATGGACCGGCGCGGCTCCGACGGCGTGCGCCCGCGCGGTGAGTACCGCGCGCGCCTCGTCGCCCCACGCGCCGACCACGGCAGGCACGCCCGGCTTGAAGATTCCTGCCTTCTCGCCCGCGATCTCGGCGATCGTCGACCCGAGCAATTCGGTGTGATCGAGCCCGATTTCCGTCACCCCCGCCACGAGCGGCGTGACGACGTTGGTCGCGTCGAGTCGCCCGCCGAGGCCCGTCTCTATGACCGCGACGTCCACGCGGGCGCGCGCGAAATGATCGAACGCGAGTGCGGTCGTGATCTCGAAAAACGTCGCGCCCACCCGTGCCGCCTCGGGCTCGGTGCGAGCGAGAAACGTCGACGATCGCGCCTTCCGCGATCGCTACGCCGTCGACGACGAACCGCTCGCGGAAGTCGATGAGATGTGGCGACGTATACGTTCCAACGCGCAACCCGCGCGCCCTGAGCGCCGCGGTGAGAATCGCGACGGTGCTCCCCTTGCCGTTCGTGCCCGCGACGTGGAACACGGGATAGCGCCGGTGCGGATCGCCGAGCGAGGCGAGCAGGGCGCGGACGCGCTCCAATCCGTAGCGACTGGCGCCCCCGGTTCGCGCAAAGAGCGCGTCGAGCGCCGCGCGATACGCCGCGGGGGAGCTTGTCGCGGCCGTGTTAGGCGGGCTCAGTCGGCCGCGTAGCCCGCGGCGGCGGGCTTGCCCGTCATGTGGCGCAGCATCTGCCCGATCGTGCCCTTGAGCTGACGACGAGGGACGACGGCGTCCAACATCCCGTGTTCCAAGAGGAACTCGGCGGTCTGAAAGCCTTCCGGCAGATCCTGGCCGAGCGTCTGCTTGATCACGCGCGGCCCCGCAAACCCGATCACCGCGCCCGGTTCGGCGAGGATCAGATCCCCGAGCATCGCGTAGCTCGCACTCACGCCACCCGTCGTCGGATTGGTGAGAAGCGAGACGTACGGAATCCGGCGTTCGGCCAACTGCGACAGCACCGCGGCCGCTTTCGCCATCTGCATGAGCGACAGAACGCCCTCCTGCATGCGCGCGCCGCCCGATGTCGAGACGATGATGAACGGTTGCTTCTTCTCGAGCGCGCGTTGTCCGGCACGCGCGATCTTCTCGCCCACGACGGACCCCATCGAGCCGCCCATGAAGGCGAAGTCCATCACACCGACGTTGATCGGAATGTCGCCGAGCGTACCCGTGGCCGTGATGATCGCGTCCGACTCGCCTGCGTTGGTCTGCGCCTTGGCGAGACGCGCCTGATACTCAGGGAATCCGAGCGGATCGGCCGAGCGGAGCGACGTCTCCGTCTCCGTCCAGCCGTCGTCGAGCAGGATATTGCAGTAGTCCACCGCGCGGATGCGACGGTGATACTCGCAGTTGGGGCACACGTTGAGGTTGCGCACGAACTTTTCGCGCAGATCCGTGTGACCGCACGCCTCGCACTTCTCCCATGCATCGGGCGGGATTTCGAGGCGTTCGCGCTGTGGCAGCCGCGTCTTTTTTTCCTTCCGGAACCAGGCCATCCCCGAATCTTACACGGTCACGGCGTCGGTGCGGCCTCGTCCCTCACTCGCGATGCGTACGAGCAACCCGATCATCATCCAGCTGATAAGGAGCGACGACCCGCCGTAGCTGAAGAACGGCAGCGGGATCCCGGTGATCGGCATCAGGTTGAGCGTCATCCCGACGTTCACGAGGACGTGCACGAACCAGATGGATATGAGACCGAACGCCGCGAGCGACGCGAATGGGTCCGTGGCGCGCGAGGCGATCCGGGTGCCGCGAAGGAGCAGCGCGAGGAACAGTCCGAGGCCGATCGACACCCCGAGGAAGCCGAGCTCCTCGCCGACGACCGCCCAGATGAAGTCTGTATGCTGCGCGGGGAGGAAGGCGAGTCGCTTCTGCGTTCCCTGCGTCCACCCCTTCCCCACCCAACCACCCGACCCGATCGCGACCATCGACTGCAGCACGTGGTAACCCGACGCGCGCGGGTCATTCTGCGGGTCGAGGAAGACCATGAGCCGCTTCTGCTGATACGGCTTCAGCTTGTCCCAGAACGGCTGCGATGCGAGCCCCGTCCCGATGTTCAGCACCATGAGTGCGACGCCTTCGAGCAGGAACGGCTTGTAGTAGAAGATCAGCGCGAGCAGGACGAAGAACCACGCGCCCCAGAGGGCGACGTTGAACGAGAGCACGAGGCTGACGCCTGGACTCGCGAGCAGGATGATCATCGGCCACGGCACGCCGGCCCAGAAGAGCATCGCGAACAGAATGCCGATGAACGCGAGCCCCGATCCGAGGTCCGGTTGGAGCATGATGAGGATCCACGGCACACCGACGGCGAGCAGCGGACGCCACAGATCCGCGATCCATCGCGGATCCTCGCGACGCGCGGTGAGCACGCGCGCGAGCAGCAGCACTGTGAGCGGCTTCGCGAGCTCGGACGGCTGACCGAGGCGCACGCCGCCGATTGTGAGCCAGCCTTTCACGCTTGCCGCCGTCCCTGCGCCGGATCCGAACACGAGAGTGACGGCCAGCAGGAGCAACCCAAAGAGGTACGCTGGCCACGACAACCACTCGATCAGCCGCATGCTCGCACGGCTCACGATGTACGCAGCCGGGACCGAGATCGCGAGCCAGAGCAGTTGTCGCTTCCAGGCGCCCGCGACCGCCGCGACCGGGACGTCGGTCTGGCCCGCGGAGTAGACCATCGCAATCCCGTAGATCGACAGCAGGATCCCGATGCTGACGAACGTCCAGTCCGAGATCCCGCGCCGGGCCGTGAGCCCGCCAGGACGGGCCGTCACTCGCCCTGCACCACGGCGTCCGACGTCACCGTCCGCCGCTTCAGATACGCCTCGATGATCTTGCTCGCCACCCGCGCCGCGTGGTCGCCGTGCAGGCCGTACTCGAGGAACACGGCCACCACGATCTTGGGATCGTCCGCTGGGGCGTACCCGACGAACCAGGCGTGGTCGGGATTGGGCGGGTTCTGCGCGGTGCCTGTCTTACCCGCGATCGGCACACCCTCGAGCTGCGCGCTGCGCGCCGTTCCTCGTTCGAGCACGCCCGCGAGCGCGGCGCGCACGCCACTCATGTCGGCGTCGGCGAGCTGGAACACGCGCTGACGGGGTGTGACGCGCCGCACGAGCGACGGCTGGACCATCACGCCATCGTTGGCGAGGGACGCGTAGAACTTCGCCATGTTGACGACGGTCTGTGCGTCGGATCCCTGCCCGATCGCGACGTTCAGCGCCTCCGATGCGGGAACGAAGCCGCGAGGGAAACGCCGCCGGTAATACTCGATCGCGTATGGGAATTCGGGTTTGGTTTCGCTGGGAAGGTCGATGCCGCTGCGTTCGCCGAACTTGAGCGAGACGCCGCCAGCGACGAGCTTCGTGAGCCCGATTTTGAGGCCGAGTTGATAGAAATACACGTCGCACGACGTTTCGATGGCGCGCGCGAGCGTGAGGTCGCCGTGGCCGTGCTTGTTCCAGCACTTCCAGTACCGACCGAACGTGAACCCGCCGGTGCACGGCTGCGGCATGTGGTCCGTCAGCTTCACCACGCCGCTCTGCAATCCGAGTACGGCGGTCGCGAGCTTGAACGTCGACGCCGGTGGATAGCGCCCCTGCACCGCCTTGTTATACAGCGGCCGTTTCGGGTTGGTGTTCAGCGAATCCCAGTAGCTCCGCGGGATGCCACCCGTGAAGCGGTTCGGGTCGTAGCTGGGCCCCGAGTACAGCGCCAGCACGCCACCGGTCTTGGGATCGAGCGCGACGACCGCGCCCTGCAGCGAATCCGCGAAGTAGTGCATCACGAATCGCTGCAGATCCAGGTCGATGTTGGTCTGCAGGTCCGGGCCCGGAATCGGCTCCTGATCGGCACGTGCGCCGGCCTCGCGCACCACACGCCCGCGCGCGTCGACCTCGACATACCGGTATCCCTCGCGACCGCGCAGCGTCGGCTCGTACTGCTCTTCGAGCCCGCGCTTTCCGACCCGCATCCCGGCCTTGTATCCCTCGAACCGCGGCGACGAGAGTTCGTTCTCGGAGATCTCGCCCGTGTAGCCCACGAAGGGTGCGACCGCGGCTGCGTCGGGATACCAACGCTTCGGGGTGCTCTGGATGATGAGCCCCGGGAACTCGCTCCGATGCTCTTCGAGGATCGAGACCGGTTGGAACGCAGCGTCGGCGAGCACGACGGCTGGGCGGTTAGGCGCACGGTTGAAGCGCTTCACCGCGATCTCGATGTCGTCGTCGCTGAGCGGAATGATGCCGCGCGAGCTGTCGTTGACGATTTCCTGCAACCGACGCAGCGCCGACCGCAAGGAGTCCGCGCTCGGCGCGAGGATCGAGACCGTGTACCCCGGGAGGTTCTCGGCGATGACCTTGCCGTTCCGGTCGTAGATGATCCCGCGCGCGGCCGGCAGCGGGATCTCGCGCAGTCGGTTCTCTTCGGACTGCGTCACGTACTCGGCGTGCCGCAACACCTGGGCGCGATAGAATCCCGACCCGAGGAAGAGGAAGGCGAGCAGAATGACCATGCGCGCCGCGCGGGCGCGCCGGACGACGTCGCTGGTGAGAAAGCTCACGAAAGCATCACGGCCAAAGCATCAAGGGGCGGGCGCCAGAAGCGCCGCGGAGCGTCGACGCGCTCAGACCGTTGCGCGGCCGATCGCCGGACGGAGCGCGATGAGCAGCAGCAGGGCCGTAATCGCCGTGACCGTCGCGGCGAGCGGCGACCAGAGCAGCAGCTGCACGAGCAGCTCCGCCCCGCGTATCCGGCGCTCTGATACAAGGTACACGACGTCGAAGATCCACTTCCCGGCGAAAACGAACAGCGCGCTCAACGCGGCGTTGTCGGCGAAGAAGACCGCCTTCAGCGTCGACGCGCCGTACGCAACGAGCGTCAGCGCGAGCGCGCCGCACCCGAAGGCACTCGGCGTCAGCGCGTCGGCGAGCAGCCCGAGCACGAGCCCGATCAGGGCAGCCGCACCCGGACGTACCCGGACCGCCGCGAGCAGCACGGCGATCGTCAAGAAATCGATCGGCGCACGCCATCCCAGAAAAGGACGGACCGTGAACTGAAAGACGATCAGCGCGAGCACGATCGCGCTGACTCGCAACGCGACCAGCGACCTCACGGGCGCGTCCTGCGCGGCGCGCTATCCGCTGCTGGAGTCGCACGTGCGCGGGTCGGGGTACGACCAGGCGATCCGTTAGGCACCGGCGCGGCGCGCCGTTCGCCGGCGCTCGCACCCGCGGCGCCGAGCGTCGCGCCAGGCAGGGGCACGGTCGGCCGCGGTGGGCGACGACGCGCGCTGTCCGGACGCGCCGCGCTCACCGCAGCCCCGCTCCCCTCGTCGGGCGCGCGCGCCCCACTCCGGCCGTCGGCCGCGGCGGGGTCGCCGGCACGCGGGGGCGCTGGCCGTGGCGCCACGGGGCGAACGACGGCAGCGGCTCGCGGCGACGCCGTGGTGTCGCTGCTTCGATCGACGCTGTCGCCGCGCGCACTCGCCGTCGAATCACGCCGCGTGCTGTCGCCGCGGGCTGAATCGAGCGCGGCACGCCGCGCGGCGGCCTCGCGCTGCAACTCCTCGCGGGCGAGCGAGTCGCCAGACGCCGCCACGCGGCGCGACGTCACCTCGACCGCGCGCATCGACGTCCAGACGGAGTCGAGACCGCGGTCGGCCCGTGGCCGGAGCAGCAGCATCACCGGTCCGACGTCGGCGAGGTTCACCGCCGGCTGCAGCAGGTACGTACGCGCCCAACGCTCCGGCGTCTGGATCTCACGGATCACCGTGCCGATCGGGATGCCGGCCGGGTACGCCCCGCCGAGCCCCGAGCTGATGACCGGCTGGCCCGCCTTGAGCGGATTCCGGAACGCGACGCCATGCAGCTCGAGCAGACCGCGATCCGCGCCCGAGCCCAGATGCGGCTGGACGATGCCGTACGCGGAATCCGCCTGCGCACTCACGCGGAAGTCCGGATGTGCGTACGAGATCACCTGGCTCCGCACCGGATCGACCTGCTGCACCATTCCGACGAGTCCGGCGCTGGCGACCACCGGGGTGAACACGCCGACACCCGCACGGTTCCCGACGGTGACCTTGAACTCTTGGAGCGTCTGCGCGCTCCCGAGTTCACCGGCTTGTTGGTTCGGCACCGCTTCCGCCGTCACAAACCCCCACTGCAGACGCGCCCCGAGTGCGAGCAGCGACCGCAAGCGGGCGTTCTCCGCACGAAGGGCCGCTGCGTCCTGCGCGTCGCGCGCGAGTGCACCCTTCGCTGCCACGCGCTCATCGTACGACAGGAACGCGGCGCGGTGGACGTCCGACCACTGCTCCAGCCAGGCGAGCGGAGCCGCCACCGTGCGTCGCAGCTCCGCCGACGTACGATCGCGGACGATCGCGGGCAGGAGCGTCGCGATCAACGACAGCCCAATGCAGATGCCGAGCATGACCGAGTCGACCGCGCCCGAACTCGCGGCGCGCGCAGGCGCCGATCCGGGCAGGCGCGGGCGACGGGAGAACCGCGACCGTCGCGGTTCATCCATCCCTCCGGCACGCAGCGTCACCGCCATACGTCAGCTCCGGCTCAGGTGGTGAGCACCGACCAGTACTTCTCTTCGTCGTCCAGAATCCGACCGGTTCCGCGCACGACACAGGTCAGCGGATCGCCGTCCACGTGGATTGGGAGCCCGGTCTCCTGGCTCAGCATCAGGTCGAGCCCGCGTATGAGCGCACCACCGCCGGTCATCACGATCCCGCGATCGACGATGTCCGACGCGAGTTCTGGCGGCGTGATTTCGAGCGCGCGGCGCACGGCGTCCACAATCTGCTGGATGGGCTCCT
The DNA here is from genome assembly GCA_963702945.1 of uncultured Gemmatimonadales bacterium. Lineage (GTDB taxonomy): Bacteria > Gemmatimonadota > Gemmatimonadetes > Gemmatimonadales > Gemmatimonadaceae > BPUI01. The sequence continues at coordinate 618,892 of OY969773.1, forward strand.
GGATCGCTTCTCGGATCTCTGCCGAGTGCACGCGCACGGTCTTCGGGATGCCGGAGACGAGATCGCGCCCCTTGACGTCCATCTCGCGCTCGTCGCCCGTCGGGAACGCCGAACCGATATGGATCTTGATCTGCTCGGCCGTCGGCTCGCCGATCAGCAGGTTGTAATTCTTGCGCATGAACTGCACGACCGCGACGTCGAGCTCGTCGCCACCCGTACGGATCGACGTATCGCTGACGATGCCCGAGAGCGCGATGACCGCGATCTCGGTCGTACCGCCGCCGATGTCGATTACCATGTTGCCCGTCGGGCTCTCGACCGGCAGGCCGACGCCGATCGCCGCCGCCATCGGCTCGGAGACCATGAACACTTCCTTCGCGCCCGCGCCGATCGCCGAGTCGCGCACCGCGCGCTTCTCGACCTCTGTGATGCCGGATGGCACACAGACGATCACACGCGGCTTGACCTTGAAGACGTGCTTCTCGATCACGAGCGTGAGAAAATACCGGAGCATCTTCTCGGTCACGTCGAAGTCGGCGATCACGCCGTCCTTCAACGGCCGGACCGCGATGATTCCTTCCGGCGTGCGGCCGAGCATGCGCTTCGCTTCGAGGCCGACACCGCGCATCCGCTTCGTGTCGCGATCGATTGCGACGACCGAGGGCTCGTTCAGGACGATGCCCTCACCCTTCACGTAGACGAGCGTGTTTGCGGTGCCGAGATCTACGGCAATGGCGTTGGCGGGAAAGAGCGACCCGGACTTCGAGAAAGGCCAGCGCATGAGTAGCGCGTCAGTGCGGAACGAGGACCGCGCCGCGCCCAGCGCGGGGAGCCGCGGGGGCGACGGCGCGGGATTCACCCGCCGCGCACGCGCGGTCGGGACGAAGGCGGGCGCGAGTACCGGTGCGCCTGCGCGGCGGAAACCTAGTCCGCGCCGACCGGTCGTTCAACCGCTCGGCGTAACCGCGCGCGTCAGACGCCGGCTGGTTCGAGCGCGAGCATCTCCTCCGGGGCCGTGTACTCGAACCCGAACGCGTCGGCGACGCCCGGATACGTGACATGCCCGTCGGCCACGTTGAGGCCCTTCCGAAGCGCCGCGTTGTCCTGCAGCGCGCGCTGCCATCCCTTGTTCGCGAGTTGCAGCGCGTACGGCAGGGTCGCGTTCGTGAGCGCGAGCGTCGACGTGCGCGGCACGCCGCCCGGCATGTTGGCCACCGCGTAATGGATGATGCCGTCGACCACGTAGGTCGGGTTCTCGTGCGTCGTCGGATGCATGGTCTCGACGCACCCGCCCTGGTCGATCGCCACGTCGACGATCACGGCGCCGGGACGCATCGTTGCGAGGTCAGCGCGCCGGATCAGCTTCGGCGCCTTCGCGCCCGGGATGAGGACCGCGCCGACAACGAGGTCCGCCGTCGCGATCTACTCGAGCATGTTCTGCCGGTTCGAGTAGATCAACTGCACGTTCGCGGGCATCACGTCCGACAGATATCGCAGCCGCTCGAGGCTGATGTCGAGCACGATGACCTTCGCGCCCATCCCCGCCGCGATCTTCGCGGCGTTGACGCCGACGATCCCGCCGCCGAGGATGACGACCTTTGCGGGCGCGACGCCGGGAACGCCGCCGAGCAGGACGCCGCGTCCGCCGTAGAGCTTCTCGAGGTACTTCGCGCCCTCCTGCACCGCCATCCGGCCCGCGACTTCGGACATCGGCGTGAGCAACGGCAGTTCACGCGTCGGAAGCTCGACGGTTTCGTACGCGATGCAGTTCGCACCGCTGTCGAGGTGCGCCCGCGTCAGGCGTTCGTCAGCTGCAAAGTGGAAGTACGTGAAGAGCGTCTGGCCGCGCCGGATACGCTTCCACTCCGGCTCGATCGGCTCCTTCACCTTCATGATCATCTCGGCTTCCGCCCAGACGGCGTCGGCGTCGGGCGCGATGCGCGCACCGACGGTCGTGTAATCCGAGTCGTCGAACGCGCTGCCCTCGCCCGCCCCGGTCTCGACGAGCACGTCGTGCCCGGCGCTGACCAGCGCCTCGACGCCGGCCGGGACGAGCGCGACGCGGTTCTCGTTGGTCTTGATCTCTTTTGGAACGCCGATGAGCATGGGTCGAAACGGAAACGGTGATGTTGTGACGCGCGGCGCGACCGACGAAACGAGCGCAGCGGACGAGCGGAGTGAATGGGCAACGCGACCAAAGTTAGCCGCGGGCACGCGTGCCTACCCGACCGGCTTCGGACCCAAGCTCAGCACGGTCTGGCGCTCCGGATCGTACAAGTCGGCGCAGAGCGCGCGTACATCGTCCGGGGTGACCGCATCGATCCGCGCGACGACCTCGTCGAGCGAGCGGTACGGCTCGTCGAACAGTACGGTCTCGACGGCGCGATACATCGCGTTGCTGACGCTGTCCGCACCGAGCAGCACCTGACCGCGGAGCTGCCGCTTGGCGGCCGCGAGCTCGGCGTCGGGCAACCCTTCCGCATGCAGGCGCGCGTACTCGCGACGCACCGCGTCCGCGGCCTTGCGCGCCGTCTTCGGCGCGCTCGCCAGATACACGCCGTGCGTGCCCGCGTCCACGTGCACCGATTGGGTCGAGTGCACCGCGTACGCGAGTCCGAGTTCCTCGCGCACGGTCTGAAACAGGCGCGAGCTCATCCCGCCGCCGAGCACCGTGCTGACCAGCGCGAGCGCGTCGCGTCGTGGATCCGCGTGCGAGACGCCGGGCGCGCCGAAGACGACGTGCGTCTGCGTGAGGTCGCGGTTTGCGACGTGACGGTACGCCGGCGGCTGAAACGTCGGCGGCACCGTGGCGAGCGGCGTCGAATCGCCGGCGGCCATGTCGCCCCACCCCGTCGCGAGCAGCGTCTCGACGAGCGCGTCGTGTTCGACCGAACCTGCGGCCGCGACGACGATCTGCGCGGGGTGATACGCGCGCGCGTGCAGGGCGCGCAAGTCCGACGTCTCCAACGCCGACACGGTGTCGCGCGTGCCGAGGATCGAGTAGCCGTGCGGGTGATCGCCCCAGAGCAACGCGTTGTGCAACTCGAAGACGAGATCGTCCGGCGTGTCTTCCATCGTGCCGATCTCTTCGAGGATCACGTTCCGCTCGAGTTCGAGATCCGCGTCCCGCAGCAACGGCCGGAACACGAGATCGCCGATCACGTCCGCGGCCACGCGGAGATCCTCCGCGAGCAGGCGTGCCTGATACGACGTGTACTCGCGCGTCGTGTACGCGTCGAGCGATCCGCCTAACGTCTCGACGTCGAGCGAGAGCTGGCGCGCCGTGCGCGTCGGGGTGCCCTTGAACACCATGTGTTCGAGCAGGTGGGCGACGCCCATCTTGGCGCGCGCCTCGTGCAGCGAACCCGCGCGCACAAAGGCCCCGAATGCAACCGACCGCACCCTCGGCACGGGAGCCGAGAGTACGGTCAGTCCGTTCGGAAGCGTCGTGCGGCGCGGAGGCGCGTCGGCCGCGTCACGCGCGGCCGACGGGTCCCGTGCCGTGAGCAACGTCACTCGCGGTCGCGGCCCCCGCTGCGGGAACCCTCGCCACGCGAGCCTTCGCCGCGCGGTCCGCGGTCGCGGCCGCTGCGGTCACCGCCCGAACGCGCCGGGCGCTCGCCGCGGGACTCGCCCTCGCCGCTGCCTGACCCGCTGGAACCGTTGCCGTTCGACTCGGTCTCCGGCGTGCCTTCCGGCTTCGGCTCGAGTGCCTTCATCGACAGGCGGAGCCGCCCGCGCTCGTCGCGCTCGATCAACTTGACCTTGACCTGGTCTCCCTTCTTGACGACGTCTTCCGTCTTCTCGACGCGACCGTGCCGCATCTCGGAGATGTGGAGCAGCGCTTCGGTTCCGGGCATGATCTCGACGAACGCGCCGAACGCCGTCGTGCTCTTGACCGTCCCCTCGTACACGTCGCCGACCACAGGCTCCGCCGTCAGCGCCACGACCATCTGCTTCGCACGCTCCATCGGCTCGGCGCCGACAGCGGCAATCGTGACGAGACCCGTATCGTCGACCGTGACCTCGGACTTCGTCTCTTCCTGAATTCCGCGGATGGTCTTGCCCTTCGGCCCGATCAGGTCGCCGATCTTCTCGGGGCTGATCTGGATCGTGATGATCCGGGGCGCGTACTTGGACATGTCGGTCCGCGGCGTCGCGAGCGCCTTGTCCATCTCGCCAAGGATGTGCAGCCGGCCGTCCTTCGCCTGCGCGAGGGCTTCGGTCATGATCTTGAGGTCGAGCCCCTGGATCTTGATGTCCATCTGGATGGACGTGATGCCCTGCTTCGTCCCGGCGACCTTGAAGTCCATGTCGCCGAGGTGGTCTTCGGTCCCGAGGATGTCCGTCAGGATGGCGTAGCGCTCGCCTTCCTTGATGAGCCCCATCGCGACGCCGGCGACCGGCGCGCGCATCGGCACGCCCGCGTCGAACAGCGCGAGCGATCCGCCGCAAACCGATGCCATCGACGACGACCCGTTGCTCTCGAGGATGTCGGAGACGATGCGGATCGTGTACGGGAAGTGCTCGAACTCGGGGAGCACGCCCTGCAGCGCGCGCTCGGCGAGGTTGCCATGACCGATCTCGCGGCGGCTCGTGCCGCGCACCGGGCGGACTTCACCCGTCGAGAACGGCGGGAAATTGTAGTGCAGCATGAACGACTTCGTCGTCTCGGCCGCTTCGTGCACGGAGTCGAGCCGCTGCACGTCGTTCGCCGTGCCTAACGTGACGGCGACGAGCGCCTGCGTCTGCCCGCGCGTGAAGAGCGCCGAGCCGTGCGAGCGCGGCAGCAGCCCGCGTGTCGATCGAGATCGGGCGGACCTCGTTCGGCTTGCGGCCGTCGACGCGGAGGCCCGTGTCGAGCACCTGCCCGCGCAGCGCGTCGTACTCGACGTCGCCGAGCACCGAGCCGAAGTCCTTCGTGTTGTCCGGCAGCTCGGTGGCGAGCTGCTCCTTGACGGCCTTCTTCGCGGCCTCGACGGCCTGCATGCGCGTCTGCTTGTCGGCCTGGTTGATCGCCTCGGCGATCTTGCCCGTCGGCGACTTCCTTCACGCGAGCGGTGACCGCTTCGGGGATCTCGGCCTTCGTCCAGGCCATCTTCTCGACCTGGCCAGCCTTGCCTAACAGCTCGCGCTGCGCGTCGATCAGCTCGCGGATGCCGTTGTGCCCGACCGTGAGCGCCTGCACCACGTCTTCCTCGCCGACCTCGAGCGCGCCGCCCTCGACCATCACGATCGAGTCCTGCGAGCCGGCGACGACGAGATCCATGTCGCTGTACGCGAGCTGCTGGAACGTCGGGTTGAGGATCCAGCTGCCCTGCACGCGGCCGACGCGCACGCCGGCGATCGGGCCGAGGAACGGCATCTTGGACGCATTCAGGGCATAACTCGCCGCGACGAGCGCGAGCACATCCGCGTCATTCTCCTGGTCCGCGGAGATGACGTAGATGAAGACCTGGACTTCGTTCTTGAAGCCCTCGGGGAAGAGCGGGCGGATCGAGCGGTCGATGATCCGGGCCGAGAGGATCTCGGGATCGTACGGACGGCCCTCGCGCTTGATGAAGCCGCCGGGAATCTTGCCCGCGGCGTAGGTCTTCTCGCGGTACTCGACCGTGAGCGGGAAGAACGGAAGGGTGCTCTGGTTGTCGCTCACCGTCACGGTGGCGAGCACCATCGTGTCGCCAAACTGGACGAGGGCGGAACCGGCCGCCTGCTTCGCCATGCGGCCCGTCTCGATGACGAGGCGGCGCCCGGCAAAGGTGCGTTCTACGCGTTGCATCATTAGGAGGTACTCTCGCGCACGCGGCGCGATGGAGGAAGCCGTCGGGGACCCGCTAGCGCACCGCTAGCCAATCGTGGAGCCCGTACGACGGCAGGCCGCGAGGTTGACGACACTCGCCGGCCACTGCAGGGGTCGCCCGGAGGGTCGACCCAGAGGACCAATACAAAACGCGCGGGCGCAGCGGATGCGCCCGCGTGTATGGTCCGCGAACCGGCTCAGTGACGCAGGCCGAGTTCCGAAACGAGCGTGCGGTAGCCCGCGACGTCCGTGCGCTTCAGGTAGTCCAACAGGCGCCGCCGCTTGCCGACCATCTTGAGGAGACCGAGCCGCCCGTGGTGATCCTTCTTGTGGGTCCGGAAATGCTCGGTGAGGTAGTTGATGCGATCCGTGATGATCGCCACCTGGACGCGCGTCGAGCCCGTGTCGGACTCATGCGCCTGATACTTCGTAATGGTCGGTGCTTTCTCGAAAGCCATAGATGTATATTCTCCGCACGTCCGGCGGCGCTCATGCGCGCAACGCTCGTAAGCACATAAGCTTACTCGCGCAACCCCGGCGTGACAAGTCTGCGGCAGCGGCCGCCGGCGTGAGTCTGCCGGCGCCCGCGAGCGTGCGTCCAACCTTCGCCGTCCCGCCCTCTGTCTGACGCGCCTGCCTCCGAAGCCGGGTACGAACCCCTCGCCGCCGACGTCGGGGGTCGCCTGCTCGGGCGCTACCGCGTCGTCCGCTCGGTTGGCGTCGGCGGCTTTGCGCGCGTCTACCACGCCATCGACCCCGATCTCGAACTCGACGTCGCGGTCAAGGTGCTCCGCCCCGAGCTGACCTACGACGCCGAAGTCGTCGAGCGTTTCCGTCGCGAAGCGACCACCGCGGCCAAGCTCCGCCATCCCCACGTCATCACCGTGCTCACGGTCGGCCGACTGACCGAGCCGTTCGACGGAATCCCGGTGGGCGCGCCGTACCTGGTCATGGACTACCTCCCGCATTCACTCGCGGACCGGGTCAGCGCGGGTGGAGCGTTGGCCGAGGCGGACGTCGCCCGGATCGGTGCCGAGGTCGCGCGCGGGCTCGCCTACGCGCACCGTCAGGGGATTGTCCACCGCGACGTGAAGCCCGAAAACGTGCTCTTCGCGCGCGACGGGCGGGCGGTCGTCACGGACTTCGGCATCGCGCGCGCGCTCAGCGCCGCACCGTCCGGCCCGAGTCGCCAGGTGCTCCTCGGCACGCCCGCGTACTTCTCCCCGGAGCAGGCCCGCGGCCTCGCGCTCGACGGTCGCAGCGACCTGTACTCGTTAGGCGTGACGCTCTATCGCGCCGCGACCGGCGTCGTCCCATTCGGCGGCGAAGACTGGTACGTCGTCATGCGGCAGCACGTCGAAGAAACCGCGACGCCCCCGTCGAGCGTGAACGGCGAACTCGGCCCCGGCTTCGACAAAGTGCTCAGCCGAGCGCTCGCCAAGGATCCGGCCGCGCGGTACCCGACCGGTGACGCCCTCGCCGACGCGCTGGACGGGTTGCGAGGCGCCGCGAGCAACCGTTTGAACACGACGGAAATCCCGCGCGTCGCGGCGGCCGCTCCTGCGCGGCAGCCGACGCGACGATGGCGGTGGATCGCCGCCGCGGCGGCTGGCGCCAGCATCGCCGTCGTCGGCGGTCGCGTGCTCGCCGTGCGCGGATCGGCGGAGCGCATGCCGGACGGCGCAGCGGTCGCGCAGACGGGATCCCGAGCGGCTGGAGGGGACAAGACAGCGCAAACGCCGGGTCCAAGCGGCACGCCGTCGCAGCCTAACCTCGTTGCGACTGGAACCAGCAGCTCCGTCGCGCCACTCGATTCAGCGCGAATCCTGGCACCGCGGGACCCGGGGCGCGGGTCGACGACGGAGCGAGACGGGGCGGTGACGCGCCCGGACCATGACCCTCGCTCGCCTGGACCGCGCGGGAGCGCCGTGGCGCGCCTCGCGGCCGCACGTGCGGCATCGTTCGGTGCGGTGGTCGTGAACGCGCCCCCCGAGGCGGACGTCTACTTCGACGACGAGCTCGTCAGTCGTGGAACGTGGCGCAGCGGCCAACTTCCGATCGGGCGGCATACGGTCCGGGCGACGGTGGGCGGACTTCCGGGATGCGCGTCGGCGGACACGACCGCCGACGTCGACATCGGCGCGAACGCCCGCCGAAACGTGACGCTCGAACCCGTCGCGTGTGGCCGTCTCGTGCTCGATTTCGTTGCGGCAACGGCGCCCCATTACCGCCTCGTGCCGTTGCGCGGCGGTCCGACGCGCGAGGGCGTACTCCCCATCGTCGCGCCGCTCGTGCTTCCGGACGGGATCTACCGTCTCACCGTCGAGGCGAGCGCGTGCGCGCCGTACGAGGATGCCCAGCTCCCCGTGGTCGCGGGCAAGACACGGCGGGAAGCACGCACGCTCATCTGCCAGTAATCCGCGGCGGTGGAGTGGTTCGGGGCAGCCATGGGGCCCCGAGTATCGCCTCAGTGCTTGAAGACGAGGATCGCCGCCGCACCGGCCGCGACGCCTAAGAACAACCCGGTCCAGAACGCTTCCTGCTGTAGCGGCCCAGGCACAGGCTCGCGAATGAGCGCGACGTGGGTGGCCGATACGCGGGTCGTCTGACCCGTCACGAGCGCGGTCGCGCTGTCGCCAAGACGGGAGAGGATACGAAAACGTGCGACGAGCGCGTCCCGCCGCGCCGGATCGACCGCGATGCCGATCGTGCCACGCCGGACCCAGCGGTCAGGGCCGATGAGGATGGTGAACGTCGTATCCTCGACCGAGACGACATCGAAGCGCCGTAGCTGTGGGTCCGGCGCGCTCGTCGCTGGGGTGACGGGCGGCTGGTCGGTGATCGGCGTCGAGCCTACTGGGACCTGCACCTGGGGCGGCTCACCCGGAAGTGTCGGAAGCGGCGCGTCCACCGGATCGCGATGGTGGCAGGCGGAGACGACCAGCACAGCGGCCGCGACGCCGCGTCGCGTGCGCCCACGAATCACCGCAGCCAGTCTCCGATCAGCCGCGAGAGATCGTTCCACATCACGGTCACGAACAACAGCGCGACCGCTGCCAGCCCCACACGGAGGATCTGCTCGCGGACGCGACTGCTGAACGCGCTGCCCTTGGCTGCCTCGAGCAAATTGATGAGCACCTGACCGCCATCGAGCACGGGCACGGGCAGCAAGTTCAGCACGGCGATGTTGACGCTGAGGAATGCGACGAGGAGCAGGAGCGATTCGATTCCAGCCCGCGCCGCGGCAACGGAGGTGCGCGCGATCGCGATTGGCCCGCCGAGGTTCGACACCGGGACCTTGCCGCCGAAGAGCGCACGCAGAACGCTGACGACCGCCGTCGCATTCTGCCACGTCAGCGATCCACCTTCCTTTACTGCGGTCGCGAAATCGATTGGCTCACGAAGGAGCGTCGGGCGCACGTAGGCGCCGATCTGCGCGACCGTGCGGGGCGCGCCGGTCGCGGGGTCGGGCGCTTGGGCGACGACCGGCGTGAGACGGATCTGCACCATCCCGGTACTCCGGTGCACGTCGAGCAGGACCGACGTCGGCGGCAGCGGACTGACCCGCGCGACGAGCTCTGACCAGGTGCGGATCGGGCGCCCATCGACCGCCGTCACGCTGTCACCCGCGCGTAGCCCGGCGAGCGCGGCCGGGCGTCCGGCAACGACCGAGTCGACGACGGGCGCGACGAACGGACGACCGCGGATCGCGAAATTCCCGACGTACACGGTGAACGCAAGCGCGATGTTCATCGTGACGCCGGCCAGCAGGATGAACAGGCGGGCGGGAAGCGACTTCGACTCGAACCAGCGGTGCTCGGGCACGGGACGCGGTCCGAACGGCGCGAGCGCGTTCGGGTCCCAATCGCGCCCCCGGTGCGGATCGCCTGTGTGATCGTCCGCCGCTCGGCCCGCGGCATTCCCACCCGTGGTCGGCACCGTCCCCGCTGGGTGTTCGGCGCCACCTTCGAGGAACGCGACCGCCTCGTCCTCGCGCGACGCCATGCGCACGTACCCCCCGAGCGGAAGCGCGGCGAGCACGTACTCGGTCTCGCCGAATCGCTTCTTCAGCAGCGCGGGTCCAAAGCCGATCGAAAATCGCGGCGCGTAGACGCCGGTCAGCTTGGCCGCAAGGAAGTGCCCGAGTTCGTGGACGAACACCACGAGGCCGAAGACGAGCAGTGGCGCGAGAAAGGCGAGCATGTATGGGCGAAGGAGCGTCGGTCGGGCGAGAGATGGCGCCGACCACGTCGCGCGGTCAACGCGCGATGCGGTCGCGAACGTGCCGCCGCGCGCGCGCGTCGACATCGCGGAGCGCGTCGAGCGTATCGCCCGGGAGCGCTCCGAGGTCGTCCAGCGCGCGGCCGACGGCAATGGGGATCGCGCCGAAGGCGATCCGCCCTTCGAGGAACCCCGCGACGGCGGCTTCGTTCGCGGCGTTGTACACGGCCGGCGCTGCGCGTCCCGCTCGCCCGGCCGCGATCCCGAGCTCGAGCATCGGGAAAGCGTCGGTCCGCACGGGCTCGAAATCGAGCCGACCGTGCGCGATCGGGTCGAAGGGCGGAAGCGCGCGGTCCGGTGCCCGATCGGGGTGCGTCAGCGCGTAGAGGATCGGCACCTCCATGCTTGGTGCGCCGAGCTGCGCCAGCACCGACCCGTCGACGAACTCGACCATCGAGTGCACGACGCTCTGCGGATGCACGACCACCTCGATCTGGTCGTACGCGACGCCGAACAGCTCGTGCGCCTCGATCACTTCGAGCGCCTTGTTCGCGAGCGTCGCGCTATCGACCGTGATCTTGCGGCCCATCGTCCACGTCGGATGCTGCAACGCGTCGGCGATCGTCGCGCCCTCGAGTCGTTCGGCGTTCCACGTCCGGAACGGCCCGCCGGAGGCGGTGATGATGAGGCGGCGAACGGCCTGGCCGGGGCGCCCGGCGATGCACTGCAAGATCGCCGAGTGTTCGCTGTCGACGGGAACGAGTTCGCCGCCACCAACGCGCGCCGCTTCTCGCACGAGTGGTCCGGCCATGACGAGCGTTTCCTTGTTGGCCAGTGCGACGCGCCGGCCCGCGTGCAGTGCGGCGAGCGTCGCGTCCAGCCCGGCCGCACCGACGACGGCGTTGACGACCACGTCGACATCGGGCAGCGTCGCGGCGTGCTGCAGCACGTCGTCCCCGGCATGCCACCCCGCACCGATCGCCGCGCCGGATGTGAGGCCGACGTACGCCGGCGAGAACTCGCCCGCCTGATTGGCGAGGAGTTCCGCGTTGTGATGCGCCGTGATCGCGCGCAACGCGAATCGGTCAGCGTGCCGCGCCAACACGCGAAGCGTCGCCGTGCCGATTGAACCCGTGCTGCCGAGCACCGCCACGCCACGACGCGGCGTGCCTAACGTTTCGGTCGTGCTCACCCGCCGAATGCCGGGAGCAGCAGCCAGCCGAGCAGGAGGTAGCTCGCGGGCAGGACGAACAGCAACGAGTCGACGCGGTCGAGCACCCCGCCGTGGCCGGGAATCAGATGCGACGAATCCTTCACTCCGGCGTCGCGTTTGAGCAGCGATTCGACGAGGTCGCCGACCTGCGCCGCGACCGATACGAGCAGCCCGAAGAACAGCGCGCGCCCGGGTGCGAAGCCGAGCTTGGCGAGGGGTCGCAGCACGTACGGCGCGTAAACCGCTGCGAGCGTTCCCGAGGCGACAAGCGCCCCGATGCTCCCGGAGATCGTCTTCCCGGGGCTGACCGTCGGGATCAACTTCGGGCCGCCGATCGTGCGGCCGGCCGCGTACGCACCGATGTCGCTCGCCCATGTGCAGAGGACGGGGAGCATGACGAGCGCGGTACCCGCAGCACGCTCGACGACGTAATCGTACGTGCGGAGGCCGTACGCATAGCCGAGCGGGACGGCGACGTAGAGTACACCCAGCACCGTCGTCGCGACGGACGCCAGCGGCTTCCCCTCGACACCGCGCCGCCAGACGGCGAGCGCGAGCAACGCGAGGACCGCGAGCACCGCCACGGTCAGCGGCGGAGCGCCGAGCCCGCGCGCATGCGCATGGACGCCTAACGGGATGAGCGCCGCGAGCACGATGCCCGTCCGGGAGAACGCGCGCGCACCGCTCGCGAGGTCGGCCATCCGGTAGAACTCCCACGCGCCGACGGCCGCCGCCGCGGCGAGCAGCGTCGCGAGTGGCGCGTCGCCGAACCACACGCAGGCGAGTGTGACCGGAGCCGCGACGAGCGCCGACGCGACGCGACGCGCGAGTTCGCTCACGCGCCCTTACTCCGCACGACGACCCTCACGCGGAGACGCGCCCGAACCGCCGCTCGCGCGATTGATACGCGGTGATCGCCTCGAACAGCTCACGCCGCCCGAAATCCGGCCAGAGCACGGGCGAGATGAACAGCTCCGTGTAGGCGATCTGCCACAGCAGGAAGTTCGAGATCCGCTGCTCGCCCGAGGTCCGAATCAGCAGGTCCGGGTCGGGGATGCCCGCCGTGTAGAGCCGCTCGGCCACGTGCTCCTCGCGCAGATCCTCGGGGCGCAGACGCCCAGCGGCCGCTTCCGCGGCGATGTTGCGCACCGCCGCGAGCAGCTCTGCACGGGACCCGTAGGAGATGAACAGGTTGAGCACGAGCCGGTCGTTGTGCGCCGTTTCGGCCACCACGTGCTCGACGGCGCGCGCCGGCGCACCCGTGAGGCGCGAGAGATCGCCCAGCACGCGCACACGCACGCCGCGTTCGCGCAGCTCGTCGACCTCGCGCGCGATGTACTCCTCCAGCAACGACATGAGCGCGCCGACCTCGGGCGCGGGACGCTGCCAGTTCTCCTGCGAGAACGCGTAGAGCGAGAGGTACTCGACCCCCGCCTCCAACGCCCCACTCACGACCGCTCGCACCGATTTCATCCCCGAGCGGTGGCCGAGGGGGCGCGGAAGCAATCGCTGTCGCGCCCACCGTCCGTTGCCGTCCATGATCACCGCGACATGACGCGGCACGTCGCCACTCGCGCGCACGCGCGCGAGCAGTTCGTCGGCGGTCAGGTCAGCGGTCACGGAGGCTCGGACGGCTCCGATCAGACGGCCAGGATCTCGGCTTCCTTCGTCTTCAGAAGGGCCTCGACCTTGGCGATGTGATCGTCCGTGAGCTTCTGCAACTCCTTTTCGGCGCGCGACTTCTCGTCGTCCGACACGCCTTCCAGCTTCTTCAGCCGGTCACGCGCTTCGGTCCGCGCATGGCGCACCGCGACGCGACCGTCCTCGGCGTACTTGTGCGCGACTTTCACGAGCTCCTTGCGGCGCTGCTCGTTGAGTTGCGGGAGCGGGACGCGGATCACGCCACTCATGTTCGACGGCTCGAGTCCGAGATCGCTATCGCGAATCGCCTTCTCGATCGCCTTCGCCTGCCCGCGGTCGAACGGCGTGACGAGCAGAAGCCGCGGCTCCGGCGCGCTCACCGACGCGACCTGGTTGAGCGGCAACTCCGACCCGTACGCGTCGACACGCACCGCGTCGAGCATGTTCGCGCTTGCCTTTCCGGCGCGCACGGTAGCGAACTCGCGCTTCGCCGAGTCGACGCCCTTCTCCATCGACGTGCGGCCCTGCTGGATGATGTCCTTGATCGTCGCCATAGTGGTCCGCTTACGAGATGTTCAGCTCACGAGGGTTCCGACCTTCTCGCCACGCACCGCGCGAAGCGCCGCGCCGGCGTCGTGGATGTTGAGCACGATCAGCGGCAGGTTGTTCTCCCGGCAGAGCGTCACGGCCGTCTGGTCCATCACGCGCAGGTCGCCGAGCATGACGTCACGGTAGCTGATCGTGTCGTAGCGCGTCGCGGTCGGGTCGAGCTTCGGGTCGGCGGAGTACACGCCGTCCACGCTCGTCGCCTTGACGATCACGTCCGCCTTGATCTGGATCGCGCGGAGCACCGCCGCCGTGTCGGTCGAGAAATACGGATTGCCGGTGCCGGCCGCGAAGATCACGATGCGACCCTGGTCGAAATGCCGCATCGCGCGCCGGCGGATGAACGGCTCGGCGAGTTCCTCCATGCGGATCGCCGTCATCACGCGCGTGTCGAGCCCGCGCTTTTCCAGCGCATCCTGCAGCGCGAGCGCGTTGATGACCGTGCCCAACATCCCCATGTAGTCCGCGCCGACGCGTTCCATCCCGAGACTCGCGAGCTGCGCCCCGCGCACGATGTTGCCGCCGCCGATCACGAGCCCGAGCGACGTTCCCGCGCGCGCAACGTCGACGATCTGATCGGCGAAGAACTTGAGCCGTTCGAAATCGAAGCCGAAGCCACGCTCACCCGCGAGCGCCTCCCCGGACAGTTTCAGGAGGACTCGCGGGTAGCGTAGCGCCGATCCCGACGGAACGACTGGGCCAGCGTCGCTCACGCGACGCTCACTCCTGGCCGAGCTGGAAGCGCGTGAAGCGCTTGACCGTGATGGGCGCGCCGACCTGCTTCGCTGCCTGATCGACGACCTGCTGGATCGTCGTCTTCGGCTCGCGGATCCAGGCCTGGTGCAGCAGCGCGACGTCCTTGTAGTACGCCTCGACCTTGCCGTTGACGATCTTGTCGATCATCGCTTCGGGCTTGCCGCTCGCGCGCACCTGGTCGACGAAGATCGCGCGCTCGCGCTCGACCACGTCGGCGGGCACGGTGTCGCGGTCGACGCCGACCGGTGCCGCGGCCGCGACGTGCTCGGCGAGCGTCCGCGCGAGCGTCGTCAGCGCCTCGTCCTTCGAGCCATTCGCGGCGGACACTTCGAGAAGCACGCCGATCTTGCCGTTGAAGTGGACGTACGAACCGATCACACCGTTAGGCGCGTCGTAGCGCGCGACGCGGCGCACCACCACCGCCTCCCCCATCTTGGCCGACGACTCCTTCACGTACTCCTCGACCGTCTGACCGCCGGTGAGCGACGTCGAGAGGAGCGCAGCGGCATCGCTGGCCGATGCGGTGGCGAGCGCCTGGTCCGCGACCGTCTTCGCGATCGTCTGGAAGTCCTCGTTCCGCGCGACGAAGTCGGTCTCGCAGTTGATCTCGACCAGCACGCCGGTCGACGCGTCGGGCGCGATCTCGGCGCGTACGAGGCCCTCGCTCGTGCTCTTCCCGGCGCGCTTCTCGGCCTTCGCGATGCCCTTCTTGCGCAGGTAGTCGATCGACGCGTCCATGTTCCCCTGGTTCTCTTCCAGGGCCTTCTTGCAATCCATCATGCCGGCGCCAGTGCGCTGACGCAGCTCCTGGACGTCCTTCGCGGTGAAGGTGGCAGTGCTCATGACGTGTATCTCCGAACGCGTCGCGTGGGACGCGGGGCTGTCGTGGAAACGCCGCCGGCACGGGCCGGCGGCGCATCGAATCTAGCGGGCAGAAACGGGGACCGTTTCGGGGACCGGCGCGGTGCGCGCTCAGCCCTCGCCGGTGTTCGTGCTATCGCGAACGGGCGCCTCGCCAGCATCGCCGGCGTTGCTGCCGGCGTCGCTACCCCCCTCCGGGGCGTCTCCGCCCTCGCCCGGCGCGCCGGGACGGCGAGCCGCCGCGATCGCGTCCGGACGGGCGCGGCGACGACGCGGCCGGCGCGTACGGTCACCACCCTCGCCACCGCCGCCAGGCGCTCCACCCTGCCCACCGCCGCCCGGCGCACCACCGCCACGCGGGCCACGGTCGCCGCCGCCGCGATCCCCACGATCGGCGCGCTCGCTGCCACGGTCGGACGAATACGTGTACGTGTCGGCGTTCGCGTCACCTTCCTGCCGCTGCGGCGCCTCGCGGCGCGCCTCGACGATCGTGTCGGCGATCGTGTGCGCGATCAGCTCCACCGAACGGATCGCGTCGTCGTTGCCGGCGATCGGCACGGTGATGAGATCCGGGTCCGCGTTCGTATCGACGATCGCGACGACCGGAATGCCCAGCTTGCGGGCTTCCTCGACGGCGATGTGCTCCTTCTTGGAGTCGACGACGAAGAGCAGGCCGGGGAGGCGGCCCATGTTCTTGATGCCCGACAGGTTCTTCGCGAGCTTGTCGCGCTCGCGAGACATCATGAGCTGCTCCTTCTTCGTGTAGTTCCCGAAGTCGCCGCCCTCTTCCGAGCCTGCCTCGAGGTCCTTGAGCTTCTTGATCTGCTTCTTGGCCGTCGAGAAGTTGGTCAGCAGACCGCCGAGCCACCGCTCGGTGATGAAGTACGAGCCGGCACGCTCGGCCTCACCCTGCACGATCGCGGCGAGCTGACGCTTGGTGCAGACGAAGAGGACCTGCTCGCCGCGCGCGACGGTCTCGCGCACGAGCTGACGCGCGAGGTCGAGCTGACGTAGCGTCTTCTGCAGGTCGATGATGTGGATCCCGTTGCGCTCCGCGAAGATGAAGCGGCGCATCTTGGGATTCCACCGGCGCGTCTGGTGTCCGAAGTGGACGCCAGCGGCGAGGAGCTGGTCGAGCATCCGGGGCGCCTGCGGGTTGCCCTCGGGCTGCTGCTGCTGATCGGGTGTGACGGTCGTAGCCATGTGAGGAGCCTAACGTGGGTTGGTCGTCCGCCCCCGTCGCGGCGCCGCGCGACCCGTCCGACTGGAGCTGTCCAGTGACGGGCACCCGCGCGGCGCTCGGGGAGCGTGCGAGATGCGAACGGTTAGCGCTTCGAGAACTGGAAGCGCTTACGAGCCTTCGGACGGCCCGGCTTCTTGCGCTCGACGGCGCGGGCATCGCGCGTGAGCAGCCCGAGCTCGCGGAGCTTGGGGCGCTGACCCTCGTCGACCATGACGAGCGCGCGGGCAATCGCGAGGCGCAGCGCGCCCGCCTGCCCGGCCTGGCCGCCGCCATCAAGATTGGCCTTGATGTCGTACTTGCCGAGGTTGTCGGTCGCGACGAAGGGCAGCTGAATGGAACTGACGAGCACCGGACGCGGGAAGTAGTCGCCGAGCTGACGCCCGTTGATCTCCCACTTGCCCGAGCCCGGGGTCATGTAGACGCGGCACACCGCTTCCTTTCGGCGGCCGATCGCGTGCGTGGTTCCCTCGGCCATCTTACTTCGCCCCCTGCGCGGTCAGGTTGTCGAACGTCAGCGCCGTCGCCTGCTGGGCGGCGTGCGGATGCTCCGCGCCCGGGTAGACGCGCAGCTTGCGGCGGATCTCCTGCTTGGCGAGCGACGACTTCGGCAGCATCCCGTACACGGCCTTCTCGATGACGCGCTCGGGGTGCTTGGCGATCATGGTCGCGAACGGAATCTGCCGGTCGTGGCCCATGTAGCCGGTATGCTTGAAGTACGACTTCTGCTCCGCCTTGCGGCCGGTGACGCGAACCTTGCTCGCGTTGAGCACGATGACGAAATCGCCGGTGTCCATGTGCGGCGTGAACATAGGCTTGTGCTTGCCACGAAGGATCTTGGCGACCTCCGAGGCGAGACGGCCGAGGACCATGCCCTCGGCGTCCACGACGTACCAGCGCGGCTCGATGTCCGCCGGCGTCGCGGTGTAGGTGGAACGCATGTGCTGTCCAAACTGGGACGACGGCGCCTCACCGGTGCGTCACGCAACCCGGGTCTCGGCCGCCCTCTGGTCCGTGCAGAGGGTGTTTTCGCGCAGTCACGGACGATAGCGGCGACGTAAGTCGTTGTCAATGAATGGGTAGCGCGGCTCGGGCCGTCGCGCGCTACGCGAGTTCGATCAACACGGTGCCTTTCTCCACCGCCGTACCGGGTGCGACTGCCACGCGGCGGACCGTTCCCGCGCTCGGCGCCCGCAACTCGTTCTCCATCTTCATCGCCTCCATGACGACGAGCGGTTGTCCGCTCGCAACCGTGTCGCCTTCGGCCACCTGCACGCGAACGACGAGACCGGGCATCGGCGCGATCAGCGGGGCGGGACCGGCCGCCGCACCACTCGCGGCCGAGAGGTCGCGGATGGCCCGGGTGCGCTCGTCGAGCGCATCCGCGGCGTAGGTGCGTCCGTTCACCGACAGGGTGTATTGGCCGCGCGTGGCACCCCGACGTGCGATCACGCGATGTGTCGTATCGCCGATCGTCAGCAGCAACCCCGGTGTGCCGGGCACCTCCCGGAGGTGCGCGCGCACGATCTCGCCGTCGACGCGGACCTCGTCGCCGAGCACTTCGACCTCGCTTCGCACACCGTCGATTTCGACGACGTACTTCATACGACCACCTCAGGTGCTTGCGCGCCGGTTGTCGAGCAGTCGAGCACGACGACCGTCTCGACGTGCGCGGTTTGGGGAAACATGTCGTACGGGGTGACGCGCCGGATGCGGTACGACGGAAGGCGTCCGAGGTCGCGCGCGAGCGTCGCCGGGTCGCAGCTGACGTAGACGAGCACGTCGGGCGGCGCTCCAAACTCCCCGTCCGCCGCCCGCTCGAGGATCGGCGGCACGGCCGCGTCGAGGCCGGTCCGCGGCGGATTTAGGAGGATCGCCGCAGCGGGCAGTGCGCCGGCGAGTGCGTCCTCCACGCGCGCGCGGATTCCCGCGCCGCCAAACGGGGTGAGGCTCGCGTGCGCGATTGCCGCCGCGTCCGCATCGAGCTCGATCGCTGTCACGCGGGCGCCCTCGCGAGCGAGCGCGTGCGCGACGTCGCCCGTGCCTGCGTACGCGTCGACCAGCGATGCGGGGCGGAGCGCGCGAAGTGTCGCGATCACATCCGCGCGCAGGCGCGTCGCCATCCCGGCGTTCACCTGCGTGAACGACGCGCCGGCAGCCGCGTCGCCCCGGGCGCGCAACAGGCGGCGCGAGCCGTCCGTTGGTCGCCACCAGAGTCCAGCGATCTCCGGGGTCGCATCGAAGAATTGGTCGGCGGCGTGCCACCGCGATCCGCCCTCGAGCGTGAAGCTCGCGACCGGCGCGGTCGCATCGCGGATGTCGGCGTCGTCGAGCAAGCGCACCGCTCCGCGGAGCTCGCGCGCGTCGGACGGGAACAGGTCGGCGGCCTTCATGATGCTCGACCAAATCCCGAGAACGCGGGCATCCGTGATCGGACAATCGCGAAGCGCAAAGACGTCCGCCGGTGCGTCGTATGGGTGCAACCCGGCAATCCACTCGCCCGCGCGACGGCGCAACGCGAGCGTCAGCTTCCGTCGATACCGCCAGTCCGCCGGGCTGGGAACGACGGAATCGACCGCGACCGGGCGGCGTGCGATCCGCGTCAGCGCATCGGCAACGAGGTGCCGCTTGGCCTCACGTTGCGCGTGGACGTTGATGTGCTGCAGCTGACAACCGCCACATCGATCGTCCATGTAATGTGCGCAGGGAGGATTCACACGCTCGCCAGAGGGTGCGACGACCCCCGACAGCGCGCCGCGCGCGAACCGCCCCGACGAGGTCCAGCGCGCGCGCACGACGTCGCCCGGCGCGGTCCGCGGAACGAATACGACGAGACCCCCGTCGCGCCCGACGCCATCGCCACCAGCCGCAATCGCGTCGATCGCGAGTTCGCGCGGGGGTCCGGATGGCGCGCTCGCGACGGGGCGCCGCGGCCGCGACGGACGGCCGCGGCGTCGTGGTCCCGATCCGCTCATGTCGTGCGCGCGACCGCGCGCGCGGCGGAGCGTGTCACCCCGGGCGAAGCGCCTCACGCCGCGCCGCGGCCCGCCAGCCGCTCGTCGAAGCCGTCGCGGGAGCCGCGGCTGCAGACCCGCCCGACGTCGGCGCGACCGCGCGCGTGCCGCGATCGCGATCTGCGACGAGGGCGGCGGCGATCGCGGCGAGTCGGCGCTCGGCCGCGCTCACCTCGGTGGTGAGAAGCGTTGGGAGTCGCTGCTCGAGCCACTGGATCGAGATATCGCCGCGGCGGAACTCGTCGTTTTCCATGACGCGGAGATGGAACTCGCGCGACGTTTCGACGCCCTCGATCGACAGCTCGCGGAGCGCACGCTCCATGCGAGCGATCGCGCGCGCGCGGTCCGGCGCGTACACGATCAGCTTTGCCAGCATCGGATCGTAGAACAGTCCGACGTCGCTTCCGGTCTCGATCCCGCCGTCCCATCGCACGCCAGGGCCGGCAGGCAGGTGGAGGTACGAAATGCGCCCCGTCGATGGCAGAAAGCCGTTCGCGGGATCCTCGCTCGTGATGCGACACTCGATCGCCCAGCCGCGCGGCGCGAGCTCTGCCTGCACGAAGGGCAGCCGCTCACCCGACGCAATTCGGAGCTGCCACTGCACGAGGTCGATGCCGGTGACGAGCTCCGTCACGGGATGCTCGACCTGAATGCGCGTGTTCATCTCGAGGAAGTAGAACGCGCCGTCGCGCGCGAGCAGGAACTCGCACGTGCCCGCGTTCACGTAGCCCGCCGCACGTGCCGCCGCGACCGCCGCCTCACCCATGCGCGCGCGCAGCTCTGGTGACACGGCGACGCTCGGCGCTTCCTCGATCATCTTCTGGTGTCGGCGCTGCACCGAGCACTCGCGCTCCCCGAGATGGAGCATGGTGCCGTGGTGGTCGCCCAACACCTGAATTTCGACGTGGCGCGGGCCCTCGACGTACTTCTCGACGTACACCGCGTCGTCGCCGAAGGCGTTCTGCGCCTCGCGTTGCGCCGCGCCTAACGCATCGGCCATCTCGCCCGGTGCGCGTACGACGCGCATCCCCTTCCCGCCCCCGCCCGCGGCCGCCTTGAGCAGCACCGGATAGCCGAACTGTTCGGCCACCTCGCGGGCTTCGGCCGCGTCGCGCAGCGCCTCGGTGGTGCCCGGAACGACCGGCGTACCCGCGCTGATCGCGAGCTGTCGCGCGGCGGTCTTGCTCCCCATCGCGTCGATCGCCTCGGCGGACGGGCCGACGAAGGTCAGCCCCGCGTCGCGCACGGCCCGCGCGAACCACGCGCGCTCCGACAGGAAACCGTAGCCGGGGTGAATCGCCTCGGCGCCGGTCCGGAGCGCGGCCTCGATGAGGCGGTCACCGAGGAGGTAGCTCTGCGCGGAGGGGCTCGGGCCGACGTGGATCGCCTCGTCGGCGTCGCGCACGTGGGGGGCGTTCGCGTCGGCATCGCTGTAGACCGCGACGGAGCGAACGCCGAGCTCCTGGCAGGCGCGGACGACACGAAGCGCGATCTCGCCACGATTCGCGATGAGCACCTTGGAGAACATCAGGACGCGACGGAAGAGATGGCCAGCCCCGTCGCCCCGGCCAGCGGGCCGAATCGGTGCCTATCGAACGGCGTCACAGCGGGAGATTCCCATGTTTCTTTGCCGGGTTCCGATCGCGCTTGCCCTGCAGCGCGTCGAGCGCGTCGATCAACCGCGGGCGCGTGTCGCGCGGATCGATGATGTCGTCGACGTAGCCGCGCGCAGCTGCGACATATGGATTCGCGAACCGCTCCGTGTATTCGGCCACGCGCGCATCAGTTGCCGAAACCGGGTCCGCGGCATCGGCGATCTCCCGCTTGTAGATGATCTCGACCGCGCCTTTCGGTCCCATGACCGCGATCTCCGCGGTCGGCCACGCCACGTTGAAATCACCACGGATGTGCTTCGAGCTCATCACGTCGTACGCGCCCCCGTACGCCTTGCGTGTGATGACGGTCAACTTGGGCACGGTGGCCTCGCAGTACGCGTACAGCAGCTTCGCGCCATGCTTGATGATGCCGCCATGCTCCTGCGCGACACCGGGCAGGAAGCCCGGCACATCCTCGAACGTCACGATCGGAATGTTGAACGCGTCGCAGAAGCGAATGAAGCGCGCCGCCTTCAGCGAAGCGTTGATGTCGAGCACGCCCGCGAGCACCGCGGGCTGATTTGCGACGATGCCGACCGAGTAGGCGCCAAGGTGCGCGAAGCCGCACACGATGTTCGCCGCGTAGTCCGCGTGGACCTCGTAGAAATCGCCGTCGTCAACGACCCGGCGCACGACGTCGTGGATGTCGTAGGGCTTGTTCGGGTGATCGGGGACGACATCGAGCAACGCCTCGTCGCGCCGATCCCGCGGATCGGTGCCCCGCCCGCGCGGCGGATCATCGAGGTTGTTGCTCGGCACGTACCTGAACAGATCGCGGATGGCGCCTAACGACGCCAGCTCGGAGTCATGCGCGAAATGTGCGACGCCTGACGTCCCGGCGTGGGTGTCTGCGCCGCCGAGCTGCTCCATCGTCACGTCCTCGTGCGTCACCGTCTTCACGACGTTCGGGCCGGTGACGAACATGTAGCTCGTGCCGCGCACCATGTAGATGAAGTCGGTGATCGCGGGCGAGTAGACCGCCCCGCCCGCACATGGCCCGAGGATGGCCGAGATCTGTGGCACGACTCCCGAGGCGAGCGTATTGCGCAGGAAGATGTCCGCGTAACCGCCTAACGCGACAACGCCGTCCTGAATGCGCGCCCCGCCTGAGTCATTCAGACCGATCATGGGCGCGCCGTTCCGGACCGCGAGATCCATCACCTTGCAGATCTTCTGCGCGTGCGCCTCGGCGAGCGACCCGCCGGACACGGTGAAGTCCTGCGAGAAGACGTAGACGATCCGTCCGTCGATGCGGCCGTAGCCGGTCACCACGCCGTCGCCATACGCGGAACCGTCCCCGTTCGGCGTGTCCCCCGCCGATCGCGCGGTGACGAAGCGGTCGAGCTCGACGAAGCTTCCCTCGTCGAGGAGCACATCGAGCCGTTCGCGCGCGCTCAGCTTCCCCTTGTGGTGCTGCGCCTTGAGTCGGGCCGCACCGCCGCCGAGTTCGGACGCGGCTCGTCGTGCGGCAAGCGTTTCGAGTTTATCGCGCATGCTCATCGTCGGCGCCAACCTAGCAATGGGACGCGCGGGAGGTGAAGGCATGTCGCGCCCGGATGTCCTCCACATGCATGTCGGGATACTTTGTGATTTCTTGGCATCGTCAACCCGTCCAAGCTCTGCCGAGCGTCCACCGGGCAACTCTCCGCACTCGTCGGAGCAGCGTTCCGCACGCTCGGCGTCGACGCCGGTCCGCGCGCGTGGACGTGCGGCGGGACGGAGTCGCGCAGGTGAAGCTTGCCGAGTTCGTCGCGCATGTCGCCGCGGCCGCCGCGCGCAGCGCGAGGTAACGCTCCTCGGCTGCTCGTGAACGTGCCCGTCCGTCATGTACTCGAGGCGGCGCAGAAGCTCGCCGAGCTCGGGACGAAGTATGTCGGCACGCGCGCGGCGCTCGCTGTGGCGGTCGGCGATCCAGCGATGATTTCCGGGGCGGCAGATCCGCGTGAGGCGTCGCGCACACGCGAACGCACGACGCCCCCGGCAGCGCGAGGGCGGCCGAGGGCGTCGTGGACCAACGGGCGACGAATCGCCTTACCGCGTCATGCGAGTACCGCTTACAGCATCCCTTCTTCCTCGCTCGAGTGCACCACTGACGGTGCCTCCGGGCGTGGCGGCTGCTCCTCGGGAATCGCGGTGACCGCGAGAACGATACGGCGCTGGATGGGATCGACCTCCATCACGCGCGTGTCGAGGAACATCCCCTCGTACGCGACGTCGGCCGGGTTGCTGACGATGCGGCCGGTGATGTTGAGCTGCGAGAGCGGAACGAAGCCCTCCAGATTGTCGCCCATATCCACGACGACGCCCTTGTCCATCAGGCGCACGATCGTCGAGCGCTGCTCGGTGCCGATCGCCAGCGTTTCGGCGATCGTCAGCCACGGATCGGCCTCGGCCTGCTTGAGGCCGAGCGAGATGCGCTTGTTCTCGCTGTCGATGTTGAGGATCACGACGTCGACGGTATCGCCCTTCTTCACGACCTCCGACGGATGCTGGACGCGCTTGGTCCAGCTCATGTCGGAGATGTGGATCAGGCCGTCGATGCCCGGCTCGATCTCGACGAACGCGCCAAACGACGTGAGGTTGCGGACCTTCCCCGTGATGCGCGTGCCGACCGGGTACTTGAGCGGAAGGACCGTCCAAGGATCCGTTTCGGTCTGCTTCATCCCGAGCGAGATCTTCTCCTCGTCCGGATCGACCTTGAGCACGACCGCCTCGATGCTCTCGCCGATGCTGACCAGCTTCGACGGGTGCCGGACGTTGCGCGTCCAGCTCATCTCGGAGATGTGCACGAGGCCTTCGATGCCCGGCTCGAGCTCGATGAAGGCGCCGTAGTTGGTGATGCTGACGACGCGGCCCTGAACGCGCGTGCCGACCGGGTACTTGGCGGCGACGTCCTTCCAGGGATACGACTGCAGCTGCTTGAGGCCTAACGAGATCCGCTCGCGGTCCCAATCGATGTCGAGGACCTTGATCTCCAGCTCCTGCCCGATCTGGACCATCTCGGTCGGGTGCTGGATGCGGCCCCACGACATGTCCGTGATGTGCAGGAGGCCGTCGACGCCGCCGAGGTCGATGAACGCACCGAAGTCGGTGATGTTCTTGACGACGCCCTTCCGGATCTGGTCCTTCGACAGCTCCTTCATCAGCTTCTCGCGCTTGCCCGAGCGTTCCTGCTCGAGGATCACGCGGCGGCTCACCACGATGTTGCGGCGCCGCTTGTTGAGCTTGATGATCTTGAAGTCGTACGTCTGACCGAGCAGGTCGTCGATGTTGGGCACGCGACGGAGCGCGATCTGCGAACCCGGGAGGAATGCGTCGACGCCCATGAGATCGACCACGACGCCGCCCTTGATCTTCTTGGTCAGCGTGCCCGTCACGGGCTGGTCGGTCTCGTAGGCGACGCGGATGCGCTCCCAGACGCGCATGAAGTCGGCCTTCTTCTTCGACAGCACGACCGAGCCTTCGTTGTCTTCGAGGTGCTCGAGGAGCACTTCGACGACGTCGCCGGCCTTGAGGTCGGGCAGGTCCTTGAACTCCTCGAGCGGGATCGTCCCTTCGGATTTGAATCCGATATCGAGGACGACCATGTTGTCGCGAATTTCGAGGACCGTCGACTTGACGATCTCGCCCTCTTCGATCGAAGCGAGCGTGCCGTTGTACATGTCGACCATCGCATCGTACTCGTCCGACGAGTATTCATCCTCGTCGTAGAGTTCGGGGCGACGGTTCGCAAGCGGACGCAGCTGGGCGCGCTGGAGGTCACGCTTCTCGCGTGCCGTCAGCCCGCTGCCCATGCCGAATCCGGCAGTGGAGTCGTTCGTGGAGCCGTCGGACGCGAACATGGCCGCGTCCTCAGTGGTGTGGGTGTCGAGCTCGGTCATACCGAAGCTGCTCTCCGAACCGCGGTGGGTTTAGGCTCGCCGCGTCGAGTCATGAAGGGAACGCACGATGGCGGGCGCTGGCGTCCGAAGACCGGTCGCGCAGCGCGAACCTTGCATGATATGGCGGCCCTTGCCGAACGTCAACGCGTCCCGACGCGGAAGTGCGTACCGGCGTGTGACTTACGTTGTCGGGTCCGCCGTCGCGCCCGGAAGCGCCCGCACGAGCGCGACGATCCTGTCGACCTGTTCGGACTGCGTCAGATACGTCGTGTCGAGCAGCACGGCGTCCCGCGCCTGCACCGTCTGTGTCGCATCGCGCGCGTCGCGCTGCACCAGCCGATCGGTTTCCGCGGCGATCTCGGCCTCGCTCGGGACGCGCCCGTGCTGTTGCAGCAGGCGGCGGCGCGCGCGCTCCCACGGATCGGCGACGAGGAAGATCTTGAGCGCGGCGTCCGGAAAGACCACCGTGCCGATGTCGCGGCCGTCCACGACGACCGAGTGCGCCTCGGCCGCGGCCCGCACGCGCTCGTTCACCCAGGCGCGGACCGGCGCCATCTGCGCGACGACGGAGACGTTCCGCGTCACCTCGGTTCCGCGGACGGCTTCGGCGACCGACACGCCATCGATCGCGGGATCGAACCCGGCTGGCACCGGAAGCAGCGCGACGTGCTCGGCCGCGGCCACGAGCTCCTCTGCACTCCAGCTTGCCGGCTCGCCGAAGGCACGCATGCCGAGCAGCGTGACCGCGCGGTAGAGCGCGCCGGAGTCAACGTGATGGAACCCCAGTCGCTCGGCGACCCAGCGGGCCGTCGACGACTTTCCGCTCGCCGCCGGCCCGTCGATCGCGACGACGATCGTCGTAGCCGGGTGCCCGAACGGCCGGCTCATTCGGCGGTTCCGCCGACCGACGCGAGATCGCGCCAGAACGCAGGGTAGGACACGTCGACGCACGATGGATCATCGAGTTCGACGCGGCTGCCGGCCCGCGCGCCGAGTACGCCGAAAGCCATTGCGAGCCGGTGATCGTCGTGCACCCGAACGGCGCCGTTGAACGATCGCGCGCCTCGGCCGTGGACGACGAAGCCGTCGGGGAGTTCGTCCGCGTCGACCCCAAGCGTGCGCAGATTGGCGACGACCGTCGCGATACGATCGCTCTCCTTCACGCGCAGCTCGGCGGCGCCTCGCACCACCGTCGTTCCCTCGGCGCATGCGGCGACGCAGGCGAGTAAGGGAAGTTCGTCGATCAGCGACGGAACTTCCGCGGGCTCGATCTCGGTTCCGACGAGCGGCGTACCGCCGTGGGCGACGACGGTTCCGACGGGTTCTCCGCCATCGTTCCGGCGATCGCCGAATTCGAGACGCGCGCCCATGCGCGTCAGCACGTCGAAGCAGCCGGTCCGCGTCGGATTGAGGCACACGCCCGGGAGGGTTATCGCACCGCGATCCGCGAGCGCAGCGAACGCCGCGAAGAACGCTGCGGACGACGGGTCGCCGGCGACAGCGGTGTCGAGCGGCTGGATCTGTTGCGCTTCGGGAACCCAGACTGCCCCATCGCGGACGTAGACGGTGACGCCACGCGCGGCGAGCATGCGTTCCGTGTGATCGCGCGACAGGTGCGGCTCTCGCACGATCACCTGAACGCCGCCCACGAGCCCGGCGAGCAGGATAGCGCTCTTCACCTGGGCACTCGCGGTCGGGCTCGTCCATTCGATCTCGGTCAGCGCACCGCCCGCAATGGTCATCGGAAGGCGCGCGTCAGGCCCGTCGAACGCGACGGCGGCGCCCATCTGGCGAAGCGGGTCGGCGATGCGCGCCATCGGCCGGCGCGAGAGCGACGCGTCGCCGACGAAGCGCGTCGCGAACGGCTGTGCAGCCGCGACACCGGCGAGCAGTCTCGTGGTCGTGCCACTGTTTTCGCACGCGAGCGAGCCTAACGGGGCGCGCAACGGGCGTCCGGTGACGCGCACGCCCGCGCCTTCCGCGACGATGTCGACGCCGAACGCACGGAGCGCGCCGGCGGTGGCGCGAACGTCGGCACCGTCCTGCAGCCCGTCGATGCGCGACTCGCCCCGAGCGAGCGCCGCGAACATGAGGGCGCGGTGACTGATCGACTTGTCGCCAGGAACGCGCACCGTTCCAGCGACCGTCGTGCGCACCGGGCCTAACGCAGCCACTGTTCGAGCGTCGTCGCGAGGTCGGTGCGATCGTCGCGGTACTTGACGATGAGCGGCGTCTGCAGGCTGAGTCCCTCGCCTTCGGCCCACGCGCCGCGCACGCGCCGCGCGCCTGGCACGACGACCGCGGCTTCCGGGATTTCGAGGGGAGCATCGCTCGTGCCGCGATAGACGGTCTCGCGCACCAGATCGTAGACGGGCGTACCGCGCGTCAGCACGACGCCCGCCGCGAGCACGGCGCGGCGGCGAACGACGGTGCCCTCGTACACGCCGCAGTTGCCCCCGACGAGCACGTCATCCTCGATCACCACCGGCGCGGCGTTCACCGGTTCGAGCACGCCGCCGACCTGCGCGGCCGCGCTTAGATGTACGCGCTCACCGATCTGCGCACAGGAGCCGACGAGCGCGTGCGAATCGACCATGGTTCCGGCGCCAATCCACGCACCGACGTTGACGTACATCGGCGGCATGCACACGACGCCCGGCGCGAGGTACGCGCCCCGCCGAACAGCCGAACCACCGGGCACGACGCGCACGCCCGAGTCGAGGCGGAGCGCGAGCGGCGGGACGGTCTCCTTGTCGAAGAACCGGAACCCGGGAGCACTGCCAGCCGCGGGCGACATGTCGACGATCCGGCCGAGTCGGAAGGCGAGCAGGATGCCGCGTTTGACCCATGGGACCGCGTGCCAGCTTCCGTCAGCCCTTCGTTCCGCGGCGCGGAGCGTCCCGGCTTCGAGCGCGCTCAGGAGTTCCTCGACCGTCACCGCCGTGTCGTCCGGGAGCGGCGCGCCGGCGGGCGTGTCGGCCGCCGAGACGACCCGTGTCTGCAGCTCGCGCGTGAGGTCAGACATTCGCAACTCCAGCGACTTCAGGTGCATGTTCGAACGCACCCGCGAGTTGGAGAGCATCGCGGACCCGCTCACGATGGGCCTCCGCAAGCGGGACGAGCGGAAGTCGAAGCGCGTTCTCGCACACGCCTAACATCTCGAGGGCGGCCTTCGCAGGGATGGGATTCGACTCGATGAACGCGGCATCCATCCACGCCGCGAGGCGCCGGTGTGTCTCGAGCGCGGCGTCAGCCTCGCCGGTTGCGGCCATGTCGCAGAGCTGCGCCATCGCTCGCGGCGTCGCGTTGGACACGACGGAAACGACGCCCTCCGCACCGAGACCGATCATTGACAACGTCAACGCGTCCTCGCCCGAGAGTACCGCGAAGTCGGCCGGCCGGTCGCGCAGAATGGCGTCGACCTGCGCCAGATTCCCCGACGCTTCCTTGATCGCCACGATGTTGGGCACCATCGCCAGTCGCAGCGTGGTCGCCGCCTCCATGTTGCTCGCCGTGCGACCTGGGACGTTGTAGAGCACGACGGGCAGCTCCGTCGCATCCGCGATCGCCCGGAAGTGCGCCTCGATGCCACGCTGCGGTGGCTTGCTGTACATCGGCGAGACGTGGAGCAGATGCGTCGCGCCCGCCTCACGCATCGCACGCGAGAACGCGATTGCCCGGTGCGTGTCGTTCGACCCCGCACCCGCGACCACGGGCACCCGCCCATCCACAACCTCGACGACGATCTCGACGACGCGGCGATGCTCGTCGATGGTCAGCGTCGCGGCCTCGCCTGTCGATCCGCACGGCACCAGGAAGTGCACGCCTTCGGCCAACTGCCACGCCACGAGTCGCCGGAGCGCACCCTCGTCTACGGCGCCGTCGCGCGTGAATGGCGTCACGAGCGCCGTCCCGCATCCGCGGAGCGGCGCGCCCGGGCGCCTCGTCGTGGTGCCTGCTGTCATCGTCTTGTCTCCGACGCGTCGGCCGCGGGCGCGAGCACGTCCTGCATGGTGTAGAAGCCGGGCGCGCGCGGGGCGGCGAGCCAGCGCGCGGCGACGAGAGCGCCGGACGCGAACACGCGACGGTCGCGCGCCTCGTGCGTCAGGCGCACCTGTTCATAGGGCGCATCGAAGAGCAGCGTATGCGTACCCGGCACCGAGCCGACCCGCACGCTCGTGATCGCTGGCGGCGAGCCGCGCCGCGCAGCGTCCGCGAGGGCGAGCGCGGTACCGGAGGGCGCATCCTTCTTTGCCGCATGATGCGTCTCGACGAGGTGCGCGTCGAAGCCGGCCGCGTCGAGTGCGGCCGTCAGCTGTGCGACGGCGCCAAGCAGTGCGTTCACGCCGAGTGAGAAGTTCGCCGCCCAGAGCGCCCGCGCGCCCACGGCCGTGAGCTCGCCGCGGATCGCATCCGTCGGACCGCCCCAGCCGGTCGTCCCGATGACGACCGGGCAGGACGCCGCGACGCACGCGCGCAGGTTCCCGAGCGCGGCGCCCGGCTCCGTGAACTCGATCGCCACCTCGGCGCCGCCTAACGTACCGGGGTCGATCGCGTCACCGCGCCCGAGCATCGCGACGACGTCGACGCCGTGCTCGACGGCAAGGGCATCGATCGCGCGCCCCATCTTGCCCCGGCCGATGACCGCGGCCCGCACACGCGGACGTTCACTCATGGCACGCTTGCTTCTGTCGGGGCTGCGAAGAATGCATCGTGCAGGCGCTGCATCGCGGGGCCGACCTGTGCCGAATCGAGTACGAGCGTCAGGTTGATCCCGGTCGCGCTGACGGTGGCCATGTGCACGCGCACATCGGCGCCGAGCGCGGCGAACGCGCGCGCCAGCGCCGTCGGATCGTCCGTCAGCCCTGCGCCGACTACCGAGACGATACCGCGCCCGCGTTCGACGCTCACGTCGCCGAAGGCGCGCAGGTCGGCGACGAGCGCATCGACGCGCGTCGCGTCGTCGAGCGTCACGCTCAGTGACACCTCGGACGTCGCTATCACGTCGACGGACGTGTTGTGCCGCATGAACACGTCGAACACGTTGCGCAGGTAGCCATGGGCGAGCAGCATGCGCGCGGAGCGCAGCTTGACGACCGTCGTCTCGGGTTTCGCAGCGACCGCGCTGACGGCGCGACGCGGTGCGTCGGCGGTGATGAGCGTCCCGGTCCCGCCGGGCCGACGCGAGTTGTAGACGTAGACCGGGATTCCGCGACGTACCGCCGGGGTGATCGTGCTCGGGTGCAGCACCTTGGCGCCGAAGCTGGCGAGTTCCGACGCCTCGTCGAAGCGGATGCGTTCGATCAATCGTGCGTGCGGGACGACGCGCGGATCGGCAGTCAGCATGCCGTCAACGTCGGTCCAGATTTCGATCGCGTCGGCCTGCAGCGCCGCGCCGAGCAGTGATGCCGAGTAATCCGAGCCACCGCGGCCTAACGTCGTCGTGATGCCGTCACGCGTGGCGCCGACGAAGCCACCGGTGACGGGCAGTCGCCCCTCCCGGAGCAGTGGCAGGACGCGGTTCCGCGCCGACTCGGCGATCGCCTCCGCCTGCGGTTCGGCTCGGCCGAACGTGTCGTCGGTGATCATCAACTGCCGCGGATCGACGGTTTCGGTCGCAACGCCCTGGGCACGCAGCGCGCCCGCGACGATCGGTGCGGAGAGGAGTTCTCCCTGGCCGGCAATCGCGTCGAGCGTGCGAGGCGTGAGATATCCGAACACGCTCAGCGCCTCGGCGAGTCGGGCGAGCTCGTCGAACGACGCGCTGACCTCGCCGGCGAGGTCGGCGCCCTCGCTTCCCGGTACGAGCGCAGCGACCGCGTCGAGGTGGCGCTGTCGTAGCGCGGCCACCGCGCTCAGCGCGCCGACGAGATGGCCGCGTGCCGCCTGCTCTGCGAGTGAGAGCAGCGCGTTCGTCACGCCCGCCATCGCCGACACGACCACGAGCGGGCGCGCGACCAATCGCCCGCGCACGATCTCCACGGCTCGCGCGATCGCCTCCGGATCCCCGACGGACGTGCCGCCGAACTTGATGACGATCATCGTCGCACGTTCGGAAGCAAGGCGGTCAGCGCCGGAAGGGACCGACTGGACCGTCGCACGGCGGTGCGCCTAACGCGAGCAGCTCCGCGTTGAGCACGGAGCCACCGGCCGCGCCGCGAATCGTGTTGTGGCCCATCGCGACGAAACGGACGTCGAGGATCGGGTCTTCTCGCACGCGGCCGACGGTGACGCTCATGCCCGCGCCCGACGTCGCGGTCGCGCCTCGGTTGTGGGCGATCACTCGCGTCGGTGACGACGATCGGCGACGCGGGGGCGCTCGGACAGCGTGCGAGCCACGGGCCGAGCGCGTCCGGCCCGCGCCAATGCCCGAGCGCGTCGACGACATCGGCTGGGGTCGCGCGGCGTGCGAAGCCGACCGACAGGCATGCGGTGTGTCCGTGCTCGACGGCGACACGGTTCGCGTGCGCCGCGACACGCACGTCATGGTCGCGTGCCATGCCGGCGTCGATCGTGCCCAACAGCTTTCGGAGCTCGGCCTCGATCTTCGGCTCCTCGTCGGCGATGTACGGGACGACGTTTCCAAGGATGTCGAGCGACGGTACGCCGGGATATCCGGCACCCGAGACCGCTTGCATGGTCGCCACGAACACGCGCTCGACGCCGAACGCCGCGTGCAGCGGCGCAAGGGCCATCGCGATCACCGTCGCGGAACAGTTGGCGTTGGTGACTAACGCACCGGTCTCGGGCCAGCCGCGGCGGGCCGCCTGCGTGCGCAGCAGTCCGGCCTGCCCCCAATTGACCTCGGGGATGAGCAGCGGCACGTCAGGCGCCATCCGATAGCTCTTCGCGTTGCTCAACACGAG
Organism: uncultured Gemmatimonadales bacterium; assembly: GCA_963702945.1. Lineage (GTDB taxonomy): Bacteria > Gemmatimonadota > Gemmatimonadetes > Gemmatimonadales > Gemmatimonadaceae > BPUI01. The sequence continues at coordinate 650,646 of OY969773.1, forward strand.
ACGGCCAGCCGCCGCGAACGCGGGCTCGACCGACTCCGCGGCGGCGCTGTCGAGCGCGCTGAACACGATGGGCGCCGTCACGGCCGCAGGATCACACGGAAGTACAACGCGGTCGCGCAACGCGCGCGGCATCTCGCCCTCGAGCCACCGCGTCGCGTCCGCGTACGTGCGCCCGGCGGAACGCTCCGAGGCGGCCAGCTCGGTCACCTCGAACCACGGATGGCCGTCGAGGAGGCGCACGAAGGTTTGGCCGACCGCGCCGGTGGCGCCGAGGACGGCGACCGGCCACCGCTCGCCGTTCGGCGCCCCGCCTGGCGCGAGTGTCGCGGGCGCGGCGTCCGTCGCGACCGCCTGTTGTCGCGTCATCCGCCCGGCGTTAGACGAGCAGCGCGCGCGCGATCCGCTCGTACGCGTCCACGCTCTCGCGGAGCTCGTCGACCGCGACGTACTCCTCGGAGGTGTGCGCGACGGTGATCGAGCCGGGGCCGAACAGGAGCGGCGTACCCCAGCGCCCGAGCAGCGGAATGTCCGACGTGTAGGAGACGGGCGCGACGTCGAAGCCGTCGATCGTGCGAAAGCGTTGGGCGGGGATGTAGGAGCCCCATTCGAGCTGCGCCGTGTTCCCGGCCCACGCGGTGAGCTGCGCACGCACCGGCTCCGGATCACCGACGAGGCGGAACATGATCTCGGCCTCAGCGGCGCCGGGAACGATGTTCGCCTCCGAGCCGCCGCGGATCACACCGACGTTGAACGTCGTTGCGCCTAACGTCTCATCGCTCGGCCATTCGAGCGTGCGGAGCGACGCGAGCAGATCGACGAGGGGATCGATCGCGGATCGCCCGAGGTGCGCGTATGCGGAGTGCGCCTCGCGCCCACGCGTGCGTACCGTAACGCGAAGCGACCCCTTCGCTCCGCTCGCCAGCTTGCTCTCCGTCGGCTCGCCGTTGACGAGCCACGCACTGGTCGCGAGCAGGTGGTTCGCGGCGCGCGCGCCGTCCGAACCCTTCTCCTCGCCGACGAGGAACAGCAGGTCGATGCGCTCCTCACCGGCGCGCGCGAGTCGGTCCGCCGCGACCATCATCGCGGCCGCGATCCCCTTCGCGTCGGCCGACCCGCGACCGTAGAGGCGCGTTCCTTCGAGGCGCGGCGGGTAGTACGGCGGGACCGTGTCGAGGTGCGTCGAGAAGGTGACGCCACCGCCGCGGCGTGTTGCCCACACGTTGCTCCGCCCTGGCGAGACTTCCTGCAACATCACGTCCCAGCCACGACGAATGAGCCAACCCGAGACGAAATCGACGGCCGGCCCTTCGGCGCCGGTCGACGACTGCGCGGCAAGCAGTTCGGCGGCGAGCGCGACGACGTCTGCGGCGGGGTGCATGGCGCGCAAAGCTAACGGTCCCGCGCGTGAGGTGCCACGCGCGGGACCGTGTGGTCGCCGACCGCGGCTGCGAACGCCGCGAGGGTCGGCCGCCCGTTGCTCAGTACGCGTTCGGCTGGCCGGTCACGCTCGCTTGCGAGGCGGTCGCGTCCGCTGCGCGCGCATGTTCGACGAAGAGTTGGGCGACGAGGTTGTTGGCGTCCTCGACGTACTGTGCGTGGTGACGCTGCCCCATTTCGCCGATCTCGCGCAACTGCGGTTCGTTCAGCTGGCTACCCGCCGCGGCAAAGGTGCGGAACGTGTCCTCGGACTGGCGCGCGGTCACGATGTCGCCCACGAGACGCAGAAAATCGCTCTCGCGCGCCGCGTCGGCGAGGTCGCGCGCGATGCCGAGCGCGGCGCCAAGTGCCTTCTTCCCCGCACCGAGCTCGGCGCCGATCGACTGCTGATACGACTCGAGCATGCGCTGATGATCGCGCATGTGCGGGATGTAGCGACTGCAGAGGTCACGGTAGCGCGCGTCTTCGGCCTGACCCTCGTGATCTTCGAGGTTCTTCAGGAACGTCTGGTGCTGCATGACGGCGTTGTTGACCTGGCTCTTCAAAAAATCTCGTCCGCGATCCATGGCATTCCTCGGAGTGAAGGTGATCGATCGCAGCGATTTGCACGTCGCGCGCCACCTGCGGACCGCGTTCAGGGACAGCCGCGCGAATCGGGCAGGCGGATGGGGAACGTTTGTCGGCTGCCGCGTGTAAGCCATTGTACAACATCGACTTAGTCCCGCGTACAGTGCTCCGTTCCGGCGCGCGCTGGACGTTGACCGCGCCCGGACTTTCGGGTAATATTCGGTCCGCAATTCGCCCGCTCTTTTGCCCTCCTCGTCGTGCCGACCCCGCGCTCCGCGTCGCGCCGTACCCCGGCCAAGGCTCCCGTCCGTGCGGCGGTAGCGCGTAGCACATCGTTGGCGTCTGGTAGGCAAACGCCGCCAAGTTCGCGTGGGGCAAAGCCGGCGAAACATGTCGAGCGTGTGCCCGCGAAGGCGTCGGCGCCGAAACAGGCGCGCACGGTCGTGGCGACTCGGTCCGCGGCTACGAAGCCACCGACGCGGACCGCGACGAAGCCGACGACGAAGAAGCAGGCCGAGACGACGCGGACCGCGGCGAGGTCAACCGATGCGCGGGTGCCGCCGAAGGCCGCGAAGCTCGTGCACATTGCGACTCGGAAACCGGCAGCGCCCGCCAAGGCGCCGGGTCGCTCCGCGACCCCGGTAAAGCCTGTGAAGCACGTCGCGGCGAACGCGCGCACCGTGGTGAAGTCGCGGCCTGCTCCGTCGTCTCGGGGCGCTGCGCGTCGCGCGGCGCCGGACAAGAGCGCGATCACGCGACTCGTCCGCATCAAGGCCCTCGATCCGTGCGCGCGTTGTGGGCCGAGCACGTCAGTCGAGCAGCTCTATCGCGTCGACGAGCAGGTCGCGGGGACCGCGACCGTGCACCTCGTCTTCTTCGACCGGCACGGGTGGTACTGCGTGCACGGCGCGAGCTGCGTGGCCGTGCGCGACGTCCATGCAGAACTCAAGGCGCAACGCGCCGCAGCGGGACGGCGCGCATAGCGAAAGCGAATCCATGCGAGTTCGGGCGACGCGCTCACGCGTCGGCCTCGGGGTGCACGTCGCGCGCGGCGGCCGGCATCCGACGTAGACGTTCCGCGCGGTAGCGGTTCACCTCACGCCCCCTCGACCGGGGCAGCCTCAGACTGGACGGACGAGAGTCGCAATGATTGCACGCCACGACGCCCCCACCTCCCTCGACAAGCCGAACCTGTGGTCCGCGCTTGCTGCGCCCCTCGACGCCGACGCGACCGCGTGGCGGCCGGAGGGTGGCCCCGTCGCGCGCGACGGCGGCTGGTACGTTCGGTATGTCGCCCACCCGGGCGTGAACGCGGTGCGCGAGCGCCTCGATCGCGTCGTCCCGGGTGAGTGGGATCTCACACTGGAACTGCTGCCGTCGCTCCCCGCGCGCGCCGGTGAACCCCAGGAGTGCGCGTTCAAGGCGCGCCTCCAGATCCTCGGCGTGATCCGCGAGGACGTCGGGATGGGCCCCGACTACAAGGCCGCCGCAAACGATGCGCTCGCGCGTGCTGCGGTACGCTTCGGGATCGGGCACGAACTCACGGAGCGCGAGCCGAATTGGGTCGCGGTCGATGGGCCAGAGACGCCGCGCGCGTACGAGGCGCCGGCGATCGCCGACGCACGACGCGCCGGTGCTGCCGAGGCACGTCGGGCGGCGGCTCCGGCTCGGCAGGTGACGGACGTGGTCGAGACGACGTCGGATGACGCGGCGGAGTTTGCGCCCGTCAGTGATCAAGTCGCGGCGTCTACGGCCGAGGACCCCGCGTGCCCCAAGTGCAACGGGCGCATGTGGGACAACCGTCTCACCAAGCGCAACCCGAAAGCGCCCGACTTCAAGTGTCGCGACCGGAGCTGCGACGGCGTCGTTTGGCCACCGCGTCCCGGGGAATCGGCCGAGGGTGTGCCGACCAAGCCGGTGGCGGCTCCGGTCGAGCGGACGGGATCGCGGGCCACGAGCCGCGCGCGCGCGACGTCGAGCGCCGCGGTCGCCGAGCCGCGCTTCGATTCGGCTCCGCTCGGTGCGCCGATCGACGACGACGACCTGCCATTCTGATCGGCAGTGGTTGCTGCCCGCGTTTACCGCTGGCGCTCTGCACGACAATGGGCCCGCGACGTTCTGCGTCGCGGGCCCATTGTGTCATGCCCGGAGCGGGACTCGAACCCGCACGCCCAGAGGGCCAGGGTTTTTAAGACCCATGCGTCTACCGGTTTCGCCATCCGGGCCCGTGACCCGTGCGCGTGCCGTGGCGGCCGCGCACGCGTCGTCGCCCTCGCGGGCCCTACAAGCGGGAAACGGGACTCGAACCCGCGACCCCAACCTTGGCAAGGTTGTGCTCTACCAACTGAGCTATTCCCGCGCGGACGATCGAACGTAGCCGAGCGAGTCAGACGAGGCAAGCAGCTCGCGGCGTACGTTACGGCGTGATACCGAGCACGTGCACGGCGTGCCACACCGTCGCCGCGAGCAGCCCCGAGAGCGCCGCGTCGCCACCGTTGCCGGTCGCGCGCCCGTCCTCGTCCACGAATTCGGCGGCCACGCCGTGGTCGAGCGGCGCGCGCCGGAGCCACTGGAGCATCTGGGGCGCGTCCGGCCCGAGCAGACGCGCGAGTTGCGCGGCGAACTGCCCGGCGTGCTGCGTGCCTAACGCGCGCGCCGTACGGCGGTACGTCGAGTCGTTGCGCTCGACCGCCTCGTACAGCGGAAGCCAGAGCGCGGATCCGACGGGATCGTCGCGGTCCGCCGTTGCTCCGCTGAGATCGATCGACGCAGCAAACACCGACTTGCCGTCCCGGGCGACCGCAAACTGGCGCAGCATCGCGGCCCGCACCGCCTCCGGATCCTGCACCGACTTGGCGGTCTCCTCGTCGAGGGTGCGACGGAAGATGCCGAGCGCCTGCGCGACCACGGCGTTGCCGTGGAGCGTGTACGGGTGGGTGACGGGATCGCCCGAGACACCGACTGCCGTCGAGTACAACGGCTGCCGCTCCTCCCGCCGCGCCGCGATGTCATCGTGCGCGGCATACAGGGTATCGGCGAGAATCCCTTCCTCGATCACCTGATCGTCGTTCGTGTCGCGCACGTAGCGATCGGCCGCGAGCGCGTAGGCTGCGGCGCCTTCGAGCGAGAAGCCCGGCTCGAAGAGCGTGCCGTCGAGGTAGCGCACACCCTCGCCGGGCGCGTAGCCGTGCAGCTCGCACGCGCGGAGCAGCAGTTCACGCGCGAGCCCCGGATCGGCGAGCTGCACCGCAGGGAGCGTCCACATCAGTGCTTCCCAATCGCGGACCGTCACCCCCCGCGCGTGCGCTGGTGAGCGCGTGCGCGCGAAGTAGAAGTGCGCATCGTCGAGGGCGCGACCGCAGCCGTAGAAGTACGCGAACAGCAGGTTGCGATTCAGTAGTCGGTCGATCGCAGCGTTGCCCGTCGTCTGTTCGAGGTCGCGCAGCGCATCGCGCGTGCGCGCCAGCAGCTCGCGCCAGCCACGACGGCGCATCGCGGCCACGGTTGCCTGCGCGCCATCGCGCTCGGGCCCGACGGCGAGGTAGAACGCGGCCTGCTGCGTGGTGCCACGCTCGACGCGAAAGGTGCGGCGAATGGCGTAGCTCGGCGCCACGCCGCCGGCCGCCTGTGGTACGTCGAGCTGCGCGTCACCGTCGGCGCCGAGTGCGAAGGCGACGAGTCCGGGCAGCGCCGCGCCTTCGAGCACGAGCACGTCCTCCGCCGCTTGATGGACGCGCGGCGCGTCGTCGAAGGCGCGCGGCGACCGTACGCGCAGCTGTCGGTGGCCGAGCGTTCCCTCGAGGGCGATCTCGATCTCGACGGTTTCCGGCCCGCGGTTCTCGACCGCGATCGTGTACACCGCGCCTGAGAGGTCGGCATCGCGACCATGTGGCGCGAACACGGTTCCGCGCACGATGAGCGGGCCAGCGATCGTCGAGGTGAACGTGGGCAACCAGTGCATCGCGCGCTCCCACGCGATTGCCCCGCTCTCGCCGCCGAGCTCACGCACGACGCCGTCGACACGGAGCACCGGCCGAAGGAGCGCAGGCCCCGTTCCGTCGAGGAACTCCGCGTTTCCTGCAAACTCGACCGCTGCGCGCGAGCCGCGATGCAGCACGCCGACGGCGTGGATCGCGCCATCCGCCGGGTGGATACAGGGCAGCGACAGCCAGTGATTGCCGGTGACCTGCCAGGGAACTTGCGAGGGCGGAAGCGTGCGCACGAATCGATGTGAGAGGGCCCGCGAGAGGACACGTACGTTGACGCTCCCGCGCAGCGCGGCTAATCTAGCCCCCGCGCGCCCGGCTCACGGCGCATTGTCTAACGCGTTGTGGAGCAAAGCGTTGTCGTCCCGTCATCTCCGTCCGACGGCGGTACTCGCCGCGGCCGTCCTCGCGACTGCCCTCGCCGCACCGCGGCGGCTTCAAGCGCAAGCCGTGCTCGGCGCGGGTGAGGACGCGACCATCCCGTCACCGGGTCAGGCGCGCGCGCGTGTCGCGCCTATGTTCACCGCGTACGGATCGACGTTCGCCTCAGGAACGCGGGCGGGTTTGGGAAGCGCGTTCTCGACGGACTCCTTCGGACCAGCTCAGTTACCCCGCCTCGCCGCCGCGCGCGACACGCTGCGCGCAATCACCGGCAACTCGCGGCTCGCGCTCTCGCTCGGTCGAGTGCAGGTCGGCGGGTACGCGCAGACGCTCTCGACGCCGCTCCTGGTCGAGCTCGGCATCGCGCGCCGCTTCGCGCTCGGGCTGAACGTTCCACTCACGCGCTCCCGAACGACGATCGCGCCAGTCGTGAATCCCGGGGGCAAGGACGGCAACTTCGGGATCAACCCTGCCAATGCACGTCTCGCCGGCACCGCGGCTGCGGCTCCGGCACTCGCGCAGAACGGACGCGCGCAGACCACGCTGACGAATGCTGCGGCCACCCTCCGTGCAGCCGGTGCAACCGCGCTCGCCGACTCGCTCACGCGCTTCGCGACGGGGCTCGCGTCGCTGTACGGGACCGCCACGACCGCGGGTGCCGGGGCCGTGCCGCTCGTCGGCTCAGACGCGCAGCTCGCGGTGACGCAGCAGCTCCTCCGCCTCGCGGCCAGCGCGCGAGCTCGGGGCGTCACGATCGACACGACCGCGGTCCCCTACCCCGCGCAGGCGCGCATCGGCATCGCAGGCTTCCGGCGCGCGGTCGCGGACAGCTCGTTCGGACTCGCGGCGGTCGACTCACTCGGCGGTGGGTTCCGCAATTCGATCGGCGATGTCGAGCTCACCGGAATGTTTCAGTGGCTGAACACGTTCGATGCGGCCACGGACGCGCGCGGGGCCGTGCGCGCGCGCCTCGCACCAACGGGCCGCCGCATGCGCAGCACCATCATCGCCGGCGTGCGCCTCGGGACGGGGCGGTACGAGGTGCCGGGCGTGCTCTTCGACGTGCCGCCCGCGACGGGCGCGAACGCGTTGCTTCTGCGCTCGATCACCGACGTCGTGTTCAACCCGCGCATCTCCGTCTCTGGTTCGGTGCGCCTCGCAACGCCGTTCGGCGATACGCAGCGGCTACGCGTACCGGCCTCCTTCGACTCGGGATATGTCCCGCTCTACCGCGAGCGCGACGTCGCCCGCCAGCTCGGCCGCGAGGTCCAGCTCGAACTCAACCCGCGTTACGCGACGGGCGAGGCGTTCGCGCTCTGGGGACAGGCGCTCGTGCGCGTGCACCAGGCCGACCGCTACACCGGGCAGTACACGGCGAGCGCAAGCGAGACGGGCGGCGCGCCGGTGACGTTCGACGCCTCGACGTTAGGATACGGTACCGGGCAGCGCGAAACGCGGATCGGAGTTGGCGCCGCGTACTCGACGCTTGCAGCATGGTCGCGCGGGCGCGCCCGGCTGCCCATCGAAGTCAGCTACCTGCACGCGGTCACTGCGTTCGGCAGCGGCGCCACGCAGCCGCGGCTCAGCGCGGACGTACTTTCGCTGCGGGTGTACGCCGCGCTGCGCGGCCGGTAGCACTGCCGGCGGCGGGCCCGCTGGCCGCCGAGCCGTTAGGCAGCGCGTTCGGCGCGCCATTGAGGGCCGGCGCGGTCGCACCCGCCCCCCGCGTTCGCGGAACGCCGTCGTTGGCGGCCGCCGACGTGCGGACCGCGTCATCGAGCAGTTCGCGGGCGTGCGCGCGACTCACCGAACTCTCGGCGTCGCCGCCGAGCATGCGCGCGACTTCGATGACCCGCGGCTCGCCCGCGAGCACGCGCACGTCCGCGGTGGTCACCCCATCGCGCGCGCCCTTGCTGACGAGGATGTGGTGGTGCGCGCGCGCGGCGAGCTGCGGTAGATGCGAGATGGCGAACACCTGATGATGTTCGGCGACGCGCCGCATCGTCTCACCGACCAGCAGGCCGACCCGGCCGCCGATTCCCGCGTCTACCTCGTCGAAGACTAACGTCGGTACGCGGTCGAGCCGCGCGAGGATCGTCTTGAGCGCCAGCATGACGCGCGAGAGCTCACCGCCGCTCGCCGCGCGCGCGAGCGGGCGCGCGTCGTGCCCAACGTTGAGCGCAACGCGGAACTCGACATCTTCGGCCCCGGTCGCGCCTGGCTCGCCGCGCGGGGTCAGCGCGACGCGGAATCGACCGTCCGCCATCCCGAGATCCGGAAAGACGCGTTCGACTGCCTCGCTGAGGCGCTCGGAGGCGGCGATGCGGAGCGCCGTGAGCTCCGTCGCCGCGGTGACCAATTCCTCGTGCGCGGTGCGTTCCCGCGCCTCGATGGCGCGGAGATCCGCGTCGGCGGAATCGACGAGATCGAGCTCTTCCTGCGCGCGGCGTCCCTGCTCGACCACGTCGGCGAGTGTGGGTCCGTACTTCTTCGTGAGGCGGAAGAGGAGGTCGCGACGGCGTTGGACTTCCTGCAGCCGTTCGGGATCGAGTTCGACGCCGCGCTCGTAGTCGACGAGTTCGCGCGAGAGCTCTTCCAACGCATAGAACGCCGCGTCGTACAGTTCGCCGAGCCGCGCGAGCGTCGGGTCGATACGTTCGAGCGTGCCTAACGAACGGTGGACCACGGCGAGCTGTTGGAGCACCGCGTCCTCCGCACCGTCGAGCAAGCCCGACGCACCGGCCGCGAGGGTGCGCAACTCCTCCGCGTGCTCCAGTCGGCGCGCCTCGTCCTCCAGACGTTCGTCCTCACCATCGACGACGTGCGCGTCAGCGATCTCCTTCGCGACATGACGCAGGTAGTCGGCGCGGCGCTCGGCTTCCGCGCGCCGCGCGGCGAGCGCACGCCCTTCGGCACGCACCGCGTCCAACGCCTGCGACGCGTTGCGCACGCGTTCCGCCTGCCGCTGCGCGCCCGCGAATGCGTCGAGCGTGCGACGCTGTGACTCGGCATCGAGGAGTGTTTGCGCTTCGTGCTGCCCGTGCAGATTCACGAGCAGCCGGCCGATTTCGGCCAGCACGCCCGCCGTCACCGGCGTGCCGTTGGCCCACGCGCGCGTACGCCCGCCGGCCGCGACCTCGCGCTTGAGCACGACCGTCGCGCCGTCGACGTCGATTCCACGCGCGTCGAGCAGCGACGCGAGATCGTCTCGCCCGTCGACGTCGAATGTCCCCTCGACGGTCGCGCGATCCGCGCCAGTTCGGATCACCTCGGTGCTTCCGCGCTCACCGAGCAACAGGCCGAGCGCGCCGACGATGATCGACTTACCCGCGCCCGTTTCACCCGACAACACATTGAACCCGCGCGCGAGTGGGAGGGCGAGCGAGTCGATGATCGCGAAGTTCCGAATGCGGAGCTCGGTCAGCATGCAGCGTGGGACGTGGGCACGGCCGCGGCAGCATCGCGCACGGGCGTTCGCTCCATTCTACCCCGACCGCGCGCTCTACGCTCCGTCGCGATCCGACAGCCCGCCCCACCCCATCTTTTCTCGCAGGCGACTGAAGAATGATCCATCGCTGAACCGCACGACGAGTACGGGCTCGGCTGCGCGTTCGACGACGAGCGTTTCGCCGGTCTCGACACGCGCCCCGACCTGACCGTCGATCGTCGCCAACAACGCCTCGGGCTCGCACTCGCCACGTATGCGGACCACGGCGGTCGCAGGGAGCACGAGTGGCCGAATTGCGAGCGTGTGCGGCGAGACCGGCGTGAGTACCATCGAATCCACGGTCGGGACGACGACCGGTCCGCCGGCGCTCAGACTGTACGCGGTCGACCCGGTCGGTGTCGAGACGACGACGCCGTCCGCGTGGAAGGCGCCGAGCGGTTCACCGTTCACCTCGACGGTGAAGCGGACGACGCGGGCGAATCCACCCTTGTGGAGCACGACGTCGTTGAGCGAGCGCCATGACTGTCGGATCGATCCATCCCGCGCGTGCACCCGCGATGCGAGCGCGAGTCGCGCCTCGGCCTGATACTCGCCCGCGGCGAGGCGCTGCACACCCTCTTCGAGGCCGTCAGCCGCGAGGCTGGTAAGGAATCCGAGTCGGCCGAGGTTGACACCGAGGATCGGGACCGGTCGCCCGGCGAGGTAGCGCGCCGCCCGCAAGAGCGTACCGTCGCCACCGAGGCTGAGCAGTGCGTCGAGGGGCGTATGCTGCGCGAGCGGTTCCGCACCCGGGAGCCCGGCGAGCAGCGCGGGTTCCGGGATGAGCGCGAGCCCGAGCGGCGCGGCCATGAGCCGAAGCCGGCGGAGCACCTCGGGCAGGCCCTCGTATCGGGGGTGCCCAACGACGCCGACGCGCGCGACTGGCGCCGATGGTGAGCCCATGACCGCGTTCGGCGCGTGAGGCTCGACGGTCGCGCTCAGCCGGCGAACGCCTCGCTCGCCTGCGGCGTACCGTGCAGCGCGCGGACGCGCTCGGCGATGCCGGCGGCGTCCAGACCACACTGCGCCAGCTGCCGCGTACGCGAGGCTGCATAGATGAAGCGATCAGGTACGCCGTGCGCGATCACCCGAACCTGTGGGTCGCGCTTCGCGACGATTTCCGCCATGTACGCTCCGAAACCGTTCACGACTGTACCTTCTTCGACGACGAGTAGCTGTCGGTGGTCCGCGAGGAGCGCCGTCAGCGTGAGTTCGTCGAACGGCTTGAGATAGCGACAGTTCACGACCGTGACGTCGAGTCCCTCGGCACCGAGCGAGTCCGCTGCGGTCATCGCCTGACCCACCATCGTACCAACGGCGAGGATCGCGACGTCGCGCCCGCGGCGCAACACATCCCACGTTCCAATCGCTGCGGCCTCGATCTCCGCGAATGCCGGCACTGCGTCGGGCGTCGCATCGCGCGGGTAGCGGAAGCAGAACGGCCCGGCGTCGTGCGCGGCCGCGGCACGCAGCAACGCGAGCATCTCGGTGCCATCCTTTGGCGCGGCGACGACCATCTCCGGAACGGCCAACATGTACGCGATGTCGTACAGCCCCATGTGCGTCTCGCCGTCCTCGCCCACGAGTCCGGCGCGGTCCATCGCGAAGATGACGGGCAGGTGTTGCAGGGCGACATCGTGGATGATGTTGTCGTACGCCCGCTGGAGAAACGTCGAGTAGATCGCGACGATGGGTTTCACGCCCTGCGTGGCGAGTCCGGCCGCGAAGGTGACCGCGTGTCCCTCGGCGATCCCAACATCGAAGAAGCGCCCGGGGTGTGCCTTCGCGAATACGCCCGTGCCCGTGCCGCTCGGCATCGCGGCGGTGATCACGGCGATGCGCGGGTCGAGCGTGCCGAGCTCCGCCAGGGCCCGTCCGAAAACGGCGGTGTAGCCCGGATTGGCGGTGCTGGTCTTCAGCGGCTTGCCGGTGCTCGGGTCGTGGCCGGGCGGGAGCGCATGCCATTTCTCGCGTGTTCTCGCCCGCGGGGAAGCCCTTCCCCTTCTGCGTGATGACATGCACGAGCCGCGGGCCCTTCATGTCGCGCACCGCGGCCAGCGTGTCGACGAGCGCGTCGAGGTCGTGCCCGTCGATCGGGCCGAAGTAGCGGAAGCCGAGCTCCTCGAACAGGATGCCCGGCGTCACGAACGCCTTGAAGCTCTCCTCCCACTTCCGGAGTAGCGCGCTCGGCATGCCGCCCTTGCCGCCCACGGCGTCTGCGAGCTCGCGGACCTTGGTGCGGATGCGGTTGTAGAGTGGGTTCCGCTGCACCGACACGAGATACTTGTGCATCGCGCCGACGTTCGGCGCGATCGACATCTCGTTGTCATTCAGTACGACGATGATGTCGCGGTCCGAACTACCGGCGTTATTCAGGCCCTCGTACGCGAGGCCGGACGACAGGGCGCCATCGCCGATGACGGCCGCGACCTTGAACTCCTGCCCGGTGAGATCCCGCCCCGCGGCGATGCCGAGCGCGGCGGAAATCGACGTGGCGGCGTGCCCCGCGCCGAACGCGTCGTACTCGCTCTCGCTGCGCTTGAGGAAGCCCGATACGCCGTCCTCCTGGCGCAACGTCTCCATTCCCGTGTTGCGCCCGGTGAGCAACTTGTGCGGGTAGCCCTGGTGCCCGACGTCCCAGACGAGCTGGTCACGCGGCGTGTCGAGCACCGCGTGGAGCGCGATCGTCAGTTCGACGACCCCGAGCCCAGCGCCGATATGCCCGCCCGTCGTCGCGCACACCGCGATCAGGCGCTCGCGCATCTCGGCTGCGAGCGCGCGCAGCTCGTCGCGTGAGAAGCGCTTCAGGTCATCGGTCGACTGTACGCGGGCGAGCAGGGACATGGAGAGCAGCAGCAAAGGAGGAGAAGGCTGGCACGCTCTGTCGCGGATGCGTCACCGGCCAGTCACGAATCTACGCCTGCCACGTGAGCAACGGATGGTCTCGCCGGTCGGTGCCCGCGTCAGGACCGCCGCGCAACCGAGAACTCGGCGACGTACGCAAGCGCTGGCGTGAGAAGCCCGACGTCGCGCAACGCCGCGCACGCGAACTCCGCGAGTGAACGCGCGCGGTGCATCGCGCCATCGACGCCGAGCAGGGCGGGATAGGTGCTCTTCTGCAAGGCGAGGTCGCGACCGGCAGTCTTCCCGAGCTCGTCCGTGGTCGCCGTGACGTCGAGGACGTCGTCGGCGATCTGGAACGCGAGCCCGACGGCGCGCCCGTATCGCCCGAGCGCGTCGAGGCGCTCGGGCGAGGTTTCGGCTGCCAGCCCGCCGATCCGCGCGGCGGCCGTGATCAACGCGCCCGTTTTCGCCGTGTGGATGCGTTCCAGCTGGTCGAGCGAGTGCGCCTGCCCTTCGCCGTCGAGATCCAGCTGCTGCCCGCCAATCATCCCGGCAGCGCCGGACGCGCGCATCAGCTCGCGGACGATCGCGCCGCACGTTGCTGCGGAAAGGCCGAGTGCGCGCGCGCCCTCGAGTGCGCACCGCGCGGCGAGCGGCACCATCGCGAGCCCCGCGGCGGTCGCCGCCGCGACGCCGTAGACGCGATGCACCGTGGGGCGACCGCGGCGCACGTCGTCGTCGTCCATGCACGGCAGATCGTCGTGGACGAGCGAGTACGCGTGCACGATCTCGATCGAGGTCGCGAGCGCGACCGCATCGTCGCGTCCGCTCGCGGCCTCGTACGCGCCCAGCACGAGGAGCGGTCGCAACCGCTTGCCCTCGCTCAGCAGACCGTAGCGAACGGCGGCCGCGGTGACCGCATCGAGTGGCGCGAGGTGCCCATCGCAGAGCGCGTGGAGCGCGACGTCGACGGCCGCGCGCTGTCGCGCGAACGCCGCCTGCACGGCGGCCGTGGACGTTGCGCGGTCATCGGCGGCAGCGGCCGAGAGCGTCGTCATCGTGCGACGTCGGCGAGTTCGAACGTTCCGTCCGCGCGCTCGACGAGTAGCGAGAGCTTCGCGTCGACGCGGGCCAGTTCGCCGCTCGCATCGCGGAGGCGCGCCACGCCCTCCTCGAACAGGCGCAACGCGTCATCGAGCGGAAGCGTATCGCCTTCGAGCGCGGCGACGATGGCGTGCAGCCGATCGAGCGTGTCTTCGAAACTCACGACGCAGACGGGAGCGAGTCGGGCGTATCGGGGATGGTCGCGAGCGTGCGCGCATGGACGCGCCCGTCGCGGAGCAGCAGATCGAACGGCTGCTCGGGCGCGAAGTCCGCGACACGCGTGAGCGCCGCGCCGTCGCTCGATCGCGCGTACGAGAAGCCGCGTCCCAACGTGGCAAGCGGCGAGAGCGCATGCAACTGGGCGGCCCGGGTCGCCAACGCGGCACGCTCGCGATCGGCGGTCGCGCGCAACGCGCCGTGCAGGGTGCGCGCCGCGTCGGCGAGCGAGTCGCGCGCGTCACGCAGGCGCATGTCCAGCGCGTCGGCGAGCCCCCGTCCGGCGTCGCGCAGTTCCGCGCGCAGGTCGTCGAGCAGCGGCGCGACCGCCTCCGCCGCCGCGGACGGCGTCGGTGCGCGCAGGTCGGCCACGAGATCGCAGATCGTGATGTCGACTTCGTGCCCGACCGCGGAAATCGTCGGGACGGGGCACGCCGCGACCGCGCGCGCGAGACGTTCATCGTTGAACGCCCAGAGGTCCTCGGCCGCCCCACCACCACGGCCGATGATCACCACGTCGACCATTCCACACCGTCCCACGCGCGCGACCGCCGCGCACAGCTCCTCGACCGCACCCTCGCCCTGCACCTTGGCCGCAACGATCACGAGCTCCGCGAGGGGCCAGCGGCGGTGCAGAACGGCCGCGACGTCGTGCAGCGCCGCGCCGTCGGGACTCGTGACGATGGCGACGCGCCGCGGATAGCGCGGCAGCGGCCGCTTCCGCTCGGGGGCGAGCAGACCGTCGGCGGCGAGTGACGCGCGCGTGCGCTCGAGCGCCTTGCGCCAGAGCCCGTCGCCGTGCGCGTCGAGGGCGCGCACGGTGAACTGGATCTCGGTCCGGGCGGTGTAGACCGCGAGCTGACCGAGAGCGACGATCTGCATCCCGTCGTCTGGCGGCGCGGGCACCCGGCGCGTATCGCGCGCCCAGACGACGCAGCGCAACTGCGCGGACTCGTCACGAAGCGAGAAGTACCAGTGCCCGTTCCGGTGCGCCTTGAAGTCGCTCACCTCGCCCCGCACCCAGAGCGGCATGAACGCGCCCTCGACGACCTCCTTCACCGTTTCGGCCACGGCGCTGACCGGCACCGCCGCTGCAGGCGACGCGCCCGGGATCTCGAACTCGCCTCCGACCGTCAGCTCCTCGGCGGCTTCGACCGGTGCGACCGCGGCACGCGCACGCGCGGCGGTCGACCGACGCCGGGGCGGCTCGCTCGCGAACAGCTCGAGCACGTCGTCCGCCGAACCGCGCCGACGTGGACTCACGCGCCCATCACGCGAGACCCGCCGCACGCCGCGCGGCGCGCACCGTGTTCGCCAGCAGGAGCGCTCGCGTCATCGGCCCAACACCGCCCGGGACCGGCGTGATCAGCGACGCGATCGGGCGCACCGCGTCGAAATCGACGTCGCCGACGAGACGCGATCCGGACTTCGTGGACGGGTCGTCGATCCGGTTCATCCCAACGTCGATCACGACGGCGCCGGGCTTGACCATGTCCGCGGTCACGAAGCGCGCGCGGCCGATCGCGGCGATGAGGATGTCCGCACGCCGCGTGTGCGAGGCGAGATCCGCGGTTCGGCTGTGGCACACCGTCACGGTCGCGTCCGCCCCTGGTTGGACCAGCATCGCCGCCATCGGCTTGCCGACGATGTTGCTTCGCCCGATCACGACGACTTCGCGGCCGCGCGTATCGACCTGATACGCACGCAACAGCTCCATCACGCCGGCCGGCGTGCAGGGCGCGAAGCCCGCCCCAGTCCCGATGAGCAGCTCCCCGACGTTCACGGGGTGAAAGCCGTCGACATCTTTCGCCGGGTCGATACGCCGAATCACCGTCTCGGCGTCGATCTGCTTCGGCACCGGCATCTGCACGAGAATGCCATGCACGGTGGGATCCGCGTTCAGGCGGTCCAGGACGGCGAGCAGCTCATCCTGTGGGGTCGTCGCGGGCATGCGGATCGTCTCGCTTCGCATCCCGACCTCACGTGCGTCGTTGCCTTTGTGGTGCACGTAGACGGCGCTCGCCGGATCGTCGCCGACGAGCACGACCGTGAGCCCGGGCGTCACGCCGGCGGCCGTCAGCTCGGCACACTCGCTCGCAACGCGCGCGCGAACCGAGCGCGCCACGGCCGCGCCGTCGATCAGCCCGGCCGTCGAGCCTTGGGTCGAGCGTTCCATCTCAGCGGGCAAAGTCCACCGACCGCGTTTCGCGTATGACCACGACCTTGATCTGTCCGGGATACTGCAGCTCGGCCTCGATCCGGCGCGCGATCTCGTCGGAGAGCGCGCCCATGCGCACGTCGTCGACCGAATCCGGCAACACCACGACGCGCACCTCGCGCCCGGCCTGGATGGCGTAGACCTTCTCCACGCCTGTGTAGCTCATCGCGATCCGTTCGAGCCCCTCGAGGCGCTTGACGTACGTCTCGAACGCTTCGCGACGCGCGCCGGGGCGCGAGCCGCTGATCGCGTCGGCCGCCTGCACGAGCACGCTGACCTCGCTCTCATGCGGCACGTCGTCGTGGTGCGCCGCGATCGCGTTCACGACGAGCGGATGCTCGCCGTAGCGGGTCGCCATCTCGACGCCGAGCTGGACGTGCGTGCCCTCGTGCTCGTGCGTCAGCACCTTGCCGATGTCGTGCAGCAGCGCGCCGCGCTTGGCGAGAGCGACGTCGAGGCCGAGTTCGGCGGCCATGATCCCCGCCAGCCACGCCACTTCCTTCGAGTGCTGCAGGATGTTCTGCCCGTAGCTCGTGCGATACCGCATGCGCCCGACGAGACGGACGAGTTCGGGGTGCAACCCGTTCACGCCGACCTCGTACGCCGCCGCCTCGCCGCCCTCGATGATCAGGCGGTCGACTTCCTGCCGCGCCTTCCCGACGACTTCCTCGATTCGCCCGGGATGAATCCGGCCGTCGGCGACGAGCTTCTCGAGCGCGAGCCGCGCGACCTCGCGCCGCACGGGATCAAACGCGCTCACGACGACCGTGTCCGGCGTGTCGTCGATGATCACGTCCACCCCCGTCGCGAGTTCGAACGCGCGGATGTTGCGCCCCTCGCGCCCGATGATCCGCCCCTTCATCTCGTCGTTCGGAAGCGCGACCGCCGAAACCGTGCTCTCCGCCGTGTGTTCGGCCGCGATGCGCTGCACGGCGAGCGCGACGATCTTCTTTGCTTCGCGCTCCGCCGATCGGCGTGCCGTCTCGCGGATCTCGCGCACACGGTTCGCGGCGTCAGCATGGGCCTGCTCCTCCATCCGCCGCATGAGTTCGGCTTTCGCGTCGTCCGCGGACAGCCCGGCAAGCTCCTCCAGCCGGCGCGCCGCGTCCTGCTCGGCCCGCTCGATCTCGTTCTGGCGGTCGAGGACGAGCTTTTCGCGACGACCGATTTCACTTGCGCGGCGCGCGATGTCGCGGTCCTTCTGCTCGACCGCGTCGGCACGCCGCTCGAGATCGCCCGCGCGCTCCTGCAGCCGACGGTCCTCGCGGCTCTGCTCCTCGCGACGTTGCCGCGCCTCGGCATCCTGCGACTCGCGGGCCTTGAGCAACTCCTCGCGCCCCGCGACGATCGCGTCGCGCTTCAGCCGCTCGGCCTCGCGCTCCGCGTCGCCGACCAGGCGGCGTGAGACGTCCTCGGCCGTAGCTTGCGCCGCGACCTGCTTCGCACGCTCGTCCGCGCGTGCAGCAACCTCGCCCGCCACCCGACCGGCACTCCGACCCCAGACGTAGGTCGCGCCCGCGATCACACACGCGAGCACGCCCGCGAGGGCGAGGACCGCAAACTCTGCCATGTCGATCTCTATATGCCAGCGCGCCAGAGCGCGCGGTCGAACTACAGTCAGGCGGTCCGGCTCCGCGATCCCATCAGGACCGCGGTAGCGCCGCCGCCGAGCGCGCACGATCCGGGGCGAGCGGCGTAAGTGATGAAATGACTTGCGTATACGACGGATCGGCCGCGCCCCGCCAAGCTACCCTCAGGGTCAGCGAAAGGCAACGCGCCGCGTCCAGCCCAGCGGTTCAGCTCGGCGCGTCGAGCACGCGCTTCGCCGGGGGAAGCCAGTGCGCAGCCTCGTCGGCGAGCGCGCGGACGCGCGCCTCCCGCTCCGCTTCCGCCGCACGCAGGCGCAGCAACTCGTCCGCGATTTGCAGCGCCGCCAGAATCGCGACCTTGTGCGACTCGATCACGGTCCCGCTCGCCGCCACCTCCGCGACGACGGCGCTCACGTGCGCGGCCACCGCGCGCGTGTGCTCCACGCCGGCGTCGCTCCGGAGCGTGTACTCCTCGCCGACGATCCGGACGCGAACGGACGCCTTGTCGCTCATCCGATTTCCTCGCTCGCCGCCGCGACGTCGTCCTGCTGCCGCGCGAACCGGATGCGGCTCGCTACCGCCCGAGCCCGCTCGGTCGCCTCGACGAGTCTCGCGCGCAGCTCCGCGTTCTCCCCTTCGAGCGCGCGCAATCGGGCGAGATCGTCCTCGCGTGTGCGGGGAGCACCAAGCGGCTGGGCCGCGACGGCGTCTCGCTCCGCCGTGAGATCACGCACGCGGCGTTCGGCATCGAGCGCGCGGCGCCGAAACGCGGCAAGCTCCTCCCCAACAGCGCGCACGACACGCTCGAGCGCGTCGACGGCGTCGCCTGCGGGAGCTTCAGCGTTCACGATCGGGGTGCGCACTCAACGCCCCCGCAGGCGCACACCGAGCTCTGTTTCGAGCGCGGCGAGCAGCCGCTGCCGGCGCCCCTCGACTTCCTTGTCGCGAAGCGTGCGCGTCGGATCACGCAGCACGAGGCGCCACGCGAGACTCCGCGTAGTCGGCTCGAGTTCGCCGCCGTGGAACTCGTCGAACACGTCGACCGATTCGAGCAGTGAGCCAATGGCCGTGCGGATCACACGCTCGACGTCGCTGGCACGCACGGCGTTCGGGACGACGAGCGCGAGATCGACGATGACCGGTGGCGTGGTCGGAAGCGGGCGGAAGCGGACCGGAGCAGTCCCGGGCACCGTGCCGGCGGCGCTCTGCGCGGTGGACACACTCCAGCGGTTCGCCCCCGCGGACGCCTCGTATTCGGACGTGACCACACCGAGGGCGATCTCGACGCCAAACGTCGGTGTTGCCCAGACTGGTGCGTCCAATCGAGCGCGAACGACGCTGCCGACGGCCTCACCGTCGACGGTCACCGTCCACAACGTCTCGCCGTCCCCGACGTCGCCATCGGGTAGTTCGCAAGCAACGCGACGGCCCGGGTACGCGGCCCGCCCCGCCAGTTCGCCGAGTCCCTTGGCATCCCAGGCATCGAAAGCGGGCGGCGCGGGCTCGGTGAAGTGCGGTGGCCGGCGCGCGCCCATGACGAGCAGTCCGACCGAAAGCGTCTCCGTCGGCAGCGCGCCCGGCATCGTCGGCGCGAACACGCTTCCGATCTCGAACAGGCGCACGTCGCCCTGCATCCGTGCGAGATTGTCCTCCGCCCGTCGCGCAAGCGTCTCGAGCACGGAGCGACGGAGATGCGGTTCGTCGTCGCCGAGCGGGTTCGCGACACGCGTGTGCGTGGCGTCGTCGCCGCGCACGAAAGGCAGCGGGCGCGTCTCGTAAAGCCCGGCGGCGACCAGTGCCTCACGCACCCGCCGTGTGGCGAGAACGAGCGGGTCATCAGGTGACGTGCCCGGCCGGACCGGGCGGAGTTCGTCGGGGAACGCGTCGAAGCCGACGAGCCGCGCAAGCTCTTCGATGACATCGACCTCGCGTGTCACATCCTGCCGCCAGGACGGCGGCTGCGCCGACCACTCGCCCGCTCCAGTCGGCGTCAGCACGAAACCGACCGCACAGAGCAGGCGCTCGATCTCAGAGACGGCGACGGGCGCACCGAGCACGCGCGCAACGCGCGCGGCACGGAGCGGAACAGGCGGTAGTGCGCCCGGTGCCGCGCCAACTTCGACGACGGCTTCGACTTCACCGCCGGCCACCGACGTCAGCAGCGCCACCCCGAGGTCGAGCAACTCGCGCGTGGCACCTCGATCGACGCCCCGTTCGAAGCGGTAGCTCGCGTCGGTGTTCACGTTCGTGTGGCGCCGCGAGATGCGAGCACGCTGCGGGTCGAAGTACGCGACTTCAAGCAGAATGTCGGTCGTCGCCTCGGTCACTTCGCTGTCGCGCCCGCCGATCACGCCGGCCACGGCCTGCGCGCGTTCGCCGTCGGCGATGACGAGCGTCTCGGCGTCCAGGGTGCGCGCAACGCCGTCGAGAGTCGTGATCCCCTCACCCGATCTGGCGCGGCGCACGATGATCGTCGAATCCGCCAGTCGCGCGAGATCGAACGCATGCATCGGCTGACCGAGCCCGTGCAGCGCGTAGTTCGTGACGTCGACGACGTTGTTGATCGCGCGCGCCCCGACGCTTTCCAACCGCTCGGCGAGCCAGCGCGGGCTCGCCCCAACGCGCACGCCCCGAACGATCGCCGCGCAGTAGTACGGACAGCCATCCGCGTCCTCGATTCGCACCGTCACGCCCGCCGCGTTCGCCTGGGGCGCGCCGAGCGCGACCTGCGCCGGCGCACGCACGGCGCCTAGCTCGGGCGGCGTGCGCAGCGCGACGCCGGTCAGCGCCGCTACTTCGCGCGCGATGCCGCGCTGCGAGAGGAGATCCGGCCGATTGGCGAGCACGTCGAGTTCGATCCGCGCGTCGCCTAACGGCAGCACGTCGAGCAGGGGCGTACCCGGCGCGGCATCCGTCGCGAGCGTGAGAATGCCGTCGTGCGACTCGCCGAGCCCGAGTTCGCGCGCGGAGCAGAGCATGCCATTGGACGTGTGCCCGCGGATCTTCCGGCGCTCGATCGTCATCGTCCCGCCAGGCATCGTGGTGCCCGTGCGCGCGAACGGGTACTTCGCGCCGACCTCGACGTTCGGCGCGCCACAGACGACGTCGAGCAGCTCACCGGAGCCGTCATCGACGCGGTTGAACGAGAGCTTTGTCTCTGGGATGCGTTCGCTCGACACGATCTGCGCGACGACGAACGGCGCGAGATCGCCGCGGAGAGCCTCGACGCCTTCGAGCGTGGCGACATGCGCGCTCAGGAGTTCGCCGACGGCTTGCGGCGCGAGGTCGTGCGGAACGAACGCGCGCAGCCACTCGTGCGAGACGATCACGTGGTGTGCTCCGCGGCGTCCGCCGCGAACTGGCGCAGGAACCGCACGTCCGAATCGTAGAGGTGGCGAATGTCGGGGATGTCGTGGCGGCTCATCGCGATGCGTGCGGGGCCCATGCCCCAGGCGAACCCGGTGTAACGCTCGCTGTCGACGCCGGCCGACTCGAGCACGGCCGGATGAACCATCCCGCAGCCGAGGATTTCGACCCAACGCGCGCCACGTCCGTCGTTGAGGTCGACCTCGACGTCCATCTGCGCCGATGGCTCGGTGAACGGGAAGTACGACGGGCCGAAACGCACGCGTCGCGTCGACCCGTAAAAGCGGCGCGCGAAGGTCATGAGCGTCGCCTTGAGGTCGACGAAGGAGATGCCCTCGTCGACGGCGAGCCCTTCGAGCTGCGCGAACGCCGGCGCGTGCGTGGCGTCGAAGAAGTCGCGACGATACACGTTGCCAGGGATCAGCACGCGCACGGGCGGCTGGAAGCGCTGCAGCGTCCGCACCTGAACCGGCGACGTGTGCGTGCGCAGCACGGCGTCTGGCGTGCCCGCGAGATAGAGCGTGTCGTGCATGTCCATCGCGGGGTGATCGGCCGGGAAGTTGAGCGCGCCGAAGTTGTACCAGGCGTGCTCGGCTTCCGGCCCGCTCGCGACGCTGAAGCCGAGCTCGCGGAAGATCCCGCAGATCTCCTCGATCACGGCGGTCACCGGATGGACGGCGCCGATCCAGGTCCGTCGCGCCGGCATCGTGAGATCGACGGCGTCGTTCGTCGACGTGGCGGCGGCCTGACGCGCTTCGAAGGCGGCGAGCGCGTCGGCGATCCCGGTCTTCAGCCCGTTGAATGCCTGCCCTGCCCCGCGCCGCTCGTCGGGCGCGACCGTGCGGAGCGCGCTCTGCAATTCCGCGAGACGCGCGTCCTTGGCCGCGTTCAGCTGGCCCTTGGCGTCATCGAGCCGCGTCGACGGATCGAGGGTGTCGAGCAGCGCGCGAAGATCGGTCAACAGCGCGTCGCAGCGCGCGAGGTAGTCGGAAAGAGTCACGTGAGTACGATAGCGCAACACGTGCGCAGAAACGTCGCGCGGCGGCGGTGCGCCGAGGAGGTCGCACCGCCGCCGCAGCGGGTCACCGAACAGTTGCGAGCTACGCGGCGGAAGCCTGCGTCGTGCCGGCCGAAGACTCGCGCTCGATCGCGGCCCGGACCTGATCGGCGATGAGGCCGAACGCGGCCGGATCGCGCACGGCGATGTCGGCGAGGATCTTCCGATCGATCTCGAGGCCGGCCGACTTGAGGCCGTTG
This sequence comes from uncultured Gemmatimonadales bacterium, assembly GCA_963702945.1. GTDB lineage: Bacteria > Gemmatimonadota > Gemmatimonadetes > Gemmatimonadales > Gemmatimonadaceae > BPUI01. The sequence continues at coordinate 673,098 of OY969773.1, forward strand.
ATGAAGACCGAGTAGCTCATGCCGTGCTGGTGGGCGGCCGCGTTGATGCGGACGATCCACAGGCGACGGAAATCGCGCTTCTTGTTCTTGCGATCGCGGTAGGCGTAGCGCCAGCCGCGCTCGACGGTCTCCTTCGCGGCCTTGTACAGCTTGGACCGACCGCCGTAGGCGCCCTTGGCGGCCTTCAGCGTTTCATTGCGGCGCCGGAGGCGCGGGACGTTCGATACAGCGCGTGGCATCGTCTAGCTCCTATCGTGAGCGCGGGTCAGGCGAGCAGAAGGCGCTTGAGCACCTTCGCTTCGCCGTTCGTGCCCACGGTGGTGTTGCGGCGCAGGTTGCGCTTCCGCTTGGGCGACTTCTTGGTGAGGATGTGGCTCTTGTACGCCTTGGCGCGCTTGACCTTCCCGGTCCCCGTGACCGAGAAGCGCTTCTTCGCGCCGCGGTGTGACTTCATCTTCGGCATGGCTACGCCGTCTCCCGCTCAAGCACTGAGCGCTGGTAGTTCGACGTGAACACCCGGTGAGGGGCGATCACTTCGGGGTGAGAATCATCGTCATGGCCTTTCCCTCGAGACGCGCATCGCTCTCGACCTTCGCGAGATCGGCGAGCTCCTGCGCGACGCGAGTGACGACCGCGCGCCCCAACTCGGGGTGCGTGATCTGTCGGCCGCGAAACATGAGGGTGACCTTGACCTTGTTGCCTTCCTCGAGGAAGCGGCGGGCGTGGCGCGTTTTGGTCTCGAAGTCGTGCTCGTCAATGCCGGGGCGGAATTTGACTTCCTTCAGCTGGATGACGTGCTGCTTCTTCTTGGCCGTGCGCGCCTGCTTCGCCTGCTCGAACTTGAACTTCCCGTAGTCCATGATCCGGGCTACGGGCGGACGAGCCAGCGGTGCCACCTCGACGAGATCGAGGCTCTGTTCTTCGGCGATCCGGAGGGCAGCTTCGACCTCCAGAATCCCGAGCTGGCTACCGTCGGCCGCGATCACGCGGATGGGGCTGATACGAATCTGCCGGTTCACGCGGACGCGCTTCGTCGTGTCCTGAATACGCCGTGCTCCTCGAGTGGGGAATAACGCAAGAGGCGCGAGCTCCGAAAACCCGGAGCTCGCGCCACGCTGTGGGATGCGTAGCGCACGCGTCCCGCCGACGCCCACCCTCGTCAGGGCCGGGCCGGCGAAACGCGTGGCGATTGCCAGAACTCCTGCAGCACACCCGAACCGCGACGCGAGGTCGATAGCTCAGGGCCAGAGGGTGGGGGCGGACGCACGTCTGCCCCACTTCGCGCATTGTGACCCGAAATGCTACGCGCGCAGGCTGGCGTTGTCAACCGTGAGGCGAGCGGGAGACGGTGGGGGCCGTGTCGTCACTCCGGGGCGACGGCATACTGGCCGCGCCCATCACGCGCGATGCGCGCCCAGCCGATCTCCGGGTCGTGCTCGAACACCACGCGCCATCCCTCGTCCGCCGCGCGAGCGAGGAGCGTCCGCTTGCTCTCCAGCGTAACCAGCGGCTCGACGTCGTAGCCCATGATCCACGGCAGCGGCACGTGCGCCGAGGTCGGCACGACGTCACCGAGGAAGCACGCCGTCTCGCCCGCGCTTTCGACGAGGACGCTCTGGTGATGGGGAACGTGCCCGGGTGTGGCGATCACCCGCACACCGGGCACGATCTCCGCCTCGCCATCGACCAGGTCGAAGCGGCCGGCCGCGACGATCGGCGCGATGTTGGGCGCGAGATAACTCGCGCCCGTGCGCTCGTTCGTGTCGGTGGCGTACGCGAGTTCGCCGCGCTGCACGACATAGCGCGCATTCGGGAACGTCGGGGACACGACCCCACCGTCGTCGACGAACGTATTGCCGCCGGCGTGATCGAAATGCAGGTGCGTATTGACGAGCACGCGGACGTCGGCCGGTGTGTGGCCTAACGCGCGCAGGCCGTCTTCCAACCAGGTCCGGCCGTCAGCACCGGCGTTGTCCACACCGTAGATGTCGCGAAATTTCGCGGTCTCCTTGTTTCCGAGCCCCGCGTCCAAGAGGACCAGCCCTGCGTCGTGCTCGACGAGCAAGCACCGCATCGCGAGCGGAATGCGGTTGCGGCTATCCGCTGCGATCTTCCGCTCCCAGAGCGGCTTCGGCACGACGCCGAACATCGCGCCGCCGTCGAGGTGCTGCATGCCGGCGTGGACGGTGTGGACGGTCAGACGTCCGACGCGGCGCGTTTCAGTCCGGGCGTTAGGCGTGGTCACGGGATCGGGAGGAACGGGAAAGCTGTGTGGCGTCGAAGACCGCACCGCACACGTAACGGATCGCGAGAGCGCGGAGAGCGCCCGACGGCACGCTACGCCTCGGGATCGCGCTTGACGCCGGAGGGCATCGCGCTGCGCCGGCGCCGGCGCGCAACGCCGGTCCCGCCGGCGAGCCACCGGTCCATTTCCCCCCACGTGGTCACGCCATGTTCGCGCGCATCACCGAGCAGTCGGAGGAGACAGTGCGCCGTGGCGACCGCGTCGCCCGCCGCGCTGTGCCGCCACGGACGCTCCCGCCCGTGCCGCGACTCGAAGTACGTCTCCGCGAACTTCGTCGCGCCATACCACTCGGCGACATAGCCTAACGACCGACTCCGAAGCTGCGGCAGGAGCTTGCGCGACATCCGCACCGTGCAGAGCCGCCGCCCATCGAGCTGTTGCCCGGACGTACGCGCAATTTCGGACGTGACGAACCGCCAGTCGAAGGCGACGTTGTGTGCGACGAACACGCGCCCCTCGAGCGCCCGGAGCACGTCACCGCAGACCGCACCGAACGGCGCCTTGTCCCGCACCATCTCCCACGTGATCCCCGTCAGGCGCATGATCTCGGGAGGGATGCCGCGCTCGGGGTTGACCAACGTCTCGTACACCTCGCGCACTTCCCCGCCCTCGACCACGACCGCCGCGATCTCCGTGATGCGATGCCCGTGATCCGGACTGCCGCCCGTCGTCTCGACGTCAACCACGACGTACGGCAGGGCGTCGAGACGGTCGTCGTCACCGGGGAGAATCGGCGCCGACTCCGGGACACGGCGCGAGCGCTCGGGCGGCTGCGACTGTCGCGGAGCGCCGCGCTGCGCGTCGCGCGCGGCCCGCCACTCGTCGTACGTCAATACCGGCGCGCCGTGCGTGGCGAGTGCCCACCGTCCGTCGCTCCCCCGAATGAACTCTCCGTGCGCGCCGAGCAACTCGGTCGCGATCCGGTCGGCCATCGCGGGCGCGACAGACGGCAGCTGACAGACGCGGGCGACGAGTTCCGCCGACGTCGCGGGCCCACCCCGCAGGAAGTCGCGCGCGCGCTCGGTCAGGAGCGTTTCGGCCGGTCGCACGCCAACGCCGCCCGTGATCGGCGCGCCACTCACGACGCGGTCCGCTCGACGGGGCACGTCATGCATCGTGGTCCGCCGCCGCCACGGACGAGTTCACCACCAGCGATCGTGATCACCGTCGGGCGATCCTCCGGAAGCGAGGCCCCAGGTGCGACCACGTCGCTCGCGCTCGCGATCGCAAAGCCCGCGTCGCCGAGCGCGCGAAGCGTCTCCGCGTTTCGCTCATACGCCACGACCACACCGGGACGAACCGCGACGAAATTGCAGGCCGATGCCCATTGTTCGCGTTCCTGCGCGCTCCGCCGAGTGCCACCGCAGAATACGGGTGTCAGCGCCAGACCGCAGGCACGGAGCGCGGCAAACACGTCGGGCATGGTCGCGAGGGTCGCGTCACCGCGACGCCACAGCAGCACCGGCAGCCGCTTCGGCCCGACGAAGTGCGGCGGGTACACGACGCAGGTCTCGCGTCCGACCTGCGTGAAGATCATGTCGAGGTGGATCGCCGTCTGCTCGGCCGGCATCACGACGACGATCACGCGCTCGACGCCGCCGTGGGAGAAGAGCAGATCGCAGAGATGATCGATCGCCGCGGGGCTGGACCGCTCCGAGAACCCGATCATGACCGTGTCGGGCGCGAGCACGTGCACGTCACCGCCTTCGAGCGTGTGGCCGTGACGCCGTTCGCCAGAGCCGTCGTAGAGAATGCCGGAGTTCGCGAGCGCCGGATGGTGCCCGAACACGTAACGCATGATCAGCCCCTCAGACCAACGCGCGCCGTAACGCATCGCGCCGAGCAACACATGCTCACCGACCACCATCGCCGTGTCTCGCGTGAAGAACAGATTGGGAAGCGGTGGCAGCGCATAGGTCGGCTCGTTCAGCGCACGCGCGAGCGGCCCGGGTTCGGCGGCATGTCCAACGATCAGCGACTCGGCCAGTTGCTCCGCGTCGAGGGTTGCGAGCTCGGCGGCGAGCGGGCCGACGAGTGGCACTCGGAGCGCCTCGCCGATGAGTTGCGTGCGGGTGCCGGGATCTCGAAGTACCTCCGTCAGCAGCTCGCGTAGCTGAAGCACCTCGGCGTACCGCGAGAGCACGGCGACGAGCTGTTCGTGCTCGCGCCGCGCACTCTCGCGATCGATGATGTCGTCGTACAGAAAGTCTTCGCGCGTCGCGGGGGTAACGGCGAGGACCTCGGGTCCGGGCGTGTGGACGATGACGCGGCGCAGCGCGCCAATTTCGGAGCCGACGTGCACGGGCATTGTCCGGAACTTAGCAGGCCCGCCGAGGGCGGACGCGGGTCGCGGGTGGAAGCGCCGCGGCAGCCGGGCTATCTTGTGAAGGATTTCACAAGCTCGGGGCCACGCGCGGGAGCGTGGCGGCCTCGACCGTCAGCATCCCGTGAAGCACATCGCCGATTCGACCGTCCGTAGGCTCTCGGTTTACCTCCGATATCTCGAAGAGCACGCCGCACGCGGCGGGACCACGACGTCGAGCGAAGATCTCGCGCACTACGCTGGAACGACCTCAGCGCAGGTCCGCAAGGATCTCTCGTTCTTCGGCTCGTTCGGGACGCGCGGGCTCGGGTATTCCGTGGCGGAGCTGACGGCGAAGCTGCAGGACATTCTTGGGCTCGGCCGCGAATGGAAGGTCGTCATCGTCGGCGCAGGAAAGATCGGCTCCGCGCTGTCGACCTATCGCGGCTTCTCGCAGCGCGGGTTTCGGGTGATCGCGGTTTACGACAACGACCCGCAGAAGATCGGCAGGCCCTGGGACGGGCAGGTCGTACGGCCGATCTCGGACCTCGAGGATGACACCGCGCGGGATCGCCCCGACATCGCCGTGCTCGCGATCCCTGCCGACGATGTCCAGCCCGAGGTCGATCGCCTCGTGCGCGCTGGAATTTCCGCGATCCTGAACTTCGCCCCCGCGCAGGTGCAGGTGCCGCCTGGCGTGACGCTCAAGACGGTGAACATGGCGATGGAGTTGGAAGGGCTCAGCTACGCCCTTCGCAACCGGGATGAGTGACGCGCCGCCGAGCCCGCGGTCGCGACCCCCCGTAGTCACGCTCACGGGCCCGGAGAGCACGGGCAAGACGACGCTGGCGGCATCGCTCGCACACCGGTACCGCGCGGAACGCTCGACGGAGGCGGCGCGCGCGTACGCCGACGCACGACGCGCGGCGCTCGGTCCCGAGGTCGCCGCGACTGACCTCCTCAGCCGCGACGACGTCGACGCGATCGCGCGGGCGCAGCTATCCGGCGAGGACGCGGCCGCGGCGCGGGCCGAACGTGCGGGCGCAACGTTGGTCATCCGCGATACCGATCTCGTCAGCACCGTCGTCTACGCGCGGCACTATTATGGCGCGTGCGCGGCGTGGATCGAGGACGAAGCGCGACGCAGGCGTGCGGACGTGTATCTGCTGTGCGACGTCGATCTGCCCTGGGTAGCCGACGGTCAGCGCGATCGCCCGACCGAGCGTGCCGCGCTCCGGGATGCATTTGCGCGCGCGCTCGACGCCTTCGGCTGTCGGTGGTCGCCGGTCAGCGGCATCGGCACGGCGCGCGAGTCGGCAGCGATTGCGGCGGTGGACGCGCTAGTGCGTGCGTCCACCGCGATGCCGGTCGGCTGACCCCGCCTAACGACCGAACCCGAGTCGGACGCTCGCGGCGACGTTGCGAGGCGCGAGGATGTAGTACCGCGCGACTCCTTCCCCACTCACGTCGCCCGACGGATACGCACGCCGGTCGAGCAGGTTCCGCCCTTCGATCAGGAGTTCGCGCCCAGCGATGCGGAACGTCGCGCCGCCCGCGAGCACGAAGAAGGGAGGCGTCGTGAGGCGCACGTCGCCAAACGGAGCGAGAAACGTTCGCCCCTGATACCGCCCGTCGCCGGTGAGCGTGATCCACGGCGCCGCGCGCCAGGTCGCCTGCTGCGTGCTGACCACGTCGGGGGTGAGTGTCGGGCGCACGTTCGCGTAGTCGATGCCGGTCGACTCGTCACGATAGAGGTCGACCCGATTGTGGCTCCTCGCGAACGTCCCGCCAACGTTCAGCGTCGACGTGGCGTCGTAGTGCGCCTCGACTTCGAGCCCGCGCCGTACGCTCGACGGTACGTTGGCGCGAATGTCGTAACCGAGTGGTGTCGTGCGGCCGGTGAGCGCGATCTCGTCTCGGAACCGCATGAGGTAGCCGCCGACGTGAAGCGCGAGCGCGCCGGTCCGCACGTCCGCGCCGGCCTCCAGGTCGCGTACGCGTTCGGGGCGCACGCGCGTGAGCGGCAGCAGCGAGTCGACGTCCTGCGGCGACACGTCATCTGCGCCCGCGAGCAGGTCGGCTCGCGTCGGTTCGCGCCCGGTGGTGCCATACGTCGCAGTCAGCGTCAGAGCGGGCGCGGCGCGGTACGACGCGCCGACGCGCGGGTTGGCGAACCGCCACGCCGCGCTGGCATCGGGCACACCACTGCCGGACGTTGGTCGGTACCGGAACGCGGCCTGGCGGAGTTGCAGATCACCAAACACCGTCGCCTGCCCAACGGCGTAGGCGAGCTTGCCAAAGGCGCTCTGCTCTGCCTTGAAGCCGCGGTTGGCGTACGCGGGTGCGTCGAGATCGGGACGGTCGGCGAACGTGTGATCGCGCGAGTAGTCGTTCGCATGCGCGCCCACGTCGACCGTTGCCGCACCGGCCACGACGTGCAGCGTGCTGATCACGCCACCCCACCGCGACTGCAACCCGTATCGGTAGGGCGCGCGACCCGAATCGGCTGGATAGTCGTAGGTACCACCGGCGCGAAAGCCGTACACGGTCGTCGCGATCGTCGCCGACGGCGTGAGGAGGCGGGTGTACGTCAGCGCGGCCATGCTCTCACGGAATCGGTCGCCGACGCCCGCGAGCGGATTCGCGCGTGGATCCACCTGCAACTCCGAGAGCGGTACGGCCGCGTACGCCTGTCCGTTCGATTCGACGCCCGTCAGCACCGTCAGTTTCACGAGGTCGCGCTCGCCGAAGTAGCCGGCGCTGACGTACTGACTGTTGCCCGCGTGCCCGGACCCACGCCGGTAGCCGTCCTCCTTCTGGTTGGAGAAGCGGGCAGCAAAGGCAAAGCGGCTCGGGAGGAGCCCGCTCGTGTAGGACGCGTTGCCTCGTACCGCGCCGAAGGAGCCGCCACCGAGCTGCACCTCGCCACCGCGCGGCGTTGCGCCTAACGGAACGGTTTCGAGGTTCACCGACCCACCGAACGACGCCTGGCCGAAGCTACTCGTGCCCACGCCGCGCTGGACTTGCACGCTACGGAGCGAACTCGCGAGATCGGGAAAGTCGGAGAAGTAGACTTGCTGGTCCTCGGGCTCGTTGAGCGGGACGCCGTCGAGCGTGATATTGACGCGCGACTGATCGATCCCGCGGAGCCGGAAGTACGAGTAGTTGTTCTGCGATCCGCTCTCGCTGTACGTCGTCACGCTCGGCGCCTGCTGGAGCACGAGTGGCACGTCCTGTCCCGTGTACTCCCGCGCAATGGCACGCGCGTCCAACGTGGTCTGCGCCGCCGCGGCGCCGGAGCGCACGGCGCGAACGGTCACGCCCTCGAGCCGGCGGGCGCGTGTGGAGTCGGTGCGCCCGCTGCTGTCCGCAACCGCCGTGGGGCGTTGCTGCCCATGTGCGGACGCTGGCAACGACGACACACCGAGCGCGGCGAACAGGACGGGCGTTAGGCACGTAGCGCGCTGGCGCGCGACGATGGAATCTGACGACACGAGGAGACCGGAAGCGTGGCGCCCGGGTACACGGTGCCGCAGCTTGCGGACGCGCACGAGGGCGTGAACACGGCCGGGGCCGACGGCTCCCGTGCGATCGCGCGCGTTGGGCACGGCCCGCGGCGGCTGCGATCTGTCGACTCCCTACGCCGGTGCTAACCGGATCAGGTTCTACGGGTTTGTCTCAGCCCTGCACGAGACGCTCTGATGAGCAACTCGCGGGGGCACCCCGGTCGTGTGCTCGAAAACCTACAACGACGAATCGTCCGCCGGAAGTGCGTCGAGATCCGTGCCGGTCGCGTCTATACGAACGCGGTCTGCGCGCGCGCCGAGCACGCGCACGATCGCGGCGAACTCGGCTGGCGACAGCGTCTCGGGGCGTGCGTCCGCGTCGACCTGCGCCGCCGCGAGGACGGTGTCGGCTGCATCAGCGTCGAGCCCGGCAATCGTCCGCACAACCCGACGCAGCTGCTTCCGCCGCAGGGCGAACGAGGCCTGCACGAAGCGGCGGAACCGCGGTTCCTCGTCGGTCGTGATCACCGGATCGGATCGCGGCGTGATCCGGACGACAGCGGAGTCGACCTTTGGCGGCGGGGCGAATGCACCCGGCGGCACGCGCATGATCAGTTCAGCCTTCGCGACGGCCTGCACGTTCACGCCTAACGCGCCGTATGTCTTACTCCCCGGCTCGGCGGTGAGTCGGTCCGCCACCTCGCGCTGCACGAGGTAGACCGCGCGCGCTGGGCGTGGCATCGCGAGCGCGTGGAAGAGGATGGGCGTCGTGATGTAGTACGGCACGTTGCCAGCAAGCACATAGTCGCCTCCCGCGAGCTCGGCGAGCACCACCTTGAGGACGTCCGCCTCGACGACTTCGACGTGGGCGTCCAACGCGTAGCGAACGCGCAGGTGCGCGGCGAGATCGCGGTCGATCTCGATCGCAATGAGCCGACGAGCGCGCGCGGCGAGCAGGTCGGTGAGCACGCCGCGCCCTGGTCCGATCTCCACGACGGTTTCGCTTCCATCGAGCGCGAGCGCGTCGACGATCCGCGCGAGCACGCTCCGGTCGCGCAGGAAGTGTTGGCCGAATCGCTTGCGCGGTGCGGGAAGGCCGCCAGCGGCGCGGGCCACGCCGTCAGCTCCGGACGACCACGAGCGTGAGGTCGTCCCGCGGCGGCTTGCCGCCCGTGTGTGCGTGGAGCGCGTCGAACACGGCCGCGACGACGGCGTCAGGCCCACGTTCGCGCGCACCACGCGCGGCGGCGAGCACGGGTTCTTCCCCGAGCATGCGGCCGCTCGCGTCCGTCGCCTCGCTGATCCCGTCGGTGAACACGACGAGGAGGTCTTCACCCGCGTTCCACGTCGTCTCGGCGCACGCGGGCGTGACCGGAACAAGGCCGAGCGGAGGTGCGCCGGCGGGCAGTCGCTCGGCCGTGCCGTCCGCGCGGAGAATGAACGCATGCGGGTGGCCGGCGTTCGCGTACAGCAGAGTGCCGGCGCGCGGATCGACGACGGCGTACACCGTCGAGATGAACATCTCGGTATTCGCGAGTTCGTCTCCGAGCGATCCTAACACGGCGCTGAGTGTCTCGGCCGGATCGCGCGATTGCTGCGCGTGGATCGCGGCCGCACTCATCGTCAGGGCCATGATCAGTGCAGCGCGATAGCCGTGGCTGGACACATCGCCGACCATCACGCCCGTGCGGCCGTCGCGCAGGCGTACGAGTTGATAGAAGTCGCCGCCGACGCTGTCGGCGGGCTCGACGCGCGCGGCCACGGTCGCTGCGGGCGCGACGACGTCGACGCGTGGCAGGAGCGACATCTGCAGGTCGTGCGCGAGCGCCATCTCCTGCGTGAGCCGCTGCTGTTGGATCGACGCGCGGACGAGCCGCGCGTTCTGGATCGCGGCCGCGATCTGCGACGCGATCGCGGTCACGAGCTTGAGATCCCCGGCGGTGAACTGCTGGCCGGCGCGGCGTCCAGAGAGCGCGACGACGCCGAGTGGCTCACCCTGATCGGGCCCGCTCCAGACGATCGGCACACAGAGTAGCGCACCGTCGCGCAGCGGGCCGTCCGCCGATGCCGTCGCGCCGTCGCGCTCGTCGATCGTCGGATGCAGGGTGCGGAACACGCCCGCCGCCGTGCTCCCGGCGTCGTCGTCACGGATCGCCGGCAGCCGCTCCGGCGGGATGCCTAACGCCGCCGTCGCGCGGAGGAGATGCGTCGCCGGCTCGTGGAGGTAGATCGCCCCAAGCCGCGCGCCGACGGTTTCCGAGACTTCGGTGAGGATGGTCCCGGCCGTCTCCTCGAGCGTGACCGCACGGCCGAGGATCTCGCTGATCGTGTAGAGAAGATTGATCTCCTCGTAGCGTTCCGAAAGCTCGATCGCGGCCTGTTCGACCTCCGCGATCGACTGCAGCTGACCGGCGACGAGCGGGAGCAACAGACCGAGTTGCGTCTCGGCCGGCGCGTGTCCATCGGCGGTGGGCCCGACGGCAAGCCATGTGGCGGTTCGGCCCGGCACGGGCGTGACGCGCACCGGGCGATCCACGTCCGTCGGCTCGGACCAGAGCAGCCCACTGGGGTCGCCATCGTCGGCCAGCAATCGTCGCGTGCCGTCGTCCGGCGCGTTCGTGCCCCAGAGCGCCGCCCGACACCCCGTCGCGCTGCGGAACGCGCGCAACACCGCGCCGAGCTCGCTCGCCGCGCGCGCACTCGCGCGCCCGTCTCTCACGACGAACGCCGAAGCGTCATGCGGACGACGTTTCCGGTGCCGGGCGCGGAGAACTGTTCGACCACGTCCATGAGGCGGCGCATCAGAAAGAGCCCGCGCCCGTCCTCGCGTTCGTGCGCATCGCCGTCGTCGGGTCCCCACGCCTGGTCGCCGAGCACGAAGCCGGCGCCCTCGTCGCGCACTTCGAGGACGAGTTCGCGGTCATCGACCAACGCCCGCACGTGCACGTGTTTGGCAACGTCCTCGCGATTGCCGCTGACGATCGCGTTGGCGAGCGCCTCGGTGAGAGCGACTGGGACGTTGAGCGCGCACGCGCGCCGCGGATAGTGATGCGCCTGACAGCGCGCGACCACCGCGTCGACGACGCGCTCGATCTGCCCGACATCGCTCGGAATCGCGAGGTCGAGCCGTTCCGGGCTCACTCGGCGGCCGCCTAGAGGCTTTCCAGCGCGCGTTCGCGTGAGTCGGCGATCTGGAACAGAGTGTCGAGCTTGGTCAGCTCGAAAAGCGTCTTCAGATCCTCGTTCAGGTTCGCGAGACGAAGCTCACCGCCCTGCTCGCGGATTTTCTTGCTGAGCGATACGAGCACACCCAGGCCCGAACTGTCGATGTAGCCAGTCTTCTCGAAGTCGATGAGGAACTTGCGCTCGCCACCTTCCAGGGCATCGAGGACCTTCTGCTTCATTTCCTGACGGTTGCCGACGATGAGTTGTCCGTCAACGTCGACGACGAGCACGTCGCGCTCGCGCTGCATGGTAAAGCTCATGGAAGCTGTTCTGTTCGGGTGCGAACTGTCGGCGAATGCCAGCTGCGAAAGTCGAACGGCAGACGCCGCTCAGCGAATGATCGCATCGCGCGCCGCCGCGGGCGATGCCTGGAGCGCGGTGATCGCGGCCACGTGAACGATGTCGTCAGACGAGGCGCCGCGCGAGAGGTCGCTGCAGGGGCGGGCGAGCCCCTGCACGATCGGCCCGACGGCCGACGCACTGCGCGAGCCGCTGGACCAGCTTGTACGCGATGTTCCCGGCATCGAGCGACGGAAAGACGAGCACATTCGCTCGACCCGCGACCGCGCTCGCCGGCGCCTTGCGGCTCGCCACGGCAGCAACGAGCGCGGCGTCCGCTTGCAAATCTCCGTCCACCGCGAGATCTGGAGCGGCCGCACGCAGCCGATCCGCGGCCTGCCGCACGCGCTGGACGCTGGCGCCCTCGCCGCCGCTGCCGTGCGTCGAGTAGGAAAGGAACGCGACACGCGGCGTGTCGCCGACGATGCGACCACGGTCAGCGGCCGCCGCACGCGCGATGTCGACGAGTTGCGCGACGCTCGGTTCGGGCACGACCGCGCAATCGGTGAAGGTCAGCACCTCGTCGCCAGCATCACGAAACGCGGGAACATCCATGTAGAACGCGCTCGACACGGTGCCGCCCGCGCTCGCGGCGCCGACCGTCCAGAGGGCGGCCCGAAGCACGTCGGCGGTGGTGTGCACGGCGCCGGCCACGCTGCCGTCGCATTCGCCGAGGGCGACAAGGGAGTCCGCGACATACAGCGGCAGTTTGGCGAGCGCCGCCGCCGCGTCGCGTGTGAGGCCCTTGCTCGCTCGTCGCTGAAGCAGGTGCTCGGTCACCCGAGCGTGAACGTCGGGATCGTTCGTCTCGACAAGCTCGCGCGCCGGCGGCCAACAGCTGCGATATCCCGACCGCAGTGCCCGTACCGTTCCCTGCACCGAGGTCAGGGCTGACGATGAGAACGGGACGGACGACACGCTCGTCGAGCAATCGACGCACCGCAGTCGCGCGTCCGGACATCGTCGACTTCGCGCGAACGCGATGCGTCGCGGCTCGGCGGCAGCACGCGCGCGCACGCGGTCGAGGAAGGCCGATGCGTCGCTCATGGCGCGGTCATCGGGCCATCGCGGATGTGCATGCCGTCACGCGTGAGCGAACCGCGCGCGGAGCGCGTCCGCAACGTTAGGCGTGACGAGCGCGTCGACGGATTCGCCGAGGCGCGAGACCTCGCGCACGAGTGTCGAACTCACCCACGCGAGCTCGGGCGCGGGTGAGAGGAATACCGTCTCGAGCTCGGGTGCGATGTACCGATTCATGCGCGCCATCTGCTGCTCGTACTCGAAATCCGCAACCGAGCGCACGCCACGCACCAGTACCGTCGCGCCGACGCTCCGCGCGAAGCCGACGAGCAGTCCTTCCAGCCGCGCCACGTCGGCCGCGACGTGCGCGTCCGCGAGGGCACCGGCAACGAGCGCGACCCGCTCATCGAGCGAGAAGAGGGGCTGCTTGCCCGAATTGACCGCGACCGCGACCACGACCCGCTCGAAGAGTTGCGCGGCCCGCCGGACGAGGTCGACGTGCCCACGCGTCATCGGATCGAAGCTGCCCGCAAAAACCGCGGTGCGTGCACCCGGCGCGGGGGTCATCGTATGCTCACCAGGCGCTCACGCGTCGGCTGCCCACGTTGCGACGTCGGCGCGGTAGAACGTGATACGCGTGGTGCCATACTTTCGCGAATCGTCGCTGCCGGGCAGCGTCACGCGCGCGTCGTGCTCGACGCCGAGTACGCGCGCGAAGGGCACCGCGAGCCAGCGCTGGGCGACGCGAACGGCCGCGTCGGTCGTGTACGGCGGATCGGCGAACGCGAGATCGTACGCGTACTCGGGGAGCGTGTCGATGAACCGGAGCGCATCGCCACGGCGCACGCGGGCCGCCGCGCCCGCGTCCACGCGTTCGAGGTTGGCACCGAGCGCGCGGAGCGAGGCGGGGTTGAGCTCCACGAAGTCACAGGTGGCGGCTCCGCGCGAGAGCGCCTCGATGCCTAACGCGCCAGAGCCCGCGAAGAGGTCGAGCGCCGCCGCGCCCGCGACGTCGGCGGCGACGATGCTCAGCCAGGCCTCGCGCACCTTGTCGGACGTCGGGCGGACGCGCGCGTCGCGCGGCACGTCCATGGGGCGCCCACGCCAGCGGCCAGCAACGATTCGCACGAAGCGCCCGCGTCAGCCCGCGGCCGCATAGGCGCCCGCCGCGAACCCGTCGCGCGCCGGCGCGACGTCGGCGAGCCGAAGCTGCAGTCGGTCGGCCCCGCGATAGTCGTCGCGCTCCAGGCGGAACGCGACGTCCACGGGCGTGTGAACGTCGAGCCCGTCCACGCGGTCGATCATCCCCCACCCGATCGCGCCGAGGTCGCCGCCATCGGGGTTCCGGAACTCGAGGCGCACCCCGTCGCGCCCGACCGGGCGCGGCGCGGTCGCGAGGCGAACGCCACGTGCCGCGAGCACGGGCGCGGCGTTACCGATGCCGTGCGGTTCGAGGTGGCGGAGTGTGGCTTCGAGCGCGTCGGTGATGGAGCCTAACGGGACCTCCAGGTCGACGCGCAGCTCGGGGACGAGTTGCTCGCGCGTCAGCCGTTCGGCGGCGACCGCAGCGAACGCTTCAGCGAACGCGGGGATCTTCGCGGCGTCGAGCGTCACACCGGCCGCTGCCTTGTGGCCACCAAATCGGCGAAACAGTCCACGCGCATCGCACGCCGTCAGTGCGTCGTGCAGATCGAACCCAGAGATCGAGCGGCCGCTGCCCTTCCCCACGCCCTGGTCGATGGCAACGAGCACCGCCGGGCGTCCGGTCTGCTCGACGACACGCGACGCGACGATCCCGATCACGCCGGGGTGCCAGCCCTCGCCAGCGATCACGAGTCCAAACGTGTTGTCGATATCGAGCGCGTCGAGCTGCCGTTGGGCGGCGTCGAGCGTGGACCGGTCGAGGTCCTGACGCCGACGGTTGAGCTCCTCGAGCTCGCGCGCGATCACGTTCGCCACGTGGGCGTCGTCGGTGGTGAGCAACTCGACGCCGCGCAGCGCCGAGCCGAGGCGACCGACGGCGTTCAGGCGCGGCGCGAGAATGAACCCGATTCGTCCGGCCGTGAGCGGTTTTCCGTCGAGCGCGGCCGCGCGGATCAGAGCGCGGAGCCCGACGTTCGGGGTGTCGGCCATGAGCTTGAGGCCGTAGCGCGCGAGCACGCGGTTCTCGCCGCGGAGCGGCGCCACGTCGGCGATCGTCGCGAGCGCGACGAGGTCGAGTTGGCGCCACACGACCGCGTCGCTCGCGCCTAACGCATGGACGAGGGCGAGCGCGAGCTTGAACGCGACCCCGGCCGCACACAAGCCACGATCGCCCTCTGGGTAGTCCGTCCCCGGCGCGTTCGGGTTGAGCACGGCGTGACAGACGGGAACGTCGCGCCCGTGTCCGGGCAGGTGGTGATCGCTGACGATCACATCAACACCGGCCTCACAGAGCGCCGCGACCGGGCCGTGCGCGCTCGTTCCGCAATCGCAGGTCAGCACGACCGTGGCACCGGCCGACGTCGCTGCGCGCACGCCGGCATCGGTGAGGTCGTAGCCGTCGGTGAGCCGGTCGGGGATGAACGGCACGACATTGCCACCGACGGACCGCAGCACGCGCACCATGATCGCGGTCGAACACATGCCGTCGACATCGTAGTCGCCGTGTACCAACACCGTTTCGCCGCGCCGCACGGCAGTCGCGAGCCGTTCGGCCGCGCGTGCGACGCCGCTCAGGCGATCCGGCGCGTGGAGCTGATCGAGCCGCGGTCGCAGGTAGTGCTTGGCGCCGTCGACCATGCGATGCCCCCGCACCGCAAGAAGCTGACAGACCGTGTCGGGCAGCTGCAATCCCGCGGCGAGCGCGGCAACCGTCGCGCGGTCTGGCGGAGGCGCGACCACCCAGCGCGGCCGAGGACGGGGGCGGGCGGCCGGGCGGGAAGCGGCGGGAGCAGTCACGCGAGCCAATCTACGAACCCCGCCGACACCGCGGCTACGGGCGCGCGCGCACGTCTCTAGCGCCGGTCCTTCGGGTCGGGGTCCGACGCGTACGACTGGCGCGATGCCGCCACGCGGCCGTACGTCTTCGAGAGCGCGGACCTCTCCGCCTGAAGCGCCTGCATGCGCGCGATCAGTTCGTTCTTCTTGTCGTCGCCCGGCGGCGGGTCGAGCGCGGTCAATTGCGCGAGGATGTCCCCTTTTTCCTTATCGAGTGCGCGCACCTGGAGCTTGACCAGCCAGCTCGACACGGTCAGGTCCGGCGACGGATCGCGCTCGCTCAACGTCTCGTCGATGAGGCGGACGGCCGGCTCTGGGAACCCGCGCGCCGCTTCATCCAGCGGCTGGTCGGGATCCTCGAGCAGCCGCGCGAACAGCTCGCGGTACGCATCCTCGTGGAACGCCTCCGGCTGCCATTTCTCGGCCACCGCCTCGACGAGCGCGCGGTCCTGCACCATCGCGCGCACGAGTTCGCGTTCGGCGCGACGGGTCACCGCGTCGAGCGGGACGCGGGGCACCGCACGCACGCTCACCCACTCCTCCGCGCGTCGACCGCGCGTGCTGCGCCGCTCGTAGGGCCGGAAGCCAGGGCGGTCCTCACGCTGCGGGGCAGCCGTCACGTACTCGACACCATCGGCGCTCACCTCGCGTCCGGCACGCGCGGCGGGCCGCGGCTCGGAGACGGCGCCACGCGGCGGGCCCTGTGCCACGCCGTCCGCACTCCCCTGGGTAGGCGCACCGGCCACCGGTGCGCCCGCGGTCGACGTGCCGGGCCCGCGTTGCGGCGCGGCCTCGACCTCGCGCTGCAGCACGTCGCGGTCGAGGCGCGTCACTTCGGCGAGTTTGGCGATGTACAGGTCGCGCGTCACGGGATCGCTCGCGGCGCGTACGGTCGGAAGCAGCTTGTCGATCGCGCGCCGCGTACGGTGCAGGTCGGCGAAGTACGCGCGACGCTGCAAGAGCAGCAACTGCCAGTCGAGCAGGTCGAGCCCTTGCGCGAGCGCTGTTTCCATCGGGTCGCGGCCGTGCGTGCGCACGTACGTATCCGGGTCCTCGCCGCCCGGAAGCGAGACCACGCGCGGCGCGATGCCTTGGCGCAACATCTCGTGCCCGGACTTGACGGTCGCTTCCATGCCGGCCGAGTCGCCGTCGTAGACGAGGAACACGTTGCGCGTGAGCTTCGCGATGAGCGCGCCTTGCGACTCGGTGAGCGCGGTGCCCATTGGCGCGACGGCCTCGTCGATCCCGGCGATGGCGAGGCGGATCGCGTCGAAGTATCCCTCGACGATCAGCGCGCGGTCGGCCTTCCGAATCGGGTGCTTCGCCCAGGCGAGGCCGTACAGCTGGCGTCCCTTGTCGAAGAGGGTGCCCTGTGGCGAGTTGAGATACTTGGGTTTCTGATCCGGCCGCAGCGCGCGGCCGCCGAAGCCGATCGTGCGACCGGCCGCGTCCTGGATCGGGATGATCAGACGGCCGCGGAAGTACGGATACGGCTCGTCCGCGCTCTCGTCACGTCGCCGGAGCAGTCCGACTTCCAGCAGCCGCGCGTCATCGTGGCCTAACGCGCGCAGCTTCTCGACCCACCGCGCGCCGTCGCGCCAGGCGTAGCCCAATCCGAACCGGTCCGCCTCGTCGCGCCCGATGTCGCGCGACGCGAGGTAATCGCGCGCGCCCTGCCCTTCCGGATCGTCCCAGAGCGTCGTGCGGAACAGCTCCGCCGCGGCGGCGTTCGCTTCCCAGAGCGGCTCGCGCGAATCGCGCTCGTCCGCGCGTGGGTTGCGCGTCTCCTGGACCTCGACCCCGGCGCGGTCCGCGACGTACTTGACCGCTTCGACGAAATCCAGGCCGAGGTGGTCGCGTACGAAGCCGATCACGTCGCCCTTGGCGTGGCAGACGAAGCAGTAGTACGCGTTGGTGCGTGGCGTGACCGAGAAGTTAGGCCCGGTGCCGTGGTGGAACGGGCACGGGCCGCGGAAGCTCGATCCGGTGCGCTTGAGCTTCACGTGCTCGCCGACGATCTCGACGATGTCGGCCGCCTCGCGCACGCGCTCGATGCTCTCAGGGGTGATCATCGCCCGGGCGCACTCATTCGAGATCGACCACCGTCACTCCCGATCCGCCCTCATTCCAGAGCCCCATGCGGAACGACCGCGCGCGTGTGTCCTTGCGCAGCAGCTCGGTCACGCGTTCACGCAGCGCACCCGTACCCTTTCCGTGGATGATGCGGAGCGAGCGAAGATCGGCGTGTACGGCGGCGTCGATCGCCGGAAGGAGCGCGTCGTCCACCTCGTCCGCGCGGAACCCGCGGAGGTCGACCTCGCGCGCCGCGCGCACCTCGGGCAGCGACCCGAGCGTCGGTACGGTCACCTCGGGCTTCGGGATCTGCTGCGACGTCTTCGAGACCGACGCGAGCGGAACGGTCAGCTTCAGCGCCCCGACGGATACGACAGCTTCCTTGCCACGGACCTCGACCAATTTGCCGAGCTTTCCGCCTAACGTTTCGACGACCACGGTGTCGCCAGTGGCGAGCGGTGCCGGCGCGGTCGGCGCGGGCGCGCTGCCTGCCCGCGGACGCGCGTCGCGGCGTGCGACGTTGCGCTCTTCGCGGTCGAGTCGGTCGAGGTGCTCCTGCTGCGCCGCCGCGAGCTCCTCGGCCTTCCGACGGGCGGCGCGCGCACGCTCGTCGAGTTCGGCCGTACCAACGCCCGACAGCTCCGACGCAGCCGACTTCAATTCGCGCAGCAGGCGGTCGACCTGCTTTCGAGCGTCGAGCACGTGCCGCCGCGCATCCGCCCGCGCCTCGCGTTCCGCGGTGCGTTCGCGGTCACGCACGGCCTTCTCGCGCTCGGCCAACCGCTTGGCGCGCGCCTGCCCGCTCTCGACGAGCTCGTCGGCCAACGTCTCCCGGTCTGCGAGCGCCTTCTCGCGCGCTTCGAGGTCGGCGAGCAGGGCATCGACATCGCGCTCGCCCTTGGGGATGCGCTCGATCGCACGCTCGACGATTGCATCGGGCATGTTGAGCCGCCGCGCGATGGAGAGACCGTACGACCGGCCGGGGACGCCCTTGAGCAACCGGTACGTCGGCGCGAGCGCGACCGCATCGAACTGGAGCGAGGCGTTCACCACGCCGCGCACTTCGGTTGCCAGCTCCTTCAGCGCACCAAGGTGCGTCGTGGCGATGGTCGTCGTCCCACGGCGGGTCAGCTCCTCCAACACGCTCGCGCCTAACGCCGCACCCTCGACCGGGTCCGTCCCCGATCCGAGCTCGTCGATGAGGACGAGGGACGCGTGCGTCGCGGCCGCGACGATCTCGGTCAGGTTCTTGAGATGCGCGGAGAAAGTCGAGAGCGACGCCTGCAGACTCTGCTCGTCCCCAACATCGGCGAAGAAGTCGTCGAACACTGCGACCCGACTCTCGTCGCCGACCGGCGCGGGGATGCCGCTCTGCACGAGCAGCGAGATGAGCGCGAGCGCCTTGAGCAGCACCGTCTTGCCGCCCGTGTTCGGGCCGGAGACGAGCAGCGTGTGCTCGTTCACCTCCATCGTGAGGTCGAACGGTACGACCGGGATCCCCTGCGCGAGCAGGAGCGGGTGTCGCCCGTTCACCACGGTGAAGCCGTCGCCCGCGGGGACGAGATCGCAGGGTGCGCAGCCAAACTCGGTCGCGAAGCGCGCGCGCGCATAGAGCGTGTCGAGCGCGACGAGCACGTCGAGTGCATCGAGCATGGCCTCGCGTAGCGGACGCAGTTCGTCGGTCAACTCCGCCAGGATTCGCTGCACCTCGGCCGATTCGCGCGCTTCGAGCTCGCGGATTCGGTTCCCGAATTCGACGGCCGCGGGCGGCTCGACGAAGAGCGTTGCGCCGCTGCTCGACACATCCTGCACGATCCCGCCAACGACGGCGCGCGCCGCGGCGCGGACGGGAATGACGTATCGGCCGTTCCGAACGGTGACCGATGCGTCGGGCACCTGCTGGTGCGCCTCGAGCCGGCCGATCGTGCGTTCGAGCAGCGCGATCAGCTCACCCTGCGCACCGCGCAGTTCGCGACGCAGTCCGCGGAGCACGGCACTCGCGTCGTCGCGCACGGTGCCGTCCTCCGCGACCGCACGTTCGATCGTCTGCTCCATACGCGACGCGCTCACGAGCCGATCGCCGAACGGCGCGAGCACGGCCGAGACGATCGCGGGGCGCTTGGGGTCGGCGAGCGCATCGCGGGTGCGGCGCGACGAACGCAGGAGCGTCACACCCTGGACGAGCTCGGGGCCGTTCCAGACGGTGCCGACGACGCGCAGGCGCGCGAGCGGCTCGGTGAGATCGGGCGTCGCCTCCGGCGCCCAGCCGCCCTCGCTCGCGACGAGCGCGCGCACGGCCGCGACCCGCCGATGTTCACTCTCGAGCCACGGAATGTCGCGCGACGGAGCGAGCGCACGCAGACGCGCGGCCCCGAGGGTGGAGGTGGCGCGGTCGGCCACGACCGACAGGACGCGCGGGTACTCGAGGACGGCGAGGGCGTGCGAATTCATCTCCGAATACTACCCCACGCGTCGCGCGGGGAGCCGTGCGCACGGGTCAACTCATTCCCGCGGCCATCTCCTCGCGCGCGATGCGGTTGAGCACGGAGCCATCGACCTGGCCTTTGTAGCGCGCCATGAGCTTGCCCATGATCGCCCCGAGATTGCCCGCGCCCCCTGCCACGGCGGCGCGCGCGGCCGCACGAATCTCGGCTTCGTCGACGGCAGGCGGGAGGTAGCGTTCGAGAATGAGGATTTCCGAGGCTTCCTTCGCCTCCAGATCCTCGCGACCGCCGGTTCGGTACATCTCGACCGACTCGCGACGCCTCTTGATTCCGCGCCGAACGAGCTCGACGACTTCCGCGTCGGTCGGATCGCGGCGCAGTTCGATCGCGCGATTCTTGACCTCGGAGAGCACCGTGCCGAGGACGAGCGTGAGGAGCTTGTCCTGGGCCTTCCGCGACGTGTTGAGGTCGGCTTGGAGCCGGTCAGCGAGTTCGGACATGATGACGTGGGGCGGGCCGGGTGAGGCGAAGCGTATGCGCCGAGCGGACGACGTATCGTCCGTCGCGATGCTCAGGACGATACGACGTTAGCCAGGCGGCCACGCGAGCGCGCGCCCGGCAAGGACGTGCATGTGGAGGTGCCCCACGGTTTGCCCGGCATCCGCTCCGTTGTTGATGACGGTTCGGAACCCACGTTCCGCGTACCCCGCCTCGCGCGCGACCTGCGCGGCGAGCAACGCGACTTCGCCGAGCAACTGTGCGTCGGTCGCCTGACCGAGCGAGGCGACGTGCGTACGCGGGATGACGAGCGCGTGAAATGGCGCCTGCGGCGTGATGTCGCGAAACGCGATGCACTCCGCGTTCTCGGCGAGCAGCTGCGCCGGGATCTCGCCCGCGACGATGCGGCAGAAGAGACAGGATTCAGTCACGGTCGGCGACGGTGGACGCGGTGGGAAAATGAGTGGCACGCGAGCGCGCACGCTCGACCAGCGTGCGGGCAAAGGCGAGGCCGACGACTCCGGCGGTTTCGAAGCGCAGGATGTTGCCCGGAAGTCGCGCACGCCGAAAGCCTGCCGCCTCGCAGGCGCTGAGCTCCGCCGGTTCGAGCCCGCCCTCGGGACCAACGGCCAGCGACACACCGTCGGCGGCGCGCGGGTCTTCACCGCTGTCGAATGCGCCGCCGTCGGCATCGAGCACGAGCGCGATGCCCGGTGGCATGGCGCCTAACACCACGCGCAACTCGTCGGCGTCATACACCGTCGGCAACCACGCGCCCTCGCATTGCGCGAGCGCCTGCCGCATGCGGGCGCGAAGCTTGGCAACGAACACGTCGCCTTCACCACGCGGCGAGACGCTTTTCGAGCGTTGCCAGCGCACGGCACGCCACGTCGCTGCGCCGATCTCGACCGCCTTCTCGGCGAGCCAGAGCATGCGGTCGCGGTCGCCGACGGGGGCGAGCAGGTGAAGCGGGGGCGGCGGGGCGACGTGTACGACGGATTGCAGGTCGACGTCCAGCGCGTGCTTCGCGAGGCGCGAAATGCTCCCTTCCCCGATCACGCCGGCGCCGTCACGTACCGTCACCGGATCGCCGACCTCGAGGCGCCGAACGCGGGCGTGATGCGCGGCGTCCTCGTCGAGTGTCAGGGCACCGACCGCGATTGAGGCCGTCGCTACGAACGACGCAACGGTGAGCCGGGCGCGCGGCTCCGCCCCGTCGGTCACGCGCGCCGGACGTGCACGCTCCACCACGCGTCTTCGTGGTCCTCGGCGGCGACAGTCCAGCCGCGCGCGGCGAGGATCTCCAACAGCGTCGGCCGCTCCTCCCACAGAATGCCGCTGAGGACGACGTCGCCATCGGCCGCGAGCGCGGTCTCGATTGCGGACAGCAACTCGATGAGCACGCTCGAGATGATGTTCGCGAGCACGACGCGCACGGGCGCGACGAGCGGCAGCAAGACGCCCGCGTCTCCCTCGATCACGGTCACGACGTCGGTGACGTCGTTACGTGCGACATTCTCTTCCGCGTTCCCGATCGCATCGGGGTCGAACTCGATGGCGACGACGCGACTCGCGCCAAGTTTTGCCGCGGCGATCGAGAGCACTGCGCTGCCGGCACCGAGATCGGCGACGAAGTCGCCGGGCCGGATCACGCCCGGGAGCAGGCGTGTGACGCCGCGCGTGGTGGGATGATCGCCCGTGCCGAACGCCATCCCCGGATCGATCACGATCGTGCGCTTCGGGTCGCGCCCGGCTGCAAACCAGGGCGGCACGATTGCCAACGCCCCGAGGTCGTGCGCGCGGATGAGCACCCGCCAGCGCTCCGACCAGTCCACCGGCGCCGCGGGCGCGATCTCGACGTCGGCGCTCGGGTCGGCAGCGAGGACGGCGACGCGGACCGCCTCGATGTCGACGCCCGCGCCGAACTGGGTCACCAGCGCCGGGCCATCCTCGTGCACGCCCATCGACCCGGCCGCGAAGAGCGCGTCCGATATGGCCTGCGCGGCCTCGGGGCCTCCGCGCGGTCGCACGCGGACCGCGGTCCACCCGTCGATCGCGACGCTCGGGTCGTCGGTCACGCGCGCAGCGCCTCCTTCATCTTCCCCCAGAAGCCCTTCGCGTGCGCTTTCTGCGGTGGGGTCGCCGACGCATCGCCGAGCGCGCGCACGAGTTCCTCCTCGCGCTCGCTCAGGTGGTCGGGCGTCCAGAGCTGGACTCGCACGTGCAGGTCACCGACGCCGCTCGCGTTCACGCGCGGTAGGCCACGCCCGCGCAGGTGGAACACCTGCCCACTCTGGGTGCCCGGCGGCACGCGCAGCGACAGCTCGCCGGCCACGCCCGGCACGACGACGTCCGCGCCTAACACGAGCTGCGGATAGCTGACGAGCACCTCGCAGTAGAGGTCCTCGCCGTCGCGCTCGAAGCGAGGGTCTTCCTCCACGTCGAAGAGCATGATCAGGTCCCCGCGCGGACCGCCGCGCGGCCCGACGTTGCCCTGCCCGCGAAGCGTCATGTACTGGCCCGTCGCCACTCCGGCAGGCACCGACAGCTTCACCTGCTTCTCTGCGCGCACGCGCCCCTCGCCGCGACACTTCTTGCACGGCGTCGCGATCACCGTGCCCTCACCGGCACACGTCGGGCACGGCGCGACCGAGACGAACTGGCCGAAGAAGGACCGCTGCGCGCGACGCACCTCGCCCGACCCACCGCACGTCGTGCAGGTAGTCGGTTTCGACCCGGGCTCCGCGCCGCTTCCCTCACACTTGTCGCACGCGTCGAGCAGTTTGGCGGTGAGCGTGCGGTCGACGCCCGTCGCCACGTCGGCGAGCGTGAGCGGAACGTCGATCTTGACATCGGATCCCGTGCGCGGTCCGCTCGTCCCACCGCGACCCGCCGCCGCCAAACATGTCGCCGATGCCGCCGAAGCCGGCCTCGCGCATGAAGATGTTGAGCGCCTCCGACAGGTCGACGTGCTGATACGCGCCACTGCCGCCGGAGCCGCGCAGGCCCGCCTCGCCGTAACGATCGAACGCGGCGCGCTTCTGCGCGTCGCTCAGCACGCCGTACGCTTCGGTGATCTCCTTGAATTTCTCGGTCGGCTTCAGCGGAGCCGTTGTTCCGGTCCGGGTGCCACTGCATCGCGAGCTTGCGATACGCCTTCTTCAGATCGTCGTCGGACGCGTCGCGCGCGACGCCGAGTGTTGCGTAATAATCGGCCATGTCGGGAAATGCCTAACGCCTGGTGGTGCTTGTCAGCGCAGGGGTGCGCGCTCAGTGCAGGAGGTCGGACACGAGACGGGACGTGTGACTGACAAGCGCAATCACCTTTTCGTACGGCATCCGGGTGGGCCCGATCACGCCAATCACGCCGCTCAGGCCGCCCGCGCTGATACTGCGCCGTGACGACGGTGAAGGGCGCGAGACGCGGATCGTCGTGTTCGCTACCGATGGTGATGGACAGCCCGGGCGTGTGATCGGCGCGCCGGCTCAGAAGGCGCGCGAGATCCTCGCGCGTCTCGGTGAGTTCGAGCAGTCGACGCATCTCGGGTCCGGTCGCGAACTCGGGCTGGTCGGCGAGCAGCGACGGTTGCCCCATCAGAAGCGCGGGTGCGCCAGGGCCTGCGTCGGGCTCGATTAGCTGGCCCGCGCCGGCGACGAAGATGTTCAGCAGGTCCGCCGCGCCTCCATGCGGGGGCGCATCGCGCAGCCGCTCGGCGAGCGTCGCCCGCAACTCGGCCAACGTGCGCCCTGCCAACCGCTCGTTCAGCACGCGCGCGACTTCCTGCACCGCATCGTCGGCGATCTCACCTGGCACCTCGACGAACACGGTCCGAACCGCGCCGCGGTCCAGCGTGAACACGACGAGCATCCGATCACTCGTCAACCGGACGAGGTCGATCTGGCGCAGCGCGGCGGCGTCCAGCTGCGGGCCGACCGCAACGCCAAGCTCCTGCGTGAGCACGCCGAGCGATTGCGCCGCGCGTCGCAGGATGGCTTCGATCGTGTCGACGCGGCCAGCCGTGGTGGCCGTCGCGAGATGCTCGGTCAGCCGGTCACGGTCCGCGGGCTCGGGCGCGGCGACGTGAATCAGGGCGTCGACGTAGACGCGATACGCCTTGTTAGTCGGAATGCGCCCCGCGGACGTGTGCGGGTGGAAGAGAAAGCCCTTCTCCTCCAGATCGCTCATCGTGTTGCGGATGGTCGCCGGCGAGACATTGAGCCCGAACTTGCGCGCGATCGTTCGCGACCCAGCAGGCTCGGCTGTGGCGACATAGCTCTGAATTACCGCCGCGAGCACGCGGCGCTCGCGATCGGAGAGCTCTGGATGCATGGTAAGTTCAATCCTACGAACGACTTCGGACCGCTGTCAAGTCGGCGGCGAGGGCATCGAGCCGCAACCATCCATTGGCGGTGAGGCGCAAACGGGCGCCGTCGAGCGTCGCCCAGCCCGCGTCGATCCAGCGCGCCACGCGAGACCACTCGCCGTCGTGCACGTCGAGTCCGTCGACGGTACGCAGGCCGAGGTAGACCTGTTCCGTCGAACGCGCGTCATCGTCGAGCGGATCACAGCCGACCACGGGATCGGTGCCTGATTCGACTCGCGGCAGCCACCGCGCATACGCCGGCTCGTTCCACCGCCGCACCGCGCCATCGAACCCATGGGCCGACGGCCCGAGGCCGAGGTACGCCGCGCCCGACCAGTACGCCGAGTTGTGGCGCGCGCGGTGCCCAGGGAGAGCGAAGTTCGAGACTTCGTAGTGCTCGTACCCCGCGCCGGTCAGGGCGTCGTGCGCGGCGAGGAACTCACTGCCATAGCGGGACTCGTCAGCCTCCTGCACCAGCTGCCGATCGGACCAGCGCCCGAGCGGCGTGCCCGCCTCGACCGTGAGGCCGTAGATCGACACGTGCGTCGGCGCGAGCGCGACGATACGCTCGAGGTCCACATCGAAGTCGCGAACGATCTCGCCCGGGAGCGCGAAGATCAGATCGAGGGAGACGTCGTCGATGCCGCCGCTCCGCGCGACATCGACGGCACGCGCCGCCGCGTCGGGGGTGTGGGTTCGCCGCATCCAGGTGAGAGCATCCGCGGCGAACGTCTGAGTGCCGATGGACAGTCGATTCACCCCGGATTCCCTCCACGCGCGCACTGCCTCTGCATCGACGTCGTCCGGGTTGGCCTCGGCGGTGATCTCCGCATCGCCACCCCAAGCAAACCAGTCGCGGAGGGCACCGATCAGTCCCGCCAGTCCGTCCGCCACCAAGTCGCGACGGGGTACCGCCGCCGAAATAGAGCGTCGTGAGAGGCGCGCGTTCCGATGTGGAGGGCGGTGGACCGAAGCGCGCATGCAGCTCCGCGCGGATGCCGGCGACGTACTCGTCGACCGGCACACGTGCACGCACCGCGATCGAGAAATCGCAGTACACGCAACGCCGCGCGCAAAACGGGACGTGCACGTAGACGTGGCGGTAGGAGGCGAGCACACGGGGTGTACCCCTGCAAGGGGCCGCCGTTCGCGTCAGAGGCGTCGGATCACACCCGTGAGCTCGGTCGTGACCGCGCCCCGGAGCTCCAGCCCCGCGAGCGCCGCCGCGCAGCATCGCGCCGAGAGTCCGGCACGCGTGGCAGCGACATCGGCGTCGAGCGCCGGCTGGGCAAGTGCGTCCCAGAGCGTCCGTTCGTCGCCGCCGAGCTCCGGTGGGGGTAGAGCGACGCGCGATGTCGCGGCGTCCCGGCTTCGTTCGGGCATGCTAGGGAGTGCCGCGTGCGAGACGCGAAGACCCAGCAACGGCGGCAGATCTTCGACCGCTGCGATCACGTGCGCGCCGTCTCGGAGGAGCGCGTTGCTGCCCATCGCAGTCGGCGAATCGATCGCGCCGGGGACCGCGGCCACGGTTCGGCCGAGTTCGAGGGCGAGGTCGGCGGTGATGAGCGCGCCACTGCGCTCGCCCGCTTCGATGACCAGGGTGCAGTCCGCGAGCGCAGCGACGATCCGGTTTCGTCGTGGGAATGCACCGGGGACTGCCGTGGTCCCCGGCGGTTGTTCGCTCACGACGGCGCCGTTCGCGACGATGCGGGCGTACAGGGCACGGTGCTGGGCCGGGTACGCGACGTCCACGCCCGTCCCGAGAACAGCGACGGTCGGGAGGCCGGCGCGGAGCGCCGCGTCGTGGACGATCCCGTCGATACCGCGCGCCATTCCGCTGACGACGCACGCGCCGGAATCGCCAAGGGCCGCTACCAATCGGCGGGCGGCATTCGCACCAGTCGCGGTATGCTCCCGAGTGCCGACCATCGCGACGCGCGGCGTGACCGCGAGTGCGCCGACATCGCCGCGTACCCACAGCAACGGGGGCGCATCGGCGAGGTCGAGCAGCGCGCGGGGGTAGGTCGGATCGCCGGCGACGAGGAATCGTGTATCCGCGGCGCAGGCGTCCTGGTGGCGGGACGCGTCCGATCGCGCTTGGAGCCAGGTTTCGCGGGGGACACCGAGGGCGGACGCGGCACGATCGGGGTCGCCGCCAGCGCGCACGAGCAGCGCGCGCCAGCGCACGGGGCCGACGCCGGGGAGGAGCGCGAGCGCAGCGGCCGCGATGCGATCGGCGAACGGTGTCGCGAACAGCGCGTGTGCGTCGGACGGTAGCGTGCTGGGCGCGCGGCCCGGCGCTGCGCGCGCCATGGGCATCAGGGGAGCACGACGCCGGTCTGCGTCGCGACACTCGCCGTCTGCATGCGGAGCAGTTGCGACCACCAGCCGGCCAGCAGCGTGTCGAGACCGGTGCGTGCCGCTGCGCTGACCGCGAACGACCCGAAACTGTCCGGCGCCTCGATCGGCGGCGTGTAGTCCTCGCCGAGCAGGTCGAGTTTGGTGAAGACCACGCAGTGCGGGATGCGGGCGAGTTCGGCGGAATACTCGCGTACCTCGCGGCGAAGCTGATCGTATTCGGCCTGCCAGTCCATCGCGTCGATCGGGATGAGGAACGCCAGAACGCGCGTGCGCTCGATGTGCCTGAGGAACTGAAGCCCGAGCCCGCGGCCCTCGTGCGCACCCTCGATGATGCCCGGGATGTCGGCGACGACGAAGGTCCGGTGGTCGGAGAGTTGGACGACGCCGAGGTTGGGGGCGAGGGTGGTGAACGGGTAATCGGCGATCTTCGGGCGCGCGGCGGAGATGACCGAGAGCAACGTCGACTTGCCCGCGTTCGGTTGGCCCACGAGGCCGACGTCCGCGATGAGCTTGAGTTCCAGCTCCAGCGTGCGCTGCTCCCCTTCCTCGCCCGGTTCCCACTCACGGGGTGCCTGGTGAGTTGCCGAGGTGAACTTGGCGTTACCGCGACCGCCGCGACCGCCGCGGGCAATGGTGAGTTCCTGGGCGTCGTCGAGGATTTCGCCGATGAACTCGCCAGTGGACTCGTCGCGCACGACCGTGCCGGGCGGGACCGGGAGGATGACGTGCGCGCCGGACGCGCCGGTCCGGTTGGAGCCACTGCCGTGTTCGCCCCGTTCGGCGCGCCAGTGGTCGCGGTACGTGTAGTCGAGCAGCGTGGCGAGGTTTCGGTCGCCGCGGATGATGACGTCCCCACCGCGGCCGCCGTCGCCGCCGTCGGGGCCACCCATGGGGACGAACTTTTCGCGGCGGAAGGAGCTCGCGCCCGAGCCGCCGGTGCCCGCTTCGACGCGGACGGTGACGCGATCTATGAACATGACGAGTCGAGCGAAATGAGAGTCGGTCGTGTACGGTCAGCTTCCGGGCGCCGCGCTATCGCGGACGTGTGCCCACAGGCGGATCGCGCGATCGCCGCCGTGCGGCGAGAGGTCGGCGACCGCCGTGAGGACGTCACCGATGATCGCTGGCGGCACGCCTACGTGCAGCGCGCCGTGGAGGTGCGATTGCAGCTGACGATCCTGTCCAGCCGCGGCGCACACGGCGACGATGCACAATTCGCGGCGCGCGAGGTCGAGGCCTGGGCGGCCAAGGACCTGGCCGTAGCCCGTCTCGACCATCCAGCGATCGAGCGCCGGATGGAGCGCGGCGACATTGTGGCGGAGTTTCGGGTAAAACCGGCCGTAGACGTGGGCGCAGGTGACGGCGCCGCGCGCGTGGAAGTCTGGCGCGTCCAGGTCTGCGTCGATGGATGGCGCCGCAATCGTGGAGACGCGGCGCCACTCACGCATCGCGTTGAGCGCGCGCGGGAAGCCGGCGAACATGTAGGATTGCAGGAGGACCTCCTCGACCCAGTCCGTGGGGACCGCGGAATCGCGTGCGGCGATGAGCGCGGTGCGAACGCCGATTTCGTCGCACGTGGCGACGATCGCGGCGAGTCGCACGAGCACGCGCTCGACGTCGGACAGGGTACCAGCATCGCCGCACGGCGGCTGCATCATCGTGTCGCCAAGTGGGGCGGAATCATGCACGGCACGTCACGCGAACGGGCGCACCTCACCGACCGCAGCGCCCCGTGTGTTGCGCACTGGGCGTACGAGCCAGTCGGCGAGCGGCGATGGGAGTGGGTCGTCGAGGATGCCGAGCTGTTGTAGCGCGCGGAGCACGGCCGGGTACTGGGCGCGCGTCGATCCGTCGGCGACCTTGACGACGACGCCGAGATCCTCGCCGACGACCGCCACCGAGTGAATGCCTTCCGCGCCGATCTTGGCAACGAGTCGGCCGTCGGTGGCTTCGGATATGACCGTGTCGAATCGCTCCGTGCCACCAACGAGGAACGGGCGCGTTCGCATGGCGTGGAGGACCCGCGCGGGTTCGTCGACGCCTTCGCGCGCGTCGCGCGCGAGGCGGGCGTAGGCGCGCGCCATCGCGACGAGCGGCAGGCCATACACGACGACCCCGCAGCCGTCGACGGCTGTGACAATGTCACGCTCGGCGACGCCGCTCCATGCGGCGATCTCCCGCGTGCAGGCACGCTGCACGGGGTGGTCCTCACGTTCGTAGCCCGTCGCACTCCAGTCGGATCCGAGCGCGCGGGCGAGCATCGCGGCGTGTTTCCCGGAGCAGTTGTTGTGCAGGCGCGTTGGGCGGCCACCCGATTCACGGAGCAGGCGGGCGCCGCGAGCGGCCAAGGGGTCTTGAGGGCCGCAGGCGAGGTCGCCCTCCTCAAGGCCGATCGCGTGCAACATGCTCGCCGCGAGCGCGACATGTTCTGGTTCGCCGCCGTGCGACGCGCATGCGAGCGCCAGCTCATCGTCGCCCCACCGTGCGCGATCAAACCCACCGTCGCGAAGCAGCGGCAACACCTGAAACGGCTTGGCGCAGGACCGCCAGAAGCTGACCATCTGTGGATCGCCCGCGCTCGCCAGGAGTTCGTCGCCCGCGGCCCCAGACCGGACAACGGCGGCGTGCACCGCGTGGCGCGATTCGATCAGCGTGCCACGGGTCGCCACGACGTCGAGAGAGAGGGTCCGCATCCCGGGAAGCTACACAGGCCGTCTGGCGGGCGCGTCGCGTCGGGACAACTGTAGCGGCGCCCGGTCACGAGATCCTGGGTCCAAGCGTCGGCGGCGATGACAGTCTTCGGCCGTCACCGCCGCGGAACCGGCGCTCGCACATCCACGGCCGACCTGCTCAGAACACCTTGATAAGGCCCTTCGTGTACTTCTGCGGATTACGGCGAACGTCGGCGAGGATCGTGTTCAACTCGGTGAGCGTCTTGTTGAGCTGGTCGTACGATTGCTGGTCCGTGAGGAGGCGCGCGGCGAGGCCGTTGCCGCGGGTGAGCAACTTGACGAGTGAGTCAGCGCCACCCGCAACCGCGACCATGCGCACGTAGAGCGAGTCGTCGCGGAGCAGCTTGCCGACCGTTCCCTGTGAGCCCGCGACCTGCTGCGTGAGCGAGTCGACGGTGGCCGTCACACGCACGAGGTTGCGGTATAGCTGCGGATCGTCGAGCAGGCGGCCGACCGTGCCGTTGGGGTTCTGCATGCGCGCGATCAGGCGGTTGGTGCGATCGAGCGTCGTGGTCAGCTGATCGTAGAGCGCGCGGTTGGTCACGAGCTGGCCGACGGTGCCCTCGCCGCGCGCGATCCCGCCCGTCACGTTGCGCAGGTCGTGCGTGAGCCCGACGACGTCGCCGACGGCACCCGAGGCCTGCTGGACGATCTCGTCGTAGTCGAGCGACGGCGCGATCGTGAGCGTATCGTTGGCGCGCAGCGGCGCGAATTTGGGGGTGCCGGGGCTGATGTCGAGGATCTTGTCGCCGAGCAGGCCTTGCGTGCGGAGTCGGGCGCGCGAGTCGCCGCGGATCTGGTCGCGCACGGTCTCGTCGATCTTGACCGTCAGTTTCAAATTACGCGTCGTGTCGGCATCGGGCGGCAGGAACACGATGTCCTCAACCGTGCCGACGAGCTGCCCCGCGACGCTCACCGTACCGCCGACGCGCAGCCCGCTCGCGTTAGGCACGAACGCAACGAGCTCGTAGCGCTTGCTGAAGAGGTGCGCGGCCTGGCCGAGCCGGTATCCGCCGAAGAGGAGGATGCCGAGCGCCGCGAGCACGACGACGCCGACGCGTAGCTGTTCGTACGTGATGATGCTGCTGCGGCGCATGGAGGTCGGGGCTGGTCTGCGGTCGGATCGCGGCGGCCTAGAATCCGCCGAGGAAGTCTTGGAGGTAGCGATCGTCGCTCGCTGCCATCTCTTCGGGCGTACCAAAAAATCGAATGCGCCGTTCGGCGAGCAGCGCGACGTAGCTCGCCATGCGGAACACCGACCGGATATCGTGCGACACGACGATGCTCGTCACGCGCAACTCGCGCTGCAGCTTGAGGATGAGGCGCGTGATGGTGCCCGTCGTGAGCGGGTCGAGGCCGGACGTCGGCTCGTCGTAGAGCATGATGCGCGGATCGTTCGCGATCGCGCGCGCAATCCCGACCCGTTTGCGCATGCCGCCGGACAGCGACGACGGCAAGAGCGGCATCACGACGTCGGGATCGAGGTCGACGAAATCGAGCTTCTCACGGACGCGCCGCTCGATCTCGGTCTCGTCGTACTGGGTGTGCTCGCGCAACGGGTACGCGACGTTCTCGTAGACGCTCATCGAGTCGAAGAGCGCTGCTCCCTGGAAGACCATGCCCATCTGCTGTCGGACGTCGAGCGCCTCTTCGAACGACAGCCCGCCGATCTCGCGCCCGTGGACGTATACGGAGCCCTGGTCCGGCACCAGCAGCCGAAGGATCAACTTGAGCGTGGTCGACTTCCCGGTCCCTGACTCCCCGACGACGGCGATCGTCTCGCCCTGCATGGCGAGGAATGAGATGTCTTCGAGGATCGTGCGGTCGCCGAACGCGAGGTGTACGTGTTCGAGCTCGATGACCGCGCCCTCGGCGGGTCCCGGGTCGGCGGCATCCGGACGTTCGGCGGCGCCCGCGTCGCCGCTCTCAAGCTCTCGGCGGATTGCCGCACGGAGGCGCTCGTCATCGCCCGTCGTTCGCGCCGCGCCGCTCGACCGCCGACGGTCGGTCGCACGCCGCTCGGCATTCGACAGATGCCGCAATTCGGGCGGCGTCCGCGCGGCCTCGGGCGCACGATCTCCAGGACGGCGATCGTCCGCGCGACGCGCGTCAGACTCGCTCATACCGCGAACACCGCGAGGAGCAGCTGCGTGAGGAAGTAGTCGACGACGAGGATGGAGATGCTCGACGCGACGACGGTTCGCGTGGTCGCGACGCCGACGCCCTCGGTTCCGCCCGCGGTCG
Source organism: uncultured Gemmatimonadales bacterium (assembly GCA_963702945.1). Lineage (GTDB taxonomy): Bacteria > Gemmatimonadota > Gemmatimonadetes > Gemmatimonadales > Gemmatimonadaceae > BPUI01. The sequence continues at coordinate 705,490 of OY969773.1, forward strand.
CGAGGCCGTAGTAGCACGCCGTCACCGCGATGATCGCGCCGAACACGATCGGCTTGACGAGGCCCTGGATGAAATCGTTCGGAATCACGCCAAACGAAAATCCGCCCTGCGCGATTTGCTGCCACACCGTCTGCCAGTAGAACGACGTCGGCAGCCCGACGTAGATCTTGGCGATCAGATTTCCGCCGAGGATGCCGACGACGTCGTTGATGACGGTCAGCATTGGCAGCATCACGATTCCCGCGAGCACGCGTGGCGTGACCAGCTTCTTGATCGGATCGGTGCCGAGCGTGTTCAGCGCGTCGATCTGCTCGGTCACCTTCATCGACCCGATCTGCGCCGCGACGCCCGACCCCACGCGTCCCGCGACCATGAGCCCCGCGAGCACGGGACCGAGTTCTCGGATCATCGACGCGGAGACGAGCGAGCCGATGTACTGCGTTGCGCCGAAGGTCCGCAACTGCACGGACGACTGGAGCGCGAGCACCATGCCCGTGAAGAAACCGGTCAGCAGCACGATGCCGAGCGACTGGACGCCCATCGCATCCATCTGCTGGAACATGTCCGTCGCGTAGAATGGACGCGAGAAGACGAAGCGCGCGGACTTCCACGCGAGCACGGTGAAATTCTGCGCACCTTCGGCGGTACGCAGGACGGTCGCGCTCAGGCGCGTGGTGAGGGATGCCACGCGGCGAGGCGGGGCAATGGTTGTGCCGGCCGCTACCGCGATAAATTGCCGTGCGTCAGGGCCCTTAGCTCAGCGGTCAGAGCAGGCGACTCATAATCGCTCGGTCGTGGGTTCAAATCCCACAGGGCCCATCGACTCCCATACCGCGCGGCAAGCCCCGGCCTTCCGCGGTCGGGTGCGCCGCATTACAATCCGCGGACCGTCTCGCGACGGTGATCGGACGCGTAGCTCAGCTGGTTAGAGCGCTGCTTTCACACAGCAGAGGTCCGGGGTTCGAGTCCCTGCGCGTCCACCTTCATCAAAGCGGTCGACTGGCCGCCCTGCAGCACCCTTGCACTCTCAGATGCGCCTCCGGTTGCTTCGGCCGCTGCTTACTGCCGCGGCCGTTTTTGCGTTCGCTCCGTTCGCCCGTGCACAGTTGCCGGGCGGGACGACCTCCCTTCCCTCCCCCGCGCAGGCTGGGCAGATCGCGCAAGCGCGCCCCGATCTCATCGCGCAGCTGCAACAGCGCCTGCTCGCGAGCGGCCTCACGCCCGACCAGGCACGGGCGCGCCTGCGCGCGGCCGGGTACCCCGACAACCTGATCGACAGCTATCTCCCGGGTGGCTCGGGACGCGGCGCGGCCGGGGACACGCTTTCCAGCTCGACGCTCCTGAACGTCATGTCGACACTCGGTATCGCCGACTCGCTCGACATCGACGCGCTGCGCGGCGACTCGACCAACGCAGGGCGCGATAGCCTCGGCGGGCGGCGCGGCCGCTCCCTGCCGACGCGCGTCCCGACCGGCGCCCGCGACTTCATCGTCGACACGGTGTCGCGCGCGGCCGTCTCTGAGCGGTTCTCCGACACGACGGCCACGGTCATCTACGTACCGCTGCCCGGCGACTCGACCCGCTTCATCCGGCGCATCGTGCGCCGGCCGTCGTACGGCCGCGGCGCGGATAGTCTCAACTATGCCGACAGCAGCCGCGCCGTGCGCGACAGCATCCGTGCGGTACGCGACAGCGGGCTGGCGATCTTCGGGCTCGACCTGTTCCGCAACTCGTCGTCGACCCTGTTCGACCCCAACCTCGCCGGCCCGGTCGACCGCAACTACCGTCTCGGGCCCGGCGACCGGCTCGTGCTGATCCTCACCGGCGACGTCGAGCAATCGTACAACCTGCAGGTGACACGCGAAGGGTTCGTCCTGATCCCGCAGGTCGGGCAGGTGTTCGTCGCCAATCTCACGCTCGCCCAACTCGACGACATTCTGTACTCGCGACTCGGCCGCGTGTACTCGGGCGTGCGCCGCGGCGGGGGGACCACGCAGTTCGCCGTGTCGGTGTCGCGCCTGCGCTCGCTTCAGGTGTTCGTCGTCGGCGACGTCGTCCGCCCGGGGAGCTACCGGGTGTCGAGCGCCGGGACGGCGCTCACGGCGCTCTATGCCGCCGGTGGACCCTCGGAGAACGGCTCGCTGCGTCGCGTCGAGATCCGCCGCGACGGCCGCGCGGTCGCGGCGCTCGACGTCTACGACTACCTCACACTCGGCGACGCCTCGCGCGACTCGCGGCTCCAGGACGGCGACGTGGTCTTCGTACCACCGCGCCTCGCGCGCGTGCGGGCGTTAGGCGAGGTGCTCCGCCCCGCGACGTACGAGATGAAGCCGGGCGAGACGCTCGCAGATCTGATGCGCATCAGCGGCGGGTTCACCGCGCTCGCCGCTCCACGCCGTGTCGTCATCGAGCGGGTGCTTCCGCCGAACCAGCGCGGCCAGGGCGGACGAGACCGCGTCGTCGTCGATGCGGGGTCGTCGAGCGACGGCGTCGCGCCTGCGATCCCACTCGTCAACGGCGACATCGTCCGTATCGCGCGCATCGCCGAGCGCGTGCGCGATCGCGCGCTCGTCGAGGGGAACGTGGTGAGCCCGGGTCCGATCGGGGTGCGGCCCGGGATGCGGCTGTCCGACGTGCTGCGCGCCGCGGGCGGGCTCAAGGCCGACACCTACCTCGGTCAGGTGCTCGTCTCGCGCATGCAGCGCGATTCGACCCGCGTGCAGCTGCGTGCGGTGCTCCGCGACCTGAGCGGTGCCGCCTTCAACGACATCCCGATCCAGGAAGACGACGAGATCCGCGTGTTCTCGCTCACCAGCTTTCGCCCGGAGCGCTACGTCGCGATCGGTGGCGCGGTGCGCCGCGGTGGGCGGTTCAAGTACCGCGAGGGCATGACGCTTCGCGACGTGGTACTGCTCGCCGACGGCCCGACCGAGGGCGCGCTCCTCACCGAAGCCGAGATCGCACGACTGCCCGAATCGCGCGCGGGCGGCGCGACGGCGACAACGGTCCGCGTGCCACTCGACTCGACCTACCTGTTCGGGCACGACGTCGGAGCACGCGGACGTCGTGCCCGGGTGTACCGACCGCGGGTTCCGGCGCGCCCGAGACCGTGCTTCAGCCGTATGACAACGTCCTGATCTTCCGCCAGCCGGATTTCGAGCTGCAGCGGACGGTCGTTCATCGGTGGCGAGGTGCGGTCGCCGGCCGGTACGCCTTGCGCCAAAAAACCGAACGCCTGAGCGATCTGATCGGGCGCGCCGGCGGCCTCACGTCGGAGGGGTACGCGGACGGCGTCGTGTTCTACCGCACGCGCAGCAACACGGGACGCATCGGCATCGATCTACCGAACGTGCTGCGGGACCAGCGTGCGCGTGACAACTTCGTGCTGCAGGATGGCGACTCAATCATCGTTCCGTCGTACAATCCGGTCGTGCGGGTCGTGGGCGCGGTGAACGCGCCGACGTCCGTCGCGTTCGTGCCCGGGCGGAACATCGACTACTACATCCGGGCGGCGGGCGGTCCGGCACGTGATGCGGACGCGGGTCGCGCCTATGTCAGGCAGCCCAACGGCAAATTCGAGAGCAAGCGCCGCTCGTTCTTCTTACTGCCCACGTCGGTCCCCGAGGTGCGCGCGGGCGCAGAAGTCACCGTGCCGACGCGAAACCCGATCGATGCGACCGGTGCGGCGCAGTCGATCGCGCTATTCGCGCAGATCGCGGGAACGCTCGCGGCAGTGATCACGGCGATCGCGATCTACAAGAAGTAGTACGGAGGCCTACCGACGGGATAGCTGCCGGGCCGCGCGCGGATCGAGTGGCACCGGCACCGCTCGCGGCAGGCTAGAACCGGTATCCAGCGTCGAGCCGCAGGTTGACGACGTCGCCGCCGAAGTTCCGGTTCAGCTCGGGCATGAGCGAAACGCCGGTGAACAGGTCTGCGTGTTTTCCAAAGCGCAGTCGCTCGGCCCGCATGTAGTACAGGACGTCCCACTGGCGTTCCGGCGAGCCTTCCGCGAGCGAAGACTGCACGACGCGGCGTGCGGCCTCGACAGTCCAACGCCCGTCGCGCAGGTAGCGATCGTATCCGATCGTCGTGCTCGACCCGCCCTGCGCGCCGGCCGACCCGAGAACCTGTCCGACTTCGGTGTGGCCCTGCCGGATCGGGAAGTGCTGGTATGGGCGGACCTGGACCCGTACGCGGTCGAGGTGCGTGATCTGATCGTTCAACCACTCGACCCGCAGCGCAGCGATCGCGCCATCCCGGCGTTGCCACACGCGCCGTGTTCCGACGGTGAAACCAGCATCGTGATCCGGCTCGACCACGAGGTCGCGCGAGTTCGCGGCCGCGTCGTTCCGCATGTACTCGCCCCACACCTCGACGTGAGCCGGCGCCAGCACCCAGCGACCAAACACGCTTGCGAGCTGGTTGCTGTTTTGGACCGTGTAACTCGATCCGAAGAACTGCCCGAGCGGCTCCTTGATGCGCGACAACGCGCTACTCGCACCGTCCCATCGGTCGTGGAAGAACCGCGATCCGCCGATTTCTAGCCCCGGCACGCCGTTGATCGTCAACACGGCCGTGCCGCCCGCAGCCGAGCGGTATGCTGAGTCAGCCGGCATCGGGGAGTACGCGCTCTGCGCGAGTCGGCCGGCTTCCAATCGGAAGTGAAGCGTTCCAAATCCAATGTTCGTCGGACGGCTCGTGCCGACGAACAGGTGCGGAAAGCCAGAGGCGTTGTCGCCGAGGATCTGTGGATCTATCAGCGTGGGCCCCCACCACTGGTTGGCCGTCGAAAATCCGATCGCCGCGCCCAACACGTCCAGCCGCACCGTGCTCTGGCCGGGGTCGAATCTGGCGTAGGGACGCGTGCCGAATCGCTGCGGCTCGTCGATGACCGTTGGCTCGAGTGCATCGCCGAACCGGAGCGCTCCTGGCGCCCCGTTAGGCACGATGCCGACCCGCAGATTGCTCGCCCAAAAGGCCATTGGCTCCGCACGCACCGAAAGCGTGGCCCATGTGGCAGGCTGCCAGTCAGCCATCGCGCCATAGCGCGCATAGGCCGTCGGTCCACGACCGGTCCAGATCGCGCCGTCGTTCATCGAGAATGGCGTCGTCGTGTTGACCGCGATCCCCGCCGAGCCGCCAAGCGAGGCGAAGCGCGCGCGCAACGGCGTTGCGCGTTGCGTGTCGGCGGTGATACGTGCCGCCCACGGATGCGACACGCCGGACGTAACGAGGCCGCGAAGTTCGCCCGGGCCGAACGGGCGCACCGACCAGGGGCGCTGGCGCGCGATCCCCGCGACCTGCAGCACGCGCAGATAGTTTTCCTCCTCGCTTCCCACGGACGCAGCTGTCCAGTCGCTCAATCGACCGCCCATCACCACGGTCGTTCCCTGCCCCGCAGCGGCGCGTGGCATGACCACGGTGATCGCGGCAGTCGCGCAGATCACACCAACACTCGCCGCGGCGCCGCGCGCCAGCCGCGCCGCTCGGCGCGCGACACCGCGGCGGCCGTGCGCTCCCCGTCTCTGCACCGATGATCCCCTGTGGTTGAACCGCTTCTCGGCCGTTGCGAACCCTCCTGCGGCGGCCGGCAATCTACCCGCTGGCTACCACTGCGTGCGGTACGCCGGTGTGCGGCAGTCTGGGCGACCACAAGTGTCGTAACGGCGGGTGTCGGATCGGCACAGGCGCCGGCCAACGCGGGCCGAGCAGCATCCGAGATCAGCGCGTCCGCGCTGACGATGCTGCAGAGTGTGACGGAAGAACGGCTTCGGGTCGCGCAGTTGTTCGGCGATACGTCGACGACGGGCTATCTCCTCCGTTCGACGTCCACGATGTCCGCCGATGCCTTACATGCGCGCGGCACGCCGCATGTCACGCTGCTCTACCCCGAGATGCTGTTCATCTACAACTCGGCGCTGCCATCCCAGGCGAACGACGGCGCGCTCTGGGCGGGGCGCGGGGCGAACGTGCTCGTTCGCGGCGGCGTCGCGTTCACCGCTGGACCGATTACCGCGGTGCTCGCACCAGAGATCAGCCATTCCGCCAATCGTGGGTTCCAGTCCACGCCGACTGGACCGACGGGCCAATTTCCCTCGACCGGACCGTTTCAGTCGCCGTTTTTTCTCGCCCCGTACTCGGCGGACCTCCCGATCCGCTTCGGCGATCAATCATACACGCTGATCGTCCCGGGACAGTCGGCGCTGTACGCCACGACCGGCGCTGTCGCGTACGGCGTGTCGACTGAAAATCTGTGGTGGGGCCCAGGCGCGCGGAACGCGCTCTTGCTCAGCAGTGCCGGGGAGGGCTTTCCGCACGCCTTCGTGCGTACGGCGCGTCCACTCCGAACGGCGTTAGGCGATATCGAAGCGCAGTGGCTACTCGGGGGATTGACTCCGTCTCTTTACGCGGATTCGGCGACGCGGGCGCAGGGGCGCAGTCTGAGCGGCGCGGCGGTGACACTGCGGTTCCGCGCCGAGCCCAATGTCACGTTAGGCATCGCACGCCTCGTGCTTGCCGGGACTGGCTCGGGCGACCGCATCGGACACGCGCTCGACGTGTTCACGAAGAACGAGAACCTTGGCGTGGGCGACACACTCGCGCACCCCCGCCGCACCGATCAGCTCGCATCGGTGTTTGCACGCTGGATCTTCCCGCGCGCCGGGGCTGAGATCTACGGTGAGTTCGCGCGACTCGAACTTCCGCGTAACGTGCGCGACTTCCTGATCGCGCCAATGAACAGTGGCGCCTACACGCTCGGACTCGGTCGCGCCTGGCACGTCCCGGGTGGCCCGGTGTCTGGCGGCCGTTCGATCCATGTGGGAGTCGAACTGACCAACCTGGAGCAGAGCCGGCGTTTCACGGATCGCCCACCGATCCCGGATTACTACACGGGGCGGTCCGCCACGGCCGGGTTCACGAACCGAGGCCAGGTCCTCGGCGCCGTGATCGGCCCTGGCTCGTCCAGCCAGGAAGTCACGGCGGACTTCTACGGTCCGACGTCGCAGCTTGGGTTTTTCCTGCGCCGCGTGCGGAACCAGAACGACGCGCTGTATCGTCAGTTCCTCGCGAACCTCTCGCGTCACGACGTGAGCCTCGGCGGTGGGGTACGCGCCGGGTTCGGTTACGCCGGGTACGACGTGCTCGCGGAGCTGACCTCCACGAATCGCCTCAACTACCTGTATCAGAACGGCGCCGCGTACACGTACGGTCTGGGGACGGTGGACGTGATGAACTACGGTCTCACGCTGAACTTCTCCAAGCGCGGCCGCCGAGTGCCGTCTGGCGCGCGTGAGCGCTGACCTTCGAGGGCCGCGCGTACTGGTCATCCACCCGGGCGCGCTCGGGGACTTCGTCCAGGCCCTCCCGGCGATCTCCCGGCTGCGCGCGCTCGCGGGTCCACGCGGCGGAACGCCCCGGTGCATGCTGCTCACCGGTGCGGCGACGGCGCGGTTGGCGCACGACGTGGGGCTCTTCGACCATGTCGAGGTGTTCGACGACGAGAGCGCGTACCACGGTCAGCTCGGTACGCGTGCCGCGCTGTTTGCGCGCGTCGCGCGACGGGTGCGCGCGCTCGCGCCGGACGTGGTCGCCGTGATGAAGGCGGCCGCGCCATGGATCGCGCTGGCGCGCGTGTCGGGAGCTCCCGTGCGCGCCGGGATCGCGCGCGGGCGCGCGGCGCGGATGCTGACGCAGCCCATCTTCATGCGCCCCGGGGAGCATTGGGAGGATCGCTACGATGCGGTCGCCTCCGCGCTCCGCGCGCCGGACGCCGCAGATGTTCCGGAATCCGCGAAGCCTGAGTGGGCGACCACTGGCCTCGACCCCGAGGCTTACGCCCGCCTCGCGACCGCTCGCGCGGGCGGGCGGACGTTGATCGGACTCGCGCCCGGTGGCGCGCGAAACGTCCGGGGGCAGTTCGCACCCAAACGCTGGCCTGCGTCGCACTATGCCGCGCTCGCGACCGAACTCCTGCGCACGCATCCGCGTGCGGACGTCGTCCTGTTAGGCGCGGCGAGCGACCGTGGCGACGCGGACGCGGTCGCGGGTGTGGTCCCCGGCGCACGGCTGGTCGACCTCGTCGGCCAGACGACGTTGGCTGGGACGCGAGGCGCGATCGCTGCGCTCGACCTGTTCGTCGGGAATGATTCGTCGCTCCTGCACATCGCCGCGACCACGCCGACATCGACGGTCGCGATCTTCGGACCGACCGACCCACGCGCACTCTGCCCGCGTCGTGCCAGCGTGCAATGGCTCTGGCGCCCGGCGCGCGCGACCGCGTGTCACGACGAGATCACCGGTGCCCAACGCCCGTGTGTCACACCATGCTGCATCGAGGGCGTGACCGTCGACGATGCGTTCCGCGCCGCGTGCGTGGCGCTCGCCCGAGACGCGGTTCCCCGCTAGACGTCCGCATGAAGTGCCCGACGATGGTCGGGCGCGACGTGCACGTGATCAATCCGGCCGGTCAGGTGCAGGCTTCATCGCGACCGGTCGCGGTCGTTCGCCGAGGAGCGGCGTGTGGCCGAGGCGCGCACGTATCCGGTACAGAATATGGTCGGCGCGCTCACGCCCCAGCACGAGTACACCGAGCCCGAACGCGTGAAAGAGCGGATAGCGCCAGAAGCCCATGCGCATGAGGTCGCGATAGTATCGGAGGTAGGCCCGAACTCCGATGTGCGCTTGATACTTGAACGCAGGATACATATTCCGCCCGAGGTCGCGGTGCACGCGCCGGCGAAGAGCGGTGCCGTAGCGATCCCCGGCGTGCTCGGCGATGTCGAGGTGCGCCTGCAGCATCTTCAGCGACGTGTCAGGTGGCTGTACCCCGGGCGTGAAGCGGCCCCGCTCGCGCGCGCTCGTGCCGAATTCCGGCACGCCGCCCATGCGGAAGTGCGCGAGCACTTGCGGAAGGTAGACGCCGTGCATCTCCATCAGGATGTGCGCCGCGAGATGCTGCTGATAGAACAGCGTACCGTCGAAGCGCGCGGTCTCGTGCCGAAGCGCGGCCTCCCGGTGTATGACGAGTCCCGAGACCGACACCACACGCCGAAAGAACGTTACGACCGTGTCGAGTCCTGGTTCGAAGTACATCTCGTTCGCAAAGTACCGCGCGACCGTCACGGTTTCGGCAGGCGACCGCTCGAAATACGCGACCGTGCGTAGGATGAACCCTACGTCCGGGTACCGTGCGAGAGCCGACGCCACCGTCTCGAGCGCATCGGCGGCCATCACGTCGTCGTTGCCCATGATGAAGCAATAGTCGCCTGTGGCGCGACGGATGAGCTCGCGAAAGTTTCCGTCGTACCCGAAGTTCTCGGCGTTTTCGAAGTAATGCAGCCGACCCGGATGTGCTGCCTCATACGCCGCGACGACAGCGCGGATCTGCCCGCGTTGGGGCGATGCGTCCTCGCAGATCACCACGTCGTAATGCAGGTACCGCTGATTAAGGATCGAATCGAGAAGTTCAGGCAGACGATCCGCGCGATTGTACGCCGGAATGCAAACAGAAATGCGAACGGGACGGACGTCGTCGGTCATGGCATGGAGATCGAGCGTGCCGTGTTTCGCACGGCGTTGATCAGTCTGATCGAGCGTTCAGGCGGCATGCCGCCGCCGCGACGCTCGAGCGATTCCGCAAGGCGCATCATGCCTTCGCGACGCCCCTGCGCTCGCACCCGGAAAGGTGCGCTGATCCATCGCTGAACGTGAAGACGAACCAGTCGGTAGACGGAACCTGGGCTCGTGCACTCGACGTCCGGGCTGCACGAGCCGACCGGCAGATGTGATTTCGCGCGCGTGTTCGTCACCATCCAGCACACCCGTCCACTCTTACGCGAGGTGCTTCTCGCCCGCTCCACGGCGCGGAAGTCCGCGCCGTGGAGCGGGACCTGACGCAAGATGGATCGCACGACGGGACGCTCCTGATTGCCCGCCGCGAGCGCAAGCCGAACTCGTCCGAAACGCCTAACGCCGACCGGCCGTCCGACGTCCGGTCTGAGCGGCGCGGACGGCGGTCAAGGAATCGCGGGGTTTCGACGCCCTCCGCGCAGGCCTGATGCGGACCGTTGCAGCGCGCGAGCACCGTCGGCGGCGGCGGCCCACTCCGGCGGAGTGATCAGTCCGCGCGCTGCGGCCGTCGCGAGCGCGGCCATCAACACCGCCGCGAGCGCGACGCGCGCGCCGAAGGACAGCGGGACCGCGCACGCCGCCAGCACCGCAACGCCGCCGATCAACAGGCGAAGCCCGCGATCGATCGCCCAGCCTCCGCTGCGCAGTACGGGACGCGTCGCGATCAACAACGCGACGCCATCACCCGCCATCCGGATAAGCCACGCGACCGCGACCCCCACGAGCCCGAGCTCCCGGAGCGTGAGCCACAGCAGCCCGAGGTAGAGCGGCAGTTCGATGAGGTGAAGTTTCGCCGCGACGTCGGCGCGTCCGGCACCCTGAACGGCCGCGAAGGCGACTTGCGCGAGGCAATTCGCGTAAACGGCGATCGCGAGCCACTGCAGACACGGAGCGCTCGCGCGCGCGAACTCCGCCCCCATCCACGCGGTCAGCCCCTCGCGCGCGAAGAGGACGAGCACGAGCGCCGCGGGCGCGAGCGCCAGGGCGGTCACGCGGATTGCTCGGTCGAAGAGCGCCGCCGCACGCACGTCGTCACGTCCCGCGGTCGCGGCAAGCGCGGGAAAGAGCACGGGCCCGAGCGCCGCGGTGAAGAGCCACATCTTGGTGGCGACCTCACTGGCGGTGGCATAGTGCGCCACGGCCGCGAGCGGGAGCGCCGCGCCGAGGACGAACCGGTCGACGGACACCATCACGGGACTGACGATGCTCGTCACCGTCATCCAACCCGCGGCGCGCCACAGGCGCACGAGCTGCGCGCGCCCAGGCAGTCGCACGCGGCGCAGCACCGGCACCGTACGGAACACCGCGATCGCGTGCAGCACACACAAGAGGATCCGGACCGCGACGAGGACGCCGACCGATGGCGGCAACGCATGCGTGACGCGCTGCAGCGCCGCTGGTCCGGCAAAGGTCAGAATGCCCAATGGGGTCCGCAGCAAGTTGATCAGCTGGAACCGCTGCCCCGCTTCGAGCACCGCGCGAAGCCCCGAGGTAACCACCATCCACGGGACGGCGAGCCCGAGTAGCCGGAGCGACGTCACTGCCTCGTCGCGCAACTCCGGCCGGACGGCGAGCGCTCGACCCGCGAGCGCCGGCGCGGCAAGCGCGAGCGCGACCCCGCACAGGATGCCGAACGGCAGCAACAGCCAGAGCGCGGTCCAGGTAAGCGCCGGCGAGTCGTCCTGCTCGCCCGCGCCCACGCGCTCGGCGAGCGCCTGCGTGAGAGCGCGCCCCATCCCGAGGTCGAAAAGGCTGAAGTAGCCGACGAGCGTCCACGCGAGGGTGAGCAGCCCGAAGCGGTCGGCGCCCATCGACCGGACGAGCTGCGGAATCGCGAAGAGGGCGGCGATCGCCGGCAGCACCCAGCCTAACAGATTCAGCCCCACGTTCCGCACGAGCAATCGCCCGCGCGTGAGGTCCTCGACGCGTCCTAGCACATCCCTACCGCACGCGCCTAACGACCCACGCCATTCCGCGCGCGCCTGATCGCGGCCGCGCTCACGCCGTAGCTGAGTGTGAGCGTCGGCGTCGTACCAGCCTCGTACGTGGCGACCTGCAGCCCGCGGAAGTACACCGTGTCGCGTGTGCCGGCGGGCTCGAAGAACGCGTCGCCCACCACGGTTCCGGCCGTCGCCGGGGTCAGCACCCAGTGCATCACGTTGTTGATGCCCGAGGGCAGTTGAACGCGGTTGGGCGTGACGGCGATACCGCCCGTGCGTTGCCATGTGAACCAGCCCGCCGACGCCTGACCGGTCGCGCGGTTGACGACGCGCAGATAGTAGTCGAAGCCGACACCGAGTCGGAACGAAGACGCGGCCGTCGCGAGGGGCGGTCCCCATTCGTGCCCCGGCATGATCGACACGTTCTGGATCGTGTCGACCTTCACACCGGGACGCTCGACGATGAAGTCGGCGACGAGCGGTGCGAACGCCGCCGGCTTGAGATCGAGGAAGAAGTATCCGATGCTCGTCGTCGTCTGCACCACCGTCGTGGACGGGGTTGGCTGAACGTCGATTCCACCGCGCCGCACGTAAGTCACGCGCGCGCCAGCAATCGGTTCGCCGGTCTGACGGTCGCGCAGCTCGCCGATGTAACTGATGAACGGCTCCGTCACCCACCGCCCGAGCACGCTTCCCTCGCCGCGGACCGTGGACGGCGTGAATTGCAGCCCGGTGACCCGGTACGGCTTTGCCGGTGGGGCTGGCGTGACGACGACGTCGACGGTGACGGGGGCCGCATCGCGCGCCCCGAACGAGACCTGCCACCAGCCCTGACCGTCGGTCGTCGCGGACGCCGAGTCCGCATCGAGCGCACCACCACCGGTTCGGATCACGTCGATGCGCACTCCCGAGACTGGCGTCCCGCTCGCCTGGCGATCGACGATCTGCCCACTCACCCCGAGCCGGTTAGGCACGCTGCACCCGACCACACCATCGCACGCATTACACGCGGTCAGGTCCGCCGTGGAGAGCACGACCGCCGCCGTTAGAGTCGCGATCCCCGGACCCCGCCAGCGAAGGCCATGTGCACACGACAGCCAGGATGCCGTGCTCACGCGTCGCCCGCGGCGGCATACAGTGTCTGCACCCCGGCCGCGTCCTCGTCCGCGCGCCACGCGGTCCACGGATCGGGCCTGCGTTCGACCAGCTTCCGCGCCACGAATACCGGCGTATGGGAGGCCGACGGCCAGAGGCGGGCAAGCGCGCCCGCCGTTCGCGGCGGGAGTGGATGAAAGCCGACACCGCGCACGGTCACCAACTCGCAGACGCCGCCCAGACGCAGCAGATCGCTGAACGCCTCGGCCGTATACCCTCGCACGTGCGGTCCGCGCACTCGGATGGACGTCGGCTGCATGCCTAACGCAAGCATCAGACGATTGTGCAAGCTCGCGAGGTTCGGCACCGATGCGACGAGCAGGCCGCCCACGCGGAGGACGCGATACATCTCACCGAGCGGCAGCCAGATGTTCTTGAGATGCTCGAGCACCTGGTTGACGACGATCACATCGAAGCTCGCGTCGGCGAACGGCAGCGCGTCGCGCTCGAGGTCACACTCGGCGACGGTCACTCCGCGTGCTCGGGCCACGGCCGCAGGCGCGGGAAAGACCTCAACACCAAATGGGCGCGCACGCGCAGCCGATGCAAAGCGCAGGGTCGCGTCGCCTTCCCAACACCCGACATCCAGGAGCGCGCGTTGCGCCGCGGCCGATGGAGGGGCGTGCTGTGCGATGAGCGCTTCGATCGCGCGATAGACCTCGTCGAGCGTTTCGGAGCACAGCCGACCGGCGAACGCCCGGGCGCGCGAACGCTCGCGCACCGCGCGTTCACCTGCCGCCGCTCGGGCGCCGACCTCGGCTTCTGTCACGCCGATCACGCCGCCTCCCCGAGCGGCGCGTCCGACCGCCGGTACAGGTACACGAGGCCCCACAGCACCCAGAGTGGCTCCATCAAGAACGGGAGCAGCAGGCTATTGGTGAAGCAGCCATGGATGATCAACCCGAGGCTTGCGGCGGCAGTGCCAAGCGCCGTCCCGCGCGCCTCCGGCGACGCGAGCGCGTCGCGCCAGAGCCGACGGCAGTTGCGCCACGCGATCCCGAACATGAGGACGTAGAACGTCAGGCCCACGAACCCGGTCATCACCGCGATGAACAGCAACCCGCCATCGACGCCGAACCCGTCACGCCCGACGACCTCCCAGCCGTACGCCCGCTGCACGAAGCCATATGTGTTGAAGCCGATGCCAAACACCGGATGGTCGGCCAGGACGGTCAGGGCGCGCAACCACATCACGGTCCGCTGCAGCGCCGACCCATCCGTCACGGTGAACTTGTTGTATTCCGAGCCGAGCTGGATCAGCGCGGGCAGGAACGGGATCGCGAGCGGCTGCCGCCGCACCGCCAAGCGTGACCCACCGGCGGCTGAGTCCACGCACCGAGACGATCACGATCGCGCCCACCACGACCGCGAGGATCGAACTCCGCGAGTACGTGAGCCCGAGTCCCACGACCAACACCAGCGGCTTCCAGAGCGGAATACGCGCACCGTAGGCGAGCCGCGCGAGTTGCACGAGCAACACCAGAAAGATGAACGCGCCCGCGAAGTTTGGATCGAGCAGTGTCGATACGAGGCGGTGACCCTGCCAGTCCCACGGCATGGTATCGACGCCCGACCGCGGATCGACCAGCTGCGCGAAGCCCGGCAGAAATGCGGCCTGAAGGATCCCGAAACCGGTAAAGATCAGCACGGTCCGCTCCAGCACGTGCCAGAGCGCTGGCGCATCCGATCCGCGCGCGATGTTCAACAGCGCGACGTACAGGCCGAAGTAGGCGACCCAGCGCGCGAGGTAGGCAAGGCTGTACGCGAGCTCGAATCCGGTGAGCCGAAACTCGGACGCGCCCGCGATCGCCGACGCGCCGCCGACGATCGCGAACGCAATCGCGGCGAATGCGACCGCGTCGAGGCGCACCATGCGCGCGCGCGCGCACGCAATCGCCGACGCGATGAGCACGCCTGCGAGGAGGAATTCGTTCAACAGGACCGGAGCGTCCTTGCCGCTCGCCGACAGCACCGGGATGCGACCGAGCTGCCCGGCGAGCAAGAGCACGATCGCCCACGCCAAGCAGGGTCACTGGACGGACGCCGCGCGGAATGGCGAACGACGAGCGCGGGCGGGCCGCCGGCCGGCGCGCGACCCCAGCTCCCACCCACCCGTCGAACGCCCGCGCGACTTCGCTCACGCGGGGCGGGGTCCGGTCCGAGGATCCGAGCCCAACATCGCCGGGAGCACCGCGTCGGTCGGGCGAGGCGCCTCGGCGCGCGGCTCGCGTCCGTGCGGCGGAATCGAACGCGCAACGTCACGACCGTGAGGCATCGCCGATGCCGGCGGGGCCTCTCGCAGCACCACGCCTATGACGGGAACACCGAGCCGCGCGAGCACGGCGGCGCTGTCACTCAGCTCGCTCCGGCGAAGTCGGCCCGGCACGCCGACGAGCACCGCGGGCCAGCGCGCATCGAGCGCCGCCGCGGTCGCGCCGTCGCTGAACGCGCCACCGAGCAGGACGACCACGTCGTGTTCGCGCCCCAACTCGTCGACTACCGACGCGACCGTACGCCCAGACCCAATCTCAGCGACCCGAAGAACGGCCGCACGCCGGCCGCGCTGGACTGCAGCGTCCGTCAGTTGGTCGGCTACCGTCGCCGCCGCGGCAACAGCATCCGCGTGTGCGCCCACGGGCAGTACGAGAACCGAGCCGCTCACCGGCCCACCGAGCAGGAGTGGGCGGCCGGCCGCCGCCGCGATCGCCGGCACGCCGCTCGCGCGCTCCGCGTCGTCCGGCGTCCACACGCGAGTCGAGAACGCCCCCCCGACGATCGCCCACGCCGCGCCAAGCAGCAGCCCGATCACCAGCGCGGCCGCGAACGTCGGCGCGGGGCGAGGGAAATAGATCTTCTTCGGCGGCAGCGCGATGTCGACCGCACGCACCTGCCCACCCTCGGCCATCGCGGCCAGCCGCACGTCGATGAGCTGCGCCTGAAGCGCGAGTTCGGTTTGCGAGAGGCGTTTCACGTCGCGCTGCCCGCGCAGACTCCCGACCGCCTGCCGCGGCAGCTCCGCGAGGCGCGCCGCGATGAGGTCGCGCTGACGCCGCAGCTCGGCGACCTGGAGGTCGAGCGACGCGCCATACGTACGCGCGAGCGCGGGCAGCTGTGCATCGAGATCGGCGATGCTCTGGGTGAGCGCGACGACTTCGGGGTCACGTTCCGTTCGCCGCTCCAGCAGTCGCGTCCGTTCGGTTTCGAGCGTCGCCGCCTGCGTGATGATCGAGTTGACGGCCGGACTCTTCAGGAACGCCGGCGCGGCCGCGATCTGACGCGAGCGGATGCCGCGCGCGTCGGCATCGCGCAGCGTGCTGTTGAACGCGCGCTGTTCGGCCTCGATCGGCGCCAGCTGCTCGTCCAGACCTCGGAGCGCGTCGGTCCCCGCCTTGCCGGTGAGCTCCGGGTCGAACACGCCCGACGCTTCCTGCTGCGCTCGGAGCGTGTTCTCGGCGTTTCCGAGCTGCCCCGCGACGCTGTCCGCCTGCAACGCAAGGAATTCGTAGCGGCGCTGGTTGAGCCCCCGATCTACGGTGCGTCGGCGCTGGAGATACACGGCGTTGATCGCGTTCGGCACCTCGGCGGCCGTCACCGAATCCGGTCCGGAGTAGACGACCTCGACGAGTTCGCCGCCGCGCTTCGAGACGCTCAGGTGGTCTTCGACCCGCGTGATCGCGTCCTCGCGGTCTTCGAAGTCGATGCTGAACGTTGGCGGCGGCGCCAGACCGTCTGACATCCGCGGTCGGATCTCCACGCGCCCGATGCCGGGCACGTCGCCGGGCACGCCGGGACGGATGGTGGCCGCGCCCCGCGGCGCGTCCACCCGGTATGCACCGTCGCTGCCGCGCGCGAAGTCCACTGTCACGTGCTTGAACGAGCCCGGTATCGCGAGCTGCGCGAACAGCGCCCGGGCGGGTAGGCCGTGCGGCGCACGGACGCGTGCCTGGAGCTGCAACGAATCCACGACCTGACCGAGTACGTCGCGACTGTTGAGTAGCTGCAGCTCAGTCTCGAGCGGCGATTTGAGCACGCTCCCGAGCGCGCCGCCGCCGGCGCCGATCGCATCGCCGGTGATGCCGAAACGCGACAGGAGCGAGCCCGTCGCATCCGAGCCGTTTCGGAGCAGCACCGTCGCGACTGCGCGATAGCGGGGCGGAAAGAAGAGCACGAGCCCGAGCGCAACGAGCAAGCCGAGCAGTCCGCCGGCGACTACCGTGCGCCACCCGCGTCCGACCGCGCGCACGACCTCGCCGACGTCGACGGTTTCGGTCTCCGCACCAGCGCGTCGCGTGCCCAACGGAGAGATCGCACCCGTCGGCGCGGGTTCAAATGTCGACGGGCCGTGTTCGAACCGCGCTGCGGGCCCGCCGGCGTGGGTGAGACTCATTTGCGAACGTAGGACAACACGGAAAGACCGACTGGCACGATGACGCCGAGTGTGCTGACGATGGCCAGCGAGTTGATCGACCACCAGCTCCGGCGCGCGACCACGATCTGGTCGCCGGATTGCAGCTGGGCGCCGACCGGACCGCCGTTCTGCCAGTTGGGCAGCGGGATCCGCTGCGTGCCACGTAGAATCGAGATGCCGTTGCGATTGCCGGTGTCGAGCACCCCACCAGCTTCGGTGATCACGTCGCGTACCGATTTTGTGAGATCGACGTAGTAGAGGTTGGGCGCGCGTACCTCTCCCTGCACACCGATCCGCCGGAGCGCCGTCACATCGACGCTCGGATTCCGGAGATACTCGGCGAAGCGCGACACCAGCGTGTCGCGGACTCCCGCGACCGTCCGGCCCGCCACCCGCATCGTGCCGAGCCGCGGTAGCACGACGTCACCGCGGTCGTCGACGACGTACTCGTCCGTTAGGCCTGGTTCCCGCCACACCTTGATACGGAGCCGGTCACCCGACGCGACGACCGCCCGGTCAGCCCCGGCGGTCGCCGCGCTGTCGGCGAGCGACGTGTCGCTCCGACGCTCAGGCGCCGCGGTCCCGGTTGCTGCCTGGGAACTGGGCGATGACGCCGACGCTCCCTGGGCCACGGCGGGCGCCGGCGACTGCGCGGGCGCGATCCCTGCGCATACGCATGTCAGGGCGGCAACAGCGACGTGGAGCACACGGCGTCGTGGGGCGGCATTCGTCACAAGAATCAGCACGGGGCTACGAGGGGCGGCGGACGCCAGACTGGCTCCATCCGCGGCTCGCATGGACAGTAGGCATCACTTTCGGGGTGGACAAGGGACCGGGGAGGGAGGCGCGGAGCCGGAACGCGGGTCGCTCAATGCACGACAATCGTGCCCGGACCCTCCCCCTCGGCGACCAAGCATGCCCGATCCTGTACCCGGAATGAGGGCAGCTGGCTCGCTACCCGCGTCCGAGTCATGCGGATACGTTACCGTCGGTTCTCCACGGGGCTCGCGGGCCTTCGCTCCTTTACCATCACCGCATGCAGAGCCAAGCGCAGCCGGTCCGCCGCGCGCCGTCCACCGCGCCGGGCGACGGATCGGCCCGCCTAACATCCGAACCGGTCAGCGACCGTGGCACGCACGACCCCGCGCCTGCCCGACACGGGGCGTTCGGGCGAGCGGCGGCCAGGCGAAGCGAGCGACGCCGCCGTGATCACGCGCTCGCCGTGGCATCGTCCGCGGCGCTCTGTCTGGTGTCGGAGGTTCCCGGAGCAACGGCGCGATTGGCCGATCCGTGGCAGGCAGGGATGAAGCGTGCGCTCGATGTATTTGGCGCAGTAGTCGGCTTGGCCGTGTGCGCGCCGTTGCTCGCGGTGTTCGCCGTCTGCATCCGCGCCGAGTCCCCGGGACCGATCTTCTTCTCGCAAGCGCGCCTGGGACGCGGTGCACGGCCGTTTCAGTGCTACAAGCTGCGTACGATGCGTCGCGACGCCGAAGCCCGGCTACATGCCGACGCGGCGCTGCGTGCCGAATACGAAGCGAACAGCTTCAAATTGCCGTGTGACGTGGACGATCGGATCACGATGGTCGGGCGTGCGCTTCGTCTCTCCAGCCTCGACGAGCTGCCCCAACTGTGGAACGTGCTCCGGGGCGACATGTCGCTCGTTGGTCCACGCCCCATTCTCGATCGCGAACTCGCGAACTATGCGGTGGCCGACCGTCCGACGCTGCTGGCGGTTCGACCGGGCGTGACGGGCGCGTGGGCGGTCGCCGGACGCAGCCGCATCGGGTATCCCCAACGCTCGGCGATCGAACTCGCCTACGTGCGGGAGTGGTCGATCACGAAAGATTTAGCGATCCTCTTTCGCACCTTCGGCGCCGTGCTCGCGCGTCGCGGCGCGAGCTGACACGCAGGCGACGAGCGAGCGGACGGTCCTCTAGCGGCGTACGAGCGAGGCCGGCCGGGAACGCGGCTCGCCGGCCAGCGCACGACGGTGCGCGTCGAGCGCGCGATCGAGGAATCGGCTGAACCGCGCGCGAAATCGTTCCGATGAGAACCGCAACGCGTTCGCCCGACACGCCTCCGGGGTGATCCGATCCGCCGCAGCCTCGAACTCTGCTACGGCTCGGCGAATGGCGGCCGGGCTCTGTTCGTCGTAGACGACACCGCACGGGGCCACCGCGTCGAGCCCCGGGATGGTTTCCGGTAACGCACCGCCCCCGTACGCGATGACCGGCGTGCCCGCGGCCTGCGCCTCGATCGGTGCGATCCCGAAATCCTCCGCCGCCGCGAAGACGAACGCGCGCGCCCCACGCACCCACCGCAGTAGCTCGTCATGTGACGCGTGCCCCACGAGCGTCACGTTCGGCCCAGCGAGTGCTCGGACTTCGTCGCGCTGCGGTCCATCGCCAATCACGACGAGACGACGGTCCGGGATTCCCCGGAACGCGTCGACGATCAGCGGAACCCGTTTGTACGGGACGAATCGCGACGCCGTCACGTAGTAGTCACCGCGTGCCCCGTCAGCGGGCGTGAAGCGCTCGACGTCGACGGGCGGGTGGATGACGGTCGCGCGCCGGCGGTAGGCGCGTCGGATCCGCCGCGCGATGAACGTGGAGTTCGCAACGAAGCGGTCGACCCCGACCGACGCGCGGACGTCCCACAGACGCAGGCGGTGCAGCAGCCACGCGGTCAGCAGCGTTCGCGTGCGTGACATCGGCCCACCCTCGCGGAGATACTCGTGCTGCATGTCCCACGCGTAGCGCAGCGGCGTGTGACAGTAGCACACGTGCAGGGCATTCGGGCTTGCGATCACGCCTTTCGCGACCGCGTGATTGCTCGAAATCACGAGGTCATACCCGGTCAGGTCGAGCTGCTCGATCGCGAGCGGCATCAGCGGCAGGTATGCGCGGAATCGCGTCCGCGCGAATGGCAGCTTCTGGATGAACGTGGTGCGCGGCGTGCGGCCGCCGAGGAATTCGCGGTCGTCGGGTGGGACGAAGTCGCAGACGGCGAACAGATCCGCATCGGGGAGCATCGCGAGAATCTGCTCGAGCACGCGCTCCGACCCGGCGTAGGTCACGAGCCATTCGTGCACGACGGCGACCCGTGGAGGGGCGCCGGTCCACCTCACGCCTCCCGCTCCACGACGAGCGCGCGCCTACCTCGCCGGCTGCCGCATCGACGATCGGTTCGACGGGCGAGATGGTCGCGCGCAGCGACGCCGCCCGTGGCGGCACATCGGGTGCCCCCGTGTACTCCGGCACGAGCGCCTTGATCGCTCCCCGAAGTTCGTCCGCCGGAACGTTCGCGTGCGCGAGCGAGATCAGCCCGGCGACCGTCGGCGCGCCGGCGAGTTCGAGGCGCGCGTTCCGGGCGCGGAGCACCTTGGGATGCTCCGTACGGGACGCGTTCTCCTCGTTGAAGAACAGCTCCTCGTACAGCTTCTCGCCCGGACGGACGCCCGTGAACCGCACTTCGATGTCGTCCGGCGAGAGCCCCGAGAGGCGGATCAGGTCACTCGCAAGGTCGACGACCTTCACGGGCTCGCCCATGTCGAGCACGAAGACCTCGCCGCCCTCGCCCATCACCGCGGCCTGGAGCACCAGCTGCACCGCTTCCGGGATGGTCATGAAGTACCGGACCATGTCCGGATGCGTGACCGTGACCGGCCCGCCGTTCTGGATCTGGCGGAGGAAGGTCGGGATGACGCTGCCCGCGGCTGCCCAGCACGTTTCCGAAGCGGACAGAGACGAAGCGACACGCGCTCCGCGCACCGACCTCCTGCACGACGCCCTCGGCGAGGCGCTTCGTCGCGCCCATGACGCTCGTAGGGCGAACGGCCTTGTCGGTCGAGATGAGGACGAAGCGCTGCACGCCGGTCCGCGCGGCGAGATCGGCGACGACCTGTGTGCCGAGCACGTTGTTGAGGATCGCCTCGGCAACGTTCTCCTCCATGAGCGGCACGTGCTTGTGCGCCGCCGCGTGGAAGATCACGTAAGGACGGACGTGGCGAAACACGCGTTCATCCGCGGTCGGTCGCGGACGTCGGCGATGACGGGATCGATCCGAAGCTCAGGGAAGCTGCGTGCGAGCTCGTGGACAGCTCGAAGATCGAGTTCTCGCCGCGGCCGAGGATTATGAGTCGCGCGGGGGCGAGGCGCGCGATCTGGCGGCAGAGCTCCGAGCCGATGGAACCGCCCGCGCCGGTGACGAGGACGGTCCGGCCGTGTGCGAGCATCCCGACCCGCTTCAGATCCGTCGTGACCGGTTCGCGCCGTAGGAGATCCTCGATCTGGATGTCTGCGGAGAGCGCTCACCGACTTTCGCCCACTCAGGAGCTCGTACAGCCCGGGGACGGTGCGGGTCGCGACCCCAACGGCGGCCGTCGCCTGCAGGACCCGCCGCACCACCGCGCCAGGCGCGGCCGGCATTGCAACGACGACCTCGTCGACGGCGTACTCTCGCACGATCTCGGGAATGTCGTCGAGTCCGCCGGCGACGGGGATGCCATGGAGCCGCCGGTGCTGCTTCGTCGGGTCATCGTCGACGAACGCGACTGGGCGCGCACCGAGGCCGGCGTGGGTCGTGAGCTCGCGCGCCATCATCGCTCCGGCGGCACCGGCACCTGCGATGAGGACGCGACGTTGTCTCGGCTCGTTGGGCCGTCGACCCCAGGGGTACGCACTCCAACGACCGCCGCGGCGCATCGCGAGTCGTGGAAGCGTGACCACCAACGCGCCGAGGAGCGCGTCGATCAGTACGATCGAGATCGGAACGCGACTGTACGCTGCGCCCGGCACCAAACCCGCACCGAAATCCGCGCCGATCCCCACCACGGCGAGCACGGCGCACGCCGCGCAGAGGTGCTCGAGATCCGCCTGTCCGGCGTAGCGCCAGAGTCGCGCATACAGGCCCATCCGCCAAAGCACGAGGAGACGGAGGGGCACCGCGATCGCGACATACGCCGCGAGCATGACGCCCACGCCGGGCGGAAGCGTCAGCCGCTCGAAGCGCGCGAGGAACGCCACTGCCGCCGCAGCCGCTAGCACAGCGGCGTCGAGGGCGAGGAAATGGCGGTTCCGGATTTGTAGCATCGCGCACGGTGAGAGGTCGTCAGCCCGTCATGGGCTGCGCCTGTGTCGTTCCGCGTAGCGCGTCCGACACCGACGGCGAACGCTAACGCGACTCGTCGGCGTTGCCCAGGGGAACGACCCCAACCTCCGCGTGGGAGTTTCGCCGGCGCCCGGTGCGCGACTACACTCCGCGGGACCCCGCGCCCACGATCGTGTCGGCCCCGGACGTGTCCAGTGCTCCCCGCCACGTTGTGACGTCGCCCCGCATTTACCTGTCCGTCCCCCACATGAGCGGCCGGGAGGCCGCGTACGTCGAAGCCGCGTTCGCATCGAACTGGTTGTCATCGGTGGGACCGAACCTCGATGCATTCGAACAGGAGGTCGCTCAGCGGCTCGGCGACGGCCTCCACGCGTTGGCGGTCTCGAGTGGCACCGCTGCACTGCACCTCGTGCTCCGCGCGGCGGGCGTCGGTCCCGGTGACCGCGTCGCTGTCTCGACGCTCACGTTCGCCGGTTCGGTGTGGCCGATCATGTATCTCGGGGCTGAACCGGTCTTCGTCGACAGCGAAGCGGTATCAGGGAACCTCGATCCAGCGATACTCCGCGATTACCTCGCGGATGCCGCGCGCCGCGGTCAGCTGCCACGCGTGGTCGTTGTCGTTCACCTCTACGGCCAGCACGCCGACGTCGACGCGATCGCCGCCGCCTGCCGCGAGTTCGGTGTGACGCTCGTTGAGGACGCGGCTGAGTCGCTCGGCGCGACGTACCACGGGCGCCAGACCGCGACGACAGCCGATTACGCGATTCTCAGCTTCAATGGGAACAAGATCATCACGACGACCGGGGGAGGCATGGTCGTCACGCGCGATCCCGACGCACTCGTTCGTATGCGGAAGTGGGCGAATCAGTCGCGTGAGCCCGCGCTCGAGTACCTGCACACCGAGCTCGGCTACAACTATCGAATGAGCAACGTGCTCGCTGGGATCGGACGTGGTCAACTCGAGGTCCTCGACGACCGTGTCGCCGCGCGCCGCGCGGTCTTCGCCCGCTACGCGGCGGCGCTCGGCGCCATCGACGGGATCACGTTCCAGGGTGAGGCGGCGTGGGGCACGCACTCGCGCTGGCTCACGGTCGCCTATCTCGATGTCTCGATTCACCCCGGCGGACCGCTCGCCCTCATCGCGGAACTCGCCGAGGCGAACATCGAGGCCCGCCCGGTTTGGCGGCCGATGCACACGCAACCAATGTTCGACGAGGCCGTTCGGGTTGGGGGAGCCACGTCGGAACGCCTGTACGCGAGCGGCGTGTGCCTCCCGTCGTCGTCCAGTCTGACGGCGCGCGATCAGGATCGCGTGATCCAGATTGTCGCCACACACCTGGCCGAGTCCGCTATCGCCACCGTTTGACAGCACGCGCAGGTCGATCCGCGACCTGACGTCACGTAGGAGGTGGTGTTAACACGATTCCGGGTCCGTCCGCCGCTCACTCAAACGGCCGAAGCGGCGCGAGATTTCGTGCGGGCGCAAGAACAGCGTCATCGACGCGCACGGGAGAGTGGGTCGTGCGAACGCCCTGCGTCTCGCTCCGCGCCCGGTCGGCTCGGCCACGGTGACACTCTGAGCGCTGAGCGCGCGATCAACTTCCGCACAGCCCACGGCGCGTCCGCGCGTCGGTCCCGCAAGTTCGCAACCTTGTTCACCACACCGCGGTCGCGGTTCACGCCCGTCTCACGACATGCGCCAACACGTTTACCGGCTCCGCTCCGCCATTCGATCCAGGGTGCTGCGCCTCCGCAGTCGGAGCGTTCTGGACGAGTACGTCACGGCAGCACCGAGCGGTCAGACGGCACTCGACATCTTCGCCGGCGAATGGATCTCGAAGCTGCCTGCGCAGTATGCGCTCCGCGCCGGCACCATCCCACTGTTCGAGGACGATCGCATCTCGAGCGCCCTGCAAACGCTGGGAGGGATCGAGGGGAAGACGGTTCTCGAACTCGGTCCGCTCGAAGGTGCGCACACCTTCATGCTCCACGAGCGGGGCGCCGCACGGATCACGGCGGTGGAGGCGAATACGCGCGCTTACCTCAAGTGCCTCGTCGTGAAGGAGGTGCTCGAGCTCACGCGCGCCACGTTTCTGTGCGGCGACTTCGTTCAATATCTACGAACGGTGCCCGAACCCGTTGATTTCTGTCTCGCCAGCGGGGTGCTCTATCACATGCGCAATCCGGTGGAGCTGTTGGCGCTGATTTGTGGATCTGCCGAGCAGCTCTTCTTGTGGACGCATTATTACGATCACGAGATCATTTCCCGGCAGCCGCACATCGCCGCGAACTTCTCGGCGCGGACGACCGTCGAACACGAGGGCTTCAGTCACACGCTGTATCGCCAGGAATACGCCGCGACGCTGTTCTCGCGAGCGTTCATAGGCGGAACGGGAGCGTACAGCCAGTGGATGAGCAAGGATGATCTGATCGCAGCGCTGCAGCATTTCGGGATGCGCGTGACCTCGTTGGAGCTGCAGCTCGCACATCCTCATGGTCCAAGTCTCTCGCTGACCGCTGAGCGTTCGCGTTAGACGATACGCCCAACACCGTGTGCGACGTGGCGTATGAGACAGGTGCCGCCGAACGCTCACGTGATGCCGCGTCACGGCGTCGCCACGCGGGGTCGCATCGATTACGGGCGTTCCAGACGTGGGGTCGCCCGACCTGCTCCGATAGCAGCAATCAGGCGTTCAACCCACCGTGGCGCGCAGCGCGCAGTCACCGTGCACCCGCGGCTCGACGCGCCGGCATCGCGTCGCTCGTGGCGTACGCGGCTGAACAGCGGATCGCCGTGCGCGGCGTAGCGTTGGAGCACGGGGAGATTGCGCGCGGGTCCGGACGGACTCTGTACGGTGACCTTGGCTACATCGGCTCGAAATCCGGCGCCATGCTGCCGCGGCAGCTCAGAAACGATAAGCGGGGAACCGTACCTGACTCGGCGCCCCGTCACAGGCGCGGAACGCGGCCCGGCGCGCCACCAGTTCCGCATACAGATCTGGTCGGAGTACCCGGTGTCCCACCGAGAACGGCACCGCGCCGTGCGGGGCGAACGACAACTTGTATCGAAAGATACCGTCGTTAGGCTCCGGCCCGCCTCCGAGCACGAATGCGTGTAGGCCGCGCGCGCGTGCCCACTGCGAGACATGAAACTTGAGAAGATCGTTGGGTCGAACTGCGAACGCCTCGGCGCGGGTTCCGCCCAGGAAGGAATAGACGCGCTCGGCGGATAGCAGCACCAATTCGGACGAAACGACGACCTCGTCCTGGACCGCATGGAAAAAGCAGAAACGGCCGGCCAGTTCACTAGTTAGGCGCTCGAAGTACGCCCGCGGGAACAGATACGCGTCCGCAGCCCCGCGCCGACGCATGGTGCCGTAGTACACGTCGAGGAACTCGTCGAGGTGTTCACCGCGCGCGTCCGTGATGATCGACACGCCGCTCCGCCGCGCCTTCTGCACGTTCTTTCGAACCTTGTGCTCGACGTCGGCCCAGATTGCGGCGTCGTCCAAGTCGAGGCTCCGGACGACGTTCGGCAATCGCTCCTCGCGGAGACCCGGATACGGTGCCAGCTCGTCGGCGAAGAGTGAGAACCGAACGAATTCGGACACGACGGGTTGGCCGGCGGCCCAGCGATCGAACGCGGGCCAGAATTCGACCGCCGCCGCAGCCACCGCTTCTCGCCCCGCCCCCGCACCCGTCGCCTCGTACGCCCACGCAAACGGGCCGGCGTAGCCGTACGGCGAGGTCACATCGAATGCAGGCCCGATGGCCGCGTCCCACGCGTCGAGCGTCCGGAGGTCGCGAAGCACGAACGGATAGAGGATGCACGCGTCGGCGCTCACGTACGCGGCGCACAACGCGCGTTCGCTCGGCGCCAGGTTTAGCGCAACGTATGCAGGGTGCGCAAATACCTCCCGCGTCGGCCACGCCTCCCAGCGCTCCAACCACGCCGCGTGATCCTCGGCATCGCACGCATCCCACACGTGGAACGCGGGCATTGGCGTGCAAGCTCGCATCGAGCGCGCTCCTGACTGCACCGACGTGTTCACGTCCGGACCGTCCCCACGAGTTCCGCGCCGAGCCGACGGCGCAGTTCGGACGCCAGCGCGGTCAACCCCGCAGGCAACGCGTCCTGGTGCACGGGCAGATTGAGGAGCGTCCGCGCGAGTTCGTGCGATTCCGGGAACTCCGCGGTGGAGATCTCGGCGATGAGGGTGTGGTACAAACTGACCACGCCATATCCGGCGGCGTTCATCGCGTGGTACAGCGCGTCGCGAGAGCCGCGCCGGATGCGGATCGGGTACGTCTGCAACACGGTGCCTTGCGGCAGTTCCGTCCAGAGCGGCTCAACGTCGTCCCCTCGCGGTGCGAGCGCCACTTCGAGCGCTGCCGAGTTGGCCGTGCGGCGTGCCGCGATCGCGGCCAGGTCGTACTTCCATATATCTGGTAGCGCGACCGCGGACGCGTCTCGACCGACTGCCACGGCAGCCACGCGCGCGTGCGCCCCCGGGTTGATCACGAGTGCACCGCCCGACTCGACCGGAAGCATCTTGTGGAACG
Organism: uncultured Gemmatimonadales bacterium; assembly: GCA_963702945.1. GTDB lineage: Bacteria > Gemmatimonadota > Gemmatimonadetes > Gemmatimonadales > Gemmatimonadaceae > BPUI01. The sequence goes on from OY969773.1 coordinate 732,301, forward strand.
AGAACACGGCAGCGTCGCCCAGCCGCCCGGATACACCGCCGACGAGATCGGTGTAGAGGGCATGCGCCTCGTCCTCCAGCACGAGGGCACCGTACGCGCGCGCGAGACGCGCGGCTTCCGCCGCCCGCGGATCCGGGCGACCGAAGTAGTGGATAAGGACGACGACCGCAACGTCGCCCGTACGTAGGAGCGCCTCGAGGTGGTCGATGTCGAGGTTGAGCTGACCATCGACGCGGTAGAACGCGTAGGAAAGTTCGAGTGCCCGCACCGGGTCGAACACACCGGAGCCCTCTCGCGGAGACCACCCGATATACGCCGGAAGCAACACGCGCCCGCCGCCCCGCCCCAGGACGCCCTCGAGGAACGCCGCAAACGCGGCCCGCGCGGTCTCGAACGGGAGCACCACGCGTTGATAGGCGCTTGCGTCGGTCGCGAGCTTCGCGATCGGTAGGTCAGGCCGTGCACTGATTGTTGTCATCCGACTGTTCCCGCGAGGACACACGGCCGCGGTGGACGCGAGCCACGATCGGCGAGGCGCGCGCGGACGTCGGCGAGCGGTCCCTGCATCCGCACCGAGACCGAAATCGGCGCGTCGTCAGCTCCACGCGGTGCACTCGTACTCGGCGCGATGACTAACAAACGGCGACTCGGATCCAGGTGGCGGAGTGCGGCGAGCAGGCTGTCGTCGTCCGCCGCCGTGGGATTCGCAACCCGGAACCATCCGCGGTCGATTCGGCCTACCGTGTAATCACCGTCCGGCGTCATCACGCCGAACTCGGAGAATCCGTACGCACGATGCGTCGCGGACGCCGCGGCGAAGTTGGAGACGACCACGGCGTCCAGCCGCGCGGCCCTGGACGGATTAGCCGCGAGGTCGACCGACCACCACGCGCTTTCGCCGACCTCGAGCAGGCCGAGGCGGCGGTACCATGCGCGCGGTCCGATATTGTCGGCAAACACGTCGAGGGCGAACGTGCGATGGTGCGTCGAGGCGCCCGCCACGGCTTCCCCGAGCAGTCGAGCCGCAATGCCGCGGCCCTGCACGGCCCCATCCACGACGATGTACGCGAGGAACAGCGCGTCGCGAGTGCGCCGAACATCGATCGCACCCACCACTCGCCCGCGAGCGATCGCCACGGCATACGTCCGTTCAGCGAGCGCACCGAGGTCGACCTGCGTACGCACCCAGGCCGCCGCGCCCGGCGCGCTGTATATCATCGCATCGCGGATTTCAGGCCGGAATGCCGCACGCACCTGACGGCAAATCGCGCTCGCGTCACCGCGGTACGCAGTGCGGATTGTGACCGCCCCGGCAGTCATGACGCCCGGCGCTCGCGGTGGTGTGCGCGCTCTTCGTCCAGATTCAACATCAGGGTGCGTGCGTCGGCAGCAACGTCACGGGCACTGACGACCGCACGTGCTGTTTCGACGAGAATGCGAACGTCGAGCGCGAGGGACCAGTGCTCGACGTACCACACATCCAGCGCGAGACGCTCGTCCCACCGCGCGTGGTTCCGGCCGCGCACCTGCGCGAGTCCGGTAATGCCTGGGCGAACGTTGAACCGCGGACGTTCGGAGTGTCGGAAGTACGGATTGTATCGCATCAGCAGGGGTCGCGGTCCGACGAGCGACATGTCTCCCCGCAGCACGTTCCATAGCTCGGGCAGCTCATCGAGGCTCGTGCGCCGTAGAAACGCACCAAGCCGCGTCAGGCGCTGCGCGTCCGACAGATAACGGTCCTCGGTGGCCCGCGGTTCGCGCATCGTCCGGAACTTGTACATCGTGAACGGGCGCGCATCCATCCCTGGCCGCTCGTGGCAGAAGATGATCGGTGCGCCCAGCCCGATGCGTACCGCGATCGCAACGACGACGATGACGGGTGCGAATACGAGCATCGCGAGCGCAGCGACACTTACGTCGAGCGCGCGCTTGGCGATTGAGTCCGACGCGCGAGTACTCACGCCGTCCTCGACACCCGCTTCGCGGTGATCTGCTCGGTCAGGAACTCACGCAGCTGGGCCGCAACCGCGACGCTCGAGATTTCCGCGTCGAAGAACGCGAGGCAGCGCTGCCGGAGCGCGTCTGCGGGCTCGGCTGCCAGCTGGTCGAGCGCAGCGGCCAGCGACGCGGAATCCGATTCGCGGTAGTTCGCGCCGAGACCGCGCGAGCGAACGAGGCGCTCTAAATCGCCGGTCATCGAGTTGATGAGCGGAAGGCCAGCCGCGAGATAGGTCGTTGCCTTGTACGAGAACGCCGCGCCGGTGTTGCGATATCCGTTGAAGGCGACGTGACACTCGCCGAGCACGGCGGCGAGGGCTCCGAGTTCGGTGACCACGCCGTGGAACTGATACGCGAGTCCACGTCGCTGGAGTTCCGCGCGAAGCCATTCTTCCCGGTCGCCTCGGCCGATGACGTGCAGCTCGTAGACGTCGCGCCGGTCCGGCGTATCGAGCGCGTCGAGCAGCGTCTCGAAATCGTACAACCAGCCGATGTTGCCGACGTAGGCGATCCGACGCCGAGTGCCGACGGCCGATCGAACGTGTGGCGGAAGCGGCGGCTGCCCGATGTAGACGCGTCGTGCTCCGCCAGTCGGACCGCCGAACGATGGGAGTGCTTCCGCCAGGAAGGTGTCGGAAACGGCAAGCAGCGCGTCGGCACGCGCACACGCGATCCTGAAGAGGCGCTTCCAGGCCGCGAACGCAGGCCACGCGAGGCGCCGAATCGCGCGAGGGAACGGCAGCACATCGGGCCAGACGTCGACCACATCCAGCACTCGCACGCAGTCAGCGGCTTCGCCGAAGGCCCTCGCCGCGAGAAGGTTCAACGGCGCCGTCGCATACACGACGTCGTAGGCCTCGCGATGCGCGCGAACATACGCAATCGCGCGGCGCGCAAACGCGATATGCGACCAGAAGCGGCGCACGCTGACGTTGGCACGGTACATCGGCGTGGGGAGATAGATCGTCTCACGCGCGCCGATCCACGGCGTGCGCGGCTTCTCGACTTTCAGGAGGTGATCGAATCCCGTCGTCACCACATCGACGGGCCCGAATTCCGCGAGCACCTCGGCGACGGCTCTCGGACGGTTGTTCGCGAAGTTCAGGTCGAAGAACGGCGCGAGGACGAGCGAACGCGTCGGACGCGCATTCGTGTGCTGTTGCGTGTCGATACACGTGGGACGCGAGGCGCTCCGCGTCAGCACAGCACCGAAGGTGATCGTGTCCGGCGCCGTCACCGCGCAACCGGACGCGCGAACGCACGACCAACTGCACGCAGCGGGTGGCGCAAATCCCCGCCAGCTTGCCGCAGCAGGATCGCGAACTCGCCCCTCGCGTCACCGGGATCGTCGCTGCCGCGCGTCAGATAATCTCGGATGACGGCGGCGAGCATGCCGAGGAAGAGCCCGAGCACGGCGCCGAGCACGACCTTGAGGCTGAAATACCGCGGGTCGGGCCCGACCGGGACGACAGGCTGTTCGATCACCGTGAAGACGGGTGTGTCGCGGACCTCGTCGATTCGGGCTTGCTCGTAGGATTGCGCGATCGTCGTGAAGAGCTGCTGCCGCAGACTCACCTCCCGGCGTGTAGCGGTCGAGTTCGACCCGGAGCGCTGAGGCCTCGCCGAATCCACGGTTTCCCGCGAGGAACTGCTGCAGGCGCGACTCCGCATCCCGCAACTCGGTCCGCGCTTCCGCAAGGCGTCGACCCGTAAACGCGCGCTCGGATGCGGCCTGCGTCTGCCGCCGAGCGCGGTTGAATTCGTCGAGCGCAGCGAGGAGTCGCGCGGTGATCTGCTGCGCGACCGTCGGGTCAGGCGACCGCACGCGGAGGGACACGATCCCCGACCCGGCCGCCACGCGTGCGACGATTCGATCGTGCAGTTGCGCCTCGGTCACGATCTCGCGCACGCGCGCGTCAGGCGCCTCCACCTTGAACCAGTCGGCGAGTGGAGCCGTTCGGCGCGGCCGACCGTCGAAGCCGCCACCCTCGTATACGCCGGAGGCGACCTCGCGAAGCACGTCACGCGAGCCGAGGAGATCGATGTAGAACTGTCCGGATTCCGACCCGTCGGCGCCGGGCACGGCGACCCCAAGTTGCGCCGCGATGCCCGACAGATTCGACCCGGCCCGTCGGGTTTGGGGGACGAACTGCGCGGTCGCCGTGTACGTGAGCGGCGCGAGACGCGTCACGACGGCGACCGCACCGGCGACGAGTACCGCGACGGCCAGCACGAGTCCGCGGTACCGGATCGCGATGTTGACGACCTGGAGCAACGACACGTCCGTGTTCGGACCCGACACGGCCGCCGCGCGTGAGAGAGCCGGGAACCCGGGCGCGCGCTCCACGAGTGCGCGCCCCTCGGCCGATCGGCCGTCAGAAAGCGACTGCATAACCGTCCAAGCTGTCTGACTCCAGCACGCCAGGCAAGGCAGCCGACTGATCCGATGGCCCGTGTTGCCCGGCAACCCGCGGCGGCGTAGCATCAACGCGCAGCCGTCTCGGAGGCGAGTCAGCGGTCGACTCGACGACCGGCGTCAACACTTTTCTCTTCGTGCGTAGGGTTCACGTCTTACTCTCGACCTACAACGGACGTCGGTACCTCCCGGAGCTGCTGGATAGCATCCTGACGCAACGCGACGTGCAGGTCGACGTCGTGATTCGTGACGACGGTTCCTCGGACGGCACCCGCGCGTTGCTCGACGACTACGCGCAGCGCGGGCTGGTCCGTGTCGTTGCGGGCTCGAACGTTGGCGTCGTCCGGAGCTTTTTCTCGCTGCTCGACCTCGCGAGCCACGAACGGTTCGATGCCGTCGCTCTCGCCGACCAGGACGATGTCTGGTTGCCGAACAAGCTGGCGCGCGCGGTTTCATACCTAGACGCATGTCCGGCCGGCGTCGCTGGCCTGTACTGCTCGCGGCTCCATGTCGTGGACGACGAGCTCCGGCCGTTGGCCGACTCGGTCGTGCCGAGGCGTGGTCCGTCGTTCGAGAACGCGTTGTACGAGAACATCGTGACCGGCTGTACAGCCGTCCTGAACCGCGCTGCGGTCGAGCTCGTCGCGTCGGAGCTGCCGGACACCGCGCACATGCACGACTGGTGGCTCTACCAAGTCGTCGCGGCGCGCGGACGTGTCCTGTTCGATCCCGCGGCTCACATTCTCTATCGCCAGCATGGCGGGAACGTGATCGGCACCGGAACGAGCGCACTCGCGGCGGCACGCACCCGCGTACGCCGCCTGTTGCGCCGGCGACGCGCCCTGTTCGCTCCGAACCAGCTCCGCGAATTGCACCGGATCCACGGTCCGTCGATGTCCCCGCGACAGCGATCGTTACTCGAACGACTGATCGGGCCGCAGCCGCTCGCCGCGCGTGTGCGCCTCGCGGCCTCTCGCGACGTAGTCTGCCAGAGCGCATGGAAAGAGGGCGTCGTGCGCGGTCTGCTCGCGCTCGGCGCGAGGTAGTCGTGGTGGACTCGCAGGACCACGCGGGCTCGGTCCTGGAGCAGTTCCTCGATGATGTGATCATCGTCGTCGTGCTGTTCGGGCGCGCGATGGCCGACTCTTCGACGTGCGTCACCATCGATGCAGATCTGCGGAGCTCTCGGACTTCGGCGGTCCCGACGCTGTTCATTCAGGACAACAGTCCCGTCGTCGCGCCATCCGACCCCGAACTCGCGACACGCTGGGATGTCCATCACCGCCACGATCCGGCCAATCCTGGCGTGAGCGCTGCGTACCGCGCGGGTGCCGCGTGTGCGATCGAGCTCGGGAGGCGGTGGCTGCTGTTCTTCGATCAGGATACCGAAGTTCCCAGCGGAACCCTCCGCGCGTACGCGCAGGCCGTCGCGGCCAATCCGCGCGAGGTCACGTTCGCACCAGCGTTGTGGGCCGGCGCACAGCTCGTCTCGCCGTGCGCATTCCGATTTCTGGTCGGACGCGGTTTCACGAGCCCGCGTGCGGGGGTGCACTCGCTCGACGGCACGTCGTTGCTCAACAGCGGGCTCTGCGTCGCCCGAGACGCGTACCTCGCGATCGGAGGGCACGATCCGCAGATCCCGCTCGATTTCTCGGACCACGAGTTGGTGGCCCGCCTGCGGGAGCGATATCCGACGTTCGTGCTGCTGCCGGTTGCGTTCCGGCACGGGTTGTCAGCGCACGAACGGCAGAGCACGTCCCGGCGGCTACAACGGTTTGGCTCCTACGCGGTGGGCGCGCGACGCACGCCGCGAGGTGCCGCCGGACGCATCGTCGCGCGTGGCGTCGTGATCGCGCGCGGCGTGCTCCTCGCCTGGCGCTGGCGGCACCTCGCGTTCCTCGCGGCAGGGTTGCGCTACGGGCTTCGGCGTGGCTGACGGCAGTACGAGGGGACGGCATCCCACGTCCGCGACACCGCCGCTGATCGGATTGCTGCTGATCGCGACCGTTGCGGAAGTCGTGCTGCTCGGGAGCGGACGACTGCTGCAATTCGGGCCACTCACGGCCCGAATGCTCCTCTTCATCTTCGGGGTTGCCTTTGCGACGCTCCACGCGCTCCATCGCCAGCGCATCGACGGCGAGATTGCCGCGTTAGGGCTGGCGTTCGGGGTCGTGCTCGTGTTAGGCGTCGAACTCGGGCTGCTGCATGGGGCACTGCTGCCCCAAGTGATCGAAGATATCAAACCGCTGACGTTCTTCCTCAGCGTATTCTTTTTCGCCGCCGCGATCACATCGGTCGGCGATGTCCGTCGTGTCGCAGCGGCGATCCGTCGAAGTTCCGTCGCGCTCGCGCTCGGCTATCTCGCACTGCTCGTCGCCGTGGTGGCGGGCGCGATCCCGTTCGGTACGGTTTACGTCGCCCTCAACGCAAGCGGCGAGGTGTTCTTCCGCGGCGCCAACGGATTCTTCTACAAGGGGTTTCTGTACCTCGGCGTGGGGATCTTCTTCTACGCGTTCGGGCGCGGACTGCGCGGAAAGGTCGCCGCGGGACTGTTGCTCGCGGCGTTGGTCCTCACGCTGACACGAGGCCTGATCCTCGCGACGGTCGTCGTCCTTGCGATCGCCTTCGTGCTCCGGCAACGGAACGCACTCGTGTCGGCGGCGTACGTCGGTGTCGTCGCGACGGCCGCGGCGATCGCGCTGCCGATCGCTGCGGCCGCGTTCGATGACCGGAGTAGCTCGGACGCGGCGCGACTCGCCGACGTCAGCGTGGTGCTCCGTGCGACGAGCGGGTGGAACATCCTGCTCGGCCACGGCCTCGGAATTCCGATTGGTGAGCGCGATCGGATCGAGGCGACGTATCTCGAAGTGCTCTTCCAGCAGGGCCTTGTTGGAATCGCACTGTGGGCACTCCTTCTCGCGTTTGTCGTTCGCGATTATTTGGGTGCTCGGCGCGCCGGGCACGCGGATCTCGCCGAGCCGTTCTTCCTCGGTGGGCTCTTCGTGTACCTGGAATCGGCCACGAACCCGTTTCTGACGAACCCGATCGGGATGTCGATGGTGTTGCTCGCACTCGTCTCGTTACGGGTCCTCGCGCGAAATCCGCAGACCGAGCCGTTACCTGGCGACGACCTCGGCCCCCGCGGGCTCGAAGCGATTACACACTAGTGCGGATCAGCGTGCCGGACGCCGGTTACCAGAGTGACACCGACCGACGGCGCGGGTCGTGATACGGGTCCCGCGCGCGCACGTCGGGCCACCGGCGCGCGAGGCGCGCGAGTTCCTCCGCTTCCACGCCAGCGCTCCCCGCGTGCGCGCGCGACACGCTTTCGAGATGATAGAGCCGCGCATATGGTGTGAACACGACACGATACCCGCGTGCGCGCACTCGCAGGCAGTATTCGAGGTCGTTGTAGTTGACCGCAAACTCCGGTGAGAAGCCGCCGGCCTCCCGGAACACGCGCGCCCTCGTCATCAAGCATGCGCCGGTAACCGCTGAATAATTCCGGACCCCGTCGAGATCCGCGATCCCGATTTGTCGCGCGGGCGAGCAACCATGATACGGGTGGAGCGGCGCGCCGTCCTGCAGTACGACCCCGACGTGCTGGATTGCCCCGTCCGGGAAGAGCAGTTTGGCGCCGACCGCACCGACTTCCGCTTGCTGCGAGTACTCCAGCATGGCGCCTAACCACTCGCCATCGGCGACTTCGATGTCATCGTTGAGTGCGAGCAGGTGCTCGCCCGTCGCGATCGAGGCGCCGAGGTTCATCTTCTCGGACCAGTTGAAGGAGCGATCGTACGCGATCGCCCGAACCGGCACGTCGGCCGCGGCGATTGCGTCGAGGGTGTCGCGGCGCAGCGGTCGATCGTGGACATAGACGATCTCGAACGCGCGATATGCAGTCCGTTCGGCGATGCTCTGGATCGTGTTCGCGAGCAGATCGATCGTTCGGCCGCCGACGACGCGAACCGTCGTCCCGACGGTCGGGATCACGATGCTCACGGTCGGATTCCCGCGCAGGCGGAAGCGGACCCGAAGCGGTACGGCTGCGGACGCTGCCACGACATCCGCATCGGCGTTGACTCGACGGAGCCGCGCCGCGATGGCGCGCGCGAGCTCCGCGGATCGACGCGCGACGCGCGTGGACGATTCCGGTTCGGCCCGCCGGTAGAGCACGGCCGGTACGTGTGTTACGCGCGCTGCGGCATCGCACAAGCGGAGTAGGAGGTCGTGCTCGCGGGCGTCGTCGAATGACTCGTCGAAACCGCCGACCTCGAGGACGCGCGCCCGGCGGTACACGCAGAGCCGGCCGACGTAGGGCTCGGTGAGCGCGTGCTCCGGCGACCACGCTGGCTTGCGGGTCGTGACGGGAAGGCGCGAGTGCCAGATGCTGCCATCCACCCGTTCGTCGGAGTAGAGCACGTCGGCGGTCGAGCGGTCGATCCACTCGACGACTCGCAGCAGCGCATCGTCGGTGAGAGAGTCGCCGGGGTCGATCAACGCAACGTAATCCGCGCCGGGGGCCGCGACGGCGGCGTTCAGCGCCGAGTTGGCCCGCGTATCGGGTGGCACAAGCGCGATGCGGATCCGCTCATCGTCCGGCGGAAGCGTGCGCGCAAGAGCGGGCGGGACCGCGCCCACGTGCTCCGGAACCACGAGCAACTCCCATGCACCGTATTTCTGCCGCTGCACGGAACGAACGGACGCACACACAGACTCGACCGAGTGATCGCGCACAGGGACGATCAGGCGAATCGTTGGACCTGTAGCCGCGTCCGCGACCGGCGGCGACTCTCGACGTTGTGCGATCCATTCGAGCGTTGCGAGATACGCGAGCTGTGTGACGCGACGCGCGGGTGCGGGAACGACCCCGCGCCGCCAGAGCGCGCGGGCGACGTTCTTCAGCGACAGCAGCTGACCGCTCCAGCGCGCGCGCTCACAGCACGAGATCTCGCGCCGCGCTTTTGATGCCGCTTCCGAATCGACTGTACCCGCCGGTGGCGAGCTCCCGCCTCACGCGCTGAAAGCGGCCGGCGACGGTCGACGGCAGCGTCGCGCGGTGTTCGATGTGCGCGACGAGCGCGGACAGTTCGTCGAGGCGGGTAGGCTCGCGCATCCATGGCGCAAACACTCGAAGCCGCTGGAGCGCCTCACCAAGCCACTCCGCCTGAGCGGAAAGGCGCGCGCGGTCAATCGGCGTGAGGGTGGCGCGCAGCCTCTCGGCAGCCGAGCGGCGCACCGCGCCGATCTGGTTGCCGCCATGCTGTCGGTAGTCGATCAGTGGCTCGTCGATGGCGACGAGCGTCGTCACTGCGGAAAGCAGCAGCGCGATCCACGCGTCGTGAACCGACGAAGCGGCGATCGGAAGCAACAACGGGCGGAATGCCGTGCGGAAGGCGAGGGTCGCACCGGTGACGACGCGATGCCGCATGAGTACGCCGAATGCATCGCCATCCGCGAACCGGCGTCGACACGCACCCGTAAAGTCGCCTGTGGACCACAATCCGCTCGGCAGTACGCGCCCGCCCGCATCCGTGAGACGTGCGTCCGTGAACGCACCGCCGATCTCCGTACGCGCGAACTCGCGCTCGAGCGTCGCGAGCTTGTCGGACCGCCACACGTCATCCTGATCCGAGAGTGCGACGATGTCACCGGTGACACACGAGATCGCGCGCTCGAAGTTCTTCGTCGATCCGAGTCGTGTCGGATTGACGTGGAACACGACGGGGAACGCGACGCTGCGCGCGAAGTCGGCGACCAACGCGCCACTGCGGTCCGTCGAGCCGTCATCGCAGACGACGACCTCGTCCGGGGTGCGCGTTTGCCCGCCGATGCTCGACAGCTGCTCGGCGAGATATGGGGCGCCATTGTACGTGCAGAGCGCGACCGAGATCGTCGGCGCGCGTACTGCGGCCGTCATGCGGCCGAGCGGCGCATCGCACCCCGGAGGCGTGCACCGATGGTGCGCACGCGTTCACGGGTCGGCAAGCGCGACAGCTCCTCTGATCGTTCGACCGGTCGATTCCGGGTCCGCGCCCCACGTGTTGATGAAGATGCGCTCCTTCGTCGAAGCGTCCAGTGCCTCGAACTCACCGAACTGTCGTGTCCGATTGTCGTCGACGAGCAGGTTGCGCTGATCTCCCGCCCGATACGTATTACTTCGCCACCAATCCCTGGGGTCGTATCCCTCTCGGTCGCGACCGACGACGAGTACACGCTTGCCGCGCGCTTCGATCTGACGGGTCAGGCCATCGCGCCCACTCTCGAAGGCGAGCGCCTCGACCTTCGTGCGGATCGTCGGCCATCGTAGCGAAAGAAACGCCTCGCGGCGCAGCATGAATCCGTTCGTGCGGATGTGATGGTTCGGAAACGGATCGTACAGCCGCGCCGCGAGCCGCGTGTCGCGCCGAAACCGCAGGTAAGCCGCGACGGCTTTGCCGATACGAGGCCCGTGCCTGAGCACGCGGACGGCGCGCCACGCGGAAGCAGCCGGTCCGCCACCCTGGATACTCGCCATTGCATCTGCCGTAATCGTGTGATGACTCTCCCAAGAACCCGACGCTCCGACAAGTCCGACGTCGGGCCGTGAGACGTGTGCGTAAAGGGCGGCGAGCCACCCCGATGCAAGTGGCTCGCTATACGAGTTCAGAAAACACGCATATTCACTCGTCACGGCGCGAGCAGCGGCGTGGTAGGCGGGAAGATCCTGAACGGGCGCCGGGAGCACGACTGCCTGGTAGTCAACGCCGGCAAGCAACGCCGTGTAGGGCGCCCGTTCGGCCTCGTTGGCGAAGCCGTTGAATACAACCGTCAAGCGGTGCGGGATGCCCGCCGGTGATCGACGATAGGCCGCGAGGAACTTCGCGAGGACGTCGGGGCCTAACGGCTGCCAGACGAGGTGAACGACGCTGATGGAATCCATACCGCGAGTCACCGCGTCACGGGTCGGGCGTCCGGCCGGTCACCCATTCGCGCGCAACGTGAGAATGACCTCGTCCCCGACCGCCAGCCCCGCCGCGATCAACGCACGCTCGGCACGACCGGCGACGACATCCCATTCGCTCTGCGGCGGATCGCGCAGGTCCGCTCCGGTGCGACCAGCCCGCACCGCGCGCGAATGCTTGAAGCCGAGGTGGGTCAACGGTCCAGCGGTGCGGACGCGAAGTACGTCGAGTCCGACGCTCCGTGCAGCCGCTGCGAGCGCGCCGGCCGGCGGGACCACGAGATGTCGAGGCGGATCCCAATGGAACCACGCCTCGCCGAATACGCGCGCACCGAGCGACTCTGGATTCGGGTAAATGAGCACCGCCCGCCCACCGGGAGCGAGGAGTTCGCGGATGCGTCGAAGCGCCGCGATTGGATCCTCGAGATGTTCGAACACATGGCGCAGAACCACGAGGTCGTACGCACCGGTCGGGAGATCCGCGCTACGGAATTCGCCGACCGTGACAGGACGTCCACTCACTCGCCGAGCGACTTCGACGGCGGCTGGATCGATCTCGACGCCTTCTGCGGCCCAGCCCGCGCGCGTGAGCCGTACGAGGAGGCCACCGGCCCCGCACCCCGCGTCGAGCGCGCGCATCGGCGCCGTACGCCACGGAATCAGCTCATCGAACAGACCGAAGTACGCCCGCTCACGGAACGGACGTCTGGTCGCGAGGAGACGACCAAGCAGGCCGAACGCTCCGGGCGTTCGCTGCCCGCGCGTGCTCGCCTCGATCGCGCGCCGAAGTCGCTGCCGCGCTCCGGTGGCGGCCGACATCGGCGGCCAGTCCGGCGAAGCCTCCGGCGGCTCCGCATGCGTCAGGTACTCGCCGGGATAACACGATGCGAGATCCTCGGCGATCACGCGCGGATCCTGGAACACCGTCCCACACCGCGCACAACGCTTGTACGTGAACTCTCCGGGTGTGCCATGCTGCCGATCCGCCGCACGGAAAAACACTGGCGCAGACGTCGCGCCGCACACGGGACATTCCCCGACCGGCTCCGTCCGCGGCGCGCTCGCTTGCGTGCGTGGAAGGTCTTGAATCGTCACGGGCGAAGCGCTGTTAGCTGCAACCCGGCGTCAACCGGGGTGGAATCGTTGAGGAGAGCCACGCCGCTTGAACCGGGATGACGCACGTTCGTCCATTCGACCTTCGGTCGCACCGCTCCGGGCATACGACCCACGTAGTCACCGCGCGCCGTGTCGCCGCCGGGGCTGTCGATCACCTGAAAGGCAATCGCTTCCCACTCGACGAAGTGCACGACCATGGGGCTGTGCGTGCTCAGAGCAACACCGACCGTAAACAGGCCTTCCGCGAGGAAGTTGCCGGGAAACCACGCGGTGCTCGTGTACACCCCCACCGGGCGGTGGCGTCGGCTCCACTCGGGGTCGGTGTCGTGCAGCACGCACACCTGGACGCCCTCTGCATTCGACACGTGGAAATTCGGTACGAGCACGTGCCCGGGCTCGATCACTTCATACGTCATGTCGAGGCCGACCGGTTCACGGATATCGAGCGCATCGCTCGTGATGCCATCACGCGTACGGATCCGAGCGGAAATCAGTCGCGCCACATGGTTTTGCGGCGCCCGATCGGCTTCCCGCCACTCGCGGATTGCAACGCTGCCGATCCCGGACTGTAGGTATCGGCGGGCGACGTCGTGCGCGGGGCCATCCGCTACGACGGCTCCGTCGTGGAGCAGCAGCGCACGCGTGCACAGGCGCGTAACCGAGGCAATGTCATGACTCACGAACAGCACGGTGCGGCCATGGCTCGCGACATCCTGCATCTTGCCAAGGCACTTCTTCTGAAAAGCCGCGTCGCCGACGGCGAGCACCTCGTCGAGGATCAGAACATCCGGCTCCAGGTGCGCCGCGACAGCAAAGGCGAGTCGCAAGTACATCCCGCTGGAATACCGCTTGACCGGCGTGTCGATGAACCGTTCGATGCCCGCAAACTCGACGATCTCGTCGAACCGACGTGCGATGTACGCGCGGTCCATTCCAAGGATCGAGCCGTTCAGATAGACGTTGTCGCGCCCCGTCAGCTCCGGGTGAAAGCCGGTACCCACCTCGAGGAGCGAGCCGATACGTCCGTGCACCTCGATCCGCCCCGTCGTCGGCTCGGTGATCCGCGAAAGCACCTTCAGCAGCGTGCTCTTCCCGGCACCATTGCGACCGATCAGCCCGAGCACTTCACCCGGTCTGGCCTCGAACGACACGTCGCGCAGGGCCCATACCAGTCGCTCGCCCGCGCTCGTGTCGTCCGCGCGTCGGCCCCATAATCGCCGAAGCGGTTTGCTGGCGACCTCGGTCACTGCCTGCCGGAGCGTTTTGTACATCGGCCGCGCAGCCCCGATCCGGAACTGTTTCCCGACGTGCTCGGCACGAATGGATATGCTTGGCACGTCCTACTCCGGCCGCGTCATCACGCGACGTCGGCGAAGACGCGTTCCGCGCGCCGGAAGTACAACGTCCCCGTCGCGAAGACGAGCGCGCCTACAGCGACCGACATCGAGATGTCGGTCCACGGAACGTTGCCGGCGCCGAGCAACCCGGCGCGGAAACCCTCGATCACGCCAACCATCGGGTTCAGTGCGTACAGCAGGCGGTAGCGCGCCGGCACGAGCGAGGCCGGATAGATCACGGGGGAGACGTACATCCAGACCTGCACGAGGAACGGCACCGCGAATCTGACGTCGCGGTACTGGATGTTGAGCGCGGCAAGCCAGGCGCCCGCGCCGACCACCGTGACGAGCATCGACATCACGGCGAGCGGGACGACCACGAGCGCTTGCGGTGCCGGCCGAATCCCGTACACGAGCAACATCACGGCAAGAAACCCGAAGCTGATCACGAAATCCAGCAATCCAGCTGCCGCGGCCGCCGACGGCACAAGGAGACGCGGAAAGTAGATCTTCGTGATCAGGCCAGTGTTCGTCGTCAGGCTGTTGCTCGCGCCCGTGATCGCTGTGGCGAAGTACGTCCACGGTACGAGCGCCGCGAGGGCGAAGACCGAGTACGGCACCCCCGCCGACGGCAGCCGCGCAAACCGCCCGAAGATGACGGAGAAAATCACCATCGTCAGGACTGGTTGCAAGACGGCCCACGCGGCGCCGAGGACCGTCTGCGCGTAGCGCACCTTGATGTCGCGCCAGACGAGAAACCAGAACAGCCCACGGTACGACCAGAGCTCTCTGACATTAAGGCGCGGAACGGTCCCGGATGGCTCGATGACGAGCTTTGGGAGCGACCCAGCACCATCGATCGGAACGTCCGTCAGCGACGCCGTACCGCTCAACTGGCGCGCACGGACGAGTTCCGGGCGCATCGCGTCGCCAATACCGCGACGGTCACGCCGGCCAGGTATGCTGGCGACATGTGCAATGTCCCGCAGGTATCGCGACCGAGCGATTGCCGGGCGTCTCGTGTTTCTGGGCTGCGAGCACGAGTCGGCCTCGACCAGTGTCTGACGAATCTCACGTACGATCCCCAATTCGAGCGCGGAGCCGACGGCGTCGGCCCCACTGGTCCCACAGACGCTCACTGGCGTCGGCGAACGGCTTCGGCGCACCCCGCGCCGCTGTGACGTGCCTCGGAAACACGACAGCGCGCATCGCGTGCGGCGCCGAGGCGCATTCTAACTGCACCGTCCGGTCCGGCCCACCCCAGAAACGTGGGTCCGATCACCTCGCGTCCCTCAGACGCGGCGATTACGGCGCGTCGACGTGCGGCGCCACACGTTGCCCAGTGGCCGCCGCCACCACGTCCGCCGCAAACGCCTGTGGCATCTCGCTGACCAACCGCGCGAGTGCGGCCGGGTCTAACAACGTGTGCAACACCACTACGTCGTCGTCATACCGCTCGGCGACCACTGTCCCGGCGCGATGCACCGCACCCACCGCCCGCCCATCGCCGGCCGGCACGCGAACCTCGACAACCCGACGCGCCGCATGCACGCGCTCCGCCAACGCCGAGCAGAGCGGCGCGAGGCCCCCCGGCGTCAACGCGCTGACGAACACGGCGTGGCGGCCCTCATTCGCCGCCCGGTCGCGCATCGCGTCGACCACGCCCGGCTCGAGTGCGTCGATTTTGTTGAAGACGTACACAACGGGCGTCTCACCCGCTCCGACCTCGGCGAGCACGTCCTCGACGACGGTCTGCTGCTCCTCCCACGCCGGGTGGCTCGCGTCGATCACGTGCAGGAGGAGATCCGCATCGCGCGTCTCCTCGAGCGTCGCGCGGAAGCTCGCCACGAGCTGGTGCGGCAACTTGCGCACGAACCCGACCGTGTCGGTCACCAGCGCGCGCGTGCCCTCGCCGAGGTCGACCTCGCGCGTGAGCGGATCGAGCGTGGCGAACAGCCGATCCTCGACGAAGATGTCGCTCGCGCCCGCGAGTCCGCGCAACACCGACGATTTCCCCGCGTTCGTGTAGCCCACGAGTGCCGCCCGGAACTCGCTGCGGCGCCCGGCGCGCTGTACCTCGCGTGACCGTGCCACGTCGGCCAACCGCTCCTTGAGCACGCGAATGCGGTGCCCGATGAGGCGGCGGTCCGTCTCGAGCTGCGTCTCACCGGGCCCGCGCGTACCAATGCCGCCCTGCGTGCGTTCGAGGTGCGTCCACATGCGCGTGAGCCGCGGCAGCATGTACTCGAGCTGTGCGAGCTCCACCTGCAGCTTCGCCTCGTTCGAGCGCGCCCGCGTCGCGAAGATGTCGAGGATCAGCTCGGCACGATCCATCACGCGTATGCCAACCGCCTGCTCGACGTTCTTGCCCTGCGCAGGCGACAGTTCGTCGTCGAACAACACGAGCGATGCGTCCGTCGTGCGCGCCCGCTCCTTCAGCTCCTCGAGCTTCCCCTTGCCGAGATACGTGGCCGGGTGCGGGCGATCGAGCTGTTGCGTGACCGTGCCCACAACGTCCGCACCCGCGGTGTCAGCCAGGCGGGCGAGTTCCTCGAGGTGCTCCTCGAAATGGTGTCGGTCGGCCGAGCGTTTGAGTGGCGCGCCGACGAGCAGCGCGCGCTCCACGGGCGCGGCGATCGTGATCAGATCTCGAGCGATACGACGGTCCTCAACGATACAGGGAGATTGAGCCGCGCTCGTTATCGGAATCCGCCGAGGCTGGCGTACTGCCCCGTGCGGTCGAACGGACGCGTGAAGTTGCCGATCGGCGTACCGACGGTGATGTTGCCGAGCACGCGGTAGTTGACGACGCCGCGCGAGAGCAGCGCCCGCCCCGCACTACCGAGGCCAGCGTAGCTGAACGCGATCGGAAGATGCACCTCGGTCGAGTCACTGCCGCCCACGCCGAAGCTGCGCGTGATCGCGCCGGTTCCGAGCGGCACCGAGTCGACCATCACCTGATAGTCGAGTCGCTGAGCGCTCAGACCGTAATGGTTGGGATTGTAGACGTTCAGGACGACGTCCATGCTCCCGCCCTGCAGGCCGAGCCCGTTCACCTGCACGTTCTTGAACGAGACGATCGGGTTGTCGAAGACCTGCCGTCCAATCGTCGCGCATCCGGCCAGCGCCGCGAGCGAGACCCCCGCGAGGGCCGCCCTGCCAGTGCCGCGTGTGATCTGTCGCATTACGCCTCCTCGCCGTCGTCGCGGCGGTCTGATCGTTGTTCTGATGCGAGCGGTGCAGCGGTCGACCCGCTCGACGCCGCGCGCGCCTTGAGATCGGCCCACCACGCCAACCGCCGCGCGACGTCTCGCTCGAAGCCGTGCGGGCCTGGCGTGTAGAACTCGGCACCCTGCAGCCGTTCGGGCAGGTATTCCTGCGCGACGTAGCCCTCGGGTGCGTCGTGCGCGTACTCATACCCCGCGCCGTAGCCGAGTTCGCGCATCAGCCCCGTCGGCGCGTTCCGGATGTGTAGGGGCACGGGCTCGGCCGGCGACTCTCGCGCGGCAGCGACCGCCGCCTTCCAGGCCGCGTACACCCGATTCGACTTCGGCGCGGTCGCCAGGTACACCGCGGCCTCGGCGAGCGCGAGGTCGCCCTCGGGCGATCCGAGGAACTGGTACGCGTCGCGCGCCGCGACGGCGAGCCGAAGCGCGTCGGGGTCTGCGAGCCCAACATCCTCGACCGCGAACCGCACCGTGCGCCGCGCGATGTACATCGGATCTTCCCCGCCCTCGATCATCCGCGCGAGCCAGTACAGTGCGCCCTGGGGGTCGCTGCCGCGGAGCGCCTTGTGGTACGCGGAGATGATGTTGTAGTGCTCCTCGCCTCCCTTGTCATACCGGGGAACGCGGCGCTGCAGCGCGTCGCGTACGAGCGCTGCCGTGAGCTGACCACCGGCTCCCGCGAGGTCCGCGGCGGCTTCGAGCGTCGTCAACGCGCGGCGCGCGTCGCCGTCGGCGAGGTCGGCGAGTAGTGCGACGGCGTCGTCGTCCGCACGCAGCGCGAACGTGCCGAGTCCGCGGTCCGTGTCCGCGAGCGCGCGACGGATGAGCGCGGCGAGGTCGTCGGGACCGAGCGGCTCGAGGACGAACACCCGGGCGCGGGACAGGAGCGCGCCGACCAGCTCGAAGGACGGGTTCTCGGTCGTCGCCCCGATGAGCGTCACGGTGCCGCTCTCGACGTGCGGAAGGAACGCGTCCTGCTGCCCGCGGTTGAAACGATGAATCTCGTCGACGAAGAGGATGGTACCGCGCCCCTCGCGCTGCCATCGCTCCGCTGCCTCGCCGACGATCTCGCGCACGCGCGGTACGCCTTCCGTCACCGCCGAGAACGGCACGAACGCGCGGTCCGTGTATCCCGCCACGAGACGTGCGAGCGTCGTCTTCCCCGTGCCGGGCGGTCCCCAGAGGATCATCGACCGCACGGTGCCGGCGCGAATCGCGTCGCCTAACGGACGTCCCGCGGCGAGCAGCTGCCGCTGCCCGACGAACTCGTCGAGGGTGCGCGGGCGCATGCGCGCCGCCAACGGGGCGGCGGCGTCCCGGGCCACACCAAACAACGAATCGCCCGCACCGCCCGTCGCGCTCGGCGTGGCCGACGCCCGCCGGACTCGACTCACGCGCGCGCCGTCGCCACCGCGCCGACCGGTGTGAGGCCGAGCCGGTCGGCGACCGAGAGGATCGCATCGGCGAGTTCGGGCGCGTCGCCGAGTTCGTCGCGGCTGATCTCGTACGCGTCACGCGACGGCGTCCGCGACTCGATCAGTCCGAAGCTCTGCAGCACGTAGATCCAGCGATCGGACCGCGCGTAGACATAGAGCGTCAGATCCGCGGAAAGCGCGATCTGGTCGTCGGCCGTATAGAGTGCGAGCTCGACTCCACCGTACGCGGCGAGCGGAACCTTGAGGCGCGAGATGCCTTCGCGCACATCGGGGAGCGCGGCGTCCCCTCCTCGCCACGCGCGCCGCGAGCGCACGTCCTCCAGATACACGTCGACCGCGGGCGGCAGATGCTCCGCAAGCGCGTTGAGCAGGTCGACCGCACGCTCCGCGTTCGCGGCGACCCGGATTTCGGTATAGCCGGCGCCTTCGGTGACGGTGAACTCGTCAGCATCGGAGCGAAAGCGGCGCCATACGCTGGCGGCGGGCTGTCGGCCGCGGAAGAGCATGGACAGGCGGGGGGACAGAGGGAAGCGGATGCGACGAGCGCCAACCGTGACGCTCGTACGTGCGGCGGCGCTACGGCTCCGCCGCGAGTTCGGCGGCGCGGGCAAGCAACCACGCGCGCGTATTCCGCGCCGGATCGTCGATGACCTCGTCGAGCAAGCGCCGTAACGTAGCGCCGACCGCGGGACCGGCGGGCACGCCAACGGACGAGAGATCACTGCCCGACACGGCAAGATCCGCGAGCTCGATCGGATCACGATACGCGATCCGCACGAGTCGGCGGTACGTCGAACGTACACGCTGCGCGCTCGGCACGGACGACGTTTCCGCGCTCGACGCGTCGCGTTCCGCCGCGAACCGCGCCGCGACCAGTCGGAAGGACGGGGCCGCCAGCGTGCGCCCACAATTCGCCGCCCAGCGCCGAAGCTCGGCGTCGCTCGGTTCCGACGCGCCGACAAGCGCCTCGCGAGCGGGCTGCGAGCAGGCGGGCCGCGCGATCGGTGATGTCGGCCGTCCAGCGAACCTCTTGGTTGCTCGCGCGCAGCGCGCGCAGTCCACGCTCCACCTCCGCTCGCGGCACGCCGAGCCAGGGCGCGGCGAGCCGATTGGGGAGACGCTGCGGACGGCGCTCGAGCACCGGTGGCGCGAGGTGGTCGGCGGTCGCCAGCGCCGCGGGCGACTGCGACGCGAGTGCAGGCACGAGGATCGCCAGCGCTCCCGAATCGCGCCACCGAAACAGCGCATCCGACGGGCACCGGACCTGCCGCATCGTCTTGTCGAGTTCCTCGCGCACGCGCTCTGGGGACAGTCGCGTGAGGTGCGGCGCGCTCTCGACGATCGCGGCCCACGTGGCCGCGTCGATCGTGAACTCGAACCGCGCGGCGAAGCGCACCGCCCGGAGCGCGCGCAACCGGTCCTCGCGCATGCGCGCCGCCGGATCGCCAACGGCGCGCACGACACGTTGCGTCACATCGTGCGCGCCCCCAAATGGGTCGGCGATCTCGCCCGTCGCCGGCCGAAAGGCGACGGCGTTGATGGTGAAATCGCGCCGGGCGAGATCATCGACCAGCGAGACGCCGAACTTCACCACCGCATGGCGCCCGTCCGTCTCGACGTCGCGGCGGAACGTGGTCACCTCGTGCAGCACACCCCCGCGGTCGAAGACGCCGACCGTGCCGAACTCGATGCCCTTCGGCACCGTGCGACGGAAGAGGCGCTGCACGACGTCGGGCGTCGCCGCGGTCGCCAGATCCCAGTCGAGCGACGGCAGGCCGAGCAGCGCGTCGCGGACGGCGCCGCCGACACACCACGCCTCGTAGCCGTCCCGTTCGAGGCGGTCCGCGATGTCGAGCACGCCGCGCGGCGGCCGAAGTCGCGTCGCGAGATCATGCATCGGACTCTCCACCGGCGCCGAACTCCCGAGAAGCCGTCAAACGCGCAGCGGCCGGACCCACCCGGCTCAGCGCGCGTCGAACAGGGCGCCTAACGCGTGCGCGTCGTACCCGGCGCCGAGCGCGAGCATGAGATCGATGCGTGCCTGTGCGGGGCGACGCGCGCCGGCGAAGAGCGCGCCCAACTCCCACAGCTTGCGGCCGCCCCCGGGATAAGCGTAGGTCTGCCCAACGCGGCCCCGCGGCGCGCGCGACGCGACGACCACGGGCCGGCCCGCGGTGAGGAATCGTTCGATACCGGGCACCATTGCGGGCGGCACGTTGCCACGCCCCATCGCCGCGAGCACGACGCCACGCGCACCGGTATCCAACGCCGCGTCGAGCAGCCGCGCGTCGCACCCCGCCCACGTCGCGATGATGTCGACCGGATGCGCGGGCGCGGGCGGCGTGATCGGAACCGGCACTCCGACGAGCCGGCGACGAAACAGCACCTGCTCCTCGTCGATCGTGCCCAACGGTCCGAGCCCCGGCGCTTCGAACGCGTCGAGCTGGTGCGTGTGCGCTTTCGTGTCCTCGAGCGCGGCAAAGATGCGGCTGCCCATGACAACGAGCGTGCCCTGCCCTGCACTCCCGGGCGCGGCAGCCACCCGCACCGCGTCGAGCAGATTCTGCGGACCGTCCCAGCCGAGGTCACTCGCGGCACGCATTGCGCCAGTAAAGACGACGGGCTTCGACGTGACGAGCGAGCGCGCCACGAGATAGGCGGTCTCCTCGAGCGTGTCGGTGCCATGCGTGACGACGAGGCCGTCGACCGCAGGATCGTCGAGCAGGACGGCGATGCGGTGCCGGAGCGCCCACTGCCGCTCGACGGTCATGTGGGGGCCAGGGAACCGCCCCCAGGCCTCGGCCCGCACGTCGGCGATCTCGTCCACCCCGCGCGCGGCACCGAGGATTTCTTCGGCGGATAGCGCCGGGACCGCGCCGCCGGCCACAGGGTCGACCCGCATCGAGATCGTGCCGCCGGTAAACACGGCCACGATCCGCGGCCGCCGCGCATCCGGCTGCTGCTCGGCCGTCGTCCCCCGTGCGTCCGTCGCGCTCATCCGCACAGCACGCTGCCGCCGTTGACGTTCAGCACCTCACCCGTGACGTGCCGCGCTAACGGCGAGGCGAGAAAGAGGATCGGGCCTGCGACATCCTCAGCGGACGCGATGCGCCCGATCGGTATCGTCGCCTGGATGCGCTCGCGCCCGCCATCTCGGAGCGCCGGCGCGGTCATTTCGGTGTCGACCCAGCCTGGTGCGACACAGTTCACGGTCACATCGCGCACGGCGAGTTCGATCGCGAGCGACTTGACGAAGCTGATCATCGCGCCCTTGGTGGCCGCGTAATCGGCGTGGAACGCCTCGCCGCGCTGCCCCGCCGTGCTCGACACGAGTACGAGTCGCCCGCCGGCGCTGAGGGCGCGCGCGGACGCGCGCGACAGCCAGAACACGGAATCGAGATCCGCACGCATCGTTGCCGACCACCGCGCGTCATCCATCGCGGCCACGGGCACCTCAGCCGCCGGCCATATGCCGTGATTGATCACGACGATGTCGACGCCGCCGAACCCGCTGACCGCCGCCTGCACGAGCGCCTCGCACCCGTCGCGCGTGTCGAGATCAGCCCCGCACGTGAGGGCCCGCACGCCGAAGGCGCGCGCCGCGGCGGCGACGGCCTCCGCGTCATCCGCGCGCGCGTGGTAGCCGACCACCACGTCCGCTCCGGCAGCGGCGAGCAACCGCACCGCCGCAGCGCCGATGCCGCGCGACGCGCCACTCACGATGGCACGCCGTCCACGAAGGTCGATCACGCGGGCACCTCGCCGTACGGCGCACCGACGCTCGACCCGTCGGGACCTGGCACGTCGCGGGTCGGCGCCGACGCTCCGACGGCCGCGAACCGCGCCATCGCCCGCTCAGCGAGCGCGGGTATCGCGTCCGGATCGTCGGCCGCGAGTTCGAACGCGTACGTCGCCAGCGCATCAGCGGCGAGCAGGTCGAGGGCCGAAGCGCGTGACGTCGACTCCTCGCGAAGCAGCCGTGCCACCGTCTGCTCCGCCGCCGCAATGTGACGCTCGATCTCGTCGCCGGGCGCGTGCACCGCTCCGAGGAGTTGAGCCACGCGATCAGCGAGCGGTTGCGGCGCGCCGGCATCGGCCCCGAAGGCCGCCCCGGATGTGGTCGCGATCAGATCGTCCACGCCGTCACTCCGGAACGAGGGTCGCGAGCGCCGGGCCCGCGCCCGCGATCGCTTCGGCGAGCCGCGCGGGGTCGGGAACGCCGGCCTGTGCGATGTGCGGTTTGCCGCCACCACGTCCGCCCACCACGGCGGCGACGCGCCGCACGGCCTCGTCGGCGCGCACCCCCCGCTCGCGGAGTGCATCGCCCACGACCGCGACGAGCATCGCCTTTCCGTCGTCCATCCGCGCGCCGAGCACGCCGACGGCGTCGGGCATCTGCTCACGTACGGCATCGCCCAACGCCTTGAGTGCATCGATGTCCCCGGCCTGCACCTCACGCGCGACGAGCCGCGCGCCGGCGCCTAACGAGACGGCAGCGGCGGCGAGCGTCTCGACCTGCGTCGCCCCGCCACCCCGCTGCGCCTCCTCCAGCCGCCGCTCGAGCTGACGCCGCTCGTCGACGAGCGCCTGCGCGCGCCGGAGCACCTGGTCCGGCGAGGCTTTCAGCACGCCCGCGACGTCGTCGAGTGCCCGCTCGCGCGACCGGAGGTGCTCAAACGCACGCGGCCCGGTGAGTGCGACGATACGCCGAACGCCGGCCGCGACTCCGGTTTCCTGGACGATCCGCAACAGCCCGATCTCGCCGGTGTGCCGAACGTGCGTGCCACCGCACAGTTCGGTCGAGAGTTCGGGGATTTCGACGACGCGCACCACGTCGCCGTACTTCTCACCAAACAGCGCCATCGCACCCTGCGCGACCGCGTCCGCGTATGCCTTTTCGGTGATTCGCACCGGTGCGTCGCGCCATACTCCGCGGTTCACGATGCTCTCGATCTCATCGAGTTGCTCGGCGCGGATCGGGCCATGGTGTGTGAAATCGAATCGCAGCCGATCGGGCTCGACGACCGAGCCCGCCTGGTGCACATGCTCACCCAGAACCTCGCGGAGCGCAGCATGCAGCAGGTGCGTCGCCGTGTGGTTGCGCTCGGTGTCGCGGCGCCGATCCGACGGCACGCGAGCCACCACGGTGCCGAATGTCGGCGTGCCGCGTGCCACGCCTAACGCGACGATCCGCCCATCGACCTTGCGCACTTCGTCCACGTCGACGCGCCAGCCGTCGCCCACGACCTCGCCGTGATCGCTCACCTGGCCCCCGCTCTCCGCGTAGAACGGGACCTCGCGAAGCAACAGGGCGACACGACCGGCACCGAGATCGCGGTACGCCGCAACCGCGGTCTCGACCGTCGTCGACTGATACCCGACGAACTGCCCCGCATCCTCGACCGGCACACCGTCGCGCTGCCAGAGCGTGAGATCGCCGAGCGTATCGGTCGCGACGGCAATCTTGCGGGAGCGACGCTCGTCCTGCGACTGCGTCCGCTGCCGACCGAGCGCACGCTCGAACCCGACGACGTCGACGCGGTACCCGCGTTCGGCGGCCATCAACTCGGTCAGGTCGAGCGGGAATCCGAAGGTGTCGTACAGCCGGAACGCTTCCTCGCCATCGATCTCGCCGCGAAGCGCGGGCGAACCCTGGGTCGAATGCCGCGGCGCGAGCTCGTCGAACCGCGCCAGTCCACCGGCGATCGTCGCGAGGAATCGCTCCTCCTCCGCGCGCGTCGTCGACACGAGGTACTCGGCACGCTGGCGAAGCTCCGGGTAGGCGTCGCCCATGGTCGCAATCACCGCCTCGACGACGCGGTAGAGCGTGGCTTCGTTGGTCCGGCCTAACAAATACGCATGGCGAACGGCGCGCCGAAGAATGCGCCGCAGGACATAGCCACGTCCGTCGTTCGCGGGGAACACACCGTCGGCGAGCAGGAACGCGACCGCGCGTGCGTGATCGGCCAGCACACGGAACGAGGCGGGATCGACCCCGTCGACGACGGCCGCCGATTCGCGCCCACGATACGGCTTGCCCACCGTCGCTTCGACCGCGGCGAGCATCGGTGCGAACACATCCGTGTGGAAGTTGTTGGTCACTCCCTGCATCACGGCCGCGATCCGCTCCAACCCCGCCCCCGTATCCACGCTCGGTCGCGGCAGCGGAACGAGCGTGCCGTCGGGCTGCCGATCGTACTGCATGAAGACGAGGTTCCAGATTTCGAGGAAGCGCCCCGCTTCGGCCCCTTCCTCGAACGCCTCGGTCGAGAACTCCGCGCGATCGAGTTCCGCCCACTCCCCGCTCGCGCCCTGCGGCAATTGGAAATCGCGCGCGACCGCGGCGAGATCGACGTAGATCTCCGTGCACGGCCCGCACGGGCCCGTGTCGGCCATCTGCCAGAAGTTGTCCTTCGCGCCGAGGCCATAGATGCGGGAATCCGGTAGACCCGCGATCTCACGCCAGAGCGCGCGCGCTTCGTCGTCCTCGTGGAACACGCTCACGCGCAGGTGCTCGCGCGCAATCCCGAGGTCTCCGGTGACGAAGTCCCATGCGAAGCGAATCGCATCGCGCTTGAAATAGTCACCGAAAGAGAAATTCCCGAGCATCTCGAAGAAGGTGTGGTGCCGGGCGGTGTGCCCCACCTGTTCGAGATCGTTGTGCTTTCCACCCGCGCGCACGCACTTCTGCGCCGTCGTGGCGCGACGCGAAGGTGCCGGCGGCTCTTCCTGGCCAAGGAACACGCGCTTGAACGGGACCATCCCGGCGTTCGTGAACAGCAACGTCGGATCGTCGCCCGGTACGAGCGATGCGCTCGGCCGAACGGCGTGGTTCTGGCGCGCGAAGAAGTCGAGGAAGCGGGAGCGGATCTCTGCGGCTTGCATGCGCGGCAATCTAATCCGCCCGCGCGAGCCGTTCCGCGCCGTCACGCATTGCCGTCAGCTGACCGTCACACGTCGCTGTCCGGTTCCCCCTACGAGACCTCGAAGTACGGCCGGCTCCTGCCGGCGCGCATCGATGAGCGAAGCCAGGTCGCGCATCGTCACGGCGAGCCGTCGTGCGAGCAGGTCGCGGACGGGCGCACTCGGCGCGCCCGCGAGCACGGCCCAGACCACCGAGGCCGGGAGCTTGCGGCGTCGGGACCAGGCGGCGAGCGTTTCGGGCCAGAGGGCGAGCCCGACGACGGTGCTCGCCGGGAGCGCCGCAATTTCGCGAGCGACGGTTGCGACGGCGCGGAGTTCGACGGGATTGGTTCCGGTGCGGTGCGCCGGAAACGGCGGCGTGGTCCAGTCGCCGCGCGCGTCGGGCACGACGTCTTGCTCAGGCTCTCGGCGCGCTGCGCCCTGATCGCGCTGTGAGGTGGGCAGCGGACGTTGCGCCTCGATCAGTTGGGCGAGCACCGCGGGCGCGACTTCGAGGCGCGTGGCGAGCCGTTCTCGCACGGCGCGGTATGGCTTGCGAGCGGCGAGCGCGTTGTAGACGACCGACGCATCGGTGCGCGTCTCCCGTGCCCATCGCGCAATCTCGTCGGGCCAGAGCGCGAGCTGCACGACGAGCGAGGCGGGCATCGCTGCGATTTCGCGCGTCACGGTCGCGACCGCGAGCTGCTCGACGCGCGTGCTCCCGGTCCGCTCGAGCTGCAAGTCGCGAGGCGCGGAAGGGCGGAACGGGACGCTTGCGGGTGTGGACACGGCGAGACGTGGAACAGTGCGGGCAACGGTACAGCGCGGACGCGCACCGCACGAAGCGTCGGTGCACGTGCTCGCGCAATCGGTGCTGAATCGTGCGTCGTGTTCAGGGAATGATTGACCGTCTTGGAAAACATTCCCTTATTCAGTGCACCAATGCGAGTGCGATCGCGCGCTCACGATACCGAGTAAATCACCGGTTTTGCGACGCTGACTACCGGTCGGTCAAGCCGCAGGCCAGGCCGACTACTGATCGCGAGGTTCATTCTTCTTCACCGTCGCCCACGGTGTCGAGCTCGGTATCGGGGACGTCCGAGCTTTCTCCAAGTACCCGATCGACCACGGTGCGGATCAGGGCAGCGTCGTGCCCTCGGCGCGCAAGATAGCCAAATAGGCGGCGGCGCCTAACGGCCGGGTCGAGGTCGCCGAGCGTGCGAATGCGCTTGCGGGCGGCTTGCTCGACGAGCGCGGCCTCGTCCACCGCATCCTCGTCGAAGACCTCCGCCACCGCCTCGTCCGCGGTGCCACGCGCCACGCCGGCTTGCGCGAGCGCTTGGGTGACACGTCGGCGAGAGTCACCGCGGGTCGCGACGCGGCTACGCGCGACCTGCCGCGCGTACGCCGAGTCGTCGAGCAACCCCGCATCCTGCAACCTGGCGATTGCGGTGTCGGCATGCGATGCCGACGCGCCAGCCCGGATGAGCCGTTGTCGGAGATCGCGTGACGAACGTCCGCGGGCCGCGAGCATGCCGAGCGCGCGATCGTAGACCGCGACCTCCTCCATGCCCGCCGAGAGTTGCGCGGCGGCCTCCTCATCGATCGTGCGTCCGACCCGGAGGGCGAGCCGGTCGACGAGATCGAGCGACACGGCGCCGACCGTGCGTCCATCGATCGAGATCTCCCACCGGCCAGGCCGTCGAGCGGCAGGCGTGATCTCGGTGAGCACGCCTGCCGCGACCGGAGGTGTGACCGGCGCGTCTGGACGCGCCGGCCGCTTCCACATCACTCCTCGGCGGCGTCGGGTGCCTCGACGCCACCGTCGCCGGTGATGCCGAGGATGACCTTCACCTTTTCCTCGACATCGGCCATGAGCGCCGGGTTGTCCTTGAGGAACATCTTCGCGTTCTCGCGTCCCTGGCCGATGCGCTGGCCCTGGTAGCTGTACCACGCGCCCGACTTCTCGATCACGCCGCCTTCGCTCGCGATGTCGAGCACGAGCGACGCATGGCTGATCCCTTCGGCGTACATGATGTCGAACTCCGCCTGGCGGAACGGTGGCGCGACCTTGTTCTTGACGACCTTCACGCGGACGTGCGAGCCCACCACATCTTCCTTGTCCTTCACCGGGCCGATGCGGCGGATGTCCATGCGCACCGACGCGTAGAATTTCAGCGCCTTTCCACCGGTTGTCGTCTCGGGGTTGCCGAACATGACGCCGATTTTCTCGCGCAGCTGATTGATGAAGATGACCGACGTCTTCGAGCGCGAGATCGCTCCGGTGAGCTTGCGGAGCGCCTGACTCATGAGGCGCGCCTGAAGGCCGACGTGGCTGTCGCCCATGTCGCCCTCGATCTCCGCCTTCGGGACGAGCGCGGCCACCGAGTCGATCACGATCACATCCACGGCACCGGAGCGGACGAGGATGTCGCAGATCTCGAGCCCCTGCTCGCCCGTGTCCGGCTGCGAGATCAGCAGCGCCTCGACGTCAACACCGAGCTTCCGCGCGTACTCCGTATCGAGCGCGTGCTCCGCGTCGATGTAGGCCGCGACGCCTCCCGCCTTCTGCGCGTTCGCGACGATGTGGAGACAGAGCGTCGTCTTACCCGAGGACTCCGGGCCATAGATCTCGGTGATGCGCCCGCGGGGCACGCCACCGATGCCGATCGCCGCATCCAGGTTGATCGCTCCCGTCGGGATGCACTCGACCTTCACCTTCTGGTCCGTGCCCATACGCATGATCGAGCCCTTCCCGCAGTTCTTCTCGATCTGCGCGATGGCCAGGTTCAACGCCTTCTTCTTGTCGTCGCCTGCTACCGTCGTCGCCATACTCGCCTCAAGTCGTTGAAGGGTCCTGGCCGTACATGCCCGATCGGCGCTACCGGCCATCCGGCCGAACGGCGTCGTCGAACACCCGAACAAAATACGAACATCCGCACCGCAACGCAACCCGTGTCGGGGGGCGATAAGTCGTTACTGCGAAGGCACTTGGAACGCATCCGCAACGTGGCACACTCCAACGTGGGGTGCGGCCCCGGACCCGAACGCGATTCCGACCACGTCGAACCGGTACGCGGTACCCGCCCGACCATGCCGAGCGATCCAGACCTGCGCGCTCCGAACGAGTTCGCGCCGTTTGCGCCAGTGGACCGCGTCGAGTGGGCTGCCGAACGCGGGGCCCCGTCGGGTCTTGACCTCGACGAACGCAATGAGACCCGGGCGACCCACGACGAGGTCCACGTCGCGGTGCCCCGACCGGAACCGGCGCGCGAGGATCGTCCAGCCGCGGGCGACCAGCCACCGTTCCGCGATGCGCTCGCCGAGCGCGCCGAGTGCCTGGCGGTGGTCAGCGGATCGTAGCGCGGGGGGGATGTGCGGCGCGGCGGCGTGGTGCGCATCGGTGTTGGACACGCGTCCATCGTACCCACGGTGGCGTCGGGCGAGTGCACCACAACGTTGCGGGGTGGGCTCAATCGTTGCGACCGCGCGCTGGACCGCCTGATCGGGCCGCGAACGCGCGAAGGATCGCGCCAGGGTCGTTCGTGACCATTCCGCTCAGGCCCGCGTTCCAGAGGCGCGTCGCGGTCGCGGGATCGTCGACCGTCCACACATGCACCGGAACGCCGTGCGTGCGCAGCAGGCGCGCGAACCGCGTGAGCGGGAGCGGAAGGCCGTGGTACGATGGCGGGACCGACGCCACCTGGTAGGCCGGCCGCACGTGTCCGCCCATGAGCGCCGCGCGCAGCAGCCGCACGACATCGCCCTGCGCCGCGCCGGTCGCATACGGGCTCCCTCGGAAATAGGCGACCACGTCGTCTCGGAACGACGCCACGACCGCGCGGTCACGCGCCGCGTGACGGTCCAGCACGGCGTGCACCGCTCGGCAGGCCTCACGTTCCTTGACCTCGATAAGGACCGGAACGTCTGCGAACGCGCCGAGCACGGCGTCGAGCGTCGGGATCCCGATTCCCCGCCCCGCGTATGCGTTTCCAGGCGAGCCCGCGCGCGTTTTCGTTTCGGCGTCGGCCGCCGCGCCGAACCGCGCGGCGGCGTCCAGCGCGCCTAACTCGGCGGCCGTCCGCGCCCGCACGAGCCCGCGCGCGTCGGTCGTCCGGTCGACGTGCGCGTCGTGGACGACCATCGCGATCTCGTCGGCCGACACGCGACAGTCGAACTCCAGCGCGTGTGCTCCTAACGCGAGCGCCTGTGCGAAGCTTTCGATCGTGTTCTCGGGCGCGTGCGCCGCGTTCCCGCGGTGCGCGATCACGAGCCGGGCGTCCGGGTCGCGCAGAATCACGCGCGACCGGCGGGCAGCCGGTGGAGCTCCTCGATCCCGACGAGCACGTCGCGCGGCTTGGATCCGTCGGGCGGTCCGAGAACGCCAGCCGTCTGCAGCTGGTCGATGATCCGCGCGGCCCGACCATAGCCGATCTTCAGACGGCGCTGCAGCAGCGAGGTCGAGCCGCCCTGCTGTTGGATGCACGCCTCCGCGGCCTCGTAGAACAGCTTGTCGCGGTCACCCGCGTCCGGCTCCTCGTCCGCGACGCCACCCGAATCGAGCGCCTCACGCCGCCGCACCACTTCGAGGATGTCTTCCTCGTCCTGCTCTGCCACCCGTGCCGCGAGTTCCGCATCCACACCAGCCGCGAGCGCCCGTGCCTCGGCCGACGTACCCGCCGCGCGATCACGGTACCAACCCATCAGCCGCTCGGTTTCCTCGCTCGACAGGTATGCGCCCTGGATCCGCGCCGGCTCGCTCGTTCCTGGTGGAATGAAGAGCAGGTCGCCGTTGCCTAACAGCATCTCCGCGCCGGCGCCGTCGATGATCGTGCGGCTGTCGATCTGCGACGCGACCCGGAACGCGATCCGGCTCGGGAAATTCGCCTTGATCAGCCCCGTGATCACGTTCACGCTCGGACGCTGCGTGGCGATGATCAGGTGAATGCCGATCGCACGCGCCTTCTGCGCCAGTCGCGCAATGGGCGTCTCGACCTCACCCTGCACCGTCATCATCAGGTCCGCCATCTCGTCGATCACGACCACGACGTACGGCAGTTCTCCCTTGGTATACTCGCTGTACAGAAACCCCGTGTCCGCCGGGATCTTGGCCTTCAACGCAGGCCCCTGTCCGTCCGTGTGCTGCCGTACGCGCCGGTTGAAGTCCTGCAGGTTCCGACACGCGTTCTCGGCGAGCAACGCGTACCGCTCCTCCATCTCCATCAACGCCCACTTCAGCACGGCCGCCGCGTCCTTGCTGTCCGTGATGACCTTGTGCCGCATGTGCGGCAGGTCATTGTAGACGGAGAGTTCGACCATCTTCGGGTCGACCATCAGGAACCGGAGCGTCTGCGGCGTGTGCCGGTAGACGAGCGACGTGATGATCGTGTTCACGCACACGCTCTTCCCCGCGCCGGTCGCGCCCGCGATCAGCAGGTGCGGCATCTTGGCGAGGTCGGCGACGATCGTCCGCCCCTCCAGGTCCTTGCCTAACGCGATCGGCAGCGCCGCCTTCGCTTCCTGGAACTCGCGACTTTCGACGAGGTCGCGGAAGACGACCATCTCACGCGTGGCGTTGGGCACTTCGATCCCGACCGCGCCCTTGCCCGGAATGGGCGCGACGATCCGGATACTCGGCGCGCGCATCGCGAGCGCGAGATCGTCGGCGAGCGACGCGATCTGGCGCACCTTCACGCCAGCCGCGGGTGTGTATTCGAACTGCGTGACGGTCGGACCGACGGTACGCCCGGTCACCTGGCCGTCGATGCGGAACGTTCGGAGCACCTCCTCGAGGCGGGCCGCGGCAACGTCGAGTTCACGCCGACTCACCTCGGAGTTCCGCGGCGGCGCGACGTCGAGCAGTTCGCGCGGCGGGCGTTCGGCCATCGGGCCACCGCCGTCCGCCTCGGCCGCAACGTCCGTCCGGATCTGGTCGATCACGGGATCCGCGCTCGACGGCGCGCCACCACGCGTTTTGCGACGCCGTGCACCGTCCACGGCATCGGCCGCGAGCGTCGCGGCCACCACGTCGTCGAGCGCGACCGGCGTCGGCGGGGGTTGCTTCGCAGCCGCCAGCATTACCGGGTCCGCCGCCGGCATCTCCTCTGGCGCGGGCTCGAGCACTCGCGCGAGATCGGCAGGCACCTTGCCCGTACGCCCACGCCGCGCACGCGGCGGTACGTCCGCCGGCGTCCCGCCGAGCACATCGTCGTAGCTCAGCGGCCCGACGCCTAACGTCGCGCTTCGTGGGGCGAGAAGCGCGCGCACCGGATTCCATCCGATGGTCCACACCAGCAATGCCGACGCGACGAAGACGACGACGAGCCACGCACCCGCGCCGCCTAACACACCCCGCGCCGAGAACGCGACGAAGGCACCCCACAATCCGGCGGTCGCCGAGGGCTCGCCCCCACCTGCGCCCGTGGCGAGCGCGGCGATCACGGGGGCGAGTAGCGCAGCACCGCCGAGCAGCGCGAGCCAACGTCGATCTGCCGCCGGTGCTAGACGACCGAACCCGCGCAGCGCGTGCGCGAGTGGCGCTAGCGGCACGAATACCGCACCGCTCCACCCCAGCGTCGCGAGCAGCACGTACGAGACGCCACGCCCAACCGGCCCAAACACGTTCGTGCCCGGACGTCCCATGAGAGGCGCAAACGCGGCGGCGCCGAGCGCTCCCGCGAGGAACACGCCGAGCGCGAACCAGCCGAGTCCGGCGAGCTCGGTGCGTTGATACGCGCGGCGGTGCGCGTGGTCCGGCGGCAACGCGGCAGCCGACGCCCGGGGCGCAGCTCCCGCCCCGAACATCGCCGCCAGCCATCCCCGTACGTCCATCCTCAGCCTCGCGTGTGCGCGCGTGTCGGCGACATCGTGCGGTCCGAATCTACGCGCGCGCCCGGGAACCGCACGGGCAGCGCGCCGTCCGCCTCAGCGTTAGCGAGGCGCGTGCGTGATCGCCCGCGGTTCGACGCGCGCCGCGTCGGCGCGCACCTGTTCCACGTGCGCGAGCTCGTCACGGAGGCGATCGAAGTTCCGCTCGAGCCATTTCGTATCGACATCGCCGGCGCGAAACTCGGGATCCTGCATCACGACCGCGAGGAACGGCATCGTCGTCGCCACGCCTTCGATGATGAACGTTTCGAGCGCGAGCTGCATCCGCCGCAAGGCTTCCTCGCGCGTCCCACCCTGCACGATCAGCTTCGCGATGAGCGAGTCGTAGTAGGGCGGCACCGTGTAGCCGGCGTAGACGTGCGTATCGAGCCGGACGCCGGGGCCACCCGGCGGGTGGAACGTCGTGATCTGTCCGGGCGAGGGCTGGAAATTGCGCGTCGGATCTTCCGCGTTCACCCGGCACTCGATGACGTGTCCGCGGAGCGGTGGGAGCTCACGCACGGACAGTGGCTCGCCGGCCGCGACACGAATCTGCTCCTTCACGAGATCGACGCCCGTCAGCATCTCGGTCACCGGATGCTCGACCTGGATACGCGTGTTCATCTCCATGAAGTAGAACGCGCCGTCGTCGTTGAGCAGCATCTCGATCGTGCCGGCGCCGACGTAGTCGATGGCTTTCGCGCCGCGCACCGCCGCGTCACCCATCGCCGCGCGCAGCTCGGGCGTCATCGCGGGCGACGGCGCCTCCTCGACGAGCTTCTGGTGGCGCCGCTGCACCGAGCAGTCGCGCTCACCGAGGTGGATCACGTGCCCGAATTGATCGCCGAGTATCTGGAATTCGACGTGGCGCGGCCGGGCAAGGTACTTCTCGACGTAGACGTCGGCATTGCCGAATGCGCCTAACGCCTCGGTGCGCGCGAGCTGAAACGCGCGCAGGAAGTCGTCCGCGTCGTGCGACACGCGCATGCCCTTCCCGCCGCCGCCGGCCGCGGCCTTGATGATGACCGGGAACCCGATCGTCTCGGCGAACGCGAGCGCCTCGGTCGGGTCCTCGACCGGACCCGGCGAGCCTGGAACGATCGGGACACCGACCGCCGCCATCGCGCGCCGCGCGGCGGACTTGTCGCCCATCGTCCGAATCTGTTCGGGCGTCGGACCGATGAACGCGATCCCGCTCGCCGCGCACGTCTCCGCGAATTCGGCATTCTCGGCGAGAAATCCGTAGCCTGGATGGATCGCGTCCGCGCCGGTGATTTCGGCGGCGGCGATCAGGCGCGGGATGTTGCGGTACGATTCGCGACCGGCAGGCGGACCGATGCAGACGTCGTCGTCAGCAAAGCGGACGTGCAACGATTCGCGGTCGGCTTCCGAGTAGACGGCAACCGTATCGACACCGAGTTCGCGGCACGCGCGGATGACCCGAAGCGCGATCTCGCCCCGGTTGGCGATGAGAACCTTGTTGAACACGCGCGTCGGGTCAGCCGTTCGGGTCGACGCGATACAGCGCCTGCCCGTACTCGACTGGATGCGAGTTCTCCGCGAGCACCGCCGTGACCACCCCGTCGTGTTCACTCTCGATCTCGTTCATGATCTTCATCGCCTCGATGATGCAGACGACCTGCCCTTTCGCCACCCGCTGTCCAACCGTGACGTACGGCGGCGACCCCGGCTCGGGGGAGCCGTAGAACGTTCCGACCATCGGTGAGGTGATCTCGACACCCTTGGGGGGCACCGGCGCGGGAACGGCGGCCGCCGCAACCGGCGGCGTGGTGCCGGCGACCGGAGCGGCGCCCTCGTTCCCCGTCGGCACGCCAGCTCCCAGCGCGCCCGAGACCGTGGCGCCGCCAGCGATCATCGTGGGGAGGGGCTGCAGCGGCGCGACGACGTGGGCGCCGCCGCGCTGCTGCGGCGTCTTTGCGATGCGCAGCTTCATCCCCTTGTCGGACGAAATCTCGATCGAGTCGACGGACGACGCGTCCAACATCTCGATGAGTTTCTTGACGTAGCGGAGGTCGATCATCAGGAGCGTGGGAGAGAGCGCGACGACCGTGACCCGCAGCGGGTCGCGAACGACGGGGAAGCGGGGGAGGGTAGCACGCCGAGCACGTTGGCGGGAGCACTGTTGCTCTGGCCTGATGCCGTCCCTCGCCGCCGAGTCTAGCCGATTTCGAGGAGGTCGCGCGGAAAGTCCGTCAGGAGCACCGGGCCATCGGCCGCGAGGTGAACGTCGTCCTCGATTCGCACCCCGCCCCAGCCCGGAAGGTAGACACCGGGTTCGATCGTGACGACCGCGTGTGGCGGTAATACCGCGTCCGCGGTGCGCGCGAGCCGCGGAGCCTCGTGGACCTCGAGCCCGAGTCCGTGGCCGAGCGAGTGGCCGAAGGCCTCGCCGAATCCGCACGAGGCGATGAGGTCGCGCGCGATCGCGTCCGCCTGCCGGCCAGTCATGCCCGCCCGCACGGCGATCGCCGCGCGCTCGTTCGCGGTGCGCACGACGCCATGGACCTCCTGCTGTCGGTCATTGGCTGGCCCGAGGACGACGGTGCGGGTCACATCGGCGCAGTAGCCATCGACGATCGCACCGAAGTCGAGCAGCAGGAGGTCGCCGCGCATCAGCCGGCGCTCGGACGCGCGTGCATGCGGGAGCGCGGAGCGCGGACCGCTCGCGACGATGGTCTCGAACGGGAATCCCTCGCTTCCTGCAGCGCGCAGGTTCCGTTCGAGTTCGCCCGCGACGGCGAGTTCGGTCATCCCGACTTCCACGGTCTCCAGCGTCCGCGCGAGCGCCCGCGTCGCAACCGCACCCGCCGCGCGGATGCAGGCGACTTCGTCGGCGTCCTTGCGCTCGCGGAGCGACTCGACGAGATCCGTCGAGGGACGCCACGACCAGCGCGACCCGGCTTCGAGCAGGCGCTGAAAGTCGCGATGGAGCAGGTGCGCGCTTTCGAATCCGACGACCTCGAGGTATGCGAACTGCGGCAGCAGCTGCCAGAGTCCGGCCCACAGACTCGCCTGTTCGATCACCACGCGCGCCGAGGCGCCCACCTGCTCCGCCGCCTGCGTCTGGTAGCGAAAGTCGGTGATCAGCACCACGTCGGCCCGGCGCGTGACGACCGCCAGCGCGCTCGTGCCCGCGAAGCCCGTCAGATACCGGATGTTGGCGAGGCCGGTCAGCAGGATCGCGTCGAGGTGCGCCACCTCGAGCTGCGCGACGAGGGCGGCGACCCGCGCCGGACGATGGTCAGGCATTCGCGCCCTCCCGCGTTCGAGCGAGCGCGACGAGCAGCCCTCGCAATGCGAGTTCGTACCCGAACGTTCCGAATCCTACGATCGTGCCGACGGCCGCGCCGGCGAGCGCGGACCGATGTCGCTCGGTTTCGCGCGCATACACATTGGTGATGTGCACCTCCACGAACGGCACGGCGACGCCGACCAGTGCGTCGCGGAGCGCGAGACTCGTGTGTCCGTACGCGCCAGCGTTCACGATCGCGCCGTCCACCTGCCCACGATACGCGTGCACCACGTCGATGAGCTCACCCTCGCCATTCCGTTGGGCGCAGGTGAGCGATGCGCCGAGCTCGGCGCCTAACGTCGAGAGCCGACGTTCGACGTCGGCGAGCGTATCGCGGCCGTAGATTGCCGGTTCGCGCGTCCCGAGCAGGTTGAGATTGGGGCCGTTGAGGAGCGCAATCCGCCAGGGCGCCGAATCGCCCGGCGCGGGCGCATCCATCACGCGGGGACCTCGCGCAACCAGTCATCGAAGCGCGCGAGATCGGCGTCGTCGCCAGCGTCCGCCTGCGCGACGGGCGTGGTGGGAATCGGTGGGACCGTCGGTACCGCGTCGGCGTGCTGGACCACCGTTGGGCCAGCGTCCTCGACGAAGAACCGATCGAACGACACGTCGGCGTATGCGTCGGTCTCGTCGGGCGCGCTGCCGGCGAGTTCAGGCGCGACCGGCGCGTCGTAACCCGGGATCACCGCGAACGCCTGCGCGAGCAACGCGCCACGTGCCGCGTCGTCCTCGGCCACGAATCGCGCCGGCTCGGCGGCGACCGGAGGCGCGGCCGTCACGGGCTCGGCAGCGGTCGGCTCGACTGCACCAGGCGAGGCTACGGGAGCCGCGTCCGCGGCAGGCGTGGCCGCGGCAGGCGCGACGCTGGGGGTACCACGCAGCGCGTCGAGGCGCGCCCTGAGCGCGGCGTCGCCGGGGCGCTCCGCCGTTAGGCGCTCGTATAACGCGACCGCCTGATCGGTATGGCCCTGTGCGGCAAGCAGTCCAGCCATCGTCTCTGTGGCGAAGGGACCCGACGCGATCTGGTCGAGACTTGGGGCGTCGTCGTGCATGTCGGCGGGCAGCACGCGCGCGGCCGCGTCATCGTGACCCGTCTCGGGGGGAGCCACGTCCAGCCCAACGACGGGGTCGAGCGCGGGCTCGCTCGGGAGGACGGGATCGAATTCGAGCAGCTCGAACTCGCTCGCCGGCGTTCCGTCCGCCACGACCGGTGCCGCGTCCGCGGCTGCTACCGCAGCAGGCGGCGCCGGAACGACGATCTCTTGCTCCGGGTCCACGGTCGTCAGCGCATCCGTCGGCGCCCGCTCGTCCGGATACTGCGGCTCGACACCGGCCGCACCGAGTTGCGCATCGATGTCGTCGGCGACGGGATCGGCCGCCCGTAGCCGACCGAACCACACGCGCGCCGACTCCGGATCGCCGGCGAGACTCGCGATCTCGCCAAGTTGCCGCAAGACGACGCTGTTCCCCGGGTCGAGCGACCGCGCGGTCTCGAATGCAGCGCGCGCCTCGGCGAGCGCGCCCGTGTCGAACAGCGCCTGCCCCAGCACGACGTGCCCCGTGAGATGATCGGGCCACTCCGCGAGATGCGCTCGCAGAATGGTCACCGCCTCTTCGAGCGCGCCAGAGCGCCGCAGCGCATTGGCGAGCGACGCGAAGTACCGCCGCGGCTGCGCAGCGAAGCGGTGCCGCAACTCGTCAATGCTGTCGGGCACGGCCATGGCGGACGGTCGGCGCCGCAGCGGCGGCGAGCGCACGGCGGCAGAGGCAGGCAAGCGGGGAATCCAAGCGGCAAGATACGCCCGGACGCGCAAACGCGTCAACGCGCCCCGACGGCCGCATCGCGCGCCGAAGTCTCGCGTTCCCTTGCCTTTAGCGCGCGGCGAACCCTAGGTTTCGGAAGTTCCTGCCCGACCCGCGGCGCGCCACGGTCGAACCCACCGTCGGCGCGCCGTGCGCGTTCGTACCCGATGTCGACCGCGCAATCGGTCACCGTCTTTCCCCGCGAGGAGTTCCGCCCCGTGCTGCAACAGATGCGAAGCAGCGGCAAGTACTTGGTCGTCGCCATGGCCGCCGTCTTCGTCGCCGTCTTCCTCTTCGGTCAAACGTCCGGGCTCCTCGGCGGCACCAGCCGTCTCACGACCAACACCGTCGTCGCGAAGGTCAACGGTGACGAGATCCTCGCGAGCGAGTACCTCCGCGCGGTCGAGACCCGCGCGCAGCAGGAGAATCAGCGCACCGGCCACGCGCTCACGCTGGACGAGCGTCGCGAATTGGAGCAGACCACATTCGATCAACTCGTCAACGACCGCCTGATCGGGCAGGAGATCAGCCGTCGCCACATCGGCGTCACCGACGACGAGATCCGAGCTGCCGCGCAGAATCAGCCGCCGCCGGAGCTCCGCGACAGTCCGGAACTGCAAACCAACGGACAGTTCGACCCGGAGAAGTACCGTCGATTCCTGAGCAGTCCGACGGCACGCAACGGTGGGTTGCTGCAGCAGCTCGAAGCGTTCTATCGCAACGGGATCCCGCGCGAAAAGCTCCTCGATCAGGTCGCGAGCAGCGCGTATGCCTCCGATGCGCGGCTCTGGCAGCTATACCAGGACGAGCACGATTCGGCCCAGGTGTCGTACGTGGTGCTTCGCCCGGACCTCGTCGCCGACAACGCGGTTTCGGTCAGTGACGGCGAGATCCAGGCGTACTACGACGCGCATCGCAAGACGTTCGACCGTCCGGGCCGGGCGATCGTCTCGCTCATCACACTGCCTCGTGCGATCACGGCGGCCGACACGGCCGCCGCACGGGACCGCGCGCTCAGGCTTCGCGCCGAAGTCGCAGGCGGAACGAGCTTCGATTCGGTCGCAAAGCGCGAGAGCTCCGACTCGGGATCCGCCGCACAGGGCGGGTCGCTCGGGAGGGGTGGCCGCGGGCGCTTCGTGCCCGAGTTCGAACGTGCCGCGTACGCCTTGCAGCCGGGGCAGCTCTCCGAGCCCGTGCTGACACAGTTCGGCTATCACATCATCCGTGTCGACGAGCACAAGGGCGACACGCTCTCGCTGCGCCACATCCTCGTCCCGATCATCCAGGACACCGCGAGCGCGACCCGCGTGGACCGGCGGGCCGATTCGCTGGCCGGCGTCGCGGCTTCTGCCGACGATCCGAGGAAGTTTGACGCCGCCGTGCGCCAGTTCAACCTCGTCCCGCGACGTGTCCCGGTGTTCGAGAAGCAGGTCCTGACCGTTGCGGGCCGTCCGGTGCCGAGCGTGAGCGCGTGGGCGTTCAACGGAGCGCATGTCGGTGAGACGAGCGAGCTGTTCGACGCGCCTGACGCGTACTATCTCGCGCGGCTCGACTCGCTGACGACCGGCGGTCTTCAGCCGCTGTCGGAGGTGCGCGGGGAGATCCGTCAGCGGCTGCTGGCCGACAAGAAGCTCGACGCGCTCGTACCACGCGCTCGTCAGCTGCGCCAGGCGGCGGTGTCGTCCTCGCTCGAGCAGGCAGCGGCCACGCAGCAGCTGACCGTACAGCGCGCCGGTCCGTTCACGCGTGGGATGCTCGTTCCTGGATTGGGGCAGTACACCGAAGCGATTGGTGCCGCGTTCGGCGTGCCACAGGGCGCGATCACAGCGCCCGTCGTATCGCGCGACGGCGTGTATGTGATCCGGGTCGACCGGCGCGTCGCGGCCGACAAGGGCGCGTGGCAGGCCCAGAAGGCCGCACAACGCGCACAGGTCGCGCAGGCATTGCGCCAGGCGCGGGTCCGCGAGTTTCTCGCTGACCTACACGCGACCGCGAAGATCGAGGATCATCGCGCGGAAGTCCGCGCCGCACAGCGGAACCAAGCAGCGAGCTGACGCCGAGTCGGGTGCCGCGAGTGCGGCACCCTGCGCGAACGCCAGATCACGCGCGTCAGTCGAGCAATCGCTTCGGCTGACGCGCGAGTTCTTCTTCTTCCGTCAGCGGCACGCGAGGCGGCGCGTACCCCGCCCCGTTACCGATATAGGGCTGCGGCGGAGCCTGGCTCGCGTCGGGCGGCGAGTACCCGTTCGACGGATATCCGCCGGGCGGTGCGATCCCGGTCAGATCGGCCCTGAGAGGATCGATGACCGCGCGTTGCGCTTCGGCCATCTGCCGCCGGAACTGATTGACGTAGCGGCCGACCGTGCCCGCGAGTTCGGGAATCTTCTTCGGCCCGAACAGCACGAGGATCAGCACGAGGATGATCAGGATCTCGCCGAGACCCAGGTTGCCTAACATACGATGACGACGGTCCTCCTCCGGCCGTGATCACGACCGCGATGCGGAATGCACCGCGCCGCGCGACGCGGGGGTCGCCCCGGTCAGAACAACGAGCGCGCGATGAGGTACGCGAGCAGCACGCCCACGAGGCTCAGCAACGACACGTCGAGCGCGAGCGGCCCGAGCGTGACGTGCAAGATAACCAGATCGATCTCGAGCGGGCCAAGCGCTGGTGTGACACCCGCCGTTAAGAATTGCTTCACCGCCCCGGACGGCATGAAGCGTCGCGCGACCTGCGTGAGCAATCCGCCGGTGATGAAACCCGTCGCGAGCACGATCAGATAAAAACGCGGCGGCCGGGACGAAGTACGCGGCGACATGTTGGATCAGGAACGGCGATCTTGTGCGTACGCGATCGCGTCCGCGAGTGCGGTACGGGCCGTCGATTCAGGAAGTGTCGCGAGCGCGTCGTCCGCCTCCGCCGCGAGGGTATCGACCCGTCGACGCGCGTAGTCGAGTCCACCATTCGCCGCGACGATGGCGACGACCTCCGCGACGAGTTGATCATCCGGATCCGCCGTCGCGAACAGTTCGTCGACGCGTCTCCGGTCACTCCGGTCGAGCGATGGCAACACCGAGATCAGCGGGAGCGTGACCTTGTGCTCACGCAGGTCGAGCCCGCTCGGCTTCCCGGTGACCTCCTGCACTTCCGTGTAGTCGAGGAGGTCGTCGATGACCTGGAACAGCATCCCGAGTCGTTCACCGTAGCGCGCGAGCGGCGCGCGGTAGCCCGGTGCCCCACAGAGCGCGCCGAGTTCGCAAGCGGCCCGAAACAGCGAAGCCGTTTTCGCTCGGATGAGCTGGTCGTAGTCTTCCTCACTGAACGCGAGCGCGTCGGCGGCGCCGAGCTGCCGCAACTCGCCGACGGTCATCCGCGTCGAGGCCTCCGCGAAGACCTGCGCCACGTCCCAATCTCCGAGCCGGACGAGCTCGGTGAGCGCGCGGGCGTAGAGCAGGTCGCCCATCAGCACGGCCGTTTGGTGACTGAACAGCGCGTTGATCGTCGGCATGCCGCGACGCATGACCGAGTGGTCGACCGCGTCATCATGTACGAGGCTCGCGAGGTGAAGCACCTCGAGCGCGGCGGCAACCGACACCGCGCGCGCCTCCGAGCGCTCACTCACGTCGCTCGCGAGCAGCAGGAGTGTCGGTCGAAACAGCTTACCGCGCATCGCGGCGAGATGTCCGGCCACCTCGGACGCGACGACCTCATCGCTCGCGAGGATGCGACCGAGCTCGTCACCGACGCGATCGAGCGAGGCGCGTACGGGTGCCTGAACGTCCTGCAGGGTCACGACGGCGGAGCGCGCCGTCGGACCCGGCGTCATCGCGCCAGACGTCATCGGGGCCGGTTGGAAGAACCAGGCGGTGGAAGCGCCGCCAGGCGCGCGGCGGCGTCGCGGAACGCGTAGTCGCTCGCGAGAACACGCACGTACCACGCACGGGCGTCGTCTGTTCGCCCGACGAGGCGGGCCGCCTCGGCGAGCACGTAATGCACACCGATCAGCGTCTCGCCCGACGCGGTCGCTGCGGCGGCTGCGGCGACCTCCTCGAGCGCGGCGAGCGCCAACTCCGGGCGGGAGAGGTCGAGAAAGCACTGCGCGAGCGCTTCGCGCTCACGGAGTCCGCTGCCGGGCGCCGCGAGTGCTCGCTGGAATTCGCGCACCGCGTCGCCGAGCAGCCCCATTTCGCGGAAGGCAACGCCGAGGTCGTAGTGACTCTCGCGATCACCAGCGTCGACGGAATGCGCGATCCCTGCCGTGAACGCGTGGAGGGCCGCATCGAAATCCGCGTTCTCGTCACCGGTCTCACGCAGTGCCGGCGTGACGAGCCGCGTCGATGCCGGCAGCTCGGTCTCGCGAAGCCAGGCGCCGAGATCCATCACGCGCTCGACCGGCAACTCGCCGACGGGCAGCTCCGGTGCGGTCAGCTGCGCCGGGTCCGGGGCCGTTCGGGGCGCGGACGGCGGCGCCGCAGCTGCGAGCGGGACGTCGACGATGAACGGGAGATCGAGCGAAACGTCGTCGGTCGGGTGCTCGAATTCGGCGCCCTCGGCAGTCGGGATCTCGAAGTCCGACAGCTCGAAACTGGGCAGCTCGGGTGATGGCACCTCAAACGATGGCGCCTCGAACGATGGCGCCTCGAATGCCGACACCTCGAAGGATGACACCTCGAACGGCGAGACGTCGATAGACGAGACGTCGAGCGGGGCGACGTCCGACGGCGCGTTCTCGAACGCCGGCGCCGACGCATCCAGCTCGAAGGCGAGACCATGGTCCGCCACAGGGCCGAGATCGAGCAGTTCAAGGGCCGGGGACGGCGCGGGCGGCGCGATCGCAGAGAGCCGGAGCGGCGGGACATCGCCCGGCAGTGCGGTCGTCCAACGAAGCGCCGTCGCATTCGCCGGTTCGGACGAGCTTGGCGCCAACCGGGGACCGCGAATCTCGAACTCGATCAGCTCGGAGAGTGGGATTGCCGCCGTCGGCGCCGCCCGACGATCCGCTCCGACAGCGCGCAGGCCGACGGGCCCGAGCGCCTCATCGAACGCCTTGACGAGCGCCCCCGCGTCCTCCGGCCCCGCCGCACGCGCCGTCAACAGCTCGCGAACGGCTGCGATCTCGTCGGCGCCGCTCCCGAGGGTGGCCAGTTCGCCGAGCGTGCGGCCGACCTCGTCCCCGCGGCCAGCGCGGTGCATCTGCGCGGCGTAGTCGGCGAGGTGCTGTCGTGCCTCCGCCTGAAATCCCTTCCGACCGTACAGCACGCCGAGCGTATGGTGCGCGGCGAGGTGACCGGGCGCGTGGCGCAGGATCTTCACCGCGAGCGCAATCGCGTTGTTCAGGAAGCCACCCGCGGCGTACAGATCGATCGCACGTTCGAAGTACGTGACCGCGCGCGGCACGTCGCCAGCCCGCAGCGCGAGGTCGCCCGCACGGTTGTAGAGCGTGACGTCGACCTCTTCGTCCGAACCCGCGCCGTCGTCCAGGAGCCGCGCGTATTGCGCGAGCGCCTTGTCGTATTGGCGGTCGTGTTCGTGCTGGGCCGCGGCTTTCTTGATCTTCGCGAGGGCGGACATCACCGAGTGCGGGGCTCCGAGGGAGGAGGGGCACCGCGGCGTCGAGGGCGGGCGCCGCGAATACTACCCCTCGCTGAAATCACGGACAAGCGAGCCGCCGCACCGCGCGGAGCTGCCTCCGACGTCGCGTGCGACACGGAGCAAGCGCCGGCGACGCGGCCGCGGTTCCCGCACGGCCCTGCACGCCCGTTCCTCGCAGGACGCGCCGCCACTGAAAACGTCAGCCGCACCGGCCTGCGCCACCCCGCGACATCACGCTGGCTGCGACGTCGTGCCCATCACGTCCGCGACCCGGGAGAGC
Source organism: uncultured Gemmatimonadales bacterium (assembly GCA_963702945.1). Classification (GTDB taxonomy): domain Bacteria; phylum Gemmatimonadota; class Gemmatimonadetes; order Gemmatimonadales; family Gemmatimonadaceae; genus BPUI01. Next base: position 775,533 of record OY969773.1, read on the forward strand.
CGGAGGGGCGCCTGCGCCTCGCCGCGGCACGCGTAGTAGCACGCATTGCAGGCGATCGGCTCATAGCCGCGGTACGTCGACCAGTGACCGTCGGCCGGGAAGTCCGGACAGCGACGGATGTTGCCCACCGGGTTGATGTGCACCGTGTCTCGACCCGAACGGCAGGGCTCGGTCATCTCGCCGCGGACGTAGCGCGGCAGCTGTTCGAGGTAATAATCCGAATTCGTCACCACGCCGCGGCGCCGCCGCTTGAACTCCAGCAACTCGGCAACGAGCCCATCGACCGCGGCGTACGCATCGGCCCCGACGAGGTGTGCCCGGTTACCGTTTTTCGCGTCCGTGTAGACGCTCAGGTTGACGCCGCAGCCCATCTCCTCCGCGGCACGCACGATCGGCAGAATCTGATCGAGATTGTCGTCCTTGATGACGGTGTTGAACCGCACGTTGTCGATCCCGGCTGCCCGCATCGCCGGGCACCGTGCGGAGGATCTTCGCGGCGAGTCCCGGGATGCCACGCGCGCGGTCGTGTCGCTCGTCGAGGTAGTCGAGCGAAATGTTGAACTGGTGAATCCCCGCGTCCCACAATGAGCGTGCGCGCTCGACCGTGAGCTGGCCACCGTGGGTGATCAACGTGACGTATTTCAGGCGCACGGCGGCGTTCACGCCGGCGATGAGCGATTCGGCGTCGCGCCGCAGCAGCGGCTCGCCACCGGTCCACGTCACGAGCATCGGATTGAAGAACCGCGCCGCATCTACGTAGCTCGTCAGCTCCGTGTCGCGCGCCGACGCCGGCGTTTTCCAGAAGTCGCAGAACCCACACCGCGCGTTGCATCGCTCGGTGACCTCGAAGTGCACGAGCACGGGACGGCGTCGCGCCTTGAGGTACGCGTACTTCGCGAGGAACAGTGGGACGTGGTGCGGCTTGAACCGGGCCGAAAGCATGCGGCGCACGTTAGCCGCACCGCACGAGTCGCGTCAGGGCGAACCGCGTCAGGGCGAGACGCGTCGGAGCCGCCCGCGTGTCGTGGCCCGCGCTTGGGTCAGGGCACGGCCGAGCGCACCGTCTGACGATTGTAATCGAACTTGAGGTCGGGCTCCGCCTTGAGCGCGATCGCGAACGAGAACGCGAAATTACCGTTTGGCGACTGCGAGAAGTTGAAGTTCGCCCGCCAATCGTGCAGCTCGCGCTGAAGCGAGACCTGGTTGCTCGCGAACTGCTTACGGTACGCGTCGAAGACGGTCGACCAGCTCGCGCCCCACTTCTGCGTGATATGGAACGACGAGTTCACTGAGAGGGAACGCTGGGGCGGCGTGATGAAGATTGCGGAGCCGCGGGTCAGCGAGCCGACCTGCGTTGCGTTACCGAGGGGTGTGTTCTGTGCGTTCGTGATGCACGCCTGCTGCGCGAAGACCGCCTCCGGTCCACTGAACCCGCTGCACTGCACGTACGGATTCGCGAGGATCGTCCCGCCGCGAATGTCCGGCCGTTGCCGCGACTCCGTGTACGTGAGGTTCATCGTGAACGCCTGCGGAATGACGGCGTTGCGGGCGTCGTACGACGCGCTGCCTGCCACACGTGACGCCGCTGCCTGCTGCGCAAAGAGCGGATCGCCGCCCGCGACGTCGCCTGGCGCGTTCTGGGTTGGCGAAGGGATCGGCGCGCTGTTGCTGCCGCGGCTCAGCCCAAACAGCTTCGCGAGCGTACCGAAGACGCCGCTGTTCCGATCGAGCTGGAACGAGACACTCGTGTTGGTCCGGTACGGCTTGAACCGCGCCGTGTCGCTCGTCGGATCGCCCAGGTACAGCGAGTACTCGCTGCGGAAGTTGAAGCCGGGAAGCAGGTCCGACGTCGCGGAGTAGCTGAACGTCTGGTCGACGAATCCACGTCCCGTCGTGTCGGCACGCGCGAAATCGTACGAGAGCGACGAGAACTGGATCGACGCGATCTTCAGTTTCCGCTGCTCCGCGTTGGCCGACCCGCCCGCGGTCGGGATGAGCGGCGCGTTCGGTACGGGCGGACCGGCGGCGAGCGCACCCGTGCGCGCCGTAGTGTCCGTCGGAAGCGGCGCGGTCGGCGACGATCCGGGCGTGGTGCCGGTCGCCTGGACACCGACCGCTGCGGGCGCAGGCGTCGGCGGCGCGGCGGCCTTCGCACGCAACTTCGCTTCGAGGTTGGTCGACAGCCCGAGCGTGATCCGGTTCTGCTTCAGCGCCCCTAGGTATCCCTGGCGCGTCGCGCCCGTTGCCCGAAGGTACGCGTCGCTGACCGATGCGGTCGGCGAGTACGAGTACGTGAGCGACGGGTTGATCGAATTGCGGAACCGCTCGACCGGTCCTATGCCTGGCGCGAACGCGTACAGCGTCGGCGCGGCAGAAAGACCGTACGTGAGGCGCTTCGAGCCGGACACGTACTGCCCGCCGCTGCGTTCCGTCCGGAACAACAGCCCGCCCTGGTCGACGTTCACGAGGTTGAGCTGCGGCGAGATGTTCCACGTGCCCTGGAACGCCGACGGAAGCGTGATGCTCGGCGTGACGTCGAAGCTCGACTGGAAGGTCTGGTTGAAGACTCGGTACTGCCGCGACGACGTGTCGTTGATGTTCGCGAACACGGGCAGGCGTGACGGCGCGTTCGTCACCTGCTCCGCGAACGTCGCCGGGAGCGAGATCTGGAAGCCGAAGATCTTGATCGGGGTGTTGAACGACAGATTGGTCGTTCGCCCCGACGAGAGGCGTCGCGTGCTGTCGACGTTCCCCGCTGCGTTCCGTGTGAAGACGTAGCCGAACTGTGTGGCCTGCGTCTGCCGGAACTGCTGCGAGTTCGCGAGGGACAGCGTCGGCGTCCAGTCGAGCCACGGCGTGACGCTGATCGTCCGCGAGTTGAGCGTCAGATTCGGGAAGTCGAGTGTCCGATCCGGGCGACCGGCGTACTCGGTCCCGGCCGCGCTGACGGACGCCGAGACGGGCCCGAATCGATCGCTGTAACTCGCGTTCGACCGGATGCTTCCGAGCACCTGGTTCGGATCGAACTGGTTGATGCGTTGGATCGTCGTATTCTGCGAAAAATTGATGTTCGCCTGAAGCTTCCGATCCTGCGTGAAGTCCTGCTGATGGTTGAGCGAGAGGTCGAGACCGCGCGTCCCGTTCGTCAGCGCCGTGCGCCGGACGGCCACGTTCCCGCTCAGCTGCCGATCGATCGAGCGGTATCGAAGCTCGCTGTTCACCGTGAACTCGCCGAACCCGTAGAATCCGCCCGGACGCGCGCCGCTGCGATAGTCGATCCACGCACTCGCGTCGGAGTAATCGTTGATCGTCGTGTAGTACCCGAAGTGCCGAACCGACCGTTGATACGTCGGGCTGTTGCGCAGCAGCTCGGCCGGCCCGAACACCGGACGCAGCAGTCCGCTCCGACGGCCCGGGCGCGTGTCCTGGTACACGAACGGCAACCAGAGCACGGGCACGTCGCCGATGTAGAGGGTCGCCGGGCGAATGACGAGCAGCCGCTTGCTGACCATCTTCACGTCGCGCGCGACGAAGTGGTAGTGCGGGTGCTCCTCGTTGCAGCTCGTGACGGACGCGTCGTGCGCGTAGAACACGCGCTGGCCTTCGGCGCCCTTCGGGACGTTAGGCGTCGTCAGGCTGTCGGCGGCGGCGATGGCACCGGTGCCACCCATGACGTACCACGTCTCGCCCTGCGTCGCGCTCGTGCTGAAGCCGCGCACGATCCCGCGCCGCTCCGCGAGGTTGTACCGCACGGACGTCCGCACGACAACGTCGGCGCCCTGCCCCGGGTCTCGCAGCACCACGCTGTCGCGACTCGCGCTGTCGGCACTCGCCGTGACGACCTGGGTCGAGTCGTCGTACCGAATCGTCGGACCCACGAGGATCGCGGCATCGCGCTGCACGGCGCTCGGCTTGCCACGCAGGGTGAGCACGTGCTCGCCGGTTCGGAAGCGAACCGTGTCGCCCTGGTAACGCACGACGTCGTAGTTCCGCCGCGCACGCAGCGCCTTGATGACCGAGTCCTCGGCCGCAAACTCGAACAGCGTCGTATCGCGTCCGGTGCTGTCGCGTCGCACGCGCCCGGTGCTATCACGCGCCGTGCTGTCGCGCGTCGTGCGAGCACGTGGCGTCGTATCGATCGCGATGTTGCGCGGCGTCGCTGGCCGGGGCGCGATCGGCAAAGGCACGACGGTTTGCGCGCCGAGCTCGCGCGGGAGCCCGACCGACGTCATCGCGCACGCGACGAGCACCCCGGTCGCTACGGACCATGCGGGCACGAGCACGAAAACCTGCCGTTCCCGGCGAGGCGTGACCTTCACAATCCGTCCTGATCGAGTCGTGTGGGACCAATCACGTCCGCTGGTGCCGTGCTCGTGACGAGCGACCGCGGCGCGCCAACCGGACCGACGCTGCTGTCGAGTAGCCCTTCGCCGTCACCGGCACCGGCCGCTCCGAACGTGGACACCTCGACGCGCGCACGCCCCGATTCGAGCGCGTCCTTCGCGGCAGACGCGGCTTCACGCCGCTGGCGACGTCGGAACACCAGAATCGAGAGGAGGATGCTGACTTCGTACAGCAGGTAGAGCGGGATCGCGAGCGCGAAGAGCGACGTCGGATCGGCGCCCGGCGTCACGAAGGCGGCGCCGATCACGCAGAGCACGAGCGAGTGTCGCCTGAACTTCTTGAGCGTCGGCGGCGTGACCAGGCCGAGCGCGGTGAGCGCGAGAATCAGAATCGGCAGCTCGAAGACGACGCCGAACGCGAGCGCGAGATTGATCGCGAAGCCGAAATACTCGTTCGCGGTCAGCATCGGATCGAGCGACGCCGTCTGGAAGTTCAGCAGGAAGCCGAGCGTGAACGGCAGCACCGCGAAAAACGCGAGCGCGACGCCGGCCGCGAACAGCCCCGCCGCACCGACCATGACGGGAATCACCACGCGCTTCTCGTGGCGATGCAACGCCGGCGAGATGAACGCCCACACTTGGTACGCGATGATCGGTGACGCGATCAGGACCCCGAGTACGAGCGCCGCGTTCAGCACGATCGTGAACGGATCGCCGGGGTGCGTATAGACGAGGTGGCGTCCGTGCAGATACGGCAGCACGGGGCGCTCGAGCATCCGGATGATGTCGAGCTTCGAGACGACCGCGAACGCGACGAGGAAGCCGGCGCCGAGCGCGCCGAGCGACCAGACGAGACGCCAGCGCAGTTCCTCGAGGTGTTCGAGGAAGGGCATCTCGCCGGGTCCGCCGCGCCGCGGCGTCGGATCGGTCACTGGGCGGCTCGCGGGCTGCTCGTGCGCGCGCTACGCGATGCGGTCCCGCCGCTCGCGCGGAGGGCTTCCCTGGCGAGCGTTGCCTCATCGGATCGCGGATACCGACGCAACAGTTCCTCGTACAACGTGCGTGCGTCGGCGCGACGATCCGGCGTCCTGGCGCGCACGCGCGCGCTTGTAGAGCGCGGTCGCCGCGCGCGGCGAGGTCGGATACCGAGACGTGACTTCAGCGTACGCCGAGTCGGCCGCCGTCGCGTTGCGCTCGCCCGCGTATGCCTCGGCCAGCGCGTACTGCGCGTCGGGCGCCAGTTCGGAGTCGGGGATAGCGGCGCAGCAGGTCCGTGAGTCCGGTGCGCGCGGCGCCGTAGCTCCCACGGCGCAATTGGTCGGTCGACAGCCGGTACAGCTCCGACGCGCTCGGCCCGCTCCGCGGTGCGGGCGCTCGTTCCGTCGACTCGCTGTCGGGGCGTGCAGCACGCGAGACAGCCGGCGGCGCGACGGGCGGCGGCGCCTCGCTGGTGCGTGCGTCGAGCGAGGCGCGCAGATCCTGCAGGCGACGTTGGCTCTGCCCGGTCAGCTCCTGCACCTGAATGAGCTGTTCACGAACGGCGCGCAGTTGTTCGCGGGCGTCGCCCTCGAAGCGCGATGCACGCTGGCTCGTCTCCCCCACCGAATCGGAAAGCGCGCGCAGCGTGCGGTCGAGCGCGGTGAGCCGCGATTCCAGCGACGCGGTGCGCAACGAGTCCGCGCGGAGGAGGTCGCGCCGCGAGTTCGCGATGTCGAGTTGCAGGGTCTGCAGATCGCTCCGCGTGGCGAGGCAACCCGTTGTCGCGGCCGCGACGCCGATCGCCAGCAAGGCCCGGGCACCGCCGCGTGCGGCGCGCGGCGGGATCACCGCTCGACGCCCAGCACGTCGCCGCCCTGCACGACGGCGAATTCCGCACGCCGGTTCTGCGACCAGCACGACTCCTCGGCCGCGTCGCACGTCGGCCGTTCCTTCCCAAAGCTCACGATGTCGACTCGGCCCGCATCGACACCCCGCTCGGTGAAGTATCGCTTGACCGCCGCTGCGCGGCGTCCGCCTAACGCAAGGTTGTACTCGTCCGCGCCGCGATCGTCGGTGTGTCCGGCCACACGCACGCGGAGCGCGCGGTAGCGCGTGAGGATCGCAAGCTTGGCCTCGAGCGCACTCCGGGTGTCGTCGCGGAGTTCGGACTGGTCGTAATCGAAGTACACGGGCGCGAGCAAGGCGGCACGCCGCGAGGTGACCACGCTGTCGCGCGCGCCCTGCCCGCGGCGCGCGTCGCGCTGCGCGGACGCGAGCGCCGCCGAATCGCGGAGCGCACGCTCGCGCTGCGCCGCGTCGAGGGAGTCGCGGGTGCGCGCGCGGGCGATGCTGTCGAGGCGCGCCTGATCGGCGGTGCCGATCGATGCGTCGGGTGCAGGCGCGGGACGCAGGGGGTGGCGACACGCCGACGCACTCGCGAGCGCGAGGGCGAGCAGGAACGCGACGCGCGGTCGCGGGCTGGACGAAATCATTCGGACGGAGGGAAAGCGGGCGCACGATGCCGGAGCGACCGCCGGCGCGGCACGATCAGTGTAGCGACGGCGACCAAGCAGGCATGCGGGGCGCACGCCCGCTGACGAGCACGCGCGTGCGACCGGTCTCGACGTCGAGCACGACGAGACGTGGTATGCCCTGCGAGACGGTGGCGACGAGGTGGCGGGAGTCGGGCGCCCACGACGGATCCTCGGTGCGCTCCGGCGTCGTCAGGCACCGGGCCGCGCGCCCACGCACCTCGATGGTGCAGAGCTGGAAGCGGCCGCCGACGAGCGACTGGAACGCCACGAGGCGGCCGTCGGGCGACCAACTCGGGTTGGATCGGTAACTGCGCGCCGAGTAGTCGAAGTCGGTGAGGAGCTCGGGATTCGTGCCGTCGGCGTCTGCAATATACACCTCGGGGTGACCGCCACGTCCCGAGGTGAAGGCGACGCGCCGTCCATCGGGCGCGAAGGCCGGCTGCAGGTTGTCGGTACCACGCCCAACGGTCAGTCGACGCGGCGTGCCGCCGTCGAGCGGGACTTCGAAGAGGTCCGTGCCGTCCTCCTCACCGTGAGCATATGCCACGGTCCGTCCATCGGGCGACACGGCCGGTGTCACGTTGAGCACACCGCCCGCGGCGACGGTTCGCGCGGGGCCCGCGGTCGCTCCGTCGTACGGGCGCACCACGATGCGCTGCGCGCCCGCCGCGTCGAGCGTGGCGTGCGCGAAACCGCGGCCGTCGGGGAGCCACGCCGGGGAGAGCGAGCCCGGCCCGGTCAGCGCGCGCACGTTCGCGCCATCGCTGTCGACCGACCACACGCGACTGTCGCGCACGAAGAGAATCCGTGTCGCCGCGATCCCGCGGACCCCGGTCGCCCATTGCTCCGCGGCGTCCGCTGCGGCGTGCACCGCGAGTCGCCACGCAGCGCCGAGGGCCGGATCGGGAAGCGGGACGTCGCGGGTCGCTGTTAGGCGACGGGCGCTGACGTCGTAGAGCGCGAGGTGGAGCGTGGCGCCGGTGAGCGTGGCGCGGACGATCCCGGCAGCGCCGCTTCGCGCGGCGGCGGCGAAGTCGGGAGCCGTCGCGTTCACCACCGCGTCGGCAACTGCTCCGTCCGCGATCGTCACGCGATCGCCAGAGGTCAGGTCGCGCCGCAAGATCGCGGTGACCGAGTCGCCGAGCGGCCCAACGACCTGCGACACGAGCAACGTCGGGCGCGCGCGGGGATCGTACGCGAGTCGCACGCTCACCCCGGCCCCCGCGCCGGTCGTGTCCTGTGCGGCAACCGGTCGAGCCACGACGAGGCACGCCGTCGCCACGACGGTGAGCGCGGGCGCGGTTGCGGCGCGACGGAGCGCGTGTTCGGATCGCATCACGGTGTGGAGCGGGGATCGAAGCTGAACGTCACCGGGAGGGTGGATCCGTGGAATCCGTCGGGGAGAGGGCCAAACGCGCGCGCCGAGCCGGCCGCCTCGACGGCGCCCTGCGCTTCGAGGTCGAACGCGTAGTTCCCGGAGCTGCGGACGACCCGCAATCCCGTCACGGTGCCGTCGCGGTCGACGACGAAGGCGAGATCCGCGTGGAGCGGAACGCGGGTCTGCGTGGGAGAGAAGCGCACCCGAACCTGGCGCACGAGGTTGTCGAGGTACCCAGGAAACGGGAATTCGAGCCCGACGACTCGCACGTCGGCGACGTCATGCCCCTTGGAAGCGGGGGCACCCGCACCGCTGCCAGCGCTTGAGCGCTCCGACCCGGACGCGGTCGCCCGCGACGGCGGATGCGCGGCTGCCGCCGACGTCGTTGCGTTAGGCACCGGGTGGTGGCCCGTGCTAGGCGCCGTCTTCGGAACGCGCGGCGGCGTCGCGGCGGATGCTACGGACCTCTTCGGCGTGGCGGACACGACAGCGGGCTTGGTCGGCGCGCTGTGGGCGGCCGAAGAGTGGCTCGTCGATTCGTGCACTTTGGGCGCCCCAGACGTCGGTACGGCCGCGGCAACGTGCGCGGGCACGGGCTTCGCGGGCGCCGGCTTCGTTGACGCGGGCGCGTGCGGAGGCGCGATGAGTGCCGGGTGAGGACCCGGTGCGTGCGCAGCGGGCGCATGCGGAGCCGGTGCGTGCGAGACGGCGTGCGTGCGAAACGGCGGCGTGCGAAACAGAGCGTGCGCGACGGGAGTCGCATGCGGGAGTGTGCGCACGGTCGGCGTCGGTCGAGACGTCATAGCAGCGGGCACGGTCGGTCGGTGCTCGGCGTGCGCCGTGCTCGGCGCGGTACTCGATACCGGCGTCGATGCTGCCTCGGGCGCTCGACTCGAAACGGCGCTAGCTGCCGCCGTGCGAGGGGCGGCGACGAGTGTCACGCGGTAGGTCGTCGTCGCCAGCGGCGCGGGACGACGGTGCGGGACGATGAAAAATCCCGCTGCGACGAGCGCATGCAGAGCGGCCGAGATGGCGAGGCCGCGTCCGATGGCGTTCGGCGGCAGGGGCGTGGGAGCGACGACGTGCGTCATCCGCCGGCATCGGTCACGGCGACGAGGCCGACGTTCTCCAGGCCAGCGGCGCGAAGACCGGCGAGCACGCGCACCACCGCGCCGTACGCGACACCACTATCGGCTCGGAGAAAGACACCGCCTTCGCGCGCGTCGGCGCGCGCCGACAGAATCGGGGCGAGCCGGTCGGCGGCGACCCGAGCCTCATCGATGTAGAGCTGACCATCACGTGCGATCGTGACGGTCACGCCGGATCGCGTCGTGAGCGGACGCGCCGCGGCGCGCGGGAGCGAGACGTCGACCCCGCCCTGCATCATGGGCGCGGTCAGCATGAAGATGATCATCAAGAGCATCATCACGTCGATGAGGCTCACGACGTTGATCTCGGCGTTGAGCGCTGCGCGTTCACGCCGTCGCCGGACACCCATGTCAGCGAACCCGCGGTACGAACGCGCTCAAATTCGTTCTTCGCGCACGAGCAGGGCGACGAGCTCCGACCCGAAGCCGTCGAGCTCGCCCGCGACCCGATTGAGGCGTGACGCGAACACGTTGTACGCGAAAACCGCAGGGATCGCGACGGCGAGCGCAGCCGCCGTTGCGACGAGTGCTTCCGCGACGCCCGGCGCGACGGCGGCCAGGTTCCCCGATCCCTGTCGTGCGATCCCCGCGAACGCGGAGATGACCCCGAGTACGGTGCCGAACAGGCCAATGAGCGGGCTCACGGAGCCAATCGTCGCGAGCCAGCCGACGAAGCGGCCGAGCCGGTCTCGGCCGAGGTCAGCTTCGGAGTCGAGAACGAGGCGAAGCGCTTCGACCTGTGACTGACTCAGACGGGGGGCGCGATCGGAGGTCGCCGCGAGCGCCGGCCGTGTTTCGGCGAGGAAACGCCGCGCGCGGCCGAACACGTCGGTGAACGGCGTCGGCGTCGCGCGCGCGGCAGCGTCTTCGGCGCCGGCGAGCGTCGAGGCAGCCTCGACCGACCGAACGAACGCGCGGCCCGCGGCCTCGACCCGTCGGAACTCGACCGTCTTGGCGAAGGTGACGCCCCAGCTGAGGAGCGAGAGAACGAGGAGGAGCACGAGCACCGCGCGCGTGGCCGGGGAACCGGCGAGCACGAGGTCGACGACACTGCCGGACATGCGACCGTCGTTAGGCGGTCGCGGGGGCAGCGGCGCTACGACGCGCGGCGAAGAACTCGAACGTCTCGCCGAGCCCCTCGTGAAGCGCGACCTGCGGCGTCCAGCCCAGGACGTCACGCGCCTTGTCGGTGACGAGCGCGCTGCGCTGGAGCTCGCCCGCTCGGGCTGGGGCGCGCTCGATCGGAGTCTCGGTACCCGCGGCAGCGCGGAGCTGCTGCGCAAGGTCGTTCACCGAGGTTTCGATACCGGTCCCGATGTTGAACGCCCGCGCGTCGATCGGGCCGACGGGCGGAAGCGTCGTCGTCGCGGCCTGCCAGTTTGCACGCGCGACGTCCTTGACGAAGACGTAATCGCGCGTCTGCGATCCGTCGCCGAAGGTCGTCATCGGGCGCCCGTCGAGGATGCGATTGCAGAAGATCGCGACCACGCCGGCCTCGCCATGAGGATCCTGACGTGGGCCGTAGACGTTGGCGTAGCGAAGCGCGACGCACTCGAGTCCCTGCTGCCGGGCGTAGTAGCCCATGTACAGCTCGACGCTGAGCTTCGCGATCCCGTAGGGCGACTCGGGATCCTTGGCGTAGGTTTCGACGTTAGGCGGGGTCACGAAGTCGCCGTACAGCGCACCGCCGGTGCTCGCGAACACGACGCGTGGCGCGCGGCCCGTGTTCACCTTCGCCTCGCGAACACCCTCGAGCACGTTGATCGACCCGAGCACATTCTGCGTCGCGTCGAACACCGGGTCGACGACGCTTTTCCGAACGTCGATCTGCGCGGCGAGGTGGAACACGAGATCGAAGTTGCCCTCGCGCACGAGCGTCCGAGTCGACGCGTCGGTCACGCTCGCTTCGTGCAACGTTGCGGCTGACGGCACGTTCTCGCGGCGTCCCGACGCGAAGTTGTCGACGATCGTGACTTCGCAGCCGTTGGCGAGACAGAGGTCGGCGACGTGGGAGCCGATGAAGCCGGCCCCGCCGGTGACGAGCGCGCGTGTAGCCATTGCAGCGGTGAGCGGTACGGTACGTCGCGCGCGGGAGAGTCCCGGGCGCGAGCGGACGGGCAATCTACACACGCCGGCCCGGCGCGCGATCGGTGGAGGGGGTGCGTCTGGACGAAGAAGCGCGCACGGCATCGATCTGCCGTGCGCGCCCGTCGCCGTATCGCGGGTCAGAACGGGAGGTCGTCGTCCTCGTCGTGCAGCGCGCCCGGGAAGTCCTCGAAATCCTCGTTCCCGCCGGCGTTGTTCGCCCCCGCCGGCTGCTTCGCACGTGCGGGAGGCGCCGAGGGGCGTCGTGCACCGCCGCCGCCGTTCCCGCCGCCCATCCCACCGCCGCCGCCATACGACGCGCCGCTCCCTTCCATCTCGGCGTCCATCCCGTCGCGCTTACCGCCGCCGAGAAGGATGAGTTCGCGGACGTTGATCTCGGTCGAGTACTTCGTCTGTCCGTCCTTGTCCTGCCACTGGCGGTACTCGATGCGTCCTTCGAGGTACAGCTTGTCGCCCTTCTTCACGTACTTCTCGACGATGTCGGCGAGCTGTGATCCCTTGCTGTTCCAGACCACGCAGCGGTGCCACTCGGTCTTTTCCTGCTTCCCCCCGGTCTGGTCGTTCCAGGTCCGACTGGTCGCGAGGGAGAACTGCGCGACGCGTCCGCCGCCGGGGGTCGACCGGATCTCGGGATCGCTGCCGAGGTTACCGATCAGGGTGACTTTGTTCAGGCTCCGACTCATGGTCATCCTCCGTCCGAAAGGGTCCAGTCCAGGTGTCGTGCGGCTACCCGGAAGTTCGCGGTCGCATGCGCGCGACCACGCCGAGCAGCGTAGCACGGGTCGGATCAACCGCCCGCATCGAATCTACGCGGGGTGGGCTGATTCTACGCCCGTCGGCGACACTCGCCTGCTCGGGTGCGTCGTCGGGCGGCCGAGCACGAGCGCGTCCTCTGTGGGGTGACGATAGTAATTGCGTCGACGGCCGAGGATGGCGAAGCCGCGTGACGCGTACAGTCGCCGCGCTTCGTGGTTCGACTCGCGCACTTCCAGGTACGTGTTGGCCGCGCCACGCGCGACCGCTTCGTCGAGTGCCGCGTCGAGCAACGTCGCCCCGATGCGGCGGCCACGAACGGCGGGAGCGACGGCGAGGTTCGCGATTTCCGATTCATCGGCTGCGAACCACGCGACGACATAGCCCGCGACGCTCGCGCCCGCGTCATCCTTTGCGAGCGCCACGAGGAAACAGACGGCCGGATTGGCGATCAGTGTGCTGAACGCATTTCGGCTCCACGGGTCGGCGAACGCCAGTCGCTCGATCGCGGCGATCGCGTCGAGGTCCGCGGCTCGCGCGCTCCGGAGCGTCACGCGTGTCGGGACCGCGGCGCGCTCGTTCATACGTTGACCGATGCAGCGGCCACGAGCGGACCGTGGACGGCCTCCCAGCGCGCCTGCGCCTCCGCGAGCCGACCGTACGCGGGCTCCCAGGATGCGAGATCGACGGCCGTTGGGCTGAGCGCGGCCGCACCGGCCGCGATCGGTGCGGCGCTCGCGTCGGCGTCGAGCGCCAGGCAACCGGTCGCGTCATGGAGCACGACGAGCGCGTCCAGCGCAGCGTCGGCGTGAATACCGAGGTACTGGTACGCGACGAGCGCGCGCGCACCCGCCCCGTCATCCTGCCCCACAGCGCCCGTCACCTCGGCGAGCGCCACGTACCGTTCGCCGCGGAGTGCATCGAGCGTGACGAGCCACGCGCCCGCGGCAGGCGCGCGCACGGCGGCCGCCCAGCCGAGCGACGGGCCGGCGAGCAGCGCGCAGCCGGTTGCGTGCGCGATCCCTTTCGCGATCGCCGCAGAGATTCGCAGGCTCGTGAAGCCGCCGGGCCCCGCCCCGCACGCGACACCGTCCAGCGCCGTGGGGACGTACCCGGCGTCACTCAGCAACCCGGCGACAGCGACCATGAGCGGATCGCCATCGTCGCGGTCGTGCTTGGGGCCGGACGCGCTCGCGCGCATCGCGACCGCCGCCGCGCGTAGCACGCGGCCATGCCGGAGCAGTGCCACCGACCCCACGCCCGGCGCGGCATCGATCGCGAGCACCAGCCCGGCCCCGGGCGTTCCGCGGTCCGTCTGCGCATCGGTCATCCCGCGCTCATCCGGCGAGGAGGACGCGCCGTTCGGGATCCCCCGGGATGTGCTCCAGATCGATCGGGACCACGTCAGACGGCATGCGGTCTCCCGCACGCTCCGGCCACTCGACAAGGCCGAGCCGCGACGATCCGACGATTTCCTCCCAGCCCAACGCATCGAGCTCGGCCGGGCGTTCGAGTCGGTAGAGGTCCGCGTGCCAGACGCCGCCGCGCGGCGAGTCGTACTCGTGGATCAGCGCGTACGTGGGGCTGGTGACCGGCTCGACCACGCCGTAGCCGCGACAGATCGCCTGGACGAGCGTCGTCTTGCCCGCGCCGAGGTCGCCGCCTAACGCGACGACGAGCGGCGCGTGCGCGACACGCCCGAATGCTTCACCCCACGCGACCAGTTCGTCACGGCTCAGCGCGATGCGCGAGCGGGCCGCCTTGGGAGGAACACGCACGCAAGCGGGGAGTGTGGAGATGGAAGGGGTCGGCGTCAGCGATCGGCGCGCAACTTCGCGAGACCGCTCGCCGCCTTCTTTGCGCCGCGCCGCGCGGTACCCTTCGATGCCCCGTTGTCCGCCGAGGCCGTTGCACTCACGCCGGCGCCGGCGGTGCTCGTCGTTCCCGAAGGCGAGCTCTGCGTGCCAGCCGCCGCGAGCTGTGACCCGAAGCGTGTGCGTACCTCGAACAGCTGATCGCGAACGCGCGCCGCCTGCTCGAAGTCGAGCGCCTTCGCGGCCTCGCGCATCTCGCCTTCGAGGCGGGCCACGAGCGCAACGGGGTCAGCGGTGTCGTAGGGCGCGGCCACGCCGTATGCCGGCGCGTTCGCTTCCGCGACCTTCGCCGCCTTCCGATCGCGCCTGCCGCCTCGTCCGCTCGACTCGGCCTGCGCGCCGTCGCGCTCCTCGCGCGCGTCCGCGACGCGCGTCACGAAGCGCACGTGCTCGACGCTCTTCTCGACACCGCGCGGGGTCACACCGTGCTCGACATTGTGCTGCGTCTGGATCTCGCGTCGTCGCGCCGTCTCTTCCATGCAGCGCTGCATGGAGCCGGTGATCCGATCGGCGTAGAAAATTGCGCGACCGTTCACGTTCCGCGCCGCACGCCCAACCGTCTGGATGAGCGAACGGTCGGAGCGAAGAAAGCCTTCCTGGTCCGCGTCGAGGATCGCGACGAGCGATACCTCGGGCATGTCGAGGCCCTCGCGCAGCAGGTTGATGCCGACGAGCACGTCGAATTCGCCTAACCGGAGCCCGCGCACGATCTCGACCCGTTCGATTGCTTCGATGTCGGAGTGCATGTACTTCACGCGCACGCCGACCTGCTGCAGGTAGTCCGTGAGATCCTCGGACATGCGCTTGGTGAGCGTCGTGACGAGGACGCGTTCACCTTTTCGCTCGCGGATGCGGATCTCCTGCAGTAGATCGTCGACCTGCCCGCGCACGGGGCGGACCTCGATCTCGGGATCGATGAGCCCCGTTGGGCGAATCACCTGCTCGACGACCGCGCCCTCCGATAGCTGCAGTTCGAGCTCGCCTGGCGTCGCGCTCACCGCGACCATCTCGGGCGTCAGTGCGAGGAACTCGTCGAAGACCAGCGGCCTATTGTCCAGCGCACTCGGCAGACGAAATCCGTAGTCGACGAGCGTCAGCTTGCGCGCACGGTCGCCGTTGTACATGCCGCGGATCTGCGGCAGCGTGACGTGGCTCTCGTCAACGACGACGAGGAAGTCATCGGGGAAGTAGTCGAACAGGCAGGCGGGGCGCTCGCCCGTCGTGCGCCCGGCGAGATGCCGCGAGTAGTTCTCGATTCCCGCGCACGTACCGATTTCGAGCATCATCTCGATGTCGAAGTTGGTTCGGCTCTCCAGCCGCTGCGCTTCGAGCAGCTTGCCTTCGGACCGGAGCACCGCGAGCCGTTCATTCAGCTCCTCGCGGATCGCGCCCACCGCGCGCTCGAGTGAGGGGCGGCTGGTGATGAAGTGCTTGGCGGGGTAGATCGCCGCACGTTCCAGCGTCGCGATCGTCTCGCCCGTCAGTGGGTTGATCTTCGAGAGCCGCTCGACCTCGTCGCCCCACAGCTCGACGCGTACTCCCTGCTCCTCGTAGGCGGGGAGGATTTCGACCGTGTCGCCACGGACACGGAAGGTGCCGCGATCAAAGGCGACGTCGTTCCGCTGATACTGAATTCCGACGAGCTGGCGCAGCACATCGTCCCGCGACACGCGTTGCCCGCGCTCGAGCTGGACCATGCGCTTGCGGTACTCGACCGGATCACCGAGGCCGTAAATCGCGCTCACCGTCGAGACGATGATCACGTCGGATCGCTCCATCAGCGACGACGTTGCGCGCAGCCGCAGGCGGTCGATGTCCTCGTTGATCGACGCGTCCTTTTCGATGTACGTGTCGCTCGACGGCACGTACGCCTCGGGCTGGTAATAGTCGTAGTACGAGATGAAGTACTCGACCGCGTTGTGCGGGAAGAAGCTCTTCAGCTCGCCGTAGAGCTGCGCCGCGAGCGTCTTGTTGTGCGACAGCACCAGCGCCGGCTTTCCATGCCGCGCGATGACGTTGGCCATCGTCATGGTCTTGCCCGAGCCCGTGACGCCGAGGAGCGTCTGGAAGCGGTCACCACGGCGAAGGCCGGCGGTGAGTTCTTCGATCGCGCGGGGCTGGTCGCCGGCCGGCGCAAAGGGAGCCTGCAGGTCGAATTCGGCGCGCTCGGTCATGCCCACAATCTAACGAGTTGCCGGCGTGTGTTCGGGCTACGCTGGTGCGTGCGCATCGCCCGCGCCGCAGCGATCGGCTCCACCGCTCAGCGCAGGCGCGGGTACTCGTCGGGCTGATTGGGCGCGGGCGGCGCGAAGCGGCGGGTGCGCGTCGAATCGGGCGTGGTCGCAGGCGTGACGGCCCGCTCGGGCGGAAGCCGGACGAGCGCCTTTCGGAGCCCGACGCCGAACGCGACCGTGCCGACGAGAGCGACCGCGAGCGCGATGAGCGCCCCCCGTCCGCTCGTCGTCCTCGCCTCGCCCGTCGCTTCCGTGCCGGTGCGCTCGATCGACCGTTCGCTACTCATCGACCACGTCCATCCGCTCGCGGCGTGAGACCTCGTTGATGCCTTTCACGCGCCGAGCGGCACGCATGATTTTCTGAAGATGATCGAGGTTCTCGACCTCGACCACGATCGATCCCGTCGCGCGTCCGTCTGCCGTATGTAGTTCCATGTGCCGAATGTCGGTTCCTGTCGCCGTCACCGCGGACGCGACATCCGCATATAACCCGCGCCGGTCGAAACCGTCCATCGTGAGCCGTACGGTGAAGCGCTCGCCCGCCATCTGCTGCCAGTCGATATCCAGGCGGCGTTCCGGGTCGTGGACGAGCGTCAGCAGATTGGGGCAGTCCCCGCGATGGATGCTCACGCCGCGACCCTTGGTCACGTAGCCGACGACCGCATCGCCCGGGACGGGCTGGCAACACTGCGCGTACCGCACCATGAGCCCATCGGCGCCCTGGATGCGGACGCCCTTGCCCGTGCCGCGCACGCGATCGACGAGGCGTTCAAGCGGATTCGCGGGCTTCGCATCCGGCGCGACCGGCTCGATGCTCGGGTAGATCGCGCGCAGGACCTGCAGGACCGGCACGTCGCCCTGCCCGACCGATGCGATCACGTGCGCGGCATCGACGAGCTTGAACTGCTTCGCAATCGCGGCGAGTTGCGCCTCGTCGGGTTTTGGCAACTTCCGCCGACGTGCCTCCCGGTCGATGATCTCGCGCCCGACGATCGCCGCCGTCTTCTGCTCTTCCTGCTTGAGCCAGCCACGGATCTTGTGCCGCGCGCGACTCGTCCGCACATGCGCCAACCAGTCGCGACTTGGCTTCGCGACCGGTGCCGTGAGAATCTCGACGGTCTCGGAGTTCTTGAGCTGTCGCGCGAGCGGGGTGATCCGTCCATTGATCTTGGCCCCGGCGCAGTGCAGCCCGACCTGCGTGTGCACCGCGAACGCGAAGTCGAGCGGCGTCGCGCCCTTGGGCAGCTGAATGACGTCGCCCGTCGGCGTGAAGACGAAGATCTCGTCCTGATACAGATCGAGCTTCAGGAACTCGAGAAACTCCTTCGGATCTTCGGCGTCCAGTTGCAGCTCGAGCACCTGCCGAAACCACGCCAGCTGCCGATCGAGGTCGCCCTGCCCACTCGCCTCCTTGTACAGCCAGTGCGCCGCGATGCCATAGTCCGCCGTGCGGTGCATCTCGCGCGTCCGGATCTGGATCTCGAACAGCTGCCGCCCCGGACCGAACACGGTCGTGTGGAGCGACTGGTAGCCGTTGGACTTGGGCTGGGCGATGTAATCCTTGATGCGCTCCTGCAGCGGCGTCCACCACTCGTGGATGACGCCTAACGCGTGATAGCACTCCGGCACCGACGTCACGAGCACCCGAATCGCGAGCAGGTCGTAGATATCCTCGTACGCCTTGTCGCGCTTGGACATCTTCTTGTGGATCGACCACAGATGCTTGGGGCGCCCGGACACCTCGACCACCTCGATCCCGGCCGCGCGGAGCTGCTGTTCGAGCGGCTCACGGAGCTGCGAGATGAGCGCCTCGCGCTCCCCGCGCTTGGTGGCGACGAGCCGCGCGAGCGCCTTGTACTCCTCCGGTTCGAGATGCTTGAACGCAAGGTCCTCGAGCTCCCACCGGACGCGCGCCATCCCGAATCGGTGCGCCAGCGGGGCATAGAGGTCACGCGTCTCCTGCGCGATCCGGCGCCGCTTCTCGGGTGTGAGATAGTCGAGCGTCCGCATGTTGTGCAGCCGATCCGCGAGCTTGATGAGGATGACGCGCGCATCCTTCGCAACCGACAGCAGCAGCTTGCGATAGTTCTCGACCTGCCGCTCCTCTTTCGAGTGCATCGGCAGGTTCCCGATCTTCGTGAGGCCGTCGACGATCTGCGCGACTTCCGCACCGAATTCCACCTCGATGTCGGCCACGGTCGTCGGTGTGTCCTCGACGACGTCGTGGATCAGCCCGGCCGCCACCGTGACCGTATCGAGTTGCAGGTCCGCGAGGATCTTGGCGACTTCGATACAGTGCGTCACGTACGGCTCACCCGACGACCGGGTCTGCCCCTCGTGCGCACGCGCGCTGAACCGGTAGGCGCGCGTCAGCAGCTCCGGATCGAGGCGCTCGAGCGCCGACTCGGGGATCCCATCGAACCCGGGGATGACATCGCTCAGAACCGTCGTGCTCACGCGCTCTCCCTCTCGGATCGTCGGCGCCCACGCGACCTCCGCGCACGCTCTCCTACAAGATACAAACCGCCACAAACAGAGCCGCGTGGCGCGTCGCCTCCGATACCGTCATCGACGGCGCGCGATCAGAGCAGCCCCGCCTCCGCGAAACTCGCGTACCGACCACGCCCGATGATGATGTGATCGTGTACCGGGATGTCGAGCAGTCTCCCGGCCGCCACGAGTTGGTCGGTCACCTTGCGGTCGTCGACGCTCGGCGTTGGATCGCCGCTCGGATGGTTGTGCACGAGCACGAGCGCCGCGGCGCGCTCCGCGATCGCCTCACGAAACACCTCGCGTGGGTGGACGAGCGAAGAGTTGAGGATCCCGCGCGTCACCAGCACGTCGCGCTCCAGTCTGTGCTGCGCGTCGAGCACGGCGACGTGGAACTCTTCGACCGGCAGATCCTGCAGTCGCCCCGCGTACAGATCGTACACGTCGCGCGGACTGCGGATCGGCGCGCCCTCCTCACGCGACTCGGCCGCAAGTCGCCGCCCGAGTTCGAGCGCCGCGTGGATCGCAACCGCGCGCGCCGGACCAACACCGCGTACAGCCGTCAACGCCGCGACCGGCTGGCCGGCAAGACGCCGCAACGACCCTTCGTATCGGCCGAGCACGGATTGCGCGACGTGTAACGCCGACCCGCCTCCGGTGCCCGAGCCCACGACGACCGCCAGCAACTCGGCGGCGCTGAGCGCGTGCGGACCGTGCATGCGTAAGCGCTCGCGCGGGCGCTCCGCGCGCGGCATCTCGCGGATGCGGGCGACCGGGCTCTCGGCCGAGCTGTCGACGGAGAACGCGCCGCGAGTGGGTGCGCGACGAAGGCTGAGCAACGGCGGCGCGGTGAGCGGCATCGAGGAACCGGATGAGAGACGGCGACAGACCCTCGTCGCGTGGACAGGTGGGAAAGGTCCGCCACGATACGCGTCCCGCTACGGCTCGACTGCATCACTTCGTTCCCGGCCGGCCCCGAACACTGCACGACGGCCCGGCGCCTTCAATGAGGCGCCGGGCCGTGTGATCGCTCTTCCGCGCGGCTGACCGGGTGCCGCCTTCGCTCCACGCGGTGGGCGCGCTCAGCCTGTCGGGTCGGGCTGACTCGTCGGCCGGACCGCGGGCGGTTCGCTCGGGCCCGTATCGATCCGTTCGCCGGCGTGTACGGCACCGTCCTCGAAGTCGCCCTCGCCGTCATACGTCGCGTCGAGCACGAGCCCATCGCCGTTCCCGGCATGCGAGCCGTCGCCGTTGACGGCGAGCTCGCTTTCCGGAATGTCCTCGAGGATGCCGAACGCGTTGTAGCGTTTGGTCGGCGCTTGCGGCAGGGAAGGCGCGGCCGGGAACTCAGGGTACCCGCCGCCGTAGCCACCGCCCCCGCCAAAGTCCTCGGGCGCGTCGAACGACAGCTGCGCCTTGAGGAACCGATCGGTGAAGGTGTCCGCGACGTCGTGCATCAGGTCGACGAACATCGTGTACGCCTCCTGCTTGTACTCGACGAGCGGGTCCTTCTGCCCCCACGAGCGGTAGTGGATCGCCGCCCGCAGCTGGTCGAGGTCGTGGAGGTGGTCCTTCCACTTTTCGTCGAGCACGTTGAGCATGACGAGCGCGAGGAGGCGCTCGGAGAACCCGTTCCCACCCTCGTCCTGGACCTCGTCCAGCTCGCCAAGCTTGCGGTCGAACGCCGCCAGCCCCGCGGTTTGCGCGTACGCCTGCGCGTCTGCGACCGTCGCCGGGCGCTCGGCTTCGGCACCGTCCTCCGCCGCCTCGAACTCCGGCACGGCGACGAGATAGTGCATGAGCAGCTCCTGCCGCAGCAGCGCCGGATCCCACGACTCCGGGTTCTCGGGGTCGAAGGTGCCTAACGCCGTCTCCACGCGGCGCGCGAGCGCCCGCTCCACCATCTTGCGCGACTCGCCCTTCAGCTCCTCGCCGCCTTCGAGCGCGAACGAGCGGAGCGAGTAGACGACCTCGCGCTGCTGGTTCATCACGTCGTCGTACTCGAGCAGGCGCTTGCGGCTCTGGAAGTTCTGCAGCTCGACCCGCTTCTGCGCGCCCTCGATCGAGCGCGTGATCATCGGGTGCGTGAGCACCTCGCCGTCCTGCGCGCCTAACCGGTCCATCAGCTTCGCGATGCGCTCGGACCCGAAGAGACGCATCAGGTCGTCTTCCAGGGAGAGGAAGAACTGCGAGGCGCCTGGGTCGCCCTGGCGGCCCGCACGCCCGCGGAGCTGACGGTCGATGCGGCGGCTCTCGTGCCGCTCCGAGCCGATGATGTGCAGCCCACCGACTTCGGTGATCGGCACGTCCTTGCCGTCGAGATCCTTCACCACGCTCGGACGCGGCTCGGTGACGCCAGCGCCGAGTTTGATGTCGGTGCCGCGGCCGGCCATGTTGGTCGCGATGGTGATCGCGCCGGCCTGCCCGGCCTGCGCGACGATCTCCGCCTCGCGCTCGTTCTGCTTCGCGTTCAGGACCTCATGCTTGAGGCCCGCCTGGCGGAAGAGGCGCGACAGTGTCTCTGACGCCTCGACGCTCGTCGTACCGACGAGCACCGGCAGCCCGAGCTCGTGCAGACGACGCGTCTCCTCGACGATCGCGACGTACTTCTCGCGACGCGTCTTGTAAATGTAGTCCTGCCGATCGTCGCGGACGATGTCGCGATTGGTCGGAATGACGGCGACGCCGAGCTTGTAGATCTCGTGGAACTCGTTCTCTTCCGTCTCCGCCGTCCCGGTCATGCCGGCGAGCTTCTCGTAAAGGCGGAAGTAGTTCTGGATGGTGATCGTGGCGAGCGTCTGCGTCTCGCCCTTCACCTGCACGTGCTCCTTGGCCTCGACTGCCTGGTGAAGCCCTTCGCTCCAGCGGCGCCCGGGCATCGTGCGGCCCGTGAACTCGTCGACGATGAGCACCTGCCCATCGGTCACGACGTAGTTCACATCCTTTTCGTACAGCGCATAGGCGCGCAGCAGCTGGTGCACGACGTGGAGCGTCTCGCTCTTCCGCGCGTACTCCATCTCGACGGCGCGACGCGCGTCGAGCTTCTCCGCCGGCTCCATGTCGGGATCGTGCTCGATTCGGTGCACCTCGAGCGAAATGTCCGGCAGGACGAAGTCGTCGTGGTGGTCGGGGGAGAGCGCGTCGACGCCGCGATCCGTCAGGTGCACCGTGTGCCCGCGCTCATCGAGCACGTACAGCAGGTCGTCCTCGAGATCGCGGTACTGCTGCTTGCTCGCCGGAACCTTACGGTCGGCGATGTGGTCGAGCTCCATCTTCTGCACGAGCTGCTGCACACCCGGCTCCTGCATGATCTTCATCAGGCGCTTGTTCTTCGGCGCGCCTAACCGGGCCTTGTAGAGCACGAGCGCCGCCGTGCCGGTGTCCTTCGCGGCGAGCGCGCGCTCCCCCTCCCCGACGAGCACGTTCGCCAGCTCATTCTGCTTGCGCACGAGCTTCGCGACCTTGTCGTTGTGCTCACCGTAGAGCACGTCACCGTCGTTGCCGACCGGTCCCGAGATGATGAGCGGCGTGCGCGCCTCGTCGATCAGCACGGAGTCGACTTCGTCGACGATGGCGAACCAGTGCGGCCGCTGGACCTTCTGCTCCAGCGACGTCACCATGTTGTCGCGGAGGTAGTCGAAGCCGAACTCGTTGTTGGTGCCGTACGTGATGTCGCACTCGTACGCGGCGCGACGTTCCGGCGTCCCCGGCTCCGTGTCGTCGATGCACCCGACCGTTAGGCCGAGGTAGGTGAAGAGGTGCGACATCCACTGCGAGTCGCGGCGCGCCAGGTACGGGTTGACCGTCACCAGGTGCGCGCCGCGTCCGGCGAGCGCGTTCAGGTAGAGCGGCAACGTGGCGACGAGCGTCTTGCCTTCGCCGGTGGCCATTTCCGCGATCTTGCCATCATGCAGCTGGAATCCGCCGATCAGCTGCACGTCGTAGTGCACCATGTCCCACGGAAACGAGCGTCCCGTAACGCGGACCGTCGAGCCAGAGAGGCGACGCGCCGCCTCGCGCGCCGTAGCGAACGCTTCCGGGAGGATTTCGTCCAGCAGCTCGCCGATGGCGTCATGCAGCTCACGCTCCGCGCCACCGCGGCCGTCCGCGCCGGATAGCTCGGTGTCGATCGCCTCGCGCTCGGCCGAGTCGGCCGTCGCGTGCTTGGCCACCCGCAACTCGGCGACCCGCGCTTCGAGCTCCGCCGTCCGCTCCTGCAGCATGGCGCGGAACTTCGCCGTCTGCCCACGAAGCTCGTCGTCGGAAACGTCCTGCAGCCGCTCGTACTCGCGGTTGACTTCGTCGACGATCGGCTGGACACGGCGGCGTTCCCGGTCGTGCCGGGAGCCGAAGACGCGGTTGACGAGTGACTTGAGCATCGGGTCTCCTGACGGGGCGCGGCGGCTGCCACGCGGGCGGATCGGTGCTGCTACTTCGGGTGAGACTGCGCGACCGGGTGAACGGTCAGACGTACTGGTACAGCTGGCCGTCGCGAATGATCTTCGCGACGGCGTCGGGCACGAACCCGCAAACGGATCGGCCGGCCGCGATGCGCGCGCGCACCTCGGTCGACGAGACATCGATACGACGCGTCGCGAGCAGACGCGGCGCCCCACCGGGGAACGCCGATCCCACAATCGGCCGGTCATCGGCCTCTCGACTATCGGCGTGCCCGCCCACGGCGCGCACCAGTACGACGAGCGTCGCCAGCGTGCGGACACGCAACGGATCCCGCCACCGGCCGAACGTGCTCAGCACGTCCGCACCAACGAGCAGGAATCGTTGCGTTCCGGGCCAGCGGCTCTCGAACGTCGCGAGCGTATCGACGGTGTATGATAACCCGCCACGATCGATTTCGAGCGCGTCGACGGCAAACCGCGTGTCCTCACCGACGAGGGCACGAACCATCGCGAGCCGAGCGTCAGGCGGCGCCGGCACGCGGCCGACGTGCTTCAGGGGTTGCGCGGCAGCGGGGACGAAGACGAGTCGGTCGAGATCGAGCGCTTCGAACGCATCGGACGCCGCGAGGAGGTGCCCCACATGCGGCGGGTCGAAGCTGCCGCCGAAGATTCCGACGCGCGACGGGGCGTCCGTGGCCGAACTCAGGGCCGCCCAGCGCCGACCGGCGGCGTCGTCGGATTGGCTCGCGAGGTCGCAGACGCGGCTGCGGCGGGCGCAGTCGCCGGCTTCGCAGCAGCGGGCGTCGTCGGCGCGCCCGGCGCCGCAGCGGTCGTCACAGACCCGCATGTGCGCTGCACGTCGCCGTCGGACGGGTAGGTCCGCCGCATCTCGGTGCACGCTTCGGCGATCTCTTCCTTGTAGTTGATCGCGCGATACGACTGGATCATGCGCAGGTACGCGTCGCGAGCAGCCGGCGTACCCGGGTAGAGCCGCACGACATCCTTGAAGTAGATCAGCGCGGGATCGTACGCCTTCCGCCGCAGGTAATGCATCCCGGTCTCGAGGTCCTTCGCGGCGAACATCTGGTTGATGTTCGCGACCTCACGCGTCGCATCGGGCACGCGGGGCGAGTCGGGGTAGAGCTGCAGCAACTGGCGGAACGTCGCGAGGGAGGTCTGCCCGTACTGTGGGTCAAGCGCGGGTTTGTCCCACAGCTTCTCGTACTCGCGCCCTTCTTCGAACAGCGCTTCCGGGGCGAGTGAATCGTCCGGGAAGGCGTCCTGAATCCGCGCGAAGGCCTGCGCGGCGAGCAGATGCTCGCCCTTCTGCGCGCGAGCGCGCCCCTGCGCGTAGTAGACACGTGGGAGCAGCGTGTCGCGCGCCGGGAGTTGCGACGCGAGCCGGTCATAGCCAGCGAGCGCATCATCCCATTTGCGCCGCTGCAGCCGCTGCGACGACGCGCGGTAGAGCTCGACCGGATTGGTGTACTTGGCTGCATCGAAGCCGGCGGCGCACGCCGAGAGGGCGAACGCCGCGAGCCCGGGCGCGAGTCGCGCGAATGCGCGCGCGGCCCGCGCCCGCGTGAAGAGTGCCGACATCGTGGTCATGGTCGAGCTATACACGCACGGGTGCGGCAGGGTTCGCGCCGGGCGAATCCCGTCATGCGGCGCGTGCGTCACCGCGTTCCTTGCTCCGAAGTGGGCCGAGCCCGTGACCATCCGTCGCCGCGAGCGAGATCACGCGTGCGCGCGCCGGCTCGCCCGCGGGGCCCTTGGCGGTCCAGCGCGCGATCGCGTTGCGCGTATCGATCACCAACCCGGCGTACTCGACGACGAGCGACCAGTCGAGCGCGGTGTGATCCGTAACGACCACGACCGCGTCCGCGCGGCGTAGCTCGTCGGGGGTGAGCGCAACGCTCTCGCGCACGTCTTCCTCCTCGCGATACCGCGCGACGTGTGGATCGTGGTACACCACGGTGGCCCCGCGCTGCTCGAGCAGCCGGATCACGTCGAGCGCGGGGCTCTCACGCATGTCGTCGATGTCCTTCTTGTAGGCGACGCCGAGCACGAGCACGCGGCTGCCATTCACCGGCTTCCGCTCGTCGTTGAGCGCGCGCGCGACCTTCTCGACGACGAAGTCCGGCATCGACGAATTGATCTCGCTCGCGAGATCGATGAAACGCGTCTTGTAATTCAGCGTCCGCATCTTCCACGCGAGGTAGTGAGGATCGAGCGGGATGCAGTGGCCGCCGATACCCGGACCAGGGGTGAACTTCATGAAGCCGAACGGCTTCGTGCCGGCCGCCTCGATCACCTCCCACACGTCGACCCCGAGCTTGTCACAGATGATCGCGATCTCGTTGACGAGCCCGATATTCACGGCGCGAAACGTGTTCTCGAGCAGCTTCACCAACTCGGCCGACTCCGGCGATGTGACCGGGACGACGCGATCGATACACGATTCGTAGAGCGCGGTCGCGACCTCGACGCACGCGGGCGTGATGCCGCCGAGCACCTTCGGGGTGTTCTTCGTGTGCCAGACCGGATTCCCAGGGTCGACGCGTTCGGGGCTAAACGCGACGAATACGTCACGTCCCACCGTGAGCCCCGCCTGTTCGAGCCGCGGCTGCAGGAGTTCGCGCGTCGTGCCGGGGTACGTCGTGCTCTCGAGCACGACGACCGTTCCAGGCCGGGTGTGCTTCTTGATCGTGTCCGCGGCCGCGATCACGTACGCCATGTCCGGATCGCGCGTCTTCGACAACGGCGTCGGTACGGCGATCGAAATCGCGTCGCAGTCGCCGAGGCGAACGTCATCGGTCGTTGCCACGAACCGTCCGGCCGTCGTCTGTTCCGCGATCGTCGCAGCATCCACGTCCTGGATGTGTGACCCTCCGCCATTGAGCAGATCGACGACTCGCGGGCTCACGTCGTAGCCGATGACCCGAAATCCCGCGCGCGCGAACTCCATCGCGAGCGGGAGTCCGACGTACCCAAGGCCGACGATGCCGATCACGGCGCTCCGATCGGCGATCCTGGCCAGCAGCTGATCTTTCATGCGAACGCGGCAATCGAAGGGCCGCGCGAGTAATGCAGGTGAGGACGACGTGCGCGACCGCCGCGCGCCGTCAGCGTCCGTAGAACGCGCGAACGGCAGCCACGACTTCGTCCAGCTGGTCGCGTGTGAGCTCCGGGTACACCGGGAGCGACAACACCTCTTGCGCGGCGCGCTCGGATTCGGGGCACTGCCCCTCCTGATATCCGAGGTAGGCGAAGCAGGGTTGCAGGTGTAACGGGAGCGGGTAGTAGACGGACGTTCCGATCCCGCGCGCCTTGAGGTGCGCCTGCAACGCGTCGCGTCGCTCGACTCGGAGCGTGTACTGATTGTAGATCGATTCGTTGGCGCCATCGATCACGGGCGTACGCAGTTCGGCCACGTCGGCGAGCGCCGCGTCGTAGTAGGCCGCGTTCTCACGGCGACGCGCACTCCACGCGGCGAGATGAGGCAGCTTGGCGCGAAGGACCGCAGCCTGGAGCGCGTCGAGACGGCTGTTGTAGCCGACCTCCTCGTGGTAGTACGTCTTCCGCGATCCGTGCGTGCGAAGCTTGAACAGCCGGTCCGCGATCGCCGCGTTCTGCGTGACGACCATGCCGCCGTCGCCATACCCGCCCAGGTTCTTGGATGGAAAGAAGCTGAACGTCCCGATGGTGACGCACTCGCCGGCCATTCGCCATTCGCCGTCGATCGAGCGCCGCGCGCCGATCGATTGCGCGGCGTCCTCAATGATCGGGATACCAGGCGCCGCGCCCTGGACACGCTCGATCGCCGCCATCTGGCCGAACAAGTCAACCGGCACGATGGCCCGAACGGCCGGTGTGATCGCTGCGGCGATCGCGTCGGGCGAGATATTGAACGTGTCGGGCTCAATATCGACGAACACCGGGGTCGCGCCGACGTTGTGGACGGTGCCCGCGGTCGCGAAGAAGGTGAACGGCGTCGTGATGACCTGATCGCCGCGACCGATGTCGAGCGCACGTAGCGCGAGGAGCAGCGCGTCGGTCCCGTTGGCGCATCCGATGGCGTGCGCCGCGTGTGACAGCGCCGCCACCTCTGCTTCGAGTTGGGCGACAGGTTCACCGAGGATGAACGCCTGGTCGTCGACGACGCGCATCAGCGCGGCGACGACATCGTCGCGAATCGTGGCGTGCTGCGCGCGGAGGTCGAGAAGCGGGACTGCCATGCGGGGGACGAGGGCGGGGTCCGGCGCGTCCACCGCACCGGAACCTCCAAAGCTGCCCCACGTCGGAGATCAAGTCAACGGAATCGGTGGAACGATCGCGCGACGGCGATCAGCCGATCTTCAGCGGCAACGGGACCTCGCACCCACTGCGTGCGCTCTCGTAGATGCCGAGAATGAGTTCGAGCGACTTCCGTCCCGCGCGTCCGTCGGTCTCGGCCGGTGCCCCGCCCCGCAGCACCGCGAGCACGTTCCGGTAGTACGCCTCATGTCCAAACCCATACACGGTCGGCGGATTCGTCGCGGTCCCGTCGACGAGTTTGTCGTCGTCGTCGTAGTCGGCGAACTGCCAGTGTTCGACCTTGTTGACGGCGGTGCCACCGACTTTGGCGGTGCCGTGCTCGCCCATCAGCGTGATCGAGCCTTCGAGATTGCGCGGGTAGGTCAGCATCGAGACCTCCATCACCCCGAGCGCGCCGTTCCGGAAGCGAAGCACCGCGGCGCCGACGTCCTCGGCTTCGATTCGGCGGGCGAGCGTTGCCGTCTTCGCAACCACGCTCTCGACGGGACCCATGAGCCACTGCACGAGATCGACGTAGTGCGATGCCTGGTTCATGAACGCACCGCCGTCAAACTCCCACGTCCCGCGCCACGGCGCCTGATCGTAGTACTCCTGCGGTCGTGTCCAGCGCACGGTGCAATTGGCGAGGAACAACCGCCCAAACCGGCCCTTGTCGACGGCGCGCTTGAGCAGCTGAATCGCCGGATTGAGCCGATTCTGCTTGACGACGAATAGCTGCACGCCCGCGTCGTCGCACGCGCGCACGAGTGCGTCCGCGCCGGCGAGCGAAATCGCCATCGGCTTCTCGCTCAATACGTGCTTGCCCGCGCGTGCCCCCGCGATGCCATGTGCCGGATGCAGACCGGACGGCGTGCAGACCGCGAGCACGTCGAAGGGCGTTCCCGCGAGCATCGCATCGAGCGTCGTGTACCAGGGCACGTCTTGCGTCTCACCGAGCTCTCGCGCCCGCGCCTCGACGACGTCGCACACCGCCGCGAGTGTTAGGCCGTCGACCCGGCCGATGGCCTCCACGTGATTCCGGCTGATGCGCCCGCATCCCACGAGACCGATGCGGACCACGGCACCCTGCGCGGGCTGGATCATGCAGCCACCGCGCGGTCAGCGCTGACCGGGTGCAACGTGTCACCGGTCAGCACGTAACGCGACGCGCACACCGGGCATTCGATCGCCATCTCCGCCGTGGGCGACGCGATCGGCGCGTCGAGTAGCTCGCCGCAGGCGCATGCCCACCCGCGTTGCCGGGCCGGAACGCCCGTCACGACGGCGTACGCGGGTACATCGCGCGTCACGACCGCACCCGCGCCGACGAACGCATACTCCCCGATCGTATTGCCGCACACGACCGTCGCATTCGCACCGATCGACGCGCCGCGGCGGACGAGTGTCCGGCGGTACTCATGCTTGCGCGACACGTGGCTTCGCGGGTTCAGCACGTTGGTGAAGACCATCGACGGACCGCAGAACACGTCCTCCGCTAGTTCGACCCCCTCATAGAGCGACACGTTGTTCTGGATCTTCGCGTTGCGACCGATGCGCACGCCCGCCATCACGACCACGTTCTGGCCTAACGAACAATCCTCCCCCACGTCAGCGCCGGGCATGAGATGGCAGAAGTGCCACACCTTCGAACGCGCGCCGACACGCGCACCGTCGTCCACGTAGCTCGACGCATGTACGAACGCCGTTGGATGCACGCCGAGTTCAATCGTTCCCGAGTCACTCATGCCGGCACCGCCGCGCGTGCAGCCGTCGGGACGGACGCACCGAGCCGCGCGTGCCATTCCTGCAACGAGCACACGTCGACGGCATCGGCGCGCGACGCCTGAATGCCATCGGCGACCGCCATTGCTGCCGCGAGCGTGGTCGTGTACGCGACGCGACGCGAAACGGCGCCCTGGCGCAACGACAGATCGTCCTCCTGCGCCGACTTACCGCGTGGCGTGTTGATGAGGAGCCCGACCGTGCCGTTGACCAGCAGATCCATCCCGTTTGGCCGTCCTTCACTCAGCTTGTACACGCGCTCGCTCGGCACACCAGCCTGCGCCAGTGCCGCACCGGTCCCCTCTGTCGCGTACAGGACAAACCCCATCTCGTGAAACCGGCGCGCGACCGGCACGACCGCTGCCTTGTCGCGATCATTGACCGAGATGAAGACCGCTCCCTCGGTTGGCAAGCGATTGTCAGCTGCAAGTTGCGATTTCCAGAACGCCGCGCCGAAGTCGTCGGCGATGCCCATCACCTCGCCGGTCGAGCGCATCTCCGGGCCGAGCACCGGATCGAACGCGCGAAACTTGTTGAAGGGGAAAACCGCCTCCTTCACGCTCACGTACGGCGGGATGATCTCGTGCGTCAGGCCAAGATCGGCGAGTCGTTCGCCTAACATCACACGTGCGGCCAGCGCGGCGAGCGGAACGCCGATCGCCTTGCTCACGAATGGGATCGTGCGGCTCGCACGCGGGTTGGCTTCGAGCACGTACACCGTGTTGTCGCGCACCGCGTACTGGACATTCATCAGCCCCACCACTCCCAGCCGCCGCGCGAGCGCGATCGTCTGCGCCCGGAGCCGGTCGAGCACGGCGGGCTCGATCGTCGGGGGCGGTAACACGCAGGCGGAATCACCCGAGTGGACGCCCGCCTCCTCGACGTGCTGCATCACGGCGCCGATGATGACGTCGTGCCCGTCCGAGATCGCGTCCACGTCCACCTCGACCGCGTCTTCGAGGAAGCGGTCGATGAGGACCGGGCGATCCTCGCTCACGCGCACCGCGCGCACGAAGTAGTCGCGCAGCGACGGCTCGTCATAGACGATCTCCATCGCACGCCCGCCGAGCACGTACGAGGGGCGGACGAGCGCGGGATAGCCGACACGTGCCGCCACGGCAACCGCTTCGTCGACGCTGGTTGCCGTGCCGTTGGGCGGCTGCTCCAGCCCGAGCTCCCGCGCGACGGCGTCGAATCGGCGTCGGTCTTCGGCAACGTCGATCGCATCGGGCGAGGTGCCGAGGATACGCACGCCCGCGGCTTCGAGTGCACGGGTCAGCTTCAGCGGCGTCTGCCCCCCGAGCTGGACGACCACGCCTAACGGCTGCTCGCGGTCGACGATCTCAAGCACGTCCTCGAGCGTGAGCGGCTCGAAGTAGAGCTTGTCCGAGGTGTCGAAGTCGGTCGAAACCGTTTCCGGATTCGAGTTGACCATGATCGTCTCGTATCCGGCGTCGCGAAGCGCGAGCGCAGCGCGCACGCAGCAGTAGTCGAACTCGACGCCCTGGCCGATACGATTCGGCCCCGAGCCGAGGATTACGACCGACTCGCGCTCGGAGCGTGGCGCCTCGCCCTCCTCGTCGTAGGCGCCGTACAGGTACGGCGTCGCCGACGGAAACTCGCCCGCGCAGGTATCGACCATCTTGTACGACGGACGCACACCCGCCGCGTGGCGCGCTGCGCGCACGGCGCCCTCCGTGGTATTGCCCAACGTCGCGAGCTGACGGTCGGAGAACCCCAGCCGCTTCATGCGGCGAAGCATCCCCGCATGCGTCTGCGCGCCCGCATCCGACGCGGCATACACGCGTTCGGCAGCGATGATCTCATCGAGTTGCGCGAGGAACCACGGATCGATGCCGGTCAGCGAGGCGATTTCGTCGACGCCCATCCCGGCGAGAAACGCGCGCTTCAGCTGGTAGACGCGCTCGGGCGTCGGCTGACGCAACGCGGCGCGGAGTGTCCCGAGTTCGGCGTCGGCGAGCCGGTCATCGGAGAGCGTCTCACCAATCGTCCATCCCGTCCGTCCATTCTCGAGCGCGCGCAGTGCTTTCTGGAACGCTTCCTTGAACGTGCGGCCGATCGCCATGCTCTCGCCGACGCTGTGCATCTGGGTCGTGAGGCGCGGGTCGGCACCCGGAAATTTCTCGAACGCGAAGCGCGGACATTTCACGATCACGTAGTCGAGCACGGGCTCGAACGACGCCGGTGTCGTGCGCGTGATGTCGTTCGGGATCTCGTCGAGCCGATAGCCGACGGCGAGCTTCGCACCGATACGCGCGATCGGGAACCCGGTGGCCTTCGAGGCGAGCGCCGATGACCGGGACACGCGGGGGTTCATCTCGATCACGACCAGATCGCCATCGCTCGGGTTGACGGCAAACTGGATGTTGCAGCCACCCGCGTCCACGCCGATCTCGCGAATGATCGCGACGGCCGCGTCGCGCATCGTCTGATACTCGCGGTCGGTCAGCGTCATGGCCGGCGCAACGGTGATCGAGTCGCCCGTGTGCACGCCCATCGGATCGAAGTTCTCGATCGAGCAGACGATCACGACGTTGTCCGCCGCGTCGCGCATGACTTCGAGCTCGAACTCCTTCCAGCCAATCAGCGACCGCTCGATCAGCACCTGCGAGACAGGCGAGAGATCGAGCCCGCGTCGCACGATCTGCTCGTACTCATCGCGGTTGTATGCGATCCCGCCGCCCGAGCCGCCCAACGTAAACGATGGGCGGATGATCGCAGGGAACCCCGTCCACTCAGAGATCGCGGCGGCCTCGTCCCAGCTCGTCGCGATCTTGCCCGCCGGCGTCTTGAGCCCGATCCGCCGCATCGCCGCATCGAATTCCTGCCGGTCCTCGGCCATCGAGATGGCCCGCGCGTTCGCACCGATCAATTCGCAGCCGTAGCGCTCGAGCACTCCACGTTCGTTGAGCGTCATCGCCACGTTCAGCGCGGTCTGCCCACCCATCGTCGGCAGCAAAGCATCCGGACGCTCGCGGGCGATGATCCGCTCGACGAAGTCGGGCGTGACTGGCTCGATGTACGTCCGGTCGGCGATCTCCGGATCGGTCATGATCGTCGCCGGATTCGAGTTCACGAGGACGACCTCGTACCCCTCTTCCCGGAGTGCTTTCACCGCCTGCGTCCCGGAGTAGTCGAACTCGGCACCCTGTCCGATAACGATCGGACCGGAGCCGATGACGAGGATGCGGCGGAGGTCGTTGCGGCGGGGCATGGCGGTCGGAAGCGGACAGGGAGTGCGTCGTCCCGCACGGAGCGGAACGCGACCGCGGACCGATCAGGGCGCCGCGATCATGTCGTCGAGGAGGTCGTCGAGCGTGCGGAGTGGCGCCCAGCCGGTGTCGGCTGAGAGCTTTGCCGCGCTCCCAACGAGCGCGGGGACCTCAGCCGGTCGGACGAGCGCCGGATCGCTCTCGACCGTCGTGGCGATCCCGCAGCGCGCGAGCACGCGGCGCGCGAGGTCACCGACCGAGTGGCCCATCCCGCTCGCGACGTTGTACGCCTCGCCAGGCCGGCCCCGCTCTGCGAGCGCAATATAGGCCGCCACGACGTCGTCGACGTGTAGGAAGTCGCGGACCGGCGTCTGATTGCCCATGATGAGCGCCGACCCCGTGGGGGCATCGCGCAGTGCCCGCGTGCGTCCTACGATCCCGGGTAGCAGAAACCGGCGGTCCTGGCCGGGACCGCTGTGGTTGAAACTGCGCGTCCCGACCACCCGCACCCCACTCCCACGCCATGCCTGCATGGCGAGCGCTTCCTGCGCGACCTTGGTTGCCGCGTACACCGTGTGGGGTCGCTGTTCCGCGTCCTCCGTGAGGGGCAGCTCCACCTCGTCATGACGGCCGTACTGTTCGCCACTCCCGACGACGACGACGACGGGATCGAGCGTACCGGCCGCGCGACGCTCACCGACGAGCGAGACGAGTCGAGCCGCGGCGATCGCGTTCACCTCGGCCGCGTACCCGGGGTCGGCGGTGGCGGCCGGAACGAACGACACGCCCGCGAGATGAAAGATTGCATCGGGCTGGGCAGCATCGAGCGAGGCGCGGAGGTGCTCGATGTCGCGGACGTCGCCGATCGCCCAGGCCGTTACGGCGGCGTCGAGCTCCGCTCCGCCACGGGTCTGTGCAGCGGCCGTGACCCGCCATCCCGCAGATGCAAGCGCCCGAACCAGCCGGCCGCCGACGAAACCGGCTGCGCCGGTGACGAGCGCGGAACGCGTCACGCCGCGATCACGGCCGCGCCGCGTGACGGTAGCGCGCGAGGTCTGCCTCGACCATCATCGCCACGAGATCGCGGAAGCCGACGGTCGGCTTCCAACCGAGCTTTTCGCGCGCCTTCGACGGATCCGACACGAGCAGGTCGACCTCGGCGGGGCGGAAGAAGCGCTCGTCCTGGCGGACGTACTCGCGATAGTCGAGCCCGACGACGTTGAACGCCGTTTCACAAAAATCACGGACGCTCCACGTCTCGCCCGTGCCGATCACGTAGTCGTCAGGCGTGTCCTGCTGCAGCATGCGCCACATCGCGTCGACGTAGTCGCCCGCGAAACCCCAGTCGCGCCGCGCGTCGAGATTGCCGAGCGCGATGTCCTTCGATAACCCGCCGACGATCCGCGCGACGCCGTCGGAGATCTTGCGCGTGACGAACTCGAGTCCGCGGCGTGGACTCTCGTGGTTGAAGAGGATTCCGCTCACGGCGTAGAGCCCGAAGCTCTCGCGGTAATTCACGGTGATCCAATGGCCGTAGACCTTCGCGACGCCGTACGGGCTCCGCGGGTAAAACGGTGTGTCCTCGTGCTGCGGCGTGTGCACGACCTTGCCGAACTGCTCGCTCGAGCTCGCCTGGTAGAAGCGTGCGTTAGGCGCGGCCTTCTTGAGTGCCTCGAGCATGCGCGTCACGCCTAACGCCGTGAACTCGCCAGTCAACACCGGCTGCGTCCAGGACGTCTGCACGAAGCTCTGCGCGGCAAGATTGTAGATCTCGTCCGGCTTTGCATCGCGGACGGCGTCGACGAGCGAGTGCTGGTCCAGCAGGTCGGCACTGACTAACTCGATGTCGTCGAGAATATGACCGATACGCTCGAAGTACGAGGTCGAACTGCGACGCACGACGCCGACGACGCGGTACCCCTTCTTGAGTAGATGTTCGGCGAGGTAGGACCCGTCCTGGCCGGTGATTCCCGTAATCAACGCTGTTGGCATGTCGGCCAATGTAAAACGGAGAGGGTGGGCCCGCGTGGGCCCACCCTCTCCGTTTCCGTATCGCGCCTGCGTGTCTCGACGCTGAACGTCGGAGACGTCGTCCGTGGTTAGACCGCGGCGACGACGCCTCGCGGGGCGCGCTGCACCTTCCCGGCATTCAAGCATCCGGTGCAGACCTTCACCTTGATGATCTTGCCCTGCGCTTCAACACGCACGACCTGGAGGTTGGGCTTCCAGACACGGCGCGTGCGGTTGTTGGCGTGCGACACACTGTTACCGTGCGCGACGCCCTTGTCACACACGTAGCAACGGCTGCGATTGATGGCCATGATATGCGTCTCCGGTCAGCTGACGAACTCGATGCGCGCCATCTCGGCGCCGTCACCGCGACGATGGCCGGTCTTGAGGATGCGCGTGTAGCCGCCAGGACGGGCCGCGAACTTCGGGCCCCACTCCTGAAACAGCTTGTCCGCGGCCTCACGCTTCTGCACGTGACGGCCGGCGAGCCGGCGCGCGTGCAGGGTGCCGCGGCGCGCCTTCGTCACGAGCTTCTCGACGAAGGGACGCAGCTCCTTGGCCTTGGCCTCGGTGGTCTCGATGGCGCCCTGCTCGATGAGCGAGGTCGCGAGGTTACGAAGCAGCGCGAGGCGCTGTTCACTGGTGCGGCGCAGCTGCCGCCCGGCCTTCCGGTGACGCATGGTGGTTCTCCCT
Source organism: uncultured Gemmatimonadales bacterium (assembly GCA_963702945.1). Taxonomy (GTDB): domain Bacteria; phylum Gemmatimonadota; class Gemmatimonadetes; order Gemmatimonadales; family Gemmatimonadaceae; genus BPUI01. Next base: position 810,786 of record OY969773.1, read on the forward strand.
ACTCCTCGTCGTCTTCTGGCGCGTTCGCGGCGGCGCGGCTCGGTGCGGTACCCCAATCGGTGATCCGCACGCCTTCGCCGGTTTCTTCGTACCGCATTCCAAAGTTGAGTCCCTCGCGCTCGAGGAGGTCGGCGATCTCCTGGAGGGACTTCTTACCGAAGTTCTTGACCTGCAAGATCTGGCTCTCGTTGAGCCGGACCAGATCCCCGAGCGTGCGAACGCTCGAGTTCTTGAGCGAGTTGACGCTGCGAACCGACAGCTCCAAATCGTCGATCGGCGTGCGCAGCAGCTCGGCCGTGCGGCGGGCGTCGCCGCCCTCCAATCCTGCGCCGTTGCTGCTCCCACCATGCGGGCCGAAGCTCGCAAAATACTGGAAGTGCGTCTGCGCGAGGGCCGCGGCGTAGCTCACCGCCTCCTCGGGCGAGAGCGTACCGTTGGTCTCGACCGTCAGCGTCAACCGATCGTAGTCGGTGCGCTGCCCAACGCGCGTCTCCGACACCGAGAAGTTGGCGCGTCGTACCGGATTGTAGATCGCGTCGATGCGGACGAGGTCGACCGGGAGGCCACGATCGACGGGATGCTGATCGCTCTCGATATAGCCACGCCCCTTGTTGACGTAGAGCTCGACGTTCAGCTCGCGGTCTTCCTGCAGCGTGAGGATATGGTGCGACGGCTCGACGACACGCACGCCCGGCGCCTGCTGGATATCAGCGGCCGTGACGGGGCCCGACTCCGTCTTCCGAATGCGCAACACCGACGTGTCGACGTCGGCGTCGAGCGCGAGGACGAGGGTCTTGAGCTTCCCGATGATCTGGTGCACGTCTTCGACGACGCCCGGGATCGTCTGGTGCTCGTGGAGCACGCCGTCGATGCGGAAGCCCCATACGGCGGCGCCGCGCAGCGACGACAGAAGCAGGCGACGCATCGCGTTGCCGAGCGTGTGGCCGAAGCCGCGCTCGAGCGGCTGCAGCCGGAACTCGGCGACGTTCGCGTTGTCGTCGCGCTTCGTCGATTCGACGAGCTGCGGGCGCACGAGCCCGCGAAGATCAATTGCTGCCATGATGTCTGTTGGATTGGTCTCACGCAGGCACGAAGCCTGTGCGACGCCCTGCCTCGCCCTTCACGCGCGGCAGGCTCGTTTGGGAGTGAAGGTCCCGACCTGTAGATCAGGTTACTTCGGTCGTGCGGGTGCAACTGGTGCTTCGATTCGTACACGCTGTCGTCCCGAGCGCAGCGAGGGACCTACTGTCCGGGGTGACGGGGCCAGGCGGGGTGCGCCGTGGGTGTTCCGTCACCGAGGTGAGTAGGTCCCTCGCTGCGCTCGGGAAGACCGCCGAGGTGCAGCCCTACTGCCGGTCGATTACTTCGAGTACAACTCGACGACCAGCTGCTCCTGCGCCGCGATCGGGATACTCTGCCGCTGCGGCTTCTCGAGCATGCGTCCCGAGAACGATTCCTTGTCGACGGCGATCCACGCGAGCGGCGCGCCACGCGACGCCTGATCCATCGCGCCAACAACGAGGGGAAGCTCGCGCGCGGACTCGCGTACGCGGATCTCCTCGCCCGGGCGCACCTGATAGCTCGGCACGTCCATGCGGCGCTGCTTCACTTCCACGTGGCCGTGCCGGATCAGCTGACGCGCCGCCTTGCGGCTCGGCGCGAAGCCCATGCGGTAGATCACGTTGTCGAGCCGGCTCTCGAGCGCGGCGAGCAGGTTGTGACCCGTGATGCCCTGCTGGGTCGAGACGCGCTCGAACGTGTTGCGGAACTGCAGCTCAGAGAGGCCGTAGATGCGCTTGATCTTCTGCTTCTCACGGAGCTGCTTCGCGTACTCGCTGACCTTGCGGCGACGCGCCGTCGCCTGGCCGTGCTGGCCGGGGGCGTAGGGGCGACGCTCGACCGGGCACTTCTCCGTGAAGCACTTGGTGCCCTTGAGGAACAGCTTCGTGCCTTCGCGCCGGCACTGACGGCAGCTGGGACCTGTATAGCGCATCGGTCAGACCCTCCGCCGCTTGGGCGGACGGCAACCGTTGTGCGCGATCGGCGTCACGTCCTTAATGGACTTGACTGTCAGCCCCGCGGTGGCAAGCGCCTGCACGGCGCTCTCACGCCCGGAACCAGGTCCCTGCACGCGCACGTGCACGCGACGCACACCGGCCGTCATCGCTTCCTTCGCGCGCCTGCTCGGAGGCGACGGTCGCGGCGAACGGCGTGCTCTTCTTCGACCCCTTGAAGCCGGCCTTCCCCGACGAGCCCCAGGACACCGTGTTGCCACGCGGGTCCGTGATGGTGATCGTCGTGTTGTTGAACGTCGCCTGGATGTGGGCGACGCCCTCCGCCTCGACGACCTTCTTGGTCTTCTTTGCCGTAGCCATGACTACTTGGTGACCTTCTTCTTGCCGGCGATCGCGCGACGCGGGCCACGCTTCGTCCGGGCGTTCGTGTGCGTCCGCTGACCGCGCACGGGCAGCCCGCGGCGATGGCGGATGCCACGGTAGGAACCGATGTCCATGAGCCGCTTGACGTTCATGGAGATCTCGGTACGGAGCGCTCCCTCCACCTTCTGGCCGCGTTCGATCTCGGCACGCAGGCTGGCGACGTCGGCGTCGCTCAGATCACGCACGCGCTGGTCCGGACTGACGCCCGAACCCTCGAGGATCTTGAGCGCCGTGGTGCGGCCGATGCCGAAAATGTAAGTCAGCCCGATCTCGACCTTCTTGTCACGAGGGAGATCGACGCCTGCGATACGAGCCATTCCAGTCAGCCCTGACGCTGCTTGTGCTTGGGATTACGAGTGCAGATGATGCGAGTCACGCCGTCGCGCTTCACGACCTTGCAGTGCTCGCAGATCGGCTTCACGCTGCTGCGGACTTTCACAGTAACGCTCCGTCCATGCGAGGAAAATTACGGCCAAGTCCCGCAATTAACGGGAGTTAGGCGATTCATGCAAGGGGTCGGCAGCGGGAATCTCCGTATACGGTCCCGTCGCGCCCAACGGTCCGAGCGAGGCGCGAATGGCGTCCAACGCCGCACCGGCATCCGCGGGCGGCGGTCACGGCGCGGCCGAGCACGAAGTAGCGCGCGCCGTCGCGCGCGGCCGCGGCGGGTGTGACGACGCGCGATTGATCGTCTGACGGGTCTCCGGGCATCCGGAGCCCGGGCACCAGCGGAGCGAGCGACGGAGACGCGGCGCGCACGCCGGCCACCTCCGCCCCCGAGCACACGACGCCGTGTGCACCGGCCACCGCCGAGAGGCGCGCGAGCCGGAGGACCTCCCCGTCGACCTGAACGTCGGTGCGGCCCCACGCCTCGCCCACCACGGCCGCGTCGAGCGAGGTCAGCACCGTGACGGCGAGCACACCGCACGGCGTGCCGCCTCGCTCGCTACCCTCTCCGGCACCCTCCACGGCGGCCGCAATCATCGGCCCGCCGCCGGTCGCGTGCACCGTGAGCAGACGCACACCGAGCGCGGCCGCGGTGCGTGCGGCGCCGCGCACCGTGTTCGGGATGTCGTGAAGCTTGAGATCGAGGAAAATGTCCGCGCCGCGTGCGCGGAGCGCTTCGACCGCGGCCGGCCCGGCGCTGGTGAACAGTTCGAGTCCGATCTTGTAGAAATGGCAGCGTGCGTCGAGGGCGTCGACGATCTCCAGCGCGCCGGCCAGCGTCGGCCGGTCGAGCGCAACGATCAGCTCTGGAGTGGTTTCCGGGCCCGCGGTCATGCTGGCCACTGGACCGACCCGACGACCTCGGCGAGCGATCGCACGCCCGCTCGATCGGCCCACTGCTCAAGGCCGCGCGCGATCTGTTCTGGCGCTCGCGGGTTCTGCATCGAGGCGGTACCGACGCCAACGAGCGACGCGCCCGCCAGCACGTACTGGAGCGCATCGTCGGCCGAGCGGACGCCCCCGAGCCCGATGATCGGCAGCTGGCCGTCGGTCGCGCGCCACACACGCCACGTCGCGAGCACGCCCGCGGGCAGGAGCCCGGCCCCGCTTGCTCCGCCGCTGCCGAAGCCGAGCGACGGGCGACGATGGACAGTATCGATGACGAGACCGGGCATGGTGTTGACGAGCGTGACGCCGTCCGCGCCCGCCTCTGCCGCTGCCCGCGCCGCGCGCGCGACATCGGGTAGCGTCGGCGACAGCTTCACGAACAGCGGGCGTTTCGTCGCGGCGCGGGCGCCACGTACGACCTGCGTCAGCGCCTCGGGATCGGCACCAAACTCCAGACCGCCGGCTTTGACGTTCGGGCAGCTCACGTTCAGCTCGAACCCATCGACGGTTTCGATGTCGTCGAGGCCGGCCACGACCGTGGCGAACTCCGTGACGGCAAAGCCAACCACGTTCACGAGCACGCGCATTCCCGCTCGGCAGGCCGCGAGACGTGGAAGGTGCTCGCTTCTGACGCGCTCCAGCCCCGGGTTCGCGAGTCCGACGGCGTTGATCATCCCGCCCGGGAACTCCGCCACGCGCGGCGCGGTGTTGCCTGCACGCGCCACGACGCTCACGGCCTTGGTCGCGATGCCTCCAAGGCGCGCGAAGTCCATCACGTCCGCGAGCTCGTGGCCGTAGCCCGCCGTGCCCGACGCGAGCACGATCGGATTTCGGAACTCGATTCCTGCAACCTGCACGCGAACGCGCGACCCGTGGTTGACCAGCCCGTCGTTCACTCCGCGGAACTCCGCACGTAGCGCGCAAGGAAATCGCTCACCGCGCTCGCAATCGCGTCGGCGAGTTCGCGACGGCCGCGGGGACTCGCCAGATACGCGGCCTCGTCCGGGTTCGAGCCGAACCCGACCTCGACGAGGACGGCGGGCATCGCCGCGGTGACGAGCACCTTGAAGCCCGCCTGATGAACGCGGCGGTTGGGGCCCGGGTGGACGCGCGCGAGCCGCGCCTGCACGGCGGCCGCGAGCCGGCTCGACTCCCGCATGTGTGCATTCTGCGCGAGGTCGCTCATCACAAACCGGAGCGGGTCGTTGCCCGCCGCCGGCGCGGTCTCATAACGCGTCGACGCGTTCTCGCGATCGGCGACCTGGCGTGCTTCCTCCGTACGCGCGTCGGACAGGAAGTACGTCTCAAACCCACGCGTCGCGCCGGGATCGCGCCATCCCGGATTGGCCGCGTTCACGTGCACCGAGACGAACAGGTCGGCGTGTCGTGCGTTGGCGATCCGCCCCCGGTCGCCGAGCGCGATCAGCGTGTCGGTCGATCGCGTCATCACCACGCCGATACCGCGGTCGGTCAGCGCGTCGCGGAGCGCGCGGGCAACGCCGAGCGTCACGTCCTTTTCGAGAAGCGGCGTTCCGTCGGCGAGCGATCCGCGCATCCCGGCGTCGGGGCCGCCGTGCCCCGCGTCGACGGCGACGAGCCGGCGGCCGCGCGCGATGGCGTCGACGGGCGTCTCTGTGGACGGTGGGCTGATATCGGGTGGTGACGTGCGGGTGCCCGCCCGCGCGCGGGGCGGGATCGACGGCAGACGGACAGGCGGCGCATCTACCGCGCTCTCGTCGTTGGGCGGCGTCTCGGGCGGCTGCGCGCCCGCACCCGCCGGGCGTGCCGCGACGCGGACCGGGGGGCGGGCCGGACGCAGCGTGCGGGTCCCCGGGTCGTACGCGTACGATCGCACGACGCGCGGCAGGAGATCGACCGCGAACTGTACCGGCACGAGCACGCCGCGGGTGTCGCGGACGGGCGCGACGATCAGCGGATACTGCGAGCCTCCGACGCGGACGTACTGCACACCATCCCGCACGTCGATCGTCGTGCCGCTGACCTCGAGGCGCGCACCGCCCGTTCGGAGGACGAGCTGGGCGCCGAGGGCACTCGCGAGCGCGTCGAGCTTCACGAAGTCTCGCGCACCAGCCGCAGTCTCCACGCTCACGACCGGAACGTGACGCTCCACGCCGCCCGCCGTGCGAACGACCACGTCGGGGAGGGATTGCGCCGCGGCGCGCTCCGGACGGGCGCACACGAGCGCGACGGCGCACGCCGCGAGGATCCGACGCCAGCCCCACTGCATCGATCCGCTCAGCGCGCGCGCGCGACGCGCGCCATCTCGCGCTCGTCGTCCTTCTTGCGCAGATCCTGCCGCTTGTCGTGCTCCTTCTTCCCCTTCGCGAGCGCCAGGTTGACCTTGACGCGTCCGTTCTTGAGGTAGAGGTCCAACGGGATGAGCGTGAGCCCCTCGCGCTCGGTCGCGCCGATCAGCCGCCGGATCTCCTTGTCGTGCAGGAGCAGCTTGCGCGTGCGCGTCGGGTCGTGGTTGAACACGTTGCCCTGCTCGTACTGACCGATGTGCAGGTTGAGCAGGAAAACCTCTCCGTCCTTGACGATGCCGAACGCGTCGGTGAGCGTGGCCTTGCCCGCGCGCAACGCCTTGACTTCGGTCCCGGTCAGGACGATCCCCGCTTCCCACGTCTCGATGATGTGGTACTCGAAGCGCGCGCGCTTGTGACGCGCGATCGGGCCATCCTGTGCGCGCGCCTTGTCGGCGGCCGTTTTCGCCGCGGGGGTCGACTTGGCCATGGAAGCGATCTGACGAGAATCGGGTCGAGAAGCGAAGATGAGACGAAGCGAGCGTCGCTGCCCGCTCCCGCGAAGCTACACCGACCACGCGCGTCGCGGTTCTCGCGCGGTGCCGAGGTCCGGGTTGAACTGTTTCGGTGCGTCCGTTCCGTTGACGCTCCGAACCGCCTCGACTACGTTACCCCGCTCTCCGCAGCCGGGTGCACGACCTCGGCTTGCGAGACTCGTCGGCGGGCTCACGCACGGCGACCGTCGCTCGGGTGGTGGAACTGGTAGACACGCAGGTCTCAGAAGCCTGTGTCTTAACGGACGTGGGGGTTCAAGTCCCCCCCCGAGCACTCACGATGCGGGGCGTGCCACGGTGGCGCGCCCCGCATCGATTTTTTGGTCGATGTCCGGACTCTCGGTCCTCGCCCGTCGGTCAGTGCGGTACGGTCGTCGCCCCGAGCGATCGGTCGAACTCCGCATCGATGTGGCCGAGGACGCGGCCGACGACGTCCGCGACGACGGCGAGCCCGTCGCCCCGCGCGACGCGCAACGCCCCGGCGAAGACGAGCAGCACGCGGGCGAGGCGAATCGCGGCGGGTTCGCGCGTGCGCGCGAGCAGGGCGTCACGGTACGCGGCGAGCCGGTCGTTGAACTGACGTTCCGCGAGTTCGGTCGCTGCTGCGGCCACATTTGGGTCGTTCGCGAAGGCGTCGTGTACCGCGCTCGCGACGAGCGACGGCGTGCGGTCGTCGTGTGCCCGCCGCTCCGCAATCACGACGGCCAGCGCGCGGCGCGCGTAGCGCAATTCCCACGTCGCGTGGTCGACGTCCCCGCGCGTCGCCACACTCGCGAGAGTACGCACGTCCTCCGGGTCCGGCTCATCGAACGCGGACGCGACGAACGCGCGGGCCGCGCGCGCGCGAGCCCCCGCCCGACCGATCAGGGGTTCAGCACCGGGAGGCGACGCGGGTCGGCGGACGCGCCATCGGCGCCGACGCCAGCTAGTTCCGGGGTGGCAAGGCGGGGCGGCAGTCCGACCCGCTCGCGCACCTCTGGCTCCGCCATCAGCAGATCCGAGAGGCGCACGGACTCGAGCACGTCGTCGATCTTGCTGCTGCAGCATCTGCCATACCGGGCGGATGCTGCAGTTGTGCGACTCCGCGCAGCGTCCCTCCTCCACCGGGTTCGAGACGCAGTGCAGGTCGAAGGTCGAGAGCTCACTCGCCTGGATGATCTCGCGGACCGTGACCTCGTCCGCCGGGCGCGCGAGCATGTAGCCGCCGCGCGCGCCGCGCGTGCTGCGGACGATGTCCGCACGCCGCAGCCGGAGGAGAATCTGCTCGACGTAGTCCGCCGGCAGCCGCTCCTTGCGCCGCGACATCGCGCCCGGTCACCGGGCCGTCCTCGGCTCGGCGCGCCAGGTGGAGCGCGCAGATGAGGCCGTATTCGGCCCAGGTCGTGATCCGCACAGCCGGAAGCTACGCAGCGGCGGCGCGCGCGGTCAGCCCCCGCCCGCGAACGGGCGGGGCGACCCCGAGCTCAGCCTCCGGCGACCATCCCATGCGCGCCGCCGGGGACGCCGATCTCGGTCATCTTGCGGAGGTCGAGCACCTCGTCGATCTTCCGCGTCGGGGAGGATGCCGTCGCGCTTGACCATCTCGCGAATGAGGATCCCTTCCTTGACCGACTGCTTGCTCATCTCCGCGGCGCGTGCGTAGCCGATGTGCGGCATGAGCGCGGTCGCGAGCGCGGCGGACCGCTCGACCCAGTATGCGCACATGCTGCTCGTTGGCCTCGATGCCGCGGACCGTACGCTCGGTGAGCACGGTCGCCGCGTTCGTCAGGATGCGCATGCGTCAGCAGCACGTTGTACGCGATGACGGGCATCATCACGTTGAGCTCGAGCTGTCCGTGCTCGCGCGCGATCGCAACCGTGGTGTCGCAGCCCATGACCTGGAAGCAGACCTGATTGACCATCTCCGGAATCGACGGATTGATCTTGCCCGGCATGATCGAGATGCCCGGCTGCACGGCCGGCAGCTTGATCTCGTCGATCCCGGTACGCGGACCCATGACCATCAGCCGCAGGTCGCTGGCGATCTTGCTCAGGTCGATGGCGAGGCCGCGAAGGGTCGCGCTGAACGCTGCCGCATCGCCCATGCTCTGCATGAGTTGGATGCGGTCCTCGCCGATGCGCAGCTCGAGCCCGGTGATCTCGCGCAGGTTCCTGTCCATCAGCGCCGGATATTCGCTTCTCGACCGTTACGCCAGTGCCGACGGCGCTACCACCGATGCCGAGGTCGCGAAGGTAGTCGGCGGCCTGCACGGCACGGCGCAGCGCGCGGTCGATCGAGCCCGCGTAGGCGGTGAACTCCTGCCCGAGCCGGATCGGCATCGCGTCCTGGAGGTGCGTGCGCCCGGCCTTGACGATGTGATCGAACTCGCGGCCCTTATCGCGCGAGCGCATCGCGCAGCCCTTCGAACGCGCCGACCAGCGCACCGAGCTGCGAGAGTGCCGCGAGCCGGATGTTGGTCGGGATCGTGTCGTTGGTCGACTGCGCCATGTTGACGTGATCGTTGGGATGCACGGGCGTGTACGTCCCGCGCTCGCCGCCTAGCAGCTCGTTCGCGCGGTTGGCGAGCACCTCGTTCACGTTCATGTTGTGCGACGTCCCCGCACCGGCCTGGTAGGGATCGACGACGAACTGATCGTCCCATTTGCCGCGCGAGCACTTCGTCCGCGGCGGCCGACGATCGCGTCGGCGAGCTGTGCATCGAGTCGGCCCGTCTCCTTGTGCGTCAGCGCGGCGGCCTTCTTGAGCCACACCTGCGCCTGCACGAACGGCCAGAGCGGCTTGAGACCGCTGATCGGGAAGTTCTGGCGCGCGCGGAGCGTCTGCACGCCATAGAGCGCATCGACGGGCACTTCGAGCGGACCGAGTGGATCCTTCTCGGTGCGGGTAGTCGTGGTCATGGTCAGGAAGGGCGAGAGTGCGTGATGGAATGGCGGTCATCCCCGGTTCAGCGACGGGCCGAACGTCCGAGACGACAGGGCGAGCCCATCGTGCGGGAGCGTAGTGGCCGCGCTGCGCTCGGGTCGACAGCTCCGATGGACGTGGCCCCAAAGATCGCGCTTCAGTCCCGAGTCAGTGCGATGCCCGTCAAGACGAGCGCCGCAGCCGCCGTTAGGCCGGCGACGCCCATGAGCAGCACCGAGATCCCGTGCAGCCGCCCGAACTCGAGGCGGCGCGCATCGTTCCGGGGCAGGGCCTCGATATCCGGTCCCATACGCGCGCGGACCGTCTCGATGCGGGGGGTGACGCCGAACTGCGCGGCCGCGCAGAGGAGCGCGCACGCGACGGGCAGCGCGATACGGGCGCGGCCGAACGCGCGCCCGGCACCGGACGCGAGCAGCGCGCCCACAACGCCGACGCCAATCCCGGTGACGAAGATGATCGGCAGGACACGCCCGACGAGCGCGCCCGCGAGCGCGCGCGTCGGAAGCACGGCGAAGGCCGCAGGCGCGACGACGGCCGCGGTGAGGATCGCCGCGCCAAGCCAGAGCGCGAAGAGCGTCGCCGACGTGACGAGCCGTCCCATACCGGGCGCGACGCTCGGCGCGAACGTCGTCATCCGCCGCGCACCCGTGCGCCGCCGTTGAGGAACGGATTGGACGCGAGCTCGCGCGCGATCGACGTCGCCGGGCCGTGCCCGGGGTAGATGACCGTCTCTGGCGGTAGCGCAGCGACGCGGTCGAGCGTGCGCGAGAACGCACGCGGATCGGCGAGCGGCAGATCGACGCGCCCGACCGAGCCCTGGAACAGCACGTCGCCACCGAGCGCGATCCCGTGCCCGTGAATCACCACGTGGCCCGGCGAATGCCCCGGCGCGTGCATCACCTGAAACCGCAGCGAGCCTAACGTGAGATCCTGCCCCTCGACGAGGTCGCGATCGGGGGCCGGCTGCGGTGACCAGGGAAGGCCGTAGCGCGCCGCAGCCGTCGGTGCGAAATCGAACACCGGCCGGTCGAGCGCGTGCAGGTGCACCGGCAGATCGAACGCCTCCTTCACCTCGGCGAGTGCGCCGACGTGATCGAGGTGCGCGTGCGTGAGCCACACCGCCTCGAGCCGCAGGCCGCGCGCGCGGACCGCCTCACGGACCGCCGCGACGAGACGATCACCCTCGTCACCTGGATCCACGAGGACCGCGGCCCCGGTGGTCGGATCGGCGACCAGGTAGGCGTTCTCCTGGAATGCGCCGAGCACCCACGAGTCGACACGCGGCATGACCGCAGCCGGCGCGGGGCGCGTCGGGGCGCGTCAGACGGCGTACCCGCCGGTGCCGACGACGACCTGCGCCTCATGCGCCGCCGCCTCCGTATCACCATGCGTGTCCTCGAGCGCCTTCAGATACTTCTCCGCTGCGATCGCCGCCGTCGTCGCGTCGCCGACTGCCGTGGTCACCTGTCGCACGAGCTGCGAGCGCAGGTCGCCCGCCGCGAACAGGCCGGGGACGGACGCCATCATGTTCGTGTCAGTCTTGACGTAGCCCATCTCGTCGTGCTCGTAGTGCATGTCGATCACGCCCGTGTTCGGCTTGAACCCGACGAAGATGAACACACCGGTCACGTTGAGCGTGCTCTTTTCCCCGGTGACGGTGTCGCGCAGCTGGAGCGCCTTCACACCGTCCGGCAACTCACCGGCGATCTCGTCGACGGCCTTGTTCCAGACCATCTCGATCTTCGGGTTCTCGAACAGGCGCTGCTGCAGGATCTTCGACGCGCGCAGTTCGCCGCGACGGTGGACGAGATACACCTTCTCGGCGTAGCGCGTGAGGAAGTCGGCCTCCTCGACCGCCGCGTCACCGCCGCCGACGACGGCGATGGTCTGCCCGCGGAAGAACGCGCCGTCGCAGATGGCGCAGTAGCTCACGCCCTTGCCCGCGTACTCGCTCTCGCCGGGCACATTGAGGTAGACCGGCGTGCCGCCGGCCGTGACGATGACCGTCGGCGAGCGGTAGATGTGCTCTTCTTCGGTGATCTTGTTCTGCGCCGTGGTTTCGAACGACCCGTCGGGCATCTGCCTAACGTGCAGCACGTCCGTGAACTCATGGAACTCGCAGCCGAACTTCTTCGCGTGGCTCGCGAACTTCTCGGCGAGGTCGCGGCCGAGCACGTGCTCGAAGCCCGGGTAGTCCTCGATCACCTCGGTCTTGAGCAACTCGCCACCGGGCTCGCCACTCTCGATGATCACGCTCTTCAGCATCGAACGGCCGGCGTACATCGCCGCCGTCATTCCGGCCGGGCCGGCGCCGACTACCACCACTTCGTACTCGTGCGTTGTCGCCACTGGGTCTCCTTGCGTGGGCGGCCGGCGTCTCCGGATCGGGGCGGCCGCATGACTACCTGAAATCTCGCCTACCCGACCCCGGCGAACCACCGGCACCGCCGTTCCCGAGGTCCAGCGTCAGCTCCGGACGTGGCGACCGCCGTCGACGATGAGCGTTTCCCCCGTCACGAACTCCGCATCGAGCAGATAGATCATGGCTTGTACGACATCCTCCGGGCTGCCGTGCCGGCTGAGCGGTGTCGTCGACCGCAGGTGTTCGACGGTCGACTCGTCCCAGCCCTCAGGCAGGAGGACCGCTCCAGGAGCGATCGCGTTGACGCGAACCCGCGGCGCGAGCGCGCGGGCAAGCGCCCGCGTCATTTGCACCACGCCCGCCTTCGTGATGCCGTGCGGGACGTACGCGGGCCAAGTCTCATACGCCGCGAGATCGGCGATGTTCACGATCGCGCTGCCTGCCGGCATGACCGCGGCCGCCGCCTGCGCGCAGAAGAACGGCGCCCGCAGGTTGAGCGCGAACATCGCGTCCCAGGCGGCGGTGGTGACCTCGCCGACCGGCGTCCGCTGCATGACCGCGGCGGAGTTGACGAGGACATGGAGGGCACCCCACCGCCCCGCGACGTCGTGGACGAGCTGCGCTGGCGCGTCTGGCTCCGTGAGATCCGCGCGGAATGCCTCGCCCGATCCGCCCGCCGCGCGAATCAGGCGCAGCGTTTCCTCCGCCTGCGCGGGATCGGCGCGGAAATGCACGGCGACCCGCATGCCGCGGGCCCCGAGCGCGAGCGCGAGCGCTCGACCGACGCGATGACCCGCACCCGTCACGAGCGCGACCTGGCCGGCGCGGTCGGTCATCCCGGTCGGGGTTACGCCGTGGACGCGGCTGGGCGCGCGGCCGCGCGCGCGCGCTGCGCTTCGAGCACCGACGGTGGCACGCGCATCATCCCGAGCGTGCGCCACGCATCGGTGGGTCCGTGCCAGTCCGAGCCACCCGACGTGACGAGGCCGAAGAAGTCGACGAGCGCGTTGAGGCGAAGCCGATCCTCGCCGGAGTGGCGCGGGTGCAGGACTTCGAGCCCGTCGAGCCCGGCGGCGACGAGCGGTTCGACACGGTCGCGACGTCCGGCCGAGCCCGGATGCGCCCAGACAGCGATCCCGCCGGCCGCGTGCGCGAGCGCGATCGCGTCACGCGCCGCAAGGCGAGGCTTCTCGACCGCAGCCGGCCGCCCGTCGCCCAGGAAGCGGTCGAAGGCGTCGCGGACGTCGAGCGCACCGCCGCGGGCGACGACGGCGCGCGCCACATGCGGTCGCCCGACCGCGCCGGTGCCGGCCTCGCGCATCACATCGTCCATCGTCACGGGCACGCCCAACGTGTTCAGCCGCGCGACCATCTGTTCGGCGCGGGAGACGCGGTCGTCGCGAAACCGCGCCAGCTCGCCCGCGATCGTCGCCACGTCCGACAGATGCAACGCGAGCAGATGGATCTCCTCGCTGCCGAGATGCGCCGAGAGTTCGACGCCCGCGACGACGTCCACGCCGAGCCGAGCGCCAGCCGCACGCGCCTCCTCGACGCCATCGACCGTATCGTGGTCCGTGAGCGCCATCGCGGCGAGACCGGCGGCGTGCGCCGCCTCGACCACAGCGGTCGGCGGCAGCACACCGTCGGATGCGGTGGAGTGCGTGTGCAGGTCGACCGTGCCCGCGATGTCCGGCGCGGGACCGCCATCGTTCGCGGCGTCGCTCGACGGCGCGGCGCTCACGTGCCGAGTGGGCTCTTGCGGTAGCCGGTCTCCGGCGCGGTCATGCTCGGCTGTGATTCCGCGAGCAGCTGCTCGAGAAACGCGTCGCTGAGTCGCGCCAGCGCCTGCTCGCGCGAGCGCTCGCCACGCGGCGAGAAGTGACTCACGCGCACCTCGCGCGCGTCGCCCTCGCCGGTGATGAAGAGGACGCCGTGCTCGTCGTCGACGTTGGCTGTCATGAACCCGGAGGGCAGCACGCGCCAGGCGCGGCCGCCCACGGTGATCGTTCGGATCGGCATGAGATCTAGAACAGCCCGGTCTCGGGGAACGTTTCGAGCGCCTTCTTCACGTAGGCCATGAACCGGTCCGCATCCGCACCGTCGACGATGCGGTGATCGAACGAATTCGAGAAGTAGCTGCAGGTACGGACGGCGATCGTGTCCTCGCCATCGGGGCCCGTGATGACCTTCGGCCGCTTCTCGATCGCGCCGACCCCCATGATGCCCGACGTCGGGACGGGGATGATCGGTGTGCCCATGAGCGAGCCGAAGACGCCTGGGTTGGTGATCGTGAACGTCGCGCCCTGAACCTCGCTCGGCTGCAGCTTCTTCGACCGTGCACGGTTGGCGAGGTCGTTGAGGTTCCGCGTCAGGCCGGTGAGCGAGAGGTCGTCGGCGCGCTTGATGACCGGCACGATCAGCCCCCAGTCCAGCGCGACCGCGATACCGATGTTGTACTGCTTGCGGAGCACGACCTCGTTGCCGCGCACCGCCGCGTTCATCGTCGGGAACTGCTTCAGGCCGTCGATGACCGCCTTGATGATGAACGGCAGGAACGTCAGCTTCTCGCCCGTCGCGCGCTCGAAATCGGCGCGCTGCTTGGTGCGAATGCGTGCGACGCGCGTGAGGTCGACCTCGAAGAAGCTCGTGACGTGCGCGTTCCAACGCCGCGACAGCACCATGTGCTCGGCCGTCAGCTGTCGGATGCGCGACATCGGCTCGACGATGTCGCCCGGCATGGGCTCCACAGCCGGTGCGTGCAGGTCACCAGCGAGCGAGCCGACGCCCACGGGCACCGCCGCGCCGTTCGCGCCGCCCTTGCCGACCGCGGCAGTCGCGACCGCCGCCTGGGCCGGGATCTCGGGTACGGACGCCGTATTCGGCGTGCCGCTCGCCGCAGCGGGGCTCGCCGCAGCTCCGGTCTCGAGCAACCCGACGAGGTCGCGCTTCGTCACGCGACCCGCGATCCCGCTCCCCTGCAACGAGGCGAGTTCGATCCCGTGCTCGGCCGCCATCTTGCGCACGAGCGGCGAACTCTTGGTCCGCACGCGGTCCTCGAAGCTGTTGCCGTTCGCGTCGGGCGCGCTCGCGGTCCCGCCCGCCCACGCGTTCGCCCCGCCGGCACCCGCGTCGGCGCTCGCGGCCGCGGGCGCGAGCGCGTTCTCCGCAACCGAAGCGGGCGACGTCGCGGCGGTCGCGGCGATCGGCGTGGCGGGCGCGGCGCCTCCAGGGACGTACGCCGCCTTGTCGCTCTCGATGCGCGCGACGATCGTGCCGACCGCGACCGTTTGGCCTTCGGTCACGCTCACCTCGGCGAGGATGCCGGCCGATGGCGACGGGATCTCGGCGTCGACCTTGTCGGTCGAGATCTCGAAGATCGCCTCGTCGCGCTTGACCTCGTCGCCGACCTTCTTCAACCACCGCGAGAGCGTGCCCTCGGCGATCGACTCGCCCATCTGGGGCATGATGACGTCTATACGAGCCACTGCGGTATCCTCGCGGAAATTGCCGAACGATCAGAAACGAGCAGAGAGAGTCTAAAACGACGAGTTCGCGTCCGGCACGGTCGCGGGCTCGTCGCGACGCGACGGGTCGGTCGGGCGCTGAAATAATCGGTAGAGTACCAGCAGCGGGAGCGTGATCCCGCCGATGAGCGGCGCCGATCCCCGCGTACGCGTACCAGTTGCAGCTCGGAATTTCCGGACACGCCTGCGCCGGTCGAACGACGTATTCGACGATCACGGACAGGAGCACGCCAACCATCGCGACGCTGAGCGCGCCTAACGGAAGCATCAGGCAGCCGATCGCGGCGTTGCGCCGGAGGTCAGGGTTTCGTGCCATGCGTCGGCTCCTAATATGCGGCGAGCCGTCGCGCGGCCCGCACGAGGTCCGCCGTCTGCGGCAGCACGAAATCTTCGAGCGCGGGCGCGTACGGCAGTGGCACGTCGTGCGCCGTCACGCGAAGTACCGGCGCGTCGAGCCACTCGAAGCACGTCTCGCTGATGCGCGCCGTGATCTCACCGGCGAGCCCGCCGGTGCGGGTATCCTCGTGCACGACGAGCACGCGATTCGTCTTCTTCACCGTGGCCTCGATCGCCGCGTCATCCAGCGGCGCGAGCGTGCGCAGATCGAGCACCTCGACGGAGAGCCCGTCCTCGCGCTCCAGTTGCTCGGCGGCATCGAGCGCCTTCCATACCGTGGCGGCGTACGTGATGATCGAGAGATCCGTTCCCTCGCGCGCCACACGCGCTTTCCCGATCGGTACGACCTGATCGCCCTCGGGCATGACGGCCTTCACGCGGCGGTAGAGGTACTTGTGCTCGAAAAACAGCACGCAATCGTCGTCGCGGATCGCCGCCTTCATCAGACCCTTCGCGTCCTCGGCGGTCGCGGGATACACGACCTTCAGCCCGGGCGTATGGACGAACCCCGCTTCCGGGTTCTGCGAGTGAAAGGGCCCACCGCGCACGTACCCCCCACTCGGCCCGCGCACCACCATCGGACACGGCAGGAATGCGCGATAGCGCGCCGTGGCGACGTAGTTGGTGAGCATATCGTACGCGTTCGCGATGAAGTCGATGAACTGCATCTCGACGACCGGCCGCAACCCCATGTGCGCGGCTCCTGCCGCCGCGCCCACGATGCCGATCTCGGAGATCGGCGTGTCGATCACGCGCGCCTCGCCGAATTCGGCGAGCAGCCCGTCGGTGACTTTGAACGCTCCGCCAAACGCGCCGATGTCCTCGCCGAGGCAGAAGACGTTCGCGTCGCGCGCCATCTCCTCGAACAGTGCCTCACGGATCGCTTCGAGGTAGGTGATCTCCCCCGCGGCGCCCATCAGTCGTTGCCCGCCGCGATCTTCACGTCGGGCGCGCGTGAGACCGCGGCCACGTGCGACGGAGCGCCGCTCGGTGCGGTGCCGCTGTACGTCCCCCACCCTTCTGCACGTTCGCTGCGTTCCACCGCGCTCGCGACGCCATCGCGGAACCAGAGCGGACGCTCCGTACTCGGCTCCGCGTACACGCCCGTGAGGCAGTCGAGCGGTTCCGGAAAGCCGGACCGTTCAGCGATGTCGGTCGCGGCGTCGACCTCGTCGCGAACGCGCGCATCGATCGTTCCGAGTTCTGCAGCGTCGAAGCCGAGGTCGCCCTGCAGGTGCGCGACGTACCGATCGATGGGATCGTTTTCGGCCGCCCATTGGGCGATCTCGCCCTCCGGCACGTAGCTCTGGTTGTCGTGCTCCGCATGTCCCTTCCGGCGGTACGTCATCAATTCGATGAGCGTCACGCCGCCGCCCGCACGCGCGCGATCGACCGCGCGCTTCGTCACGTCGTAGACCGCCAGTACGTCGTTCCCGTCCGCGCGCTCGCCCGGTACACCGTAACCGATCGCCTTATCAACGAAGCGCTCGGCACGCGTCTGCTTGTGCGTGGGCGTGGAGTACGCGTAGCCGTTGTTCTCGACGATGACGACGAGCGGACAGCCCTGCACGGCGGCGAAGTTGATCCCCTCGTGGAACGCGCCGGTCGACGTCGCGCCATCCCCGACGTACACCAGGCCCACGCGCGGCTCGCGTCGCATCTTGAACGACAGCGTCACGCCGGCCATCACGGGCACCATGTCGCCTAACGGCGAGATCTGCCCGACGAAGCCGCGCTCGAGGTCGCCGAAATGAATGTTCAGCTCGCGGCCGCGCGTCGGCGAGTCGGCCTTCGCCATGTACTGCTTCAGCACCTCGACGGGTGTCGCGCCCTTGACGAGCATCGCGCCGAGGTTGCGGATGAGCGGCGACATGATGTCGCGCCGTTCGAGGGCGAAGCAGCTGCCGACGGCGTCCGCTTCCTGCCCGAGCGACCGAAAGAGCCCGCCGACGACCTTGGTCTGTCGGTACAGCGCGACGAGCCGTTCCTCCAGCGTCCGCGTGAGCCGCATCCAGTAGTACAGCTCCAGGAGCTGCGCCCGGGATAGCGCCGCCGATGGGCGCGCCGAGCGGCGCGGACGCGTCCCTACTGCCATCGCGCGCTCAGAAGCCCGAGCGGAGCGCGTGCCGCGGGTCGGACGCGCGGTGGAGCGAGACGAAAAACTTCTTCACGTTCTTGTCGAGCCGGCTCTCGCCCATCTGGTCGGTGTAGACCTCGACACGGGTGTAATGCCCGCCCTCCATCCGCACGATCATCCGCATCGTGCCAAGGGGACCGGTGTAGTCGCGAGTGTGTGACGCGCTCGCGGCGGTGGCGAGGCCGAGCGCCGCGAAAAACGCGTCGGCGCTGCGCAGCACGCCGTCGGGCGCCCCGCTCGTGCGGTGGAAGTGTTTCATCGGGGGTCGCCTGGTGCGATGAACGGTATGCCGTGGATCAACGGGCAGCCGTCACTGAATGGGCCGCTCACCGATGGGGCGCGCGCCGCCGACGGTCTGCACCCAATCTTCGATACGCTCGAGCTTTGCCGTCGAATCGCGCCGAAAGCGCATGCCGACCTTCCAGTCGCCCGCGGTGATGTAGTTGAGCCGAGCCGTGTAGGTGCCCGCCTCGGGCGCGGGTGTGAACGAGTCGTACGTGTTCGCGCGGTCCTGGCTCGACGCGAAGATCTGCCCCTCGCCGCGGTCGATCACCTGATGGGTCTTCCGGTCGAGCACGACGACGCGATACAGGATGGTTTCGCGCGCGCGGGGCGGCGACGGGTCCGCGGTGACACGGAACTCGTAGCTGTCGCTCCATGCGCGCAGGGCCGGCGGCCCCGAGGGGCCGCATGCCGCGACGAGCGCGACGGCGCCGAACGCCGCCACGCTGCCGAGCCCGCGTACTCGGGGCCGCTCGATCACGCGTAATACTCCAGGCCGAGATGCGTGATCTGATCCTCGCCCATGAGGTAGCGCAGTGTGTTCTTCAACTTCGTCTGTTGGATGAACAGGTCGTGCTCGGGATAGAGCCCCGGTGCGGTCATCGGGCTCTTGTAGTAGAACGACAGCCATTCCTGAATCCCCTTGAGCCCGGCGCGCTTCGCGAGGTCGCTGAACAGCGCGAGGTCGAGCACGAGCGGTGCCGCGAGGATCGAATCGCGGCAGAGGAAATTCACCTTGATCTGCATCGGGTAGCCCATCCACCCGACGATGTCGATGTTGTCCCAACCTTCCTTGTTGTCGCCGCGCGGCGGGTAATAGTTGATCCGCACGACGTGGCTGAAATCCTTGTACAGCTCGGGATAGGTCTCGGGCTGCAGGATGTTGTGCAGGACCGAGAGCTTCGATTCTTCCTTCGTCTTGAACGACGCGGGATCGTCGAGCACCTCGCCGTCACGATTGCCGAGGATGTTGGTCGAGTACCAGCCGGCGAGGCCGAGCATGCGCGCCTTGAGCCCGGGCGCGATGATCGTCTTCATCCAGGTCTGACCGGTCTTGAAATCCTTGCCCGACACGGGAACGCTCTTGTCGTGTGCGAGCTGCAGGAGCGCGGGGATGTCGGCCGTGAGGTTAGGCGCGCCGTTGGCGAAGGCGCACTCTTCCATGATCGCGGCATACGCATAGAGCATCGACGGCGCGATCGCCTCGTCGTTGGCATCGAGCGCGCGCTCGAACGCGTCGATGCTCGCGTGCTCGGGGCCGGGCTGGATGTAGATCTCGGTCGACGCGCACCACACGATCACGACGCGGTCGCATCCGTTCTCCTGCTTGAAGCGGCGGATGTCCTCGCGCAACGCCTCGGCCTGCTCGCGCTTCGTGCCCGGCTTGACGTTCGTGCCGTTGATGCGCGTGACGTACTTGTTCGCGAACGCGGCCGGCATCGGCTTGATCGCGGCGAGGAAGTCCTTGATCGGCTCGAGATCGCGCTCTTCCAACACACCGGCCTTCTTGGCCGCGGTGTACGCGTCGTCGGCGATGGGGTCCCAGGCACCGAAGACGATGTCGTCGAGCGCGGCGAGTGGGACAAAATCCTTGATGAGTGGCGCGCGCCCTTCGGTCCGCTTCCCGAGGCGAATGGTCGCCATCTGCGTGAGGGAGCCGATCGGCGCGGAGCGGCCGCGGCGAACGCTTTCCACGCCCGCCATGAACGTCGTCGCGACCGCGCCGAGTCCGGGCGTGATGACGCCGAGTTTGCCGCGTGCCGGCGCGATGGTCGGCGTCGGCGCGGCGGCGGAGTCGAGCGTCACGGTATGAGGAGCCGTCACTGTCTGTATATCTGAGAGGAGAGGATGCGAGGAGCGGCGGTCACGCGCGCGGCCCTGGTCCGCGCGGTGCCGCGGCGAGCGCGGGCGGGACGACCACGGGGATCCCCGTGTCGCTCGGCAGGTCGATGGCGCGCGTCACGCGATGAACGTACGCGACCCGTTGCACCGCGGTGATCCACGCGGTGAAGCTGAGCAACGTCACGATGCCCATCAACGCGTATCCGCCGAGCGCGAGACCGAAGAACGCCTGCGGCGCCGACAGCAGCACGACGCGTTCGGGCCGCTGCATCAGCCCGACCTTGGCGTCGAGCCCGAGCGACTCGGCACGTGCCCGCGTGTACGAGGTGAGAAATGTCCCGATGATCCCGAGCAGCGTGATCGTCACCATCGGGGTTCCCGCCCAGTGCGGGATCGCATGCAGCGTGCTGTTTCGAGCAAAGAACACCGCGAGCCCACCGAGGACCGCGCCGTCCGCGACGCGGTCGAGCGTCGAGTCGTAGAACGCGCCGAACACGGTCGTGCGCCCACTCGCGCGGGCCACCTTTCCGTCCAGCACGTCGAACATCGCGGTCAGCCCCACCCACCAGCCTGCCGTGCGAATGTGGCCGCTCGCGTAGATCACGCCGCCGATGACGTACGTGAGCGTCCCGATCGTCGTGATCGTGTTGGGGCCCACCTTGTGGCGCACGAGCCAGACTGCGATTGGATCAATGATCCGCAGGTAGCCGGTTTTGATCCGTTCCCAGAACTGGTCCATGCACGCCACGGTGTACGCGCGTCCGCCCCACCCACGGCCGGCGCGCGGACGCCCCGCGCGGGGCGCACAGTGAGCGGGCGGACGACGGAGCGGGGCGGACGCGAGTGGGGGACGACGCGCAGACCGCACGCCGGCCACGCCAAGCTAGCCGCGCGTTCGGCCGGGGAGCAACCGCGCGGCGTTCAGGGAGCGCCGTGCGTTCAGGGAACCGTCCATGACGCGCCGTTCCCGAGCGAGACCTGCTCGCGACTGTACCCCTGCCCGCCGTCGACCGGCGCCGCGCGGAGCGAAACGACCGCTCCCGGGCTCACACCGCGCACGACGAGCGACTCGGTCGCGCCGGCCGGCACCTGCCGAACGAAGACCTCGCTCCCGCTCGGCCCGCGCACGTACACGTTCACAGCCGTCCGCAGACGATTGGTGAATGCCAGCCCGGCCGCGGCCGGCTCCGTACCGCTCGACACGTTCACCGTGCGCGGGGCGCACGCGGGAACGGCGCCGGCGAGGAGGGCGAGCGAGGCGGCGAGAACGGCGGCGTGACGACGGTGCGACATGATGGACGGGCGCTCAGCGCTGGAGGGGGCGACGACTCGGGGCGCCAACTTGCCCCTGACCTCGCGTCGGGGGCCGCTCGCGTGCAAATCCTATGCGCCGCTCGTTCACCGCCCGTATACTGCCGTGCGACCCTTCCACCCGCCTGCATGCGTCACGGCTCCTCTCCGCGCGATCGGCTCGGCTCGCGCGCCCGTCTCACCCAGCGCAACCGGACGCGCTCACTCGCTGGTCTGCTTGCGGCCGTCGTCGCGGCCGGGTGCGCAACTGCCGGCGCCGCCTCATCACCCGGCATGGCTGCGCCCGCGGCGCCCATCCGCGGCGTGGCCACGGGCGCGTCGGTCACCGCGCGGAGCGCGACGCCCGCGGCGCGCGCGATCGGTACGGCCCTGCCGCCGGCCGACGCGCGGTGGATCGACAGCACCATCGCCGCGCTGCCCCTTCGCGATCGCGTCGCGCAGCTGGTCACCGTGTGGGTGCTCGGCGACTACGTCAACCGCGACGATCCGAGCTTCGTGCAGATCCGCCGCTGGATCGGCACCGATCACGTCGGCGGCGTGATCATGTCGCTCGGGTCGCCGCTCGAGGTCGCGGCCAAGGTCAACGCGATGCAGCGCCTCGCGCTCGCGACGCCGTCACGCATCCCGCTGCTCGTCTCGAGTGACCTCGAGCCTGGCCTCGGACGCTTCGAGGGCGGCACGTTCGCGCCGCAGCTCTGGAGCGCGGGGAGCGCCACCGTCCTCCCGACGAACATGGCGATCGGCGCGACGGGGCGGCCAGAAGACGCCGAGTCGATCGGGCAGATCGTTGGGCGCGAGGCGCGAGCCGCCGGCGTGCAGGTGGTATTCGCGCCCGACGCGGACGTGAACAACAACCCCGCCAACCCGGTCATCAACGTCCGATCGTTCGGTGAGGAGCCAGGTGCGGTTGCGCGCATGACGGCCGCGTTCGTTCGCGGGGCACAGACCGAGGGCGTCGCGGCCGTGGCCAAGCACTTCCCCGGGCACGGCGACACCGACGCCGATTCGCACATCGCGTTGCCCGTCGTGCGGAGCGATCGGGCGCGACTCGACACGGTCGAGTTCGTGCCATTTCGGGCGGCGATCGCGGCAGGCGTCGCGGGGGTGATGACGGCGCACATCGCGTTGCCGGCCGTTCAGGGCGACGCGACGCCCGCGACCCTCTCGCCACGCGTGATGACCGGCTTGCTACGTGACACGCTGCACTTCATCGGACTCACCTTCACCGACGCGCTCACGATGGAGGGCGTCGGGCAAGGCTACCCGGTCGAGCGGGCGTGCCCGCTCGCGGTCGCGGCCGGCGACGACATCCTGCTCATGCCGACGGACGTGACGCGCTGTGTCGATGGCGTCGTTGCGGCCGTGGCGAATGGCGCGATCGCGCCCGCGCGCATCGACGCGGCGCTCCGCCGTTTGCTCACCCTGAAGGCGCAGACCGGTGCCCTCGCGCATCCGATCGCCGATCTCGAGGCGTTGCGCGACGTCGTCGGTGCACCGGCTCACTGGGCGGTGAGCCGTGCGGTCGCCGCACGCGCTATCACGCTACTCCGCGACTCGGCCCAGCTCGTCCCAGCACGCTCCGCGCGTTCGCTCACGGCGGTCGTGTACGCGCCCGACAACGAGATCACGACCGGTCAGGGCTTCCTGGCCGAGTTGGCTGCGGGAATGCGCGGCGTGCGGACGTTCCGCATCTCGCCGCGGTCGTCCCGCGCCGCGCTCGACAGCATCGGCGCGGTCGCACGCGGATCGGACCGCCTCGTCGTCATGACCTACACGCGCACGTTCGAGGGTAGCGGTCGTATCGCGATCCCGGCGCACGTCGCGGCGTGGATCGATGCACAGGCGGCCGCAACGCCGAACGTGATCGTCGTCGCGGCCGGGAATCCATACGTGATCCGCCAATTTCCGCACGTCGGGTCGTACCTCGTGACCTACGGCCGCGGCGACGCGCTCGAACGCGCCTCTGCGCGCGCGGTGCTTGGCCTCGCGCCAATCACGGGCCGCACCCCGGTGTCGCTCCCCGGCTACTTCGCGCGCGGTGACGGACTGACGCGCGACGCGACCACGGCCGCCGCAACGGCTGGCGGGCAACCGTGAGCCGCTCGCGAGGGCTGGTTGGCACCGCGTTCGTCGCCGCGCTCGGCCTCGCGCTGGCGTCGGCGCGCAGCGCGAGCGCGCAGCCCATTCATGCCGCGCGAACGCGAGCGTCGACGGCCCTGCTGGCCGCACCCGCCGCCCGCCGCGCGGTGCTCGACAGCATGCGGGCGGTGCTCACGCGTGCGGTCGCGGACAGCGCGTTCCCGGGCGCGTACGCCGTCGTCGGTGACAGCAGCGGAGCGACGCTCGGATTCGGCGCCGGCCGCATCGACTGGGCGCTCGACGCGCCGCGCCCGGATTCGACGACGCTCTGGGATCTCGCCTCACTCACGAAAGTCGTGGGCACCAC
Source organism: uncultured Gemmatimonadales bacterium (assembly GCA_963702945.1). GTDB lineage: Bacteria > Gemmatimonadota > Gemmatimonadetes > Gemmatimonadales > Gemmatimonadaceae > BPUI01. The sequence continues at coordinate 834,600 of OY969773.1, forward strand.
GTCCGCGATGCTGCAGCTGGTCGCCGCCGGACGCGTCGTGCTCGACAGTCCGGTCGTGCGCTACCTCCCGGCGTTCGCGCCGGCGGATGCGCCAGGCAAGGCACGCATCACCGTCCGGCAGCTGATGACCCACAGCTCCGGCATGCCGCCCTGGCGCCCGCTGTACAAGGAAGCGACCGACCCGGCCGGCGCGCTCGCGCTCGCCCTCGCGACGAAGCCCGACACGGCGCCGGGACTTCGGTACGTGTACAGCGACCTCAACTTCATCACGTTAGGCGCGCTCGTCGCGCGCGTCACGGGCGAACCGCTCGACGCGTATCTGCAGCGACACGTATTCGCCCCGCTCGGGATGCGGGAGACGCGGTATCAACCGCCCGCGGCGGAGCGCGCGCGCATCGCGCCGACCGAATTCGACCCGTGGCGTCAGCGCAAGCTTCGCGGCGAGGTGCACGACGAGAACGCCGCTGCGTTAGGCGGGGTGTCCGGGCACGCCGGGCTGTTCTCGACCGGACCCGATCTCGCCCGCCTTGCCCGGGCGTACCTGAACGGCGGCACGCTCGACGGTCACCGCGTCTTCGATTCGGCGACCGTCGCCCTCTTCACCCGCGCGCAGGATACGACGATCTCACGCCGCGCCCTCGGCTGGGAGACGCCGACCGGCGGCAATTCGGCCGGGCATTATCTCTCGCGCCGCGCGTTCGGTCACACCGGCTTCACGGGCACGTCGATGTGGATGGATCCCGCCCGCGGCATCTACATCATCCTGCTCACCAACCGCGTGAATCCCACCCGCATGAACACGAAGATCGGTGGCGTCCGTGTGGCGCTCACCGACGCCGTGATGCGCGCGCTCGGTGTCGCCCCGACGTTTCCCCCTCCCCTCCCCGTAACGTCCCGCTGACGATGTCCGCCGGAGCCAACCTCAGCGCGGTCGACTGGATGATCGTCGCCGCGTACTTCCTGCTGTCGACCGTGATCGGGCTGATCTTCACGAAGCGCGGTGGCGAGTCGCTCAGCGAATACTTCATCGCGGGGCGCGCGGTGCCGTGGTGGCTCGCCGGCGCGGCAATGGTCGCGACGACGTTCGCCGCCGACACGCCGCTCGTCGTCACCGGCCTGGTGGCAGCGAACGGCGTCGCCGGGAACTGGCTCTGGTGGAACATGGTGATGAGCGGGATGCTCACCGTGTTCTTCTTCGCGCGCCTGTGGCGCCGCGCAAACGTGATGACCGACGTCGAGTTCGCGGAGGTCCGGTACAGCGGGCGGCCGGCAGCGGTGCTGCGCGGCTTCCGCGCGCTCTACCTCGCGATTCCGATCAACCTCATCATCCTCGGCTGGGTCACGCGAGCGATGATCAAGATCCTCACGATCTCGTTAGGCCTCCACCCGGTCACCATCGCCGGCACGACGGTGTCGGGCGATGTGATCGCCGTCGGCCTGTGCTTCGTTGCGACTGTCGCGTACTCGGCGGCCGCCGGCATGTGGGCCGTGCTCTGGACGGACCTCGTCCAGTTCGTCATCAAGATGAGCGCGGTGATCGTGCTCGCGATCTACGCCGTGCAGAAGGTCGGCGGGATGGACGCGCTCAAGCGCGGGCTCGCCACGCACTTCGGGAGCGAGGACGCCGCGATCTCCGTGCTGCCCGTCAAGCTCGGGCCGGGCGGGCTCGAGGCGTATCCCTGGATGCCGCTGCTCGCACTCGGGGTGTTCCTCAGCGTACAGTGGTGGGCCGCATGGTACCCCGGCGCGGAGCCCGGCGGCGGCGGGTATGTCGCCCAACGCATCTTCTCCGCGCGCACCGAACGCGACGGCGTGCTCGCGACACTCTTCTTCCAGGTCGCGCACTACGCGCTGCGGCCCTGGCCGTGGATCATCACCGGGCTCTGCACGGTGCTGCTCTACCCACACGGCATCGGCCCGACGGGTGACAAGGAAGCCGCCTACGTCCAGGCGTTCGTCGACCTGCTGCCGACGCCGTGGCGCGGCTTCATGATGGCCGGCTTCGCTGCCGCGTACATGTCGACGGTGGGCACGCACCTGAACTGGGGCGCGTCGTACATCGTCAACGACTTCTACAAGCGCTTCCTTCAGAAGGAACGGACCGAGCACCATTACGTCACGGTCTCACGCTGGACCACCGTCGGCTTGTTCGTCGCGTCCGTGTTCGTCACGATGCACCTGTCGAGCGTCGAACAGGCGTGGAAATTCCTCCTCGCGCTCGGCGCGGGAACCGGGCTCGTGCTCATCCTGCGCTGGTACTGGTGGCGCATCAACGCGTGGAGCGAGATCTCGGCGATGCTCGCGTCGTTGGTCACGTCCGCGGTCGCGCTCAGTGTGATCCCGCCGCGATTCCCGAAGGGCGATCTGCGGGCCGATGCGACGGTCATGCTCGTCACGGTCGCGGTGAGCACCGTCGTGTGGCTGTCCGTCACCTTCCTGACTCAGCCCGAGACCGAGGCCACGCTCGAAGCGTTCTATCGGCGCGTTCGTCCGGGCGGACCGGGGTGGGCGCGGGTGAGCGAGCGTGCCGGCTTCGGCCGCGAACCGATCCCGGGTGGCGCGCTCGCGTGGACCAACTGGATCGCGGGCATCGTCGCGGTCTACGCCACACTCTTCGGGATCGGCAAGCTCATCTTCGGAGACACGGGCGTCGGACTCGTCATGCTCGCCGTCGCCGCGATCGCCTTCGCGTGGATCGCGCGCTCGTTCCGCACCGAGTCGCCACGCCCCGAACCGGTCGCACGCGCCGCGCCTGCGTTCGCCGGAGATTGACCCGGGATGACGCGCTCCGTGTCCGAACGGGAGCGCGTCCGTCGGGTATAGCTCTGCTGAGAAAGCGCCCGTAGATTGCGGAAGCTACCGTGCGCGCGGGACGTCCTCGCGCGCCACTCTCCCCGGAGGATCGGATGAGCATTGCAAGTCAGCCCGAACTGGCCCTCACCGTCACGGCGACGGCCGGTGTCGAGGTCAAGAAGTTCATGGACGCCGAGGGCGTCGCGTACGATCAGGGCGGGCTCCGCGTGAGCGTGCAGCCCGGCGGCTGCAGCGGCTTCAAGTACGGCCTTCTCATCGAAGACCAGCCCGCCGAGGACGACCTCGTTCTCGATCAGGGCGAATTCAAGGTCTTCGTCGACCCGTTCTCGGCGCAGTACATCAGCGGCGTGACCGTCGATTACGTCACCTCGATGCAGGGGTCCGGCTTCACGTTCAAGAATCCGAACGCGACTGGCGGTTGCGGTTGCGGAAGCTCGTTCTCGGCCTGATGGCGTCACGCTCGACCGGCGCCGGATGCGGCGCCGGGCTCTACCTCGAAGGCCCGCGCTCCACTCGGAACGCGGGCCTTCGCGCGTTGCCCCCAGCCATTCCGTGATGAGTGCCCGCTTCACCGCACTCGACGCAATCGTCCTCTTCGTCTACCTCGCGGGCACGACGGGGCTCGGCGTCTGGCTCGGGCGACGTCAGCAGAACGCGACCGACTATTTCGTCGCCGATCGTGCGATTCCGTGGTGGGCGGTGCTCTTCTCGATCGTCGCGAGCGAGACCAGCGCGCTGACGTTCATCAGTACCCCAGGGCTCTCGTACGGTGCGAAAGCCGGCGTCGGCGACCTCGGGTTTCTGCAGATCGTCGCGGGGTACATCGTCGGGCGCGTGGTCGTCGCCCGCGTGCTCCTGCCGCGCTACTTCCAGGGCGAACTCGTCACCGCGTACACGTTGCTCGAACGGCGCTTCGGCATCGCGACGCGCCGTTTCGCGTCGATCGTGTTCATGATCACGCGCGCGCTCGCCGACTCGGTGCGCGTCTTCGCCACGGCGATCCCGATCGCGCTCATCATCAGCCCGACCGTCAGCGACAAGTCGCGCGTCATGCCGGCCGCGATTCTCGTCCTCGGCGCCCTGACGGTGATCTACACCTACAAGGGCGGGATGAAGGCAGTCGTCTGGACGGAACTCGTGCAGGCAGGCGTCTACGTGTTCGGCGGCCTGTGTGCGCTGGTCCTGCTCGGTCAGGCCGTACCCGGTGGATGGAGCGCGATCGTGCACACGGTCGGTGCGGCGGGCAAGCTTCGCGTGATCGACACCTATGCCGGCGTCGACCGAGCGAACACGCTCTGGGCTGGGCTTTTCGGTGGTGCCTTCCTCGCGATGGCGTCGCACGGCACCGACCAGCTCATCGTCCAGCGATTGCTGTCGGCGCGCTCGCTGCGCGATGCGCAGCGCGCCGTGATCGGGAGCGGGCTCGCCGTCTTCGTGCAGTTCACGCTCTTTCTGTTCATCGGACTCGGGCTGTGGGCGTACTACCGCGGCCAGCTCTTCTCCGCGACCGACGCCATCTTCCCGTCGTTCATCGTCGACCACATGCCCGCAGGTCTCGTCGGGCTGATCGTCGCGGCGATCGTCGCGGCCACGATGAGCACGCACTCGGGCGCGATCAATTCGCTCGCCGCGGCGACGACGCACGACCTCTATCTGCCGCTCACGGGGCGCCAGGTCGACGATCCGGGGACGCTGCGCGCAGGGAAGCTTTTCGCCCTCGCGTGGGGCGTCGCGCTGACCGCGGGTGCGCTGCTATTCCGCGACAACGGAACGCCGGTCGTCGTCGTGGCGCTCGGCATCGCCTCGTTCACCTACGGCGGGCTACTCGGCGGCTTTTTTCTCGGCGTGTTCTGGCCGCGCGCGATTCAACGCGATGCCATCCTCGGGATGAGCGTCGGGATCGGAACGATGGCGTTCATCGTGTTCGCGAAGCAGATCGGCGCGTTCGCGCCGGACCTCGCGGCCCCGCTGGCTCCGTTCGGGCGTATCGCGTGGCCCTGGTACGTGCTGATCGGGACCACGCTCACCCTCGCGACGGGCATCGTTTCGTCGTTCACCCACCCGGCCCCGTCGGCCACCACGCCACGTATCGCTTGACCGAAGACGTCGATCAGGAAGCATCGCGACACGCCAACGAGTCCCCGCCAGACCCTCAGTCCGACGGTCCGCCTAACGTTCCGCCGGATGCTCGCCCTGCGGAGGACATTCCGCGTTCAGTCGCGATGTCGGATCGGATCGTGGTCGGTGTCGACGCCGGGGGATCGAAGACGCGCGCCGTGGTCGCGGGCTCGGACGGGCAGGTGATCGGCGCGGCTGAGGGACCCGGAGCCGCAGTCCGCGCCGGTGGTATCCCGCACTCGGCTGACGTCATCACGGCGTGCGTGCGCGCTGCGCTCAGCAGCGCCGGCTACGAGGATCGACAGCCCGCGGCACTTCTCGCGGGTGTCGCCGGCGTCGGACGCGAAGCCGAGCGGACTGCGTTGCACGATGCGTTAGAGACGCGCCACCTGGCGCGATCCGTCGTAGTCACCACCGACGCAGCGATCGCCATCGACGACGCCTTCGGGGATGGTCCCGGAATCCTCCTGATCGCCGGCACCGGGTCGATCGCCTACGGACGGGCCCCGGACGGTCGCTTCGATCGTTGCGGCGGTTGGGGACCGGTGTTAGGCGACGAAGGCGGCGGCGCATGGCTGGGGCGACGGGCGCTGAACGTCGCGGCGGCTGCGTCCGACGGTCGCGAGCCCGAGACGGCGCTTCTTCCCGCCCTGCTGACCGCGATCGAGGGCGATGATCCGACGGCGCTGATCGGCTGGGCCGGACGCGCGACGCCCGCCGATTTCGCGACACTTGCACCAATCGTCTTTCGCGTGGCGGCTGAGGGAGACATGCGGGCGAATTCGCTCCTCGCGCTCGGCGTCGAGGAACTCGTACTGCATGTCCGGACGCTCGCGCGGTCGCTCTTTGTCGATGAACGCGCAGCAGTCCCGGTCGCCTTCGCCGGCGGCCTGCTGGTGCGAACGGCGCCGCTACGACGCCGCCTGGAGCATCGCCTACGCACCGCCGTTCCTGGGGCCCAGATTCGGCAGGCCGAGGTCGATCCCGCGCGAGGGGCCCTCCGCGGCGCGCTGCGGTTGATCGGCGTCGAGTACGTCGCTGCGGCGTGAACAGGCACAGGCCCTATCCCTCGGCGTGCACTCGGCGCGAATGACGAAGGGGGCGACCACGCTTGGTCGCCCCCTTCGTTCGTTTCAGCCGTCCGCGATCAGTTGTCTGCCTGCAAATGCGCTTCGACGAACCAGAGCCATTGGTCGATTCCGCGCGAGATCTCGGTGAACATGTCCGATGTGTCCGCGTCCTCGGCCTCGTCCGACGTGTCGATCGCGGCGCGCGCCTGCTTGCCGAACGCCGAGAGCGCCGTCGAGAGCGCCTTCACGCTGTCGATCCCGCCGTGAATGCCCTTCGGGTACTCCGGAAGCGTCGAGCGCTGCGCCACCATGCGCGCCGTGCCCTCGACCTCGCCACCAAGCTGCGCGGCTCGCTCGGCGATCAGGTCGACGTACTCCTCGACCGCCTCGTTGATCTTGTCGAAGAGCTTGTGGAGTCCCCAGAAGTGCGGCCCACGCACATTCCAGTGCGCCTGCTTCGTTTGCGTCTGCAGGTCGATGCAATCCGCGAGGCGCATGTTGCACAGCTCGATCATCTTCCCGCGCGTATCGGCCGGCAGGTCATTCCGCGTGGGCTCGACGGGGCGCGAGGGTGCCTTGCCGTTCTCGCCGTTCTTGCTCGCCTTCGTGTCGCTCTTTACAGCAGACTTCGAATCGTTCTCGATCGTGGCGGTCGCCATGAGATCCTCGTGTCGTTGGGGGAGTGTTCGTATCCCGTAACGAGCACGGCTGATGCCAGCGCGGCGAATCCGGTCGGCCCCACCGTGGCCCGGGTCAGCGCGCCACGGCTTCCTCGGCCGGGATGTGCTCCCCGATTGCCGGCTCGCCGGCTGCGGCTGCGGTGGACGGGATACCGAGGACGCCCTCCCAGCGGGCCATCACGGCCGTTGCGAGGCAGTTGCCGACGAGGTTGACGGAGGTGCGCGCCATGTCCATGAGCGCGTCTACGCCGAGGATGACGGCGATGGCGGAGAGCGGAAGCCCGAACTGCGTGAGCGCGCCGCTGAGTATGACGAGCGAAGCCCGCGGCACCGCCGCGACCCCCTTACTCGTCAGCATGAGCGTGAGCATCATCAGAATCTGCGTGCGCAGCGGCATGTCGATCCCGGCCGCCTGCGCCGCGAATACCGACGCGAGCGCCAGGTAGAGCGTCGAGCCGTCGAGATTGAACGAGTAGCCCGTCGGCATCACGAACGCGACGATACGACGCGGCACGCCGAATCCTTCCATGGCGAGCATCGCGCGCGGAAGCGCGGCTTCGGAGCTTGCCGTCGAGAACGCGATCAGCGCGGGTTCGCGCACCGTCCGGACGAAGCGCATCACCGGCAGGCGAAACGCCAACGCGATCGGCACGAGCACGAACAGGAGGAACACCGCGAGCGCGCCGTACAGGGTCCCGACGAGGACGGCGAGGTTCTTGAGGACGCCGATTCCGCTCTTCCCGACCGTGACGGCGATGGCTGCGCCAATGCCGACCGGCGCGAACGCCATCACGAGGCCGACGAACTTGAACATGATCTGCGACAGCGAGTCGCAGAACTCGAGAAAAAACTGCTTCGGCCGTCCCTCGACCTTCGCGAGCGCAACCGCGAACAGGATCGCGAAGAAGACGACCTGCAGGACCTCGTTGTTCGCCGCCGCCTCGAAGAAGCTCTGCGGGACCGTGTGTTCGAGCACGGCCGCGAAGGTCGGCTGGTGCGTCGCGAGCGCCTTGACGTCGCTCCCCGCGTCGGTCGGGAGCGTGATACCGACGCCCGGTTTGACGAGGTTCACCGCGGTGAGACCGACGGCCAGCGCGGCGGTCGTCACCAGCTCGAAGTAGACGATCGATCGGAGCGCGAGCTTGCCGACCTTCTTCATGTCGTCGCCGTGACCGGCAATACCGATCACGAGCGTGCTGAAGAGCAACGGGACGATCAACGATTTGATCATCCGCAAGAAGATGTTCGACAGCGGCTTGAGCTGGACCGCGACATCTGGCGCCACTACACCGAACCCGATGCCGATGACCATGCTCACGATGATCCACTGCGTGAGCGTGATACCGCGGAGTCCGCGCTTTGGGGCGGTGGCTGGAGGCGTCGTGTTAGGCGTCGCGGCCATGCTCAATCGCGCGCGGCGAGCGCGCCCGGACGGCGAAGCCGCGAGTTGCGGTAGCCGTAGACGAAGTAGAGCAGCAGGCCGATCAGCAGCCACCACCCGAACCGCTCCCACGCCATCGGCGGCAGCCCGCGCATCACGAAGACGCAAAGCGCCGCGCCCGGCGATCCCGACGAAGTGGACGGCCGGCACGCGGAAGGGACGCGGACGGTCAGGATCGGTGTGTCGCAGCACGATCACCCCGATGCAGACGAGGGTGAAGGCGAACAGCGTTCCGATGTTCGTCAGGTCGTAGGTCTCGTTCGCGTCGCCGATGAGCGACCAGAGCGCGACGAACGCACCGGTGAGGATCGTCGTCACGTATGGCGTGCGGTGCACCGGGTGCACCTTGGCCGCCCACTGCGGCAGTAGTCCGTCGCGCGCCATCGCGAAGAAAATGCGCGGCTGCCCGTACTGAAACACGAGGAGTACGGCGGCCATCGAGAACACGGCGCCTAACGCGACGACTTTCGAGACCCACGTCAGCCCGGTCGCATTGAGCGCGTACGCGAGCGGATCGGCCGCCTTGCCGAGCTCGGAGTACGGCACCATCCCGGTGAGCACTGCGCCGATGATGATGTAGATCACCGTGCAGATCGCGAGCCCGCCGAGGATACCGATCGGCAGGTTGCGTTGCGGGTTCCGCGTTTCCTCTCCAGCCGTCGAGATCGCGTCGAAGCCGATGTAGGCGAAGAAGACGATCGCCGCGCCCTGGTGCACGCCGCGGAATCCGTTGGGCGCGAACGGGTGGTAGTTCTGCGGGTGAATGTGCGTCGCGCCGACGATGACGAAGAGCGTCAGCACGAGCAGCTTCACCACGACCATGACGTTGTTCGCCCGGGCGCTCTCGCGCGCGCCGCGGAGGAGCAATACCGTGATCGCCGCGACGATCCCGAACGCCGGGATGTTCACCAACACGGGAAGCCCGAACACGCGTGGCGCGCTGTCCAGCAGCGAATGCACGGCGGGATCGTTCGACAGCAGCGCGGTGCGGTACCCGGTGCTGAGCCACGCCGGCAACGTGAACGCCCCGCCGAACAGCGATTTGAAGTAGTCGCCCCAGCTGATCGCGACGGCCACGTTGCCGACCGCGTACTCGAGAATCAGGTCCCACCCGATGATCCACGCGACGATCTCGCCCAGCGTCGCATACGAGTAGGCGTAGGCGCTCCCTGCCTGCGGGATCATCGACGCGAGCTCCGCGTAGCAGAGCCCGGCCAGCGCGCACGCGGCTCCCAACAAGAGGAAGGACAGGACGAGCGCGGGGCCCGCACCGACGCGGACCACGTGCCCGGCCGCGTCGAGTTGCCCGGCGGCCGCGGACCCGATCGACCCGAAGATCCCCGCCCCGATCACCGCCCCGATCGCGAGCATGATCAGGTCGCCCGCGCCGAGCGAGCGCTTCAGCGCGTTCGGATCGTGCTCGTCGGTGATGTGGTCGGCGATCGGCTTGCGCGAGAAGAGCGAGGGCACGGCAGCCGGGGCGAGGGAGACGGGCGGGATGAACGAGCGGGATGAACTAGATGAACAACGGGGCGAGGACCAGCGTGATCGTCGCGAGCAGCTTGATGAGCACGTGCAGCGACGGCCCCGCGGTGTCCTTGAACGGGTCACCGACCGTATCGCCGACGACCGCAGCCTTGTGCGCCTCCGAGCGCTTCCCGCCGAAATGCCCGGTCTCGATGTACTTCTTCGCGTTGTCCCACGCACCGCCGCCGTTGTTCAGGAAGACGGCCATGAGGATGCCTGCGATCGTCGCGACCATGAGGAACGCGGCCACGGCTTCCGCGCCGATCCCGACGGTCTTGAACAGCAGCCCGACGACGATCGGAAAGAGCACGACTAACGCGCCCGGGAACACCATCGCGCGCAGCGCACCCACGGTCACGATGTCCACGCACCGTGCGTAGTCCGGCTGCTGCGTGCCCTGCATGATCCCGGGCATTTCCTTGAACTGTCGACGCACCTCGGTGATCACGCTCTGCGCCGCCTTGCGCACAGCGGTCATCGCGAGCGACGAGAACCAGAAGACGAGCATCGCGCCGAGGAGCCCAGCGACGAAGATCTGCGGCTTCGCGAGATTGACCGTCAGCTCCTGCCCCGTGAGCCCACGCACCTCATCGAGGTAGGCCGAAAACAGGAGGAACGCGGCGAGCGCCGCCGATCCGATCGCGTAGCCCTTCGTCAGCGCCTTCGTCGTGTTGCCGACGGCGTCGAGGCGATCCGTCTTGTCGCGGATTTCTTCCGGCTGATCACTCATTTCGACGATGCCGCCCGCGTTGTCCGTGATCGGACCGAACACGTCCATCGCGAGGATGTAGCCGGCGGTGCCTAACATGCCCATCGTCGCGACTGCGGTCCCGAACAGACCGCCCACCGGCTGTCCGGATCCGTCGACGAGCCCACTCGTGCGGCCGAGGTAGTAGCTCGACACGATGGCGATCGCCACCGTGATCACGGGGAGCACGGTCGATTCCATGCCGACCGCGAGGCCGGCGATGATATTCGTCGCCGGTCCAGTCTGGCTCGCGTCCGCGATCGAGAGCACCGGCCGATACCGGTACTCCGTGTAGTACTGGGTGATGTAGACGAACGCGAACGCCGTCGCGAGTCCGACCATGCCGCACGCGAAGTAGTGCCACCACGCGTCCGGCGCGCTCGGCGTGACGAGCAGGTTGCGGCAGAGGAAGTAGAACGCGATCGCTACGAGCGCCGAGGTCGCGTAGAACCCGCGATTCAGCGCGGTCATCGGGTCCTCGTCGCCGCTCGTCCGGACGACCAGGACGCCGACGATCGACGCGACGAGTCCGACTGCGCCGACGACCAGCGGGAAGAGCACGCCCTTGACGCCGAAGAACGGGAAGAGCAGCACGCCGAGGATCATCGCGCCGATGTTCTCCGCCGCCGTCGACTCGAACAGGTCCGCTCCACGTCCGGCACAGTCACCGACGTTGTCGCCTACGAGATCCGCGATCACCGCAGGATTCCGCGGATCGTCTTCGGGAATGCCCGCCTCGACCTTGCCGACGAGGTCCGCGCCGACGTCCGCAGCCTTCGTGTAGATGCCGCCGCCTAACTGCGCGAACAGGGCGACGAACGACGCGCCGAAACCGAAGCCGACGATGAGGAACGGGATGCGGCGTGTCCATTCGTCGGACGTCACACCGGCGGGCGCGATCGCATGCAGCACCGCGAACAATCCCGACACGCCGATGAGCGACATCGCGACCGTGAACAGCCCACTGACGGCCCCCCCACGGAGCGCGGTCTGCAGCGCCGCGTTCAGCGACGCGCGCGCGGCCGACGCGACGCGGATATTGGTCCGGATCGACACCCACATTCCCATGTAACCCGCGATCCCCGAACAGATCGCGCCTAACAGGAAGGAGATGGTCGTGTATGCCGCCAGGGTGCCGGCCGATAGCGCGTTGGCACCCGTCTCCGCTGGCCGAAAGAACGCGTAGCCAACGTAGATCAGGACGGCGACGACGACCGACAGCACGCCGATCGTCTTGTACTGCCGCGCGAGGTAGGCCTCCGCTCCTTCCTGAATCGCGTTCGAAATGCGCTGCATCGCGGGCTCGCCACGATCGAGGGCGAGCACCCACCGGGCGAGCAGCACGGCCGCCACGAGGGCGATGCCGCTCGCGACCAGGATGAAGATGATGAGCCCGGACTGCGAGGAATCCATGTACGAAACGGCTGGGGTGGTGGTGAGGCGAACGAGCCGGCGAAGCGGAGCGGGAGGAGCCGCTCAGCCGACCGCAGAAGGATCCGGCGCCGCGCCGCGAGCGCGCCAGAGCCAGTACACAGGCAGACCAACGAGCACGAGCACGAGGCCCGACACGGCCTGCGCGCGCGTTTTTTCGGCTAACAACAGCAGGATGGCGACGCCTGCGCTCAGGCCGATGTACAGCGCCGGCAACACGGGATAGCCAAGCGCGCGATACGGACGTTCCGCGTCCGGCCGCGTGCGACGCAGCACGAACAGTCCGATCGTGGTGAACGCGTAGAAGACGAGCGCCGCAAAGATGACGTAGTCGAGCAGCTGCCCGTACGTGCCACTCAGGCAGAGCAGCGTCGTCCAGATTGCCTGCGCGACGAGCGCGAACGCGGGCACGCCACGCGAGTTGAGCACACCCGCCTGGCGAAAGAAGACCCCGTCGCGCGCCATCGCCCAGTACACGCGGGCTCCGGCGAGCACGAGTCCGTTATTGCAGCCGAATGTCGAGATCAGAATGGCGACGGCCATCAGCGTCACGCCGACACCGCCGAAGATGACCTCGGCGACGGCAGTCGCGACGCGATCCTGCGTCGCGTGCGTGATGCCGCGCGCCAGCGCCGTGCCCGCATCCGCGACGCCGGTCATCGGTAGGACGCTCAGGTACGACACGTTCGCCAGCACGTAAAGGAGCGTGACGAGCCCCGTCCCGAGGATCAGCGCGAGCGGGAGATTGCGCCGCGGGTTCCGCACCTCGGCTGCCGCGAAGGTCACGTTGTTCCACGCATCGCTCGAAAAGAGCGAGCCGACGAGCGCGGAGCCGAAGACGAGGGCGAACGGCGCCGCGAACTCGACGGGCCGCGCGAACTGCCCCGCCCCGAAGTTCGCCGCGATCGCACCGGCGTTTCGTCCAACCGTTAGGCCCAGGATGACGAGCAGTGCGAGGGCGCCCGCCTTGACCACGGTGAGCGTCGTCTGGATGACCTTCCCTTCCCGCACGCCACGGAGATTCACGAGTGTCAGCACCCACACACTGACCAGTCCGACGAGCCGCTGCGGCGTCAACCCGAGCTGAATGGCCTGTGCCGACGCGTTCTTACAGCCGAGGATCGCGACGCAGACGTCGGCCTGGGGGAACCACGCATACCGGTCCGCCGTAATCGAGGGCACCAGCACTCCGAGAAACCGACCGAAGGCAACAGCGACGGCGGCGATCGTGCCCGTCTGGATGACGACGAACAACGTCCATCCGTACAGAAAGCCCATCACGGGCCCCATCGCCTCACGCAGAAATACGTACTGGCCGCCGGCGCGCGGATACATCGCCGCGAGCTCGCCGTACGCGAGCGCACCGAGCAGGGTGATCACGCCCGTAAGGCCCCACGCGGCAAGGAGCAACGCGGGCGAGCCGACCGTGCGCGCGATATCGGCCGAGACGATGAAGATCCCCGACCCGACCATCGATCCCGCGACGAGCATGGTCGCGTCGGTCAGCGTGAGCGCCTTGACGAACTCCCGGTCGCCGCCGCTCGGCGAGTCATCCTCGGACGCCACGACGACCTGAGACGTGCGCGCGGATGACGCGTCGACCACGCTAGACATGCGCGCTCGTAAGGGGCTGAAGTCAGGGACATGGCTGGGGCCGAGTCGCGGCTGCGCTCGGCCCGTAGCAACAGCGCGGCAACATAGGGTCCGGGGCGGACGAGTGCTAGCGGAATGCAAACGTCTGCCTCACTCGCACCCTCAGCCATGCCGTGAACGACGAAGCGCCCGCGGATTCCGCGGGCGCTTCAGAGCACGTATTCGAACGACGTTTTCGCGCGTATCGGAGTGCCGTCGGGTTTCACGGCGGGTCGAAAACGAAACGACTCGAAGACCTCGCGCAGTTTGCGGTTGTACCCGCCGTCGCTGACCTGCGTGAAATCGACCTTGACCACGCGCCCCGTACTGTCGACGTCGAAGACGGCCACGATGGTCTTTCCCTTGTCGCGCTTGGGGACGCCGTTTGGCGGCAGGAACGTTTCGATGAGCGTCGGCGCTGGTGCCGCCGTCACGCCACCTCCGACGTTGGCACCGACGCCGCTGCCGTTGCCACTCCCGACGCCGCTCCCCACACCGCCGCCCGTACCCGGACCCGAGCCGAGCGTCCCATCTGCGCCCGTGCCGCCACCGGAGCCGGCAACCGGCGCGGTCACACTCGACGTCGCCGGTGTGGTCGAGGCAGCCGGTGCTTTCGTCTGTGCAGGCGGGGTCACCGGCGGTGCCACCACTGGCGGTTTCACGACCGGAGGCGTCACCGGCGGGACGATCGCCGGCTTCGTGGTTGTGACCGGCGCCGGCGGCGGTGCTGCGATCTGCACGAAGCGCAGGCGCTCGACGATCGGCGGTCCGCCGCGATCGCCGCCATTCCCGCGAAGTCCACCACCGCCACCACCCGCCGGTGTCGGCCCGCCGATGCCAGTGATCTGGCGGACCACCTCTGGGGCCGCGAACGGAACGATCAGCAACGCGATCACGAGCGCGTGTAGCGCGACCGACGCGACCGTGCTGCGCAGCGTCGAGACCGGCGCGACAGGGATGCCGATGGGTGGCCGGAGCTTCGGACGCTCCGGGGTGGGCAACGACTCGTACAGCATCAGAAACGCAGTGCGGGACGGCGGGGACGCGCGACGGGAAACGGCACGCGCGGTCGCGCACCGACGACGATCACGGAGACGACGATGGTACACAGCACAGCGGCGGACGAGCCACGAGGGCCCGTCCGCCGCGACCGCGCCGACGTGCGGCGCGAGATCGCACCTGCGTTACGCGGCGCCCTTCGGCGTGAAGCCGATGATCTTGACGCCCGAGCCACGCGCGACGTCCATCGCGTGGATCACGTCCTGATACGTCGCCGTCGGTTCACCCTTGATGAAGATGACCTTGTCGGGACGCGGGTCGTAGATCGCCTTGAGACGAGGGCCGAGGGCCTGGTCGTCGGCGGCTTCCTTGTTGATGAGATACTTGCCGCCCTTCTGGACCGTGAGCACGATCGACGTGTTGTCCTGCTGCGTCGTCTGCTGCGGCGGGTTCGGGTCGGGCACCTGTACATCGAGCGCCTTCCGGCTCGTCGGCACGATCACCATGAAGATGATGAGCAGCACCATGAGCACGTCGATCATCGGGGTGACGTTCGGATCGGCGGTCAGGCCGCCGTTCCCACCGCCTGCGGACATGGCCATCAGTGCTTTCCTCCGCTCGTGCCGACTTTCGCGTCGGCCGCCGCATCGACCGACTTGCCTTCCGAGCCGGGTGTCTGCTCGGAGATGAGCCCCGTCACGCGGACGCCCGCCTTACCAGCGATGTCGACCGCATCCTGCACCTTCGCGTACTCGAGATTCTTGTCAGCGCGGAGGTACAGGATCTTATCTTCCTCGCGCTTGTCGTAAATGTTGCGGAGCCGCGCCTCGAGGTTGCTGTTCGGGATCGGCTCCCGATTCAGATAGTACTGTCCCTTGCGGTCGATCCCGAGGAGCTGATCGCCGTTCTCCTCAGGGTGCTTCTTGAGATTGATGCCCTTGGGGGGCTCGGCGTTCAGGCCCGACGTGAGCGTCGGGATGATCACCATGAAGATGATCAGCAGCACGAGCATGACGTCGACGAGCGGCGTCACGTTCGGGTCGGCCTTGACGCTACCTCCCCCACTGGTGGAAATCGCCATGTGCTACCTCTGTGGGTGCGTGAGTCGGGCGCGGGGCGGGCGGACCGATGTCCGTCCGCCCCGCGCGCCTAACGTCTGCGTTACTGGGAGATCGGCGCCGTGCTGCCGGTGCTGAACTCGCGCGTGAAGCGCGACCGGCCGAACTCGCCCGAGACGCCCTTGATGAGGTAGTCGATCATCTCCTTCGACGTGTACGTCATCTCGGCCGTCAGGTTATCGATCTTCGTCGAGAAATAGTTGAACATCCACACGGCCGGGATCGCGACCATGAGGCCGAACGCGGTCGTGATCAGCGCCTCGGAGATACCGGCCGAGATCGCGGACAGTCCGCCGGAACCCGACGCGGCCATGCCCGTGAACGCGTTCACGATGCCCATCGTGGTGCCGAGCAGCCCGACGAACGGCGCCGTCGCACCGACCGTCGCGAGGACGCCGAGTCCGCGCTTCTGGTCGACGATCGTCATCAACATCTCGCGCTCAACCGCGCGCTCCGCGGAGTTGATGTCGGCCACGGTGACCGAACCATCGGAGATAAGCGGCTTCACTTCTTCGAGCGAGTTCCCGAGCACGCGGGCGACGTGGGACTTCTTGTAGTTCTGCGCAAGGTTGATCGCCTCGGTGAGGTTGTCCTCGTCGAGGAACTGGCTGAACTCGGGCGCGAAGCGGCGCGTCTCGGCCTGCGCCGCGCGGAGCGCGAAAAACTTCTGGAATACGATCGTCAGCGACCAGATGGACATAATCGCGAGCGTGACGATGATGCCCTTGGCGAACGGGCCGGTCGAGGCCCACATGTTCATGAGATCCATCTTGCAGTCTCCCGGGGGGGGGTGAAGAGCGCCGGCGCTCGCGCGGCGCGAAAAACACGCCCGAAGGCGTGGGTGAGCCGAGTATTACTTGGTCAGACTGAACGCAAACGCCTGCTGCACGAGCTGCTTCACCTTGCGGCCGCCAATCTCCGCGGGGTAGAAGCGCGCCTTGCGCACGCCGTCCTTGGCCGACTGCGAGAACAGATCGTTCGTGCTCTCGAGCACCTTCCACGTGCTCATGTCGGCGCGGCCCGTGGTATCGACGACGAACTGCGCCGTCACTTTGCCATCGGCGCCAGTCGACTGCAGCGCGGACGGATAGACCGGCGGCGGATTGCCGGGGACGGTCGCAGCCTGCTTCTCGACCTGGAACTCGAAGTACGGCTGGTCGGTCTGGATGGTCGGTGCCGTCTTGATGTTCGCGTCGCCGTTTGCACGACCGCCCTGAACACCCTTGCCCGAGAAGTCCGCCTCGCTCGTCACGCGCTTCGAGAGGTCGACCTTCGGAATCACGTCCGGGATATTGATCGGCGGCGTGAGGACCTGGAACCCCTTCGCCACGGGCGGCGCGACGACGACGTTCTTCGGCGGCGGCGGTGGCGGCTCCTTGGGTGGCGGCGGGTCGTTCTTCTTCATTTCGACCAGCGTCACCTTTTCTTCTTTCGGCTTCTCGGCGGCGATGGTCGCATGCGCGGTCGCATACACCGCGGCGCTGATCAGACCGGCGTGCACGATGACGCTGACAGCCGTGCCCATCGGGCTACGCTGTTTCTTCGCCTTCGACTCGATCAGGTTGTTGAACATGAGGCGGCGGGGCGAGCGGCGGATGGTGCGCGAGCCCACATCGATCGAGGCTCGCTTCGACGGCCGCGTCCGCGGTCGTCACCGAAGCAATGGTACGCAAGCTTCGTGAACGCGGGATGGTGCGATCATTAGGATTCCATTACGCGCGCGGACGCGCAGGGGTCATGTCACGTCACGGGCCCCGCGAAGCCGTCGTTCAGGCCGGAACCGAACGAAGTTCGCCGTCTGCATCGACGGTGCTACCGCCCGACAACTGCACGGTGGCGAGCGGTGCAGCAACCTCGACCGGTAGCGTCACCGTAAAGGTGGTGCCACGCGTGAGCCGCGACGTCACCGCGATCGTGCCACCATGCGCCTGGGCGATCCACTGGCTGATGGCGAGCCCGAGTCCGAAGCCACCACGCTCGGTGATCGAGAGCCCACTGGCGCCCGTTCCCGTGCTGCGACGCGAGCGCGCGCGGTCGGCGCGCCAGAATCGATCGAAGATGTACGGCAGGTCAGCCGCCGCGATCCCGATGCCAGTGTCGCGCACCGTCAGCTGCACCCCATCGCTGCCGTTGACGAGCCCCGCCCCACGCCGCAGTGCGAGCTCCACGATGCCGCCGCGCGGCGTGTACTTGATCGCGTTGGTCACGAGGTTCAGGAACAGCTGACGAAGGCGTGTTGCGTCGCCCATGACGGTCGCGGGCTCGAGTGCCGCGAGCTGGATCGAGAGCCCCGCGTCCTCACCGAGGATGGTCGCAGTTTCGAGCACGTCGTACATCAACGGTTCGAGGGCGACCGGCTCCCGGTGGAGATCGAAGCGTCCCTCGTCGAAACGTGCGAGCGTCAACAGGCTGTCGACGAGCGCCGCCATCCGCGTCACTTCCTGCAACGCCTCTTCGAGCGCGACGAGCTGTTCGGCCGACTGCGGCGGCGCGCTCATCGCGCGTTCGATCGTGGCCCGCAGCACGGTCAGGGGCGTTTTGAGCTCGTGGCTCGCATCCGCCGTGAAGCGTCGCAGCGCGCCGAAGGACGACTCCAGTCGGCCGATCATCGCATTGAGCGTGACCGTGAGACGCGTGAGTTCATCGCCGTCCTCGGGGGCGGCTTCACCGGCAGCGAGTCGGCGGTGCAGGCTGCGCCCGTCGGTGATCGCCTCCATCTCGTCGATCACCCGCTCGAGCGGGCGAACGCCCTGGCCCGCGAGCCACCACCCCACCGCACCCGACGCAATCAGGACGACCGGCAGCACGGCGAGCATCGAGGCGAACAACTCGCGCCGCGCATCGGCGGCCGATCGGGTCGGTGTTGCGACCACCACGCGGCGGATCGGCGCGAGTTCGCGCGGCGTATCGCGCCGCACGACGAGCACTTCCTCCTCCGGAGCGAGGCCGCGCGCCCGCACGTACGCGCCCGACGCGCCGGTCGTGTCCCGGATGATGTCCAGCTTCCCAGACACCGTCGGGCTCAGCAGCGTAGACACCACGTCGATGATGTGTTCCGCCTGCCCCACGTCGAGCACCCGCGCGTCCGTCGACCGGTACACGATACGGTCGGTGCTGTCGAGCACGAACACGATGTTGGGCAGCGCGTCGAGCAGGAGCCCAACGCGCGTCACCACCTGCGAACCCATGTTGCGATCCTGCACTTCGGTCAGCGACAAACCAGGCCCGGCGGCCTGCGCCAGCAGCCGCGTCGCGACCTCGGCCTCGTCAGTCACGTACCGCTGAAGTTCACGATCGCCGGCTGCGCCGCGCGCCTCCCACAACGTGGCCGAGAGCACGAGCACGGTTCCCCCGAGGGCGAGGGCGTAGGCTGCAGCGAGGCGGGCGCGAACCGTAGCCAGGACGAAGCTCCTCGACGACCGGGTTCGGACTCACGGGGTCGTCACTTGATGGTATACCCCACGCCACGCACCGTGTGAATCAGCTTTCGCGCGTGCCGGGCGTCGATCTTCTTGCGCAAGTGCGTGATCACGACATCGACGATGTTCGTGCCGGGATCGAAATGATATCCCCACGCATACTCGGTGATCAGGGTGCGACTCATGACGCGTCCCGCATGGCGCATGAGGTACTCGAGCACGGTGTACTCCTTCGGCGTCAGCTCGATGTGGTCGCCGGCCCGCGTGACCTCGCGCGTCGCTTGATCGAGCACCAGGTCGGCGATGCGCAGCACGGGCGCCGCGATCGCGCGCGGTCGCCTCGCGAGCGCCTCCACGCGCGCGAGCAACTCCTCGAAGGCGAACGGCTTGGTCACGTAGTCGTCCGCGCCTGCGCGAAGCGTCGTGACCTTCGCGTCGACCGCGTCCTGCGCGGTAAGCACGAGGACCGGGCGCTCGAAGCCGCGCGCGCGCAACGACGTCAGGACGTCGAGCCCCGACTTGCCGGGGAGTCGCATGTCGAGGATGACGAGATCATACGCGCCGCTGGCCGCGAGTCGCTCGCCGGCTTCGCCGTCGGTGGCGAGTTCGACGCCCCACCGCTGCTCTTCGAGCCCGCGCTTGACGAACTGGCCAACCGTCGGATCGTCTTCGATGACGAGGAGCTTCATGCGGGGACGTCGCGAGCATCGATCGTTCCGTCACCGGCGTCGTCTCGTGGGCTCAGCGTCGCGCGTCCCAGAGCGGCGCGCAGGTCCTCGCACTCACGGCGAAGGGCGAGGACCGCGTCGCGCAGCCGACGCACCTCGATCGCGCGCTTCACGACGAGCTCGACCTCTGCCATTCGGTACGGCTTCGCGACCGTCGCGTACGCGCCGCCGCGTAACGCGGCGAGCGCGGTCTCGCGCGTGCCGTTCCCCGTGGCGATGATGACCTCGGGGGGACGCGCAAGGCGCCCCGCAGCGGCCAGCACCGCAAAGCCATCGACACCCGGCATCTGCACGTCGACGACGGCGGCGTCGAAGTGCCCGTCTGCAAGGGCGTCGACCGCGGCCGTTCCATCGCGGACGAGCGTGACATCGAGCCCGCGTCCGCGGAGAAATTGCGCGAGGAGCATCCCGAGGTGCTCCTCATCTTCCGCGAGCAAAACGCGACCGGGCGGGCCCGGTGCTGCGTCAGTGCTCGCCGACACGAGGCGGGGGCTCGCGGCGGCGTATCACGCCGCGGGGATGATGACGCGGAAGCGCGTCCCCTGTCCCGGTGTGCTCTCGACGTCGATCCGGCCACCGAGGTCGCGCACGAGACCGTAGCAGATGGCGAGTCCAAGGCCGGTACCGTCGCCCGGTGCCTTGGTGGTGAAGAAGGGATCGAAGATCTTCGCCAGGACATCGCGCGACATGCCCGTACCCTCATCGCTGATCTCGAGCACGGCGGCCGGGCGGGCGTCGTCGAGCGCGCCGCGTGCCGTTCGCACCGTGATCCCGCGGCGCGCGGGGACGTCCGCGGTCTCGGCGTCCACGTCGTGCTGTTCGGCCGCGGCGATCGCGTCTGCCGCGTTGAGCAGGAGCGCCATCGCGATCTGCGTCAGCTGATCGGGATCGCCCAACACATCGGGCGCAGCACCCGGCCCGTCGGTGCCGCCGAGGTCGAGTTGCACGGCGCAGCGTTTGAACCGCGCGTGGTGGCGCAACAGCCCGAGTGTTTGATCGACGACCGCGTCGAGCGAAACGCGCGCGCGTCGCAGTTCACGCGCGCGACTGAAATTCAGCAACCCGTCGACGATCCGTCGGCAGCGATGCACCTCGTGATCGACGATGCGCAGATACTCGGCGAACCCGGCCGGCTGCTCCTCACGCGGCATCTCCGCGATCGTCAACGTCATCGTTTCGGCGCACGCCGCGATCGTGCCGAGCGGATTGTTTATCTCGTGCATCACACCAGCTGCGAGCTGACCGACGGCGGCGAGCTTCTCGGCCTGCGCGGAGCGTTCGAGCGCGGCGCGCCACTCGGTCACGTCCTCGCCAACGGTGATGACATGCGTGGGGGCATCGCCGCCCAGCGCCATCGGAATCTTGGAGAGGCGATAGATGCGCGCCTCGCCGGACGCGGAGCTCTCCGTGTCGAGCTGCTGAATCGTCCCGGTCGTGAGCACCTCGTCCAGCTCGCGGCGCACGAGGACCGCGTTCTGGCGGGGCAACACGTCGAAGACCGTGCGGCCGATCGCCGCTTCGCGCGCGACGCCGAGCGTGTCGAGCTCGCGCTTGCGGTTCCAGAGTCGTACGCGATGCTCGCGGTCGGTCACGTAAACGCCGACGGGCAGCGCGTCGATCACCGCTTCGGCGAAAACGCGCTCGGCCGCGGCGGCGCGGGTATGCGCCACGATCTCGTCGTCGAGGGCGCGCGCCCGGTCCGCGGGCACGAGCACGGCCGCGAGCAGCGCGAGTGCAGGCAGCACCGCGCCCGCGTCCACCGGCTCCGTCGGGCGCACGAGTCGCAACTCGTGCCCGAAGCCATCACCGCTCGCCGGACCGAAGCCGAAGTGGAGCACGTCGAGTGATGGCGACGTGTGCTCGGTCGCGCGCAGGAACTCAGGCGAAACGTCGCCGCACGTCCAGCGAACGAAACCGCCCGAAGCGTGGCGTGTGTAGATCGCCCCGCCGTCAGCACCGGTCGCGAGCACGATCGCGGCGAGTGCCGCGGGTCCGAACGCATCGGGGTCCGGCGCGGACGCGGCGATGGCGGCGGCCACCCGAGTCAGGAGCGCAGAGCCGAGCGTCGCATCCGCGGCATAGGCGGCAGGCGTCGTCGCGAGGGTCACGGGAGAAGGGCTGCGGTGTGGAGGAACCGGCGCACGGGCCGGATGTCGCTCACCCACGACGCGTCGCAGCAGACCGGGTCACGCGAGCCCGCGCTGGCACGAGCCCGCGCGACGCGCGCCAGCCTACGCGCGATCAGATGTTCCCGCGGACCGCCGCCAGGAGTTCGGCATCGTCGCGCCGGAGCCCGGGGTTCTCTTCGATGTGCGACCAGCGCACCACGCCCGCCTGGTCGAGCAGGAAGTACGCGCGCGTCGAAAAGTAGGTGTGCTCCAGCAACACGCCGTACGCGCGCGATACGTCGCGTCGGAAATCGCTCAACAGATCCGTCTTGAGCCCGTGCTTCGACTTGAATTCCGTGAGCGTCGGGACCGAATCGACGCTGATCGGTAACACGGTCACCCCTTCCGCAGCGAAGATGTCGTAATCGTCGCTGAATGCGCACATCTCGGCGGTGCACGTACCGGTGAACGCCAGCGGGAAGAACGCGATCAGAACGCGCTGACCGCGAAGGGCCGAGAGCGTGACCGACGCACCGCTCGTGCTCGGAAGCGTGAAGTCCGGCGCGGGCGTACCAGCAGCGGGCGGCGCAACGGGAGCAACGGAGGTGGCCATGAGCGGATGAGGGGGGAAGGACCGCGGGTGTCGCGTCGCGCCTTCGGCGACGCGAAAGGCCCGCAGCGTAAGTGCATGCGGGCCTTCCAGTTACATGGAGCGTAGGGGGCTCGAACCCCTGACCCCCTGCTTGCAAAGCAGGTGCTCTCCCAGCTGAGCTAACGCCCCGACGGCCACAATATAGCCGACGGGACGTCGTCGAGCGCTACTCGTGCGCCGGTAGCGGCTCCATCGTGCGGACATCCACCGGGACCTGCACTTCGTCGCGGTAGGGCGACGTCTGGAAGGCGACCCGCATCTTGGGGAACGCGTCCATGAAGCTCAGGTAGCAGAAGCCCCACAGCCCGAGCATGCCGAGGCCGATGAAGATCTCGTAGAACCCGAACGGGATGCTCGCGACCTCACCGAACACCGACGGATAGACCTCGATGTAGCGATGCAGCCAGAGACCGAGGATCGCTGTGAATGCGACCGTCGCCATGACCGGCGAGTAGAGCTTCGCCGCCTTGCTGAGCAGCGTGAAGAACGGGACGACGAACATCATCGCGAACACGGTCGTCGTGAGCCATCCCCACGGATCCATCAGGCGGAGGCGGAAGAAGTGCGTCTCCTCCGGCAGGTTGCCGTACCAAATGACGAGGTACTGGCTGAACGTCAGGTAGCCCCAGAACGCGGTGAAGGCAAAGCAGAGCTTGCCGACGTCGTGGTAGTGGTTGTCGTTGATCAGCGCCGTGTCGCCGAGGTGCGCGCGCCAGTAGCGCATGAGGACCGACAGCGCCATGAGCATGATGAGCCAGGCGCCCATGAACACCTGCCAGCCGTACATCGTGCTCTGGAAGTGGAGCGACAGCGTCATGGAGTAATCCCACGACATCACTACCCAGCCGTACGCGTACAACATGCAGACGACGACCGCGATCTTGCCGAGGATCGAATGCGTGTTGTGCAGCTCGCGGCGCTCGTCGAGGAAGCCACGGCGCATTCCCGCGCGAATGCCGGCCGCCCACTGTGCGCCCTGCTCCGGGATCAAGCCGACGTCGAGCCGCACCGACCGGTAGACGAACCACAGCATGAAGAACGTCATCGCGCCAAACAGCACGATGCCACGGAGCGTGAAGAACGTCCGGTTGAGATAGATCGCCTTCTGATGGACCTCGACCGTCTGCTTCGCCCACGAGAAGATGTGGGACGCGCCGGGGAAGAGGATCACGAGAAGCAGGATGAACGCGACCGGCAGCCAGGCCACGAATCCTTCGGTGATGCGCACGATCGAGCGCGACCAGCGCGCGGTCGTCAGGCGCTGCACCGCCGCGAACGCGACGCCCGCGGCCGACGGGATCGTGAAAAACAGCCAGTTGAAGTGCAGCGCCAACCACGCGCGGTCATTCCCGGTGACCGCGCCAATCAGGAAGACGATCGCGCCGACCGCGGCGAGCGCGAGCGAGACCAGCTTGAGCGTACGGCTGATCGGCCGATTGGAGATCAGCTGAACGAGTTCCTCGCGGGTGGGCGCGTGCCCAGCGTGCGCGCTCACGGACGACCTCCCGGCGTGGTCTGGATGCCGCGCACGGCGCCAGTCGGGCGACCGTTGCTCGGGACCGACGTGCCGGGCGTCGACCGGCCGATGCTCGGCGCGGCTTCCTGCGCGGCGGGCGCTTGCTGAACGGGACGCACGGGTACGTTGGCGGGGTTGAGGCGGGCGGTCGGGCCCGAGTCGTTGATAGCCGTTGGGACCGGGCGCCCGAGCTGGCCGAGCACCATGGCGGGCGAGCGCACCTCACCCGCGCCGCCGCGGAAGCTCGACTGCCCATTCACGCCGCCAGCCGCGCCGCGCGGCTCGCGCCACATCGGAGCCGGGAGCGACGGCGCCGTCGCCGTGTAGCCGGGCACGGTCGCGCCGTTCTGGCCGGGGTACCCGACCGGGCCGGTGCCCGCGGTGTTCGGCACGACGCCCTGGAGCGCGCGGATGTAGTTCACGACGTCCCAGCGATCCATCTCTTCGATACGGTTGTAGGTCGGCATCAAGCCGCGCCCGTTCCGCATCATGCCGTAGATGTAGCCGTCCTTGAAGCCGCGGACGCGCTCGTTCACGAGGTTGATGCCGGCCATGCCGTAGAGCGTCGCCGGCCCGTTGCCCTGCGCGAGGTCGCCGTGACAGACGACGCAGTTGACCTGGTAATACTTGCGGCCGTTGAGCAGCGAGGCCGCGCTGACGGGCGTCGGATTGGTCACCGCGTTCGCGATCGAATCGATCACGCTGGGCAGCGGCCGATACGAGATCTGATAGCCCGCGAGGAAGGTGCCCGAGACGGGCACCGAGTTCTGCGGCTGCGGCTTGGGCGAGTGCGTCGTGTCGCTGTCGAGCTGCGACACGGGTTCCCACGGCTCGATCTTCGGCTGGTTCTTGAAGTCGGTGAACCAGTCGCAGGCGCCGAGCACGGGCAGGAGGGCGACCGCGGCCGCCGTACGGACGAAGGTGCGCGTGGTCATCATCAGCGCTCCCCGCGAACGTCGGCCGCGCCGTACTGCCGGAGCATCTGCTCCGCGCGGCCGGTCTGGTCGGTCTGCACGAAGACGCCGTAATCGCCGTGGCTGAAGCGGGGGTCGTAGCCGACCGTCATCGTGAGGCGCGGGATGCGATTGATGTAGAACATGCCGAACACGGTCGAGAGCGCGCCGACCATGACCATCATCTCGAAGCCGATGATCGTGTACGGGATCCAGCTCATGATCGCCTTGCCGCCCGTGACGAGCGGCCAGTAATCCGAGGTCCAGATCGCGATCCAGTACCCGAAGGTGACGCCGAGCAGGCCACCGATCAGCGTGAAGATGCGAACGCGCGAGTTGGGCGAGCCGAGGGCCTCCTCGAGCTCGTGGCGCGGGGCGGGCGTGTAGACCGTCACGTCCCCGATCCGCGCCTTCCGCAGCTCCTCGATGGCGTGCACGGCCGAGTCGAGCTCGCGGAAGGATGCGACGACACCCTGCATCAGGCGGTCCCCCCAGCGGTGTGCGGACCGCCCGACGTGATCGCGTTCGCCATCCCGCCGTGCTCCAACGCCTGGTCGGAGGCGCCGTACCCGCCCTTCATGCGCGGCGGAATGATCTCCTTGATCTCGACGAGCGCGAACACCGGGAGCTGCTTGGTGAAGAGGAGGAACCACATGAAGAACCAGCCGAACGATCCGAGCAGGAAGCACATGTCCACCCAGCTCGGCATGTAGTGCGTCCACTGCCACGGCTCGAACTCATGCGTCAGCGACGGCACGACGATGACGAAGCGCTCGTACCACATCCCGAGATTGATGAACAGGCTCAGGATGAAGAGCCACGTCGTGTTGCGGCGGAGCTTCTGCGAGAACAGCGACATGGGGAGCACCATGTTGCAGATCAGCAGGATCCACGCGCTCCACCACCACTGCCCGAACACACGGTTGTAGAAGTACTCCATCTCCGCGCCGTTCCCGCCGTACCAGGCGATGAAGAACTCGATGAGGTACGCCGATCCGACGACGAGCGAGGTGAAAAGAACGACCTTGGCCGTGGCGTCGAGCTGGTTGAGCGTGATGTAGTGCTTGAGGCCGAACCAGCGGCGCATCGGGATCGCGATCGTCCACACCATCGCGAAGCCGGAGAAAATGGCGCCGGCGACGAAGTAGGGCGGGAAGATCGTGGCGTGCCACCCGGGGGTGAGCGCCATCGCGAAGTCGAACGACACGACCGAGTGCACGGAGAGCACGAGCGGTGTCGCGAACGCGGCGAGGAAGAGGTACGCGCGCGCGTAGTGGCGCCATTCGCGGTCGCTGTTCCGCCAGCCTAACGAGAGGACCGAGAAGATCCGCTTCCGCACCGGGTTGGTCTCCCGGTCACGCAGCACCGCAATGTCGGGGATGAGTCCGACGTAGAGGAACGTGGTCGAGATCGTCAGGTAGGTCGAGATCGCGAAGACGTCCCAGACGAGCGGCGACTTGAAGTTGGGCCAGATGAGGCGCCAGTTCGGGATACGGCAGCAGCCAGTAGAACTTCCAGGGGCGCCCGATGTGGATGATCGGGAAGAGCCCCGCCGTCATGACCGCGAACACGGTCATCGCTTCGGACACGCGGTAGATCGTCGTGCGGAAGCCGGCGCGGAAGAGGTACAGGATCGCGGAGATCAGCGTCCCCGCGTGGCCGATACCGACCCAGAACACGAAGGTGATGATGTACACGCCCCACATGAGGGGCGGAGCGTAGCCGGCCTGACCGAGGCCCCAGAAGATCTGGTAGGCCCAGGCCGACGCGCCGATGAGCATGCAGACGATGGCGAAGCCGAGCGCACCGAACCAGCCGGTGGTCGGACCCATCGTCGCGATGATCTCGTTGTCGACCTGCTCGTAGTCACGGACGCCCGGCAGCTGGACGTCGGCGCTCGCGATGTTGGGTCGTCGGGGGACGTCCCCGGGGTAGCCGCCCGGGACCGGGCGGGCGATCGTCGCCATGGTGTGCTGCGCTCCTCGTTAGGCGACGGCCGGGGCGGTGCCCGGCGCCGGGTGGATGACCTTCTTCAGATAGACCACGGCCGTGTAGGTGTTGAGCTCTTCGAACACGTGGTACGACCGGCGGTCCTGCGCGAGTTGCGCCACGGTCCACTCGCGGTCGGCCGCATCGCCGAACATGATCGCGCGCGATGGGCAGGCCTGCGCGCAGGCGGTCGTGAACTCGTCGGGCTGCAACTCACGCCCCTCCAGCTTCGCGCGGTGCTCGGTCTCACGGATGCGGTGCACGCAGAAGGTGCACTTCTCCATGACGCCCTTGCCGCGGACGGTCACATCGGGGTTGAGCTGCCAGTGCATCGGCTCGGGCCAGGCGTACTGCCGACGATCGGGCTCGCCATAGCCGAACCAGTTGAAGTAGCGGACCTTGTACGGGCAGTTGTTGCTGCAGTAGCGCGTACCGACGCAGCGGTTGTAGACCTGGACGTTGAGCCCGTCGGGCGAGTGATACGTCGCGTAGACGGGGCACACCGGCTCGCAGGGCGCGTTGCCGCAGTGCTGGCACATCATCGGCACGAAACGCGTGTCGAACGCGGGGTCGAACTCGTTCTCCGAGTTCATCGCGCCTTCGTAGTAGCGCTCGAGACGGATCCAGCTCATCTCGCGGCCCTTGACGATGTTCGCGCCGGGGCGCTCGTCCCACACGCCCGGCGCGAGCGCGCGGCCCTGCCAGGGCGCGCCGACGGTCGGAAGGTTGTTCTCCGCGTAGCACGCGGTCACGCAGGCCGAACAGCCGGTGCAGCGCGCGAGGTCGATCGTCATCGCCCAGCGGCGCTTCGCAGCGCCGAGCGAGTTCTTGGGATCGTAGAGCCCCCGATCCTTCGAGGAGGGATCGCCGTAGTTGCCCTGCGCGTCGTTCGCGACCGGGGAGCGCAGGCCAGGCAGGAACGTCGTCTTCGCCTCGCCCGGGATGTGCTCCTCGGCCCCGGCGCCGCCCTCGCGGCCGCCCGCGGGTTCGCCGTTGGGCTCGCGCTGGCTCGGGTGCGCACTGGAGCCCGGCGCGGTGCCGGTCATCCCCTGCCCGCCCGGACCCGACGAGCCGTTGGTCGGAGCGCCGCCTTCATGGCCGGCCACGCCCGCACCCTGGTTGGTCGTGTTGGGACCACCGCTCTCCGGCGCGATACCGCCGGCGTTCTCGCCGCCACGCGCTTCCTGCAGCTTGCCGACGTCGCCGACGAGCAGCGCCTGGCCGATGCCGCGGCCATGCTGACGCGCGGACCCTTCCGTCGTGACCAGGTCGACGCGGTCGCCAGTCTTCGTCACTCGCGCGCGGCTCGACGTGAGCACGAGGCCGCCCGCGGCGTCATCGACCGAGGGGAGCAAGGCGTACGCACTCGCGCCGATGTTGCGGGCATAGCGGCCATAGCCGGTGTGCCCCTGGCCTAACGCGATGGCGACCGTGTCCGGGCGCACGCCCATGTACACGTACGCCGGCGCCTCGAAGCGCCCGGCAGCCGTCTCGACGCGGAGCACGTCGCCCGACTCGACGCCGAGCTTCTTGGCCGTCACGGGGTGAATCTCGACCCAGCTCTGCCAGCAGATCTTGCTGACGGGGTCCGGGAGTTCCTGCAGCCACGGCTTGTTGGCCCCGCGACCGTCGCCGAGCAGCGAGTGCGGATAGACGACGAGGTCGTAGTCACCCTGCGTGCCCGCGAGCGCCGGCGCGGGGCGGGCGGCTGCGCGGGCCGGGCTCGTCGCGGTGCTCGACGCGAGCACGGTCGCTGCTGCGACGCCCTTGGGCGAGGCGGCCGTCCAGCCAGCCGCACCGCCCGGAAAGCGGCTCATGAGGAACGCGCGGTAGGTCGGCTGCGGGTAGCGGGCCGCCGTCGTCTGATCACCGCGTGCGACGGCGATGAGCGCATCCGCCGTCTGCCGCGTGTCGAACACCGGGTCCATCGTCGGCTGCTGAATCGCGACCTGACCAGGACCGGCCTCCGCGTCCCCCCACGCTTCGAGCGGGTGGTGATCGGGGAGGATGAGATCGCAGAGTTCGCTCGTCTCGTCCGGGTAGCTCGAGAAGGAGACCTTGAACGGCACCTTCTTGAACGCGTCGGCGAACTTGAGCTGGCCGGGCGTCGAGTAAGCCGGGTTGGCGCCGCGCACCATCACGAGCGGCACCTGCCCCGCGTTCATCCGATCGATGAGCGCGCGAACGTCGGCATGCGACGCGACGCGCGCGTACGTCGGCATCGCCTGATCGGGGCGGATCGCCCGTCCGACGGCGCCCGCGCTCGCGTTGAGCGCGTTGACCGCCGTCGCGAGTTCGCCCGCGTTGCTCGCGGTCGACCCGGCGAGTGCGACGAAGCCGTTCCCCGCGGCCGTGACCTCCTGCGCGAGGCGCTCGAGCACGGCCTGGGCGACGCCCGACTGCTGGGCCGCTGCGGCAGCACCGAGCTGGCCGCGGAGCAGGTTGGCGATGGCGAGTTCGCTCCCGGCGCGAGCCGGGATCCACTCGTCGGCGTTGAGGCCGGTCAGCGAGCGGCGCGGGCCGACGTAGATCATTCGCGGTCCGCCTTCGAGCTTGGCACGCGCGTCCGCCCAGTCGAGCTGCTGCGGAACGACGTTCCCCCAGTGATCGAGGAAGTCGGCCGAGAACGACACGATGAGGCGCGACGCAGCGAAATCGATGCGCGGCCACGCGACGCCACCATACGACGCGCGATTCGCTGCAATCACCGCAACTGGCGCCTCTGCGTCGTAGCTCACGTGCGCGGGCATCCCGAACGCGGCAAGCCACTGGTCGAGGAAGCCCGGGAACGAGCCGAGTTCGGCCTGGTTGATGAACACCGCGCCCGCGGCCTGACCGCGGCTGCGCAACGTGCCTAACTGCTGCGAAAGCGCGGCGAGCGCCTTGTCCCAGGTCGTCGCGACCAGCGTGCCGCCCTGCCGCACCATCGGCGCGCGAAAGCGGTCGGGGTTGTAGAGCCCCTGCAGCGCGGCCTGCGACCGTGCGGAGAGCGCGCCGCGGTTGGCCGGGTGCGAGGGGTTGCCTTCGAGCTTGTAGACGCGCCCCTCGCGCACCGCGGCGTAAACGCCGGCGGCTCCGCCGCCCTCACGGCAGACGGTTGCGTAGTAGTTGGTCACGCCCGACACGGTCTGATCGGGCTGCGTGACGTAAGGGATCAGTCGGCCGACGTTCTCGGACGTGCACCCGACGGCGGCCGTGGCCGCGGTCCCCGCACCAACGATTTTCAGGAAATCGCGGCGCTTTACCCCGCCGGAGACGGCGCCGTCGGCGACCGCGGCGGACCCTGCTTCGGTAGTCATGCTGGGCCGGTTCATCAGTAGTGGCACGACGAGCAGTCGTAGCGGGCCTTGTGGACCGGCAGCTTATCGGCGGCCTGGATTACGGAGTCGGGCGCGCCGGCGAGCCGCGCGCCTTCGCCCGGCTTGTAGCCGTTGACGTGGCAGTTGATGCACCACCCCATGTTGAGCGATGCGGCCTGCTGCACCTGCCACTGGCCCTGGATCTTTCCGTGGCACGTCTGGCAGGTCACGCCCGCGTTGACGTGGCGCATGTGCGGGAAGTTCACGTAGTCCGGCACCTTGTGGATGCGGACCCACGGGACTGGGAGGCCCTTGCTCCAGTAGGACGTGAGCTTCGCGATCTGCTTCTTCGAGCTGTCCACCTGGCCGAGCACGACGGTGTGACAGCCCATGCACGTACCGACCGCCGGCATGCCCGCGTCGATCGATTTGTTAGACGCGTAGTGACAATACAGGCAGTTCATCCCCAAACCGCCCTGTTTGGGGTTTTTCAAGTTCACCGCACCGGCATGCCGCGGGTGCGGGAAGTGGACGGGCTGTTCGGGAGAGCGGTACTGCGACGACGATGCGCCGCTGTACGCCGAGACCACGGTGGCGGCGGCTGCCAGGGCGAAGAACCCTGGGATGGCCTGCCACTTCCGTCTCATCGTCATCGCTGCGACCTGGGGCGTGTGATATAGAGGCGTCCGATGAGGACACGAACCGAGCGTGCGCGCGAGGTGCACGTGAGGACCGCACGGCGCACGGGCGTGCGCGGATACGGAACTGGCCGCAAGGCGGGCGTAAGATGATCCCCAGCTAGAGGCGTTGCAAGGGACACACCGTACGCACGAATACGGAGCATGAAAATGTTCCGTGGTGCCGAACGCGGGATGCACCGGTGCGAGTTCCGTCCCGTCCGCGAGGTGGTGGTGCCACGTTGGCGGGCTCGTGCTTACATATTTTAATGGCGACGACGAGCGCACCGCCTACCGACGCACATCATCGTCCGTCCCGAACCGGGCGACCGCGTCGAGTGCGCGGGCGCGGAGCGTGGCGGGAAGCAGGTCGAGGTTCGCGCGGGCGTTCTGCGTTAGGCGGAGCGGCCAGCCGGTGCCATACACGAATCGCTCCGCACCGAGCGTGCGCACGAGGCTCGCGAAATGGTCCTCGGGCGGGCCCCACACCCACGAGAAGTCGAACCACACGCGCGCGCGTTCGTCGGGTGTCAACGCCCAGGCGACTTCCTCGATGAACTCGCGCCCCGCGTTGACGACGACCAGACGCGCGTGCGTGTCGCGCGCGAGTGCCCGCACGTGCGCGGGGGCGAGGTCCGGGGCGACGTCGAACGGGTGGCGCTGGCGGCCGTCCTCGAAGCGCACACTCAGCACGAGCGCTCGACGGGCCTCGGCACACGCATGGGCAATCGCGGTCAGCGACGGGTCGCCGGCGGCGAGGCCCCAGAGAGTCGGATACGCTCGGAACGCGGGGACGTCGCGATCCACCGCGTCGCGGAACGCGCGGTCCCATCCGGGCCAGTCCGGACGAATGCAGGGCGCCGGGCGAAGCTGCGGAAATGGCGCGAGCGCATCGTACAGTTCGACGTTGCCGGGCGTGGGATCGCGCCAGAACGCCGACGGCAGATGGCCGACCCAGGCGCTCATGATGCCCTCGCGTTCGAGCACGCGGGCGAGAATGGCGGGCTCGGGGTGCGGGACGCCGCGCCAAGGGTATGCGCCGATGTGCGCATTCACATCGACCGTGATCATGCGTTGACGGGCGGAAGGCCTGAGAAACTCGCGGCCGGAAAGAGGCGGGCGGCGTTCTGCCAGCGGATGGCGGCGACGTCGGTGAGCGAGAGGCCGAGATGATCGAGCGCGCGCAGCTTCGCGAGCCCGGTGCAGATGGTGACGTCGCATGCCCAGAGCAGACGACGCGCGCCAACGGCGGCCAGCGCGCCATCGAGCATGCCGCGATCGACGCCGCTTCCCGAGAGGTCGAGGTGCACGTTGGGCAGGTCCGCGACGGCGTGGAAGGTGTGGCGGTAGTCCCCGCCACCGCCGATGTGCGCGAGGAGGAAGTGCGTTCGTGGGTGGCGAGCGGCAAGCCGGCCGAGCTCGACGCCGTCGCTCGCCTCCTGCGCGGGCCAGTCTCGACGTCGCCACTGCCACACGTGCTGGAGGACCGGCAGCCCGAGTTCGCCGGCGCGCTCCGCGATCGGGTCGAGGAGGGCATCATCCGCACGCCGCGCGGCCGCGAGTTTCACGCCGATCGCACCGGCGGCGACCCCGCGCGCGATCTCGTCCAGCGCGTGCGCGGGGGCGTTGGGATTCACATGCACGTACGCGCGGACGCGGTCCGGGCAGGCGCGCGCGATCGCGAATGCGACGTCGTTCCCGAGCTCGACGTCGTGAGGCGACGCGAAGTACGTCGGCGAACGCTCGCCCCAACTGCCGAGGACCGAGGCGACATGCCACGAGATGCCGATGCGCTCGCCCGCGCGCAGCCGGGCGGCGTTGACCTCGGCCCATGCCGCGCGCGGAGTGCCAGCATGATACCAATGGGCGTGGACGTCGATCAGCGGCTCGTGGCCGCCTAACGGGAGATCGTCGCCCTGGTCCTCGCGTCCTGCCACCAACGCGCGCGCGGCCGCTTCCGCGGCCCGCTGCACGATCTCGTCGTCTGTCATCGATCTCCCGAGTCGAGCGCCTGCACCGCGCGCGCCCCGGCAGCCGCCGCCGCTGCGATCGCCTCGAGGGCGGCGTCGTCGTGCGCGAGCATCGCATACTGGTACGCGCCGCGCTTGAAGAGGACGCCGTGCTCGCGAGCGGCCCGTAGATAGGCGCCTTCGCGCGCCGGCGCAGTCGCGCCACCGCGATCGTGGAAGCGGAGGAACCACATCGGGTCAAGGCCGATCGCCTCGCAACGATCGACGCCCGCAACCGCGTCGGCGACGGCGGCGCGAATGGCGCGCCCACGTCCGCCGATCGCCCCGCAGACGTCCATGGTCGCGTGGCGGTCGAGCACTGCGTGCGCGGCGGCGAGCGCGGTCGCCTCGCTTGCGAGCGTCGACGAGATCCACGTGCGACGCGCCGCGTCCAGCACGTCTTCGCGACCGACGACCGCCGCGAGCGGGTAGCCGTTCGCGAGCGCCTTGCCGATCACTGCGACATCCGGAACGACGCCGGCGAGTTGTTGATATCCACCCGGCGCGACACGGAACGCGGTCTTCACCTCATCGAAGATCAGCACCGCGCCGATCTCGCTCGCCCGGTCCCGCAGCTCCCGGATCCATGTCGCGTCGGGGAGTCGTTCGACGATCGGCTCGACGAGAATGGCCGCGACGCGATCGGGCCTCACGCGGTCGATCGCGGCGGTCAGACCCGCGACGTCGTCGCGCGGAACGCGGACGATCGCGGCACGTGCGCTCTCCGGAACACCACGCGTCTCCGCGTCACTGGCCCAATCGTGCCAGCCGAAGTAGCCGCTCGCGAGCACGACGTCGCGTCCGGTCGCGGTCCGCGCCAGGCGCAGCGCCGCGCTCACCGCCTCGGCGCCGCTCTTGAGGAACAGCGCGCGCTCGGCGCAGGGCACGACCGCCACGAGCCGTTCGGCCAGCGCGGGTTCGAGCGTTGACGTTAGGCCGGATACCGGGCCCGCGCGCGCCGCCTCGCACACGGCGGCCGTGACGGCGGGGTCGGCGTAGCCGAGGGAGACGGCGCCGAGCGCACTCGTACAATCGACGAGCGTGGTACCGTCCGCGGTTACGACGCGGCAGCCCCATCGCGCTCATGTAGTGGAGGGGTGCGTCGTCGCTGTCTCCCGCGCCGTAGAGCGCGCCCGGCCGCTTGCTCCCCGTGCTCGCGTCGGCGGCGACCGCGGCAGCGGCGCGCGCGCGCCAGCCTAACGCGCGATCACGCACGGTCACGCGCCATCATGCCGACTCGCGCCGGCTGCCAACCCGGCCTCGTAGGCGCGCGTGCGTTCGCGTTCCAGCGTGCGGAGCACCTCGAATGCCATCGCACGCGTCAGGCCGAGCTCACGCTCGTCCGGGGAGGCGCGGAATACGAGCGAGCGCACGCCGCGCATGACGTGCTCGATGCTGCGCGTGCGAAAGAAGTCGAGTGCGGCGAGCGCGCGCTCGGTATCGCCAAAAAACTCCTCGAGCTGCGCCGTCGTTGGCGGGCCGGCATGGCGACGGGGTCGGCCTAACGGAACGGTCGCGTCGTCGGCGACGAGGTGCAGCTCGTAGAGCGCGACGAGCACGGCCTGCGCAACATTGAGCGAGGCATGCGCGGTGGTTGGAATCGTGACGCCGAAGTGCGCGCGATCGATCGCGTCGGCGGGCAGACCGTCGTCCTCGCGGCCGAAAAGGATGCCCACGGGTCCGTCCGCGGCGTACGTGGCGAGATCGGCCGCCGCGGCACGTGGCGTCGCGATCGGCCACTTGGCCGCGCGCCGCCGGCCGGTGAACGCGGCGACGCGCACGCAGTCGGCAAGCGCGTCGGCGAGCGTGTCGAAGTGTGCGATGCGGTCGGCGATGTCCCGCGTGTGGTGCGCGATGACCTCGATGTAGTTCGGATCGTACGCGCACGGTCGTACGAGACGCAACTCACCGACGCCCATGTTCTTCATCGCGCGCACCGTTGCGGCGATGTTGATCGGCTTCTGCGGCTCGTAGAGGATGACGCGAACTTGGTCGAGCAGGGACGGCATGGTTGGCGGTCAGGGGCGCGGCAGCCGGATGACGAGCGCGCGCGCCGCGTCCATCCGGTCCCCCCGAAGATACACGCGCCCACCGTCCGCCCCGCTCAGGCAGAGCTGGCCGCGGCGACGGTCCCGACCGGGCGGGCATTCGTTAACGGCGACATCGAAGCGGAATGCCGCCTCGCCCGCTCCGTTCGGCACGACGGCCGCGAGCGGCAGCGTGCAGGCGAGCGTGAAGCCGTCGCCGCGCCGATGCCACGACGCGTGCAACCAGCGCGTCGTTCCGGCGGACGGTGTCGTCGCGGTCACGCGCACGGTGCCGTCGTGCTCCGGCACGAGTAGCCAGGCAAGCGGAACGCCGTCGCTTCCGGCTGGAACGATCAACAGCTGCACGCCGTCGCTGTTGACGTCGGCGCGTTCGTTGTCGAGCACGTTGACCGTTTCCGCCGCGATGAAGTGCGGCATGCGGCCGAGTTGCACGTCAACGGTGACGACGAGTGCGTCGCTGGTGCATGTGAGCGAGACCGTCGCCGTGGGGCGCCCGGCGTGCTCCCACTCGACCTCGGACCAGACGTAGTCGAGGCGGGCGAGCGTCCAACGAAGCGTGCTTGGTTCGCGCGGAAGATCGAATTCGCGCGCAGGCGTGCCATGGCGCGCGCTCGGGCCGCGCGGCGTGGCGGGCGAGCTGGCGCGGGCGTTCGCCCCCCGCAGCTCGACGACGTTGGCCGCGCTTGCGTAGGATCCGCCGAGGTCCGTTGACGCGCCAGCCGTGTGCGTGCGGTGTATGCGCGTCCGCCCCGCCCTCGTGCCGATGTACGACGACCGCCGCGCCTAACACGTCGACGGACCGAACGACGCGACGCAGATCCCACACGGTCACGATGCTCCCCTCGCTTCCCTGCTGCCGGACGAAGTAGAACGGCTGATCGCCGGTCCCAGGAGGTCCAGGCGCGACGGCGCGGAACCAGGTCGTGGGACCGTCAGCGCTCGGCGAATCCGAGCGGACCCACCCACGGAGTTCGCCGGAGTCGCGCATTCCCGCCGTGGCTCTGAGCGCGGCCCACGTTCCGGCCGCACACGTCGCAGCCGCCACGTCGCGCAGGAAGTCGAAACCGTCCTCGAGTCCGTCCGCCCCGCCCGGGTCCTCGGGCGCGAACGGCCCGACACCGTCAATCGATCCCGCGAGGTGGATCGGCAGATCGAGCGTCACGGGGCAGGCGGCGGTCCAGCGGAGCAGATCGACGACGTATCCGTCGCACACGACCACGGAGCGACGCGCGGTCACGTGCGCGCCGATCTGCGCGATGGCGTCGATCCACCCGATGCCTAACGTGCCGTGCTCATCGAACGCGAGCAGCTCGCCGTCGCGACGTGGCTGGCTGGCGCCGTCCGCGAGCGGAGCCTGGTGCGCCAGGGTGCTGCGATACCAGTGCAGCGTGCGCTCGACATAGGTTCCCGTGCCCATGTCGTCGAGCCAACGCACGCCGCCGTCGGCGATGGTGAGGTTGAGCCGATCGGCGTGTCCGTGGCCGCCGCCGCTCGCACCGTAGTCGACGCCCACCCAGAGCCGCCCACGATCGCGGCGGAACACCGCGAACCCCTGTCGCACCTCGAGCACGGACTCCGCCAGCATCGGCTCCGCGTCAGGCCGGGTCGGCGCCGCAAAGAGGAGCGACTTCCACCCGAGATCGGCACGCGTCAGCGCGGACGCGGGCTCGTTCCGCTCGCTTTCGCCCGTGGCGCGCCAGCGGCCGACGTCGAGGCGCGGTGGCCCGGGCGCGTAGAGCGCCGCGAGTGTCCCCGCGATCCTCGGATCGTTAGGCGCATGGTCAGACCGAGTTCGCACCACTCCGCCCACCGCCACTGGCGCAGCGACACCGCATACTGACTGTCCCGCCGCGACGGGAGCGACAGGTCGGGGAGTGCGACGCGGAATGGCGCCGCAAACCCGAGGACGAAGCGCGCGCGCGCGGCGTCCGGAACCTCGTCGTTCGTTCGAGCGGTCATGGCGAGCGCGTACCAGAACCCGCGGTGCGCGAACTGGTGGTAATTCTCGCCCTCGTACCACGTCCCGTCCGCGAGCAACGCCTCGTCCATGAGCGCGAGCAACCCGTGCGTACCGTGGACGGCCCTCGCCGCGAGGTGCGGACGCCCGAGCAGCCGTGCCGCGGCGATCAGCGCCGCGACGTGCCACACCTGGCGATTGGACCAGCCCTCGTCGTAGCTCGCGATCAGGGCCGCGCTTGGCTCGATGACGCGCTCGCGCACGCGGTCGCTCACGTGCGATGGGAGGGTACCCGAGGTCTCGAGCAGGTCGAGGGCGACGCAGAGGTGAAGCAGCCACAGTGACTCGAGATACGTGCTGAAAAAGGGGCGTGTGGGGCCGAGGACATTGTCCGCGTTGGGGTAGGTGAGATACGCGTCGGCGCAGGCGACCAACACGCGCGTCGCGAAGTCGCCTAACCGTGCGCTCGCGCCATCCTCACCCGCCCCGAGCGCGTGGAGCGTCGCCGCGTGCACCGCGCGTTCGGCGAGCCAGAGCTGGTAGCCCATGATCCACCAGCGGTAGTGCGCCTCCTCGTCGTACACGTGGCCGCACCGCGGGCAGCGGTGCGCGCGCGGGCGGAACGGATCGAACAGCAGGCGCATGCCGTCGCGTGGACAGACGCCGCCGGCGCGTGTGAGCTGGGCCTTTTCTGTCGGCAGCCAAATGCCGTCCGCACTCGCGTCGAGCACCGGGACGAGGTCGCGGGCGAGCGAGTCGGCGAGTGGCGCGAGCGGGCCGCCGACGACCGCGCGGCGGGCCCGGAGTGCGTCGGACGAGAGCAGGAGCGCCATGCGATCGTGCGCGTGCCTAACGAGGAGCCGCGGACTGCCCAACCCAGTCGTGCACGGTCGCGAGCTCGCCGCGCAAATCCATCGCGACCCCGCCCAGCCGGCGGGCGATGCCCTGGACCCCACGCGCGTGGTAGAGCCACGCAACGGGGAGCGAATCGTCGAGCACCTGCTGGACGGTCATCCACGCGGAATCGCGGGCGGCAGGGGACGACGCGCCTGCGGTCTGCGCGAACGCGCGGTCGAGCGCAGGACGATGATAGCCCGCGTAGTCGAGCGCGCCGTTCGCCGCGCTCGTCGCGAACATGGCGACGAGGTGACCGAGCGCGAGGTCCCCAGGTACGCCGGTGAGCAGGAGATCGAACGACTTGCGTGGCGCTCGCGCGAGTGTGAGAAAGGCGCCGAGTTCGCGCGGTCGGATCGCGACCGTGATGCCGCGGGCAGCGAGGTCGGCCTGAATCAGCTGCTCGACCGCGTTCTCACCCGAGCCGACCGTCGCGAGATCGACCGTGAACGCGCGGCCGTCGCGGCGGCGGAGCCCGTCGGCGCCGCGCACCCAGCCCGCAGCGTCGAGCAACGAGTCGGCACGATGCACGTCGCGCGGATCGGCGATGGTGCGGGCGTGCGGGAATCCAGGCGGGACGGCGGATGCCGACGGGGTCGCGTAGCCCGCAAGCGCGACGTCGACGATGCGCCGGCGGTCGATGGCGGCCGTGACTGCATGGCGCACACGCATATCGTCGAACGGCGGCCGCTGCGTGTTGAACACGAGTCCGGTCGAGAACGCGACCGGGTACGAGAGCACGCGCGCGACGGGATCGTGTGCGAGGAGCGCGGCGCTCGTGGGCGCGATGCCTGCGACGTCGAGTTCGCCCGTGATGAGTCCGGAGAATTTCGTCGTCGGCTCGTCGATCACGGCGACGACCAGTCGCGCGAGTCGTGGCGGGCCGCCCATCGTGGCCGGAAACGCATCGTTCCGGGCGAAGGTCCAGCGCGCGCCGCGATCGCGACGGACGAAGCGAAACGGGCCCGCGCCGACCGTTCCGGTCGCGGTCGCGCGTGGCCGCAGCGCCAGCTCGGAAAGGAAGCGCGGCCACTCGGCTTGCGCCTGGGCAAATCGCACGACGAGCGTCGTGTCATCGGGCGCATCCACGCCGGCGACGTCGGCGAGCTGGGCGCGCCACGGGCTCGCGCGATCGGTCTTCGCGGCGCGAAGCGTCGCGGCAACGTCGCTCGAACGCACCGACGTTCCGTCGTGCCATCGCAGCCGAGGCTCGAGCGCGAGCGTCAGGGCGCGTCGGTCCTCGCGCCATTGCCACCGTCGCGCGTAGTACGGCGAGGGCCGGAGTGCGGAATCGGCACGCGTGAGGGTCACCGAGTACACGTAGCGCTGCACCTGCCGCGAGAGCGGGTGCACGGTCCGGAGCGGGTCGAGCGACTCGAGGTCCGCGCCCGACGCGATCACCGCGACGTCGGCCGGACGCGGCGGCGCGGCGCACGCGCACACCGCAACCGCGGGCACGAGGCGCGCGAAGACGCGCCAGAGGCCGCGCCATACGATCCGCGCGGCCCTTCCTTTCGGCGCGCGCGCGCGCATCATGCGGCCGTGCCTGCCACCGCGCCGACGCGTTCGCTCGTTTCCGTGCTCGCCCGCGCACGGGCACACGTGATCACGAACGCGGACCTGTACGGCGCCGTGGCACGCCGGCTCGGCGGCGCGCTCGCGCTGCTCTGGGCGGTCGCGACGCTGTTGTTCGTGCTGGTGCACGCCGCACCCGGCGATCCGGCGCTCTTCCTCGTTCCACCCGTCGCGAGTGCGAGCGACCTCGCGCGCGTGCGCGCCGACCTCGGACTGGATCGTTCCATCGGCGCGCAATATGTCGGCTGGACGGCGCGTCTGCTGCACGCCGATCTCGGGCAGAGCTTCGCGCAGCGGCGCCCGGTCTCGCGCGTGCTCGGCGACGCGCTGCCGGCATCGGTCGCGCTCGGACTCGGCTCGCTCGCGTTGAGCTACCTGGCGGGCGTCGCGCTCGGCACATGGCAGGCGGTGTTGCGTGCCGGCGGCGGACGGCGCGCGCGGCGGCTGGACGCGCTCCTCACGGTGATGACGACGGTCGCGTACGCGGCGCCGAGCTACTGGCTCGGGCTCGGACTGATCGCGATCGCCACGGCGGGCGCGGCGCGCTGGGGCGTGCCCGCCGCTTGGCGCCTACCGAGTTTCGGCGCGTCGGATCCGGCCGGACTCGCCGATGGCTGGGACGCGATTGCTGACCGGGCTCGGCACGCGGTGCTGCCCCTGATCGTGCTCACCGCGGTCGGTGCGGCCGGCGTCGCGCGGTACGCTCGAGCTTCGGTCGGCGAGGTGCTCGCGGCGGACTTCGTGCGCACGGCGCGCGCGAAGGGCCTCGCGCCGGGCAGCGTCTACGGCCGACACGCGCTCCGCGCCGCGCTGCCGCCACTCGTCGTGCTGTTCGCGCTCGCGCTGCCGGGCGTGGTCGCGGGGTCGGTGTTCGTCGAGAGCGTCTTCGCGTGGCCGGGCGTCGGGCGCGTGGTCGTCCAGGCGATCGCCGCGCGCGACTACCCCGTCGTGCTCGGCGCCGCGCTGCTCTACGCGGCGGCGACGATCGCGGCCAATCTCGCGGCGGATCTCATCCTGCCGCGCGTCGATCCGCGCCGTCGAGGATCGCCGAGTGCCTAACGTTGCCCATGTCGGCCGTGGACGCGGTCGCGTCCGCGTACCGCGCGCGCTGCGCATGCCACTCGCGGCGCTCACGCTGCTCGCGATCGCGGCGGTCGTCGTCCCCGCGGTCGCACCCGCCGACACGCAGGCGATCGGCGACGTGCTCGCGCGTCGACTCGTGCCGCCGCTGGCGCGCGACGGGCACGGCTCATGGCACGCGCTCGGAACGGATGCGTTCGGACGCGACCTGCTCGTCCGCGCGCTCGTCGCCGCCCGGCTCTCGCTCGCGGTCGGGGTGGGCGGCTCGCTGCTCTCGGGAGCGATCGGCGCCGCGTTGGGCGCAGTGGCTGCGTGGCGAGGCGGCGCGTGGGACCGTGCGATCACGGCCGTGGCCGACGTGTTGCTCGCGGTCCCGCGCATCGTGCTCCTCCTCGTCGTCGCCGCGCTCTGGGGGCCGGGCGTCCAGACGACGGTCGTCGTGCTCGCCCTCACGGGATGGATGGGCGTGTCGCGGCTCGTGCGCGCCGAAGCGTTAGGCGTGGTCCGGGCGGAGTACGTGACCGCGGCCGCCACACTCGGCGCCGCACCGAGCCGCGTGCTCTGGCGTCACGTCGCACCGAATGCGTTAGGCGCGGCGACGGTCGCGACCGCGCTCGGTGTGGGGAACGCGATCCTCCTCGAAAGCGGTCTCTCCTTTCTCGGGCTTGGCGTGCAACCGCCGGCGCCGAGTTGGGGCAACCTGATCGCGAGCGGCCGCGATCTGCTGATCGTCGCGCCGTGGGTGTCGCTCGTCCCCGGAGCGTTGCTCGTCGTGACCGTGCTCGCGTGCACGCAGATTGGCGACGCGCTGCAGGACCGACTCCGCGGCGAGCGCGACGCGCTCAGCGAACGAGGATCGTGATCACCTCGCGCGGGCGCGCGTCGAAGGCCACGATCGCGATGTGACCGTCGTGCGTGAGTGCGACGGGTTCGTCTTCGGTCTCGTCGAGGCGCGTTCGGACGGCCTGCCTTACGATGGCTCCCTCCGGCGCGATGACGTGCCAGGCGCCGCGTTGGGCACGTTGCGTCACGTTCATCGCGCGGAGCGTGATCCATCCGTCCCCGCGCTCGGCCGGCTTGATCGCACCGTACCGAATCCGAAGCCTTCGAGCTGGATCGACGCGGGGCTTTCGAGCGAGTGCAGCGCCGCCCGCGTCGTCTCACCGACGAGGGGGAGCAACACGTCGTCGGCGAGCGCTTCGACGTGCGCGCGCGTCTCGTCGCTATCCGGTGCGTGTATCGCGAGCGCGAAGTGGGCCCTGAACTCACCCGAGCCCTGCGCTTCTGGCGTTGCCGCCGGCCATCCCGCGTGCCCGGGACGCTCGGGCAGGTCGGGGCGGGACAGCTGACCGACCCCGCGCACGAGTGTGACCGCGATGGCACCATCGGGCATCGCCTCGTACTCGGCCAGCCCGTCCGAGTAGACGGTGACGCCGTGGTCGGGGCCGGCGC
This sequence comes from uncultured Gemmatimonadales bacterium, assembly GCA_963702945.1. GTDB lineage: Bacteria > Gemmatimonadota > Gemmatimonadetes > Gemmatimonadales > Gemmatimonadaceae > BPUI01. Next base: position 876,534 of record OY969773.1, read on the forward strand.
GCGAGACGTAGCGGTGTAGCGGCGCGGTCGTCGGCGGTCGTTCGACGGCAGCCTCGGCCGCGGACACGACGATCGGGCGACGATCCACGGGGCCGAACGCCGCGTCCGCGACCGCAGCGTCCGATGATTCTGCCCCATCTGCATCCCGCGGCGCCACCGCGGATCCGGTGCGGAAGACGACACGCAAGCGATGATCGCGCGCGCGGTTGTTTCCCGTGATTCGGATGCGCACGAAGGGCGCGCCGGCGTCCAGCGTCAGTCGGATCGTGAGCGGGACGTCGATCGCGCGACTCGCCCGGCGCGTGGGCCGCGAGAATCGATCGTCGGGATCGGCCGCGAGGCTTTCGGGCACGCGCAGCCCGTAGCGCGCCTCGAGCGTCGCACGGAGCGGTCCGCGGTCGATCGTCTGCGTCCCCGCGCAGCGCACGGTCGTCAGCACGTGACCGATTGGCGAGTGCGTGTAGAGATCGCCCGCATCGCCAACGTCCTCGAAGCCGATCAGGTCGTCGAGCACGACGTCTCGGACGAGATCGTGGAGCGACACGCGGCCGCGCGCGTCGACGCCCACGCGCAGAAGACCGTTGTCGAGCCGCCCGTCGTGGGCGCGTACGGGGACGAACGGTGAACGTTGGGCAAGGCTCGAGTCGGCACCGCTTCGCGGGTCGCTGGCCGGACCGTCGTCCGTGAGCCCAAACGCCCGCACGCCGTAGCCCGCCAGCGTCGGCACCCACGCGACCGCCGTCGCGCGCTCGACGAGATCATCGTCGGGGTAGTGACGCGGCGACTCGATCCGGTCGTGCTGGAGCGTGCGGTCGAGGACCTGGACCAGCAGCGGCGCGTCATCCGCTCAGGCGGACGGGCGCGCCGGGGGCGCGTACGGTCTGCCACGCGCCGGCCGACTCCGGCCCGACCGCGACGTCGCGCACGAAGGTGTCGATCGCGAGTTCGGCGACGCCACCGCGCGGGCGGGCCGCACGATTTCGCACGACGACCTGCGGTCGCCAGAGCGTGCGCAGCCCACGCGCACGAACCACGTCATGCCCGACCACCGCGTCGAGCGCCGCGCGCCGCAGCCCATCGCACTGCGTCTCCACGGCATCGAGGCGCACGTTCATTGCACGCGCGACGGCGTCGAGCGAACAGCCGCAGAGCGTGTCGTGCGGATGGCAGAGAAGCAGATCCCGCCACGCGGCGTCGAGCAGCGCGCGCCGTGTCGCGGCGGACTGCGACGGCGTCTCCACGGGTGCGCCTAACGTCGCCAGCGCGACCCACGGCTCGACGTCGCGCACGAGCGCGCGTTCGGCTCGCGCCGCGCGCCGCTTCTGCGCGGATCGCGTCGCAAACGTGCCCTGGAGCGCCCACGCATATCCATAGGAGTCGCGCAGCTCGCCCGTAATTGTGGGTAGCTCGGTAGCCCGCGCCGCTCGAACAGCTCGCTCCGCGAAGTCGGTGAGCGAGACGACGTCCACGCGGGATGGCGCCGCGGCTCGCGTGATCGCCTCGATCGCCTCCGACCACCGTTCCTGCCGCGCGTGGTGGTCTGCGCCGTTGGGCACGAGGACGAAGCCGAGTCGTGCGCGCGGGATGAGGGTCGCGGCCAGCGCGGCCCACCGGTCGCGCGCGGCCGGCAGCGTCGGCGGCAGGCGCGAGCCGATTTCATAGCCGGACGGGCGGCAGATGGTAGAGCAGCACGCGACTGCCGTCCGCGGCGACCCACCACGCGGCGTCGCCCGACGGCCAGCGGGAGCCACCGTAGCCGCGCCACACGATGGCCATGCCGAACCCAAACCCGGCGGCGATCGTCGGGTGCGCCGCAGGATGGCCGAACGCGTCGGGCGCGTAGAGCACGGGCGGGGGGACCGCGCCCAACCGCGCGAGCGTGCGTCGCCCCGCGAACAGATTGCGGACGAGCGATTCGCCACCCGGGATCAATCCGTCGGCGAGGACGAACCACGGCCCTGCGACCGACCCGTCCCGCACCGAGTGCGGTACGAAGTGCGTCCGCACGGTCCGGGACGGACCGCGAGGTAATCATCGAGAACAACCGTCTGCCCGTCGAGCAGAAACGGTGCGTCCCCTGGTTCGTCTAACAGCTCATCGACGAGGGCGACGAGCCGCTGTCGGAAGCGCTCGGCGACGTGATACCACTCGCGATCCCAGTGCGTGTGCGGGAGCACGAGCACGTCGGGCGCTCCCACCGCGGACTCGCTGGAGGGCGTGATCGACGGCGTTATCCGCGACGATTCGTGCGCCGGACCACCCGAACCGGTCAGCCGCGCCGCTCCGTCACGTCCGCGGTGTGACCCGCTGCTCGCGCACCGGCATCGCCGTCGGCGCTGATGGCGGCGTCGGGGACGCCGCCGCGAACGCCGATGGCACGGCCGCACCAAACACCTCGCCCTCGCGCGGATGGTGTGCGAGGTGTGCGGTCTGGCGCCCGATCAGGATACGCGCAGCCCGGACGTCGTGCCCGACGTCGATGAGCAGGATCGCGAGGTCGCCCACGCCCCAGAGCAGCCCCGCGAGCACGATCAACCGCGACACCTCGGCGAGCAGCGTCGAGACGGAGTCGGTGCCCTGCGTGATGAGGCCGGTCACGACTTCCGCGATCAGCAGCAGCACGAGTACGACCGCGATCATCCGGAACAGCTTCGAGAGATAGCGGAGGCCGGTGTAAGGCTCGATGTCGGCGGTCCGCACCCCGAAGAGCGGGTCCATGCCCCGACGCTGGGCGTCGCGGCTCACTCCGCGCGGCTCGCCCGCGGTCGTGGAACCCGCGTCGCCGCCCTCAGGTGCGACGTCGGGCGGCAGATTCGCGCGTGCGTCCGTGCGGTCGGTCGTGGGGGCGATCGTCATGTCGGTCATCCACCGTCTCCTGAGCCGGTCCAGCGGGCGCGGTACCCGCGGGCATCGATGTGTGTGAAGGGGCCGTGCGCGCCGTTGCCGGGGTAGACGCCGCAGCCGCCGACGAGTTCGGGGTGCGCCTGCTCGACTCGTTCGACGGCGTCACAGATCATCTGCGCGTCGCGAATGTCGCGCCGTCCGTCGTGGTTCAGGTCGTCCATCTGCCCCCCGCCCGTGTTGTCGATCCAGACGTCGTTCGCGTCGCCGTACATGTGACGGCTCAACCCCGCCCGCCCGCGCGAATCGCCGCCGCCGGCGTTGTACTGCGGCGTACGAAAGCCGCTGAGCAGGTGCAGACCGCGGGCCGAGATGCCGTGGGCGGCGAGATCGGCGAGCACCAGTTCGTCCTTATCGATGATGCGCGGGTCGACGACGACGTACTTGGGCCACACGTTCACCTGGTCGTGTGTGAGGAAGTCGCGGAGGCGCAGATGTTCGGAGAGCGGCGTCTCCTGGGTCGCCGGAGTGACTTCGATCAGCCCGCGCGGCGGGGCATAGTTGCCCCGCGCGATCGCGGCGGGCCCACGCTCGGTCGGCCACGTCCCGACGAAGTACAGGCCGATCCGTCCATTCCGCCGCGCGCTCAGCGGCGTCAGGGTGAGGACGTTGAGGTCCGCGACCGGGCGGAGCGCGTTCCCGATGCGCAGCGCGAGCCGCTCGATCGCGGACGACGGGTTTCCGTCCGCGCTCGTGACGACCGGGAGCTGCGGCGCGACCGGTTCTCCGGGCGCGTGCACGACGACGCGCACCTTGCCGCTCGCACCCCGCAGGTCGGCGAGCCGCGTCATCAGCGCGTCCGTGAGATACGCGGTCGACGGACGGCTGGGCGTCGTGAGCGCGGCCGCCACGCTGGCGGTCGCCGGCGTGACGACGGAGGACGCACCGGCGCGCATGCGCGATTGGTGGCGACGCGCATCCGCGATACTCCACGCCCACGCGAGCGCGAACAGGACGACGATGCACCACGCAACTCGCTCGAACCATCGCTCACCGCGCGCACCGAGCCCGGGGCCGAAGAACTCGCCCGGCCGGTGTGCGGCCGCGGGGAGCGTCACGCCGGCGCCTCCGATCCGATCTCGGCCGAACGTTCGCGTGGCGATTGCCCCGCTCCCCCGTCTCGGTGAGGTTGCACTCTGCTCTGTGCGTTCCGAGCGCGCCGTCGGCTTTTCGTATTCCGCATGCCACCTCTCAGCGAATTCTTCGGACATCTCCGCGACCTTCCCGCCCTCGTGCAATGGGCGGGCTACGTCGGGCTGTTCGCGATCATCTTCACGGAAACCGGACTCTTTTTCGGCTTCTTTCTACCAGGCGACTCGCTGCTCGTGACCGCGGGACTCCTTGCGGCGCCCGGTCCGCAACACCTGCCGTTGGATATCACGACGATGGGTCTCGCCCTCAGCGCGGCCGCGATCCTCGGCGACAACACGAATTACTGGGTCGGGCGTCTCTCGGGTCCGCGGATCTTCGCTCGCGACGACTCGCTCCTGTTCAAGAAGAAGCATCTGCAACGGGCGCGGGACTTCTACGCCACGCACGGACCGAAAACCGTCGTCCTTGCGCGTTTCATGCCGATCATCCGGACGTTCGCACCGCTCGTTGCCGGTGGCGCGGGGATGCGCTACCCGACGTTCCTCACATACAGCGTCGTCGGTGGGGTCACGTGGATCTGGGGCATGCTGCTCGCCGGCTACGTGCTCGGCTCCAAGTTCCCTGGGCTCACGAAGCACCTGGAGCTGCTCATCATCGGAATCATCCTGCTCTCGGTCAGCCCGGCGATCGTGAGTTGGTGGCGGGCGCGGCGCGCAACTCGCGTGACGACGGTCAGCTGAGCGTTACCGAGCTCGACCAATCCGACGCCCTTCCGGAGAACTGCCATGGCTTTCACGTTGCCGCCGCTGCCGTATGCGCCCGATGCGCTCGAACCGCACATCGACGCGCAGACGATGACGATCCACCACGACAAGCACCATCAGACGTACGTCACGAACCTGAACGCGGCGATCGAGAAGGCGCCCGATCTCGCGAACCAGTCGATCGAGCAGCTCCTCGCCAACCTGAACGCGGCACCCGAAGCGGTCCGTGGGCCGATCCGCAACAACGGTGGCGGGCACTGGAACCACTCGCTGTTCTGGCAGCTGATGGCGCCGAGCGCAGGTGGTGAGCCGAGCGACGCGGTCGGCGACGCGATCCGGTCGAGCTTCGGCGACTTCGGTGCGTTCCGCGACCAGTTCAAGGCCGCCGCCGTGGGCCGCTTCGGTTCAGGCTGGGCGTGGCTCGTGCGCCAGGGCGACAAGCTCGCGATCACCAGCACGCCCAATCAGGACAATCCGCTGATGGATGGCGCGCGTCCGAACGACGTGCTCCTCGGGCTCGACGTCTGGGAGCACAGTTATTACCTCAAGTACCAGAATCGCCGACCGGATTACATCGACGCCTGGTGGAACACGGTCAACTGGGGCGAGGTAGCGAAGCGGTACGGGCAGGGCTGACGAACGGGCGGCCAGAACGAGATCAAGAACCTTGACAGGATTCATCGGAGGAGCAGGACGACAGCTCGGCGGGTCAGTTCGTCGCTCGCAGCAGTCATCCGGTCCCTCCGATGAATCCTGTCAAAGAGCCCTTGAACTCCCCCTGCCCTACGACATCGCCGCAACCGCACGTAGCGCGTTGAGCACGGCGAACAGGCCGGCGATCAGCCACACGAGTCCCGCAGCGCTCAATCCCTTCGGGCGCTCGATCCGGCCGACGATGGCGATGCCGATGCCGAGCAGGACGGTATGCCAGAGAACGCCAATATCGAGGCGGCCCAGGACAGCGGCGAGCACCTCTGAAGCGTCCGGGCCGAGCAGCGCGGACGGGTTGAGGCTGAGCGCGTACTGATTCGTGATCGTGTGTCCCGTTGCCGCGAACGCGCCTACAGTCAGTAGCCCGAGCACGGCGCGCGGGATTCCACCGATCGAGGTGACCGCGAGCGCCTGGCCATACGACGCCGCACTGCCGAAGCCCTTTGCCACGCCCCAGAGCAGGAGCGCGGTGACGAGCAGCGAGAGCGGCAGGATGAGTGCGGGGCCGATGTACGTCAGCGGCGAATCACTGAAATTCCGCATCTTCGACGTCACACTCTCCTTCTGCTCGGCCGTGAGCTTCGGGTCGGCTTCGATCTTCGCGGTCGCCGCCGAGATCTGGCGATCGAACACCGGCTGCATCACCGGGCGCCCAACGTAGAACGTGAGCACCCCGAGAATCGTGTAGAGCAGCATCGCGAGCCCGGCGCGTCCATCGCGACGACGCGCAAACACCGTCGCCGGGCTGGTGAACACGTCGACGAAGTCCTCCCACAGCGCGGCGGGCGCGGCACCCGTGGCCGGCGACGACTGCGTGGTCTCGCTCATCGTGCCGCTTCTCCTTCCAGATAGGTGTACCCGTCGAGCCCCGCCACGTAGTCGGCGACGAACTGGTTGGCCTCACTCCGGGTGAGTGCCTTTGCCGCGGTGACCTTGCGCCGCCAGGTCGTGAGCAGCGTCGGCGCGTGGAACTGCACGTAGTTGAGCACCTCGGTCACCGTGTCGCCGTGCACGAGGTCCGTGATCTCCGCGCCGCGCTCGGTCAGCTTCACGTGCACGGCGTTCGTATCGCCGAACAGGTTGTGCAGATCGCCGAGGATCTCCTGGTAGGCACCGGTGAGGAAGATGCCTAACACATATTCCTCCTCGTCCCGGAACTCGTGCAGCTCGAGCGAGGGACGCCCTGTCCGATCACCGACGAAGCGGTCGATCTTGCCGTCGGAATCGCACGTGACGTCCTGCAGCGTTCCGAGTCGCGTCGGCTGCTCGTCGAGGCGATGGATCGGCATGATCGGGAAGAGCTGATCGATCGCCCAGTTGTCGGGCAGCGACTGGAAGAGCGAAAAATTGCAGAAGTAGCGATCGACGAGCGTGGCGTCGAGTTCCTTGTGAATTTCCTCGTACTCGTCGGGATCGGCGTTCACGATTCCCGCGATCCGGTTGATCGTGGCGAAGTAGACCTGCTCGGCGACGGCGAGTCCGCGCAGATCGAGGACGCCGCTGTTGAACAGCTGGCGCGACCGATCCTTCGCGAAGCTCGCATCGTGATAGATCGCCATCACCTTGTGCGCGGTGAGCGGGCGTCCACCACCCTCGCCGCGCAGCAGCATGTAGTCCTCGACCATCTCGTGGAGGATCGCGTGATCGTCGTCGCGTGAGCGTCGGAAGCGGCGGCTCCGCCTGACTCTCGACGTCGATCACCTTGAGCAGGAGCATGGCGTGGTGCGCGGTCAGCGCGCGTCCGCTCTCCGAGATCAGGTGCGGCATCGGCACCTCGGCCTCGCGGCACGCCTCCGCCATCGTGTAGACGACGTCGTTGGCGTACTCCTGGAGCGAGTAGTTCACGCTCGCGTTGCTCTGCGACGATCCCGTGCCGTCGTAATCGACGCCGAGCCCACCGCCCACGTCGACGTGCGAGAGCTGCACGCCCATTTTACGCAGTTCGACGTAAAAGCGGGCAACTTCCTGCAGCCCGGCCTTGATGAACCGGATGTCCGGGATCTGCGAACCGAGATGGAAGTGGACGAGCTTGAGGATTTCGAGCTGTCCCGACTCGCGAAGGCGGTCGATGAGTTTGACGAGCTGCGACGGATTGAGCCCGAACTTGCTCTTCTCCCCGGCACTCTGCGCCCAACGCCCGGCGCTTTCGGTCGCGAGCTTCACCCGCACGCCGACCGTCGGGCGCACCTCCAACTCCGCCGCGACCTCGAGCAGCACGTCCAGCTCCGACAATTGCTCGATGACGATGAAGACCTCGTGCCCGACCTTCTGCCCCATGAGGGCGAGGCGCATGAACTCGTGGTCCTTGTACCCGTTGCAGACGATCAGGTGATCCGCGTCCTCGGAGACCGCGAGCACCGCCTGCAGCTCGGGCTTGGAACCGCACTCGAGCCCAACCCCATACGGACGTCCGTGCTCGAGGATCTCCTCGACGACATGGCGCTGCTGGTTGACCTTGACCGGATACACGGTCGTGTACCCGCCGACGTACTCGTACTCGCGCATCGCCGCCTGGAAGCGTTCGCTCAACTGCGAGATGCGGGAGCGCAGGATGTCGCTGAAGCGCAGGAGCACCGGGAGGGCGACGCCCTGCTCTTCGAGATCGCGCGCGAAGTCGAGCAGGTCGAGCTCGAGCTCGGGTCGCCCGCTATCCGGGCGGACGACGACGCGCCCACGCTCGTTCACGTCGAAATAGCCCGCACTCCAGCCTTCGATGTTGTACAGCGCGCGCGCGTCATCGATCGTCCACGCCGACGGCTTCGGTACGGCGCCACCCGCCACGCCGGGATCGGTGGCCGGAACGGGCGTCGCGCGGGGGCCGGGCGCGATGGCCGGCTCGGGTTCGAGGTGTGTCGCCATGCCGTCAAAGCTAGTGCGCCGCGCCAGTCCGGCCGCGTGCCGCCACGCGTTGGCTGCCCTGCACCCGTCCGGCGCGCGCCGCGGCCGGCGGTCAGGCGAACGCGCGTTTCCGGAACCCGCGGACCCCGAGCCACGAGAACACCGCGAACAGCACGGCGAGCGCACCCACGACGGCCGCGAGCGACATGTGCGGCATCCCGGGCGTGAGGACCGCGCGCATGCCCTCGCTCACGTAGGTGAGCGGATTGATCAGGACGAAATATTTCATCACGGGCACGGCGTCGAGCCCGCGCCACGGATAGTACGCGCAGCCGAAGAAGATCGTCGGCGTCAGGATCGCGCTGAACAGAAGCCCGATCTGCTGCGGGCTGATCGCCGTGCCTAACACGAGTCCGGCCGCCGAGAAGGTGAGCGCGCCAAGCACCGCGACGAGCACGACCACGCCGAGGTTGGTCGGCGAGAGCCCCGCGATCGGGCCCATGACGAGGCGAGCGATCGGGAGCACCACCGACGCGCTCACGAGTGCCTGCAGCGCGCCGCTCGCGATCTTCTGCGCGACCAGTAATCCCATCGGAATTGGCGCGAGCAGCCGGTCCTCGATCTCTCGCGTCCAGCCGAAGTCCTGGACGAGCGGGAGCGCGACGCTCTGTACGGCGGCCAAGCCCAGGGTGAGGGCGAGCACGCCGGGGAGCATCGCACCGCCGTAGCCGCTGCTCACGAGTCCCATGCGGGGCATCAGCGCGCCGAACACGACGACGAACAGCAACGGCTGGAGGATCGTTCGGAGCAGAAAGAAGGGCAATTCGCGGCTGAGCGCGCGCAGGTCGCGCCGCATGAGCGCGACGAACACGGTGACCGGCGCGGGCACGCGGGCGACGACGCCAGCGGGCGTCAGCGTAGACGGCGCGGGAAGCGGGGCGGCGGTCATGACGAGGGGATACGAGGAGCCGAGCGAGGCGATTCGCTCCGCGCGCTCACGCGAGCGTGCGCCCGGTGAGCGAAATGAACAGCGACTCGAGGCTCGGTGGGACGAGCCGGATGTCGCGCACCTGTCGCCCGCTCGCCTCGGCCAGATCGAGCAGCGGTGGAAGCGCCGCGCCGCCGTGCTCCGCGTAGACGCGGAGCGTGCTCCCTGCCGCCTCGCTGCGCAGCACGCCGCCGAGCGAGCGGGCGCGCTCCGCCGCGTCCGCTGCGTCGCCGTCGAGCGCGAGTTCCAGGAGCGTGCCGCCGGGCGCACGCGCGCGGAGCGCCGCGGGCGTGTCGAGCGCGAGCAGCTGTCCGCGATCGATGATGGCGAGGCGGTCGCACAGTTGGTCGGCTTCGTCCATGTAATGCGTCGTCAGCACGACAGTACGACCCGCGCGCTTCAGGTCGCGGAGCACATCCCACAGCGCGAGCCGCGCCTGCGGATCGAGTCCGACCGTCGGCTCGTCGAGGAAGAGGACCTCGGGTTCATGGATCAGCGCCCTCGCGATCATCAGCCGCTGCTGTTGTCCGCCGGAGAGTGCTTCGACCTTGCTGGCCGCCTTTTCGCCGATCCCGAACTGCTCCAGCAACTCAGCCGCGCGCCGCCGTGCGGTGCCGGTGTCGAGACCATAGTACGACGCGTGGAAGAGGAGATTCTCCTCCACCGTGAGCGCCCGATCGGGGTTCGGGCGTTGCGGAACCACGCCGATCCGAAGCCGCGCGAGCACCGACTCGCGTACGACGTCCGCTCCCGCCACGCGCGCCTCGCCCGCGGTGGGGAGTGTACGCGTGGTGAGGATGGCGATCGTCGTCGTCTTGCCCGCGCCATTTGGACCGAGCAGGCCGAAACACTCGCCCGCGGCGACGTCGAGGTCGAGACCAGCGAGCGCGATGACGTCGCCGCCTGGACCGAGCGGGCCTCGCGGCGGTGCGCCGCCCACGGGCGGCGGCCCGAACGGGCGTGGCCCGCCAGGTCCCTGACCGCCGCGGCCGCGCGACGCGACGGCCGGGTAGACCTTGCGGAGGGCACGTGTCGTGATCGCGGCGGCGCTCATCGCGCGCCGTCCAGCAACCCGCCGAGCGCGCCGAACATGCCGCCGCTCGCCTCGCGGGCGACGCCGCCCGCCCGGGGCGAGGCCGCGATGATCCGGTCAGCGAGTCGCGAGAACGGCATCGTTTGCAGGATTACCCGGCCTGGTCCGGTCATGTTGACGAAGAACAGGCCTTCTCCGCCGAAGAGCGCGGTCTTGATCCCGGGCACAACCCGAATGTCGTAGTCGACGGTCGGCTGAAACGCGACGAGGCAGCCGGTGTCGACCCGCACCTGTTCGCCGGGCGCGAGGTCGAGCGTGACGAGCGTACCCGATGCGTGCAGGAACGCGAGCCCGTCACCTTCGATCCGCTGCAGGATGAAGCCCTCACCGCCGAAGAATCCCGCGCCGATCCGACGCGTCAGCGCGATCGTCACGTTCGTCCCGCGCGCCGCGCAGAGGAAGCTGTCCTTCTGTGCGATGATCGTCCCGCCCCACTGCGCAAGGTTCACCGGGATCACGCGCCCGGGTGTCGGCGAAGAGAACGCCACGCTGCTGCGATGCGCCCCGTGGTTGGCAAACACGGTCACGAAGAACGTATCGCCGCTCAGCACCCGCTTGCCGCCCTGAATCAGCTTCGACAGGATGCTGGCGTGCTCCTGATTGGGGTCGAGCGTCGTCGCGATCTCGATCCCCTCGCGCATGTACATCATCGCGCCGGCCTCGGCGACGACCGCCTCGCCCGGATCGAGCGTGATGACGACCGCCTGGAGATCCTCGCCGAGGATCTGGTAGTCGATCTCGTCGGCGTGGATGCCGGTGCCCATGACGGCCGTGCCCCGGGGCCAGACGGCCCGCGTATGGAAGCGTGTGACAGACGACGTCGCGCGCGCCGGAGGCCGCGCGTCTCGCGGGTCAGTCTGACAGGTCATCGCGCGCCGCGCCACCCCGTCCGCGGTCGCGGGGTCGCCGCGGAATGTCCATTGCCAGAGGTCGACGCATGTCGCCTGCGCGTGGTGCCCGTGAACTCTCGCTCGTGGACGTTCGGCAGACGCCGAGCGATGACTCACGGCGTCGCCCTCGTCGACCTCGTCACCGACCGCGGGACGGTCGCGTGCCGCGCGCAGGATGCGCCACCCGGGGACGCGGCGGTGCTCTGGGTCTTCGGCGCCGGGGGCGGCTTCCACGGTCCGGCGGGTGGCTTGTATGACCGACTCGGTGCCGATCTGGCGCCCGGCGGCATCGCGTCGCTTCAGGTTGCCTATCGCCACCCCGCGCATCTGCCCGAATGCGTCTCCGACGTGCTCCTCGCGATCGACTACCTCGTCGAACGCGGACGCACGCGAGTCGTCCTTGTCGGTCACTCGTTCGGCGGGGCGGTCGTCGTCACCGCCGGCGTGGCGAGCGACGCGGTGGTCGCCGTGGCCGCGCTCAGTAGCCAGACCGCGGGAACCGAAGGCGCGAACCGCCTCACGCCGCGACCGCTCTTCCTCGCACATGGCACGGCGGACGAGGTGCTGCCCTTTCGCTGCTCGCGCGACATCTACGAGCGCGCCTCCGAACCGAAGCGCATCGTGCTCTACCCGGGATGCCGCCACGGACTCGACAGCTGCCGTGACGAGCTCGACGCCGATCTCGCGAGCTGGCTGCGCGAGGTCTTCGCGCGTTCGCTGCCGGCGTGACGCGTGCCTGACCGGCGCACGCGCGACCTCGCGTCGGCGCTCGACGTCCGCGCGGCCGATAGCCCGGCCGAGGTCGAGGCGCTCGTTCCGGTCCTGCTGCTCGCCGAGCCCAGCGAGCGCGCCCTGCGCTGGAGCCTGAGTCACCTGAGCGACGCGGTCTACCGCGGTACGGTCGATGGCGTGATGGCCACCGCCGCGACGATGCGCTGGAGTGGCGATCCGTGCGAGATCGTCGAACTCGGCGTCGCCGAGTCGTTTCAGGGGCGCGGCGTGGGACGCGCGATGGTTGCGTGGCTCGCCGCCGAAGCCGCGCGACGCGGGAAGGGCGCCATCGACGTCGGCACCGGCAATGCGAGCCTCGGAAACCTCGCCTTCTATCAGAAGTGCGGCTTCCGGTTCGATCACATTCGGCACGACTACTTCCGCTATCACCACCCGCCGCTCGTCGAGAACGGCATCACCGTGCGCGACCTCGTCGTGTTCCGGCGGGAGCTGCGCGCCAGTCGTTAGAACAGAGCCTTACGGGCCGCCCACTTCGCCCCGCTCCTTCGTTCCGGCACGCTGCGCCGCGGTATGCGCAACCGCGAACGCGCGGTGTTCATCCCCGCCGTACTCGACGAGCGCATGGTTGAATGCTTCGAGGAAGGCGCGCTTCTGATGATGGTCGTAGCGCGCGACCTGCGCGGCAGGCAGTTCGTCGAGTGTTTGGTAGGGCATCGTCCGTGAAGACCGTGGTCATTCAGTGCCGCCGTTAGGCGGATGTGTGACGCGTTCGCGTTAGGCTTCCGCCAACGCCTGCTCGACCGCCGCGAGATCGGCCGGGTCGAGCTGCCATCCGGCGGCCACGGCGTTGGCACGGACCTGCTCGACGCGCGTCGCGCCGGCGATGACCGACGCCACCGCCGGTCGCGCCAGCAACCACGCGATCGCCAGTTCGAGCACCGTGTGCCCGCGGGCCTCGGCGACGGCCGTGAGGCGCTCGACGCGCGCGAGGTTGGCATCGTTCAGGCGGTCGCTTCCCCAGCCACCCGAGCCAAGCCGCGTGTCGGCCGGTGCAGGCGCGCCGCGACGATACTTGCCGCTCAGCAGTCCGCTCGCGAGCGGGAAGTACGGCAGAAATCCGAGCCCGTCTCGCTCGCATTTCGCGAGGACGCCGTCTGCTTCGGGCGCGCGGTGAAACAGGCTGTACTCGTTCTGCACGCTCGCGAACCGCGCGACATGCGGCACGGCGGCCGCCTCGTCGATCTGCGCGACCGAGAAGTTCGAACAGCCAATCTCGCGCACCTTTCCGGTTTGCACGAGGTCGTTGAGCGCACCGAGCGTGTCCGCGATGGGGACGGACGGATCTGGGCGGTGCAGCTGGTACAGGTCGATCACGTCCGTCCCGAGCCGGCGCAGGCTGTCCTCGGCCGCACGACGCACGTACTCGGGGCGCGCGCCCTGCCGCGAGTCGTCGACCTTCATCCCGAACTTGGTCGCGATCACGACCTCGCGGCGATGATCGCGGAGGGCGCGGCCGAGGAATTCCTCACTGCGCGTGCCGCCGTAGACGTCTGCCGTGTCGAAGAAGGTGATGCCTGCGTCGAGCGACGCGTTGACGACCTCTACGGTCTGCGCGGCGTCGAGCCGGGCGCCGAAGTTGTTGCAGCCCAGCCCGACGGCCGAGACGGTGAGTGTACCAATGCGACGAGTCTGCACGACGGGGGGTGACGCGGTGGACCGGAAGACGACGACGCGGGACACGCGTGCGAGCGTCGTGCCCGCACGTGCGCCCCGCGTCGATCGTCGGGCGTCCGAACGCGCTCCTACGTTACGGCGTCGCGCCCCCACTCCCGGTGCCCGTCGACCGCGCGCCCGGTGTGCGCGTAGCAGGGGTCGTCGGCGTCCCTGCTGGCGCGCCCGGTCCCGGTTCCGCGGCGATCGCGGGCGCGGCGAGCTGATCCCGCCCCTTTTGCAGGAACGGTACACCCACGCGCATCCACTCGGGCGCAGGCTCGCCTTTGAGATGATGCGCGAAGAACTGCTGCATTCGGCGATCGACGTCGAGCTGATTGGCCCGCTTGCGCGGGTTGTGCCCGTCGCCGTTGTAGTCGAGCAGGTACGCCTCCTTACCAAAGCGACGCAGCCCGACGAAGAGCTCGATGCCCTGATACCACGGAACCGCGCCGTCGCCGTCGTTGCTCATGATCAGCGCGGGCGTCGTCACGCGATCGACGTAGAAAAGCGGCGAGTTCTCCAGATACCGCGGCAGGGCGTCCCACAGTGAGCGCCCGATCCGGCTCTGGCCGTGCTCGTACTGTCCGGCACGCGCGATCCCACTCTCCCACCGAATTCCGCCGTACGCGCTCGTCATGTTGGCGACCGGCGCGCCGAGGAACGCGGCACGGAAGAACGGCGTCTGCGTGATGATGTACGCGCTCTGGTAGCCGCCCCAGCTCTGCCCCGCGATGCCGACGCGCTGCTCGTCGACGAAACCGCGCGCGGAGATCGACTGCACGCCTGGGAGAATCGACTTCAGCGCGCTCTGCCCGGGGAAGCCCGTCGTGTACGCGATGTCCGGGAAGAAGACGAGGTACCCGTTCGACGCGTAGACCGTCGGATTGATGACGTTGCGTCCCGACGGCGCGTTGTACTGGTAGAGATTGTCCGAGAGCCGCTCGTAGAAGTACACGACCATCGGATATTTCCGACTCGCGTCGAAATTGGCAGGCTTGTAGAGGATGCCGCTCAGCGGGGCGCCGTCGGTGCTCCGCCAGTGCACGAGTTCGGCCGAGCCCCACGCGTACTCCGACTGCTGCGGATTGGCGTTGCTGACGCGTGTCAGCGCGTCGAGCCGGTCGCCGACGTAGACGTCGGGCGAGGCCGTGAAGGTCTGCCGCGTGACCGCGTACACGTCCGCGCCCTGCGCCTTGATCGGCGCCCCGAACCGCGCCTCCGCCATGACGATCCGCTCGGGCGCGGCGCTCCCCTCGACCCGGTCGCGGTAGAACCCGCTCGCCTTCGTGACGTCGTCGAACGCGGACAGCAGCAGGGGCGCGCGCGGATCGATGAACCGCTCGTCGCGATCCGTGCGCGCGACCCGCAGCACGAGATGGCCCCGCGCACCGGCCGAATCCGTCACCACGCGCCCTGGGCGCCGGCCCGACGGATCGACGGCCCAGACGTCGTACCGCGAGTAGACGAGCAGCTCGCGGTCGCCCTCCGTCCACCCTGCCTGCCCCCACGGCGCCGGCTCGCTCGGCGTATCCCACGTTTCCTCATCGAAGTGGACACCGCGGATCGGCGCGGTCAGCGGCACGGTCCGTCGCGTGGCGATTTCATACGCCTGCCAACCTGTCGCGGGTACGGACGAGGCCGCAGCAGCGGTGGACGCAGCTGCCGTGGCCGACGGCGCGGGACCGGTGACCGGAGCCGTGTACCACGTCACGTAGTGCGCCCCTGGCGAGAGCTGCGCGCCGAACGGCACGCGGCGCGCGACGAGCGTGCGCTCCCCGGTCCGGGCGTCGAGCACGTACACGTCGCTTCCGCCCTCGCCCCACATCTGCGAGAACGCGTAGGGCAGCGTCGTCACGCCGAGCGCCGTCCGCCCATCGTCGCTCACGGTGATCTGCGGAAGCGAATCGGAGCCGAGCCGAACGAATCGCCCCGTCGCTGGCGTGTAGACCGCCGTGTAGGCGCGCGCGCGATCGCGCCCCGCTTCGAGCCGTTGCTGCGGCTGCAACCGCGGATCCTGCCAGTGCCAGAGATCGAACACCGCCTTGTCGGCGAGCGAATCGGCCGGGATGGAGTCGAGCAGCGCGGGCGCGAGGCCGAATACGATGGCCGACCCGTCGCGCACGAAGCTGACCCCGCGATCGTTGACCCCGAGTCCGCGTTCGACGGCCGCGGCGGGCACGATCGCCCGGGTCTGCGGCGCGCGCGCGTCGAGGCGCGCGTGGAAGAGCGCCCAGCGAGGCTTGGCGAGCAGCGAATCGTCGCGGTTGGAGACGAACGCGAGCTGCCGCACCCCGCGGTCGAAGGCGAGCGCCTTGTACTCGCCCCGGCCGGTCGCCACGGCCACCTCGCTGCCTAACGTGCCGGCTTCTCCGCGCGCGCCGCCGAGCGCACGCGCGTAGACGCCGTCGCGCCCAGCGGTGCGCGAGGAGACCGCGTACGCGAGCCAGCGCGCGCTGTCGCCGAAGGCGTACGACACGACGTCCGGGATGCGCGTCTCCGCGCCCGTCGCGAGATCGCGGACCACGAGCGTCGACCCGTACTCGCGGCGGCGCGCGCCGGCGCTGTCGGCGACAGGGCGCGGCGTTCCCCCGGGTGTGGCCGCAGATCCTGCCGCAGGCGCGCCGCTCCCCGGCGGCGCCGCGGTCGAGCGCGCGCTGCTGTCGCGCCCCGCTCCGCCCCGGCGTGCCGTCGTGTCGGTCGGCTCGAGCAGATACGCCATCCACCCGCCCGCGTCCCGTGGCATGGCGAAGCTCCGCACGCGCGGCACCGACTCGGTTCGCCCGTCGGCGAGGGAGACGATCGCGAGCGAGGCCGGTGGTGCCGTGCGCGCCTTCGCGCGTCGCGCGCGGTCGAACTCGGCCCGCGGCGCGTAGGTCAGCGCCGCGAGCACACGCCCATCCGCGGAGAACGTGGGCGGCGGCGCGCTGAAGCCGGAGTCGACGTTCACGACCATGATCGGCCGCCCCACGTACCCGCGCGGCACTCGGTACTCCGCACCGCCCGTGGTCGCATGGATCACGAGCGATCCGTCGCCGACCTGCGGGACGAGCGTGTACGCGACCCAGCGCCCGTCTCGCGCCATCACCGTGCCCTGTGGGGTGATCCACCGGTCGTAGTCGGCCTGCGTGAGCGGACGCGAGCCGGCAGCGCGGGCCAGAGCGGGCGAGGTCGCGTTCGTCGTCGCGGCAGGCGAGACCGCCTGCGCGGCCACACGCGTGGCGGGCACGGCGAACGCCGCCCCACACGCGACGATTCCCGCGGAGGTGAACAGGGCGCGGTCGCGCCGGAGTTGATCGGGCATCGAGGAAGGGGCTGGACCGAGGGCGTGACCGAATTCGTCGACGGCACGCGCCCATCGATCCGCGCGCACGCCTCATGCGACGGCTTACGCGGGACACCCCCGTCTCGCTGTCCATGACGGGTGCCCCGCCGCAAGTCTCACGACTAAGATAGTTTTCGTCCGGCCCGGCGCTCGGGCCCTTACCCGCCGACCGATGCCCATGTCGCACGCCACGTCCTTCGGATCGCCGAAGCCGATCGCGATCTTTCACGAGCACCCCGACTGGTTCCGCCCGCTGTTCGCGGAACTCGATCGCCGCGGGACGCCCTACACGCGCCTCGACGCCGCCTCACATTCGTTCGACCCCGGCGAGGCCGAGGCGCCGTACGCGCTCGTCTTCAACCGCGCGTCCCCTTCGGCGTACCTGCGCGGGCGTGCGAACACGACGTTCTACACGCTCGACTGGATGCGCCATCTCGAGCGCATCGGCGTGCCCGTCGTGAACGGATCGCGCGCCTACGCCATGGAGCTGACGAAGGCCGGCCAGCTCGATCTGCTCGCCTCGTTAGGACTCGGCTATCCGCGCGCCCGCGTCGTCAACAGCGGCGCGGCCGCCCTCGCCGCCGCGGATGCGTTGCGCTATCCGGTGCTCATCAAGGCCAACGTAGGCGGCAGTGGCGCGGGTATCGTCGAATACGCCTCGCGCGAGGCGCTCGCCGCTGCGGTCGACGCCGACGCGCTCGACTTCGGCGTGGATGGAACCGCGCTCGTCCAGGAGCGCGCCCCGCTCCGCGATGGCCGCATCACGCGTGTCGAGACGTTGGGCGGCAAGTTCCTGTACGCGATCAACGTCTACCCCGCCGGCGACTTCAATCTCTGCCCGGCCGATGCGTGCCAGACGACCGGCGGCGCGGAGCTGTCGCGCGCGGCGTGCGCGCTCGACGCGCCCAAGAACGGCATGCGGGTCGAGGGTTACACGCCCCCGGCCGCAGTCATTGCCGCGGTCGAGGCGATTGTCCAGGGCGCCGGGATCGACGTCGGTGGCGTCGAGTACCTCGTCGACGACCGCGACGGGCAGGTCTACTACTACGACGTGAACGCGCTTTCCAACTTCGTCGCCGACGCGCCCCGCGTCGTCGGCTTCGACCCGTTCGCGCGGCTCGCGGATTATCTCGAACTCCGCGCCGGCCTGGTCACCGCCGACGTCGGCGCGGGCGCTTGACGATGCGCTACGGCTACTGGCTCCCGGTTTTCGGCGGGTGGCTCCGCAACGTGCCCGACGAGGCGATGGAGACCTCGTGGCCGTACGTGCGGCGGCTCGCCCAACGCAGCGAACAGCTCGGCTACGACCTCACGCTGATCGCCGAGCTGTTTCTGAACGACATCAAGGGCATCGACGCGCCGTCGCTCGACGCGTGGTCGACGGCGGCCGCGCTCGCAGCGGTCACCGAGCGACTGGAGCTGATGGTCGCCGTGCGCCCGACGTTTCATAACCCGGCGATCCTGGCGAAGCAGGCCGCGAACATCGA
This sequence comes from uncultured Gemmatimonadales bacterium, assembly GCA_963702945.1. GTDB lineage: Bacteria > Gemmatimonadota > Gemmatimonadetes > Gemmatimonadales > Gemmatimonadaceae > BPUI01. The sequence goes on from OY969773.1 coordinate 895,065, forward strand.
CCGCATCAGCAACGGCCGACTCTCACTGAACGTGGTCTCGTCGTGGTGGGCCGATGAGGCTCGCCGCTACGGCGTGCGCTTCGACGCGCATGACGACCGGTACGCGCGCACGCAGGAGTGGCTCCATATCGTCGATTCGGCGTGGCGTGAGCCAAGCGTGCAGTTCAAGGGCACGTACTACGAGGTCGACGAGACCATCCTCGAGCCGAAGCCCGTGCGTCGCCCGCGCCCAACGATCTACGCCGGCGGCGAGAGCGAGTCGGCGAAGTCGCTCATCAGCCGCGACTGCGACGCCTTCGTGATGCACGGCGACGGGCCCGAGCAAGTCGCGCCCAAGATCGCCGACATGCAGCGCCGTCGTACGCTCGCGGCGACCGAGCGCACCGGCCGCCCCGACGGGCTCGCGCCGATGCAGTTCGGCGTCGCGGCATACGCGATCGTGCGCGATAGCGACGCCGACGTGAAGCGCGAACTCGCACGCATCACTGACGTCGCGCCGGGTTCCCCGGGATATCGCAACTATCAGGACTGGGTCAGCAATACCAAGCTCGAACGCGCGGTTTCGTTGGAGGACTACTCCGTCTCCAACCGCGGTCTGCGCACAGGGCTCGTCGGCACGCCCGAGCAGGTCGCCGAACGCGTCCACGCACTCTCCGAGGTGGGCGTGGATCTGCTCCTGATCCAGTGCAGCCCGCAGCTCGAGGAGATGGAGCGCTTCTCCGAGCAGGTGATGCCGCTCGTCGCGCAGCTGTCCTCGGCGGAGCGCGTCCCCGTCGCGGCCTAGACGGCGAGGCAAGTCCACGCGGGGCGCGCCTATGTTGTGGCATGCGCGCGCTGATCAACTACTTCCTTCGCGGCGTGGCCGTGATCGCACCACTCGCGGTCACGGCCTACGTCTGTTGGCGACTCTTTTCGGCCGTCGATTCGTGGCTCGGACTGAGCGTTCCGGGCGCCGGATTCGCGCTCACGATCGCGTTCGTCGTCGTGGTCGGCTTCCTCGCCTCGACGTTCCTCGCGCGTGCCGTTCTCGGGCTGATCGAGCGCGTCCTCACGCGGCTCCCGCTCGTCCGCCTGCTCTACGGGTCGACGAAGGATCTCCTCAACGCCTTCGTCGGTGAGCAGCGCCGCTTCGACCGTCCGGTCATCGTGACGCTCTATCCCGACGCTGGGGGCGAGGTGCTCGGTTTCGTGACGCAAACGGCGCTCGACCACCTCGGGCTTGGCGGTCGCGTCGCGGTCTACCTGCCGATGTCGTACAGCGTCGCCGGCCACGTCGTGCTCTTCCCGATCGACCGCGTGCGCCCCGTCGCCGCGGACAGCGCCGACGTGATGGCGTTCCTGGTCTCCGGCGGTGTCACCCGCGTCGCAGCCTCGCCGCGCGCGCGGTAACGTCGGGCGATCCACCCGACGCCGATCCGCGTCCAACGATTCCGCGGAGGGCCGCACGGTGAACGGCTACGACTCCACGGAGTCGTGTGACGTAGCGAGCCGGGCGCGCCGAACGCGCCGGACGGCTCAGCGCAGGAACCCGCATAGCGCGTCGTTGACCGCGGCTGGCGCGTCCGCCTGCACGAAGTGCCCCGCGCCCGGAACGCGCGCCACGCGCAAATCGGGCACCCACCGGTCGAGCCCGTCCGCGTTCGCCGCGACCAGCGCGGGGTCATCCTGCCCCCACACGACGAGCGTCGGCGCACGCACGACGTCACCGGCGGCGGCCGGGCCAGAGGTCGCGTTAGGCGGCGCATCATGCGCAAAAGTCTGCCGCGGACGACGTGCCGCCGCGCGGTAGTACGCGAGCGCCGCGCGCAACGCACCCGGCCGCGCGAACGCTGCGTCGTACACCGCGTGATCCGCGTCCGTGAACGCGCCGGCCCGCCGGTGCATCGCACGCCACGCTGCGTGCAGCAACGCGCGCCGGTCCGCCTCGAGCAACAGCTCCGGGATGATCGGGAGCTGCACGGCGCCGACGTACCACGAGCGCAGCGCCTGCGCCGGCGTGCGTAGGAGCTCGCCGAATCGCCTCGGGTGCGGCGCGTTGAGAATCACGAGCCGATCGACGACCTCGGGGTGTCGCATCGCGACGCGCCACGCGATCGCTCCACCCCAATCGTGCCCGACGACGTGCGCGCGCCCGGCGCCTAACGTCGTCGCGAGCGCCACGACGTCGGCGGCGAGTCGGTCGAGCGCATACGCGTCGACGCGGATCGGCCGATCGCTCAGGTTGTAGCCGCGCAGATCGACGGCGACGGCACGGAACCCCGCCGCGGCGAGCGGCGCGAGCTGGTGCCGCCACCCGTACCAGAAATCCGGGAACCCGTGCAGCAGGAGCACGAGCGGGCCCTCGCCACGCGACACGTAGTGCAGGCGCACGCCCGCACCATCGCCGTACGCATCCGTCCCGAGCCCCGTCGCCGCTCCCGTCGTCGGGTCCGCGGCGTTCATCGTGCGGTCTGGCGCCGCGTCAACGCGCGACGGGAGCTGGCGTGACCGGAGCTGACCCGCCGGACCCGCCGGCCGCCGGTGCCGCGACCGGCGTCGCGGACGGCGCGAGGGTGCGCTGGCGCTGCAACGTCGCGCACGACGTCCACTCGAAGTACCCCCCACCGCCGACGACCAGCAGGATGAGCACGACGAGCCAGAGCGGACGCCCGCGCCGCTCGAACTGGATTTCCGCCATCTGGATGTCTCCGATTGTTCGTACGTCGCTCAGCGAGCGGCCGCCAACCGCGCGTGCAGACGGTCGACGTGTGCCTCGACCAGTCCGACGAGCTCGCCCATCGTCGGCGCGTCGAAGACCAGCTTCGCGCCGGCCGCGGCGTAGATCTCGGGCAGCGGCCGCGTCCCGCCTAACGACAACGCCGTGCGGTACCGCGCGACCGCGTCCGCCTGATTCGCGAGCGCGCCACGCCACACCTGCAGCGCACCCAGCTGCGCGATTCCGTACTCGATGTAGTAGAACGGCAGCTCGAAGATGTGCAGCTGACGATACCATCGCGCGAGGCGCTCCTGCTCCAACCCGGACCAGTCCACACCGCGCTCGAAGCGCTGCGCGGATACGGAGCCATTCGGCATCGCGCTCCGCCGCGTCTGCGCCCCGCGGGTCCGTGTAGATCCAGCGCTGAAACGCGTCGACGCTCGCCACATGCGGCAACGTCGTGAGCACGTCGACGAGGTGCTCCAACATCGCCGCGTCGGCATCGGCCGGATCGTAATATCCCGTCGGCTTCGCGAGGTACGGCGCCGCGAGCAGCTCCATGCTCATCGACGCCAGTTCGGCCGCCTCGTGCCCCGTCGACCGTTGCCAGATGAGCGGCAGATCGTGCGCCGCGAAGTCGTGGAAGCAGTGCCCCGCTTCGTGCACGAGCGTGTTCACGTCGTCAGGCACGCCGACGGCGTTCATGAAGATGAACGGTCGGCCGCGCCAGGGTAGCTTGGTGCAGTACCCGCCCGGCGCCTTCCCCGCGCGACTCTCCAGATCCAGCAGGCGCTCGCTCGCCATCGTGTCGAAGTGCCCGCCGAGCACCGGGTCGACCGCCGCGAACACGCGCCGCGCGCCGCCGACGAACTCGTCGACGTGCGTGAACGGCACGAGCGGCCGGTCGCGGTAGAGGTCGACTGCGAGGTCCCACGGACGGAGCGTGTCGACGCCGAGTGCCTCGCGCCGGTACGCCATCAAGCGTGCGACGGCGGGGACGACGGTCTCCTCGACCGCGTCGTGGAAGCGCGCGACGTCATCCGGCGTGTAGTCGAAGCGGTGCTTGGCCGCGAACGCGTACTGCTGGTAGTCCGCAAACCCCGCGTTCTGCGCGACCTGCACACGCTTCGCGTACAGCGCATCGAACAGGGTCGCCATCGTGTCGCGTTCGGCGAGGTAGGCGTCCGTACCGGCCCGAAACGCGCGCTCACGCACCGCGCGGTCGGCGGAGCGCAGGTACGGCTGCAGCTGCGGAATGGTCTTGCGTTCGCCGTCCCAATCCGCGCCGAGATTCCCGGTCAGCTTCTGATACTGCGCCGATAGCTCCTCGAGTTCGGCGAAGATCGGTACGTTCTCCTCGCGGAAGATCTCGGCGTCGGTCCGGAACCGGCGCAGCGTCGTCTCGAGGTCCGGGCGCGACCAGCCGAGCGCGAGCAGACGCCGCGCGAGGCCCACGCCAGCTTCGTCGACCTTCGGAAATATCTCTGTGGAGAAGCGCAGGTACGCGGCTTCCTTCGCCGGGTCCGACGTATCGCCCGTGTACGCGATCATCGCGAGCGTTCCCGCTTCACCGATCAGTGCCTCGACGCTCGACCACTCGGCAAGCCACGACTCGACCGTAGCGTGGTTCAGCGGCGCGTTGGCGAGCGCCACGTAGAGGGGCGCGACGTCGTCCCAGGTAGCGTCGGCGAGCGCGACAGGCGATTCGGGTAGGGTGACGGCAGACACGGCGGAGCGACAGACGGGGCGGGCGCGAGACCACGGGTGTGCGGAATCCCGGATGATAGCCGACCGCTGCTCTACGAGGGACCCGAACGCCCCGCCTCAGGAGTTAGGCCCTCGTGCGAGCCGTCCGCGATCGCACGGCCGAGCGTGTCGTCCGCCGCGGTACGCCTACGTAGTCGTTCGGATGCGCGCCGCACGCTGGCTCCGCACGACTCCGCACCACTCCGAATGGTCCCCCCGCGGACCGGTCCTAAGTTGACACCCATGCGTGCAAGACCCGAGGCTCTGTTCGACGCCGCCGCACCACACGTCGTGGTGGTGGGCGGTGGCGTGAGCGGGCTCGCCGCCGCCGAGCGCGTCGTTCGGTCGGATCCGCGCGCCGTCGTGACCGTCATCGAAGCCACCGCGCGACTCGGCGGGATGATCCACACCGAGCGCACGGATGACTTCACGTTCGAGGTCGGCGCCGATTCGGTGATCGCCGCCAAGCCCGCCACGCGCGACCTCTGCGCCCGCCTCGGAATCGCGGATCGCCTGCACGGATCGAGCGCGCGGGGCGCGTATGTCTACCGCGCTGGCCGGCTACGCCGACTTCCGGCCGGGCTGTCGGGGCTCATGCCGACGCAGCTTCGTCCGCTCGCGACCTCGGGCATCCTCTCCCCCCGCGGCCTTGCGCGCGTCGCGATCGAGCCCTGGCGCGGTGCCCCCGCCGACCTCGGCGACGAGTCGATTCGCGCGTTCGTCGTTCGCCGCATGGGACGCGAGGCGTACGATCGTCTCGTCGAGCCGCTGCTCACCGGGATCTACGCGGGCGACGGCGCGCAGCTCAGCATCGAGTCCACCTTCCCGCAGCTGCGCGCGCTCGAGCGCAAGCACGGCAGCCTGCTGCGTGGACTCCGCGCGCGTGCGTCGGGCACGCCCGCGGCGCACGTCGCCGGCGCTGCGTCCCCCTTTCTCTCGCTCCCAACCGGGCTCGCCGAGTTGATCGAGGCGCTCGAAGCAGCGCTCCTCGCTACGAATCGCGTGCGCATCGTGCGAGGCACCCCGGCCCGAGCGCTCCACGCGCCGGCAGGCGATCGCTGGACCGGCGGGCGCGTTCGCATCGACGTCGGTCACGACGTACTCGACGCGGATGCGGTGATCATCGCGACGCCGGCGTCTGCGGCCGTGCCGCTACTCCGCTCCGTCGACGCGGCCCTCGCCGCCGAACTCGGCACGGTCACGCACAGCTCGACCGCGACCGTCACGCTCGCCTACGCGCTCGCCGACGTGCCGCGCCCGCTCGACGGCACCGGCTACGTCGTGCCCGGGGCGGAAGGCCGCGCGGTCATGGCGTGCACCTGGTTGTCGAGTAAGTGGGCGGGGCGCGTCCCGCCCGACGCTGCGCTCTTCCGCCTCTTCCTCGGCGGCGTGCATCGGCCGGAGCTCGTCGAGCGAGACGATGCCCGGTTGCTCGCGCTCGCGCGCGCGGAGCTGCGCGAGGTCCTCGGGATCGAGGCGGCACCGCGCTTCACCCGCGTCGCGCGCTGGATCGACGCGATGCCCCAGTACACGCTCGGCCACGCGACGCGCGTGGCGCGGGTCGAGGAGCGCGTGAAGGGATATCCGTGGCTGGCTCTCGCGGGGAACGCGTATCAAGGGGTGGGCATCCCCGACTGCATCCGGTCGGGCGAAGCCGCCGCGGACCGCGTGCTCGGCACGCTTCGCCCGGCCAACACCGCCGCCGCCGCATGATGGTGCCCGCGCGCGACCGGTTCGTGCCCGTGGTGAGCGTCGCGCTGCACGCCCGCACGGCTCCGCTCGTCGTGCGCGAACGGGCGGCGTTCGCGCCGGGCCGTGGGGCTGCCGCGCACGTGGCAGCCTACGTCGCTGAACGGGCCGAGATCGCCGAGGCGTTCGTACTCTCGACGTGCAACCGGATCGAGCTATATGCCGTGGCGTCACGCGGCGGCCGCGGCGCGACGGCCAATGCGCTGCTTCAGCTGCTCGCCGACCGCAGCGCACTCCCGCTCGAGCGCATCCGCGCGATCGCCGACGTGCGCGTCGGGACCGAAGCCGCGCGCCATCTCTGCCGCGTCGCGGCCGGCCTCGACTCGGTCATTTTTGGCGAGACGCAGATCACCGGGCAGCTCCGCCGCGCCCTCGCCGATGCGCGCGGTGACGGCGTGCTCGGTCCGATCCTGCATCGGCTCGGGAGTACCGCGCTTGCAGCCGGGCGCCGTGCACGTCCGCTCGTCGCGCCGTCGGACGCCAGCACCCACGCGCCCGTGTCGATGGTCGAGGCCGCGGTACGTGCGGTCGGCGGTGCCGACGCAATTCGTGGGCGCGCGGTCGTCGTCGTCGGTGCCGGCGACACGGCGCGCGACGTGCTCGCGCTTGTGGCGCGCGCGGGTGCGCGTCGCGTGACCGTCGTCAACCGTTCGTCGGAGCGTGGCGCGGCCGTCGCGGCGCGCTACGGCGTCGAGACCGCACCGTGGAGCGCGCTCGACCGCGAGATCGCACGTGCCGACATCGTGCTCGCCTGCACCGCGGCCGACGCGCCCGTCGTCGTGCCGGCGCAGGTCGCGCGCGGGGCAGCGGGCCGGCGTGCTGGCGACCAGCCCCGGCACGTCACGATCGTCGACCTGGGCGTGCCCCGCAACGTGCACCCGGACGTGTCCGCGCTCGCACACGTGACGGTATGGGACGTCGACTCGCTCGCGCCGGACCACGTCGGCGCGGGTGGTGACACGAGCGCCGCCGACGCGGAGGTCGATCGCTGGGCGCGCCGTTTCACGCGCTGGCTGCGCGCGCGCGACGTTGCCCCAACCATCGCGCAGCTCCGCGCCGCGGCCGATGCGATGCGCGAGCAGGAACTCGCGCGCGCGCTCGCCCGCCTGGACGGCCTCGATGCCCGCGAACGCGAGGTCATCCGCGCCCTCGCGGCGCGTCTCGTCAACAAGCTGCTGCACGCGCCGGTCGCCGCGCTCGCCGCCGAGCCGCGCACGCACGAGGCGGCGGCGCGCCGTCTCTTCGGCCTCGATCGCGAGCAGGCCATCTCGCTGTATGAGGCCGCGGACGCGCGTGCGGCGGATTCCGCGGACGCCGATAGTTTGCACGAGCCGGCTGACGCCGCCGCTCCGCGCCCGGCCCGCCCTCGCATCGCGCGTCGTGCGGCCGCCTCCTGACGGCTTCGTGATCTCTCGGGTGTCCTCTCTTCCCACCGCGTCACCCCTGCCGTCGTCCGCCGTCGGCGCGACGTCCCTCGCCCGCTCGGCCCCGAGCGGGCCCTTTCTCCGCGCCGCGCGCGGACTGCCAGTCGAGCGCACGCCGCTCTGGTTCATGCGCCAGGCGGGGCGTACGCTCCCCGAGTACCGCAAGGTGCGCGAGCGCTACACGTTGCTGGAGATCTGCCAGCACGCCGACGTCTGCGCCGACGTCACGCTCCAACCCATGCGCCGCCTCCCGCTCGACGCGGCCGTGATGTTCGGTGACATCATGCTCCCGCTCGTCGGGATCGGCGTGGACCTCGACATCGTCGAGAAGGTTGGCCCGGTGATCGCGCATCCTGTGCGCACCATGGCCGACGTGCGGGCGCTCCGCTTGCTCGACGCCGAGGCCGACCTGCCCGCGCTCCTCGAAGCGGTGCGCCTCGTGCGGCGCGAGCTCGCCCCCGAGCGCGCCGTCCTGGGCTTCGCGGGCGCGCCGTTCACGCTCGCGTCGTACCTGATCGAGGGGCGGCCCACACGCGATTTCGTCCACACGAAAGCGCTCATGTTAGGCGCCCCCGACATCTGGGACGCGCTCATGACGCGACTCGGCGACATCGTCGTGGCGTTCCTCCGCGCGAACGCCGCCGCGGGCGCCGACGCGCTGCAGCTCTTCGATAGCTGGGTCGGCGCGCTCTCGGCGGTCGACTACGCCCGGCACGTGCGCCCCTACACGCAGCGCATCTTCGCGCAGCTGCGGGAACTCGACGTACCGCTCGTGCACTTTGGTACGGGAACGGCGCACCTGCTCGACATGATGAAAGACGATGGCGGCACGGTGATCGGGCTCGACTGGCGCGTACCACTCGACGAGGCATGGGCGCGCGTCGGCTACGACCTCGGCGTGCAGGGCAACCTCGACCCGGCGGCGCTCTCCGCGCCACTCGATGTCGTCGAGGCCCAGACGCGCGATGTGCTCGACCGCGCGAACGGCCGTCCCGGACACGTCTTCAACCTCGGCCACGGCATGCTGCCGCACACGCCGCTCGCGGCCATCGAGCGCGTCGTCGAGGTCGTCCACACTCACCGCCCGGTTTCTCGCGCCGCGTGAAGGCTCTATGACTCAGACGACCAGGACCGCGCTCCTCCTCCTCGCCTACGGCACGCCCGAAACGCCGGAGCACGTCGAGGCATACTACACGCACATCCGGGGCGGCCGCCCGCCGTCGCCCGAGCAGGCCGCGCACCTGCGGCACCGCTATGAGGCCGTCGGCGGTCGCACTCCGCTGACGCGGTTGACCAACGAGGTGCGCGACGCCGTCGCTGCCGGGCTCACCGACCGCGGACTCGACGTCCCGGTCTACGTCGGCATGAAGCACTGGACGCCGTGGATCGCGGAGTCGGTCGCCCAGATGGCGGCCGACGGCATCGAGCGCGTCGTCTGCGTCGTGCTCGCGCCGCACTACTCGCGCTTCTCGGTCGGTGGCTATCAGCGGTACCTCTTCGAAGGCATGCGCAAGCACGGGGTCGACTTCACCATCGATTTCGTCGAGCAGTGGTACGATCACCCCGGTTTCATCGACACGATCGCGACCGTGGTGAACGATGAACTCGTGAAGTGGCCCGAGCACGAGCGGAACGACGTCACCGTGATCTTCTCCGCGCACTCGCTCCCTGAGCGTATCCGCACGTGGGGCGACCCGTACGAGGCGCAGCTGGAAGCGAGCGCGCAGACGGTGGCCGCGCGCGCCGGACTTCCGGGTTACCGCCGCGCATGGCAGAGCGCCGGCGCGACCGGCGAGCCATGGATCGGGCCCGACATCCTCGACTTCCTGCCGCAGCTGCGGGACGAAGGCGTCCGGCACGTGCTCCAGGTGCCGATCGGCTTCGTCTGCGACCACCTCGAGATTCTCTACGATCTCGACATCGAAGCGAAGCACGCCGCCGAGCAGTTAGGCATGACGTATCGCCGGACGCAGCTGCCCAACGTCCGACCGGACTTCCTTGCCGCTCTCGTCGACATCGCGGCGCGCGCCGTCGCGGGCGAGAACACGGTCCGCGTCGACGCGCCGCCACCGACCACGCGCAGCCGCGCCGAACTCGCCGAAGGCGCCTCGCCGATCCATGCCGAGCCGGTGCGTCCCGAGCCGGCAACGGCCGCGGCGGTCGCATGACGATGAGCGCACCGCTCGCGCCCGCGACGACGCCGACGCGCGCGCTTCGGATCGGCACCCGCGGCAGCACGCTCGCCCGCACGCAGGCGACGCAGGTCGCGCGGGAGCTTCGCGCCCGCTGGCCCGAGCGCACCGTGCTGATCCAGATCATCACCACGCAGGGCGACGTGCGCACCGACGTGCCGCTGTCGGCGATTGGCGGCCGTGGTGTCTTCGCGGTCGAGTTGGAGCAGGCCCTTCGGCGTGGGGATATCGATCTCGCGGTGCACAGCGCGAAGGACCTGCCGTCGACGCTCGCGCCCGAGTTCACGTTAGGCGCGCTGCCACCGCGGGAGGACCCGCGCGACGTGATCGTCACGCGCGGCCCGACGCTCGCCCAACTTCCGCACGGCGCGGTGCTCGGGACCAGCAGTCCACGTCGCGCGAGCGCCGTACGGGCGCTCCGCCCCGACCTCGATGTGCGCGACGTGCGGGGCAACGTCGATACACGACTTCGCAAGCTCGACGAGGGGCAGTACGACGCGATTCTGCTCGCCGCCGCAGGGCTGCACCGACTCGGCCTCGCCTCGCGCATCACCGAGTACCTGAGCACCGACGACATGTTGCCCGCCGTGAGCCAGGGCGCGATTGGGGTCGAAGTGCGAGCCGACGACGCGGACGCGATTGCCGCCGTCGCGCCACTCGATGATCCCGCGACCCGCGTTGCGGTCACCGCCGAACGCGCCTTCCTCGCCCGCCTCGGCGCAGGGTGCACGGCCCCGACCGGTGCCCACGCCGTCCTGCTCGCCGACGGCACCCTGCGCGTCGACGGGATGATCGGCGTGCTTGACCCGACGCTCGGGCACACGCCCGTGCGCGACCGGGTGGAGGGCGCGCCCGCAGAGGCCGCGGCACTCGGGCGCGCCCTCGCCGAAAGGCTGATCGCGCACGGTGGCGACGCGCTCCTGCAGTTGGCCGGCGTACGCAGCGCGGGCGTCATGTGAGGAACGCGGGCGCGACGCCCGACGACGCGCCGCTCGCCGGGCGCACCGTCGCGGTCACGCGCCCGCGCGAGCGCGCGCCCGCGCTCGTCACCGCACTCGAATCGCTCGGCGCGACGGTCCTCGCCGCGCCGGCGATCGCGGTACTTCCACCGACGGACTTCGGTCCCCTCGACGCCGCCCTCGGCCAGCTCGCCGCGCCGCGGACGCCCGACGATGCCTACGACTGGCTCACGCTGACGAGCGCCGCTGCAGTCGACGCCGTTTCGGAACGGCTCGACCGGCTGGGGCTCCGCTTTCCGCTGGATGGTCGCACCCGTGTCGGCGTCGTCGGCCAGGCGACCGCCCGCGCGGCGCGCCTGCAACTCGGCCGCGTCGACGTCGTGCCTACGCTGCACACGGCCGACGGACTCGCGGCCGCGCTTCCGCGCAGTTGGGGGGCCCGTGTGCTGTTTCCCTGCGCTGACCGCGCCCGCGACGCGCTTCCGTCGCTGCTCAGCGCGCGCGGCGCTCGCGTCGCGCGCGTCATCGCGTATCGTACGGTGGACGCACCGCCCGACGCACTCGCCGAGTTCGCGGCTGCGGCGGCTGGCGGTGCGCTCGATGTCGTGCTCGTCGCCAGCCCGTCCGCGGCGAGCGCGCTCGTGCGCGCGCTCGCGTCGGCCGGCGTCGCGCCAGCGGCGTGCGCCGCGGTCTGTATCGGGCCAACGACGGCCGACGCGTGCCGCGCCCGCGGGCTACACGTCGCGGCCGTTGCGCGCGAGCCGACGGACGACGCGCTCGTTGCGGCCACACTCGATTGTCTGACGCACGCCCGGCACCCGCTGCCGACGTGCTGAACTCTGTCCGATTTTCCGACTGATCATGTCTGTCGTATTTGATCGTCCCGTCCCAACTGCCGCGCGCGATCGACTCGCGCCATCCGCCGGCCCACCGCTCGGCACAGCGAAGCGCGTCGGCCGGGCGCATCGGCCGCCTGCGCAAGCTTCCGGCGGCGCGCCAGATGCTCGCGGAAACGTCGCTCCGCCCCGAGCACCTCGTGCTGCCACTCTTCGTTCGCGATGGCGCCGGCATCGTGCAGCCGATCAGCTCGCTCTCCGGCCACGCGCAGTGGTCCGTCGATCGACTGGAGCAGGAGATCGATGGCGTGGTCGCGGCCGGCCTGCGCGCCGTGCTCCTCTTTGGCATCCCCGACGCGAAGGACGCGTGCGGCGACGGCGCGTTCGCACCGGACGGCCCCGTTCCGCGTGCGATCCGGGCCATCAAGGCGCGCGCGCCGCAGCTGCTCGTCATCGCCGACGTGTGCCTCTGCGAGTATACGTCGCACGGCCATTGCGGCGCGCTCGACGAAAACGGTGCGGTCGACCTGCACGCAACCCTGCCGCAGCTCGCGCGCACGGCCGTCGCCTACGCCGATGCGGGCGTGGATATCGTCGCGCCGAGTGCGATGATGGACGGACAGGTCGCCGCGATCCGAGCCGCGCTCGATGCGGCCGGGCATCACGACATCGCGATCCTCTCCTACTCGACCAAGTTCGCGTCCGCGTTCTACGGCCCGTTTCGGGAGGCGGTCGCCTCGGCGCCCTCATTCGGCGACCGGGCCGGTCACCAGCTCCCGCCCGGCAACGCACGCGAGGCCGTGCGAGAGTCGATGCGCGATGTCGCCGAAGGGGCCGACATGCTGATGGTGAAGCCCGCCGGCGCCTATCTCGATGTCATCCACCGCGTGCGTCGCAAGAGTTCGCTGCCGCTCGCGGCGTATCAGGTGAGCGGTGAATACGCGATGCTCGAAGCCGCTGCCGAACGCGGCTGGCTCGACCGCCGGAAGGCCGCGCTCGAATCGCTCATCGCCATCCGACGCGCGGGCGCGGACCTCATCATCACGTACTACGCGAAGGACGCGGCGCGATGGATCCGTGAGGGGGACGCCGCGTGAGCGCGACCATCATCCCCGCCGGCATCGACACCACGCCGGTCGAACGCTCGGCCGCGGTGCTCGCGCGCGCACGCGAGGTCATCCCGGGCGGCGTGAGCAGCCCCGTGCGTGCCTACCGCGCGGTTGGCGGCACGCCCCGCGTGATGCGCGCCGGGCACGGCGCGTACGTCACCGACGTCGACGGCACGACCTACGTCGATTACGTGCTCTCGTGGGGTGCTCTCGCCGCCGGGCACGCGCACCCAGAGGTCGTCGAGGCCATCCAGCGCCAGGTCGCATCGGGCACCAGCTTCGGCGCGCCGATCGAGTCCGAAGCCGAGCTCGCGTCGGTACTCGTCGAGGCACTACCGAGCGTCGAGATGGTACGCTTCGTCTCGAGTGGATCTGAATCCACGATGAGCGCGATCCGCGTCGCCCGTGCGTTCACCAGGCGCGCGAAGTTCATCAAGTACGACGGCTGCTACCACGGCCACGCCGACGCGCTGCTCGTGAAGGCGGGGTCGGGTGTGGCGACGTTAGGCCTCCCCGACAGCCCGGGTGTCACCGTGGGCGCCACGGCCGACACGATCGTCGTGCCGTTCAACGACCTCGCCGCGACCGAGGCCGCGCTCGACGCCAACCGTGGCGAGGTCGCCGCGATCATCGTCGAGCCGGTCGCGGGGAACATGGGGCTCGTCCCGCCCGCTCCGGGCTTCCTCGACGGACTTCGCCGCCTCGCGACGGCGCACGACGCGCTGCTCATCTTCGACGAGGTGATGACGGGGTTCCGTGTCGCGTGGGGCGGAGCGCAGCTGCTCTATGACGTGACCCCCGACCTGACCTGCCTCGGCAAGGTGATCGGCGGCGGACTGCCGGTCGCCGCGTACGGCGGCCGCGCCGACGTGATGCGCATGGTCGCGCCTTCCGGTCCGGTGTATCAGGCGGGAACGCTCTCTGGCAATCCGTTAGGCATGGCTGCCGGCCTCGCGTCCCTCCGCGTCATGGCGCGGCCTGGCGCGTACGAGGGCATGGCCGCGATGGGTGAGCGACTCGCGGACGCCGCGCGTGACGCGGGGGCTCGGTACGGCGTTCCCGTGCAGGCCACCGCGGTCGGAGGCATGTGGGGGTTCTTCCTCAACGATCACCCCGTGCGCGACTACGCCGACGCGCGCACGTCCGACACGGCCGCGTTCGGGCGCTTGTTCCATGCGCTCCTCGGCCAGGGCGTCTACCTCGCGCCTTCTGCATACGAGGCGAACTTCCTCTCCGTCGCGCACGACGAGGTGACGTTCGAGGCGACACGCCACGCATTCGACACCGCGATGGCCGAGGTCGCACGCCCGGCCTGCTGACGGGCAATCCGCAGAGACAACCATCCCGCGCGTCGCGGTGACCCAGCCGACTCAAGTCGGATCTCGGGTGTGCCGATGCTGGAGCCCGAGGCGCCGCACAGCAGCGGTGCCCGAGACTCGGTTCACTCCCCTTCAGCACACCAGAGACGCGCGTGATGACTCTGCGCAACACTGCTGCATTCATGCGGCACCTTCGGGCAAACCGCGCCGCAGTTGCGGCCGGCAACGTCCTCGCGTGCGCGGGCCTGATCGGCTTCATCGCGTGCTCGGATACCGGTCTCACCGAGCCAGTCCCGGCGAGCCCCGTTCACGAGGTCCTCTCGCCAAGCGCGGCGGGCATCAAGCTGCACGCGAGCGCAACGGGCATGGACACGCTCGTGCGCACGTTCGTCTACGATCCGGCGACCGGGGTCAAGGTGAACTTCGCCGGGCGCGCGGTCATCACGGTCCCCGCTGCCGCAGTGTGCGATCCGAAGTCGTCGGGCTACGGCACCACGACGTGGGACAATACCTGCGTTCCGCTCAGGACGCCGGTCGTGTTCACGCTCCGCGGATGGGCGAACCCGGCGGGCGATCTACACGCGATCGTCACGCCGGACGTGCGCTTCGTGCCGGGCAAGGTCGCGACGTTCTACATCGCCGCCCCGGTCGCCGATCCCACAGCGAAGCCGGTCATTCAGTGGTGTACATCCGCCATGTCGCACTGCGTCGACGAGGGCAAGACGGACCCGACGCTCGCTACCTCGTACGCGCCCGACCAGGGCGTCGCGTATCGGCGCATCAAGCACTTCAGCGGCTACAACGTGGGGTGGGGGAAAAGCGGTGGAAACGCCGGAATCACGGTCGGTATCAATCAGGAGTGACGCGGCGGCGTGTAGAGGCACAGACCGCGCAACACTGACGCGTCGGTAGCGGGGCGCACGACGATGCGTGCGAGCGGGGCGGCGGACCGACTTCGGTCCGCCGCCCCGCTCGCGTCATTGTCACGTGCGGCGCGCCGGAACCGCGGCCGCGACGCGTGACGTCGTCATGTTCGCGGCCGTCCAGCATCCGAGAAGGGGATCTGGAACGCATCAGCGCACTCCCCGCTGCTGTTCGCCCCGCCTCGCAAGCCCCCGCGTTCTCGCGCCACACCGCGTCGCGCTCCCTCGCCCGTGCGCATGCCCGCTACGCCCCTGCCAGCCCGCCCCTTCGCCGCGTCGTACGCGCCACCGTCGCCTGACCGGTCGGGCGCGTACGACGGCTCGGTCGCGGCGTTGCTGGAACGCGCCCGCGCGGAGGAGGAACAGGGTCGCACGCGCGCCACGCGCGAAGCGCTCGAGCAAGCACTCTACGCGTTGCGCGACAAGGACGAGGCCGCGCGCGAGGCACCGCACATCCTGCGGTGGATCGCGCGCACGTATCAGACCGAGGCGAACACGCAGAGTCGGAGCGACGACGCGATCGCGCTCGACTGCCTCGCCGCGTCGCTCGCCGTCGCAGAGTCCGTGACCGACGACGTTGCAACCGCCGACGCCTGTATGCTTCAGGCCGCGACGCTCTGGCGGACCGGCGCAGCCGACGAAGCCGAAGCGCTCTACGAACGCGCGCGTACGCACGCCCTCCGTGGCGGCGATGCGAAGCTTGCCGCACAGAGCGCAGCACACCTCGGTGACCTCGTAGCCGGACGCGGCGACACCGCTGCGGCGCACGCGCACCTCGACGCGGCGCTGGTCGACTTCCGCGCGCTCGGCGCAACGCGCGAGTCGGCCGCCGTACTCGCGCGTATCGGCGCGTTGCACGCGTCGACGCGCGCATGGGAGGAGGCCGAACGCGCGCTCCTCGAGTCGGCACGACTCAACGATCTCGCGGGCGACGTGCGCGCCCGCGTGCGCGTCGACGTTCGCATCGCCGAACTCTGGGTTGCGCAACGTGAGTTCTCGAAGGCGCGGGGCGCCGCGCGCCGCGCGCTCGACACCGCAGCGCGCGCGAGTGACGCCGCCGCGATCAGTCAGGCGACCAAGGTGCTCGGCGTCATCGCCCGCGAGACGGGCGATCCAGACGAAGCCGAACGCCACTTGCTGCGCGCCGACGAGGTCGCGGCGGCGTGCGGTGATGCATTTGTCCAGGCCGAGGTCGCGCGCGAGCGGGCCGAGCTCGCCCAGCGGGCGGGCAAGAGCCGCGAGGTCATCCGGCAGCTCAATCGTGCGCATCGCCTGTTTTCGCAGCTGACGACGCGTCCGAACGCCGGCGACATCGCGCCACGCCTGGCCGACACCGAGGAGCAATTGCTCCACGTCGCGCGCCGCTGGGGCGAGTCGGCCGAAGCCAAGGACCGCTACACGCAGGGGCACTGCGTTCGGGTAGCCGATCTCGCGTGCGCGATCGCGCGCCGTGCCGGACCCGATGCCGGCTTCGACCGGCTCGGCTTGTTCTGGTTCCGCATCGGCGCGCTGCTGCATGACGTCGGCAAGTTGTCGGTGCCGGCGGAGGTGCTGAACAAGCCAGGCACGCTGAGCGATGCGGAGTGGGCGTTGATGCGCGGGCACGCCTCCGCGGGCGCCGAGATGCTGGCCGACGTCGAGTTTCCGTGGGCCGTACGTCCGGTCGTCGAATCGCATCACGAGCGATGGGACGGTCGCGGCTACCCACGGGCGCTCCGCGGAGAAGCGATTCCGCTCTCGGCGCGCATCCTGTGCATCGCCGATGTCTACGACGCGCTCACGTCGGTGCGGAGCTACAAGCGCGCGGTCTCGCACGACGACGCGGTCGCGATCATGCGCCGCGATGTCGGCTCTCGCTTCGACTCGGCCGCGTTCGCCTGGTTTGAAGAAACCGCAGCCGAGTGGCTGTCGCACGCCGAGCGCGTCGCGATGGCGACCGACGCGACGACGGCTCCCGACGAGTCAGAACCGGCTGGCCTCGATTCGGCGTCGGCGCTCGCCGAGCTCGACGCGAGCCTCGCGTGCGACGAGTTGGCAGTTCTCGCCATCCCTTCGGGCCACGTCGATGGGAGTGCGGCGGTCGCAGAACGTGTCGTGGCCGACGCGCCAGACGATCTGACGCAGCTGCCGCTTCGACGCGCGTTTCGCGATACCGCCGAACGCATCCTCGGTGCCCGGCGCACCACCGGGCGTGCGGTCTCGCTGCTCGTCATCGACGTCGATCATTTCAAGCTCGTCAACGACACCTTCGGCCATCTGCAGGGCGACAGCGTATTGCGCCTCGTGGCCGATCACGTCCGCGCCAACACCCGACCGAGCGATCTCCCTGCGCGCTACGCGGGCGATGAGTTCGTCGTGCTGCTTCCCGGAACGCAGCTGGACGAGGCGTGCGTGGTGGCAGAGCGGCTCCGCGCGGCCGTGTCGGCGTCCGCATGCCCGCGGCGTGACGGCACGGGCGAAAGCGTGCGGGTGACGCTGTCGATCGGTGTGGCCACGGCGCCCGAACACGGCGAGACGCTCGAAGCACTCTTTGCGGCGGCCGACGGCGCGCTGTACGGAGCGAAGCGTGCCGGCCGCGACGCGGTCACCCGGGCCGGTTCGGCCGGTGTCGGCATGCACGCCGACGCCGTGCTCGAATGCTTTGTCGGGCGGAGCGACGAGCGGCAGCGCCTGCGCAAACTGTTCGACGCGGCGGCACGCGGCGAACCGCATCTGGTGGCCGTGGTCGGCGAGGCGGGCGTCGGAAAGTCGGCGCTCCTGAAGCAACTCGCGCCGGACGTCGGCGTGCGCGCCGGCTCGCTGCTCGTCGGGCGGTGCATCGAGGCCGATGTGCGCCCACCGTACGGACCGTGGGCGGACGTCGTCCTCGCGGCGTGGCGCGCCGGACTCGCACCGCGTCGGACGTGGCGCGAACTCGCGCGCCTCGTTCCCGAACTTGCTGGCACGCCCGACACGGCCAGCGATCACACGCTCGGCAGTAGCCCGGTCGGCTCCGCCTACGCCCTGCTCGAGGAGCTGCAGCAGTTCCTCTCGCATGTGACCGCGTTGCGTCCACTCGCGGTGATCATCGACGACGCGCAGTGGGCTGATACCGCGACCTGGCAGGCGTTGGAGTTCCTCGCCGCACGGCTCACGGACCAACGACTGCTGCTCTGCCTGGCGATCGGCGCGGAGGATCTCGACGAGGCTGGCGACGCGCGTCGAGCGCGTCTGTCGCGCTCGGAGCGCTACACCGAAATCGCCCTTGGTCGCCTCTCGCGCGACGATCTCGGCCAGTGGCTGCGTACCGCGCTCGGTGGGCAGACGCCCGAACCCACACTCCATGCGCACATCACGGCGCAAAGCGAGGGCAACCCGCTCTTCGTCGTGCACACCCTGCGCGCGCTCGCCGACAGCGGCCAACTCCGCACGGTGAACGGTCGCTGGACGTTCGACGCCGCAGCGGCGCGCGAACCGCACGATGCCCCGTTGCCACGTGCCGTACACGACCTGCTCGCGCGCCGCGTGGCGCGCCTGAGCCGCGCGCGGCGCGACATCCTCGCGGTCGCCGCGGTGCTCGGCCGCGACTTCGACGCGGAGACGCTCGCCACGGCGTGCGACCGCGACGAGGACGAGGTGCTCGACGCACTCGACGCGGGCATCGCGGCGGCCGTGCTCGTGGCATCCCCGCGCGCCGCGACCGCGCTCACCTTCTCTCACGCGCTGTTGCCCCGCGTACTGCAGGCGGGTGTCAATCCGCTGCGGCTGCGGCGCGTGCACGAGCGCGTGGGGCGCGCGCTCGAGTCCCGGGGCGACGCGGCCGCGGCCGAGGTGGCGCGCCACTTCGACCGGGCAGGTTGCGGTGCCGACGCCTTCCGCACATCGATCGAGGCCGGGGCGCGCGCGGCGGCGACACACGCGTACGACAGCGCCGCCGAACTGTTCGCCGTCGCGCGGCGGCACGCGCGTGCGCTTCCCGAGCTGGCCGACGTGGCCTGGCGCACGGCGACGATCGCCGAAGTGCGGGGGCGCCACGCCGAGGCCGAGGCCGAATGTACCGCGCTGCTCACCGATCTCGCGGATGGTGCCGCGACGCTCGGTGTGCTGCGTGCGACGCGCCGCATGCGTGAGCGGCTCCGCATGCAGCGTGGTGTCCCGATGCAGGAAGTACTCGCGGGATGCGTCACGCTGCTCGCGGATGCGCGTGAGGCCGGCGCAGCCGACGAGATCGTCTGGTTGCTCATCATGTGCTCGGACGCGCACGCACGGCTCGGCGACGCCGCCGACGCCGAGCGTTACGCCCGCGACGCGGTCGCCGAAGCGGAGCGGCTGCCCGACCTCGCGCTGCACGCGGCCGCCGCGATGCGGATGGGCGTGACGGTGCTCGACGTCGTGCAGACGGGGCAGCACGAGAGTAGCCCGGCGGACGCGGTGCCGCACTTTCGGCGCGCGCTCGATCTCTACACGCGACTCGTTGACCGCCGTGGGCAGGAACGCGCGCACGGCTAGATCGGCATCGCCTGCGACCGCTCCGGCAATCACGCCGCGGCGGAGGTCGCGTACGGAACGGCGCTCTCGATCGGTCGTGAACTTGGCACGCGGCACACGATCGGGACCGCGCTCATCAACCTGGGCGTGCTGCTCTTCAAGACGGGCCGCTACGCGCAGTCGGAAGAGTCGCTGCAGGAAGCACAGCAGCTGTTCACGACGCTCGGGCTGGAGCCACAGCGGCTATTCACGCTCTACAACCTGGCGCACCTTGCGCGCGCACAGGGTGATGCGGCGGGCGCGCTTGAGCTCTATGCCACGTGCGTGACGCTCGCCGACACGCTCGGTCAGGTCGGCGTGCACCTCGGGGCGCTGGCCGGCAGCGGCCTCGCGGAACTGGACCTCGGCGCGGTGCGCGGTGCGGTGCAGCACCAGACCGTGATGAACGTCCTGCTCGCGCCGCGCGCCGAGTGGTGGTTCCAGGGGCGTGAGCTGTGCGACGCGCTCGACGTGCGCCTCGCCAGCGTGGCGACACCGACGCCCACCGACGTCGCGACGCTGCTCCTCGCGCGGGTCGAGCGCGCGGAGCGCCACGATCCGTACGCGGCGTTGTGGCTGGCTGCCGAGTGTGCGCCGCTGCTGCGTGCGGCGGGTCCACTCGCGGAGGCGACGTTGCACCGCTCGCTCGTGCACGCGCGCGCACTGAGCTATGCGCCACTGGCGCAGCGCATTCGTGCGGCGGCTTAGCGTGCGACAGAAGCGCCTGCGTGTAGCGCACCCGCTGCGGGGCTTGTGGCTCGCCACGCAGCACGGCTGTATGTTGCATACATGAACAAGACGCCCGCTCCTCGCGCGCTCGCACTGCGGTTTCTGGACGCAGCGCAGGTGCTCCACGCGGAAGTTGAGGCCGCGATGGCCGAACTCGGGCTGTCGCGGGCCAAGTTCGGCGTGCTCGCGCAACTCGCGCGCACCGGCGCGCCCGTCTCCCTCGGCGAACTCGCGGCCGGACAGCGTTGTGTGCGCTCGAACATGACGCAGCTCACGGATCGCATGGAAGCCGATGGACTGGTCCGGCGGATCGACGACGCGGCGGACCGGCGGAGTGTGCTCGCCGTGCTCACGCCGCTCGGCGCGGAGCGGCACGCGCTCGCGCGACGACAGCTCGCGCGCCTCACGCGGCGGTTCGACTCGGCGCTCTCGCCCGCGGATCGCGAGGCGCTGGCACGGGTGCTCGAAACGATCGGCTGACGGGTTTCGCGGTGGCCTAGTTCACGGCTGCACTGTTCTTGCCCGGTCGACGGGTGGTTCCTTTCGCGTCCAACCACCCGATTCCTCATGGCTGACCAGCAGAACGTCACTTCGCCCGTCTGGCTCATCACCGGCTGCTCGACAGGCTTCGGCCGCGAGTTGGCGAAGGCGGTACTCGATCGCGGACACCGCGCCGTCGTCACCGCTCGCAACCCCGAGTCGATCCACGATCTCGCCGCGGGCCGCCCCGACAACCAGGTGCACGTGCAGCAGCTCGACGTCACCAATCCGTCCGAGGTTCTCGCCGTCGTGCAGGCCGCGGACGAGGTGTTTGGCGGCGTCGACGTGCTCGTCAACAACGCCGGCATCGGCTACTTCGGCGCGATCGAAGAGAGCGACGAGGCCGAGGTACGGCGCATGTTCGAGATCAACGTCTGGGGGTTGTCGGCGATGACGCGTGCCGTGCTCCCCGGCATGCGCCATCGGCGGCGCGGGCACATCATCAACATCTCGTCGATCGGCGGGCTGCGTGCCTTTCCGGCCGTCGGCTACTACAACGCGACCAAGTTCGCCGTGGTCGGCTTCTCGGACGCGCTCGCGCAGGAGGTCGCGCCACTCGGGATCAAGGTGACCGTGGTCGAGCCGAGCGGGTTTCGTACGGACTGGGCGGGGCGGTCGGCGAACGAGGCCACCGTGCACATCGCCGATTACGACGAGACGGCGGGGAAGAACCGCGCGAACATCCGCGGCTACAGCGGCAAGCAGCCGGGGGACCCGGTGCGTGCGGCCGAGGCGATCATCCAGGTGGCCGAGTCGCCCAACCCGCCACTCCATCTGCTGCTCGGCAACGCGGCGCTCAAGGGCGCGCGTCGTAAGCTGGAGGAACTCAAGGCGGATTTCGACGCGTGGGAGGAGACCACGGTCGGGGCGGACTTCCCGCCGGGGGAGTGACGGCGTAGCCGAACCGCCGTTGGGCCGCGTTAGACGCGGGAGCCCGCTTCTTGCTTTCGGTGTTCGTTCGGGATAGCATTGCCGCCCCGCCCCTCGCGTCGAGCGGTCGCAGCGGCGGTGCCTAACCCGACGCACACCCCGGATGCCGTCGTCTCTCACGTCCGCGCCTCGCTCCCGTCTCCGTGCCCGTCGCTCCGCTTCGCGCGATTCAGGACGTTCGTCGGCTGCTCGCCGAGCAGTTTCCCGATGCGCGTCCGCTGATCGAGCGGGATGCCGGGCGGCTGGCACGGCCGGTCGCGACCAACATTCCGGCGTTGGACCGCGCACTACCGGGCGGCGGACTGCCGCGGGGCAAGCTCACCGCGTGGGCGCCCGCGGCCGGGGCCGCGACCGTGCTACGCTCGGCCTGTCGCGCGGCGATCGCCGGGGGCGAGCGGGCGGCGTGGATCGACGGCACCGAGACGCTGACCTACGGCTGGGGGTGGACCGACGTGGACGGAGCGGACGGCGGCGCAGCGCTGCCCCTGCT
Organism: uncultured Gemmatimonadales bacterium; assembly: GCA_963702945.1. GTDB lineage: Bacteria > Gemmatimonadota > Gemmatimonadetes > Gemmatimonadales > Gemmatimonadaceae > BPUI01. The sequence continues at coordinate 917,212 of OY969773.1, forward strand.
CGTGCAGCCCAACGACCGCATGAACGCCCTGCGCTGCGCGGAGTTCGTGTTGCGGTCGGGGGCGTTCGCGCTCGTGGTGCTGGAGATGGCGGCGGGGAGCGAGCCGGCGGGGACCGAGACGGTGCGGCTCACGCGCGCGACGCGCGACGGCGGCGCGGCGCTCGTCGCGCTCACGGAGCGCGGCAGCATGGCGGCCTTACGGATCACGTCGCGGCTCATCCCGCACGGCGTACGATGGCAGCGCGGGCCGTTCGGCGCCGCGGCGCTCATGGAAGTGCGCGCCGAGATCCGCGCGCGGGCGCTCGGCTGGAACGAACGGGCGGAGGTCACGCTCGCGGTGGCCGCGTATGACGTTCGTGACGCTCTGGACCCCCGACCGGCCGATCGCCGTGGGAGCGCCCGCGAGCCGCGGGGCAGCGACGCCTAACGAAGCGGCGATGCCGAACGGTGGGGTCGCGTTCGCCCCGCTGCTCGCGCGGCTGTTGGGCGTGACGCCGCATGCGGTGGTCGCGCCGGCCGAGGATGTAGCGGCGGGCGGGACGTACGTGTGGGCCGACGGGCGCGGCCTGCCCGCGCGGTGGGTCGCGCGCGAGGTGCTGCGCCACGCCCGCGAGCGCGGCCTCGCGCGGCCTCGGGTGGGCGTGGCGCGCGTGGCAGTGGTCGCCGAGGTGGCGGCCCGATGGGGCGCGTGGCGCGAGGGGAGCACGGCCGCGGACGAAGGCGCGCCGCTCACCGGCGTGGCGCCCAACGCCGAGCGCGCGTTCCTGGCCGATCACCCGCTCGCGGTGCTGCTCCCGTCGGCGACGGAGGCAGGCGTGGCGCGCGCGGCGGCGACGCTCGTGGACGTGGGGGTGGGGACCTGCGGCGCGCTCGCCCGCATCGCGCGCGAGGCGGTCGAGGTACGGCTCGGGGCGGCAGGGGTCGCACTCTGGAAGCTGGCGCGCGCAGACGATCCGCGGCGCGTATTCCGGCACGGCGCGCACGCCCTCCCCTCGGCGTCGCTCGAATGGAGCGAGTTCGACCTGCGCGAACCCGAGCGGCTGCTCTTCGTCGCGGGGCGGCTGGTCGCGCGGGTGTGCGAGGCGTTGGAGGCGCGTGGTGAGGGTGCGGGCGCGATGCTGCTCGTCGCGCAGCTCGCGGGTGGGGGCACGGTCGAGCGACGCGTGCGGGCGGCGCGCGACACCGCCGACGCCGCGACGTGGCGCCGGCTGCTGCGCGCGGAGCTGGAGCGCGTGGAGCTGCCGGACGCGGTGAGCGGGCTTGCGCTGCGGGTGGAGGCGGCGCGCGCGACGGCGGCGCCGCAGTCGGACCTGTTCGATCGGGGCGGGCAGACCGCGGGCGCGGCGGCGGCAGCCGTGGCGCGACTGATCGAGGACGGGGCGGGGCGCCCGGTGCGACCGGTCACGCACGCACACCCGCTGCCCGAGCGGCGGCTGGGATGGGAGTCTGCGACCGTCGAGTCGGCGCTGCGGGCGGTACGCCCCGCGTTGCCCACAGGCGTCGTGCGTGAGGGCGCGCCGACTGGGCGACCACCGGCTCCGGTCGCGCCGCGCCTCACGCTGCACGCGGGTGGTGCGGATGGCCCCCCGCGCGCGGCGTCTACCCGGAGCCCGTCCGTCCGTGCTCCGTTAGGCATCGTTCGCGGGTCCGAGCCAGCGTCGCCGATGCCCGATCCCACACCCGATCCCGCGCAGGAGCCGATGAACCTGCGCGTGCTGCCCCGCCCGCGGCCGCTCGCCGTGACCACGCGCGCCGAACGTGGGCATGCGGTCCCGGTGCGCTACCGCGAGCGGCTGCCCGACGGCGTGCGCGCGCCGCGTGGGATGCCGCTCGTCGAAGTGCTCACGGCCGTGGGACCCGACCGGGTCAGCACGGGTGGCGAGCAGGGCGCGCCGGTGTCGCGCGAGTACTGGCAGTGTCTGACCGAACGCGGAGAGCTGGTGCTGCTCTACCGGGACCTCGCCACGGTCGATGGCGGCGATCCCGAGAGCGGGTGGTTTCTGCACGGATGGTGGGATTGAGCGCCCTGGTCGCCTAACAAACGCCTGCCATGGAGCGTTTCGTCGAGCTGCGCGCGCACAGCGCGTTCTCCTTCGGGACGAGTTCGGCCACGCCCGAGCAGCTGGCCGCGTGCGCGGCGGAGCTGGGGTACGGGAGCCTTGGCCTGACGGACGCGAGCGATCTGGGGGGTGTGGTGCGCTTCACGCTCGCCTGCCGGCGACACGGCGTGAGCCCGGTGATCGGCGTCGAGCTGATCGTCGACGGACGACCGCTGGCGCTGCTCGTCCGCACGGCGGAGGGATACCAGCACCTCGCCGCGCTCGTGACGCGGGCGCGGGCGGGGCGGTTGGCCGAGTGGGCGCGGGACGACGCGGGGCGCGCGGCCAAGGCGCCGCCGCGCGGGCATCCGCAGGTGCGTTGGGCGGACGTGGCGGAGCGCGCGGCGGGGCTCACCCTGCTCACGGGGCCGACGCACGGACACCTCGGCGCGCTTCTCCGGCGCGGGCGGCGGCGTGAGGCCGAGCGCATGCTCGGGGAATGGCGTGAGGCATTCGCGGGCTCGGGCGGCGAGGCGCACCTCGCAGTCGAGGTGCAGTTGCACCACGCGGGACGACGCGAGGAGGCGCTCGCCGGGGCGCTCGCCGGTCTGGCGGAGCGCGCGGAGGTGCCGTGGATCGTCGCGAACGACTCGCGCTACGTGAGCGAGGCGGGGCGACGTGCCTTCGACGTGCTCGTCGCGCTGCGGCACGGCACGACGCTCGACGACGCGGCCGCACGCGGGCTGCTGTTGCCTAACGATCTGTGGGGGCTGCCGAGTCCGGAAACGGTGGCCGTGCGGTGGGCGGGGCGTGAGGCAGGCGTGGAGGCGACGGCGGCGGTCGCGGGCGCGTGCGACTTCCAGCTGCCGTGGGCGCGCCCTCCCCTGCCCCACTTTCCGCTTCCGGATGGCGCAACGGACGCCGATGCGTTCCTGCGCGCACGGGTGATGGACGGCGCGCACGATCGGTGGGGTGGCGAGCTCTCGGAGGTGCAACAGCGGCAGATCGATCACGAGCTGCACGTGATCGAGACGTTAGGCTTCGCCGGATTCTTTCTCGTGATGTGGGACGCGGTGCGCGAGGCACGAAGCCGGCAGATCCTCTGCCAGGGGCGCGGCTCGGCCGCGAACTCGGCGGTCGCCTACGTGTTGGGCATCACGGCGGTCGACCCGGTCGCGCAGGGGCTGCTCTTCGAGCGCTTCCTGTCGGCAGCGCGGGCCGATGGAATGACCGAGGCGCCGGACATCGACGTCGACGTCGAGCACAGCCGGCGCGAGGAGATCCTGGATTACGTGTACGGGCGCTACGGACGCGCGCACGGGGCGATCGCGTGCATCGTGCAGACGTACAGCGCGCCGACGGCGATTCAGGATGTTTGCCGCGCATACGGGGTGGAACCGTCCGTCGCGTTCGCGCTGTCCAAGCGGCTGCATTACACCGATCCGGAAGCGGGCGTGGCGGCGCTTCGCGAGGGACTGGCCGCGGAATATGGACTGAGCGCGGCCGGCTTCGATCCGGGGACGCCGCGTGGGGACGCCTTACTCCGGGCAGTAGCCGCGTTCGAGGGCGTGCCGCGCATGCGCTCGACGCACCCAGGCGGTTTCGTGCTCTCCGCTCAACCGTTGGGCAACACCGCACCCATCGAGCCGACGACGATGGGACGTACGATCCTGCAGTACGACAAGGACGACCTCGATGCGTTAGGCGTACCGAAATTCGATTTCCTCGGGCTCGGGGCGCTCTCGATGGTGCGGCGCGCTTTCGACGTGATCGAGCAGCGGAGCGGCGAGCGGCCGCAGATGTACCGCCTGCCTCCCGACGATCCGGAGACGTACCAGATGATCTCCGAAGGCGACACGTTCGGCACGTTCCAGATCGAGAGCCGCGCGCAGATCTCGTCGCTCGTGCACACGCGGCCCGAGAAGCTCTACGACCTCGTCGTGCAGGTGGCGTTGATTCGGCCGGGACCGATCGTCGCCAAGTTTGTCCGGCCCTACGTGGAGCGGCGCCGCGGGCGGGCGACGGTCGAGTACGCGCCCGGGTTGGAAACCAAGCTCGCGCCCATTCTCGCGCGGACGCAGGGGCTGCCGATTTTCCAGGAGCAGGCGATGGCGCTCTCGATCGCGCTCGCCGGCTACACGCCGGCCGACGCCGACGAGCTGCGCCGCACGATGGGCAACCAGCGCAAGCTGGCCCGGCTCGTGGCCGCACTCGACACCCTCCGCACCCGGATGATCGCGGGCGGCGTACCCGAAGAGGTCGCGGTGAAGCTGACCGAGGATCTGCGTTCGTTTGCCAACTACGGCTTTCCCGAGAGCCACGCGTGGAGCTTCGCGCTCATCGCGTACGCGACCGCGTGGCTCAAGCGACATCACCCGGCGGCGTTCTACGCGGGGCTGCTCAATGCGCAGCCGATGGGCTTCTACTCCGTGGCGACGCTCGTGCACGACGCGCGGCGGCACGGGCTGGAGGTGCGGCTGCCCTGCCTCGCGTTTGGCGCGGCGGAGTGCACGGTCGAGGAGCGCGACGACGCGCCCGACGCACCCGCGCTGCGCGTCGGTTGGCGGCTGGTGCGCGGGCTCGGCGACGGCGCGCTCGCGCGTCTCACGGCGGCACGCGCAGCGGGGCCGTTCCGCTCGGTGGCGGACGTGGTGCGGCGCGCGGGGCTCACCCGAGCGGAGGCGACGGCGCTCGCGCAGGCGCACGCGTTCGCCGTGTGGGAGCCCGACCGGCGACGCGCGGGGTGGGCCGCCTTACGCGTGGTGGGCGATACGCTCCCTCTCGCACCCGCCCGCGACGAGGGCGACGGCCACGCGCCGCCCACGCAGGCGCCCGACGCAGCCGTGGTCGCCGACTACCACGCCGTTGGGCTCTCGGTGGCGGGACACCCGATGGCGCGCCACCGCCCGTGGTGCGATCGCGTGGGCGCGCTCCACAGCGCGGGGGTCGCGCGCTGCCGCACCGGGACGCAGGTCGTGGTCGCGGGGTTGGTGATCGTGCGGCAGAAGCCGTCGACGGCCAAGGGAACGGTGTTCCTGCTGCTGGAGGACGAACACGGGACGGTGAACGTGATCGTCAACCAGAAGTTGGTCGAGAAGAGCCGCGAGGCGGTGCACCGGGCGCTGTTCGCGGTCGTCTACGGGCGGGCGGAGAAGGACGGCGCACTCGTGAACGTGATCGCGCGGGCAGTGGAGGCGTTAGAGACCGTGATGACGGCAAATGGTGGGATACCCGACGCGGGCACCCCACCATCCGCGGAGCTCACGTTCCGCTCACACGACTTTCACTGAACGTGCACTGAACGCGTCACCAGATCCGCACGCGGTCTTCGGGTGCGCGATACATCCGGTCGCCCGGCTTCACGTTCCACGCCGCCTCGAACGCGTCGTTGTTGACGAGCGGGACCAAGGCGCGCACCTGCCCCGGCGAGTGCGGATCCGTCAGCAGCTGCTGGCGAAGCGCGTCGTCGCGGAACTTCGTGCGCCAGATCTGCGCGAAGCCCAGGAAGAAGCGCTGGTCGCCGGTGTACCCGCCGATCACCGGGGCGGGCTTGCCGTGCAGCGACATGTGGTACGCGCGGTACGCCGCCGCGAGACCGCTGACGTCGCCGATGTTCTCGCCTAACGTGAGGCGGCCGTTGATGTGGATGCTGTCGATCGGCGTGATCGCCTCGTACTGCGCGGCGAGCGCGGTGGCACGCGTCTCGTACGCCTTCGCGTCGGACGCCGTCCACCAGTCACGCAGGTTGCCCGCACCGTCGCTCTTCCGGCCCTGGTCGTCGAAGCCGTGCCCGATCTCGTGCCCGATCACCGCGCCGATCGCGCCGTAGTTGACCGCGTCGTCGGCGTTGACGTTGAAGAACGGCGGCTGCAGGATCGCGGCCGGGAAGACGATCTCGTTGTTGGTCGAGTTGTAGTACGCGTTGACCGTCTGCGGCGTCATGCTCCAGCGCCAGCGCTCGACGGGCTTGCCGAGGCGTGCCACGGTCTCATCGTACTCGAACGCGCTCGCGCGCATGGCGTTGCCCACCAGATCGTCGCGCCTGACGGTGAGCGCCGCGAAGTCACGCCAGCGGTCCGGGTACGCGATCTTGACCGTGAAGTGCGCGAGCTTCTGCTGCGCCTCGGCCTTCGTCGCGGGGCTCATCCAGGTGAGCGAGTCGATGCCCACGCGGTAGGCCTCGCGCAGATTCTGCACGAGCGCGTCCATGCGCGCCTTGGCCGCGGGGGCAAAGTAGCGCTTCACGTACAGCTGACCTGCCGCGTCGCCTAACGATCCCTCAACCTCGGCGACCGCGCGCTTCCACCGCGGGCTCTGCTCCTGCTGGCCACTCAGCGTACGGCCGCGGAACTCGAAGCGGGCGTTCTGGAACGCCGACGGCAGCGTGTTGGCGTACGCGTCGAGGAGCTTGAAGGTGAGGTACTCGCGCCACGTCGAGACTGGCGTCGAGGCCATGATGCCGTCGAGCGCCTTGAGATAGTCAGGTTGCCGCACGACGACATCCGTCGCGCTCCCGAGCTCCGCCGCACTCAGGTACGCCCGCCAATCGTACGATGGCATCGCCGCCGCGAGCTCGGCGACCGTCATACGGTTGTAGGTCGCGTTCCGGTCGCGATTGCGCGCGCGGTCCCACTGCTTGTCGGCGATCGCCGTTTCGAGCGCGACGATCCGCGCGGCCGAGCCCGCGGGGTCCGGCTGGTTGGCGAGGGTGAGCAGGCGCGTGATGTACGTCGTGTACGCCGCGCGCGTGGCCGCGAGTTTCGGGTCCGAACGCAGATAGTAGTCACGGTCCGGGAGGCCCAGCCCCGCCTGCGACACCGAGACGATGTACGCGTCCGAGTTACGCGCATCCTGCCCCACGCCGACCGCGACCGGCACACCGACGCGTAGCCGCGCGAAGTGCGCGAACGTCGCCGGCAGCTGCGCCGTGCTCGTGAGCGTACCAAGACGGGTCAGCTCCGGCTGGAGCGGCTTCAGGCCGAGCGTTTCGACGCGGGCCGAATCGAGGTAGCTGGCGTAGAGATCGCCGATCTTCTGCTCACTGGAACCGGCCGGTGCATGCGAGCGCGCGGCGTCCTCGAGGATCTGATGCAGCGCCTGGTCGCTCTGCTCGCGAAGTTCGAGAAACGAGCCCCAGGACGAGCGATCGGACGGGATCTCCGTGCGCTTGAGCCAACCGCCGTTGACGAAGCGGAAGAAGTCGTCCTGCGGACGGACGGAGCGGTCAAAGCTCGCAGTATCGACCCCGAGCGCACGGCCGGGTGTCTGGGCAATGGCCGCCGAAGCGCCGAGTGCCGCGAGTGCGAGCGCGCCAACCGTGGCGCGCCGAACGGAACGAGAGGAGGGCATCGTAGACGGAAGGGGTACGGAAGCGGCGCGCACGAAGGCGCGTCGGCGTGCGGAACGTGCCACGCCCCAGGATCTACACGCGAGGCGGGTGGAAGTGTCGCGGTTCGGCGCGCGATCGGCCGTACGGGCTGCCGCCCCGTGGCCCTACTTGCGACCGCTCCGGCGCCTGCACAACATGGCCGCATCCGTCGTTCTTCTGACCGCCGAGGATGCTTCTGACTGCGCGCGCGTGGTATTCCGTTCTGTGGAGTCGTTGGTGGTGCGCGTGCTCGCGCTCACGGCCGTGCCGCCACGCTGTCTGCGCAAACAGCGCGAGTGCGTGACGTCGTAATCACGATCGACACCATGCATCCCGTCCGGCGCTTCGTTCCGCGCGACGCATTCGGCGCGGGGATCGACGGCCGGCCTGCCGAGGACGCGCGTGCGACGTTCGACCCACGCAATGTGGCCGCGATGCGCTCGGTCGGATTGCCGCGATTGAGCTACCGATTGCGCACCGAACTCGGCATTCAGGCGTGGCACTGGACCGATCGCGGCCGATGGAGCGACGCGGCACACCAGCGCGGCTACTGGATCGCGAGCGACGGCGCCGGACCGCGCGGAGCACCGCTCCCGCTCGGCTACGGCTATCGCCTCCCCCGTCGCGGGAGTACGACCGACCAGGCCGATGACGACGGCTACTCGCGATTGACGGACGGCGACGACCGGACATTCTGGAAGAGCAATCCATACCTCGACGTGCGCTACACGCACGAGCCCAACGCGCGCCACCCGCAGCAGGTGGTCGTCGACCTCACTGAGGCGCAGCGTATCGACGCGGTGCGCATCGCGTGGGGCGCGCCGTGGGCGACGCACTACGTGATCGAGTACTGGGACGGCGACAACCGCGAATCGCTCGAAGGACCGTCACCGGTCGGTCACTGGCGGCCGTTCACCGCGGGCGCCGTCACCAATGGGACAGGTGGCATCGCGTTGCTGCGAGTCGAGCCCACCCCGAGGCGCCTGCGCTGGGTGCGGGTGACCATGACCGAGAGCTCGCGTACGGCCCTGCCCGGGACGAGCGACCCGCGTGACTCGCTCGGCTACGCCATCCGCGAAATCGGCGTCGGCCGCCTCGACGCGCGCGGTGCGTTCGTCGATGTCGTCCAGCACGCTCCATCGCACGCCCAGAGCGCGACGTGGGCGTCGTCCACCGATCCGTGGCACCGGGCGAGCGACCGTGACGCGCAGCTCGCGCAACCGAGCGTCGAGCGTGCGTTCACGAGCGGCCTCGCCGCGGCAGGGACGCCGATGCTTTCCGTCGGCGTGCTGTACGATACGCCCGAGAATGGGGCCGCGCTCATTCGCTATTTACGGCGCCGCGGGCTCCGCGCCGCTCGCGTCGAACTGGGCGAGGAGCCGGACGGGCAGGATGTTGCCGCGACCGATTTCGGCGCGCTTGCGATCCAAGTGGCCGACGCCGTGCACGCGGCAGACTCCGCGATCGTGACCGGCGGCCCGTCGCTGCAGACCGTGCTCGTCGATTTTCACCTGGTCCCTGCCGAGCCGACCGTGCGGCCGTGGATAACCGCCGTGCGCGAATATCTCGCGGCACGAGGTCGCGCGCGCGACCTCGGCTTCTTCTCGTTCGAGTGGTATCCGTTCGATTCGGTGTGCGCGCCCACGGCTCCACACCTTCGCCATCAGCCCGCGATGATTGCCGCCACGCTCGCGCGGTTCACGACCGGTGGCCTGCCGCACGACGTTCCGTGGATCGCGACGGAGTTCGGCTACTCGGCCTTCGCTTCACCAGCAGAGGTGCATCTCGCGGGCGCGTTGTTCGTTGCAGACTTCATCGGAGCGTTCCTCACCGCAGGCGGCGACGAGGCATACCTGTACGGGTACGAGCCCACCGAGCTACAGCACGAGCCAGGGTGCCCGCTGTGGGGCAACAACGCGATCTTTCTCGGCGACACGGCCGCGATCGTCCGGGACACGACGGCTGCGTACTGGGGCGCGAAGCTGCTGACCGATGCGTGGACCGGGCGCGCGGAGGGCGTGCACACGTTGTACCGCGCCGTCTCCGAGTGGCGCGATTCGACGGGTGACGCGGTGGTGAGTGCCTATCCGCTTCGCCAACCGGACGGCGCATGGGCCGTACTGCTCGTGAACAAGGATTCGCTCACAACCGTGCGGCCGGTGTGGGACGTCGGAACCGGTCCTACGGCGACTCAACCATGGCGCGGAAGCGCCGAGGTGTGGCAGCTATCGGGCGTGCAGTACGGATGGCGCGGACGTGGCGAGACCGGGCGCCCGGTCTGGCGTGCACGGCCAGCGATGCGGCGCGTGCCTAACGTGGGAGAGATCACCCTGCCCGGGTACTCCGTGACGGTAGTTCGGATGCGGCCCTGATCGGATGCGTCCCTGATCGGCCGCATCCACGACGTCACGCGCCGCCACCGCGCGCCGTACGCGTCAGGCAGCGCCCACGACGCGCAGAACGACCTTACCCGTCGTCGCATCGGTCTCGAGGTGTTCGTGCGCGGCGGCGGCTTCTTCGATCGGGAAGATGCGGTCGATCGTTGGGCGGACTGTTCCCGCGGCGAGAAGGGGCAGCACCTCGTGTGCGAAGCGACGCGCGGTCGTGATGCGTTCCTCGAGCGGGCGCGCGCGCATCACGGTCCCGCGCAGTGTGAGACGCGCGGAAAGGATCCGGCCGAAGTCGATCGGTCCCGACCGGCCAGCGACGAGCCCGACCAGAATGTGGCGTCCTTGGTTGGCCAGTGCGTGGAGCGACGCGTCGACGTATGGGCCGCCGACGAGATCGATCACCACGTCGGCGCCACGACCGTCCGAGTGCGCACGCGCGAAATCGACCAGCAGTGCGCGAAGCGCCTCGGCGTCGTGCGACGCGTCCGGCGGAATCGCGAGTGTTCCGGCCGCTCCGTGGGCGCGCACGGCCTCCAGTTTGCTCGCGCTCCGCGCGGTACCGAGCGCACGCATGCCGAGCGCGGTCGCGAGTTGAACCGCGGCGAGCCCGACTCCGCTCGCGGCGGCGTGGACGAGGACCACGTCACCGGCACGTGCGCGCGCCTGTGCGAGCGCGTCGTGCGCGGTCATGAACGCCTCGGGAACGGCGGCAGCGTCGGTCCAGTCGAGCGCGTCGGGGATGCGGACGGTCGTGCGCTCGTGCGCGACGACATACTCCGCGTACGCGCCACCGCCGACGAGACCGAACACGCGCTCACCGAGCGCACGTTCGCGCGCGCCAGGGCCTAACGCAACCACCTCGCCCGCGTACTCCAGCCCCGGGATGTCGGGCGGCGCGCCAGGTGGAGGCGGATATCCGCCGCGCCGCTGCATCAGATCGGCCCGGTTGAGCGCGGTCGCGTGGACGCGGATGAGCACCTCGCCCATGCCCGGCGTCGGCGTGGGCCGTTCCGCGACGGCGAGGACGTCGGGTCCTCCAGCTCGGGTGATGACGATCGCTCGCATCGGATTGGATTGCTTCCCCGCATCGGTCATGTTTCGACGCAACCGTACGGCGCGCCGACTCTTGCCGCACCGCCCATGTCTTTCGCGATCCGCCGTGCCGCGCTGAGCGACGTGCCCGCACTCGTCACGCTCATGACGGCATTCTATGCCGAGTCAGGGTTTCCGCTCCCGGCCGCGCCGGCCGCTCGCGCATTCGAAACGATCATCGGGGATTCACGCCTCGGTGCGGTGTGGCTCGCCGAGTCGGAGACCACGCCAATCGGTCACGCCGTTCTGACCGTCAGCTTCAGCATGGAGTACGGCGGCCTTCGCGCGTTCGTTGATGATCTCTACGTCGCGCCGAGTGCACGCGGGCAAGGGGTCGGCGGCGCGCTCCTGCGCGCACTCCGCACCGCGTGCATGGCGGGCGGGGTGCGCGCCATGCACGTCGAGGTCGGGCCAGAAAACGAGACGGCTCGCCGCCTGTACGCGCGTGCCGACTACGTCGACAGCGGACATCTGTTGCTCACGCACCCGCTCGCCACGCCGGTGCACGCGGGGTGACCGGCGCCGACGACCGTCACGTCGTCAGCACCACCTTCTCGCACCCGTCCAGCTTGTCGCAGAACATCTTATATCCCTTGGCCGCGTCCGCGAGCGGCATCCGGTGCGTGATGATGAACGTTGGGTCGAGCTCGCCCTTCTGGATGCGATCCAGCAGCGGGCGCATGTAGCGATGCACGTGCGTCTGCCCGGTCTTGATCGACAACGAGCGGTTCATGACCGCGTGCATCGGGAACTTGTCGATCAGCCCCGTATAGACGCCAACCACCGAGATCGTGCCGCCACTGCGACACGCCATGATCGCCTCGCGGAGCGCGATCGGGCGGTCGGTCTGCACGCGCAGCATCTGCATCGCGCGGTCGTGAAGATATCCGATGCCGTGCGAGTGCCCCTCGACACCGACGGCATCGATGCAGTGATCCGGACCGCGTCCCGCCGTGAGATCCTTGAGCACGTCGACGACGCTGTCGACCTCCTCGTAGTTGATCGTGATCGCGCCCGCTTTCTCGCGTGCCATCTGCAGCCGGTATGGAAACCGATCGATCGCAATCACCTTGTCTGCGCCTAACAGATAGGCGCTGACGATCGCGAACTGCCCAACGGGACCGCACCCCCAGACCGCGACCGTGTCCCCCGGCCGAATGCCGCACATCTCCGCGCCCATGTACCCGGTCGGGAGGATGTCTGAGAGAAAGAGTACCTGCTCGTCCGTGAGCCCCTCGGGCACCTTGAGCGGTCCGACGTCAGCGAACGGGACGCGCACGTACTCGGCCTGACCACCCGCGAACCCGCCTGTCAGGTGCGAGTACCCGAAGATGCCGGCCGGCGCGTGCCCGAGCATCTTCTCGGCGATATGTGCGTTGGGGTTCGAGTTCTCGCAGAGCGAATACGCCTGCGCCTCGCACGCGCCGCAGTTGCCGCATGCAATCGGAAACGGCACGACGACGCGGTCGCCGACCGCGAGATTGCTCACGCCCTTACCGACCTCGACGACCTCGCCCATGAACTCGTGGCCGAGGATGTCGCCTGGCTCCATCAGTGGCAAAAAGCCGTTGTAGAGGTGGAGATCCGAGCCGCAAATCGCCGTCGACGTCACCTTCACGATACAGTCGCGCTGATTCAGGATCGTCGGGTCCGGAACCTCGCGCACCTGCATCACGGTCGGGGCCATCCAGCATGTCGCTTTCATCGTTGTGCTCCGTCGGCGTGGCTCAGAGGTGCACCGGCTTGGTGTCGGGGCGCGCCGGATGCGGGCCCCGCTGCTTCGTCGCGTCGGAGAGCACGACCTCCCCGGTCTCGAGAACCTGCTTGAAGTGCCGCAGGCTGTCCTGCACCTGTTGCCCTGGCTCCTCGCGAAAAAGCATCGCGAGCTTGGAGCCGAGCTTGCCGAACGGCGGATCGTATTCGAGCGTGACGCGCAACTCCGTGCCGCGGCCGCCCGGCGCCGGCGCGAAGTGCACGGCACCCGCGTTGTAGACCGACGCACCCGGGAGCGAGCGCCACGCGATGCGTTCGTTAGGCACGTCGTCCGTGGTCTCGGCGTCCCACTCGACGGTCTGCCCCGCGGGCGCGAGCGCGGTCCAGTGCGACCGCCCCGGGCCAGTCACGGTGACTGACTCGAGGTGGCGCATGAAGCGCGGCAGGTTCTCGAAGTCGTGCCAGAACGCGTAGACCTCCTCTATGGGGCGATGCACCGTAATGCTCCGCTTCGTGCGGATGATGCCGTCGTCCATCTTCGCGTTTGCCGCCGTCCGCGGCTGCTCGGATAGCTGCCGTGCGGTCATGACGTCGAGCGCGGCGACGGCGAGCACGTTGACGGTCGCGAAGAGCGTGCGTCCCCGATCATTATCCGGATTCGCGAAGGTCCGGCCGAGGAACATCAGGTCGAGCGCGTCGCCCGCGACGCGTGACCACACGGCGCGCTCCGGATGCTGATTGCTCAGGATCGCAACGCCGTGACCGATCTCACGTAGCCCCATCGCACGCATCGCGGTCACGTTGCGCGCGTCCGGGCGCTTGACCCCGATCACGCGCGACATCACAACCGGCGCGAGGAACTCGGCCAGCCCGAGTCCGATGCTGAAGTAGCCGAGGAAATCGGCCCTGCTCTCGCCGCCGGTGCCGCGGTCGTCGTCAGCAAGCTGTTGGGACGCGCGGATGACGTCGGCTCGTTGCTCGAGTTGCGTGCTCATACTCGCTCCTCATCGGGTCTGCGGGTGCGGACGTGTACGTCAGCTCCGCTACGGGCGGGCGCTCCGTAGCAGAGTGCGTACCCGTTGCCCCAAACGATCGCGATCTCGAGCGGCCGTGTTCCGTACGGTACCGTACGCTACCCGTACGGTAACGCACTAAGTCGTTGTCCCATCTGAACTTGCGTGAACTGCAGAGCGTGCCTACCGTCCCTCCACGCACCGTACTGCACGGGCTGCCTCGGCCCCGTTTGGAACGGCGGTGTCGATCGTCACGCGAGGGTCATCCTGATGCACGATTCTGATCGGCCGACGTCCGATGACGCCGAACGCGCCCGCCCCGGGCGACCGAGCGCTGCCCAGTCCGCTCGCAGCGCGCGCCGCCACCGTCTGCCCAACGCGCCGCTCCGCTACGAGGCAGACTCGGCCACGCACGCGCGCGTCGATCACGGCCACCCGGACTCTTCATCGTCACAGTCTGGTCCTATCTCGGTGACTGACGCCACGTCACGCACGAGCGCCCTCGTCGCGACGATGCGCGATACCATCGAACACTATGTCGTCGCGCGACGTGAGATGGGCGAACCGATCTGGCGCATCGTCGGCGAGGTGCGCGCGCTCGTCGGACGGGCCGACACCCACCTCCTCACGCCCGACGCACGCGCACCGCTCGTGGACGACGTCGTGCGATGGACGCTGCAGGCGTACCTCGCGGTATCGCTGTGCTCCGTGATCCCCGCGCATCGCTGAACGCGGATGCGCGGTAAGTGCGCGGATCGCACGTCGCGCGCTCGCGACGTGTAGACTTCCTGGCGTAGGACCCGCGCCGGCGACGTGACCGCCGTACGCGAGTGGCGCCGCGCGCTGGTGAAAGGGGATTCGCCTCTGGCCATGTCGCGCGACGCGCTCACGGCATTGGAGCGATCATGTTTGAAAATGCACGGGCCTCGACCGGGGCGGCCGACGGCGAGCCCGACGGGCGCGATGCCGCGACCTCCACGGCTGCACACGGCGCTGAGCAGAATCACCTGTTGCGCGCCCTGCCGATCGAGGAATACGCGCCGCTGATGAAGCAACTCGTGCCCGTGCGGCTGCGACTGCGCCAGGATCTCATCGTCGCCAACGAGCCGATCATGGACGTGTATTTCATTCGCGACGGCGTCGGTTCGATGGTCGCGAAGGAGCAGGAGGGCGGCCTGATCGAGGTCGGCACGATCGGGCATGAGGGACTGGTTGGCTTACCTGTGCTCTTTGGTGCACTCTCGACACCATATCGCGTGTTCGTGCAGGTCGAGGGCGAGGCGTGGCGGATGGATGCCGATGCTTTCCGTCGCGTCGTCGATGAGCGCGCGGCCGTCCGGCACCTCTTCCTTCGGTACGCACAGTCGTTCACCGACCAGCTCGCGCAATCGGTGGCCTGCAACCGGCTGCACACGGTCGAGGAACGGTGCGCGCGGTGGCTCCTCATGACGCACGATCGCGTGCACGGCGCCGAGTTCGAGCTCACGCACGAGTTCCTCGCCATCATGCTCGGCGTGCGGCGTGCGGGCGTGTCGGTCACGATGGGCGCGTTGCAAAGCGCCGGGCTCGTTCGCTATGCGCGCGGCCGTGTGACGGTGGTCGACCGCGAGCGCCTGGAAGAAACGTCATGCGCGTGCTACGCGATCACGCGGGCCGCGGCCGAGCGCGTCACGCCCGCGGGTGACACCCCAGTGAACGCCGCAAGCGGCTGACTCCGTTAGTCCGCGTGTCAGGGAGACTCAACTTCCGTTTCGCGCCGAACGAGGTGGCACGCACCGTGAGTGTCATGCGGGCAACGTAGGTCCCGCTCCGGGCCCTGCGTTGCCGCGGGCGGGCGCTCGCTGGCCATGCGAAACGCAGGGACACCTCGAGAGTGCGTCGATTCCAGCTCGGCCGGTTACAGGACCGGCGGACCGAACGCGTGCTGCGCCGCAGCCACGCCCACGAAACCACGGCGGGCACGCCCGTCGTCGACGAAGGCCCTGACGCTGTCCCGATCCGGACGGGCGTGGTGCCCACGGATGACGGCCGTGCGGATGCCGCGACCACTTGGATGGGACCGCCCGTGAGCGACGCGGCGTGACTGTGGCGTCGACGCCACAGGTGATGCTTCCACGCGTCACCGTCGGAGACACGTTGCGCATCATCTCCGACGTCCTAGCCCCAACCATCGCCAAAGGGGCGATCCTGCGGCGGCCGAAGATGGTCGCGCTCGCCGAACGCCTGCAACTCGACAGGCGCGCCGCACGGCGCGCGCGATTCGTCGTGTCATGCTCGGAGACGGTGCCCGCGCCGATAGCACGCTCACGGACATCCTCCGCGAACGACGATCGGACGCGAACTGGGCGTTCCTGATGCCACGGCGCCCCTCGCTCCGCGCGCGCTTCGACGAACGGCTCGCACGTCACTTGGCCCGCGCCGAGCCTGGCGGCCATGATCGCCGCGATGCCGACGACGGCGGAGACGTCGCGCGAACAGCAGATGCCGCACTGACTGTTCGCGTCTGACGCGACCGGGATCGCGACGTTTCGTGCGCTCGTCCTGCTCGCGAGATGATCCTGCGGCTGACGACGTCGGCCACGACATGGGATCGCGCAACGATGCCCGCGCGCACGGGATGCTGGTGTTCGTGCCGTACTTCCATCGTGATGCCGAGCGCGTGCCGTACGCGGACCGGTTCGCGCCCGCGGTCTGGATGAACGACGCGGCCGAACACGCGCTGCCGTTAGGCGCACGACCGAGCGCCGATTGGCAGCTCCTGCCGTTCAGCGGCGGCTCGGCGATCTATCCCGGTTGGCAGCTCGCGATGCTGCTGTCGAGTCGGATGCTTGCGGCCCTGCTCCGCAATGGCACCGTACGCCTGCTGCCGCCGACGCGCCTGAATCCGGGAGGCCCGCTGCCTGGGACGCTCGACAATTTCGCGCTGCGGTTCGCGGTCACCGCGGCTCCATTCGATTCGTTAGGCGCGCACTAAACCGGTCGTTGCATCCGCCCGCGGCGAGCGCGGGCAGACGCAACGTACCCGTGGCTTGCCCGGGCGTGCGACATGGGGCACGTGGAAGTCACGCGGGCCATCGCGAGTCAGGAAGACGTCGGGTTCGAGAGCACCGTCGTCGGCGCGATCGTTGCCGCGCTCGTCGCCCGTGCGCACGCGACGCTCACGGTGGTGTTGCGCTACGCCGGGCTGGACTCGCTGGGACGCTGCGTCGAGCGCGTTCAAACGCGGGTCACGCGCGGCTGCCGCGACAACACAGACGGGACTATCCGAGCGCTCAGGCAGAGCCGCGAGCACTCCGTGGTGCTCCTGCGTGGGCTCACGGCCCTCGTCCACACCGTCGAGCCTGACCCGGAGGCGGTCGCCGTGCCGGAGCCGCGGGTGCTGCTTCGCATCGCGGCCGGGCACATCCTGGCCGCGATGTGGAGCAGCACCCGCGATGATCGCTCGCGGCGGCCAGTCGCGCCCGTGCGCTGGATCCCCATCCGCGCGCTGTCCGGGAGCTCTTGTCGTCTGGCGAACAGTCGACGCGGGCGACGAAGAGAATCGACGAAGTCGTTTCCGCTGATGCTCGCCGCGTGCGTGGGTCAGCGAAGGACTGCTGTCCGATGTCGCTGCGCGAGGGCCCACGACGTGCGCATCGGCCGGAGGTGTCCACCGACTCCCCCACTCTCTCCCCCGGGCCCGCGATCGACGCGCCCGGCCGTGCGATCGTACACGTTGGGTGCGCAGGGTGGACGCTCCCACGCGATGCGCAGCCGCACTTTCCGACGACGGGCACGCACCTCGCGCGCTACGCGGGCCGCTTCCCGGCCGTGGAGATCAATTCGTCGTTCTACCGCCCGCATCGGGCCGCCACCTACGCCCGCTGGGCCGCGAGCGTGCCGCGCGGGTTCCGGTTCTCGGTCAAGGTGCCGCGCGCGATCACGCACGAGCGCCGCCTCGGCGACGCGGGCCCGCCGCTCGATGCGTTCCTCGGTGGGGTCACCGCGCTCGGCCCAGCGCTCGGCTGTCTGCTCGTGCAGCTCCCGCCGAGCCTCGCCCTCGATGCGTCGACGGCCGACGCGTTCTTCGCCACGCTCCGGGCGCGGTATGCCGGACCGGTCGCGGCCGAGCCGCGCCACGCGAGCTGGTTCACCCCCGCGGGCGAGCGACTGCTCGCGGCGTGGCAGGTGGCGCGCGTCGCGGCCGACCCCGCACGCGTACCGGCCGCCGCTGCGCCAGGCGGCTGGCCGGGCACGGTGTATTACCGGCTACACGGGTCGCCGCGTATGTACTACTCGGCGTACGACGCGGCCTTCCTCGACCAGCTCGCGCCACGCCTCCACGCCCCGGCACCGGGCGCGTGGTGCATTTTCGACAATACCGCGTTGGGCGCCGCGACCGCGAACGCGCTCGAACTCCTGGAGCGCCTTCGGATGAACAGCGCCTGACCGTTCGCGGCGCGCGCGCCGTTCGAGTCCGTCCGCATGCGTCGCGACGGGACGCGCTTCCCCGTCTTGCTCAGCATCTCTCCGGTTCGCGACGGCGGAAGCGCGCCTCCGGCACACCTTCGAGCCGGCCGCGGTGGGGATCGCCCACGTCGGTCTCGACGGGCGATGGTTGCGGGTCAACGCCCGGCTCGCCGAGGTCCTCGGGTACACACGCGACGAGCTGCTGGCCCGCACGTTCCAGGATGTCACGCAGCGTGAAGACCTCGACGCCGACGTGGCCCAGGTCTGCGTGTTGTTGGGCGGCGACACCGGGCGGTACGCGATGGACAAGCGGTACGTCCGGCGGGACGGGTCGCACGTGTGGGTGCGGCTCACGGTTTCGCTCGCGCGGACTGCGGACGGTCAGCCGGACCAATTCATCAGCGTCGTCGAGGACATCGGTGCCCGCAAGCGCGCCGAGGCCGATCAGCAGTTCCTCCTCGACCTCGGTGTGCGGCTGGCCCTGATCGCCGACCCAGCCGAGATCGGGCGCGCGGCGGCCCGGGCCCTCGGGGAGCGGCTCGATGTGTCGCGCTGCTTCTTCGCGGACGTCGACCTCGAGCGCGACGGGCACCCCGACGGAGTCTACGTGATTCGCGGCATGGACTACGACGCCGGTGCTCGGGATGGATCCGCGAACCCCTTCTCAATCGGCGAGTCGCCGGTGAATGCCTTCGCGTCGAACTTCGGCGTCGATGCGCGCGCGGGGCAGCCCACGGTGGTCGACGACCCCGAGCGGGCGTGGGCGGCCGGCGAGACCGCAGGGCTCGCGGCCGCCGAACGGGCCGCACGCGTGGAGGCCGAGGCGTTCGCCTGGCAACTCCAGAAGCAGGCGGCGGAGCTGGAAGCTGCGAACGAAGCGTTGCAGGCGGCCGCGGGCGAACTGGAGGAACGGACCGCGGGCGCCGAGCGCGCGCGCGATCGCCGACGATGCCCGCGACGACGCGGAGCGGCACCGTGCGGACGCCGAGCGCGCCAATCGCGCCCGCGCCGACTTCCTGGCGAGCATGAGCCATGAGTTGCGCACGCCGCTGAACGCGATCCAGTGCTACGTCAGCCTGATGGAGGAGGGCATCTACAGGATGCTGACCGACGCACAGTGCCAGGCGCTCGGGCGTGTGGGGCGAGCGCAGGCACACCTGCTCGCGCGGGTGACCGACGTGCTCAACTTGACACGACTCGGATACGGGCGCGTCGCGTTCGACATGCGAGAGGTCGTCGGCGCGGACGTCGTACGGGATATCGTCCCGCTCGTCGAACCCCAGCTCGCGGCCAAGGGCCTCGTTCTGCGTGTGGAAGTATCCGGAGCGGGTCGCGCGGACGACTCTCCGCGTGCGGACATGGCAGTCGACGCTCCCGTTTGCGTCTGGGCGGACCGCGGGAAGCTCGGGCAGGTGCTGCTCAACCTGCTCGCCAACGCCGTCAAGTTCACGCCCGTCGTCCAGCGCAATGGCGCGCCGGGATGCGTGACTGTCACGCTCACGGGTCGCGCGGAGACACCGGATCTGGCGTACCTCGGCGTTCACGACACGGGGATCGGGATCTCGCGGGACAAGCAGGACGCGGTGTTCGAGCCGTTCGTGCAGGTCCGCACCGGGCTGACGCGAACGAGCGAGGGCACCGGGCTTAGCCTGGCGATCAGCCGGGATCTGGCGCGCGGCATGGACCGCGACCTGCGCGTGCGCAGCGCCCCCGGGACCGGGTCCACATTTACCCTCACACTCCGTCGCGCGCCGAGCGCCTAACGGTACCGCCCACGTCGCGCGTCTCGCATGTCGCGCACGAGGACCGACTGCCGTATCGCATCATCGCTGCGCGCTTCCGCGTCGGCGAGCGCAGGAATCGCGGATGGCGCCCGCGCGAACGTGCGACCGCGAGCACGGCTCCGAAATAGCGCGCGGGTGGGGTGCCTCCCGCGGTCACGGGCTTCGCGGTCCAGCGTCTGCGCGCTCGTCGGCGGCCCTGGCGAGTGCCCAAACGACCAAAACGGCGAGGGATCGGCACGATGGCCGTCCCTCACCGTTCGATCACGTGGCCCGCCGGAACCGGATCGGGGAGACGTAGGTCGGTCTGGGCCTAACGGTCGGCGTGAGTTCGTCCGCGGGCGCACGCCTTCAATCGTCCGAACCCGCGGGGAGACGCCGGGCGTCCCGTCCTCGGCATCGTGGGTCCGGCGCGAGAGTTGGGCACGGTCCGCGGGCGCGACGGAGCGCGTGCGGCTTGGGGGCCGACCAAGCACTTACCAGAAGCGGGCCGCGCCGAGAGCGCCGAGCTGCGCGTCGCTGGAGACCACGGACAGTCCGCGGAGGATTGCCTGCGCTGCGATCATCCGGTCGAACGGGTCGCGGTGCGCGGCCGGGTCGGTCCCGGCCCTCTCGGCGTCCGGGCCGGAGATGGGCAGGACGGTGATCACCTGAGTCGCGAGCGCGGCGAGCAAGCCATGGGCGACGAGCGGGCCGGCCTCGGGCAGCTTCCCGATCCGGTGCTTCGTGGTGATCTCCCAGACGGTTGCGGCGCTGACGGCGAGCGACGTGGCCGTCTGGATCGCCTGCCGCGCCGGGACACTAAGGAGCGCGGGCTGGAGCAGGTACCAGAGGAGGGCGTTCGTGTCGAGCAGGAGCGGGTTCACCCGGCGGCGGCCTCTCCGGCCGGCTCCTCCCCGTCGGACGCCTGCGTCCGACCGGGCGCCCCGGTCCCGCGCTCCCACAGCCGCAGTTCGTCCTCCGGTAGCGGGTCGTCGACGTGGCGCAAGTCCGCGCCCTCGGGGAGCAGGTGGGCGAACGCGCCGAACACGCGCGACGTCGGCGGCGGTGCGTAGGGCACGATCCGGGCGACCGGCTCCCCGTGGCGGGTCAGGACGATCTCCTCCCCCGCCAACGCCTGTTCGACCAGGGCGGAGAGGTGGGTCTTGGCGGCGAACATTCCGACGTGCGGCACGGTGCCCTCCTCTAGCTAGATCTAGCCAGAATATGAGGCGCGCCGTTCCCGCCCGCAAGCGACGCAACCCCGCGCCATCTCGCGCGCTGACGTGACACGCACGCCTGCTCGCGATCCGAGGGCTCGCGCGTCCTCGCGTCCTGGGCGCTTCGACGACACGCATTCGCGGCCCGTCTGGTCGCGCCTCCGATGCGACCAGGGGCCGCACCTTCCTCGTATCCGGATACGATGGTCGGCAGCTCGGCCGCGCTGCCCCGCACGGGGTAGCGACGACCTTCGTGGTCCTTGGGACGGGCTGCCACGGCTGCGTCGAGCGCCGGATTCAGCACCGGATCACGCGTAAGGCGGTCGAGCCGAAGCCCCGACTGAGGCGACACCGCTGGAGCGGAAGGGGCGCTCGCCGTCGCCGGCGCCCTCACCGGCGAGGTGCAGGCCGGCATGATGCGTGGCCAGCGGATGGCGTACCAGCGCCCCACTCACGACGACGCCCGACGGCGGTCGCTCCGCTGACGAATCCGCGGAGCAAACGCGCCGCGCCCCCCCGCTGGACACGCTCCCCTTGCGCGCCGACTGGGAGACGGTCCACCGTCCCTGATCGTCAGCGCGCGCGACGTCGCGCTCAGCCCTTCGGCACGGATTTGGGCCAGACGCCAGCCGGCTCGTGTTCCGCAGGCGCTGCTGCGGGCAGCGGGCCCACCGGCGGCAGCAGATGGACGGCGTGATCCGGAATCCGCACCGGACCCGCTCTCGAGAGGGAGCGCGTGCCCCTGCGCCGCGGCGATTTCGTTGACCGTCTTGAGTCCAGCGAGGGCTGGCGTCGCCGGCCCGGCGATCCCGACCTCATCGTACGTGGCGAACCAGGGGTACCCCGCCCGCTCGTACTGCGCGCGGGTGCCGGGGCTCTCCGGCGGGCGTTCGCCGGTGATCTCCGCGTAGAATTCGCTGTTCACCAGGTGGACCTCGACCTGTGCGAGCGGCATTCGCTCCCAGGTCTCGGCATCGTAGACGTCCTGCAGGATCTCCTGCTCCATGCGCCCACCCGCGCCGAGCCCCATCGCCGCGGCTGGAGTCGCGGCTTGAGGCGCGGCGATGCTCGGCCGCACGCGCCTCCCGCGAGCCGACCCGAACACGCCCTTCAGACTCGGCGCCGAGAGCGGGACGACCCCGTCCGCGTCCGCGGGCATTCCCGCCGATCCGGCACTCCCCAACGTGAGATACTCGTCGCCGCCGTCCGCGGTGATGCCGCGCGTCCCTCGCCTGTGCGCCGCCGGATCGGCATCCGGAAACCGGCCCGGGCGCGGATCGTACAGGGCGAACTGCAGGCCGCCGACTCGCTCCTGCCCGGTGATCTGAGCCTCGGCCGTGTAGCCCTGGCCGAGCGGCATCGCAATGAACTGCGAGACCACGCCCGCTTCGGTCCGGAACCCGTCGATCCACCGTTGGGCTGGCAGGACCACATAATTCTGTGGGTCGCGCACGAGACCCTCCTCGAACCGAGCGCCGGTCACCACATTCACACCCCCCGCGCCGAGCAGCAGCGCATTGGCCCGCCACGGGGCCGCCGAGAACTGGAGCCAGAGCGCCTCGGCCTGATACAGCGGCAGGAAAAATCCGCCTCTCGCGCGCCACGCCGCGGGGACCCGGTCGGCGTAATCGGCCACCGCCTTGAGCGGGAACAGCCCGAGTGAGGGCGGGAGCGGGTACACCTTGCCGTCGTGTGGGAGGCGGAGCGTGCGGTGGAACTGCACCATGACCCGTGGGCCGAGGTGCAACGCGCGGTGGCGGAGCGTCGCGGTGAACATGGAGGTGGGAGCGGGAAGGCGCAGGAACCGGGTGACCCCGTCATACCGCCGGTCGGCATGTCCGCGGAGTGTACGGACGCGCGCCGAGCGCGGCTACGCGACGCGAGCCCCTCTGCGGCAAGGGAACTGCGCGGCCCGCGTGTCGTCGCTCCACGGGAGCCCACCCCGCGATGGTCCCCGCCCCGTTTCGCCGGCCGTGCGCGACGGCGCGGCGGCCTCGCGGTCCGGACGGCGTCCAGCCGTGGCCGCCTCGACGCGTGCGAGGGCCTGTGTGCGATACCCGAGACCCATCGCGGCCAGCGCCGCGGCCGCGGCAGCAACACCTGAAGCGGCCAATTACGTAGTGTCGCGTCCCGCTAGTTCGCAGCAGAATGAGTGGGCGACGGCCGAGCGGTCGACGCTCCGACGCGCGGGCTGATAGATCACGCGACCTGCGCGTCGGCCGCACCGTCGCATCACCGGTCGCCCGTGGCGGTCGCCGTCTCAACACTCGCCCCGCACGCCGAGCGCGTGACGCTGGTACGGCGAGCGACTTCTGCGACACAGCGCGAAGCACAGCGCGAGGCGCAAAGTGCGCCGCGCGCCGATGTCCCAAAAACGACCCCGGTCTCACCGGGTCACTGCACCACCGGCCCGGATCGGCGTGCGTGGGCTGAAAATCTCGACTGCCTCGGCCACGGGCGCGGGGCGCGTGAGGCACCCTGTCGAGACTCCGGCGGGTGTCGACCCCCGTCCCGATCTACGGCCGCCGCCCGCGACGGTCCACGAAGTCCCGCCACATGGCCCGCCATATAGCCAGGGCGACGGATGCGCCGCCGAACGCGGCGCCCCGCAGTCGCCCCGACCACGTCGCCGGGGGCGCGGCCGCCCGTCCGAGCGGTTCACGGGTGGGGGGTGGGGGGGGGGGAGCGGCAGGGGATACCGCATGGCGGGGTCGGCCTCGTCGTAGAACCGCTGGAACTCCGCGTCGGTCATCGGCGGCCCGTCGAAGTGGACGCAGACCGCCCGCGGACAACCGAAGCTCTCGCACAGCTCGCGCAGGAGCGGCTGGACGACCGCGGCCACCCAAGCCTCGCCCTCCAAGTCGGCCCAATCATCGTAGTCCGTGTCCACCCCGACGCCGTAGATCATGCCGCCGTCCGGCGTGAGCACCAGCTCCGGGAACGCGAGGCCCGGCCGGTCCGGCGTCGCCGCGAACTGGAGGGCGCGCGCGCCCTTTTCCGGGCGCGCGAAGACCGCGTCGAGCAGCTCGGTCCACGTGCGCACCTCTACGTAGTCGTCGTCCTCGTAGTAGTGCTCCGGGTCGGGCGTGCCGGCGGGCACGAACGACACCGCGTATTCGTCGGTCGGCGTGCCGCGGTGCCGGTCGCCGAGGCGCCAGTAGACCGGGTCCACGTAGCGGGCGAGATACCGCTCGACCGCGGTCCGGTCGCGGCCGGGCGCGAGGCCGTAGAGGTACGCGACGGATCCGGGCATGGCTCGCGCTGTCTCCCGCTGGTGTCGGTCGGGCCTGGGGGCGGCGGGCCTCACACCCCGCACCCCGGCCCAGGTGCGGAACGGCGCCGCCAATTATCGCGAAGCGCGCCGAGGGTCGCGGAGGCCGGACTGCGTGCGGCAGCCAAGTGCTGCGATTCGACACGGGTCGCGCTGAGGCACCCGAAACGTACACGTTGGACAGACGTCGTCCGACGTCGCGCCGTTAGCCGCCGACGACGGGATTGCGACGGCTCGCGCCCGTCCGGGAAACGGCCGTGGCTACTCTGCCCCTGGCTGTCATACTCCGCTGCGTCCTCCGCCGCGCAGGTCGAACGCGGCGGAGTCATCGCGCTGGCCAACGTCAGGATGGCACCACGGTGATCACGCCGGCCGTGTGCCGCGCGAGGCGGAGCGTGGAGTCGTACGCGTAGGTCCCGGACGGCAGACCCGCAAAGGCCGCGGTGAGCGAGTCGCCGCGCTCTCACGAGCCGGACGCTTGAGAGGGCACCCGCGCGAGCAGATGTCAGCTCCGAGGCGGGCCGCGGCCCCGCGGGCCAGGCCCGCCGTGTCGTCGGCGGGAGGCCGGGTGAACAGGCCGGCAGCTGCCGCGGCGACCCAGAGCGGCTCGAACGACGCGTTGCGAACGGCGCTCTGAACGAGGTGGAGCGTCTGCCAGGGGCAGACGGACGTGGCGCGCACACCCGTGACGACGCCGGCGGGCGTGACCAGGGCCACACTGGTGTTGAGCGACCGCCAGATCACGGGCGCGTTCGGCACGACATCCCCGGCGTCGTCCTTGAGGCTCGCCACGAACACCGTCGACCGGCCCACGTCGACTGTGGCCGCGGCCGGCGAGACCACGAGCGTGCCCGCGTCCACCGTCACGCTCACGTCCTTAAGCAGCGTGCTAGTTGTCGACCCCGTGGTGATCGTGGCCGTCGCCCGAATCCTCCTTCGCGGCCTCGCGCGTGTGCGTCGGCACCGAATGCGCGCGCGGGCGGCCCGTGGCCGCGTGCGGCATCGCGAGCGCGACGTCGCCGGGGTAGACCGTCTGCGTCTTGGGGATCCCGACGGCCCAGGGTGAGGCCCCGGGCGCTGAGCGCCCACCGGGACTCGGCCGAGGCGCAGGACCCGGCGTCGGCGAGCACGCAGCCGAAGGTCACGCCGCCGGCCCGCACGCGGTCCATCTCATCCAGCGCGAGCGCGACCAGTACCTCGCCGCCGCGTGAGCGTGACGAGGGCCTGCCATTTCGCCTGCTCCCCCGCGGCCCCCGCGTACTGGCGGCCGACGCCGACCGAATGCGTGCCCTGCGTGAGGAGCGCCGTTCGTCGACGATCAGCAAACGCGTCCGGCCCGCCGACGAGTTGCTCCGCCTTGGGGCGAGCACGTCCCCGAGCGGGCCGTCGTCCCACCTCGCGATGCTCACGCTCGCGGCCCTCCTGCTCTGGATGTAGCGCCGCGACCCACGTCGACGCGGTGCTGCCGCTCTTGACGCCGACGCCGGCGGGCTCCACCGTCGTGGCACTCCGACCCTCGAGGAACCCCGTGCGCCCCACCCATGCACTCGCCGTTGGTGCCGCCCTCGGCGTCGGCGTCGGCCCTCGCCGGTGCGCAGACGCCCGGCCCCGCGGCACCCACGCTCGTCCTCACCGGGGGTAAGGTGTTCACCGCCGACTCGACCCGCCCGTGGGCGGAGGCACTCGCCATCCGCGGCGACCGGATCGTCGCGGTGGGCACGACGGTCGACGTGCGGCGGCTCGCCGGACGCGGCACCCGCGAGATTGCGCTCGCCGGGCGGGTGGTCATCCCGGGCATCAACGACGCACACCTCCACCTGGGACAGTGGCGGCCGCTCGGTCCGGCGGTGCCACCGGCCGCCGATTCGACCGACGGGCCGAGCCCGCGGCCGCTGCTCGACTCGATGGCGGCGCTCGGCGCGACGGACCCCGCGCGGCACGTGGCTCCAGGGGTCGATGGGTCTGCGCATCCGGGGCGACACGAGCCTGCGCCGCGCCGCGCTCGACCGCATCGCCCCGAACCACCCCGTGCTCCTGACCGCGGCCTACGGGCACGGCTCGATGGTCAACACCCGGGCGTTGCGCGTGCTCGGCATTGCCGACACCGCGCCCGATCCCGCGGGCGGCTGGTACGAGCGCCGGCCGGGGACGCGCGTGCTCACCGGTCTGCTCGATGGGTCCGCGCAGTACGCCGCGTGGAACGCGTACGCCGCGACCGCCCCGGCGGTGTGGTTCGCCGTCGTGCGCGCCGAAGCGGCACAGGCCGCAGCGTCCGGGATCACGACCCTGCAGCACATGAGCAGCCTGGTCGGCCCGCGCATGGCGGCGCGCGCCTTCGCGACGTCCACGATCCCCGTGCGGGTCCGCGTGATCATGTGGCCGCGCCCGGGGCATCCCGGGGAGTGGCGTGCGCTCGCCAACCGACCGCTCGGCCCGCGGGGCTACGTGTCGGGCGTGAAGTACGTGCTGGACGGCACGCCGCTCGAGCAGTGGGCGCTGATGCGCCACCCCTACCCCGGCCGGCCGGGCTGGGACGGGCGCGCGTACTACGCGATGGACAGCGTCCGCGCGTACCTGCAGGCCGCGTTGCGCGACGGCGACCAGCCGATCCTGCACATCGTCGGCGACAGCACCGCGGTGCTGGTGCTGCACGTGATGGCCGAGTCGCGCCCGACTCGGTCTGGCGCGCGCGCCGTCCGCGCTTCGAGCACGCCGACTCGCTGACGGCGGACCTGGTCCCGGCGGCGCGGCGCATGGGGGTGATCATCGCGCAGCCGCAGGACGGCGCGGGGCGGATCCGGCGGTGGGTGAGCGCGGGGCTCGCGGTCGCGTACGGGTCGGACGGCCCGCAGGAGCCGTTCACGACGCTGCAGAACTGGACGACGGCCACGGACTCGGCGGGCGCGGTCACGCGCGAGGAAGCGGTGCGCATGTTCACCCGGAATGGCGCGGTGGCGGAGTTCACGGAGCGGGACAAGGGCACGCTGGCGCCGGGGATGCTGGCCGACCTCGCGGTGCTATCGCAGGACGTGTTCACGGTCCCGCCCTCCGCGCTGCCGGCGACGACGAGCGTGCTCACACTCGTCGGGGGCCGGATCGTCTATGACCACCTCGCGCGAGCCCCCGTGGTGAGTAGGCTCGGACGCTGACGGGTCAGCCACGTTCGCGCACACGGCCGAGGTGACGTATCGCCGGCGACAGGCGGCGCCCCCGGCAGGTGTAAGCAGCAGCCGAACGCGCAGCACATCTCGGGGCGGTTCACGCGGAGACTGTCGGTTGAGCACGAGAGCATATGGGTGCGACGCGGCCACGACGTGTGCCCGTGGAACGTGCGGGTCGCGCGTGAACTGTCTTGTGATTCACCGGATGCCCGTCGCACTGCGTTAGGCGCGACAACATGCGGACGCGTGTTCACGAATTGTTAGGCACCACGCCGGCGGAGTCCAGCCCCATGGGCACCGGCTCCCAATGAACCGGGCGCAGCTCCGCAGCTTCACGCACGACGCCGCGGCGGCGCTCGGCAACGTCGGCGCGGCGGAGCACTCGGCCGCGCTCACGTGCGCGCTCGAGAACCCGGAGCCTGGCGTGGGCCACCTTTCGGCGTGGGCGAGCACGCGGCGCGGTCGCTCGCGCGCCTCGCGTGACGAGGCGGATCGTACATCGCCGGGTACTCTGGTCTGACGGGGGCGCGGCACAGCGAGGCGACCGTGATAGAGCGTCTCTATCATGCTATCAACATCTTCGATTTCCATGATCGGCACGGAGCGCCTATGATGCGCGCACGCCGGTCGCGATGCGTGAGCACGTGGCGGAGCGGACCGCAACGAAGCGCAGCACGCGTCAGGACACATCAGGAGATGGCCATGGACCCCAGGGGCGATTCGGAGATGAGTGAGCAGTCAGGCGGCAAGTGCCCCGTGGCGCACGGCAACGCGGCCGGTCACGCGGATCCGCGCGGGAACCACCCGAAGAACGGGAGCCGCGGCCACTCCACCCGTGAGTGGTGGCCGCAGAATCTGCGGCTCGAGGGACTGAACCAGCACGCGCCGCGCTCCAACCCGCTGGGCGAGACCTTCGACTACGCCGCGGAGTTCCAGAGCCTGGACCTCGATGCCGTCATCGCCGACCTGCACGCGCTGATGACCGACTCGCAGGAGTGGTGGCCCGCCGACTTCGGACACTACGGCGGCCTGTTCATCCGCCTCGCGTGGCACAGCGCGGGGACGTACCGCGTCACCGACGGCCGCGGCGGGGCCGGCCGAGGACAGCAGCGCTTCGCGCCGCTGAACAGCTGGCCCGACAACGCGAACCTCGACAAGGCGCGGCGGCTCCTCTGGCCGATCAAGCAGAAGTACGGCCGCAAGCTCTCGTGGGCCGACCTGTACGTGCTCGTCGGCAACGTCGCGCTCGAGTCGATGGGCTTCAAGACGTTCGGCTTCGCCGGCGGGCGCGCGGACACCTGGGAGCCCGAGGACATCTTCTGGGGGCCCGAAGGGTCGTGGCTCGGGGACGAGCGCTACAGCGGCGAGCGCGAGTTGCACGAGTCGCTCGGCGCCGTGCAGATGGGGCTGATCTACGTGAACCCCGAAGGTCCCAACGGCAACCCCGACCCGCTCGCCTCGGCGCGCGACATCCGCGACACGTTCGCGCGCATGGCGATGAACGACGAGGAGACCGTCGCGCTCATCGCGGGCGGCCACACGTTCGGCAAGACCCACGGCGCGGGTGACCCGTCGTTCGTCGACGCAGAGCCGGAGGCGGCCCACATCGCGGATCAGGGGCTCGGCTGGCGCAATCGCTGGGGCACCGGAGTCGGCGCGGACGCCATCACCGGCGGCCCGGAGGTGATCTGGAGCCAGACGCCCACGGCGTGGAGCAATCGCTACTTCGAGAACCTGTTCGGGCACGAGTGGGAGCTCACGGAGAGCCCGGCCGGCGCGAAGCAGTGGCAGGCGAAGGGCGCGGCAGCGGACATCCCCGACCCGTTCGATGCGTCGAAGACGCGCGTCCCGACGATGCTCACGACGGATCTCGCGCTGCGCGTCGATCCGGCGTACGAGAAGATCTCGCGGCGTTTCTACGAGCACCCCGACGAGTTCGCCGACGCGTTCGCGCGCGCCTGGTTCAAGCTCACGCACCGTGACATGGGACCGCGGCCGCGCTACCTCGGGCCGCTCGTGCCCGCGGAGACGCTGATCTGGCAGGACCCCGTCCCCGCCGTGGATCACCCGCTCGTCGAAGACGCCGACGTCGCGGCGCTCAAGGCGCGCATCCTCGCGTCGGGGCTGACGGTGCCGCAGCTGGTCGGCGCGGCGTGGGCGTCGGCATCGACCTACCGCGACTCCGACAAGCGCGGCGGTGCCAACGGCGCGCGCGTCCGGCTCGCGCCACAGAACGGGTGGGAGGTGAACGACCCGCCGCGCCTCGCGAAGGTGCTCGAGACGCTCGAGACGATCAAGGCGGAGTTCGACGCGTCGGCCGCTGGCGGCAAGCGGGTCTCGCTCGCCGACCTGATCGTCCTCGGCGGCGGCGCCGCGGTCGAGCAGGCGGCGCGGGCCGCCGGCACCGACCTAATCGTCCCATTCACCCCCGGTCGCACCGACGCATCGCCCGAATGGACCGACGCGGACTCGTTCGCGCCGCTCCAGCCACGGTCCGACGGTTTCCGCAACTACCGCCGCAAGGGGCTGCAGTTCATGGCGCCCGAGGAGGCGCTGGTGGATCGCGCACAGCTGCTCGGACTGAGCGCGCCGGAGATGACGGTGCTCGTCGGTGGCCTGCGCGTGCTCGGTGCAAACACGGCAGGCTCCAAGGACGGCGTGTTCACGGACCGCGTCGGTGCGCTGACGACGGACTTCTTCGTGAACCTGCTCGACATGCGCACGGAGTGGCAGGAGACGGACGCGGAGGACCGGTTCCAGGGCCGCGACCGCGCGACCCAGGCGCCGCGGTGGACCGCGACGCGGGTCGACCTGATCTTCGGTTCGCACGCGGAGCTGCGCGCACACGCCGAGGTGTACGCGAGCGCCGACGCGCAGGAGAAGTTCGTCCGCGACTTCGCGGCCGCGTGGACCAAGGTGATGAACGCGGACCGGTTCGACCTGCCGCGGGCGTGACCCGGCCGGGCGGGCGTCCGGCCGCCCGGCCCGCGCAGAACCGACGAACGGGTTGACCGCCGGACCTCGCGGGCGGTGCGCCTTCGGAACGTGCGGTCGTTCACGGAGTCGCAAGGCGACTGGCCGTATGCACCGCCCGGAAGGCTGGCCGGTGAAGCGGTCGTAGCCGCGCGGGCTGGCGCGCAACGCGCGCCTTGGCGTTAGGCGAGCTCGGCGGGGCGTGTGACCTCGGCGTGCCCGCACGCGCGCTCGACGCCGCGGTGCCGCCCGCGCGCGCGCACTCGGCGCGGGCGCTACTCCGGAGTTCAGCTCGCGGTCAGCCGTCGCCCCCGCACCGGCCAGCGCCCGCACCGCGGAGCTCAGCACCTTCCCCGTCGCCGCGAACGGAGGTTGCACCGAGCCCCGCGCTGTCAGACGGCAGGGAGGGTCAGCGTGAACGTTGAGCCGATCCCGGGCGCACTCTCGGCCGTGAGGTCGCCCCCCATCCCCCGGGCCAGCTCGCGGCTGATTGCCAGGCCCAGCCCCACTCCCTGCTGGCTTTCGTGCGTCCGGTGCCGGTCGACCTGGACGAACGGCTCGAAGATGCGCTCGAGCTGATCGGGCGGGATTCCGCGTCCTGTGTCGCGTACGCGCATGCGGATGACCCCTGCCGCGCCGTCAGTCTCGCAGGCGATGGCGACGCCCCCGCCGGCCTCGGTGAACTTCACGGCGTTGCTCATCAGGTTGAGCAGGATCTGGCGGAGTTTTTCGGGGTCGGCGCGCACCGCGTGCGGCCGGTCCGGGGTGTCGGACGCGCACGCGTCGTGGTCGAAGGCGATCTCCTTGGCGGCGAGCTGCGGGCCGAGCAGCGATTCCAGGTCGCTGACGACGGTCGCGAGCTCCACGTCGACCACGCGGTATTCGATGCGTCCAGCATCGACGCGCGCGAAGTTCAGGATGTCGGTGACGAGCGACATCAGATGCTGGTTCGCGAGCCGCACGCGCTCCAGATCCTGGCGCTGCGCATCCGTCAGCGGCCCACGCAGGCCGAGCGTCAGCAGGTCCGTGTAGCCGCCAATGGCGTTCAGCGGCGTGCGCAGCTCATGGCTCATCGTCGAGAGGAACTGGCCCTTCGCGGCGTTCGCAGCCTCCGCGGCGGCGCGCTGCCGATCCGCCTCCGCGCGCGCCGCTTCCAGCTCGCGTCGCGCCCGTACCTGTTCGGTCACATCGTAGGCGACGCTGGCCACGGCGTACACCGAGCCGCCGGCGTCGCGCAGTGGCTGGTACCCGAGGTTGAAGAACCGCTCCTCGGACACGCCGTCGCCGGGGCGCGCGAGCAACACCGGGCGCTCGGTGGCCGAGAACGGGACGCCGGTTCGGTAGACCTCATCCATCGCCTCCAGATAGCCGGTGGCGGCGATCTCCGGGAACGCGTCGCGTATCGCGCGCCCGAGCAGCGGGCGGCCGAGCCCCGGCGTCTGCGCGTAGAGCGGGCTCACCACGGTGTAGACGTGCTCCGGCCCGGTGAGCACGGCGACCGCGACCGGCGCCTGCTCGAACACGTCGCGGAGCCGCTGCTCGCTCGCGCGCACCGCCGCCTCCGCCCGGACGCGCGGACCGACGTCGCGCCAGAACACCGCCACGCCTCCGTCCACGGTGGGATACGCGTCGACCTCCGGCACGATGTCCAGCACGTCGTCCGCATACGCGCCGGTGAAGTGCACCTCGATCCGCTCGGTGATCACGCGCCGGTACGATTGCTCGAAGATCGTCCCCGCGGTCCCGGGGAACGCTTCAATCATCGTGCGGCCGAGCAGCTCCTCGCGCGGCCGCGACAGATTTCGCTCGGAGGCCGCGTTGGCGCTGACGAAGCGGAGGTCGGCGTCGAGCACGAAGTGCGCGTCCGCCATGGTCTCGAGGATGCCGACCGCCCGCGCACGCTCCGCCTCGGCGTCGCGCCGCGCAGCCTCGCGCTCCGCGTAGAGCCGGGCCTGCCGGAGCGCGGTCGCCGCGCGACGCGCGAGCTCCCGCGCGAGGGTGAGGTCGTCCGCGCCGTAGAGGCGGCCCGACGCGCCGGTCACAAAGCCGAGGGCGCCGAGCACCCGCCCGTGCGCAATGACCGGGACGGTCATCAGCGACCGGAAGCCGACGGCGCGCAGGATCTCGAGGTGCTCCGCGTCGCGCGCGACCGCCTCCAGCAGGGCGTCGGGCAGCTCCGGGATCAGCTCCGGCTCGCCCGTGCGCAGGACGTATGCAGCGCCCGCCGGCTCGTCGGCGCGAATCGGGTAGCGGCGCACGTTCTCGGCGATGAACGTTTCCTTGGCCGGGTCGGCGTGGCGACTCGCGACGACGCGGACCGTGCCGTCGCCCGCATCAACGGTGTACAACGCCCAGTCGGCCACCATGGGCACGGCGAGCGCGAGGACCTCGTGCAGGGTGGTCTCGTAGTCCAGCGACGCGGCGAGGCGCTGGCTCGCGTCGGCGAGGAAGGCGAGGCGCCGGTTGGCGGTGTCGGCCTCCGCGCGTGCGCGCTCGCTATCCGCGAGCAGGCGTTCCGCCTCGCGCCGGGAGCGCACGTGGTCGGTGACGTCGGCGCCGTAGCCCATCACGCCCCACACCCGGCCGTTGCCGTCGGTGAGGGCCTGGTACACGAAATCGACGAATCGCTCCTCGGGCGCGGTGTCCGGCGCCCGCACGAGCTGCAGCGGCGC
Source organism: uncultured Gemmatimonadales bacterium (assembly GCA_963702945.1). GTDB lineage: Bacteria > Gemmatimonadota > Gemmatimonadetes > Gemmatimonadales > Gemmatimonadaceae > BPUI01. The sequence goes on from OY969773.1 coordinate 950,333, forward strand.
CTCGCGCCCGACGATGGGAACGCCCGTGTCGCGTACGCGGTCGAGCAGCGCCTCGAAACCCTGGCCACGCGCGTCGGGGAGCGCTTCCCACACCGGCCGCCCGATGATGTCGCGCCGGCCGACGAGCGCGTAGTACGCCTCGTTCGCGTACTCGAGCACGTGATCGGGGCCCGTGACGACGCTGACGAACGACGGTACGCGCTGAAACGCCTCGAACAGTCGCGCGCGCTCCGCCGTGAGCGCCTGCTCGGCACGCACGCGCGCCGTCGTCTCGGGCGAGATGTTCAGTACCGCGACGATGCGCCCATCCTCGTCGCGCAGCGCCGACAGCGAGTAGCTGAACCATGCGTCCTCCGTCTCACCACCCTCGAGGCGCGCCATGACGAAGCGCGCATCCTCGCCGTAGACGGCTGGCCCGCCGGCTCGCACCTGCGCGAACTGTGGCGCGAGCTCCTCCCAGATCTCCGCCCACACCACAGAGCCGGGCCGCCCGAGCGCCGCCGGGTGCTTCGCGGCGAGGATGCGGCGGTACGCGTCGTTGTACACCAGCGCGTAGTCCGGCCCCGACCAAAGGCAAATCGGGTGCGGCGCGTCGAGCATGGCGCGCGTCGCGATCCGGAGCGCGGGCGACCACGTATCCGGCCAGCCGAGCGGCGTTGCGCCCCAGTCGAGGGTGCGGCCGAGGGCGCGTACCTCACCGGGTCCGTCGAAGACTGCGGCGGCCGCGGCTCGCTCGGGCACCTCCCGCCCTGCCCCTGCACTCGCCACTTCGCTCACCGTCCTCCTCTTGCCTGCCGCCACCGTCGCATCCGTATGGAGGTACCGATTTGCCGCCGTGCCGTGAACCGGCAATCTGACGGGCGCGATGTGGCCCACACAGTGGCGGTAGCGCCGTCGTGAGCACGGGCCCAAGGAGGTCGAGAGAGCCTCCTGATCCCTCTTGCGGCGTCGTGGATCGCGTCCGACCGCGTCGTTTGATCCTCCGACTGCCGCCCCGTGCCCGCACCCATCCACACCCCCGACGCGCCCGCCGCCGCTCGCCGCGCGACCGCGTTCGGTCCGACGGGGGCCGCGTCCGCGCTCGTCCCGAAATCGTTCACGACGCGACGCGGGCGGCCCGGCACTTTGCCGGGCCGCCCGCGTCGCTTCCGACCCCCTGATAGCCGACGCGAATCCGAGCCCGGACCACATCAGGGGGTCGCCACGTATCCAAAAACGTATCCAGGGCTCCCGGGGGTTGGATACGTACACCCCCTGAAGCCCTGGATTGACAACGACTTACCACGATCGGGACGGCGGGATTTGAACCCGCGACCCCCTGAACCCCATTCAGGTGCGCTACCGGGCTGCGCTACGTCCCGTCGCGCCGTCCACCCGCCCGGCGCGCCGAAGCAGCCAGTATAACCCGTCTGAGTGCTTTCCGCAAAACGCTCGGCCCGCCCAAGCGACCGCCGTCCACGCGATCACACCCCGATGAGCGCCCGCACCCACGCGTCCGGCTCCATGACCCGCCCAACGTAGAACGCGCCGAACTCCGCATACCGCGCACTGACCTCGTCGAAGCGCATCTCGGTCACGATCCGCTTGATCTCCAGCGGATCCGCCGCGAACAGCGTTACCGCCCATTCCCACGCGTCGAACCCGACCGAGCCCGTGATGATCTGGAACACCTTGCCCGCGTACCGGCGTCCCGTCTTGCCGTGCGCCCACATGAGCCGATTCCGCTCTTCCAACGTCTGCTCGTACCAATTCTGTCCGACCGCGCGCCGCTTACTCATCGGATAGAAACAGACATACGGCATGTCGCTCGGCAGCGGCGGGTAGAGCCGCTTCTGATTGCGCGCGTCCTCGCGTTCGACGGCGAGCCGCGCGGCCGCCTCTGCCTCGTACGTCGCGTCGCCAACCGTGCCGCCACGCGCGAGCGCGGCCTTCGCGAGCTGACCGGCGACCTGATACATCCCGGCCTCGGTCACGCTCAGGTAGGTCACCGTCGGCCGCAGGAGGTCGCCGAGCGGCGCGTCGAGCACCGCGCGCTGCGCGTCGCCAAGGGCGTCGAGCGTGGGGCGGAAGTGCACGAGCATCGCGTCCGCGCTCGATCCGACGAGCAGTGCGGGGGCGGTCCACCCACCGGCCGCGGGCCGCGCGAGTGCCGTCAGCGCGTCGACGAGCCCGGCGGCCGCGTGCCGACGCTCATCGGCCGGCATCGCGCGCAGTCGCTCCCGGTCGAGCGTGACGAGTTGATGGTGCGCGTACCAGCCTTCGAGCGTGAGCGGCGGATGCGCGACCGGCGCGCTCGCTCCGCCCGCCGCTGGCGCGCCGTGCGCAACGCCCGGCGTCGCCGCGCCGGGACGTCCCGGCGACGCGCCGTGCTCGACGGTGTGCGGGCCGCTTGGCGCGGTAACCGTCGGTGCGTCGGCGGCGACGAGCGTGTCGGGCGTCACGCGACCGCGGGCTCGTAGCCCGCGTCGCGGACCGCCTCCGCGACCGCGTCACTGACCGCGGTTGGCGACTGCTGCGTCGGATCGAACGTGACCGTTGCGCCGCCAACGTCGACACGCTGAACCGTCACGCCTGGCACCTCGGCGAGCGCGTCACGGACCGCGCGCACGCAATGAGCGCAGCTCATGCCGCCGATGCGAAGGGTGAGCGTCTCGGTCGAAGTCATCGTATCGGACATGCGAATCTCCAAGCAGGGAAGAGCCGAGCAGGACAGAGCGTGCGTACCCCGGAAACGCCGAATGGCCCCGGGTCCACACGGGACCGAGGGCCATTCCAGCAACCTACCGTGCAGAGCGGGAGACGGGGTTCGAACCCGCGACATCCAGCTTGGGAAGCTGGCGCTCTACCAACTGAGCTACTCCCGCATGCCGTACGCACTGCGTCGAAATCCTGCTACCCGCATACTGCTACCCGCCGGTGCGAGAGCCACAGGTCGGGATTGAACCGACGACCGCTCGATTACGAATCGAGTGCTCTACCACTGAGCTACTGTGGCGCCGAACGCCTACGACAACGACTCCAGATCTACAACGACCTGCAAGGTGCTACAGGGATGCCCTGGCGCGGATTCGAACCGCGACGCCTTTCGGCACCACCCCCTCAAGATGGCGTGTCTACCAGTTTCACCACCAGGGCGCGAAAGAGCTCGACGAGTCGATCTCCTTCTTCCAACCAACGGGGCCGACGGGGCTCGAACCCGCGACCTCTCGAGTGACAGTCGAGTGCTCTAACCAAACTGAGCTACGGCCCCCTACGCCGAACCATCCGGCGGTCCAACATCCCTACGCGTACGGACAGTGGTGCGAGCGTGCCCAGACGCGCTTGATAGCCCCAACGGGAGTCGAACCCGTCTCTCCACCTTGAAAGGGTAGCGTCCTAACCGATAGACGATAGGGCCGCCGGCAGTGCCACCCGCACACTCCCCGACTCACAGGTACGACCACCAACGATCAACCAAGTAGCGGTAACGGGATTCGAACCCGTGTTCCAGCCTTGAGAGGGCTGTGTCCTAGGCCTCTAGACGATACCGCCGTGGATGCACTCCAACGACCTCACCAGCGCGCCGTCCCCGACGCGGGCGAGCAGACCAACATAACCGCGGGCCGAACAGTTAGCAAACAGCGACGCACCAATACGCGACCGGCTCCAACGCCGGACAGGCCCGGAGGGAATCGAACCCCCAACCGCCGGTTTTGGAGACCGGTGCTCTACCAATTGAGCTACGGACCTACGTCCTTCTCATCCATCCTGCGACCTGCGATCGTGCGCGTCCCACCTGAGGGGTGACTAACGGGACTTGAACCCGCAACCCCCGGAGCCACAGTCCGGTGCTCTAACCAATTGAGCTATAGCCACCATGAAGCGGTCCGCTCATCAGCCCGTGAGGGCCTCCGAACGGACCGCTGAAGCTATGCGCACCCGCGGGCCCCTTCAAGAGGCCGCGCGCGCTACATCAATCCTTCGCCCGGTCGAGGTACTCGCCCGTCGCCGGGTTCACGCGCACCCGCTCACCCGTGCTGACGAACTCGGGCACGTTCACCGTGACGCCGTTCTCCAGCTTCGCCGGCTTGTTGGAGGCGGTCTTCGTCGCCGTCTTCATCACGGGCGCCGTGTCGACGATCTCGAACGTCAGCGAGGCCGGCAGCTGAATGCCGATCGCCCGCCCGTTGTAGTACTCGGCGAGAATCTTCATCCCCGGCTGCATCCACTGGGCGTTGTCACCGAGCGCTTCAGCTTCCATCTCGAGCTGATCGTAATTCTCGGAGTTCATGAAGTGGTACGTGTCCCCACCCTGATACAGGAACTCCAGCTCGTGCGTCTCCATGTCCGCCTTCTCGATCGCGTCGGCGGCGCGAAAGCGGTGCTCGAAGTTCGAGCCGTTCCGCAGGTTCTTCATCTTGGTCTGCACCATCGCCCGCAGGTTGCCCGGGGTATGATGGCGGAACTCGATCACGCGGCACGGATCGCCTTCGAAGACGATGACCATCCCGCGGCGGATCTGCGTGGCAGGTACTGCCATGAGGACTCTAGGTGTAAGCGGTAAGAAGATCGAAGCGAATTCGAGCGCGCGTGCACCGAATCCTGCGGAGAACCCAACGGAGCTAAGTGCTTCCAGCCCTGCAATTTGCCGGATGGGCCCGACGCCGGCAAGCCGCGCGAGCGCGGCTCACGCGGTCGTCAGCGACTCGCCGTGTTGGCCGTGAGCACCGGTTGCAACGCCCGCCACACCGTCGTCGCGACGATCTGCGCGCCCTCGCTCGTCGGATGCACGCCGTCCGCCTGATTGAGCCGCGGAATGCCGGCCACACCGTCGAGCAGAAACGGAAAGAGCGTCACGCCCGCTGCGCGCGCGGCCGCCGGGAACGCCGCGTGAAAGCGCCTCGTATAGTCAGCGCCGAAATTGCGCGGTGCCTCCATCTGCACGAGCGCGACCCGCGCGCTCGGCTGGTCGTGCCTAACGCGCGCGAGGATCGCGTCGAGATTCGCGCGCAGCGAGTCCACACTCTGCCCCCGCAGGCCGTCGTTGGCGCCGGTCTCGATCACCACCACGTCCGCCGGCTCCTGCAATACCCAGTCGACGCGCCGAAGCGCGCCCGCGCTCGTCTCGCCACTGACGCCAGCGTTGACGACCGTGATCGGCGTCCCGGCTGCGGCTGCGCGCCGGCCGACCACGGCCGGATATGCGCTGTCCGGATCGAGCCCGAGCCCCGCAGTCAGGCTCGTGCCGATGAACACGACGCGCGGTGCCCGCCCCGTCGCCGCGGCCGTGCGGGTCACCGCGGCCGCACCCGCCGACCCAGCACCCGCCGACGACGCGCGCGCCTCGGCGGGCGAAGCGGCGCTCTCCTGGGTATCACGTGCGGTGTCGCGTGCGATATCGCGGACGGGCGTACGCCCGCACGCAGCGATTAGCACTCCGATCGCGCCCACGCCCGCCGTTACCAGCGCACGCCATCCACCTGCCCTGCCCCTTTCCGCTGCCCGCATGCTCGTTGCTCGTGATCTGACCAAGGAATATCTCAGCGGCGGCCGTCCGCTCGCCGTCCTGCGCGACGTCTCGTTCGAGGTGCCCACCGGCAGCTTCGCCGCGATCGTCGGCCCGTCGGGCAGCGGCAAGACCACGCTGCTCGGCCTGCTCGCCGGACTCGACGTGCCGTCCCGCGGCACCGTGCACCTCGACGGCACTGCGCTTCATACCCTGGACGAGGACGCGCGTGCCCGGTTGCGCGGTGAAAAGGTCGGCTTCGTCTTTCAGAGCTTTCAGCTGATCCCGACGCTCACCGCGCTCGAAAACGTCGCCGTTCCGCTCGAATTGCGCGGCGAGCGCGGCGCCGAACGACGCGCAGCCGAGCTGCTGGAACGCGTCGGGCTCGGCGGGCGCGGACACCACTTTCCGCAGCAACTCTCGGGCGGCGAGCAGCAGCGGGTCGCGGTGGCACGCGGCTTCGTCAATCGCCCGCGCGTGCTCTTCGCTGACGAGCCCACCGGCAACCTCGATGGTACCACGGGGGCAAAAATCGTCGCGTTGCTCGAACAGATCAACCGCGAGGATGGGACGACGATCATCCTCGTCACGCACGACCTCGCGCTCGCCGAACGCGCGCAGCGGGTGATTCGACTCGCGGACGGCGCGGTCGTGGAAGACCGCTCGGCCGTACGGGCGGCCGCGTGAGCCTCGCACCAATGTCGGCGGCGACTCCGTCGGTGGCGCGCGCGCCCTTCCGCGCCCTGCTCCGCCTCGCGTGGCGCGAGAGCCGCACCGCGCGCCGTCGCCTGCTCCTGTACATGTCGTCGATCGCGCTCGGCGTCGCCGCGCTCGTCGCGATCGACTCGTTCGCCGCGAACGTCGGGCGATCGGTCCGCGAGCAGTCGCGCTCGCTCGTCGGCGGCGATCTGCAGCTGACCTCGCGCGGACCATGGACGAAACCCGCGCGCGCACTGCTCGACTCGCTCGCCGGCGCGGGCGCGCCCGTCGCGCGCACGACGCAGTTCGCCTCGATGGCGGTCACGCCAAAGAACGGGCACACGCGGCTCGTCCAGGTGCGCGCGGTCGAGCCCGGGTATCCGTTCTACGGCACCGTGACCACGCTTCCCGCGGGACGATGGACATCGTTAGGCACCGGCCCGCACGCGCTCGTCGACCGCTCGCTGCTCATCGCCCTCAACGCGGAAGTCGGCGACACGCTCACACTCGGGCTCGGCCGTTTCGTCATCGACGGTACGCTCGAGACCGTCCCTGGCGACCCGGGCATCTCGGCGGTGCTCGGTCCGCGCGTCTACATCCCGGCGCGGTACCTCGCCGAGACGCAGTTGCTGGTCTTCGGGAGCCGTGCGGAATACAGCGCCGTGACCAGGTTTCCGGCGCGCGTCGACCCACTGCGTTGGGTTCGCCTCAATCGCCAGACCCTCGACAAGGCAGGCCTTCGCGCACGGACCGTCGCCGACACCGAGCGCGGGCTCACCGAAGCCGTCGACCGCCTGAGCGACTTCCTCTCGATCGTCGGCCTGATCGCGCTCTTGTTGGGCGGCGTCGGCGTGGCGAGTGGCGTCGGTGCTTTCGTGGCGCGCAAGCTCGACACCGTCGCCGTCCTGCGCTGCCTCGGTGCGACGAGTCGTCAGATCCTCGCGGTGTACGTCGCACAGGCGGCAATCATGGGACTCGCCGGCGCGGGTGCCGGGGTGGTGCTCGGGCTCGCGATGCAATTCGGGCTGCCCCGCGTGCTGGCCGACTTCCTCCCGGTCGACGTGGTCGTGCACCCGGAGTGGCGAGCGATCGGTTCGGGACTCCTGGTCGGGGTCTGGGTAGCGATGGTCTTCGCCCTGCGCCCACTGCTCGCGTTGCGGAACGTGAGCCCGCTGCAGGCAATCCGCCGCGACGTCGACGCCACCGCGCTCCGCCCGCGCGGCCGCGGACTCGGTGCCATCGACTGGGCAGCGCGCGTGGTGGACGTCGCCGTCGTCGCGAGCGTGCTTGCCCTCGCCGTGACGCGCACGGGTCGCTGGCGCGACGGCGTTGGCGTCACGGTGGCGATCGCGGTTGCGCTCCTGGTCCTCTGGCTCAGCGCGGTCGCGGTTGTCTGGATCGCGCGCCGCGCGCTTCGTGCCGGCTGGCCGTACGTCGTGCGCCAGGGCGTTGCGAACCTGTACCGTCCCGGAAGTCAGACCCGCGCGGTCACGCTCGCGCTCGGGTTCGGCGCGTTCCTCGTCTCGACCGTGTACCTCGTCCGCTCCAATCTGCTCCGCAGCCTCGACGTGACGTCGGCCGCCGCCCGCGCGAACGTGATATTCTTCGACGTGCAGGAAGATCAGGCCGCGCCGCTCGATTCGATCATGCGCGCGCACCGGTACGCGACGCCCGGCGGGCTCACCCCCATCGTCACGATGCGCGTCGCGGCGCTCAACGGACGCACGACCGCACAGCTCCTCGCCGATTCGACCCGACGCGGGCTCGCGCCCTGGCCGCTACGGCGCGAATACCGATCGACCTATCGCACCACGTTAGGCGGATCGGAACGCGTGACCGCGGGCCGGTTCTTCACCGGCGATGCCGCGCCCGGCACGCTGCCCGAGGTGAGCGTCGAAGCCAGTGTCGCTCACCAGCTCGGCGCGACGCTTGGCGACACGATCACGTGGGACGTGTCGGGCGTCCCGGTGCGGACGCGGCTGACGAGTCTGCGCGACGTCACCTGGGCGCGGTTCGAGCCCAACTTCTTCGTCGTCTTCCAGCCAGCGGCGCTCAGGGCCGCACCGAAACAGTTCGTGCTGCTCGCTGACGTGCCAACGGCGGACGGCGTCGCGCGGCTGCAGCGCGACGTGGTCGCGCGTTACCCGAACGTATCGAGCATCGATCTCTCGCTCGTACAACGCACCGTGGGCCGGATCGTCGATCGCGTCAGCACCGCGGTGCGGTTCCTCGGCGCGTTCTGCCTCGCGATGGGCGTTCCGGTGCTCTTCAGCGCGGTCGCCGCCACGCGCCGCGAGCGGATCCGCGACGCGGTCCTGCTGAAGACCCTCGGCGCAACGCGCGGCCAGATCACGCGTATCCTGCTCGCCGAGTACGCGACGTTAGGCGTGCTGGGCTCAGTCGCCGGAATGCTGCTCTCGTTCGGCGGCGCGTGGGCGCTGGCGCGCTGGACCTTTCACCAGCCGTTCCACCCCGACTTCGGCGCTGCGCTCACCGTTGCCGGGATTCTCGTCGTCGTGACGGTCGCGATCGGGCTCCTGACGGGACGCGATGCCTATCGCGGAACACCAGCCGCGGCGCTTCGTGAGAGTTGATCGAAGCGCCGCGGCTGGCGTATTGCGGCGAGTCGTTCGCGGAGGCTAGTAGTTCGCCGTATTGTCCAACTGCGGTCGGCTAGCGGACGTGGTCGAAGTCACGGTGATGTCGCCCCGGGCCGTGATCGTGTACACGCGCCCGGGTGCGAAGGACAGTCCGGTGCGCGTGATCGCGTTCGTACTCGAGCCTGTCGTGCGGACGAGCAGGTCGGCGATCCCCCCACCCGGAATCGGGAGAAAGCCGCCCGCCGACATGTACGCGGTCGCGGCGCTCGCCTGGACCTCGCGGGTCGTGGCGGGATCGCGGAGGAACAGCGTGAGTGGACCCGCGTTCGAGATCGCATTCACGAAGCGGATGTACGCCGTGTCGGGCGCGACCTTCTGCGGATACGCGTCCTCGACGATGAATGCGTCGGTCGACTTCGACGTCGCGTTGTAGATGCCGCTCACATACATCGAGTACGACTTGCCGTCCGCCACGGTCGTCGGCACGCTCGCGATCGCGACGCCGTTGTCGGTCGTCGCTGCGATCCGACCGCTGAACGTGTACTGCCCGGGCGTGATCCCCGTGTAGAAGCCACCGGCTGCCGCTGCGCCGGACGCGGTTCCCGTCGTCGATTCGATGCCCCTCGACAGGCAGGTGGTGTCGGTCGGCGGCGTGCACGCGCTGGAGCTGACCGCCGTGATTTTCGAGCTGTTCGCGTAAAAGTTCACGCCCGGCGCGTTGACGCCGAAGTTGAAGAACTTGATGCGTGCCGTGGGAAGCGTGCCCAGGATGTCCTGCGGGCCGGCGGTGCCGCACGCCGCGAGCGCCGCAGCGCTCACGGCCGCCGCGGCGAGGCGGATGCGAGTGATGGTCGCGGTCATGGCTGCGTGATCCAGAGCGGCTTGGTCTGATAATCGGCCGCGAGCCCACCGATCGCGGTGAGGCCCGGCACGTTCCACACGTACTCCGAGTTGTAGCGCGGACGGATGCGTTGGACGGGTTTTCCGCCGTTGTCGCCGTAGAGATTGCTCGGCGACGCGAAGCCCGGGTAGACCTGTCGCCCACTCGCGGGATCGACGTCGGTGTAGTGGTACCGGCGCATGTCCATCCACAGCTCGTCGTGTCCCCAACCCCACTGCGCGATGTACTTCTGCTCATGATCTGCGTCAGCGTCAGATCCGAGGGCGCGGCGGGCACGATCGCGCGTGCCGACAGGAACGCCGCCTTCTCGGCCGCGGTGATCTGCGTCGGCGTCTGATTGTCGTCGAGGTTCCGCGCGTTCACGAAGTCGATGTGCGCCGAGATGCCGTTGGTGTACGCCGTCAGCGCAGTGGAGCTTGTCACCCTTCCGGAATGCCGCTTCCGCCTTGATGAACTGCAGCTGCGCGTACGTCATCACCGGGATCTTCGCCTTGTCGTCGAAGAGGTACCGACCCGGTGCCTGCGTGCCGCCAGCGCCCGCGTAGCCGAAGAAGTTGTTCGGCTGCTGGGCCGTGACGAACGCGCCGTCCGCCGGCCGTGTTGATGTCGAGCCCGCGGAACTGCCCATCCGGCGATGGCGCGAGCATGCGACTCATGCGCGGATCGACCACCCCGCCGAAATGCGTCCCGTTCATCAGGTTCAGGACGAACTGCGTCTGCCGGAAGTTGGTGACGTTGTTGCGCGTGCGCCCGAGGAAGTTGAAGTCCGCGAAGTCCGGGCTCGTCGCCGGATACGCGAGGAGCGCATCGTCGGCGTTGCTCGTGAACGACTTGTCGAGGAGCGCGATCACCGAGTCGGGGCGGTACGCGGTCTTGTTCGAATAGTGATTGAGATTGAGCGCCAGCATGCCGTAGGCGAGCTTCAACCACTTGGTGCGGTCGCCGTTGTACATCTTGTCGCCCTTTGCGAGATACGACGCGTCGACGGCGCCATCGCTCCGCTGCAGGTTCGTGATTGCCGCGTTGAGCAGCCGCTGGACCTCGGTGTACGCGTACTCCTGCGTGTCGTAATCGAACGTCGTGCGGGTCGAGTCGAACGCTTCCTTGATGATGATCTCGCCATGGAGGTCGGTCAGCGGCCTGCCACCCCCACGCCTTGAGCACCTAGCCCGACACCCAGCACGTCCCAGCGCTGTTCGGCCTCGGCCTTGTTCATCATGTCACGACGAGATTGTCGCCGAGCGACCAGTAGACGTCGCGCCACTGCTCGCCGCCGTTGTCGCTCGCCGGGTCGTACCCCATGCGATTCCACGTCTGCGACGGGCTGTTGAGCGTCGACGTCGACATCCACTCCTGCGTGTACGGCCCGACGAACCGGCCGTCGTACTGCGGCGCCGTGACCATCCAGTGGATCATCGGCGCGAGATACAGATTTGCCGCGACGCTCTGCGGGGCGTTCGGGTTGGTGTTGACGTCGAGGAAATTCCGACATCCCCCCGCAAATCCCAGCGCGCCCATGAGCAGGGCCGCATATCGCTTCATCATCGGTGCGCTCCGCCCACGATATGAGTCGTTCCGCTTCGAATGTGGTATCACGTCAGAACCCCAGCGTGAGGCCGAAGTTGAGCCCGCGCGGAATCGGGAAGTTGCCGTAGTCGATTCCGACGCCGCCCGATCCACCGACCGCGGCGCTGTTGCCGTTCACGATCGGATCGAGCCCCGAGTAGTTGGTCTTGAGAAACAGATCTGTACCCGGACACGAACACGCTCGCGTTCCGCGCGAAGCGCGTTGCGGGGAGCTGATAATCGAGCCGTATGTCACGAAGCCGCAACCAGTTGATGTTCCGCTCGATGAACAGCTCCTCGCTGATGTTCGTGTAGTACCCCGTCTGCACGCTCGGCACGACCACGATGGTGTTGGGCGTCGGGTTGGCGCTGTTCTCCTTGACCGTCGCGCAGCACACCAGCGATCACGCGCGGGGTCGTTGCGGTCGAGCGTGCTCATGGCGAGGCCGAGCGTCGTCAGGTAGTGCTCGCGTCGCGTTGAACACGTCGCCGCCCCGGCGGAGGTCGATGAGGAAGTTGAGTCGGAACCGCTTGTATCGGAACGTGTTCGTCAGGCCGACCGTGTACTTGGGCTGGCGATCGTAGCCCGCATCGATGAACGTCGCCGAGCGCAAGCGGAAGGCCGGTCGTCGGGTCGATCAGGATCGCGCCCGCGGACGGGCCGTTGTTCGCGCGCAGGTAGAAGAGCCCGGTCAGCGACATCGGTCGAGGAGCCCGGACCCGTGCCGTTCCGGACGTTGCCGATACAGCCACGTGTCCGAGATGTACGACTCGGGGAGCGCGTTCGGCAGCGACAGCGTCTCGCCATGGTGCTTGTCGAAGTTGGCGAGGACGTCCCAGGTGAAATCGCGCGTGCGCACCGGCGTGCCGCGCAGGCTGATCTCGACACCGTGATTCCGCGTGTTGGCGCCGTTCAGGTTGAAGAGGATGAAACCCGTCGCGTAGCTGCCGCGGATGTCGTTGACGATCTGATCGGTCGTCTGCTTGCGGTAGACCGCGACGTCCAGTCCGAGCCGATCGTCGAGGAAGCCCAGTTCGGTCCCGAACTCACGCGAGCGAGCGAACTCCGGCTTGAGGCTGGGGTTCGGGCCCGTGAAGCCGTAGCCGTAGCCACCGTTCGACGTGGTCTTCGATTCGAGTGCGGACGCGTACGCATATGGGCGCGCATCGCGACCAACCTCGGCGTACGCAGCACGCAGCTTGCCGGTCATGAAGCGGCGGACCGACGGAAACGCGTCCGAGAAGACGAAGCTCGACGTGATCGACGGGTAGAAGAACGAATTCCGTGCTTGCGGAATCGTCGACGTCCAGTCGTTTCGCCCCTGGAGCGTGAGGTACAGGTAGCGATTGTAGTCGAACTGTGCCTGACCGAACGCGCTCACGAGCCGGCGCTGCGCGATCGTCGTGCGAGCCGATCGGTTGACCGTGTTGTTGACCGACAGGAACGACGGGTCGAGGAAGTTCTGCCCGACCAACCCATCGACGGTCGACTTGAAGTCGGAAATCTGATTCCCCACCAATCCGCTGATCCCCACACCGCCGATGAGCTCGTGGCGGTTCACGGTGAGCAGCGTCTGTGAGTTCAGATTGCGGGTGTTGTCGTCCGCGTTGTCGAGGATCCCGTTGTACGTGTACGCGAGCGAACTCTCGGGGCTGCGGACGAGCTTGTACGTCGACGAGTAGCTGTCGGACCCGAGGCGTGTGTTGATGTTGCCCCACGAGAACGGCGTGATCGTGAACGAGAGGTTCGCGATGAGACGGCCGTTGGTCGAGTTCGTCGTGTTCCGATTGATGCTGAAGTACGGATTGTCGACCTCAGCGCCCTGCGCGAGCCCGGTCACAAGACGTCGCGTGCCGGCGGGAGTGAGATAATTCGCGGCGTTGTCGGTCGACGGATACACGAGGAGGTCGAGCAGCGGACCGTTCGCGCCCTTGAGCGGCTGGTCGTTCGTCGCATACGTGTACGACATCGACAGATCCGCGTTCAGCCACGATGTGACCTGGCCTCCCGACGCCCCGGTGAGATTCACCCGACCATACTTCGTGTTCGGGACGACACCTTGCTGCTCGTCGATGCCGGTCGCGAGTCGATAGTTGACCCGGCCGTCCGGGGCCGCGCCGCTGAACGACAGGTTGTGCTGCTGCGTCGTGCCCGTGCGGAAGAACCCCGTCACGTTGTTGAAGAACGTCGTCGTATCCGCGTACGGCGCGCCGAAGTAGAGGAACGTGCTCGACCCGAGGCCGCTCACGCCGTACGTGTGCTGGATTTGCGGCACCTTCCGCACGTTCTCCGCGCGAAAATTGTCGCTGTACGTGAAACCACCCTGACCCGGCCGCCCGCGCTTCGTCGTGATCACGATCGCGCCGTTCCCGGCGTCGATACCGTAGAGCGCCGCCGCTTCGGGGCCTTTGAGGACGACGATTGATTCGATGTCCTCGGGGTTGATGTCCGCCGCGCGATTCGTGAAGTCGACGCCGCGGTTGTTGAACGCCGTCGCCGAGCCAGGGGCGTCGGACGCGAGCGCCGAGGTGTTCAGGGTCTTGTTGTCGACCGGGAGCCCGTCGACGATGAACAGCGGTTGGTTGTTTCCGCTGATCGAGCTGATCCCCCGGATCGTGATCATCGACGACGCACCGGGCACACCCGAACTGCTCGTCACGTTCACACCGGCCACGCGCCCCTGCAGCGCGTTGACGAAGTTCTCGCGGTTGGTCTGCGCGATCTCGGGGCCGGCCACACTCTGCTGCGACGTGCCGAGCGAGCGTTCGGTGGTCGTCCGGCCTAACGCCGTGACGACGACCTGGTCGAGGCGGGACGCGGCGGCCTGCAGGCTTACATCGAGGCGCGTCTCGGCACCGGCCGTCACGGTCACCGTGCGCTCTACCGCGGTCACGCCGATGCGCCGCACGCGAATCGTCTGCGTGCCCGCAGGGACGCGCGGGAGCACGAAGTTGCCGTCCGCGTTGGTCACCGTGGCGGCCGTGCCGCCGACCACACTGACCTGGGCGTCGGCGAGTGGGCGCCCGGCCCCCGCCTCCGTGACGCGCCCGCGAATGACGCCAACCGCGGCCGTCCGCGCCGTGCTCGCGGGGTTCTGCGCGCGCGCGGCCGCCGGCATCGCAGCCGCCACGAGCAGGGCCGCGCTCGCGGCCGCGGCGGCGCGAGCTATCTGGGTAGACATGCCTGTCTCCTGCAGGATGTGGGCACGCCATCTACGGCAACGCGTCGGGGGGACGACGCCGTGGCGCCGTCGCCCCCGCGCGTCGACGCGCGGTCGGGCCCGGGAAGGGAGGGAAGCTGGGGAACTACGAAACGGACGCGCGGGCGCTCGGCGCGAGGGGGCGAACAGTCGCCGGCGGGCCTCGTGAAGCGAGGCCCGCGCACGCATGGCAGGAGGACCAACGTACGACCGGCGCCGAAACGGAGCAAGTCAGCGCGCGCTGCACGTCGGAGTGTGAATGACTGCTAACGGAACCGAATGCCGTTCGGCGCGATCGCGCCCGACGTTGGGACGAATGCAGGTGTCGCGGGCTTGGCGCCCTTCGACGGTCGGTTCGCAACCGGTCCCGCGTCGCGCTTCGGCGCGGCCTGCGCGGCCCCGTCAGGCTTGGTGCGCATCGACAGCGCGATGCGTCCTCGCTCGAGATCGACGCCCGTCACCGTCACGCGGACGCGCTGTCCGACGCGCACCGCGGCATTCGGGTCGGCGACGTAACGATCGCTGAGCTGCGAGACGTGCACGAGACCGTCCTGGTGCACGCCGACGTCGACGAACGCGCCGAAGGCGACCACGTTGGTCACCACGCCGTCGAGCACCATGCCGGCCGTGAGGTCCTTCGGTTCCTTGACGTCGTCGCGAAAGCTCGGCGTCTCGAACGTCGCGCGCGGATCGCGTCCAGGCTTGCCCAACTCCGCAACGATATCGCGAAGTGTTGGGAGCCCAACCGTCTCCGAGACGTAGCGTGTGGGCTCGATTCGGGCCGCGAGGGCGCCGTCGCCGACCAGCGCGCCGACCGCGACGCCGAGTTCTCCGGCGATCCGCTCGACGAGGGCGTAGCGCTCCGGGTGCACGGCCGACGCGTCGAGCGGGTGTGAACCGCCCCGAACGCGGAGGAAGCCCGCCGCCTGCTCGAAGGCCTTTGCGCCGAGACGCGGCACGTCGAGCAGATCGCGTCGCGAGCGGAAGCCGCCGCGCGCGTCCCGTGTGGCGACGATCGCCTGCGCGAGCGAGGGCCCCACCCCGGCGACGTACGCCAGCAAGGGAGCCGACGCCGTGTTCACCTCGACACCCACCCGATTCACACAGCTCTCGACCGTCTCCGTGAGGCGGCGTTTCAGCTGCGGTTGGTTCACATCGTGTTGGTACTGCCCGACGCCAATGGCTTTCGGATCGATCTTGACGAGCTCGGCCAGCGGGTCCTGCAGTCGCCGTGCGATCGACACCGCGCCGCGGAGCGACACGTCGAGCTCGGGCAGTTCCTCGCGCGCGAGGTCGGATGCGGAGTAGACCGAGGCGCCACTCTCGCTCACGACCACGACCTGCGGCCGGAGCGCGCCTAACGCGTCGCCCGCCGCGCTCAACGCCTCGCGCGCGAGCTGCTCGGTTTCACGCGACGCCGTACCGTTGCCGATCGCGACGAGTTCGGCCCCATGGCGCACCGCGAGGCGCACGAGCGCGGCACAGAACCGGTCACGCTGATGGAGGAACCACGTATCCGTCTCGAGCACGGCGCCCGTCCGCGAGACGACCGCGACCTTCACGCCGGTCCGGAAGCCCGGATCGAGTCCGATCACGGTCTTCTCACCAGCCGGTGCGGACAGCAGCAACTGTTCGAGGTTCTGCCCGAAGATGCGGATCGCCTCGTCGTCCGCGCGCTGCTTGAGTTCCAGCCGCAGCTCGACGGTGACCGCCGGCGCGAGCAGCCGCTTGTACGCGTCCTGCGCGACGAGCCCGAGCTGCGCCTCCGCGTGACGGCCAACGAGTACGGCCGCTCGCATCCTCGCGGCCACGGCTTCGGCTGGCGCCTCGATGCTCCACGAGAGAAACCCTTCCGCCTCGCCGCGTCGGATGGCGAGCACACGATGCGAGGGCAGGTCGGCGAGCGGCGCCGAGAAGTCGTAGTAGTCCTGGAACTTCGAGACTTCCTGCTCCTTCCCCGCGGCAGCCTGCGCGCGAACCGTTCCGCGCGCCCGCGTCAGCTCGCGGACCGCACCGCGCAACGTCGCGTCTTCGGCGACGCGCTCGGCCAGGATGTCGCGAGCGCCCTGCAGCGCATCGCCCGTCGTCGGCACCTCGCGCGCAGCGTCGACGAACTGCTCGGCCTCGCGCACCACGTCGGCGTCGGTCGCCACGCCTGCCCAGATCCGCTCGGCGAGCGGCTCCAGTCCACGCTCGCGCGCGATCGTCGCCCGTGTGCGCCGCTTGGGCTTGAACGGAAGGTACAGATCCTCGAGCGCCTGTTTGGTCGTCGCGGCCGAGAACTGCGCGCGAAGCGCGTCGGTGAGCTGTCCCTGGGACGCGACGGACGCGAGCACCGCGTCGCGCCGCTCATCGAGTTCACGCAGATACTCGGCGCGCTCGCGGACGTCGCGCAACTGCACCTCGTCGAGTCCGCCCGTGGCTTCCTTGCGGTAGCGCGCGATGAACGGCAGGGTGTTGCCCTCGTCGAACAGCGCGAGCGCGGCCGCGACCTGGCGCGGCGCGAGGGTCAGCTCGGTGGCGACCTGCTGAACGTGCGCCTGGGCGCGCTGTTCGGGGGAAACGACCGGCAACGGCGCGACGGTCGGTGACGCGGGCAACGATGACATGCTCGGCGGGAACGCCCACGCGCCACGCGCGGCCACGGCGGCGGCGCGATCCCGCGCGGGCTGCGGGGCCGCGTACGATGCGCAGCTTCGCGCCGCGCTTCAAGCCGCTTGCGCGGACCCTGTCGCGCATCTACCGCGCCCGGACGACGCGCGTCCGCGTGCGTGCCCTCCGTCCGCGAGCGGGTGACCTACGCGCCGCTCTCGCGTCATCCGGGCACCCCCACCCCGCCGATGATCGATTCTCTCCTCTTCCTGCCCGACGTCGACGGCGCGACCGTGGACGTTCCGACCGACCACATTCCGCGGGACGACGAGGGTGACGCCGCCGCGGCTGCCGCGGTCGCGGCGTCCCGCGACGGACATGCGCACGCGGCGCGTGCGGCATGGGCGCCGGCCGCCGCCGCGCTCGAGCGGTCGGCGATCGCGCGCGATGCCCTCGTGAGCGAGGGACTCGCCGGACCGCTGGTCGCGACACGGGGATGGAGCGATCTCGCGACCGTGCAGGCAGCCTCCGGTGATCTCGATGGGGCGAGGCTCGCCTACGCACGCGCAACGGGCGCCGCGCACGGCGTAGCGACCGTACCCGACGATCTCCGCGCCGCGCTCGCCGACCTGGATGCGACACTCGGTGCCGTCACGCCCGTACGTGCCGGTGTCGCGGTCGGTCCAACCCCGCCCGCCGGCGCCGCGCTCCCAGCCCTCAGTACGCCGGCGCGCGCGGCCGATGCGGGCGATGCCGGGATGATCGGAGACCTCGCCGACGGCCTCCTCTGGCTCGACACGACCGACGATGGCGTGATCGGAGAGCCGCCGTCAACCGCCGATACCGCTCCGGAGCCCAGCACCGCCGAGCCCGACGCAGCCAAGCCCAGCGCGGCCACAAGCACCGGTGCCGGCAACTCCCCGACGAGAACGCCGCCCGCCCGTATCGCGGCCGTCGATGCGGCGGTCGCACTCGCGTCGAACGACGATACACCGCCGAGCGCGACCGGCGGACTTGCGGCTCGCCTGCGGCGGTTCCTCCGCCGTTAGGCAATCTCCGCCGGCGGACGCGGGCCGCCGGCGCTCGTCAGGTCGGCTCGTCGCGCCCGTGCGCCTGGGCCGGCGGTGCCGTCACCTCGACCGCCGTGAACGACTCGAGGATCTTGTACGTGTGCGACGCCCCTTCGGGTACGACCCACGAGTTGCCGGGCTCGAGAATGACGATCTGTCCTTCCGAGTGCAGCTCGGCGCGACCGGAGATCACGTAGCCGATCGTCTCGTACGCGCGGGCAACGGCCGGCTTTGCCTCCGACGGCTCCTCGTTCTCCCAGAGCCGCATGCCGAGCCGCTTGCCGGTCGCGAGGTACTTCTGACCCATCGCGCCGTGTGGCGAGTGGCGTCCGTCAATCTTCGTGATCGTCGTGTCTGCCATCATTGCCTCCCCGAAAGTGAACTGGTCGCGACGCCGTCGAACGCGCCGTCGGGTCGGGGCCGGTACACGGATCGTGCCCGGCGGGCGCAAGGCTGCCGGGCACGAGTCATCGCCGCAGGCGCACGGCGCGTGATCAGACCTTGTGGCGGAACGTGATCCGGCCGCGGGTCAGATCGTAGGGCGAGACTTCGAGCGTCACGCGGTCGCCCTGCAGGACGCGGATGCGGAACCGGCGCATGTTGCCGGCGAGCGTCGCAAGCACCTGGTGACCGGCCTTGGTTTCGACCCGGAAGGTCGCGTTGGGGAGCACTTCGGCCACGGTGCCTTCGAGCTCGATCGCGTCTTGCTTCGCCATACGGTAGCGTGTGGGGTGTCAGGAGAGGTCGGGAGCCGCCGTGCGCGCTCGCGCCGGGCGGGCGACGGCGGACGCGCACGTCCGTTGGTCGCACCAGGATAAGATAACGCGCATGAGCGCCTCGGGCACACCAGATCAGCCTGCCGACGGCACGCCGCCGACGACCGACTCCCTCACTACCACGCCGTACGGGCCGCAGACACCAGCGATCCGCCGCTTTCTGCAGCGATTCGCCGCACTCTCCAGCGCGGACTGGGACCGCGCCGCCGCCGAGTACGCCGGCGCGCTCGGCACGGCGGCGCACGTCGCCGCCGATCACGACCTCGCGCGCGCCGTCGAGCGCGCGGGGCGCACCGCGGAGCGCGACGCGGTTCTGGGACCGCTGGGGCAGCTCGTCCGGGTGCCCGCGCCAGAGTCGGACGCCGAGAATCCCGACGCGCCGGTCGCGATGCACCCCGTCGCCGAGTCCGCGCTCGCGGCGCTCCTCGCGCTCGTTGTGCGTGACGTGCTCCCCCCGCGCGCGTTCACTGTGCTGTACGCGCCCTACGCCGGCATCATCCCGACCGCCGCGTTAGACGGGTGAGCAGTCCGACGGGCCGGACCGTCACGTGTGATCTGCCGCGTCCGCGTCGAGGATGAAGCGCGGCACGGCGACATCGAAGTAGTCGCCATCGGCGCGCACGAAGCGGTACTCCCCTTCCATGTGGCCCCGTGGCGACTTGAGTACGCAGAAGCTGCGGTACTCGTGGACGCGCCCCGGATGCAGCACCGGCTGCTCGCCGACGACCCCGTCGCCCTTGACCTCGGTGACCTCCCCGATCGAGTCGGTGATCGTCCAGCGCCGCGTGAGCAGCTGCGCGGCAACGGCCCCGACGTTCTCGATGCGGATGTCGTACGCGAACACATACTGACCAGCGGACGGCCTCGACTGTTCCCGCAGAAATGACGGGCGCACGGTGACGCGGACGCCCTCGGTCTGGCGATAGAAGAACGGCTGGGTGCGCGGCATGGCTGGGCGCCTAACGCGGACTCGACCGCCACGCGTGGAGGGCGCGCGTCCCGCCCCACCGGACCGTCGCGCCCGGTTCGGTCCACGCCGAACGCGCGCACCTCGTCGAGCCCGGTCGCGCCGGCGGGTGCGAGCGCCGTGTACGTCCGCGTGGCGCCGGGTAACACGATCGTCTCCCAGTGCGCGCCCGCGCGGAGCTGGACCACCCAGAGCCACGGGGCTGACTCCGCGATGGCCGGTGCGAGCGTGACGGTCGCACTTCGACCATCCGCACCTCGACCGTCTGCGTCGCGGCCGTCCACGAGCGCGACCGTCGGCGCACCCGGCGCGCGCCCCGGCAACCACGGCGAGGGCGGGACCAACGCCGGCTGCGCGTAGGCGCCAAACCGCAGGGAGTCTGTCACGCCCGCCGTGTTCCGCATGAACGTCTGCATGCTGAACCACACGTTCCCGCCCGCTCCCGGTTGCGCGCGCGTGACCGCGATCTGCGAGTCGATCTCCGCCACGCGCCAGTCGGCCGGGCGCGTCCCAACGCGCGACAGATAGTTGCCGGGCCAGAGATTGCGCGAGTGTGCGTTCTCCGCCACCCACCAGGCGAGCAGCTCCGGATAACTCTGCTGGCGCGCGCTGATCTTCCAATAGAGCTGTGGCGTGAAATAATCCGCCCAGCCCTCACGCCACCACCGCCGCGCGTCGGCATAGAGCTTCGAGTACGCGTCGAAACAGCAGGCGTTTGCCGGCTGCTGGGGCCGATAGATGCCGAACGGACTGATGCCAACCTTGACCCACGGCTTGGCCGCGTGCACCGAGTCGTACATCGCGTGCACGAACGCGTCGACGTTCCCCCGCCGCCAGTCGTCGCGCGCGAGCGTTCCACCGGCGGCCGTGTACCGCGCATAGCTCACGGAATCGGGGAACGGAATCGCACGTTTCGTCGTCGCGTCCGTCTCGGGATATGGATAGAAGTAATCGTCGATGTGGACGCCATCGATATCGTAACGCCTCACGACATCGGCAATCACGCGTAACGACTGCGAGCGCGTCCCGGGCTCGCCGGGGTCCATCCACCGATATCCCGCGTAGGTACGAACGATCTCGGGCCTGGCCTGCGAGACGTGATTCGCCGCCGCCGGCCCTTTCGCCCCCTCGTGCCGCGCACGATAGGGGTTGAACCAGGCATGCAGCTCCAACCCGCGACGATGCGCCTCGGTCACGGCGAACGCGAGCGGATCGTAGTACGGCGACGGCGCGCGTCCCATCTGCCCCGTCAGATACTCGGACCAGGGCTCGTACGGTGAGTCATAGAGGGCGTCCGCGGCCGGTCGCACCTGCAGAATGACCGCGTTCAGATGGAGCGACGCCGCACGGTCGAGAATGGCGACCAGCTCCGCCTGCTGCTGCGCGGTCGGCAGCCCCGGCTTCGATGGCCAGTCGATGTTGCCCACCGTCGCCACCCACACGGCGCGGAACTCCCGCGCGACCGCAGGCGGCTCGGGGACCGCTGCGACCGGCTGCGGTGCGCCACTCGGCGCCGGCGTGAGCGGCCGCCCGCACGCGGCGAGCAGGACGGTGAGCGCGAGCGCCGCGGCGCGACGGCCTGTCAGCACGGCAAAGCGGTGAGACGACAAGCGGAATACTGCAGAACTCGGCAACGGAGCGGACGGACGCGGCGGTCGCGCCCGGCCGCGAAATCGGCCGGGTGCGCGGCCGAACGTTACGCGCCCCGCGCGAGCAGGGCGAGGGCCTCGCGCGCCGCGCGTTCGCCGCTCCGAAGCGCACCGTGGACGGTCCCCCACTCGCCATCGCCAGCCGTGGCTTCGCCCGCGAACAGCAGTGGGCCGATCGGACGGGCGAGCGCCGCGAACGCGCCCGCGCCGCCCACGCGCGCGTAGCTATAGGCTCCGCGCGCGAACGGATCCCGCGACCAGTCGTGCTCGTAGGCCGCCACGAACTCCGCGTCGATCACGGCGCGCGTGACGCCGAACGTCGTCGCGAGCGCGTCCAGGATGCGCCCGCGCCGCGCGTCGGCGTCGAGCGCGAGCAGCGCGCGTGCCTTCCGCGCGCCCGACCACGCGACGAGGAGCGGGGCGCGAAGCGCGCGCAGCGTCCACCATACGGGCACGTCGAGTTCGGGCGTGTGCACGAACGCGAGGCCAGCGGCCTCGGCAGGATTGGCGAGGGCGGGAACGGCGCCCGGCCGCTCCCAGAACCGGGTCCGGAAGTGCAATACGGTGCGACGAGACCTGCCCCATGCCGAGCAGCGAGAGCGGAGCGCGGTGCGCCTCGAGTGGGGGCTCGAAGCGAACGGTGCCGAGGCCGTCGCCCTCGACGCCACTGGACTGCAGCACGCCTAACGGGAGCGTGATGACGGCGCACGTCGCGGTCAGCGTCGCGCTGCCCTCAGGGGCACGGACATGGACCGTGACCCCCGCGTCATCCCACACGACGCGCTCGACCACATGCGAGAGCCGCACGTCCAGCGCCTCGTGCGCGCCGCGGCCGTCGTGGAGCCACTCGGGTACGCGCGCGTAACCGTCCACGATGCGGTATGCGGCGTCATTCCCCGACGCGGAGGCGTCGGCCGTGGCGAGCGGGCCGATCCCGGCGTCGGCGATGTCCGCCGCGTGAAAGCCCTCGACGTAGGCAGCGACCATGCGGCGCGCATCGTCGTGCGCGGCATCACCGAAGCGCTTGGTGAGGAACTCCGCGACGCTCACGTCGGACGCGTCAGGACGGCGTGCGGCGGCGCTCATCGCCGTGAACACTTCGCCGACCGCGCCACCAAAATCGTCGCGGGCGACGAGCTGGTCGCCGTCCCGCGCCACGTGGCGTTCCTCCGCGTCGCACACGCGGAGCGCAGCCGCTTCCGCGATCGCCCACAACTCGGGCGGATCCCCGTGGATGAACTCCGCGCCTAACTCGACCGGCGCACCGACCTCCGGCACATCGGCCGTGAGGATGCGACCGCCGATGCGTGGGCGCGCTTCGAGGACGATCGGTCGCCGCCCCGCGTCGGTGAGGGCGCGCGCGGCCGCCAGCCCCGCCGCACCGGCGCCGATCACGACGACGTCGCCGTCGCGCTCCCCGGGCGATCCCACGACGGTCTGCGGATCGATGACGTTAGGCAGCCGCGGGGAGCGACGCGCGTTCGGCGCGCATCGCCGCGAGCACCCGCGCCGCACGCGCGGCCGCGTCGCGCATGCGCTCCGGTGGCACGATGAGCGACGCGCGAAAGAACCCTTCCCCACCCGCGCCGAAGCTCGATCCGGCGATCGTGATCAGCGCCTCGTCATCCATCAAGCGATCCGTGAACTCGCGGCTCGGGATGCCGTCCGGCACCTCGAGCCAGAGATACATCGCGGCCTTTGGTACGTCACAGGTGAAGCCGGCGGCACGGAATGCCGCGACCGCGGCATCCCGCCGTTCCTGAAAGATGGCGACGTTCCGTGGGACGAACTCCGCCCAGCTCTCGAGTGCCGCAACCCCCGCTGCCTGGATCGCCATGAACGATCCGGTATCGATGAACGACTTCACCTTCGCCAGCGCGCCGATGAGCTCCGGATTCCCCACCGCCCACGCCTGCCGCCACCCCGTCATGTTGTACGTCTTGCTCAGCGAGTGAAACTCGATCGCGACCTCGCGCGCGCCCGGGATCTCGAAGATGCTCGGGGGGACGTAGCCGTCGAACGCGATCTCGGAGTAGGCATTGTCGTACACCAGCAGGATGTCGCGTTCGCGACACTGCTGCACCACGCGCTCGAGGTAGTCGCGCGGCGCGATTGCCGCCGTCGGGTTGTTCGGATAATTCAGAAAGACCAGCTTCGTGCGACGGAGCACGTCGGGCGGAAGTTCGTTCAGCTCGACGAGGTACTGCGTTCGCGGGCGGATCGCGTACGGATACACCTCGGCGTCGTTCAGCAACGTGCCGCCCAGGTAGGCGAGGTAGCCGGGCTCCGGCACGATGGCGACGTCACCACGTTGCAGGAACGCCTCGCAGAGGTGCGCGATGCCTTCTTTCGAGCCGATGAGTGGGCAGACCTCCGTAACCGGGTCGAAGGTGAGCCCGAACCGGCGCTGCATCCACCGTACGATCGCTTCGCGGAAGGGGAGGTAGCCAAGGCCGAAACCGTAGCGGTGCATCGCGGGCACGTCGAGCGCGCCGCGCAACGCATCGACGACCGCGGGCGGAGGCGCCAGGTCCGCGTCGCCGGGTCCAAGGTCGATGACGTCCCGCCCCGCCGCGAGCAGCTCGCGCTTGCGAACGGGGACGTGCGCCATCGGGTACGTGGGGAGCGTGCGGAAGCGGTCGGCGAGGCGCGGCATTGCGAGCGGAAAGAGACGGGCGGGCGTCGGCGGACGCGGGTCGGTCAGGGACGCGGGTCGAGTGAACCGGATCAGTCGGTGAGCGGCATGGACGCCGCGCCCGTCCGCGCGCGATTCGCCGCATCGTCGGCGAGAACGCCGGGCACGATACCGCCGTTCCCGTTAGGCGTGGTGCCGTTCGCTGCGGACCCGTGCGCCGCAGCGGCGACGAGTGCGTGCTGCGCGTCGATCCAGCTCCGGTGGTACGCCGCGTCCTCGGCGCCTAACGCGGACGCCGCGACCTTGAGCGGCCGGAACGAGTCGAGCATCACGGCGAGCTCGTTGGTCTACTTCTGCCCGATGCTCGCCTCATAGCGCCCCGGATGCGGACCGTGGGGAATTCCGTCCGGATGGTGCGTGACCGACCCGAACTCGATCCCCTTGCGACTCATGAACTCGCTCGACGCGTAGAACAGCACCTCGTCCGAGTCGACGTTGCTGTGGTTGTACGGCGCCGGAATCGCGTTCTCGCCGAAGTCGAACGGGCGCGGACAGAACGAGCAGATCACGAAGCCGTCGCCCTGAAAGGTCTGATGGACCGGCGGCGGTTGGTGAACGCGTCCCACGATCGGCTCGAAATCGTGGATGTTGAAGATCCACGGATAGAAGTGGCCATCCCAGCCCACGACGTCGAACGGATGATGGTCGAGCACGTACTCCGAGAGCGCGTCGTACTGCTTGATGAGGACGGGGAAGTCACCCATCTCGTCGTGCGTCACGAGCTCCATGGGCCGACGAATGTCGCGCTCCGAATACGGCGCACCCTCGACGAGTTGCCCGAAGTCGTTACGATAGCGTTTCGGCCAGCGCACGTGCCCGCGGCTCTCGACGACGAGGAACTTCTGCGCGACGTCCGCGTCGGGACGCCAGCGGTGCATGATTCCGCGGTGGATCACGACATAGTCGCCCTCACGGTAGGGCAGCGTGCCGAACTGCGACTCCAGCACGCCAGCCCCTTTCGCTACGTACACGACCTCGTCGGCCTGCGCGTTCCGATAGAAGTGCGCGTCCTCGACGTCCGGCTCGACGTACAGCATCGCGACGTCGGCGTTGAAGAGCAGCGGGATGCGGTCGAGCGTCGGGCTGCCGCCCTTGTGAAGCTGCGCGGTGCGGAAATGCCGGTGCTTGAGCGTGTCGTCGTCCGACGGCGTCCAGATGATCTCACGCAGCTTGCGCACGCTCTTCACGGTGGTCGGCGGATGCACGTGGTAGAGCAGCGCTGACGTACCGGTGAACCCCTCGTGCCCCACGAGCTGCTCCGAGTAGATCCCGCCGTCGGGCTTCCGCATCGCGCTGTGCCGCTTTTGCGGTACGCGGCCTAACGTGTGGTAGATGGGCATACGCGCGTCCGCCTACAGGTTGCCGCGCAGCGCCTGCTCGCGCTCGATCGCCTCGAACAACGCGCGGAAGTTCCCCTTGCCGAAGCTCTTCGCGCCCTTGCGTTGAATGATCTCGTAGAACACCGTCGGGCGGTCCTCGACGGGCTTCGTGAAGATCTGCAGCAGGTACCCGTCCGGATCGCGGTCGACGAGGATCCCGTGCTCGGCGAGCACCTCGAGCGGCTCATCGATCTGTCCCACACGCGCGACGAGCTGGTCGTAGTAGCTCGTCGGCGTGCTGAGGAACTCGACCCCGCGCGACTTCAGCTCCGTGACCGTGCGCACGATGTCGTCGGTGGCGAGTGCCATGTGCTGTACGCCCGGTCCGCCGTAG
Source organism: uncultured Gemmatimonadales bacterium (assembly GCA_963702945.1). GTDB lineage: Bacteria > Gemmatimonadota > Gemmatimonadetes > Gemmatimonadales > Gemmatimonadaceae > BPUI01. The sequence continues at coordinate 976,246 of OY969773.1, forward strand.
TAGTCGAGATATTCATCGATCTGCGATTTTTTCTTGCCGCCGGCCGGCTCGTTGATCGGGAATTTGATCCGATCGTTCCCATTGGCCATCACCTTCGACATGAGCGACGAGTACTCGGTGTTGATGTCCTCGTCGTCGAAGGTCAGCAGGTTGCGAAATCCCATCACGTGCGCGTAGAACTCGACCCAGACGTTCATCTTGCCCAGTTCGACGTTGCCCACGCAGTGGTCCACGTACTTGAGGCCGACGCCTCCTGGCTGATACGACGGACTGACCGCGCGGAACCCGGGAAGGAACGGTCCCGTGTAGCGCGTACGCTCCACCAGCGAGTGGATCGTTTCGCCGTAGGTCCGAAACGCCGCGATCACGACTTCGCCATGCTCGTCCTGCACCACGCGCGGCGCATGCACCGGCACCGCGCCCCGCGCCACTGCCTTCTCGAACGCGTCGCGTGCGTCGTCGACCCAGAGCGCCAGGTCGCGCACCCCGTCGCCGTGCGCGTAGATGTGGTCAGCGATGACGCGTGCCTCGTCGCTCGCGTCCGGGCGGATCGGCGTCGTGAAGACGAAGCGGATCTTGTCCTGCTGCAGCACGTAGCTCGCGCGGTCGCGCACGCCGGTTTCGGGCCCGCGGTACGCGACGAGGTCGAAGCCGAACGCGGCGCGGTAGTAGTGACTCGCCTGCTTCGCGTTCCCGACGTAGAACTCGATGTAGTCGGTGCCGTTGATCGGGAAGGTGTCCTGCGATCCATCGGCCAGCGGCGCACGCGACGTCGCGGCCGCAGGAACAAGCATGGTAGCCATCGAAATGCTCCGGAATTGGGGGGCAGCCGTCGCCGGCCGCTCCGTAAGTTCACCGCTGCCCACGCATGTGCAAGCGTGCGGCCGAGCCCGGACGGCCACCCTTCGTCCCTCGGCGATCCGGGCGGGGCACGCGCGATGCACTTCCGCTCGGCATGCCTGACGCCGGAGACGGGACGCCTCCCGTGCCGACCCCCGACATGTTCACCGACCCGCCCTCGGAAGCGGCGTTCGAGATCCCGCGCGACCTGCGCTGGCTCACGCCCCGCTACGAGTTCGTTCGCGAACTCGGCCGTGGCATGGCCGTCGTCTATCTCGCACGCCAGCGCGACGGCGTCGCAGGCCCGGGCGCGAACGAGCCCGGGCGCGAAGTCGCGATCAAGGTCGTCGCCCCGCCACACGCGGCCGATCGCGAGACGGTCGAACGCTTCGCCCGCGAGGCACGCACGGCGACCGCCCTCAAACACGCCAATATCGTCCGCACCCTCGCGATCGAAACGTCGGGCGACGCGGTCGCGATCGTCAACGAGTACATCAGCGGCGAGACGCTCCGTACCACGCTCCAGCGGGGGCCCTTCACCTTCGACCGCGCCGCCGCGGTCCTTCGTGACGTCGCAGCCGCCCTCGCCCACGCGCACGCGGCTCGCTTCGTCCACCGCGACGTCAAGCCGGAAAACATCTTCATCGAGACGGGTACCGGCCACGCTCTGCTCGGCGATTTCGGGATCGCGCGCCCGATCGACTCCGACGCGCTCCTCACACACGATGGCGCGTCGCTCGGAACGCCCGCCTACATGGCCCCGGAGCAGGTCGACGGCCTTGCGGTCGACGAGCGCACGGACGTCTACGCGCTCGGCCTCATCGGCTGGGAGATGCTTACCGGGCGGCGACCGTGGCAGGGCGAGACGCTCTACTCGCTCCTCCAGAAGCAGAAGCACGAGCCGCTGCCCGACCTCGCCCGCGTGCGCCCCGACGTTCCGGTGTACCTCCACCGCGCCATCTCGGTCGCGCTCGCTAAGGACCCGGCCGACCGCTGGCAGAGTGCGGAGGCCATGCTGATCCAGCTCGCGCCGATCCCCGAGCGTGACGAGGATGCGTTCCCCGAGCCAGAGTCCGGCGCCGCGTCGAGCTCGGAGACCGACGCCGTGGCGCTCGCTTCTGGCGCGACGATGCGGTTTGCGAGCGCGGATCTCGACGCCGTCCAACCCGTCGCGCCGCCCGTGGGGGCCCTCGCCGTGCCGCCGGCGGAGTACCTGCGCGACGCCGCCATTGTGTCGCGGCTCCCCGAACGTCGGCGGCGAGGCGTCGGTCGGTGGATCGCCGCGGCGGTCGCCGCCGCGGCCGTTGCGGCTGGCGCGTTCGTCGCGACGCACCGCGCGCCAGCGCCGTCCACCGGCGACGCGCAGCTCGATTCGCTGCTCACCATGACGGCGCGCAGGGCGCCAGCGCCGCTGGCCGGCGTCCCGCCGACGTCCGCGCGTCGCGATACGGTCGCGGATAGCAGCACGGCGGCCCCGGTAACGCCTGCGACCGCCGCACCCGTCGCCACGCCCAGCTCCTCACCTCCAGACACGATCGTCCCGGTCGCACCCGGTCGCACCGCGGCGCGCGACGCGTGCCAATCGACTGGCAACGCGGAGCAGCGCCGCTGCCTTATGGCGCTCGTGTATCGCAGCGATGCCGTGCTTACCCGAAACTACCAGTCGCTCATCCGCACGCTGCGCCAGCGCGCAGGTGGCATCGCGGAGCCGCCGAGCGTCCGCGCGCTGCGTGCGGAGCAGCGGGCGTGGGTCGACGCGCGCGACCGGGAGTGCGCGCGCCAGCAACCGATCTCGCGGAACCCACGCTGGGGCGTCGCCCGCGCGCCCTGCTTTGCAGGATTCTCCACGCGGCGTGCCGCCGTCCTCTCGGCGCGGCTTCGCGGCCGCTTACCGATGGCGCCATAGCCAGCGGTCGCGAATGCGTCGCGCAGACACGTCGGCCAATCCGTGCGAACGTGCCTAACGGGAGCCGCTCAGTTCATCCGCGCCAATGCATCGCCCGGCTGTTCGCGCACGAACACGGGCCCCGATTCGGCCGGCATCGGCGCCCCACCGATCGGGTACACCCGCCGCACGAGCGTGAGCACGGTGTAGACGGCGACCGGCTCGTCGTCCTGGTTCGTCACTTCGACGTCCCACGCGACCACGCCCTGCGGCACCTCGCCCTCGCGGTCGTCCTTCGCCGTCTTGCTCTTGCACGCGAGCCGAACGCGGATCGTATCGCCGATGTATACGGGCTTGACGAAGCGCAGCCCATCGAGTCCGTAGTTGGCGAGGACCGGCCCCGGCGCAGGATCGACGAACAGACCCGCCGCCATCGAGACCACGAGGTACCCGTGCGCGACGCGTCGCCCGAAGAACGAATCGCGCGCGGAGATGTCGTCGGTATGCGCGTAGAAATAGTCTCCGGACAAGCCAGCGAAATTGACGACGTCCGCTTCGGTGACCGTGCGCCGGTGCGTCGTCCACACCTCGCCGACGACCAGCTCCTCGAAATGCTTGCGGAAGGGGTGTACGCGGTCGGTGTGACCGGCCGCACCCTTCGTCCATTCGCGCGTCACCGCCGCGATCGTCGTCGGCGAACCCTGTAACGCCGTCCGCTGCATGTAGTGCAACACCCCGCGCACGCCACCCATCTCCTCGCCCCCGCCGGCCCGTCCGGGACCGCCGTGCACGAGGTGCGGCAGCGGAGACCCGTGTCCGGTGCTCTCCTTCGCCGAGTGTCGGTTGGCGAGCAGCAGACGCCCGTGATAGGCCGCGGTGCCTAACGCGACCTCGCGCGCCACCGCGTCGTCCGCCGTGAACAGCGAGCCGACGAGCGAGCCGCGGCCACGCCGCGCGAGCGCCACGGCCTCGTCGACCGACGTGTACGGCATGACCGTGTTGACGGGCCCGAACGCCTCGACATCGTGCGCCGTTGGGCGGTCGAACGGTCGGTCGTTGTAGAGCAGCGTGATCGGGAAGAACGCGCCCGCCTCACGGTTCGCGCCGACGACCTCGAAGTCCGCGCCGGCGTCGCCGCCGTAGACGAGCTCCGCGCCACTCTTCAGCGCGTCGAGCGCGCGCCCGACCTCGCGCACCTGCGAACGTCCCGCGAGCGGCCCCATGCGCACGCCCTCGACGGCCGGATCACCGACGCGCGTGCCGGCGAGACGCGTGCCTAACGCACGCACCACGTCGTCGACGATGGTGTTCGGCACGAAGCTGCGGCGGATTGCCGTGCACTTCTGCCCCGCCTTGACCGTCATCTCGCGCGCGACCTCCTTCACGAAGAGGTCGAACTCGGGTGTCCCGGGCGTCGCGTCCGGGCCGAGCATCGAGAAGTTGAGCGAGTCGGCTTCCTGGTTGAAGCGGACGTTGTGCTCCATGATCGCGGGCGTGCGGCGGAGCATCAACCCCGTCGCGGCGCTTCCCGTGAACGCGACCGCGTCCTGTTCGCGGAGGTGGTCCAGCAGATCGCCCGCCGACCCACAGATGAGCTGCACGCTCCCGGGCGGCAGCAGCCCCGTGTCGATCATCGCCCGAAACACGACCTGCGTGAGATAGCAGGTCACCGTCGCCGGCTTGACGATCGCGGGCACCCCGGCGAGTAGCGCGCACGCGAGCTTCTCGAGCATCCCCCACACGGGGAAGTTGAAGGCGTTGATGTGCACGGCCACGCCTTCCAATGGAACGCAGATGTGGCGGCCCACGAACGCGCCACCCTTCGATAGCTGCTCGACCGGTCCCTCGACGAAGAACGGTTCATCAGGAAATTCGCGGCGCCCGCGACTCGCGTACGCGAACAGCGTCCCGATCCCGCCGTCGATGTCGATCCAGTGGTCAGTCGCCGTCGCGCCGGTCCACGACGAGACGCGGTAGAACTCGTCCTTGCGCGCCGTGAGGGCGACGGCGAGCGCCTTCAGCAGGCGGGCGCGCTGATGGAACGTCATCGCGCGGAGCGCGGGTCCGCCGACGCGGCGCGCGTAGTCCGCCATGCCGCCAAAGTCCAACCCCTGACTCGAGGCCTCGCCGATCACCTCGCCGGTGACGGCGTTTGTCAGGGCGGCGAAGTTGCCGGTGCCGGCGACCCATTCGCCGAGCGCGTAGTTGTCGTAGCGCGTGGTCATGCGGGAAGAATACACGACGACACTACCCGCCCCGCGTTTCTCCCCACGTGCGGTACGCCGCCGTCTGCCGCGCGCGCGCCTCGGCCTGCTCCGCCGTGAGCGCCCGCAGCGGCTCGACGGCCCGGAGCGTCGCGTGCAACCGCGCGGGGAGTGCCTGATAGAGCGCGGTCCCTTCGGTCTTCCACGCCAGCATCTCGTCGCTCACGTCCTTCACGATGCGAGCCGGATTGCCGACGACGACCTTCCGCTCCGGAATCTCCATCCCCGCCGGCACGAAGCAGAGCGCGCCGACCACCGAGCCCGCACCGACCGTCGCGCCATCCATCACGACCGCGTTCATCCCGACGAGACAGTTGGCCCCGAGTCGAGCGCCATGGATGACCGCACCATGCCCCACGTGCGCCCCCGCTTCCAGGACGACCGTCACCCCCGGGAACATGTGCACCGTGCAGTTCTCCTGCACGTTGCACCCGTCCTCGATGACGATGCCGCCCCAGTCGCCGCGAATCGCCGCGCCGGGCCCGATATAGACGTCACGTCCGATCGTGACGTTGCCCGTCACCGTCGCGTTCGGATGCACGTACGCACGCTCGTGCACGACCGGCACGTAGCCGTCGAACGCGAACACGTTCGCGCGCACGCCGCCTTCGCTCACACGCGCTCCAGGATCGTCGCCATGCCCTGCCCGACCCCCACGCACATCGTGCAGAGCGCGTAACGGCCGCCCGTCGCCTGGAGTTCGCGCGCCGCGGTCAGCAGCAGACGCGCACCACTCATCCCGAGCGGGTGGCCTAACGCGATCCCACCGCCACTCGGGTTGACACGCGGATCGTCGTCCGCAACGCCGAGCTCGCGCAGGCAGCCCAACACCTGCGCGGCGAATGCCTCGTTGATCTCGATGAGGTCCATCTGCTCGAGCGTGAGCCCCGCCTTCGCGAGCGCCTGCCGCGACGCAGGCACAGGGCCGAGCCCCATGACGCGCGGCTCCACGCCCGCGACGCCCGTGGCCACGATGCGCGCGATGGGCTCCGCACCGATCGCACGCGCCCCCGATTCGGACGCGACGAGCAACGCGCACGCTCCATCGTTCAGCCCCGATGCGTTCCCGGCGGTCACGGTCCCCTTGCCATCGGTGCGGAACGCGGGCCGCAGCTTCGCGAGCCCGTCCAGCGTCGTCTCCGGCCGCAAGAATTCATCCTGCACGACGCGCACGGTGCCCTTGCGCCCCGCCGGCACATCGACCGCAACGATCTCGACGTCGAAGCGCCCGCGTGCCTGCGCCGCCGCCGCCTTCTGCTGCGAGCGGACCGCGTACGCGTCCTGCTCGTCGCGCGTGATCCCGATCCGCTCGGCGACATGCTCGGCCGTCTGCCCCATCGAATCCACGCCGAAGCAGTCGCGGAAGCGAGGATTGATGAATCGCCAGCCTAACGACGTGTCGAAGAGTTCGACGTCGCGCCCGAACGGCTTCGCCGATTTCGAGAGCACGAACGGCGCGCGCGTCATGCTCTCGACGCCGCCCGCGATGTAGACGTCGCCATCACCGACCATCACCGCGCGCGCCGCATGCGCGACCGCGCTCATCCCGGACGCGCACAGCCGATTGACCGTCTCGCCGGGCACGCTCTCGGGCAGCCCGGCGAGCAGCGCGGCCATGCGCGCCACGTTCCGATTGTCCTCACCGGCCTGGTTCGCACAGCCGAGCACGACGTCGCCGACGCGCGCAGGATCGAACGCGGGATGACGGGCGACGAGTGCGCGCACGACGTGCGCCGCCATGTCGTCCGGGCGCAGCTCAGCGAGAGAGCCACCGAGTGCGCCGATGGGCGTGCGCACGCCGTCAACGAGGTATGCAGGAATGGTCATCAGCGTTTGGTCGGGCGCGCGAGCGTGACCGGCGCGCCGTGATAGATCATTTCGTTGGTCGGACGGAAGCCGAGCCGCTCGTAAAGCGCGCGACCGGCGTCCGATGCGTGCAGCACGACACTCGACATCTCGGCCATGTCGGCCCACGCGAGCACCGCGCGCATGAGCCGGTCGCCGAGTCCGCGGCGTCGCCACGTCGGCTCGGTGTAGACGTTGAGCACGAGCGCCTGGGGCCTGACCAGCACGGACCCGCCCGCCCCCGGTCGTGGGACGAGCGCCCGCACCTGTACCCCAGCCCCGGCGACAACGTGCCCCGGCGCCGCAAGCGGTTCGGCGAACCACCCACGGTACTCACCACGTGCGATCGCGTCGCGCGCGTATGCAGCCGTCGCGTCCCTCAGCGCCCGCTCGGCCGCGTCACTGGCGATGCTCCCCATGTCCCGGAACATCGCCGCCCGGTGCCGCCCAATCGTGCCGGCGTCGTCGGGCGTCGCCTCCCGCACGAGGATCGCGGCAGGCTCACTCACGGCGCCAGCCGCCCACCCTCGCGGGCCACGCGACGTAGTAGCGGCGACACGCGATAACGGTCCTCCTGGTACCGCTCGCGCAAGGCGTCGACTTCGGTTGCGACCACCGCCGGGCCTAGCAGGTCGCCCCACGCGAGCAGCCCGCGGGGGTAGTTCACCCCCGCCGTCATGGCGCGCTCCACGTCGACTGCGCTGCACACTCCCCAGTGCACCGCGTCGGCCGCCTCGTTGACGAGCAGGGCCACGACGCGGCGGACGATCGACGCGCCTAACACCGCGTCCTGATTCGGCGCTGGCGCGGTCGCCCCGGCGCGTAGTCGTAGAACCCACGCCCCGACTTCCGCCCAAGCCGCCCGGCGTCGACGAGTCGCTGCTGCGCGATCGACGGGCGGTACCGTGGATCGTGGAACGTCTGCTCGTACACCGAGCGCGTCACGGCGAAGTTCACGTCGTGCCCGATGAAGTCCATCAGCTCGAACGGCCCCATCCGGAACCCGCCGAGCTCGCGCAACGCCCAGTCGATCGTCGCCACGTCGGCGAGCCGCTCGTCGTAGATACGAAGCGCCTCGCCGTAGTATGGCCGTGCGACGCGATTGACGATGAAACCCGGCGTGTCAGCCGCGAGGACGGTCGTCTTTCCCCACGCGTCGACGAGCGCGCGCACGGTGCGCGTCACGTCCGCATCCGTCGTCAGCGCCGGGACGATCTCGACGAGCGGGAGCACGGGCGCCGGGTTGAAGAAGTGCACGCCGAGCACGCGCTCCGGCCGCCGACAGGCCCCCGCAATCGACGCGATCGACAGCGACGACGTGTTGCTCGCGAGCACGGCGTCATCCGAGACGTGTGCCTCGATCGCCGCGAACAGGGCGCGCTTGACGCCGAGATCCTCGACGACGGCTTCGACGACGAGCGCGCAGCCCGCGAACGCGGCGAGGTCGTCGGCGCTCGCGAGCGTCACCGCACCCGCAGCGTTCTCCGCTTTCTCTCGCGTGAGGCGTCCCTTCGTCGCGTCGCGCTCGAGCGCCGCGATGAGCGCCGCCCGGGCCCGCGCCAGCGCGTCCGGTCGCGCGTCCGCGAGCACGACCGGGTGCCCGGCGCGCAAGGCGACGTGGGCGATGCCGGTGCCCATGGCGCCAGCGCCGATCACGCCGATGGGAGAATCGGACGAGGGATGCAACGGTCGGGGTGAGTAGGAAAGGAAACGATCCTACCGGCGGTAGGATTCCGTGTCATCCTGAGCGCAGCGTAGGATTTCGTGTACGGCACGCGATCCATCCGGCCGACGACCACGTGCGCCACGACGCGACAGTCCTACGTCCACGTACTCCCGGAGCGACACCTCAGGCGGTGGATTCGCACCCGCAAGTTAGCCCTGATCGCCGAGTCGGACCGGGACTGGCAGGATCTCTCCTTCGGTTACCATTCGGGCGTGCCAGCGCCCCTGCCCAAGTCGCGACGCACACGAGGGCCTTCGCGGCGCTCAGCATGCCCCCTCGCACCGCCGTCACCCTCCCACAAACCTCGCCGTCCGACGCTCCACGAATGCCTGCACACCTTCACCGTAATCAGCCGTCCGCCCCGCCTGCCCCTGCGCCTCCGCTTCCATCTCCAACTGGGCATCCAGCGTCGCCCCGGCGGACTGGGCGAACGCGCGCTTCGTCAGCCCGATCCCTCGCGTCGCCATCCCCGCCAACCGCCGCGCGAGCGCCAGCCCCTCTGTGACGACTTGCCCCGTTGTTGCGACGGCGTAGATCATTCCCCACTCCAACGCCTGCCGTGCGGGCAACTTCTCGCCGAGCATCGCGAGCTGGGCCGCGCGCGCACGCCCGACCAGTTGCGGCAGGAGGAACGTCCCGCCCGAGTCCGGAATCAGTCCGACGTGCACGAACGACTGCACGAACGACGCGCTTTCGGCCGCGATCACGAAGTCGCAGGCGAGCGCGATGTTCGCCCCCGCCCCGGCCGCGACCCCGTTCACCGCGGCGACCACCGGCTTTTCGAGCGTGAGCAGTGCCCGTACGATCGGGTTGTAACACTCCCGCACGACCGCGCCGAGGTCGGTCGGCGGCATCCCAGGCGTGGGCACCACGGCCGCGAGATCCTGCCCTGCACAGAACGCCCGCCCCGAGCCGGTCAGCAACACCGCACGAATCGCGGAGTCGGCTGCCGCACGCGCCAGCTCCGCCTGGAGCGTGAGGGCCATCTCGCGGTCGAAGCTGTTCAGCACCGCCGGACGGTTGAGCGTCACGAGTAGCACGCCATCGGTCACTTCGGACAGGACGGACGCGGTCGGCGAATCGGACATGATCGGTGGCGGGTCGAACGCGAGTCGGTGTGATGCCGCGCCCCACGGCCGCGGCGGCCCAAAGTTATCCTTCCGCAACCGCCCGACCTCTGCCCCGCGGTTCCTGCACTCAGCCATGGCCGTTCGCGACACCGTCGTTCCCGCACCCCGCGCCGCACGCACGCGGCAACCCCGCACCGAGCCCGCCGACGGCCCGTCCACGCCGATCGATTGGCGACGCGTCGCGCGCCACACCCTCGTCTCGCGCGCGCTCGACGACGTCGAAGAGGAGACCAACCGGAACCGCGCGACGTGCCGCGCGAGCACGTCGTGCTCTACCAGTTCTCCGCCCGCGGGCACGACGTCGCCCAGTGTATCCTCGGGGCACTCCTCGACCACCCGCGCGATGCGGTCGGCGCGTACTATCGCTCGCGCCCGATGCTCCTCTCGTTAGGCCTCTCGGCCGAGGATGCACTCGCGAGCCCGCTCGGCCGCTCGGGCGGGTTCAGCGACGGGCGCGACATTGGCGTCGTCTGCAACCTGCCACGCGCCAACGGTCCGCAGGTGCTCCCCATGGCCGGGGACGTTGGCGGGCAGTACACCCCCGTTGCGGGTTGGGCCCAGAGCGTTCAGTACCATCGCGACGTACTCGGCGATGCACGGTGGGCCGGCGCGATCGGCGTTGCGTTAGGCGGCGAGGCGAGCGTGGCGACGAGCGGCTTCTGGTCCGCCCTCACGATGGCGACCACGCTTCGCCTCCCCATGCTCTTCTACGTCGAGGACAACGGGATTGGGATCTCGGTGCCGTCGAGCTTCCAGACACCGGGCGGCAACATCGCCGCGAACCTCGCGTCCTTCGCCGGACTCCAGGTGCTGCAAGGCGATGGTTCGGACCCCGCCGAGGCCGCGGCGCGCCTGACCGCGGGCGTCGTGCACGTGCGGGGGGGCCACGGCCCAGCGCTCGTCCGGCTCACCGTCCCGCGGCTGTCGAGTCACTCCGGCCCTGACAATCAGAAGGCATACCGCAGCGCCGAATCGATCGCGGCGGACGTCGCGCGCGATCCGCTGCCCGCGCTCAAGCGCCACGTTCTCGCCAGTGGGATGAGCGAGGCCGAGTGGCAGACGCTCGAACGCGAGGTCGCCAACGAAGTCGCCGACGCGCTCGCCGCCGCTCGCGCACGTCCGGTCAGCGATCCGGCAGGCGTCAAGCGCTTCGTCGTCGCCGAGGCGCTCGCGCCCGGCGACCCGATCGCCGTCGGCGGTCTCACCGATGCCGACCGCACGGCGTTAGGCGGCACCGACGCGCCGACGCCGGCCGGACCAACGCTTCGGTTTGCCGAAGCGGTGCGCCGCACGCTCGCCCGCGAGCTCGACGTGAACCCGAAGCTCGTCGTTTTCGGCGAGGACGTCGGGGTGAAGGGCGGCGTACACCTCGTCACCGAGGGTCTGCAGAAGCGCTTCGGCGAGCAGCGCGTCTTCGACACCTCGCTCTCCGAAGAGGGGATCATTGGACGCGCGGTCGGGATGGCCTACAGCGGCCTCGTGCCCGTCGCCGAAATCCAGTTCCGCAAGTACGCCGATCCCGCGACCGAGCAGCTGAACAACTGCGGCACGGTCCGCTGGCGCACCGCCAACCAGTTCTGCGCCCCGATCGTCGTCCGCATGCCGGGCGGCTATGGCAAGGACGTCGGCGACCCGTGGCATTCCCTCTCCGACGAGGTGCGCTTCGCCCACGCGCTCGGCTGGCAGGTCGCCATTCCGTCCAACGCGGCCGACGCCGTCGGGCTGCTGCGCGCGGCCATGCGCTCGCCGAACCCGACGATCTTCTTCGAGCATCGCGCGCTCCTGATGACGAGCGACGGCAGCGCGCCATACCCGGGCGACGACTTCGTCCTGCCGTTCGGGCGCGCCGCGCAGCTTCGCACCGGCTCACGTCTCACGATCGTCACCTGGGGCGCGCTCACCCACCGGTGCGTCGATGCCGCCGATCAGCTTGCCGAGCGCGACGGCATGGACGTGGTCGATCTGCTCGACCTTCGCACCATCGCACCGTGGGATCGTGACGCGGTGCTCGCATCGGTCCGCAAGACGGGGCGTTGTCTCGTCGTCCACGAAGACACCACCACGGCCGGCTTCGGTGCAGAGATCGCCGCCGTCCTCGCGCGCGACGCGTTCTGGTGGCTCGACGCGCCAGTCGACCGGTACTGCGTCGATGACGTTCCGATGCCATACCACCCGACCCTGCTCGATGCGGTGCTCCCCTCCACTGCGGGAATCGTCGCCCGCGCCGACGCGCTCCTCGCACTCTGACGCTCGCTGCGGCCGTGCTTGGGACACCGAGCACGGCGCATACAAAGCTTGATTCCAACTCGTCGACATCTGGCACGCGGCTGGCCCTCGTTCTGCAACTCGCCGCGGCTTCCGTCAGCCAGGAGATCGATGATGCGTTCCGCTTTCGTTCGCTGCACCGTTCCGTTCGCCCTTGCCGTGGCCGCCGCATGTGCTTCCGGAGGCGGCGGTCGCCGGGGGTACGGTGGCCCTCGTGTGTACGTCGACACGAACGTCGTCCAGGTGCAGGTCCGCAGCAACTACATCGGCCCCGTCGACCTGTACGTTGCCAGTGAGGGCGTCGCCACGCGGCTCGGCGAGGCGAACGGCCCGACCGTCCAGACATTCGTCATCGATCCGGACCGTTTCGACATCCGTGACTTGCGAATCGTCGCCGTGCCGGTGGGCGGATACGGCCGTGCATCGACCGGCCTGTTGAACCTGCGCCGCGGCAACGTCGTGCAGTTCAACATCGAAACGAATCTGCGCCAGAGCACGACGTTCGTTCGCTGACCGGGGCGCTACGCTTCCGCCACAACCGCCGCAAACGCGGGGGGTGCAACGGTGCGAACGTTCAGATCGGTTTGAACTCCTCGAACGGCTCGCCACACGCGGCGCACTGATGCAGTGCCTTGCATGCGGTCGAACCAAAGGCACTCTGGAGCCGCGTGTCCCGCGAGCCACACCGCGGGCACGCCACGTTCGATGCGCCTAACGGATCGGTCGGCGGCTCGTGCGGCCGTGGTGCGCGACGTAGCGTGACCAGCATCGCGCCCCCGCCGGCTTGTGGCGGCGCGATGCCGTACGCGCGCAGCTTCTCACGCGCTGCGTCGCTCATCCAATCGGTCGTCCACGCCGGTGCGTACACCGTCGCGATTTCGACGTCGCGCCAGCCGCGCTGCTCGAGCGCGGCGCGCACGTCCCGCTCGATCTCGCGCATCGCGGGGCATCCCGAGTAGGTCGGCGTGATGGTCACGCGTACCGCGCCGTCGGGCGACACCTCGACGGCGCGCACGATCCCGAGCTCAACGACCGAGATCACCGGGACCTCGGGATCGGGAACGCCGTCCAGCGCCGCCCACACGGCGTCCACCGTCGGCGGAAGCGGCGACTGCTCGCGGCGCCCCGAGAACGTGGCCGAGTCCGAGGACGTGGCCGAGTCCGACGTCGGGACGTTCCATCCATCGCCTAACAGCCGCGCGAGCTCCGCCGGCGTCGGACGCGTCATCCCGACGTCACCAGCTCGCGCCGGGGTGTGCCCGCGCGATGACCTGCATCTCGTCGAGCATTCGCGCGAGATGCTCGGTGTGCTGCCCGACCCGCCCACCGCTCGGTACGACGGCAAGCGTTAGGCCTTGGGGCAGTCGTAACGTCGCCGCGTCGACGACGTCCGTCACCGTCGCCGTCCACGCCGCGCGCAACGTCGCCGCATCGACCGCATAGCCCCGTTCGGCTGCGGCGCGGTCGACCGCGTCCGTCGCGAAAAGCTCGACCGTGTACGGCCAGAGTGCGTCGAGCGCGCGCTGCGCCCGCTCGTGGCTCTCGGCGGTGCCATCCCCGAGCCGCACCACCCAATCGCCGCTATGCCGGACGTGGTAGCGCGCCTCCTTGGACGCTTTCGCCATGATGCCAGCTAGCTCGACGTTTGGTGATTCCATCAGGCGCTCGGTCACCAGCACGTCGTACGCGTCGAAAAGGAACTGGCGAACGATCGTCTGCGCGAAATCGCCGCGCGGCAATTCGACGAGTTGCGCGTTCCGAAACGCGTCGGCCTCACGGAAGTACGCGAGCACGTCCTCGTCGCGCCCCCGCCCCTCGACGGCGCCAGCGAGCTTCAACAGGCTCTGCGCCTGACCAAGCAGGTCGAGCGCGATGTTGCCGAGCGCGATGTCCTCCTCGAGGATCGGCGCGTGTCCACACCATTCGGACAGTCGATGCCCGAGCACGAGGCGGTCGTCGCCGAGGCGGAGCAACGCGTCGAACGTCGGATCGATCGTCGTCGCCGTGCGACCCAGGTCGACGTTCGTCATACGCCGCGGACGCCGCGTGGCACCTTGTAGAAATGCGGATGGCGATACGGCTTGTCCGACGCGGGATCGAAAAATGGCTCGGCCACATCCGGCGACGTCGCGGCGATCGCGACGGTCGGCACTACCCACATCGACAGCACGCGTCCTCTCCGCCCGTAGACGTCACGCGCATTCTGCAGCGCGTGCTCGGCGTCGCTCGCGCGCACGCTTCCCGCGTGCGCGTGCGGCGCGCCCTGCGCTTCCTGCGTGAACACTTCCCAGAGCTCCCACTGCGAGTCCGGTGAGATCAGCTCCCCGGCTGCCGAGTCCGCGGTCTCAGGCGACGCTGTCGCGGGTGTGTCGTGTATGCGCGCCGGATCGGCGGCTACGTCGTGGTCCACGACTGCGCGGCTTGCGTTAGGCCGCGCGCGCCGACGCCGCGCGCTGTGCCCGCTTGGCCGCGTGAGCCGTTGCCGCGGCTCGCACCCACTCGCCCTCGTCGTGCGCCGCGTTCCGCGTCGCGAGCCGCTCGCGGTTGAGCGGACCGTTCCCCTTCACCACCGCCCAGAACTCGTCCCAGTCGATCGCCCCGAACACCCAGTTCTCACTCGCCGCGTCGTAGCGCAGCGCCGGATCGGGAAGCGTCAGCCCAACGGCCGCGGCTTGCGGAACCGTGAGGTTCACGAAGCGCTGCCGAAGCTCGTCGTTCGTGTACTTCTTGACGCCCCAGCGCATCAGCTCAGCGGAATTCGGCGAGTCGCCGTCCGGCGGCCCGAACATCATGAGCGATGGCCACCACCAGCGATTGACCGCGTCCTGCGCCATCGCATGCTGCTCTGGCGTGCCCGCGGCGAGCGTCGCGATGCTTTCGAAGCCCTGCTTCTTGTGAAAGTTTTCTTCCTTACACACGCGCACCATCGCGCGCGCGTATGGCCCGTACGAGCAGTGCTTCGCGAGCGCGGTCTGATTCACGATCGCCGCGCCGTCCACGAACCAGCCGATCACGCCCACGTCGGCCCACGTGAGCGTCGGGTAGTTGAAGATGCTCGAATACTTGGCCGTTCCGGCGAGCAGCTCGCGCACGAGGTCGTGGCGATCGACGCCTAACGTTTCGGCGCCGCAGTAGATGTAGAGCCCGTGCCCCGCCTCGTCCTGCACCTTCGCGAGCAGCGACAGCTTGCGGCGCAGCGACGGCGCGCGTGTGATCCACGCACCTTCCGGCAGCATCCCGACGATCTCGGAGTGCGCGTGCTGCCCCATCATCCGCACCAGCTGCCGACGGTAGCGTTCCGGCATCCAGTCCTTCGGCTCGATGCTCTCGCCCCGCGCGATCCGCGCCTCGAACTCGGCGAGGCGAGCGGGATCCTCCGCAGCCGGGGAAAGCGCGGTGGAGGTGCGCGAGGACTCGGAAACGATCATGGCAGACAACTCCGATGACGGCGAAACGCAGGTAAGTGCAGCAGACACAGCAACATGCGCGCTGGTACTAATATACCCGCGCACGCACCGTCGTTGCACGCCGCGGGCCGTCGATGTCTTCCGGAAAGCGGCCCACCCACACCCTGAGTTCCCGCGCGCATGCGTACGTCCGACCCCGCAGGCCAGCTCGATCCCGTAGCCCTCGACGGACAGATCTCGACCGTGGTTGCGGGAAGCATTGCGACGGTGCGTTTCGAGCACCCGAAGGGCAACTCGCTACCCGGCGCGCTGCTGCGTGCACTTGCTGAGGAGATCCGGTCCGCCGGCCAGCGCGATGACGTGCGCGTCCTCGTCCTCCGAAGCGGCGATCGCGGGCCATTCTGCGCCGGCGCCTCGTTCGACGAGCTCGTCGTGATCAGCGAGTCCGGCGACGCCGAGGCCGGGCGCGAGTTCTTCAGCGGGTTTTCGCGCGTGATTCTCGCAATGCTCCGCTGCCCCAAGCTCATCGTGGCGCGCGTGCATGGACGCGTCGCCGGCGGTGGCGTCGGCCTGGTTGCGGCTGCGGACTACGCCATCGCGAATGATTCGGCCGCGTGTCGCCTGAGCGAACTCGCCGTCGGGATCGGCCCGTTCGTCGTCGGCCCCGTGATCGAGCGCAAGATCGGTCTCGCGGCGTTCAGCGCAATGGCCGTCGATGCAGAGTGGCGCGACGCGACGTGGGCCGAACGGCACGGCCTCTTCTCGCGCGTCGTCCCGAACACCTCCGAGCTCGACGCGGAGGTCAACACCTACGTCGAGCGCCTCGCGAGCTACAACCCCGACGCGATGGCCGAGATCAAACGCGTCGTGTGGACCGGGACCGACGAATGGGAAGCGGTGCTCGCGGAGCGCGCGGCGATCAGCGGTCGCCTCGTGCTGTCCGACTTCACCCGCCGCGCGATCGCTGCCTTCAAGGCTGGCTGACGCGTGACGTCGGCCTCTTCGGTGCGCAGGCCCAGACGCCCCGGACGATTACCGCCCGGCAATCTGCTGCCCCGTACTGATCCGCCAGTCACCAAGATCCGCCCACCAGGCATCAGCCCGGAGCGATGCTGGCTGAATCCGGCGATGCACGCCCGCGACGAGGCGGGGTTCGTACAACCAGACCGCGGGCGCGTCGTCGGCTAGCGTTTGAAACGCCTCGGTCCAGAGCGCCGTCGCTGCGGTGGACGCGCCCGCCCGTGCCGCGCGCGCGACGAGCGCATCGAACGCTGGGTTGTTATACCCCGTGATGTTGCCCGAACCACGTCCCGCCGCGCTCGGCGCACCCCACTGTTCGATGATGGTGGTGGGCGACGGATCGGTGTGCCACACGTTCAGCATCGCGTCGTAGTGCCCGGTCTGGACCGCGCGACCAAATGCGGCCGGATCGACGGCGTCGACGTCAACGCCGACGCCGATCGTGCGAAGCTGCGCCTGCAACAACACGGCGAGCCGCTGCCGGACGCCGCTCGTCGTCGGGACGAGGATGCGAAACCGAAGGGGGCGGCCGTCGCGGTGCCGAATCCCGTCCGAGCCGACGCGCCAGTTGAGCGAATCGAGCGTGCGCGCGGCGCTGGGTGGGTCGTACGCCGGTCCGAAGGTGTTGCTCGCCGCGAGGTGCGAGACGCTGCGCGGCAATGGCGCCGAATTCGGATATGCGAGCGTATCGAACAGATTGCGCACCGCGCTCGAGCGGTCGACGGCTGACGCGAGCGCACGACGCAGCGCTCGATCGCCAAAGAGCGGGTGCGCGTGCCCCGCGCCGTCCCGAAGGTTGAACGCGAGATACCCGACGTCCATCGAGGCGTAGCCGAGCGTGCGCAGCGTCGGCGTCCGCGCGACTTGCGCGAGTCCATCGTCGCGCAACTGCTCCCATATGTCGGCTTCACCGCTGACGAGCCGCCGCGTCGCGGCGCCCGGATCCGACGACACCGCCCAGACCACACGATCGAGCCCCGGGCGGCCGCGATAATTCGCCGTGTCCGCAACGAGTGCGAGTTGCTGCCCCGCGGTCCACGACGCGAATCGAAAGCGCCCCGACCCGACGGGATGCCGCGCAAACGGCGAGGCCGCCAGCTGATCGCGCGGGACGTCGCGGAGCAGATGCTCTGGGACGATCCAGAGCTGATACGTGACGTCGAAGAACTGTCGCGGACTGGCCTGCTTGAACCACACCACCGCCGTGAGCGAGTCTCTCGCCACGACCGAGTCGATGCCGGCGAGCAGCGGCGCGACGGCGCTCCCCGTCTTTGGATCGACGGTGAGCGCGTAGCTGAACGCCACATCGCGTGCCGTGACGCGTGCCCCGTCGTGCCAGCGCGCGCGCGGATCGATCGAGAACGCGATCGAGAGCGAGTCCGGCGCCCAGGTCCACGCGCGGGCGAGTCGCGGGCGAAAATGTGCATCACCTGCCGTCTCGAGCGTCGAATCCGGCTCGGCGAGTCGGTCGAAGACTTGCGCCATCACCTGCGCGCCGCCGAGGGTTCCGACGAGCGGCGGCACGATCGCATCGACGTCGCCGGCGGTCGCAATCACGAGTGTCCGGCCGCCCGACGGCGTATGGCGGGCATCCCCTGCGCACGCACCTGTGATCAGTGCAGCGGCGAGCGTCAGCGCCGCGCCGCGTGGCATGACGCGATGAAGTGAGAGTGGCATGCCTGCTGGACGCACACGCGCCCGCGGCCGTCACCGGCCACGGGCGCGTTCGATCACGTTTCGTTACTCACTGTTCAATAATACGACACACTCGACCGATCCCACGCGAGCACGTACCGGGAGAATTGCTCTGTCAACGACGTGAGTACGTGCGTGGTCATGTCGTTGGCCGACGGCATGGATCGCGTGATGCCACCAATGAATGTCGTGTGGTACACGTCTGGTACACGTCCACGCCCGCACCCGCACCCGCCGGTGCGGCGCATCCGGTGTACTCAGCGACCAGGGTGACGGGCTCCGCGCACCGAAGGCCGTGCGGGAAGCATTTCGCCTACACCGCCGAGCCGATCGTGAGCTTCGCGCTGATCTCCACGGTCGTCATCGACGCACCCGCTGTAGGCGGCAGTCGGTGCCCGCTTCCAGATCAGCAACAGACGTCCGCCACGTCGACACCGCCGCGACGAGCTGTATCGCCGTGAGCCAGTGTGCGATGTCCTTCGGACTCACGTTTGCGGCTGGTGCGAGCACTTCCGAGGGCACATGCGCCGGCGAGGTCGGCGGACGAGAACGCCGGTCAAACGATTCCGGTCGTTCGGTCATCTATGCGGCATCCTACGACGCACGATCGTGACGTCACGGCGCGGCCGCGCGTCGATTTGTGTCCTAACTGCTGTCGCGCCCCGTCGTCCACTGAAAGCCCTCGCACGCGTGCTGCACCCAGCCATCCACCCGTCGTCCGATGTCGACGCGTTGCTCGCGGACGCGAGCGCAGCGCTCGTGGGCGGTGACGCGGCCGGGGCGCATGCGCTGTGCGCCGTCGTGCGCACGCGGTTGCGGACCGCGCCGGTCCCGGCGCACACGGCTGGAGCGCTCGCGCGGCTAGAGGCACGCGTATCGCTGGCCATGGGTGATCCCGACGCGGCGCTCGACGCGTTAGACGCGGCGCTCGCGATCGCGACGGCATCGAGCGACACGTCGAGCGCAGCCCACGCGCACAACCACATTGCGAACGTCCACTTCGGACGGGGTCAATTCGACGAGGCCGCGACGCACTACGAGGCCGCGCGCGTACACGCCCGCGACATTGGACATCGAGGGCTCGTCGCCGCGATCACCATGAACCTCGGCGCGATCGCGAGCATCCGCGGCGACATCCATCGCGCCATCTCGTCGTATCGGCGGGCGATCACGGATCTGCGCTCGGTCGGCGGCGAACGCGACCTCGGCGCGGCGCTCAACAATCTCGGGCTAGCGAAGGCGGACCTCGGACAGTGGGAAGGCGCGGAGCAGGCATACGTCGAGGCCCTCGAGATCGTGACACGGGCCGGCGACCTCGCGGTTCAGGCGAGATTGCATTGCAATCTCGCGACGACGTGGATCGGGCGCGGAGATCTGGCGCGCGGGAGCGCGGCCTGTGACGCCGCGATGCTGGCGGCCGTCGCGAGCTCGGATGCGCATGTCATCGGCGAGGCGCACCGGTTATCCGGGATCCTCGCCCGCGAACTCGGCGAGCTGGACGACGCCGACGTCGCCTTCGCGTACGCCGAGTCACTCGCGCACGGGCATGGCGACCGTCTGTTGCTCGCCGAGATCGCGCGCGAGCAGGCAGACCTTTATCGCCGCCAGTCGCGAAACCGCGACACGCTTCAGGCACTCAACCGCGCACACCGAATCTTCGAGCAGCTGCGTGCCGCGCGCGAGCTCGCGGACGTCGGCCGACGGATGTCGCGTCTCGAGGGCGACTTCGTCGCCGTCGCGCGGCGGTGGGGCGAGTCGATCGAAGCCGCAGATCGGTACACGCAGGGCCACTGTCAGCGCGTGGCCGACCTCGCCTGCCTCATCGCCGAGCAGGCCGGGCTCGACGCGCAGGCGCTCTTCTGGTTCCGCATCGGTGCGCTGCTGCACGACGTCGGCAAGCTCGTCATCCCCGCCGAGGTGCTCAACAAGCCGGGGAAGCTGACGGACGAGGAGTTCGCACTCATGCGAAGCCACCCGACCGAGGGCGTTCGCATGCTCGCGGACATCGAATTTCCGTGGGACGTGCGCCCAATTCTGGAGTCGCATCACGAACGCTGGGACGGCCGCGGATACCCACACGGCCTGTCGGGCGAGGCGATCCCGCTCACCGCGCGCATACTGTGCGTCGCGGATGTGTACGACGCGCTCACATCGGTGCGGAGTTACAAACGCGCGCTGTCGCACGACGAAGCGATGACGATCCTTCGACGGGATTGTGGCACCGCGTTCGATCCCCAGGTGTTCGCGTGGTTCGAAACCGTCGCGCCGACGTGGAACGAGCGCCGGGGAGGCAGCGCGACGACGCAACACGAGACGCTGAGCGTAACCGAGTTGCGCGTCGATCGGATCGCGCGGGGACTCGATCCGGTCACCGGTGTGCCATCGCGCGAGGCGTTCTATGAAGAGTCCGAACGCGTACTCGCCTCCCGTGCGACCGACGGGCGACCGACGGGACTCGTGGTCGTGCGAGTGTCCGACGCCAGCCATGTGCTCGCGACACGCGGTCGCGCGGCCCTCGAGGCCGCCTTATCCATGCTTGCGGACGCGCTCAGCCGCAACACGCGCGGGGGCGACTTCGTCGGCCGCTATGCCGACGAAGAGTTCGTCGTGCTACTCCCCGACGAGGACCTGCTCGCGACGCACCAGGCCGCCAGTCGCTTGCGTGAGTGTGTCGAGGCCGTGCGCGTGATCGTACCGGGTCGGCACGGAGCGAGCGCGTCGCCGTTCGCGCTCCGCGTCCAAATCGGCGTCGCGGTCGCCCCGCAGCATGGGCACTCGGCCGACGCGCTCCTGGCCGCCGCCGACGCGACGCTCGGTCGGTGCGCAGGTGGGCTCATCGCGGCCTAGCGCCGCGACGAGCCGCCAACTGCTCGTCCGTTAGGCAGCGAGCCGCGCTTCCAGATATCGCGCGGCGTCCTGTGCCGCCTGCTCCGTCAGACCGCCAGCCAGACGACGCCGCACGCTCGCCGCGACCCGCTCGTCGGCGATCCGCTCGAGCAACGTTTCGATCCGCGCGACCTGCTCGGCGGTCGCGAGACGCGGCCGTGGTGTCGCCCACTCCGGTAACTCCGGCGGATCCCACTTGAACCACGCGCCATCCTTCGTCTTCGCGGAGAACCGGCCGCCTTCGTGGACGCGCGCCCAGCCCTCCTCGAGGTCGTAGAGATACCGCCCAATGCCCCACTGCACGGCGGCTCGCTTCATGGCGTTCGAAAACCCACCCTTGACCGGCTCGACGTCGCTGTTCTCCGCGCCGTCCCACTTCACGACCCAGTCCGCCGTACCGTCCGCGCGTGCGACGCGAATCGAGATACCGCACGCGACACCGCCCGCAGGACCTTCGCGGAACGTGTTCTGCCAGTTCTCGGGCCCGACCACCTCGTCCAACCGCTCCTGAATGGCGCGATTGGTGACGTACGCGAGGACGCGCGCCCACGGCTTGCCGTTCTTCTCACCAGCCTGCTGAACGCGCCACTCGATATCTTCGGGCGCGAACGGGTCGCGCAGCTGGTCCAACGTGCTCTCTCGGGTCATCCGTCCGGGTCCTTGTTCATCCACGCGTTGAGAGTCGCGACATCCGCCCAGTGCGCCCTCGGCGCGCCACGCGGCCGCGCTCAATTAGACCCCGAAGAGCGCCCGAAGTTCACTCGCCGATGCCGCTGAAATCGCCACGGGACCAGGAAGTCGAGGGGTCGACACTTGCCGCGAGCGAGGCATCGGCGACGATCCTCGCGCCGCGGCATACGACCGAGTTTCGCGTCTACGCGGCGGGCGAGGCGATCGATGCATCTCCACTCGCCGACACACTCCCCGAGCGCGGGCTGCTGCCTCGCCGGCGCTCGCGGCTACAACGCGTCGTGATCGGCCTGTCGGGTGGTACGCTGCTGCTCATCGTCCTTGCCGTCCTCGGGCTCGCGACGGTGCTCTCACCGCCGGGCAGTTCGCGGCGCGCCCGTGCCGGCGCGGAGCAGGAACTCGTGAGCGAACTGGACGGCGGGAGAGCACGTACTCGCGCGCGCGTACGTCTCGCAGCGGCTCTGGTCCGATAATCTCCGCGAGTCGTTCGGCGTGCTCGCGGCCACCGACCGGCGCCTGCTCTACGTGGGCGAACCGCCAGCGCCATGGATTCGCCGCCACGACGATGGCCCGGCGGAGCTTCGCGTCCAAGCGTTCCCGTACGACGTCCCCTTCACCGCAGATGCCCGGCGGCTGCTCTTCGGGACGTCACCCGGCGTGATCGTCCGGACGCCGGCCAGCGACGTGCCATTCCTCGTGCCGCGTGGCGAGCGCACGCACGCTCGCGACATCGAACGGGTCGTCGAACGCGCCCTCGTCGCGCGCACCTCGGCCGGCGAGCGGGAGCAGCAAGCACGCGTGGCACCAGTGGCTCCCGCACCCGTATACGGCGTGCACGTCGTGCACGGAGGGGAAGCCGTCACGACGATCGCCCGCGCCTATCACACGACGCCCGATGTGGTGCGGCAGTTGAATCGGCTGCCCAACGATCGCATCCGCATCGGCCAGCGCCTGCGTGTCCCCGTCCCGTCCGACAGCGCGTCGGCTGCTCGTCCCGCCGCAGTCCGTCCGGCAACGCCGACCGCGTACTGACGCGATACCGAACCGCGGTGGTCACGGGTCGGGCCGTCAACCGACAGCCCAGCCCGTGACTACCGCGTTATAGGCCGAGGACGACGGCGAAGATGAGCGGCGCGCAGATCGTCGCGTCGCTCTCGATCACGAACTTCGGCGTGTCGACCGCGAGCTTGCCCCAGGTGATCTTCTCGTTAGGCGGTGCGCCCGAGTACCCGCCGTAACTCGTCACGGCCTCCGAAATCTGGCAGAAATAGCCCCAGACCGGCACGTTGTCGCGCTGGAGATCCTGGTGGAGCATGGGGACCACGCAGATCGGGAAATCGCCCGCGATCCCACCGCCAATCTGGAAGAATCCGATCGCGTGCGATGCCGCGGTCTGCGTATACCACTCGGCGAGCTCGGTCATGTATTCGATACCCGTGCGCACGGTGTGCACGTTCTTGACGTCACCCGTGATCACGTGGCCCGCGTACATGTTGCCCATCGTCGAGTCTTCCCAGCCGGGGACGACCATCGGCAGGTTCTTCTCGGCGGCAGCGACCATCCAAGAGTCTTTCGGATCGATCTGATAGTATTGCTTCAGCGCGCCCGACCGGATGACGCGATACATGAACTCGTGCGGGAAGTAGCGCTCCCCCGCGGCGTCCGCCGCCTTCCACTCGGCGAGCACCGCGCCTTCGAGCCGCCGCATCGCCTCCATCTCCGGGATGCAGGTATCCGTCACGCGGTTCATGTGCCGGTCGAGCAGTGCCTGCTCGTCCGCGGGCGTCAGGTCGCGGTAGTTCGGAACGCGTTCGTAGTAATCGTGCGCGACGAGGTTGAAGAGATCCTCCTCGAGATTCGCTCCCGTGCAGCTAATGAAGTGCACCTTGTCCTGGCGGATCATCTCGGCCAGCGTGAGGCCGAGTTCGGCCGTGCTCATCGCGCCGGCGAGCGTGACGAGCATGCGACCGCTGCCGTCGAGGTGCGCCCGATACCCCTGCGCGGCGTCGACGAGTGCGCCCGCATTGAAGTGGCGGAACTGATGGGTGAGGAAGCGAGAAACGGGGCCGAGTTCGGCGGACATGGCGAGAACGGGAACAGTGTCGTAGTCGACGCGGTGACGGTCGACGGAATGGCATCGCCTTGAACGTGCGGGCGCGGCGAGTGAAGGTAACGCTCGTCGCCTGTCGTTCAGGTGTCGGACGGGCGCGACGCACCCTGGGCCCGGCGCGCCCGCCACTGCGTGAACTCGATACGTGCGCCGCGTGCGACGGCGGCCGCGACCAATCCGAATGGCGCCCGCCCACCGAACGCGCCCGCAATCGCGTACAGCGCACGCGGCGGAAACGCGCGTCCGCGCGCGATCGCGTAGACCGGCTCCCAGTGTTCCGGCTGAAATTTCGCCTTGAACGCGTCGAGTCCGTCGAAATCGTAGAAACGTCGACCGTGGGCACGCACCCACCGCAGCGTCAGTTGCAACCAGAGTGGAACGCCCGCGTCGGGCGGTGGACCGCCGCGTCGCGAGAGCGGCGCCAGACCGAGCGTGAAGTAGTCCGCGCGTTCGTCGGCTACGGTCGCCGCGGCGGCGGCGAGCATGGACTCGATCGTTCCGTTCGGCGCCGCGCGCCCGCGAACGAACTGCTCCGTGAGCCAGCCATTCCGCGCCGGCACCGGCGTGAGCACGAGAAACCCGACCGGAACGCCTGACCGCTCCGCGACGAAGACGCGACGATCGCCGAGCCGAGCGAACGTGTCTGGCTCGACGAGGAAGTGCAGGGTTGGGAGCCCATGCGTCGCGAGCCATTCGTCCAGGACTCGGCGCAGCGCAACGTCGTCGCACACCGCGCGTGCGGGCCGCTCGACGACCGTGACGCCCTTGTTGCGAGCGCGATGCAACTGTGCGCGTAGTGACGGCCGCGTGCGTAAGACGCGCGTGAGCTCCGCGGGGTGCCACACGGGTTGCGCGCCAAGACACACGCGCGCGTGCTCCGGGCTGCCGTGAAGCTGTGTTTCGAGTCGCTGCTCTGCACCGAAGTAGCAGACGCGTTCTCCTCGCTCGCTTGCCTCGCGCTCGAACTCCGCGACGACATCCTGCAACCGGTCGGCCGCACACACCGGCGCCCCACCGACGACGCGTACGTGCGCGTGCGTCGCATAACCGACCAGTGCATCACCAGCCGCCGAAAACCAGAGCGTGAACCCCGGATTGAGCAGCTGATATGCGGTCGTGTTCCAGCCGTGGGCGAGGATGAGCCCACGCGCTCGCTGCAGTGACGAAGGCCAGGTCTCGTGCACGAGCGGCTCGGGGGCAAGGCGCGCACCGCGGCGAGTGCAACGCGGCTCACGGCCCGGTGCTCGCGAGACCGTCGGCACGTTCACAAAAACACGCGGCGCCGACCCGGATGGGTGGCGCCGCGTGTCGATGCACAGTGGACCTGAGAGGAGTTGAACCTCTGACCTCACGCTTATCAGGCGTGCGCTCTAACCAACTGAGCTACAGGTCCGGAAGAGTTTGGGAGTATACTTTCCAGGGGTATACGCGTCAACCAGAACGAGGCGCCTATGTAGCAGCACGGCGCCGCTTCGCGTGCCGCACCCATCATCTCACACTCGGAGCTCATTGTGCCCGTTCGGCCGCGTCAGGCGCGACCGCCGCTCCCCGCCACTGTGCTGATCGCTCATGCTTGACGGACCTGTCGTTGCCGCCGGTGTTCTGGCCGGCGGTGCAGCGCTCGTCGGCGGGTACTTCTACGTCGAGTACCTGCGTCATGGCCGCAGCGCGGGGCGCCCGGCTCGCGTCGCCGAGCGGTTACCGCTCTTCGGGGTCGAATCCGTTCCGCCGAGTGCGAACGGCGACGGCGCGCGTGGAACACCGAGCATGCCGCGGCCTGATCTCGGGATCCCGCGCCCGTCACCCGTCTCGCCACCGCTCACGGTCGAACGCCCTCGTTACGCGACGCCTCCGGCTCCGTCGACTGCGTTCGCGCCACCGGTCTACGAGCCGGCCATGGCCGCTGCATCAGGCCGTACGAACGGAACGGGCCAGCAACCGTCGGCGTTCCCCACGACCCGCTACGCGGATGGGCAGACGTTGCGCTTCGCGCTGCCCGACGACGGAACGCTGCAGTTTCTGCCCGGCCGGTTGCAGGTGGTCGTTGGCCCCGAGACGGGGCGTGAGATCCGGTTCGTCCGAAGCCCCAACACCGGCGAGACAGACGTCAGCTTCGGCCGGAGCGAGGGACCGCCGCACCGGCACATCCAGCTGCTCGTTCCCACGGTGAGCCGGCGTCACGCGCTAATGTCGCTCCTCGACGAGCACTGGTCCTTGCAGAACCTCTCGGCGACGAACCCGGTCACGCACAACGGCCGCCGTCTCGCGCCGGACGAGGTCGTGCCGCTCCTCGTCGACGGCGATCGTATCGAGATGGGCGAGATCGTGTTCGTGTTCCACAGCCGCTAAGCGGCGGCGTGGGCACGGTCGTGCGCGGGGCGGCGTCCGCGACCTCGAACTTCGGGCTTCCCGGTGAGCTCGCGGAACTCGCTGATGGGTACGAATTCTCCGGCGAGCTTGGGCGTGGCGGAAGCGCGATCGTGTACCGCGCGCGCGATCGATCGCTTGGGCGCGACGTGGCGATCAAGGTCGTGCACCCGCGCGCGACTTCCCCAGACGATGATGCGGTCGCACGGCTCGCCCGCGAGGCGCGCACGGTCGCACAGCTGCAGCATCCGGGGATCGTGACCGTCTACGCGGTGCACCGGCTGCAGGGCGGCGGGCTCGCGCTCGTAATGCAACTCGTTCCGGGCGCGACGCTCAAGCAAGCGATCCAACGCGGCGGTCCATTTGGCGCACAACGCGCCGAACAGATCCTGCGTGATGTGGCGGACGCGCTCGCATACGCCCATGCACGCCAGATCATCCACCGCGATGTGAAGCCGGAGAACATCTTCGTCGATGCGGAGAGTGGACGCGCGCTCCTCGCGGACTTCGGGATCGCTCGGTCGGACGAAACGGATTCGATGACAATGACGGGCGCGGCAATCGGGACGCCGTTCTACATGTCGCCCGAGCAGGTCGATGGTCTACCGGTAGACGGGCGCTCCGATCTGTACAGCCTCGGCCTCGTCGCGTGGGAGATGCTGACCGGGCGCCGCCCGTGGGACGGCGAGTCGCTCTATCACGTGATCTACAAGCAGAAACACGACGTCCTGCCACCGATCGAGGTGTTTCGGCGTGATGTTCCGCGCCGCCTGCAGTACATCGTCGAACGCATGCTGCAAAAGCATCCGGCGGCGCGTTGGGCCGGCGCCGACGGCCTGCTGGCGCAGCTGGACCGAACGATTCTTCCGGCCGACTACTCGCATTGGCAGGCGGCCCTCCCCATGCGTGTCGCGCGGCACCGCGCAGACGCCACGGCACGCAGCGATGCTTCCTCGAAGCGAGTCGCGCGCGAAGCCGTGGCAGGCGCAGCGACGGTGCAGTTCACCAGTGCCGATGCGCTCGCCCGCCGACCGCTTGGCATCCCGCCCGGCGATGCGACGACGACCAATCAGCTCGTTGCGGACCGGTCCGAATCTGCCCCCACGGCGACCGCATCGGGACCGAAGCACCCGACGCTCGACGGAATCACCGCGGTTCGTACGCCCACTCAGGCGATTGAGAACATCGGTCCGGCGCTCGCGAGCGCGCCGGTCGCGCAGGCGGTGCGGCACGCGCCGGCGTTGACCCGCGCGTACGAGACGGTCACTCCGAACTGGGCGACCGGGGCCGTCGGTGAGGCGACGTCGCGCCCGTGGAGCCGACGGGCGGTCGGCGGTGTCGCGGCAACTGGGCTGGTGGCACTCGCGGCGACCGCGGCGGTCAATTTCCCAGACGTCGCACCGGTCAGCGGCAAAGGGGTCGTGAATGCCGGTCTCGCGCGCGTCGCTGAAATCATTCCTTCGGCCATGGCCCCGGCGCGGTGGGCGTCTCGCGCTCCAAGTACGCAGCAACGATCCGTTCCCGCGCTACTAAACGATCTCACCCCTCGCGACCTGGTCGCGGTTGGGGGTCGACACGCGTGCGAGATCACGCGCGCGGGACGCGCGCAGTGCTGGGGCGACAACAGCTTCGCGCAACTCGGCGATGGAGGGAGGGAAGCGCGGAGTGAACGCGCGAGGCCGGTCGCAGGAGTAATGACGTACGTCGCCCTCACCGCTGGTCCGACGCATAGCTGTGGCGTCACGTCAAGCGGCGACGTGTTCTGCTGGGGTGCCAATCAGCTCGGCCAGCTTGGCGATGGAACGACCATCGAGCGTTCGGCTCCGGTCCGCATCGGCGGCACGGGCACCTATCGCATGGCTCGCGCGGGTAGTGCTCATAGCTGTGCGCTCGATGTCGACGGTACTGTTCGTTGTTGGGGCGATGATAGCCTCGGCCAGATCGGCGACGGCTCGCACGGAGCGCGCTTCGTGCCGATCGCCGCACACCTGCCGGCCGGCGCTGCCGCGATCGCGATTGCCGTAGGCGGCCAGCACAGTTGCGCGCTGCTGCGCGACCAACGCGTCATGTGCTGGGGCTCGAACATCGACGGGCAGCTCGGGATCAGCGGCGTTGCGGCGAGCGCCGAGCCGCAAGAGGTTCCAGGCGTGCGCGCGACGGCGATCGGCGCGGGACAAGCACACACGTGTGCAGTTCTGACTACCGGCCCTGTTCGGTGCTGGGGTCGCGACGACGCCGGCCAACTCGGTGTCGGTGCCATCGACGCGCACGCGCCTGGGCGAACGACCCTGATCCCCGTTCGCGATCCAGTACGCGCTGTGGTTGGGGGTGCGTCCCACAGCTGCGCGCTCACGCGTGGCGGCTCGATCTGGTGCTGGGGGCGCGCCGCGAGTAGCCCACGGGGTACGCCGGCCGTCTTCGGACATGGACCCTACGTCGCCATCGCCGCCGGGGTCAATGTGAGCTGCGGGGCTTCGCGCGTACGGGCTGCCGAGTGCTGGGGGAGTTCCGCATCCGCAGCTCCGGACACGAGCGCGGTCGTGCGTCTTCGGCCGATCATCCCGCCACGCCGGATCGTCCGCCGCCACGTGGCACCGCGGCGGCACGGATAGACAGTCAGGGCGCCGTGGGCGACCGCATCGGTCCACTGTCGCACCGGCCCGCACCGGCGACTGACGAACGGCCGTGTGTGGGAAACGCACACAGCCCCTGGACGCGGTTAAGCGCCCAGGGGCTGTGTCGAGACGATCGAGAGGAGGTCGTGCGTGGCGCGACTACCATTGAGGTCTTTCATCCGGTGCAAGCACCGGCGTACTCGACGCTCCGGTAAGGAGGTGATCCAGCCGCAGGTTCCCCTACGGCTACCTTGTTACGACTTCGCCCCAGTCACTGCGCTCGCCTTCGGCCGGTTGGCCCCTTGCGGGTTCCGACCCGGACTTCGGGCGCTCACAGCTTCCATGGCGTGACGGGCGGTGTGTACAAGGCCCGGGAACGTATTCACCGTGGCGTAGCTGATCCACGATTACTAGCGATTCCAGCTTCATGCCCTCGAGTTGCAGAGGACAATCCGAACTGAGGCGGGGTTTGGGGATCCGCTGGCCGTCGCCGGCTCGCTTCCCGCTGTCCCCGCCATTGTAGCACGTGTGTGGCCCTGGGCGTAAGGACCATGATGACTTGACGTCGTCCCCACCTTCCTCCGGTTTGGCACCGGCAGTCTTTCTAGAGTCCCCGCCCACCTTGCGGCTGCGCTGGCAACTAGAAACAGGGGTTGCGCTCGTTGCGGGACTTAACCCAACATCTCACGACACGAGCTGACGACAGCCATGCAGCACCTGTGATCCGACCCCGAAGGGAAGCTCACCTTTCAGCAAGCCGTCCAGACCATGTCAAGCCCAGGTAAGGTTCTTCGCGTTGCGTCGAATTAAACCACATGCTCCACCGCTTGTGCGGGCCCCCGTCAATTCCTTTGAGTTTCAGCCTTGCGGCCGTACTCCCCAGGCGGGGCACTTAATGCGTTAGCGCCGGCACCCGGGGGGTCGCTCCCCCAAGCACCTAGTGCCCATCGTTTACGGCGTGGACTACCAGGGTATCTAATCCTGTTTGCTCCCCACGCTGTCGCGCCTCAGTGTCAGCTACTGCGCCAGCAGGCCGCCTTCGCCCCCGGTGTTCTTCCGGATCTCTACGCATTCCACCGCTACACCCGGAATTCCGCCTGCCTCTCGCATGCTCCAGTCCAGCCGTTCGCACCGCCGACCTGGGGTTGAGCCCCAAGCTTTCACGGCACGCGCACCAGACCACCTACGCGCCCTTTACGCCCAGTGATTCCGGACAACGCTCGCACCCTCTGTATTACCGCGGCTGCTGGCACAGAGTTAGCCGGTGCTTGTTCTCCCGGTACCGTCACCTGAGGCAAACCTCAGCGTTCGTCCCGGGCCAAAGGGGTTTACAACCCGAAGGCCTTCCTCCCCCACGCGGCGTCGCTGCGTCAGGCTTTCGCCCATTGCGCAAGATTCCCCACTGCTGCCTCCCGTAGGAGTCTGGGCCGTCTCTCAGTCCCAATGTGGCTGGCCATCCTCTCAGACCAGCTACCCGTCATCGCCTTGGGAAGCCGTTACCCCCCCAACTAGCTGATAGGCCGCGAGCCCCTCCCCGTGCCTGGCTTGCACCAGTTTCGCCTCGCTCCCCAACGGAGCAGGCCGTATGCGGTATTACCCGGCCGTTGGGCCGGCTATCCCCCACACAGGGGCAGGTCGCTCACGTGTTCCGCACCCGTTCGCCGGTGACCTGGTTGCCCAAGCCCCCTGACTTGCATGTGTTAAGCACGCCGCCAGCGTTCGTCCTGAGCCAGGATCAAACTCTCCAAGAGTGTTTGAACTGCTCAACCCAAACGCCGTCCCATCTACGTAGACGCAGATGAAACTGCGTCCGGAATCATGTTACTTCGTGGTTTTGACCTCTCCCCGACACGAACCAACGCATCGGATCATTGAGGGCCATCGCACGACCTCGATCTCTCGATTGTCAAACAACTCTTCCCGTGTCGGTCAGCGCGTCGTCCGCGCTGCCGGGGAAGGACAAGTATACATGGGCGGGCGACCGATGCAAGGGGTCGAGCTCAAGATTTTTCTGATCGCCCGTGAGCCTCTCAAGAGCGGCCGCTCACGTCACGCGCGCTCGCGCCCCGCGGCACGCCGGATTCGTCGTCAGGCTTCGTCTTCGTCGTAACTATCGTCGTCGGCGTCGAGATCGTCCTCGTCGAGGTCGTCGTCATCTTCATCAAGATCGTCGTCGTCTTCGTCGAGATCGTCGTCGTCCTCGTCCTCATCATCCTCGAGATCGTCGACATCGTCGAACTCGTCGTCGAGATCCTCACCGATCTCGTCCAGCGCGCCCTCGTCCTCCGGGTCCGCGTCGTCCGGCGTCCCACGGCGCGCCGAGATGGAGAGCAGTACCTCGTCCGCCAGGCCCGCCTGCCACGTCGGCTCGTAGAGATCCGACATATCGAAAGTTCTCCTTGCTAGTACGTGGTCGTGCCGTCGGGTGATCAGCCGGTGGTCACCGACTCTCACGTCCCGAGGCCCCGGCCGTCGTGCCCCAGCGGCACGCTCGACCGATCGCGCGAGTCCGATGCGGACGTTCGGAACTCGCGCACTACGGATGCCAACGGCGCGCCACCGCGACGGGGCGCGCCGGAAAACAGCGCTGCGGACCACAGTCCGCGCTGCATCGATGCAGCGCGGCGGACTATCGCGTCAGAACCGAAGCCTGCGACTCAGGTTATACCGCTGCCCGCTCCCGCTTGGCGTCACGGGTGACACGCTTGCGGTCGCTCGCGTCGAGCATGCGCTTCCGTAGCCGGATGCTCTGCGGCGTGACCTCGATCAGTTCGTCGTCCTCGATGTATTCGAGCGCCGATTCTAACGTCAACACGCGGGGCGGTTCAAGCGACACGTTTTCGTCGCTCGACTTCGTGCGGATGTTACTGAGCTTCTTTTCCTTGGTCGGGTTCACGTCCATGTCGCCGGGGCGCGAGTTCTCGCCGACGACCATGCCTTCGTACACCTCGTCTCCGGGCGAGACAAACAACGTCGAACGCTCCTGCAGATTCATGAGCGCGAAGCCGACGATGTTGCCTGACTCCATCGAGATCAGCACGCCACGGCTCCGCCCCGCAAGCGGACCCGCCCACGGGCCGTACTCGAGGAAGTTGTGGTGCATGATCCCCGTGCCGCGCGTGTCGGTGAGGAACTCCGAGCGGTAGCCGAAGAGTCCACGGGCGGGGATGCGGTACATCAGGCGTACGAGCCCCTGCCCCGGGTTCTTCATCTCAACCATTTCGGCGCGGCGCTGGCCGAGCTTCTCCATAACGGAGCCGAGGTAGTCTTCGGGCACGTCGATCGCCAACTCTTCGTACGGCTCGAGACGCTCTCCGTTGACGCCGGTGCGCGTGATCACGCGCGGGCGAGAGACCTGAAACTCGTAGCCCTCGCGACGCATCGTCTCCATGAGGATGGAGAGATGCAACTCACCACGCCCGGAGACCTGCCACGCGTCGGTCGAGTCGGTATCCTCGACGCGTAGCGCAACGTTGCGTTCGAGCTCCTTGTACAGGCGATCCCGGACCTGGCGTGAGGTGACGAACTTCCCGTCCTTGCCGGCAAACGGCGAGTTGTTGACGAGGAAGTCGACCGAGATCGTGGGCTCCTCGACCGAGATGCCGGCGAGGCGCTCGGGATGCTCCGGGTCGGTCAGGGTCGAGCCGATCTCGACACCTTCCATGCCGGCGATCGCGACGACCTCCCCCGCGGGTGCGGTCTCGACTTCGACGCGATCGAGCCCCTCGAAGCGGTAGAGCTTGGTCACGCGCGCGCGTGCGGGTGCACTCGTCGACTCGAGCGCGATGAGCGCGACCGAATCGCGCGAGCCGAACCGTGCCGCGCTCGATACGGCCGATCGCGAGGCGCCCGAGGTATGGCGAATAATCGATCGTCGAGACGAGCATCTGGAACGGCGCCTCGGTGTCGCTCGGCGCTGGCGGCACGGTGCCGACGATCGTGTCGAAGAGCGGCGCGAGATCGACGGCTGGCGTGTCGAGGTCCATCGTCGCGACCCCGTCCTTTGCCGAGGCATACACGACGGGCGCTTCGAGCTGCGCTTCGTCCGCTTCCAATTCGATGAAGAGCGAGAGCACCTCGTCGTGCACGCGCAGCGGATCGGCGCCCGGGCGATCGATCTTGTTGATGACGACGATCGGCGTGCGGCCTAACGCGAGCGCCTTGCCGAGGACGAATCGCGTTTGCGGCATCGGTCCGTCGAACGCATCGACGACGAGAAGCACACCATCGACCATGCGCAGGATGCGCTCAACTTCGCCACCGAAGTCGGCGTGGCCGGGCGTGTCGACGATGTTGATCTTCGTGTCGTTCCAGTGAACGCTCGTATTCTTGGCAAGGATGGTGATGCCGCGTTCCCGCTCGAGCGGGTTCGAGTCCATCACGCGTTCCTGAACGACCTGATTTTCGCGGAATGCACCGCCCTGGCGGAGCATCTTGTCGACGAGGGTCGTCTTCCCGTGGTCGACGTGGGCGATGATGGCGATGTTGCGAATCTGCATAGCCCGGTAATCTACTGGGGGCTGGAAGGGGTCCGCGAAGCGGAAGTCACGCTGCGGTCAACACTTACGCGCGTCGTACCCCTCAAACCGGCAATCGTACGCCACGTCGCTGTGCACCCGACTGGTGCCGTACGCGCGATCGCGGCCCTTGCGGCACGCAGGCTGCTGCGCAGTGTTCAGGCACCGTGGTAGTGCCCGTTCGTCCACCGTTTCACTGAGGATCTGCCGATGCACCAGCAGCAGCCCGCAGAGTATTCCGGACGTCAACACGCGCAATCGAGCGCCTATCCGCACGGCCGCGGATACGGGCACGACTACATGCGAGGCGGCGAGGTCTTCGGCGGGTACGGGTATAGTGAGCGTGACGAGTACGAACGGCGGCGCGGCGAGCAGTCCGGCGCCGACGTTGGCGCAGGGTCAGGCGACCGCGGCTTTGGTGGCGATGCCGGCGCGGTGAGCTGACCCGGGCGGATCACAGCCTCCATTCCGCGCGACGAGACTCGTCACCGCGCGTCGGCGAACGCGACGTCGACACCGCGAGTGCGGAGCGCCTGGACGAATGCCGTCTTCTCGACCGCCTTCGTCCAGGCCTCCCGAGGCTCCACAAGCTTTGCGTCGACGAGTTCGAGCAGTGCGTCGTTGAGCGTGACCATGCCGATCTTTTTTGACGTCTGCATGATCGAGGGGATCTGAAACGTCTTCCCTTCGCGGATGAGGTTCGACACCGCGTGCGTCGCGAGGAGGACTTCGCGGGCGGCCGCGCGTCCGCCGCCGATCTTCCGGCAGAGCGTCTGCGAGATGACGCCCTTGAGCGACTCGCTGAGCATCACGCGGATCTGTGCCTGGCGATCTGCGGGGAACTGATCGATGATGCGATCGACCGTGCCGGCTGCCGTCGTGGTGTGCAGCGTGCCGAAGACCAGGTGCCCGGTTTCGGCGGTCTCGATCGCGATCGAAATCGTTTCGAGATCGCGAAGTTCGCCGACGAGAATTACGTCAGGATCCTCGCGGAGGGCCGCGCGTAGCGCGCTCTTGAACGACGCGGTGTGCACGCCAACCTGGCGCTGCGTGACGAGGCAGCGCTTGTTCGGGTGCACGAACTCGATGGGATCCTCGATGGTGAGGATGTGATCCTGCCGCGAACGGTTCACGAGGTCGACCATCGCGCAGAGCGTCGTCGACTTGCCTGAACCGGTCGGGCCGGTGACCAGCACGAGACCCTTGGTCAGCTGGCAGAGCTGCTGCACCTCGCCCGAGAGCCCCATCTCCTCAACGCTCACGACCGTGGCCGGGATGACCCGGAACACGCCAGCGGGGCCGTGGCGATCGCGGAGCGCATTGGCGCGGAAACGGGCGACGCCGTCGATCTCGTAGGCATAGTCCGCATCTCCGGTCGCGGCGTACTGCGAGCGGTCACGCTCGGCCATGACGGCCAGCAGCATCGCTTCCAGCCGATCGGCGTCGATCGGCGGCTCCGCAAGACGCTCGAGATGCCCCGAGACACGGATCACGGGCGGCTCGCCGACGCGCAGGTGCAGATCGGAGCCACGCGCCGAAACGAGCGCCCGAAGGAGGCGGTCGATCGTCGTGCGGGGCTCCTCGCCGGCTGCCCGCGATCCGGACGGGACGGCGGTCGGTTCGGGTGCGAGCGGCGGTGCGGCAGCGACGGTCGCGCCCCAGCGGTCGCCGAAGCGCGTCACGCGCACTGCGAACGCGCCATCCTCGCCGACGTACCGGAAATCGGCCGGATGCGGCACACCCAATTGCGCGGCCACGTCGGCCGGCGCGACCTCGCGCACGATCCCGAGAATCTGCGCGGCCGTGAGCGGCTGGCGCGTCGCGTTGCGGCGGTCGGCGCCGGTCACGAAGGCGGCGGGCTCGCCGTCGACGAGCTCGAGCACGTCGGCTCGGCTGGCGACGAGAGCGGAGAGGAGGCGATCGATCTGGGGCACGGCGACGCGGGAACGGGCGCGCGTACGCCGGTCGCCGGCCGGATGGACGGGGCGCGACGACGCGTGGCCAAGCGACGCATCATCGCGCGGGGGCGTCACAGCCGCGTCACACGGCGTGGCGCCCCGTCATCCGAGTCCGGCGGCGAGTCAGACCATCGCGGGCTCGGCGCAGGGGCGCATCGCGGTGCGTTCGAGCTGGATCGTGACGTGTCCGATGCCCATGTCGCGCATCGCGCCGTCGATCGCGACGAGTGCGGCGTCGTGCAGTGCGAGATCGGGAACCACGGCGTGCGCGCTCATCGCGACGAGACCCGAGTTGACGCTCCAGACGTGCAGGTCGTGGACACTGGCGACACCGGGGACGGCGGCCAGTCGTTCACGCACGACCTCGGGCTCAAGGTGCGCCGGCGCAGCCTCAAGCAGCACATCGACCGACTCGCGGACGAGATTCCACGCGCTACGCACGACGAGCAAGGTCGTGACGATCGACGCGATCGGGTCGATCGGGAGCCAGCCGGTCCCGCGAATCAGGAGGGCGGCGATGACCGTACCGACACTCGCGAGGAGATCTCCGAGGACGTGCAGGTAGGCGCCGCGATGATTGAGGCTCTCACCCGCGCTGCCATGTAGCACCCACGCGGCAATGAGGTTCACGACGAGTCCCAGGACCGCGATGGCGAGCATGGTGCCGCCGGCGACCGCCTCCGGTGCGCGCAGGCGCTGAACGGCTTCCCAGAGGATGACGCCCGAGATGCCGAGCAGCGTCGCCCCGTTGATCAGCGCGGCGAGGATCTCCCACCGGAGATAGCCGTAGGTTTTTTGGGGCGTACTGGGCTGCCGCGTAAACCAGGCGACGAACAGCGAAAGGCCGAGTGCCGCAACGTCGGTCAGCATGTGGCCCGCGTCCGCGAGCAGCGCGAGCGAGTTCGCCAGCCACCCGCCGACTGCCTCGGCGACGAGGAGCGTTGCCGTGAGCGCGAGCGCAATTTTCAGAGCACGTGTCGACGCGCCCTCCCCGTGCCGGTGTGTGTGCCCGTGAGCGTGCGAATGCCCATGTGAATGATCATGCGCGTGGTCGTGAGCATGATCGTGCGCGTGGTCATGCGAGTGCGCGTGGTCGTGCGCTCGCGCGGCGGTCGGGCGTAGCTGCGCGCAACGGGCGTCGGCCGTCTCCTCCTTGCGGGCCGGCGTCACGCCGGCACCGCGGTGCCGCGCGCCAGGCGATCGCAGAGGCGAAGCGCCTCGATGAAGCTCGACGGATCGGCAATGCCACGGCCCGCGATGTCGAGCGCCGTGCCGTGGTCCGGCGACGTGCGCGGGAACGGAAGGCCGAGGGTCACGTTCACTGCCCGCCCGAACGCGGCGACCTTGATAGCTGTCATCCCGACATCATGATAGGGAGCGATGACCGCGTCGAACTCGCCGCGGAGTGCACGAACGAACACAGTATCGGCGGGAAAGGGGCCAGCCAGCTGACACTCGCGCGCGACCGGGCGGAGCAAGTCGTCGTCCTCACTTCCGAAACGTCCTCCATCGCCCGCGTGCGGATTCAACGCGCAGAGCGCAATGCGTGCGTCCGGGATTCCGAATCCATCGGCCAACCCCGCACGCGTGATCTCGGCCGTGCGCGCGAGGACGCCGGCCGTCAGCAAGACGGGCACGTCGCGGAGCGCCACATGCGTCGTGGCGAGCACGACGCGTAGCGTTCCGCGCTCGCCTGGACGCGGACCACTCGCGGCGAGCATCATCGCCGTGTCGCGGCCGGTGCGCCGCGCCAGCAGCTCGGTATGACCCGGCACGTCGTAGCCGCCAGCATGCAGGGCGGCCTTATCGAGCGGCGCCGTGACAATTCCGGCAACGTCACCTGCGAGGGCGAGGTCGACCGCCACGTCCACCGCGCGACCGGCCAACCCGCCGGCTTCGGCCGCGGTTCCATCGGCGGCCCAGTCGCCGATCACGACGTCGACGTCGAGGCCGGCACCACGAGGCCCGACGAGAACGAGGCGGTCGCGCGGGACGGTCCCAGCCGCGACCGCCTTCGCGATCAGCTCGGGCCCGATGCCGCGCGGGTCACCGAGCGTGACGGCGAGCCGCGGCTCCACGATCAGAGACGGACCGAGACGTAGGTCGCCTTACGCAGGGTGTCGACGAGCTTGCGGTATGTCTTGGCATCGCTCACCGTCTCGCGCAGCCGCGCCTTTACCTCGGAGACGGGGTAGTCGCCCGCCGCCACGGCATTCACGACGCGCAGAACGACGTACTTCTTGAGCCCAGTGCGCGGGTCGTCGATCGGGAATGGTCCAACCAGCGCGCCGGTGCCCTTGTCGCCAATGGCCGCGGCGTACGCTGCCGGCAACTCGGCGCGGTTGAAGTCGGGGAGGTTGAGATTCTCGAGCGGGTCGTGGTGCCGCGTCGCGAGCGAGTCGAAATCGGCGCCGCGGGCGAGTGCCGCGCGCACCGTGTCGGCTTCGAGACGCGCACGCGTCTGGTCGGCCGTATCGATCTTCGGGATGATGAGGATGTGACGCGCCTTCACTTCGGACGGCTGCGCACGGTCGACGCGGATGATGTGGTAGCCGTACGCGGTCGACACGATCGGGCTGACGCGCCCGACCGGGAGCGCAAACATCATCTCGTCGAACTCCTTCAGCATCGCGCCGCGACGGTTCCAGCCGAGGTCACCGCCCTGTGCAGCCGAGCCCGGGTCCTGCGATTCGCGTTTGGCGATCTGCGCGAAGTCACCGCCGCGTGCGATCTCGACCTCGAGCGACTCGGCCTTGGCGAGCGCGGTCGCGCGGGCCTTCGCCGTGGGCTTGGGCGCAACGATGATCTGCTTGAGACTGACCATCGCATCACGCTTGGGCAGGTGCCCGACGTTCTGCTGGTAAGCCTCATCCAGCTCCTGATCGGTCACGGGCGAGCCGACGAGCTTGTCGTCGCGCCGGAGCTTCTGCAACAGTTCCTGTTGGATACGGTTGCGCTTGAGCGTCTCATACAGGCGCTTGCGATACTCGTCCGGCGTTCCGAGCCCATTCGCGCGAAGCGCGGCGCGGTACTCCGTCTCGCTCGAGTAGCCCGTGTGGATCTGCTTGATCTGATCTTCGACCTGCTTGTTCAGCTGGTCCTCGTCGATCTCGATCTTCTCGACCTTCGCACGCTGGACGAGGAGCTCGGAGCCGACCATGTCGGTGAGCACATCGCGCATGAACTTGTCGCGTCCCGCAGAGTCGGCCGGAATCTGGACACCACCGGCGCGACGCTGATTGATCTCGTCGAGCAGCTCGGAGTAGAGGATCGGGGTCGTCCCAACGACGGCGACCACGCGATCCACGTCGGGCGGCGCAACGGCGGGCACAGACGGCGTCGCGCTCGCGCGAACGACGGGGGTGGCAGGCGCCGCACCCTGAGCGGCAGCGGATCCGAACGGGGAGGCGACAGCGGTCGCCAGCACGGAAGCCGCGAGGGCGGCGGAAAAGCGAAGCGGTCGGCGCATGACAGATGCTACACGGCGGTGAGGCGCGGGTTCGCGCCCCACCGCCGTGTGGGAAGGTCGAGAGGTTTCTTTGCGGGTAGACGACGGACGTTACGGGCGAGGCGCGCCTGGTCCGGTCGGCGCGGGCAGCGCTCCACCCGAAGCCGCGCCTGGTGCACCGCCCTGGCCGGGCAGCGGGACCGCCGTCGGCGGCTGGCCGGCGGAGCGGGCCGAGTCGGCCGAGGCCCGGACGCGCGCGGCACGCTCGAGCGCCTTGTCGACCGCGCCATCGTAGACCGAGAAGTCACCCTTCGCTCGAATGCCTGCCTCGATCGGCGTCGGAATGTCGACGTATTGCGCGCGCTGCTGAACGAGCCGCTCGAGGTAGCCGTCGATCCGCGTGGCCGCGAGGCGCTGGCGGTCCGCCTCGCTCTTCGCACTATCGGCCAGCTGCGACGGGGCGACGCCGAGTCCCGACCAGATGTTGCCGATCGCGGTCACGTACGCGCGGTGGAGATTGTTCATCTCGGCCGAGTCGACCGTGATCTTGGCGCTGTCGGCCTTCTTGAGCAGCACTTCCTGTCGCGCGACCTGCCGAACGAAGAGTCGGACGAGCGAGTCGGGCGCCTGCGCGAGCTGCGCGCGCAACTGGGGCGCGTTGGGGAGCGCGGACATCCACTGCGCGACGCGACCGGCGGTGAGGTCACCCGCGCTCGACGTCGCCACGACCTTCGAATCCTTGAGGTGCCCGGGGATGTCCTGCGCGACGGACTTGGTCCAGAGCGGCGCGTCGCCCTTCACCTCGATGTTGGCCGCCTTGTCGACACCCGCGAGATACGTGCTCTCGGCGAGCTGGCGCGTGCGGGCGCCGATCGCCTGCCCGAACTGACCGCTGACCTCGGCGTAGGTCGGGCGATAGATGATGTGATAGCCGAACGGGGTTTCGACGATGCCAGGGGCGATTTCGCCAGGCTTGATGGCGACGAGGGCGCGCTCGAACGGCGCAACCATCGCACCTTTCGGGAAGATGCCGAGCAGGCCACCCTGACGTGCGGACCCTGGATCGCCACTGTTGTGCGAGGCGAGATCGGAGAAGTTGGACGGCGTGACCTGCGCGCGGAGGGCCTCGGCGCGACGGCGGACCGAATCGCGCACGTTGGGCGCGACGGGCGCGCCCGGCTGCCCGCCGAACGGCACGAGGATGTGCTTGGCCGAGAGCAGGTCGCCGTTCGCGTAGCGCTGCGCAGAGTTCGCCGTATCGCTGGCTGGGTTTCGGGCGATCAGGCGCTCACCGAGCTTGCGGAGGCGCTCCTGCGCGATCACCGCCCAGAGCGCATTGTCGATGGTCTTCGGATCGGCGAGCGAGTCATTGCGTGCCGCCGCCTGGCCGATCAGCTGGTAGTTGACCCAGAGCCCGGCAAGGTTCTTGACGATGTCACGCTGAAGCGGGATCTGCGAGCGGCCGAGCAGGGTGGCGAGGCGTTCGACCGAGAGCTCCTGCGAGCCCGCCTTGGCGACGGTGTCGGTGTGGGCCGAGAGCGCGTCCTTGAGGCCGCCGCAGGCGGCGAGCGCCGTTGCAGACGCGACGAGGACGAGAGAACGCAGGCGGGTCATCGGAGCGAGGAAGACGAGGCGGACGCAGCCGTTGTCGGAAGCTGGCTGCGGAGCGCGCGGACCAGACCGGGGAGGATCGCTTCGCTGCCCGCTCGCGTCAATTTGAGAGCGAGGGGTTGCGCGCGCTTCACTTCGGTCTGGAACTGCACGCTGTGGAACGCCGCACCGAGCGACTTCATGCGCGGAACGGCGGAATCGCGAAAGGTAATACGGGCCTCGGCACCACGCACGAGGATGCCCTCGATCGCGAGCGCACCCCCGATGACGCGGAGATACGCGATCGCGACGTACGCCTCGGCCGCTGCGGGCATCGGCCCGAACCGGTCGCGCATCTCGTCGCGGATGCCGTCGATCTCGGCCGGTTCGGACGCGGCGCCGAGGCGGCGGTAGAGGTCGAGCTTGGCCTCAGCGCTCGCGACGTAGTCGTCGGGAAGGAACGCGGGGAGGTCCAGCGACACATCCGCCGGGGTCGGCTTCTGCGGCGTGTCGCCGTTGGCGAGGCGTCGCACGGTCTCGTCGAGCATGCGGAGATACATGTCGAAGCCGACGGCGTGCACGAAGCCACTCTGCTCGGGGCCGAGCAGGTTGCCGGCGCCGCGCAGCTCCATGTCCTTGAGCGCGACGCGGTAGCCCGCCCCGAGTTCCGTGTGGTGCTCGAGCACCGAGAGGCGGCGCTCCGCGTCCTCGTCGATGCCGTCGGGCACCATGAGGTAGCAGTACGCGCGGCGGTGCGAGCGGCCCACGCGCCCGCGCAGCTGGTAGAGCTGCGCGAGGCCAAAGTGGTGCGCGTTGTTGACGAACATCGTATTCGCGTTCGGCACGTCCAACCCGGTCTCGACGATGAGCGTCGAGACGAGTACGTCGATCTCGCCCTGGACGAACTGGCGCATCACATCTTCGAGCTCGCGCTCCTTCATCTGGCCGTGGCCGACGGCGACACGGGCGCGCGGCATGATGCGGCGGATGTGGTCCGCGATCGCCTCGATGGTTTCGATGCGATTGTGGACGAAGAAGACCTGGCCGCCGCGGTCGAGCTCGCGCGCGATCCCTTCCTCGATCAACCCGTCGTCCATGCTCGGCTCGACGAAGGTGAGGACCGGGGAGCGGTCGCGCGGCGGCGTCTGCATCAACGTCATGTCGCGCAGACCGGCGAGCGACTGGTGCAGCGTGCGCGGAATCGGCGTCGCCGTCAGCGTCAAGACGTCGGTCTCGAGGCGGAGCTGCTTCAGGCGCTCCTTGTGCTTGACGCCAAATCGGTGCTCCTCGTCGACGATGATGAGGCCGAGATCGCGGAAGACGACATCGGGCGACAACAGACGGTGCGTGCCGATGATGACGTCGACCTTCTTCTCGGCAAGTGCCGAAAGCGTCGCCGAATGCTCCTTCCCACTCTGGAAGCGGGAGAGCACCTCGACGCGGATGGGAAAATCGGCGAAGCGCTCCGAGAAGGTGCGGTAGTGCTGGTCGGCGAGAATGGTCGTCGGGACGAGCACGGCGACCTGGCGCCCGCTCTGCACAGCCTTGAACGCGGCGCGCACCGCGATCTCGGTCTTGCCATAGCCGACGTCGCCGACGAGGAGGCGGTCCATCGGGCGCGGGCCTTCCATGTCGTGCTTGATGTCGACCGTGGCGCGGCGTTGGTCCGGCGTGTCCTCGAACAGGAAGCTCGACTCGAGCTGGCGCTGCCACGCGCCGTCCGGCGCATGTGGCGAACGACCCGCGACCTTGCGGCGAGCGTACAGGTCGAGCAGCTCGACGGTCATTTCCTGGATTGCCGCGCGCGTCTTGTCGCGCTGCTGCGACCACCGGCGACCGCCTAACTTGTGCAGGCGCGGCGGCGGCGCCTCGTCGTCGCCCTCGCCAGCAGCGCGGTACCGTTCCACCTGATCGAGCCGATATAGAGGCACGTTGAGCTTATCGCCGCCCTCGTACTCGATGACGGCGACCTCGATCGTGCCGGTGCCGACGAACTTGGTCTCGATGCCGCGGTAGACGCCGACGCCGTGCTCCAGGTGGACGACGAAGTCCCCGGGCTTGAGCGCGCTCGCCGCGTCGAGCGCCGTGCCCGCGCTGTACTTGCGCGCGCGGCGGATGCGCCGGTCACGCCGAAAGACCTCGTGGTCGGTCAGGACACGCAGCCCCCGCCCTGCGCCGATCCCTGGCGGGAGGATGAAGCCGCCACCGAGCACCCCGATGACCAGTCCGGCGGGGGACGCCTGCCGTTCGTCCTCGTTCAGTAGCTCGTCGAGTCGCTCGGCCTGCCCCTGGTTGTCGCAGAGGATGATGGTCGGCATTCCGTCGCGCACGAGGCGACGGAGCGCGCGGATGTCGCGGTCGATGCGTTCGGGCGCGCGCGTCGGGAAGCCGACGTCGGCCGCCGTCGCGCCGGTCGCGTCCGGCGCAACCTCGGCGATGGTGCCGAATCCAGCGACGCGGCGCGCGGCGTCGGCGGGATCGAGAAAGAGCGTCTCGCGACGCGGCACGTCCTCACCGCGACGGCGGGCGAGGTCGAGATGGTGTTGCGCTTCCTCCCACGTGCGGCGGAACTCGAGTCCGACGTCGAGCGCATCGGGGACGAACAGGACCGCGTCCGGCGTCCAGAGCTCCGCGAGCGTGACGCGTTCGAACGCGCCAGCGCTCGCGGCGCCGTCCGTCGCGCCGTGCTCCCCGCCGCCGACGCCGTGCGCACGTCCGTCAACCGGGAGGACAACAGCGACTTCAGCAGCGCGTGTGGAGCGCTGCGAGTAGAGGTCGAAATGGCGGAGCTCGGTGATCTCGTCGCCCCAGAACTCGAGGCGGACCGGCTCCGCCATGCCGAAGCCGTACACGTCGAAGATGCCGCCGCGAACCGAGTACTGCCCGACATCATCGACGAGGGGGACTCGCTCGAAGCCGACCCGATTGAGGTGGGCGGCGAGATCCTCGGGGCGCCACACGTCACCGCGCCGGAGCTCGATGCGCGCCTCCTGGAGGGCGCGGGCAAGCTGCGTACGTTCGAGGACGGCGCGTGGCGTCGTCAGCAGCAACTGAACGTCGCCGCGCGTGAGACGCTCGAGTGTCTCGACGCGTTCGCCCGCTACTTCAGAGTGGGCCTCGACCTCGCCGAACGATTCGCGGTGCGGGTAAAGCGCCGTCTTGACGCCCCCGCCAATCGCGTCGAGATCGGCGAGCCAGCGCTCGGCATCGGGGACCGTCGGGGCGAGCAGGACGAACAGTCGCTGCGGAAAGCGCCGAACGAGGGCCGAGAGAAGGACCGCGTCGCTCGATCCGTGCAGGCCGCCGATGGTGACGCGGGCGCGCGGGCCCGGGAGCGTCTGGACGAGGCGGGTGAAGGCGGGGAGGCCATCGATCGCCTCCAACAACGTCGGTAGTGACATGCGGGGTGCCGTTTCGACGGCGGCGTTCAGGCGGTCGCACGCGCGCGGGCGGCGAACGCCTCGCCCGCGAGCAGGAGGACGGCCGCCGCCGCGAGCAGCGTGGCGAGCGATCGACGACCGCCCGTACCACGCGCGAACGCGGCAGCCGCCGCGCCGCTGGTTCCCACCTCGATACCCCCGCCCGTCGCCGGGCGCACGCGCTCGCCCAGCTCCCCCGCACTCAACCGCGCCAACACCACTTCCTCTGCTTCCGGGTCGACGACGAGCGCGCCCACGCGGGCGCCCGTCCGGAGCCAAAAGTAAACGCCCGGGTCGGTCGGAGCGGTGATGCGGTCACCGCGCACGGTGCGGGTCCCCCCTGGACCGAGCAGTCCATCGACGCCCGACGGCACGGAGACCGGTGCTCCGGGGGCCGTCGACTGCGGTTGTGCAGTGATACCGAGCGGGTCGGCGAGGCGCGCCGCGGCGCTCGCGAGCCAGGGGAGGAAGGCGGCGCGGGTCGGAAAGGGGGTCCAGAGCGTGTCGAGCGGCGACGCGAGCAGGACGTACCCCGCTCCGGCTACGATCCACGGGTCGCCGGCGACGGCGGCGAGGGTATCGGTGGCCGATTGCGTTCCGCCGGCTCGGCGTTCGAGATGCCAACGACGCGCGACGGGCACCAACGGGCTCGCGGCCGCGGCCATCGCCGCTCCGCTCGTGCCGACACTCGTCCTCGTCTGCGCGTCGGCGACCGTGCCAGCATGAAAGGTCACGGTCGCCGGCCCGTCGACACGCGCGGCGAAGCGCCAGGGCACGCCGAGCCGATCGAGCGCGCGGTTCGCGACCGGGATGCGAGCCGGATCGGCGGGGGCGATCAGGACGGCAGGAAGCCGAGTCGTGGCGTCGGGTTCGGTAACCCGCGCCGTGGGGCCATCGGCGGCGGTGGGTGCGCTCACCGCACGACCTTCGACGAGCGTGGCGACGCCGACGGCGGCAAACGGGCCGGCCGACGCGTCGACCACAAGCCGCGGCGGTGCACCGACCATCACGGCAACGTGGCGTACGTCGTCGCCGCGCAACTCGTCGGGCGGGACGTCGAGCGTGCCGGTGAGCCAGCCGCGCGCCGTCGGGCGAAGTGGGACGCGCAGGCCGAAGCTGTCCGCGGCCGCGGCGGTGCCGCGCACGTCGGCGGCGATCCGTCCCACGCTATCCCGGAGGACGAGATGCCAGTCGCCGGGGCCGGTGAGGCGGCCGAGAACCGTGCCCTCTGG
This sequence comes from uncultured Gemmatimonadales bacterium, assembly GCA_963702945.1. Classification (GTDB taxonomy): domain Bacteria; phylum Gemmatimonadota; class Gemmatimonadetes; order Gemmatimonadales; family Gemmatimonadaceae; genus BPUI01. The sequence goes on from OY969773.1 coordinate 1,021,155, forward strand.
CGTCCAACGGGCTGGATCGGCCGTGAGCGCGGCGACGGCGCGGTCGGCGGGGGCAGGACCCGGTGCGCGGACGATGCCGATGCGGACGCGCGGCAACGCGACCGTGCGCGACCACGTGGTGGCCTGTCCGTCGGTGGCGAGCACGATCGCTCCCGTTCCGCCCGCACGCGCACCGTCGGCGAGCGCTGCCGCGCGTCGAAGCGCGCCGGGAAGATCGCCGGCGCCCGCGAGTACGCGCGCCGCGTCGAGCGCCGCCCGCACCGTGGTGCGATCCCCGGAGACGACGGCGCCGTCGGCCGTGACGAGCCAGACGCGGTCACCTGGCTCGGCAGCGGCAAGCGCGCTGCGGAGTTCATCACGCAATTGGTCGAACACGGACCGGCCGCCGACGACGGCCGTCGTGCTCAGGGAGTTGTCGAGGACGAGTGCGAGCGCGCCCGGCGCGCGTGCTCCGACCCGCCCCGTGACCGACGGTTGTGCGGCGGCGATCGCGAGCAGCAGGACGGCCAGGATGCGCAACGCGAGGAGGAGCCACTCGCGCAGGCGGATGGCGGCGCCACGTGCCTCGGTCGCCGCGGCGAGGAGGCGTGCCGCGGGGAAGAGCACGCGCTCGCCTGCACGCCGCCGGTTCCAGAGGTGGAGCAGCAGCGGAACGGCGACTGCCGCGCCGAGGGCGAGCCAGAGAGGAGCGAAGAATTGCATCGCGTGCGATCGACCCGCGTGTCGGGCGTGCGTCCGTCAGGCGAGCGCGTCATGCGCGGCGAACGCCGCGCGCAGCGCGGGCCCGAACGGCGCATCGGTCGTGGTCAGCGCGTACCGCACGCCAAGCTGGCGGCAGACCTCACGCCAGCGATCGAGGGCCGCCTGCATCGCGCGTTGGTAGTCGCTGCGCACGGCCGCGACGCTCGCGCTGACGGCGTAGCCGCTTTCGGGATCCTCGAAGCGACCGTCGGTCACGGCGAGATCGAAGTCGCGCTCGGTTGGGTCGAGCACCTGAAGCACGGCGACATCGTGGCCCGCGCTGCGCACCGTGGCCAGTGCGTCGCGCACCGGCTCGACTTCGGTGAGGAGGTCGGAGACGAGGACGATCATCCCCGCGCGGGGAACGAGGCGGGCCGCGTGCGCGAGCCCCAGCGCGCGGTGCGGAGCCGGACGTCGACGCACGTGACGCCCCGCGAGTGGCCGGTGACTCGTCCGCCGCCGCGAGCGCGGTGAGGATGCGCCGCCACTGATCGCGGTGCGCACGGGGCGGAACCGCCGCGCGGACCGCGTCGTCGACGAGCACCGCGCCGACGGCGTCGCGTTGCCGAAGCAGCAAGAGCGACAGGGCGGCGCAGACGCGTTGCGCGTAGGCGAGCTTCGTGAGACGGGGGGGCTGCCCCCCGCGACGTGCGGGCGCGCCGGACCAGTGCATCGACCGGCTCGTGTCGAGGACGATCGCGGCACGCAGGTTCGTCTCTTCTTCGAACTGCTTGACGACCCAGCGGTCCGCCCGTGCGGCGATCCGCCAATCGAGGTACCGCAGATCGTCGCCCGGTTGGTACGCCCGGTGCTCGGCGAATTCAGCCGAGAAGCCGCGCCGCGGCGAGCGGTGGAGACCCGAGAGGAAGCCGTCAACGACCCATCGCGCGACGATTTCGAGGTCGCCGAGGCTGGCGAGGGCGGTTGGATCGGCGAGATCCGCGCGGAGCGTCGACATGGGGCGAATGCGTAACCGCGGGCCGGGCACGGCGTCAGAGCCGCGGGACCGCCGGATAACGGCGGGCTGAAACTGCCATCGACGTCTCGCCCAGGAGTTGCAGAATTGCGGCAACGGCGGCATTGCTCGCCGCGTTCTATACTTGTTGAGCGTTTGTAGGTAGAACGACCCGTCGAGCATCGGGTATCAGCTGCTTCGCTCGGCCGCGTTCGCGCGGTGTCACCATTGGCCGGAGGATCGTCCCCATGCGCGTCATCCCCTTCGTGCTTCGCAGCGCCGCGACTGCGGGGATGGCCAGTTTGGCCGCGGCGTGCGTCATCGCGCCGCCGGGTGTGAGTCCGCGGCCCGAAGAGGATCGGCTGCCAGCGCCGGACGTCGCGTTCTATTCGTTCGACCAGGGTGCCCTCGGCCCGGGCTCGGACGTGTTGACCTACTCGACGACGCGCGACGCGTACACGGCCGCGTTCGAGGTCGATCATCGCGGGCACGTGCGGGTACTCACCCCGGCGTCGCCCCGGGCGATGGCACGGTCGAGTGCGGGAACGAGCTACATCCTGTACCCGATGCTGCACGCGACCGATCGCGACTTCCTGCCCGCGTCGACCGACTTCTCGCGTGTGCCATTCGTCTTCGTGCTGACGTCGGACACGCCGCTCGATCTCTCGGCGTTTGGGACGGGTCGATCGTGGTCGCACGAGTTGACGATCGGCGCGCGCGATCCGGACAGCACCATCGCCGATGTGGCTCGGGAGGTACTGTCCGATGCGCCGGCGTACGGCGCGGACTACGCGTATGTCGGGCCGGCACTCCGCGCCGGCGAGCGGCAATTCGCCGAACAGTGCGCGCGGCCCGTCGAGGACGTCCACGACTACACCTACTATCGCGATCTTTGGGCGGTGTTCACGCCCGCGGATCAGCGCCTGAGCGTCAATCCGTACTGGGCGTGGAGTCCGGCAGTCAGTTGGAGTTCGTATGCGCTGCTTCCGCTCGCGTCGTATCGTGCGGACTTCGCGCCGGCAGCGTTCTACCCGGGCTGCAGCGCGCAGCAGTACGCCTATGCGCTGAACTACGGCCGGTCCGCCCTCGGCTATGGGGCATTCGGGTACGGGTTGCCAGGCTATTACGGCAACGGGCTCTGGACGGGGTCGTATCGGTATGGCACGCCAACGGTCGCGCAGGCACCAGTCGCTCGCGCGATCCCGGAGTTGCACGTGCCGAAGATTCCGACCGCGTGGGGGCCGGTGCAGGCACCGGGCACGACCTCGCCCGCGACGCCAGCCGCGACGAGCGCGCTCGCCTTCTGGCATGCGCCCGGTCGCGTGGCCCTGCCGCCCACGATGAGCGGGCGCACGCCGGGTGAGGCGAGCGTCGCCGAGCGCTGGGCAATCGGGCAGCCGCGTACGCCGTTCGTACGGCCGATCGAGCGCCACGCGTTCGAGCATCAGCCGACCGTTGGTCAGGGGCGGAGCAACGCGTACCAACCAGGGCCGATGTCACATCCGATCCCGGGCGGCCAGTACGGCGAGTCGCAGAATCGGGCGCGGCCGACGTCAAGCGGCGGGTCGTCCTACTCAGGCGGCGGTGGCCAGTCGTTCCGCTCGCCCGCGTCGGGCAGTGCGACGGCTAGCGCGCCACGCGTGGCGGCGCCGAGTGCGCCCGCGCCGAGCAGCGGTGGTGGCGGTGGTGCGTCGGCCGGCGCGCGACCCGTTGCGCACAGCAGCGGGTCCGCACAGCAGCAGCGGTAAGGCGGCGCCGTCCCGAGCACGCCCGTTCCGGCGTGTGTCCGGGCGGGCGCTGGACAGCGGTGCGTCGAACGCGGCCCCATGCAGGCAACGCCCTGCGTGGGGCCGCTATATTTCGACAGGACAGGCACTTGCGCGTCCGGCACCGCCGGTCCGGGCCGCGCACCGCGGACGATGTCCGCCGTGCGCGGCCCGTCGCGTGCCCGCGCCACACTCGCTGTCTCGCGCGCTCGCTTCCCACTTCCGATCTCTCCGTTGCAGCTCGACAGGATTCGTAACTTCTGCATCGTCGCCCACATCGACCACGGCAAGTCGACGCTCGCCGACCGCCTGATCGAGTTCACGGGGATGTTGCAGAAGCGTGAGATGAAGGCCCAGGTCCTCGACACGCTCGACCTGGAGCGGGAGCGCGGGATCACGATCAAGCTGAACGCCGTGCGGATGAGCTACACGGCCAAGGACGGGGAGACGTACGAGCTCAACCTGATCGACACGCCGGGGCACGTCGACTTCACCTACGAAGTGTCGCGTTCGCTCGCGGCGTGTGAAGGCGCGGTGCTCGTCGTCGATGCGAGTCAGGGGATTCAGGCGCAGACGCTGTCGAACCTGTTTCTCGCGATGGACGCGGGGCTCGAGATCATCCCGATCCTCAACAAGATCGACCTGCCCGGCGCCGAGCCGGATCGTCGCGCGCAGGAGGTGGCCGACCTGTTAGGCGTCGACCCCGACGGTATCCTCCGTGTCTCGGCCAAGGCCGGGATCGGGATCGAGGATCTGCTCGAAGCGGTGGTCGCGCGTGTGCCGGCGCCCGTCGGCGACGCGGACGGTCCGCTGCGCGCGCTCATCTACGACTCGTACTACGACAAGTACCGCGGCGCGATTCCGAGCGTGCGTGTCGTCGACGGGGTGCTCAAGCCGAAGATGCAGATCACCTTCGGCGCGAACGACGCGGTGTACGAGGTGGCCGAGGTCGGGTACAACCAGCTGCGCCAGGTGCAGACCGACCAGCTCGGGCCGGGCGAGGTCGGGTACGTGGTGGCGAACGTGCGCTCGGTGCGCGAGACGCGTGCGGGCGACACGGTGTTCGACGCGACGAATCACGCGCCCGAGGCGCTGCCGGGCTACCAGGAGGTGCGCTCGTTCGTCTTCGCCGGCATCTACCCGACGGACACGACGCAGTACGAGACGCTCCGCGATGCGCTGGAGAAGCTGCAGCTGAACGATGCCTCGCTGCAGTACGAGCCGGAGACGTCGACAGCGTTAGGCTTCGGTTTTCGATGCGGGTTCCTCGGCCTGCTGCACATGGAGATCGTGCAGGAGCGGCTGGAGCGCGAGTTCGATCTCGACCTCGTGACGACGGTGCCGAGCGTGGAGTACAAGGTGTACCGGACCGACGGTGAGCTGGTGCTGGTCGAGAATCCGTCGAAGATGCCCGCGCCCGCGGTGATCGAGCGGGTGGAGGAGCCGTACGTGAAGGCCCGCATCATGGCGCCGAAGGACTACATCGGGCCGATCATGACGTTAGGCACCGAGCGGCGCGGCATCTACAAGAACATGACGTATCTCGACGCCGAGCGGGTCGAGTTCGACTGGGAGTTTCCGCTGGGCGAGATCATCCTCGACTTCTTCGACCGGATGAAGACCGTCTCGCGTGGGTACGCCTCGCTCGACTACGAGATTCTCGGGTATCGCGAGAGCGATCTCGTGCGGTTGGACATGCTGATCAACGGTGATCCGATCGACGCGTTCTCCGTCATCATTCATACGGACAAGGCGTACGAGTGGGGGCGCAAGATCGCGGACAAGTTGAAGGAGCTGATTCCGCGGCAGCTGTTCGAGGTCGCGATTCAGGCGGCGATCGGGCAGAAGGTCATCGCACGGCAGACCGTGAAGCCGTTGCGGAAGGACGTGCTCGCGAAGTGCTACGGCGGCGATATTTCGCGGAAGCGCAAGCTGTTGGAGAAGCAGAAGGAAGGGAAAAAGCGGATGAAGCAGGTTGGGGCCGTGGAGATTCCGCAGGAGGCATTTCTCGCGGTGCTTCAAGTCGAGTAAGGACGGACTCGTGCGCGGGCGCGGCGCGGTGGGGACCCCGCCGGCTCGGTCAGCGGAGCTGACAGGTCGCTCGGCGGGGCGCCCCACCGCTCCACGCCACTGGTGGTCGGCGTATGACCGAGGCGCGGCTGGTGGTGCAGACGTCGTTTTTGGGCGACGTGGTGTTGACGACGGGGTTGATTCGGGCGCTCGCGATGCGGGGGGCGGTCGATGTGGTCGTGCGGCGGGACGCGGCGGGGTTGCTCGCCCATGATCCGCACGTGCGGCGTGTGGTCGTGTACGACAAGGGGGGGCGCGACCGCGGGGTGGGAGGGTTCGTGCGGGTGGTGCGGGCGCTGCGCGCGGGCGGGGGGTATGTGGCGGCGTACATGGCGCAGGGGTCGCCGCGGAGTGGGGCGCTCGCGTTAGGCGCGGGGTGTCGGGAGCGGGTGGGGTTCGATACGTCGCGGAACGCGCGGCCGTTCTACACGCGCGTGGTGCGGTATCGAGCGGACCGGCATCATGCGGAGCGGTTGTGGTGGTTGGGCGCGGCGGAGGGAGCACGGGAGCCGAGCGTGGAGGAGTTCGCGCCGCGGTTGTATCCGGGCGCTGCCGATCAGGAAGCGGCGCGTGCCGTGCTGACACCGCACGCGGAGGCGATGGCGGCGGGCGGGCCGCTCGTCGCGCTGGCGCCGGGAAGTGTGTGGGCGACGAAACGGTGGCCATTCTATGCGGAGCTGGCGTCGCTCGTGAGCGAGCGGGCCCTGCTGGTGGTCGTGGGTGGGGCGAGCGATGGTCGGCTGGCCGCGGAGATCGTCGCGGCGTGCGCGCCGGGACGCGTGGTGGATGCGACGGGGCGGCTGTCGCTCCTCGCGAGTGCGGCGGTGATCGGCCGGGCGGCGTTACTCGTCACCAACGATTCCGCGCCGCAGCACCTCGCATCGGCGATGGGGACGGCGACGCTGACTATCTTCGGTCCGACGGTGCCGGCGTTCGGGTTCGGGCCGCTCGCGGCGGGGAGCGCGACGACCGGCGTCGAAGATCTTGCCTGTCGGCCGTGCGATCGCCACGGGCCGCCCGTGTGTCCGCTCGGGCACTGGCGCTGCATGCGCGAGCAAACGCCCGGCGCGATCGCGGTGCGTGCGCACGCGCTGCTCGACCGTTTCTCGTCGCCATCTTCCCTGCCCACCTCGCATGTCTGACGCTCCGCCCACTCCCACCACCGATTCGGCGAGCCGCCGTTACATCGTCGGCGTGGATCTCGGGGGGACGAAGATCAGCGTGGGATCGGTGCTGGCCGCAGATGGGCAGGAAGTGATCGTGCGCACGGGACTGACGCGGGCGGAGTTAGGCGCGGACGCGGTCGTCGATCGGATCGTCGAGATGATAGAGACCGTGATCGCGCTGACGATGGCGACCGACGGAGTGCCGCGGTCAGCGTTCGACGGCGTGGGGGTCGGGTCGCCGGGCGCGCTCGATCGGGCGCGCGGCGTCGTCGTGGTCGCGCACAACCTGCGCTGGCGCGATCTGCCACTTCGCGCACTGATCGCGGAGCGCGTGGGGCTGCACGCGGCGCTCGACAACGATGCGAACTGCGCGACGTTAGGCGAGTGGTGGACGGGAGCGGCGCGCGGTGCCGAGAACGTCGTGGGGATCACGCTCGGCACGGGGATCGGCGGCGGACTGATTCTGAACGGTCGCCTGTACCACGGCGCGTCGGACGTGGCGGGCGAAATCGGCCACACGACGATCGATACCGCGGGGCGCCGGTGCGCGTGTGGCAACTACGGGTGCCTGGAGGCGTACGCGTCGGGCCCGAACATCGCGCTGCGCGCGCGCGAGGCGCTCGAGGTCGGTGAGCCATCGATCCTCCCCGAGCTCGTCGGCGGCGATCTCGCGCAGATCACGGCGGCGACGGTGTACGAGGCGAGCGACCGCGGCGACACGCTCGCGCGCGAGGTGGTGCGTGACACGGCGCGCTTTCTCGGGGCGGGGATCGCGAACATTCTCAACGTCTACAATCCGGATGTCGTGGTCCTCGCCGGCGGTGTGATGCGCGCAGGCGCGGCCCTGTTCGACCCGCTGCGCGCGGAGGTCCGACGCCGCGCGTTCCGGCCGGCCGTGGATGCGGCGCGGATCGTTCCGGGCGCGCTCGAGGGCACGGCCGGAATCGTCGGTGCGGCGCGCATGTTCCGCGACCAACAGGCGCCGGACGCACGGGACGCCGGTTTCGCGCGCGGGGCGCGCTGAGATGCCACGACTCGGCGTGATCGGCACCTTCGTCTGGGACGTGATCCACGGCCGGGACGTGCGCGCAGCCCCGATCGAGGAGTGGGGCGGCATCACGTACGCACTCAGCGCGCTCGATGCGGCGCTACCGGATGACTGGGAGATCGTCCCGGTGATCAAGGTCGGCGACGATCTGTGGGCGCGGGCGGGCGAGTACCTGCACACCCTCAGGCGGGCCGCGCCGGATGCCGCGCTCGTCGAGGTGCCGTACCCGAACAACCGGGTCGAGCTGTTCTACTACTCGAACGAGCGGCGGAGCGAGGTGCTCCGCGGCGGCGTGCCAGGATGGACCTGGCTCGGGATGCGTCCGTTGATCAGCGGGCTCGACGCGCTGTACGTGAACTTCATCTCGGGCTTCGAGCTGGACCTCGAGACCACGCAGCTGCTCCGCCAGCACTTCAAGGGCGTGATCTATGGCGATCTGCACTCGCTGACGCTCGCCGTGCAACCAGGGGGGCTACGGACCGCGCGCCCACTGCCGGACGTGGCCGCGTGGATGCGCTGCTTCGACATCGCGCAGGTGAACGAGGACGAGATGGCGATGATGGCGCCCGACTCGATGGCGCTGGCGGCGACCGCGCTGGCGAACGGCGTGCGCTGTATGAACGTGACGCTCGGGCCGCGCGGGTCGGTGTACTTCGCGCGGAGCGACTTCGACGGGCTGCGCGGCATAGACGGCACGGTCACGCTCGAAGGTGGACCGGCGCACCCGGACGCACAGGCGGCGATCGTGACGGGCGTCGGGGGTGGAGCGCCGGGCCCGATCCGTACCGCGCTCGTTCCGGCCGAACGCGTCGCGCCGACCGGAGCCGGAGACCCAACCGGATGCGGCGACGTCTGGGGCGCGACCTATTTCTCGCGCCTGCTCGCGGGTGATACCTTGGACGTCGCGATCGCCGCCGCGCACCGTGCAGCGGGGCGCAATCTCACCCACCGCGGCGCGAGCGGGCTCGCGGCGCATCTGCGCGGCGAGATCAGTCTTCGCTGAGCGGAGGCGTGATCTCCCCACGTCACGCCTCCTTTCCTCGGCTTCCGAGTCCTTGACGGCCGTCGTCCCGATCCCGTCGTCGCTCGACGACGTCACGTTCGAGCAGGTCGCGGCGAAGCTCGCCGAGGCGCCCGCGGACGCGAAGGTGCTGATCGACGCGCGGCACGCGCGCTGGGCATCGCCGTACGGGCTGACCGCGTTGCTCGCGCTCGCGCAGTCGCGCGAGGTGCGGCCGAGCTTCGCGCCGCCCGAGGCCGAAGAGACGGTGTCGTACTGGGGGCGGGCCGGGTTCTTTCAGCACGCGGAGGAGCTGTACGACTTCACTCGCGCCGTGCCGCGCGGGCGGGCGCCGTCCGAGTCGAACGTGCTGCTCGGCGTGACGCGAATTTCCGCGGCCGGGCGACGTACACGAGATCGTCACACGCATCCAGGAGCGTTCGACGGCGATCCTGCGGGACGGGCTCGGGCTGGACCTGCGTTCGACGATGCGCTTTTCGATGACGCTCTCCGAGGCGTGCCAGAACGTGACGGAGCACGCGGGGCGCGACGGGTGGGTGGCGGTCCAGAGCTACACCTGGAAGCAACGGCTCGGCCGCCGCGTCGTCGTCATCGCGGTGTGCGATGCGGGAATCGGTTTCCGCCGCTCGCTCGAGTCGAACGCGCAGCGACCGCGCAACGACCGATGGGACGATGGGATGGCGCTCGAGGAAGGCGTGCTGCGGAATGTGAGCCGCTTCCGCGAATCCGGGCGTGGGCAGGGACTGTCGCAGATCCGCAGCTTCGTGACCAAGTTCCAGGGGAAGCTCGCGGTGCGGAGTGGAACGGCGCGCATCGCGCTCATTCCGGACTGGGACGACGACGTCGCGCTGCGCGAGGGGCTCGCTCCATTCCCGGGGGCGCAGGTGCAGATCACGATTCCGCAGGCGGTCGCCGCGGCGGCCGCCCCGAGTGGGGGAGCGACCAACGCGAGCGGTCGTCCGTCGACGCCGCCGCGACCGACGGCCCCGCCGCTGGAGTTCCTGTAGCATGTGGGGACGTGCGACGGCCGCGCGCGTACCCGCGCCGGTTCCTGGTAGCCCCGCGCCGATCGGCGCGGTCTGATGCATCATCACATCGACCTGGGCACGGTGCTTCGCGGTACCGTGTGCGCCTTGTACTCGAACCTCGTCACCCGCCCCACCGGCGCCGCCGTTCGCGTCGAGATCGAACGGGCCATCGCCGACGCGTCGGACGGCCAGGCGGCCGGCCCCGTCGTCAGCGTCATCGACTTTTCGGAAGTCACCTTGCTCGACGTGTCGTGCGCCGACGAGATCGTCGCGAAGTTGATGCTGCGGAACGTGCGTGCGGCGCTCGACGCGACGCCGACCGGTGATGGCGAGTCGGTCGCACGCGCTGCCGACGCCTACTTCGTCTTCCGCGGCGTTGGTGACGCGCACCTCGATGCCGTCGAAGCGGTGCTGGAGCGCCACGCGCTCGCGATCGTCGCCGTGGTCGACGGCGAAGTGCGGCTGGTCGGTGACGTCGCGCCCGAGGAGGATGCGGCGTGGCGGGCGCTGCACGGCGTCGCACCGGCCGGTGCCGCACGCCTCGCGGCCGCGGTGAGCGGCGACGTCGAGCAGGTCGAGGCGGTGCTCGCGCGGCTGGCCGCCCGCCGCCTCGTGATGCCGGCGGCGGGGGGTGGGTGGCTGCCCGTCGGGCTGCCCGCGCTCGACTGACGTCTCGACCAAACCGCGTACGCCGCACCGTATCCGCCGTCGCGATCCACTCCACGTTGTCTGCCGTATGAGTCCACTCTACCACCGTCACCAGAGCTCGCGTCCGCTTCGCGTGGACGGCTACATCGCGACGCGCCGCACCGACGCGGAGCGCGGGCCGCAGGTGCGCATGAACGCGAACGAGGCGCACGCGCGCATGGTCACTGCGGGTGAACTCGTGATCGTCGAAGGGCCGCGCGGGCAGCAGTTCGCGACACTCGTCGTCGACGATTCGCTGCCACGTGGCTCGGTCGTGGTGCGCGACATCGTCGGCGTGGCACCGTCGGAGATCGTGCACGTCACGAAGCCTGACCTCGACGCGCCACCCGCGTTAGGCACGTACGCGTGACATCGCTCGCCGCATCCACGCAACGATGACGCCCGGTCTCTCGACGATCGCGCTGCACGGCGCGCGCGCGCTACCCGCGGGGTCAGGCGGCCACGCCCCAGAGCCCGAGGGCCAAGCGGAGCCAAGTCCCGTCGTTGCACCGCTCGTCCAATCCGTGAACTTCACGCAACCGTTCGGGACGGGTGAGGGGGTGCGCTACACGCGCTACGGCAACACACCCAATACCGAGCGGGTGCAGGAGCGGCTCGCCCTGCTCGAAGGTGGCGAGGCGGCACTGGTACTCGCGAGCGGGATGGGGGCGACGTCGTGCGCGCTGCTCGCCCTGCTCCGCCCCGGCGATCACCTGGTGGCGAGCGCGTGGATCTATGGCGGGACGCACGCGCTCATCACGCAGGAGCTCGCGACGTTAGGCATCCGGACTACCTTCGTCGAGCCCACGCGCTCGCGCGGGTGGCGCAACGCGCTCAGGCCGAACACGCGCGCGGTGTTCATCGAGTCGCCCGTCAACCCGACGACGCGCGTGGTCGACATGCGCGCGCTCAGCACGCTGACGCACGAACTCGGGGTCGCGCTCGTGGTCGACTCGACGTTCGCGAGTCCGATCAACTTCCGCCCGCTCGCCCACGGCGCCGACGTCGTGATTCATTCGGCGACGAAATACCTCAACGGCCACCACGACGTGCTGAGCGGGGCCGTGATCGGCTCCTCTAGCTATATCGGCGAGGTCCGCGAGAAGATGGTCCGCTGGGGGCAGGCGCCCGATCCCTTCGCCTGCTGGCTGCTGGAACGCGGCCTCAAGACGCTCGGCGTACGTGTCGAGCGACAGAATGCAAATGCAATGGCCATCGCGCAGTGGTGCGAGCAGCATCCAGCCGTCGCTCGCGTCCACTACCCCGGCCTCACATCGCATCCCGACCATGCGCTCGCGGCCGCGACGCTCGACGGGTTCGGGGGCATGCTCGCGATCGAGCTGGCGGGTGGCGCACCAGCGGCCGACCGCTTTCTGCGCGCGCTTCGGCTCTTCACGCACGCGACCTCACTCGGTGGCGTCGACTCGCTCGTGATCGAGCCGCGATACACGTCGCACGCCGCGATGACGAGCGAGGAGCGCGCGGCAATCGGGATCCCTGACGGCTTCCTGCGGTTGAGCGTCGGCGTGGAGGACGTGGCGGATCTCATCGCCGACGTCGCCCAGGCGCTCGCGGCCTAACCACGTAGAGGCCGGACGTGCTGACGTTTGCAGACGTCGTGAAGACGTACGAGCGCGGTGGTGCGGCAGGTGCGCCGACCGCGCGCGCGCTCGACGGCGTCTCGTTCGAGCTGGGGCGCGGCGAGTTCGCGTTTCTCACGGGCCCGAGCGGGTCGGGGAAGAGTTCGGTCCTGCGGCTCGCCTACGTCGAGGAACGGCCGACGAGCGGACGCGTGATGATCGCGGGCGAGGATGTGAGCACGCTGACGCCGCGCGCACTCGCCCGCACGGTCCCCCTGATTCGGCGGCAGATCGGGGTGATCTTTCAGGACTTCCGCCTGTTAGGCGATCGCACGGCCGAGCAGAACGTCGCGTTCGCGCTCGAAGTGACCGGGGCGCCGCGTACCGGGGTGCGCGAACGGGCCAACGATGCGCTCGCGCGCGTCGGGCTCGCCGGGCGTGGTATGCGCCTCCCGCACGAGCTCTCCGGGGGGGAGCAGCAACGGGTCGCGATCGCCCGCGCGCTCGTGAACCGACCGGTCCTCCTCCTCGCCGACGAGCCGACAGGGAACCTCGACGATCGGGCCGCGACCGGTGTGTTCGAGCTGCTGCGCGAGATCAACGCGGGCGGGACCGCCGTGCTCATGGCGACACACCACGCCGAGCTGGTGGCGCGCGCCGGTCTGCGTACGCTGCACCTCGAACGTGGGCGGGTCGCCGCGGACGGCTTGCCCGTCGCTGCGTGACGTGCGATCTCCCCGCCGCGCGATGACAGCCCGATGAACGGCTGATGAGGTACGCGTTCCGTGAGGCCCTGCTCGCGTTTCGCCGCGCGCCGCTGCTCACCGCGCTCGGCGTCGCGACGATCGCGTTCTCGCTCTTCTCGCTCGGTCTGTTCGGACTGGTCGCGCTCAACATCCGTGACGCGCTCGGCCGCGTCGAGGCACGCGTCGAGGTGCGTGCGTTCTTCGTGGACAGCGTGCAGGCCGACGTCGTACGACACGCGGCGAACGTCGCGGGCGGCTACCCCGAGGTCGCCGCGGTCGACGTGGTGTCATCGGAAGAGGCGCTGCGCCGCGCGCGGCGCGAACTGGGCGAGTTTCGCGACGTGTTCGATGCCGCCGTGCTGCCCGCATCGATCGAACTGCACCTCCGCCCCGGACGACGCGATGCGGCCGACGTGCGTGCGGTCGCGGAGCGCGTGCGCACGCTGCGCGGCATCGACGATGTGCGCTACGGCGAGGAATGGGTGCAGAAGCTCGCCGCGATCCGCGCTGTCGCGACCGCGGCCGGCATCGCGCTCGGCGCGGCGTTCGCCGTCGCGGCACTCATCATCACCGGCGCGACGATCCGGATCGCGGTCCTCGCCCGTGCACGCGAGATTCAACTCATGCGCCTCGTCGGCGCGACAGACGGATTCATCCGGCTGCCGTTTCTGCTCGAAGGCGCCGTCGGTGGTCTGTTAGGCGGCGCGCTCGCCCTCCTCCTCACGTATGGCGCGTGCGCCGTCGTGCGGCACTACGTGATCGCCGTCGCGTTCCTCCCGACGACCGCGGCGACCCTCGGGGTACTTGGCGGCGGCGTGTTGGGGCTCGTCGGCAGCGCCGCATCGGTTGGGCGCCATCTCCGGCTGGTCGGTCACGACCGCCGGCGGAACCGGGGCTGATCGCGGACCGCGCGGAACGTCGGATGCACGTCGCTCCACGCCTGCCGCGCGCGTATACGCTGCTCTGCGCGCTCGCGTGCGTGACGGGCACGAGTCGCGCGCGGGCGCAGACGTCGAGCGCATCGCCGACGCAGACCGCGCCCGCGGGCGTCGACGCGCGCCTGCGGAGCGGGCGTGACGAACTCGCACGCGCGCGCGACCAACGCGCGGCGCTCGAAGCGCAGCTCCGCACGCTGCAGGACACCGTGCACGACCTCCGCGCGGAGACGGCGATGTTCGACCGGCGCGCCGAGGCCACCGCACGGTTGGTCGGCGCGCTCGACCGCCAGCTGAGCGCGATCCATGGGGAGGTCGAGGCGACGACGGCACGCTACGACTCCGCGTCGCACGATCTCGCGCGGCAGCAGATCGGGCTCCGACGCCGGCTCGTCGACATCTACAAACGCGGTCCGGTCGCCGAAGCCGAGGCGCTCCTGTCGGCGGCCTCGTTCGGGGACCTCGTCGCGCGCTACAAGTATCTGCACGAACTCGCGCGCCGGGACCGCACGTTGGTCCGTCGCGTCGAGCGCACGCGCAACGAGGTCGCAGCGCAGCGAGCGTTGCTCGTCCGCCTCCAGATCGAACTCGCCCTCAACCGCGACGAGAAGGCGGCCGAAGAGGCGCGCCTGCGCCGGATCGAGACCGAGCGTGGGCAGTCGCTGGCGCAGGTCGAAGGTCGCGCGACACGGACGCGCGACCGGATCGCGCGCATCGCGCGCGACGAGGCGCGCCTCTCGTCGCTGCTGGCCGAGATCGAGGCGGCGCGACGGCGGCGCGAGCTGGCGGCGCGACTCGCGGCCGAACGCGCGGCGGCCGCGCGCGTCGCGGCCGCGCGCGAGGCGGCGCGCAAGGAGGCGGCACGCGTGGCCGCGCGCAACGCAGCCGCGCGCACGAATGGTCGCCGCACGGAGGTCGCCGTCGCTCCTCCCCCGCTCGCGACCGTCGCGCCGACGCCCGATTCCGACGCCCACCCCCGCGCCCGCCGCGACCGCGCCGACCAGCTTCACCTGGCCGCTTCGCGGTCCCCTCCTCTATCGCTTCGGGCGCGTCATCGGGGCGAACAATACGGCCACTCGCTGGAACGGCGTCGGTATCAGCGCGGCCGCGGGCACACCGGTGCACGCGGCGGCTGCCGGGCGCGTCGCGGTCGCGCAGAGCATCGGCTCGTACGGGCCGACGGTCATCCTGCAGCACGAGGGCGGCGACTACAGCGTGTACGGCTCGCTCGCGCGCGTCGACGTGCAGGTCGGGGACGCGGTGCAACGCGGGCAGGTGATCGGCTCGGTCGGCGCGGGTGACCCGGATCTGCCCGCGCACCTGCATTTCGAACTGCGTCCGCAGGGCCGCGCGACGGACCCGCTCTCGCTACTCGGCGGGCGCTAGCGGCGGGCGGCGTGGGCGCGAAGGGCCGCGCGGCGCCAGATATCTTTCGTCATGCCTTCTCTCCTCGGCGCCCACGTCTCCACGGCCGGCGGGCTCGCGAATGCGCCGTCCCGCGCGCACGCGATCGAAGCCTCCGCGCTGCAGCTCTTCACCAAGCAGGCCAACCGATGGGCCGAGCGCGCGTGCGACGATGCCGAAACGGCGTCGTTTCGCGACGCGTTAGGCGCCACCGACGTTCGCACGACGGTCTCGCACGACAGCTACCTCATCAATCTCGCGTCGCCCGACGACGCGCTCCGCGCGCGTTCGGTCGATTCGTTCGCGGCGGAGTTGGCCCGGTGCGAGGCGTTAGGCATCGACTTCCTCGTCTCGCATCCGGGGAACTTCATGGACGATCGAGAGGCGGGGATCGCGCGCAACGCGGACGGGATTGCCGAAGCGCTCGCGCGAGTGCCCGGGCGGACCGTGCTCTGCCTCGAAACGACGGCGGGACAGGGAACGGTGATCGGCGCGACGTTCGAGGAGCTGGCCGCGCTCATCTCGCGGCTCCCCGCCGAACAGCAGACGCGCGTCGGCGTCTGCCTCGACACCTGCCACGCATACTCGGCCGGGTACGACCTCGTCGGCGATTACGACGGCGTGTGGACACGATTCGACGACGTGCTCGGGCTGGACCGACTGCGCGTGCTGCATCTGAACGACTCGAAGTTCCCGTTCAACTCGCGCAAGGACCGACACGAGTTGATCGGGGACGGCACGTTAGGCGAGGCGCCGTTCCGGCGGATCATGACCGATGCGCGGATGGCCGAGGTGCCGAAGATTCTCGAGACGCCGAAGGGCGATGATGCGACGGTGACGGATACCCGCATGATGCAACTGTTGCGGGGGTACGAGCAGGCGGGGTGATCGAGACGGATCGGCCGGGGTGAGCGCGCGCGCTCAACCCCGGCCCGATCCGTGTCCTCAAAACTGCACCCGATACACCAGCGCCACGTTCCGCCCCGGGTTGTAGGCGAAGTACTTGATCCGGCTCGTCGCATCCACGTACCGCTGATCGAGCAGATTATCCGCCCGAAGCGTGAGCGAGTGCAGCAAAGCTCCGCGGTACAGCGTCACGCCCGCGCTCAGATTGAGCAGCGTGTACGCCGACGTTGGCACGTCGAGACATGGCGTGCCGTCCTGCGTGTTCCCGCTTCCGCTCACCCCACCGATCGTCCCCGTAGCACACGACGCCTGTGAGGTCCGCGTCTGCGCGAACGCGTGCCGCAACTCCGCCGACAGCGAATATCGCGAATCGTCGTAGCGCGCGTTGGCGCCGAGCCGGGCCGGCGGAAGGTACGGAAGCGGACTGCGCACGCCCGCGGTGAAGTTGCCGCGCACGAGATCGCCCGTCGTGCCGATCACAAGGTGCGGCGCCGCCTCGACCTCGATGCGCCCCTCGGTGCCGTAGAGGCGCGCATCGCGCTGCGTGTAGACGTTGAGCGGGACACCGCGTCCCTCGGTCGGCGCGACGCCGGTCTCGGGGTCGACGCTCCCGACGACGTTGGGCGTGATGTAGCCGGCGATGCGGTTGTAGTATCCCGACAGCTGCGCATCCACCCGCCCGCGCTGCGTTCGGAGTACGCCGTCGAATCCCTGGTTCGTCTCCGCCTTGAGGTTTGGGTTGCCGACGTCGTACGTACCGAGCGCTGCATGGTACGCGCTGGAGTACAGCTCCTCGACCGACGGGGCGCGGAACGAGCGCGCCGCGCTCACGCCGAAGGTGGTCCGCTCGGCGAGCGGAAACGAGAGTCCGAGTGAACCGGAGAAGTTGTCGAAGGAGCGCGTTCTCGCCGCTCCGAACTTCGGAAGATCGCTGGCGACGGTCTTCAGTTGGAACGCGTCGGCACGACCACCGAACTGCAACCGAATGCCGCGGCCGTGCTCGTCGTTGCCGTGGACCGCGCCGACCGTCGTGTCGCGCTCGCCGGTGAGCGGGAGCTCCTGATAGACGAACAGCCCGCCATTGACCGTGTTTGCCGCCGGGGTGAGGGCCTCCGCACCGACGGTCTGATACTGACGAAAGAGCCCTTGCACCCCGATGGCTCCGTCGAGCGGCCCGAAATGCGTGCGCGCCGTCGTGTTGAGCGTCTGGGTATGGAGCCCGAAGCGGGTACCGACCACGCCGTCGCTCTGGATTTCGCTGTGGTGGTACCACTGCGCCGTTCCGTCGATCCGCACATGGTCCACGTACGGATTCTCGAACGAGAGGTCCGCGCGCCCCTTCACCTCGTTGCGCACGCCTTCGATGTGCGATGGATTATCGCCGGGTGCGAACGGTAGGCCGTAGTTGAAGTTGTACGTGGAGTACGCGAGGCCCGCGTGAACCTTGTCGCCGACATAGCCGAGCGCGGCGAGTCCATTCTGGTTGCGGTTGTAGCTGTTGTCCAGACGTGTCCCGCCGCCCTCGTAGAGGTTCGTCGTGCTGCGGAACGAACCGCGCACGTTGAACGCGAACGGGCCGGCGAGCGGGGCAGTCAGCCCGGCCGCGAGTGCGCCACCCGGATTGACCGACTCGAGGTTGGTCGACGCAAACCCATCCGTATGCGTCGGAATCTCGTTTGGGATGTCGTTCGAGATGACGTTCACGACTCCGCCGAGGGCGTTGGTTCCGTAGAGCAGCGAGGCAGGGCCGCGCACGACTTCGATGCGATTCGATACGAGCGGATCGATCGACAGGCCGTGGTCGGCCGCCGCCGACGACAGGTCACCCGCGCGATTGCCGTCCTGCAGGACGAGGATGCGTTCTCCGGAGAGCCCGCGAATCACGGGCACGTTCGCCGCAGGACCGTTGAAGCGCATGGCCATCCCGGGCTCGTTGCTCAGCGTTTGCGCGACGCTCGATCCGAGATTGCGCGCGAGCTCCTTCCCCGAGAGCGAGATCGTACTCTGCGTGAGGCGCAGCGGGTCGGCGCCGACCGGCGTGGCGGTCACGACGACGTTCTGCAACTGCAGCGCGGTCCGCCGCATGACAACGGTGATCCGCACGTCGGGCCCGCTCGCCGGGACGACGACGTCGAGGTCGGCGCGCCGATAGCCGATGAGCAGCGCATCCAGATGGTAGCGGCCGGCGGCGAGACCGCGAAACTCGAACGCGCCCCGCTCATCGGTCGTCGTGCCGCGGCCGAGCGAGGCGATGACGACCTGAACGTTCGCGAGCGGTGCACCGCCGGAATCGCGCACCACGCCGACGAGGGGCGGGGCGGCGAGTGCGGGGCGAGCGGCGGTCGAGTGTGAAGGCAGCGCGTGGAGGGCGCGCGCCGCGAGGGGTGAGATGGCGACGCTCAGCAGCAGCCGGAGCGGCGCCCCACGGGCACGAGGGGTGACGCGAGACATGAAGACGACACGTACGAGACCGGTTCCGGTGCGACACGCGCCGAAGTGCGCGCGGCGGCCGGAACGACGAGCGGAACGTCAGCTCGTCGGCGGTCCCCGCGCGTGGCGTGTGCTGAGGCTGCCCGACGCCGGCCAGGTCGCAGCGTCTGGCAGATCGACGACGTGGCAGTGGACGAGCCGCGTCTCGTCGGAGGCGCCTACCGTCGTCGGCAGCGCATGCACGCCGATCGCGCCGCACAGAACGCAGTCGTCGGTATGGACATACGGACACTGCGCGCGGCGCCCGTCTTCGATGTGCACGACCACCGCCGATCGCCCCGCACGCGACGCGAGCACGCCCTCGCCGACCGCCGCCGCGGCGGGCGCGGCAGCGGTGACGAGCGCGAGCAGCGCGAGAATCGCGCGAAAGACGAAGTGCCGGACGGGGCGCATGACGCGGAAATATGGGGAGAGCCGTGCTCCCTGTGTACGCCGCACCCCGCTCGAGGTTGCGTGTTCGCCGGACCCGCACGGCTAGCTTTGCTGGCGATGAGCGCCACCCGACGCGAGGACGCCCTCGACTACCACGCCCGCGGGCGCCCCGGCAAACTCGCCGTGGTCCCGACCAAGCCGCTGACCAACCAGCGCGACCTCGCGCTCGCCTATTCGCCAGGCGTTGCCGAACCCTGCCTCGAGATCCGGAAGAATCCCGAGGACGCCTACAAGTACACGGCCAAGGGCAACCTCGTCGCGGTCGTCTCGAACGGCACGGCCGTGCTCGGGCTCGGCAACATCGGCGCGCTCGCCGGCAAGCCGGTCATGGAAGGCAAGGCCAACCTGTTCAAGCAGTTCGCCGACCTCGACGTGTTCGACCTCGAAGTCGGCAGTGAGGATCCCGCCGACATCGTGAAGTTCTGCCAGCTGCTCGAACCGACCGTCGGTGGCATCAACCTCGAAGACATCCGCGCGCCGGATTGCTTCTACATCGAGGAGACGCTCCGCCGCACGATGTCGGTGCCGGTCTTCCACGACGACCAGCACGGCACGGCGATCATCTCGGGTGCGGCGCTGCTCAACGCGCTCTCGGTCGTCGACAAGGAGATCGAGCAGGTCCGCGTCGTCTTCTCGGGCGCGGGCGCGGCGGCGCTTGCCACGGCGAGTCACTACGTCCGGCTCGGCGTCCGGCGCGAGCACATCACCATGTGCGACGTGCTCGGCGTGATCTACGAAGGGCGCACCGAGGGGATGAACCCCTACATGGCCCGCTTCGCCGTCGACACCCCGAAGCGCACGGTCGCCGAGGCGCTCGAGGGGGCGGACGTGTTCGTCGGGCTCTCGGTCGCGGGCGCGATCCGGGCCGAGATGCTGGCGGCGATGGCGCCGCGCCCGGTCGTCTTCGCGCTCGCCAACCCGACGCCGGAGGTGCTGCCGGACGAGGTGCGCGCCGTGAGGCCCGACGCGATCATCGCGACGGGGCGGAGCGACTATCCGAATCAGGTCAACAACGTCCTCGGCTTTCCGTTCATCTTCCGCGGCGCGCTCGACGCGCGCGCGACGCAGGTGAACGAGGAGATGAAGATGGCCGCGACGCGAGCGCTGGCGCTCCTCGCGCGAGAGGCCGTCCCGGAGAGCGTGAGCCGCCTGTATGGGCTGAAGCAGGTGACCTTCGGCCCGGACTACCTGATCCCCTTCCCCTTCGATCCGCGCATCCTGCTCTGGGTCGCGCCGGCGGTGGCGTGGGCGGCGGTCGCGAGCGGCGTGGCGCGCGAGTTCATCGACCTCGACGAGTACCGTGCGCGGCTGGAAGTTCGGCTCGGGCGGGCGCGCGGGATCATGCGGGGCATCATCACGCGCGCGACGAGCGATCCGCGCCGCGTCGTCTTCCCCGAGGGGAACGAACCGAAGGTGCTGCGCGCCGCACGCATCGTCGCCGACGAGGGGATCGCGCACCCGATTCTGCTCGGCGACCGCGAGGCCATCGCGCGCACGGCCGAATCGCTCGCCGTCACCCTCGATGACGTCGAGGTCGTCGACATGGCGACCGCGCGTCGCCGAGAGGCGTACGCGGCGCACCTCTGGGAACGCCGTCAGCGCAAGGGGCTGTCGCTCGCCGAGGCGCGTCAGCGGCTCGCGAATCCGAACTACTTCGGCGCGGCGATGGTCGCGTTAGGCGACGCCGACGCCCTGCTCTCGGGCGTGAACGCGACCTACCCCGAGACCATCCGCCCGGCACTGGAGACCGTGGGCGCGCACCCGACCGCCGGAGTGCTGAGCGGGATGTACATGCTCGTTTTCGAGAAGCGCGTCGTGTTCTGCGGCGACACGACGGTGACGATCAATCCCACCGCGGAGCAGCTCGCGCGCATCGCGATCGCGGCCGCGCGCATCGTGCGCACCTTCGGCGAGGTGCCGCGCGTGGCGATGCTCTCGTTTTCGAATTTTGGCTCGGTGCGCGACCCCGAAGCCGAAAAGGTCGCGGCCGCGGTGCGCCTCGTGCGCGCGGCCGACCCGACACTCGAAGTCGATGGCGAGATGCAGGCCGACACCGCGGTCGACCTGCGCGTGTTGCAGGGCCGCTACCCGTTCTCGACCCTGCGGGGCGAGGCCAACGTGTTGATATTCCCCAACTTGAGCGCGGGCAACATCGCCTACAAGTTACTGAACCGCCTCGGCGGCGCGACGGCGATCGGCCCGATCCTCGTCGGGATGAACCGCCCCGTCCACGTGTTGGAGCAGGGCGCGGACGTGCAGGACATCGTGAACATGACCGCGGTCGCGGTCATGGACGCACAGGGCCGCGGAACAGGCAATCGCTGAACGTTTCTCACTGGATCTCGGATTTCTTTGCATATGGCCACTCTCACCCGCCCCGACGTGTCCGCGCCCGCGGCCCCGCATGCCGCCTCCGGCGCGCACGACCTCGCCGCGCTCGGCGTCACGCCCACGGGCACGGTGCACTGGAACGCCGTCGCGCCCGAGCTCGTGCAGGACGCGGTGCGCCGCGGTGAGGGGGAGCTGGCCGACATGGGGCCGTTCGTCGCCGTCACGTCGCCGCACACGGGACGCTCGCCGAACGACAAATTCGTCGTCCGCGAAGCGTCGAGCGAGGCCGACGTCGACTGGGGCAAGGTCAACCAGCCGATGAGCGAGGCGCACTTCGATGCGCTCCTCGACGCCGTTCGGACGCATCTGAGCGCGGTCCCCGAACTCTACGTGCAGGACCTGTACTGCGGCGCGAACCCGGACCACCGCCTGTCGGTGCGCTACGTCATGCCTAACGCGTGGCACGCGCTGTTCGTCCGCAACATGTTCATCCGCCCCGAGGTCGCCGACCTCGACGCGTTCGCGCCGAACTTCACGGTGCTCCACGCGCCCGAGATGCAGGCCGACCCTGCGCGTCACGGCACGCGGACGGGCACGTTCATCGTGATTCACATCGCCCGCCGCACCATCCTCATCGGCGGCACGCGCTACGCCGGCGAGTTGAAGAAAGCGATGTTCACGATCATGAACTATCTCATGCCGAAGCAGGGCGTGCTCTCGATGCACTGCTCGGCCAATGTCGGCACCGCGGGTGACACGGCGCTCTTCTTCGGCCTGTCGGGCACGGGCAAGACGACGCTCTCCGCCGACCCGGAGCGCGCGCTGATCGGCGACGACGAGCACGGCTGGAGCGACGAGGGCGTGTTCAACTTCGAGGGTGGCTGCTACGCGAAGGCGATCAATCTCACGCCCGAGAGCGAGCCCGACATCTTCCGCACGACGCAGATGTTCGGCACGGTGCTCGAGAACGTGGTGCTCGATGAGCGGCGCCGCGTGCAGTTCGCCGACCAGCGGATTACCGAGAACACGCGCGCGAGCTACCCGCTGCCCTACATCGCGAACCACGTCCGCGACGGACGCGGGGGACATCCGAAGACCGTCGTCTTCCTGACGGCCGACGCGTTCGGCGTGCTGCCGCCAATCGCGAAGCTCACGCCCGAGCAGGCGATGTACTACTTCCTTTCGGGCTACACGGCCAAAGTCGCGGGCACCGAGCGCGGCGTGACCGAGCCACAGGCGACCTTCTCCGCCTGCTTCGGTGCGGTGTTCCTCGTCTGGCATCCGACGAAGTACGCCGAGATGTTAGGCGCGAAGCTCGCGGAGCACGGATCGCAGGTCTGGCTCGTGAACACCGGGTGGAGTGGCGGCGCGTACGGCACCGGGCAGCGCATGAAGCTCGGCTACACGCGCGCGATGGTGCGCGCGGCGCTTTCGGGCGCGCTCGACGATGCGGCGACCACGACCGACCCGGTGTTCGGGCTCGCCGTGCCCAACGCGATCGAGGGCGTGCCGGCTGCGGTGCTCGACGCGCGCGGCACGTGGCCAGACACGGCCGCATACGACGCGCAGGCGCGCAAGCTCGCCGACATGTTCCGCCAGAACATCGAGAAGTTCGGCGCGGCCGTCTCGCCGGCCATCCGGGCGGCCGGGCCGCGCGCCTGAGCGCAGGAGGCGACCGCGCACGGCGACGCCATTGATGCGGTGAGCTGGCCGCGCTGCGCGATCCCGCACGCCTAACGACGGGGCGTGCGCCCCGCCACGGTCAGGCGCCCGTGAGGCGGGCCGCCGCGCCGGCGAGGAACTCGGCGCGCCACGTCGCGACGGCATCCGCGCTCGTTCCGACACCGGCGGCCACGACGTCGATCGCCTCCCCGCGCAGGACACGCAGAACCGCGTCCATCTTGACCGACATGGCCAGCGTGGATGCCGCCGACGGTTCGGGAGGCGCAGGTGTCGGAGGAATGGCGGGCATCGCGGCGCCACGCCGCAACTCGAGCGCGCGCTCCAACGTGCGGACCACGTCGCGCACGAACTGCGTCGTCGAGGCCTCGGGCGCGGCGAATGCCGTGTGACGGTCCGCATGCATGCACCCGATCACCGCGCCGCCGATCCGAATCGGAAAGAGCGCCACGCTGACCGCGTCCCACCGGCGGAGGAGCTGCAAATCCGCCCGTGAGAGGCGCACCCCGTGGGCGAGGTGCACCTCGGCCCCGCGACGCAGCGTCGGCCCCGTCGGTCCATGCTCGGCTTCGAACGGGATGCCCGCGCTCGCCAGCAGCTTGTCGGTGCCG
Source organism: uncultured Gemmatimonadales bacterium (assembly GCA_963702945.1). GTDB lineage: Bacteria > Gemmatimonadota > Gemmatimonadetes > Gemmatimonadales > Gemmatimonadaceae > BPUI01. Next base: position 1,044,752 of record OY969773.1, read on the forward strand.
TCGCCGAGTCCGGTCCGCGGGCGGAACTCGCGAGCCGACGCGTCGGCGGCGTGGAAGCAGGCGCGGTCGAACGGACCACCGCGAAGCACGACCTCGAGCGCGAGCAGCAGGACACGCGCGACGTCGTAGCCCGGCACATCCGCGGCCGCGGCCGCGAGCTCGCTGGCGAGTTGCCCGCGTACGGCGTCGATCGACGGCCCGGTGTTCGCAGTCGACGTCGCCGAACGCGATGCGGCCGCAACCGTCGCACTCGCCGCGGTCGGCACCTCGCACGGTGTCGACGCGCCGGCTGGACGCACTCGCCGAGCTACTCTCTGAGGCACCCGCTGACCCGCTTGCTGGCGCGCTCGCGACGCGGGCGGCCGCGTCCTGGCTGCTGATCAGGGCCGCCGCCACCTGCCGCGTCAGTCGCAGGTCGTCGAGGCGTACGCCGGCCGCCGCGAACACCTCGCGCGTTTCATCGATCGCGCGGTCGGCGAGATCCTTGAGCGATTCGCGCGTGAGGCGGAGCCGGTCGCCGTAGACCGTGACCAGCCGCGTCATTTCCTGTGGCGCGAGCACCGCCTCGCCTCGATGCACCGCCGTCGTGAAGTCGTGGGCGAACGCGGTGCATACGGAGGTGAGATCCTCGCCGACGGCCCCCTCCGCCCGCATCCCGTGGCGGACGCTGTCGGGCATCCCCCAATGCCGAGCGATGACCACGCCGAGTTCCTCGTACGACGAGCCGATCGACGCGCGCGCGGCCGCGGTTCGCGCCGCGGCGAGCGCCTGGAGCGACCGCGCCACGTCGCGTCGCGTCGCGTCTGGCGATACGCCGGCGACGGGCAGCGCGCAGATCGCGGTGGCGTACTCGTCGCCCAGGTGCGCGGCCGCGAGCACCTCACCGAGGTTGCGGAACATGCCCGCGAGGTGCGCCGCATCGACGTCGACCCCGGCACCGCATCGCTCGGCCGCCGCGCGCGCCGTGCTCGCCGTCAACAGCGAGAGAAGCATCAGCTCCTTGAGCCCCGGCGAGCGCCGCCGGTAGTGCTCGAAGAGCAGCAGCGCGCTCGCGAGGTCGCGCACCGTGCGCGCGCCGAGCAGCATGAGTGCGTGCGTGGCGCTCTGCACCGGCCGGCCGCCGCGGTTGTAGTGCGCCGTGTTCGCGACACGCAGCACCTTCACGGTCAGCGCGTAGTCGCGCAGCACGACGTTCGCGAGGCGTTGGGCCGAGTTGTCGTCGCGGCCGATCGCGGCCATGAGATCCTGCATCGCCTTCGAAAACGCGGGCACGTCGTCGGCCTGCAGCACGCGGCGGACGACCGCGTCCAGGCGCGCCTCGGCGTCTGAGGGCGTGGCGGTGGGCGGGACCGCGGTCGGCACGCTCGGGGTGGCGAGGACAGGGGGCACGGGAGAGGACGTTTGCCGCGGGCCGGGGCAACCTCTACGAGGGCGAGTCGAACTGGCGCGGCGACCGGCGAGCCGCGAAGTTCCGCCCCCGTGGAGATCATTCGCGACCCCCTCTGGGACAACATCCGCGTCGACCCCGTCGCGCTCGCGCTCGTGGACACGCCGGTGTTTCAGCGACTGCGCTACGTGCGACAGCTCGGGCTCGCCTACCTCGTGTACCCTGGCGCGACACACACGCGCTTCGAACACGCGTTAGGCGCGTACCATCTCACGGGCGTGACACTCGACATGCTCGCCGCCGAGGGCGCGCTCGCCGCGCTCGCGGCCGACGAACCGGCGATCGTGCGCGCGGCCGCCCTCCTCCACGACGTGGGCCATTATCCGTTCTCGCACGCGCTGGAGGAGATCGGGCTGCCGCACCACGAGGAGGTCGCGCGCCCGCTACTCTGCGCAGGCCCCGTGGCCGACGTGCTCCGATCGCGCATCGCCCCGGACGCGCCCGAGCGCGTGCACGCCCTCGTCTGCGGCACGAGCACCAGTCCGCTACGCGGGCTGATCTCAGGGTCGCTCGATCTCGACAAGATCGAGTATCTCAAGCGCGACGCGTACATGTGCGGCGTTCCGTATGGTGAGGTCGACGTCGACCGGCTCATCAACGCGCTCGTCCTCGTCGAAGACCCGGCCACGCGACGGCCAGCAGTCGGTCTCGCGGAAAAGGGGATCTCTGCGTTCGAATCGTTGCTGTTCGCGAAGTATCAGATGTACCGCAACGTCTACTGGCACCACGCGGTGCGGAGCGCGACGGCGATGTACAAGCGGCTGATCGCGGACGCGCTCGCGGCCGGTGTCGTCGACGTTGGCGCGATCGCGGGGCTTACCGACGAGGGCGCGCTACACGCGCTCGACGGCGGCGGCGTGCCAGACAACGTGGCCACGCTCCGCGACGCACTTCGCGGGCGTCGTCTGTACAAGCGCGCGCTCGAATGTCCTGCGGCGGAGTTCCCCGACGGACTCGGCGATTGGGTCGCGGGCGATCGGACACTCGCCACCGCGGTCGAGAACGCCCTCGCGCGCGAGCTAGGCATCCCGACGGGAACGCTCCTCCTCGATTTCCCGGCCAAGACGCAGATGCTCGGACTCGACCTGCTCGTTCGGCGCCGCGGCGGCGACGTCGCGCGTCTCACGGCCGCGGGCTGGGAGGGGGCGATCAACCTGCCAGCGCTCGCCGAGCAGATCTACCGCTCGGCGCGGTGGTGCCGCGTGTTCGTCGCGCGCGAGTTCGTCGAGCGGGTGGGCGTCCCGCGTGATCGGCTGCTCGCGCTGCTGCGGCGGCCGGCGGACGAGGTGCGTGACCTGGTCGCGGCGGGTGGAGCGCTGCTTGGCACCTGACCATCTGCTGTCAGACGCCTAACGCCGACCTAGCCCGCGATCCGCTCCCGCCCCCGCGCCTCGGCCAACTTCCGCGCGATGCCGCGGTAGAACGCGGCGTCCTCGCGCTTGTCCTGCTGCTCCAGCGAGAGCGCCGCGAGTTCGATGGCGTAGAGGATGTTGCCGAGAAAGAGGCCTGCGACGTCGCCAACCGTCTCGCCAGGATCCGCTCCGCCCGCGGAATGGTCAGACACGCCCCGCTCCGCCCGCGGCGGCGCCGGCCGCGCCGCCAGCGGCGCCGTTCCCTGCCGCGATCACCTGGACGATGATCGCGGTGATGTTGTCGAGCCCTCCTCGTCCATTCGCCTCGGCGATCAGGGCGTCGACGACGCGTGCAGGTGCCGCACGCGACGAGAGCAGCTGCTGCAGTCGCCGGTCATCCACCATGCCCGTCAGCCCATCGCTCGCGATGAGAAACACGTCGCCCGGCGCGACCTCGCCCGCAAACACGTCGGGGTCGACGTTGCCATTCGCGCCGATACAGCGCGTGATCACGTTGCTGTACGGGTGATAGCGCGCCTGCTCCGGCGACAGCAGCCCCGCGTCAACCTGCTCCTGAACGTACGAGTGGTCGCGCGTGAGCTGGCGCAGGGTTCCCTCGCGCAGCAGGTAGACGCGCGAGTCGCCTACTTGCCCAATCAGGTAGCCCGTGTCGGACACGGCGAGCACCGACGCCGTCGTGCCCATGCCGTGCTTGTCCGATTCGCGCTCGGTCCGCGCATGGATCGCGCGATTGGCAGCGACGAGCGCGCCGACCATGCGCGTGGGGGCATCGGGATCGTCCGCCGTCACGAGCGCCTTCAGCTCGTCGGCGATGATCTCCACGGCCATCGCGCTCGCGACCTCGCCGGCCGCGTGCCCGCCCATTCCGTCTGCGACGATGAACAGCCCGCGGCTCGGCGTGGCATCGGCGTAGAGACTGTCTTCGTTCCCGCTGCGAACGCGTCCTACGTCCGTACGGGCGGCCACGGCAAGCTGCACGAGAGAGTGGTGGGCCGGGAGGAAGGCGGTCAGGCCGAAGCGGGAAGGTCGAGCCCCATCACGAGCGCACGATGCACCGGCGTACGGACGAGCGAGCCCTGGAAAAAGTCCAACCTACGGGCCGGTTCAGGAGGGAGCAAGCATGGTTCCACCCGCGCGTGCCACGCGCGGGACGCCGTCGCGCTCATCGTCGAGCCCTTGGCGATCCTCCGCGACGTCGACCAGGTCGGTCACTTGCAGGCGGTACAGGCGCGCATAGAGCCCGTTACGGGCGAGCAGTTCGCGGTGTGTTCCCCGCTCCACGACGCGCCCATGATGCAGCACGAGGATCTGCTCGGCGTCGACGATCGTCGAGAGCCGGTGCGCGATGGCGATCGTCGTTCGCCCCTGCCGCAGCGACGCGAGCCCCTCCTGAATCACCGCTTCCGCCTCGCTGTCGACCGCGCTCGTCGCCTCGTCCAGGACCAGCAGCGCCGGATCGGCGGCGATCGCCCGCGCAAAGGACAGCAGCTGCCGCTCACCGACGCTGAGGGTCGCACCGCGCTCGCCGAGGACGTGGTGCCACCCGCCTGGAAGCCGGTGCACGACGCGGTCGGCACCGACGCGTGCGGCCGCCTCGTCGAGCGCGGCGTCGCTGAGCGGGGCGGAGAGTCGCACGTTGGACGCGATGTCTCCCGCGAAGAGGAAGATGTCCTGCTGGACGTAGCCGACTCGCGCGCGGACGAGTTCGCGCGGCAGCGTACGCACATCGACGCCGTCGAGCAGGATGCGCCCGCGCTGCGGGTCGTAGAAGCGGAGCAGCAGCGCAACGATCGTCGACTTGCCCGCGCCCGTGTGGCCGACGAGGGCGAGCGTCTCGCCCGGAGCCGCGCGGAAGCTCACGCCCCGCAACACCCACTCGGGCTCCGCAGGCGCCTCGGGCGCTGATCGTGCCCCGCCCGGCGCGGGCACGGCCGTGTGCGCGAGGTCGTAGGCAAACCACACATCCTCGAACTCGACCGTCACACCGCGCGCGAGTTCGGGCGCCGCCGAGACCGAGGCGTCGCCGGCGTTGGGCTCCGTCGGCGTGTCGAGGAGCCCGAAGATGCGCTCCGCGGCCGCCATCGCGGCCTGCAGGATGTTGAACTTCTCCGAGAGGTCCTGCAGCGGTTGAAAAAAGCGTCGGACGAGCTGGAGGAACGCGGCGACCGTGCCGATCGTGAGGGTGCCCACGCCGACGCGGCCCGCGGCGCCGACGAGCAGCGCGGCGAGCGCCACGGTCGTGAGCACCTCGATCGCGGGGAAGTACAGCGCGTAGACGGTGATCGAGCGCAGTTGGGCGTCGAGGTGCGCGCGGTTGAGCGCGTCGAAGCGGGCGCGCTCGGCGCGCTCGCGCCCGAAGAGCTGCACGATCTGCAACCCCGTTAGGCGCTCCTGTGCAAACGCGTTGATGCGCGCCACACGCGTGCGAATGTCGCGGTAGAGCGTCCGCACGCGACGTTGGAAGACACGCGAGACGAGCACGACCAACGGAATCACGACGAACGCCGCGATCGCGAGCCGCCAGTCGACGGCGAGCATCATCACCGAGATCGCGAGCAGCGTAAATAGATCGCCGAGTCCGGCGACGACGCCCGCGGTGAAGAGTTCGTTGAGCGCCTCGACATCGCCCGTCACGCGCGTCACGAGGCGCCCAACGGGTGTGCGATCGAAGTACGCGACGGGCAGACGCTGCAGGTGCGCGAAGAGCTGGCTGCGCAGGTCGCGCATGACGCGCTGGCCGAGCAGACCGGTCAGGACCGTTTCGCCGTAGCCGGCGCCGAACTGGAGGGCGAGCGCGAGGAGGTAGAGCAGCGCGGCCGTGCGCACGATGCCACCATCGCGTGCGGGGATCGCGACGTCGATCACCCATCGCGTCAGCGCGGGTCCGACGAGTTGCGTGCCGCCTTCGAGGCAGAGCAGCAGGACCGCGCCGGCGCCGAGCGATGCGTAGGGGCGCGCGTAGTGCAGCAAGCGCCGCATGAGGCGAGCGTCGTACGCGGCGGCGAGCGGTTCGTCGTCGGGCGTGTCGGGAGTAGTCGCGGTAGCCATGCGGCACGAAGGGTACGGCGGCTGTGGCGCACCCGCTACACCCGACGCGTGACTGTGGTACCTGTGCTACGGACGCAACACATGGCGTCACGTGGTACGCGCGTTGCTATTCACCACGGCGTCGGCCATCCAGCACGACCCCGCACCACACACCGCTTGTTGGAGGATTTGTTATGAGCTGGCTCGCATGGATTATTCTCGGGCTGATTTCGGGCGCGATCGCGAAGGCCATCATGCCGGGCCGTGATCCGGGCGGCTTCATCGTCACCGCCCTCATCGGCATCGTTGGCGCCGTGGTCGGTGGGTTCCTCGGGCAGACGCTGCTCGGCGTCGGACAGACGTCGGGCGTCAACCTCCCGTCGATCCTGACGGCCGTGGTGGGCGCGCTCGTCGTGCTCTGGGTGTACCGCCTCGCGACCCGTCGTTCGACGGTCTGACATCGGTCATCGTCGGGGCGCCCTAGTGGCGCTCCGTAGAATCACCCGTCTCATCATGTGTGGGGGCGCCTGGGTCAGGCGCCCCCATCGTGCTTCGGGTATCTTTCGGGCGTGAAAGATCGCATCATCGTCCGCGGCGCGCGGCAGCACAACCTGAAGGGCTTCGATCTCGAGATCCCGCGGCGGAGCTACACAGTCATCACGGGTCCGTCGGGGTCGGGCAAGTCATCGCTCGCCTTCGACACGATCTACGCCGAGGGGCAACGCCGGTACGTCGAGTCACTGTCCGCCTACGCGCGGCAGTTCCTCGAACGTATGGAGAAGCCCGACGTCGACGTGATCGAAGGGCTCTCGCCCGCGGTCGCCATCGAGCAAAAGAACCCGACGAAGACGTCGCGGTCGACGGTCGGGACGGCGACCGAGGTGTACGATTACCTCCGGCTGTTGTGGGCGCGCGCGGGGCGCACGTACTGTCCGAAGTGTGGGCGCGAGCTGAAGCCCGACTCGGTCGAGTCGGTCGGCGATCTGATCCACACGGTTCCCGAGGGCACGCGTTTTACCGTCGCATTTCCGCTCCGACTCTCGTCGAAGGTCACGCACGCGATCGTCGACGAGAATCTCCGCGCGCAGGGCTTCGTGCGCGTCGTGGCCGACGGCGAGACGCTGCATCTGGACGACGTGACGGCCCGCGAACTCGACCTCACGACCGTGCGCGATCTGCTCGTCGTGGTCGACCGGCTGTCGGTGAGCGAGGCGACGCGGTCGCGGCTGGCTGACGCGTTAGGCACCGCCTTCCGCGAGGGCGACGGCGACGCGACGGTCCTGTTCGCCGAGCCGGTGGCGTCGCCGTTGCCCGAGTCGGCGGGGCGGACGATCACGCGCATCAACGCGACCGAACGCTACGAGTGCCCGAACGACGGCACGCGGCTCCCCGCTCCGTCGCCGCAGCTCTTCTCGTTCAACAATCCGCGCGGCGCGTGCGAGACCTGCAACGGCTTCGGCGCGGTGTTGGAGTACGACGAGCGGTTGATCGTGCCCAACGACGCGCGCTCGCTACGCGAAGGCGCCGTCGATCCGTGGGAGAAGCCGCGGTACGAGGCCGAGCGTCGCAAGCTGGTCGAGTTCGCGCGGCGCGAGAAGATCGACCCGGACACGCCGTGGCGCGATCTGACGCGCGCGCAGCAGGAGCAGATTCTCCACGGGTCAGGACGCGGATTCCTCGGCGCGTTTCCCTTTTTGCGGAGCAAGGAGGAGAAGCGCTACAAGCAGTATATCCGCGTCTTCCTGCGCCAATACCAGACCGCGCAGGAGTGCCCGACGTGTCACGGTACGAAGCTCAAGCCCGAGGCGCTCGCCGTGCGCTTCGGCGGGGCAACGATCGCCGACGCGGCCGCGATGCCCGTGGGACGACTCATCGAGTGGCTCGATGCGGTGTCGCTCTCGGAGTTCGAGCGGCAGATCGCGGCACACATCCTCGACGAGGCGCGCGGACGCGTTCGTTTTCTCTGCGACGTCGGGCTCGGCTATCTCTCGCTCAACCGTGCGACGCGCACGCTGTCCGGCGGTGAGGCGCAGCGCATCGGGCTCGCCAACTCGTTAGGCGCGCGCCTCGTGGATACGCTCTACGTGCTGGACGAACCGAGCGTAGGGCTGCATTCGCGCGACATGGAACGGCTGCTGCGGCTGCTGCACCGGCTCCGCGACGGTGGGAACACGGTGCTCGTCGTCGAGCACGATCCCGAAGCGATCGAAGTCGCGGACTACATGGTCGAACTCGGACCGGGGAGCGGCGAGCAGGGCGGTGAACTCGTCTTCGCCGGAACGCTCGACCGCGTCGCGGAGAGTCCGCTCACCGGGCAGTACCTGTCGGGCGCGCGCACGATTCCGCTCCCGCGCGAGCGACGCCGCCTCGGGCCGCGTTGGCTCACGCTCACCGGCGCGCGCGAGCACAACCTCAAGGGCGTCGACGTGCGCGTGCCGTTAGGCGCACTGACCGTCGTGAGTGGTGTGTCGGGCTCGGGCAAGAGCACGCTCGTCCACGACGTGCTCTACCGCGCGCTCGAAGAGAAGCTGCACGGCGAACATTCCGCCAAGCAGCACCTGGGCGAACGCGTCGGTGCGTTCGGAACGCTGAGCGGGTGGGAAGCGCTCGACGACGTGGTGCTCGTCGATCAGAGTCCGATCGGCCGCTCGCCACGGTCGAATCCGGTCACGTACGTGAAGGCATACGACGAGATCCGCAAGCTGTTCGCTGCGCAACCGCTCGCGCGGCAGCGCGGATACACGGCGGGCACGTTCTCCTTCAACAGTGAGGGCGGGCGGTGTGAGGCCTGCGAGGGCGCGGGCTACGTGGAAGTCGAGATGGTCTTCATGGCCGACGTGTTCGTACCGTGCGACGTCTGCGGCGGTAAGCGCTTCAAGGCGGACGTGCTCGAAGTCTCTCTCCGCGGCAAGACGATTCACGACGTGCTCGGCCTAACGGTCGACGAGGCCATCCGCTTCTTCCCGCGGGAGGAGAAACTCGGCCAGTCGCTCTGGCAGCTGCAACAGGTCGGGCTCGGTTACCTGCGCCTCGGGCAACCCGCGACGACGCTCTCCGGTGGCGAGGCGCAGCGGGTCAAGATCGCGCGCGAGCTGGCCGCATCGGCCAAGCGGGGATCTGCAACGAGCGGCGGCCGCAAGCTCTACGTCATGGACGAGCCGACGACGGGGCTGCATCTCGAGGACATCCGGAAGCTCGCGATGGTGTTCGACCGCCTCGTCGAGGCCGGGCACACGCTGCTCCTGATCGAGCACAACCTCGACGTGATCAAGCTCGCGGACTGGGTAATCGACGTCGGGCCCGAAGCAGGCGACGACGGCGGCCAGATCGTCGCGATGGGACGACCGGAGGCGATCATGACCGAACCGCGGTCGCACACGGGACGGTTTCTGCAGCGCGTGCTCAAGACGCCGGTGCCGGCGCCGGAAGATCGCGACGGTGCGGAGAGCGTGAGCGCGCCCGTCGTGGCGAAGCGCACGCGCGCACGGCGGACGCCCGCGGGTTGACCCTCGTCGCGGGGACGGCTTATCTTGGGTGGGTATTCCCGAGTAGCTCAGTTGGTAGAGCAGACGACTGTTAATCGTCGGGTCACAGGTTCGAGTCCTGTCTCGGGAGCTCACGGCATGCGCGGGGTCTGCATTCAATGCGGGCCCCGCGTCGTCGTTTGTGGCACAGGAGCGGGTCGAGTGCTCTCACTAACGGGACGCTAAGGCGGCGCGCGCCGCCCGCAGCCGCGGATCGTGCGCGCCCCGACTCGGTACGCTGGAGCACCTCACTGCCGGAGTCTTACATGCGCCATTCGGTCGGTCGTTCCCGTCGCGCGTTCGGCGTGGCCAGCGTCGTCGCGGCGGTCGTCGCAGGGTGCGCGAGCGGCGGCGCGGCGGGCTCGATGGGCGAGGCGCCTGCACCGGGGCGTGACGGGCGTGAACTGTCGGGAGAGCAGCAGGCGTGGCAGGCGCTCTCGCGCGCGGGATTCGGGCCCCGGCCCGGTGACGTGGCGCACGTCGAGACCATCGGCGCCGATCGGTGGATCGACGACCAGCTCCACCCAGCGCGCGTGAGCGATTCGGCGTGGGAGCGGATTGCGCCGCTGTTTCCGGTCGAGACTGCCGACGTCGCGGTGCTCGCGCGGCAGTATCCACCGCAGAACATCTGGCTGCGTCGGCTTCGCCGCGCGCGTGGACTCGCCGACACCGCACAGCTCGTCCTCTCGGCGCAGGACAGCGCGGACTGGAAGACGCTCGACCAGCAGGGGAATCGTCTCGCGAGTGAACTCGGACCGGTGCGCGTCGCGCGTGCGCTCACGTCGGAGCGGCAGCTGCAGGAGGTCATGACGGACTTCTGGGAGAACCACTTCTCCGTCTTCACGGGCAAGATGCCCACGCGGTTCGCGCTCGTCGCGTACGACCGCGACGTCGTCCGGCCGCGTGCGCTCGGGCGATTCCGCGAGCTGTTAGGCGCCGTGGCGCACAGCCAGGCCATGCTGTGGTATCTCGATGCGTACCAGAGTCGTGCGTCCTCGGATCATGTGAGCCTCGCGGAGTGGCGCGCCGACTCGGCCGCGCGCGCAGGCTGGCCGCACCGCGCCACGCCGCACGCGTCGCGGCGCCGGGCTCAACGAGAACTACGGGCGCGAGCTGCTGGAGCTGCACACGTTAGGCGTCGACGGCGGCTACACGCAGCAGGACGTGGTCGACGTCGCCCGCGCGCTCACCGGGTGGACGCTCGCCGACCCGCAGGAGGGCGGCAGCTTCGTGTTTCGCCCAGAGCTGCACGACGCGGATCCGAAGACGGTGCTCGGGCACGCACTGCTGCCCGGGCGCGGCATCGAGGACGGCGAGGCGGTGCTCGATCTCGTCGCCCGCCACCCGAGTACCGCGCGCTTCATCGCGCGGAAGCTCTGCGTGCGATTCGTCGGGGATGCGCCGCCGCCCGCACTCGTCGCACGCGCCGCGGCGACGTTTCGGGCGAGCGACGGCGACATCGCCGCGACGCTCGCCACGGTCCTGCACTCGCCCGAGTTCTACGCGCGCGCTGCGTACCGCGCGAAGGTCAAGACGCCCTTCGAACTCGTCGTGAGCGGGCTGCGCGCCCTAAACGCCGCGCCGGACACCACGGGCCGCACGGCGGGACAGGTGGCGCGGCTGGGCGAACCGTTCTTCGGCCGCCTCACGCCGGACGGCTGGCCCGAGACGGGGGCGCCGTGGCTCGCGAGCGGATCGCTGCTCGACCGCGTGAACTTCGGCGTGCAGCTCGGATCGGGTCGCGTCCCCGGAGCCAGTCTGGAGCGATGGTCGCCGGGCTGGACACTCGCGTTCGCGCCGGCGCCGCAGCAGGTCGACGGCGTCGTGCGGCTGCTGTTAGGCGGCGACGTCGCGCCCGCCACGCGCGCACAACTGCTCGGTCCCGCGCCCGTGCTGGACTCAACGCGCCGCGCGCCGATGCCACTCGCGCCCCTCGTCGGGCTCGCGCTCGGCACGCCCGAATTTCAGCGGCGGTAGCCGGTGGGCACAACCCGCGGCGGCCTTCCGTCCAACCGCTCAGCAACTGGCTAGCTTCCCGCGCCGTGACGACCACCCCCGACCCGACCTCCACCTCGGACACCCCGCTCGTCGCCCTCGTCATGGGCAGTACGAGCGACTGGGAAATCATGCGGCATGCGGCGGACACGCTCGCGGAGCTCGGCGTGTCGTTCGAGGCCCGCGTGGTGAGTGCGCACCGCACACCCGACCTGCTGTTCACGTACGCGGAGCGCGCTGAAGCGCGGGGGCTGCGCGCCATCATCGCGGGCGCGGGCGGCGCGGCCCACCTACCCGGGATGCTCGCGGCCAAGACGCTCGTGCCCGTGCTCGGCGTGCCAGTCCCGGCCACGTTGTTCAACGGCGTGGACTCGTTGCTCTCGATCGTCCAGATGCCGGCCGGCGTGCCCGTCGGTACGCTCGCCGTCGGCAAACCGGGGGCGATCAACGCCGCGCTGCTGGCCGCGCAGATCCTCGCCACGGGCGACCCGGCGCTCCGCGCGCGGCTGCAATCGCGGCGCGATGCCCGTCGCGACGTGGTGCTCGGCGAGACCCTCCCACCGGCCTGACGCATGCCCGCGACCAACGCAGCGCTTCCGGGTGCCATCCTCGGCATCCTCGGCGGCGGCCAGCTCGGGCGCATGACGGCGATGGCGGCGCGCGCGATGGGCTACGACGTGCACGTCCTCGATCCGGACCCGGATTGCGCCGCGCGGCCGCTGGCGTCACGCATCGTGGTCGCCGCGTACGACGATGCCGACGCGGCGGCTGACCTCGCGCGCGGCTGCGCGGCGGTGACGTTGGAAATCGAGCAGATCGCGCGCCCGGCGCTCGAAGCGGTCGCGCAGCACGCGCCGCTCCGGCCGGGCGCGGAGCCGGTCTGGATCATTCAGGATCGCGTGCGCCAGAAGGAATGGCTGGACGCCTCGGGGTTCCCCGTCGGACCGTTTCGTCGCGCCGAGCGCGCGGAGGATGTGGGCGAGGCGGTGCGGGCGTTAGGCCCGGCGATCGTCAAGGCGGCGCACGGCGGGTACGACGGTCGCGGGCAGGCCCACGTGACCGACCCCAACGGTGCGCCTGCAGCGTGGGCCGCCGTCGGTGGGCGGCGGAGCGTCGTCGAACAGCGACTCGAACTCGCGCTCGAATTCTCGGTCCTCGTTGCGCGAGGCGTGGACGGGCAGATGGCCGTGTTCCCTCCCGCACGCAACCATCACGCGGGGGGCGTGCTCACCTGGTCGGTCACGCCCGCGCCGATCGAGCGCGAGGTCGCGCGCGCCGGAGCCGAGATCGCGATCGGGATAGCCGAGGGGCTCGGAATCGTCGGGCTGCTCGCGGTGGAGTTCTTTCTGACGACGGACGGGCGTGTGCTCGTCAACGAACTCGCGCCGCGGCCGCACAACACCTATCACGCGTCCGAGCGGGCGAACGCGACCAGTCAGTTCGAGCAGCTCGTACGGACGACGTGTGCGCTCCCGTTAGGCAGTCCGGCACCGGTCGGCGCGGGCGCGATCGCAAACCTGCTCGGGGATCTGTGGCTGACGGATCATCGGCCCGACGTCGAGGCAGCGCTTCGGATGCCGATGGTGCGACTGCACTTGTACGGCAAGCGCGAGGCGCGCGCCGGGCGGAAGATGGGGCACCTCTCCGCCGTGGGTGCGCACCAGAGGAGGCGCTGGCGCGGGTGCAGGAGGCGTACGACGTGTTCCGGCCGGCAGCGATCGGACCGATTCCGCGGGGGTGATGCACGGATGAACGTTCTCGTGCTGAACGTCGGCTCGAGCTCGATCAAGTTCCAACTGATCCGCACGGATGCCGAGCGGCTCGCGGCCAATACCGACGAGACCGTTGCGCGCGGGGTGATCGAGCGGCTCGGCGGCGAGGCGGTCGTCACGCATCGCGTCGGGGACGCGCCGTCGGCCAAGACGACCGCGCCGCTCCGTGACCACCGTGCGGCAGTCGAGTGGCTCGTGACGTGGCTGCTGAGTGCCGAGAGCGGCCCGGCGCTCGGCGGGCGTGGCGAGATCGAAGCGGTCGGCCACCGCGTCGTCCATGGAGGCGAGCGATTCGCGCGCTCCGTGCGAATCACCGACGAGGTCGAGCGCGGGATCACGGACATGATCGACCTTGCGCCGCTGCACAACCCGGCCAACCTGCGGGGCATTCAGGCGACGCGCGCGGTGCTTGGCGTCGGCGTGCCACAGGTCGCCGTGTTCGATACGGCGTTTCACCAGACGTTGCCGCCCTACGCCTACCTCTACGCCATTCCGTACCAGCTCTATCGGCGTTACCAGATCCGCCGGTACGGCTTCCACGGCACCTCGCATCGCTACGTCGCGCACCGCTGGCGGCAGCTGACGGGGAACAGCCGCGAGCAGACCCACCTCATCACGCTGCACCTCGGCAACGGGTGTTCGGCGTGCGCCATCCGCGCGGGTGACTCGGTCGACACCTCGATGGGCTTCACGCCGCTCGAAGGGCTCGTAATGGGGACTCGTTCGGGCGACGTCGATCCGGCGGTGCTCGACTACCTCGCGAGCAAGGAGGGGCTCTCGCTATCGGACGCGGAAGCGCTCCTCAACAAGCAGAGCGGACTGCTCGGCATTTCGGGACTCACAAACGACATGCGCGAGCTGTTGGCGGAGGCGACCGAGAACGACGATCGGCGGGCGCGATTGGCGGTCGAGGTATTCTGCTATCGGGCGCGGAAGTACATCGGTGCCTACCTCGCGGCGCTCGGCGGGGCGGCCGGCATCGTGTTTACGGGCGGAATCGGTGAAAACAGCGCCGAGGTGCGCTCGCGCGTGTGTGAAGGGCTGGGGTGGGCAGGCGTGGAGGTCGATCCGGGGCGCAATGCTGGGCTCGCATCCACGCGGGAGGGGATCTTTACGACCGATGCGAGCCGTTTGCCTGCGTGGGTCATTCCGACCGACGAGGAACTGCTCATCGCGCGGGACACTTACCGCGTGCTGTCCGATGTCCCGGCACGGTTCTGACCGTAGGTTACTCTCATGCGACTCGTGCACATCCGATCTTCGACGAATCTCGCGGCCACGATCGTGGCCGCCCTCACGGCGGCGACGCTCGCCGCCTGCGCCTCGGGCAACGGCGCCCCCGCGAACGGCGGACCCCAGAACGGGCCTGGCGGCCTGAACGGGCCACGCGGTCCGTTCAACGCGCCGTCGTTCAACACCAACGTGCCGAGCGCACGCGCGGAGCTCCGCGATCTCGACGGGCGCACCGTGGGCACTGCGACGTTCACGCAGGGCGCTTACGGCGTCATCGTATCGGCCCAGTTCACCGGACTGCCGCCGGGAACGCATGCCATGCACGTGCACGAGGTCGGGCGCTGCGAGCCGCCGTTCACGAGCGCTGGCGGCCATTACAATCCGACGTTCCGTCAGCACGGCGTGAAGAACCGCGCCGGGTATCACGCGGGCGATCTTTCCAACTTCACCATGCCGACGAGTGGCACGGTGCGGGTCGACGCGATCACGCGCGACGTGACGCTTGGGCAGGGTGCGAACTCGCTCTTCACCGCGCAGGGCACCGCGCTGATGATTCATAGCGAGCCGGACGATTACGCGAGCGATCCAGGCGGCAACGCCGGAGTGCGAATCGCGTGTGGCGTGATCGTTCGTGACACGACCGCTCGAACGACACCGGCCACGACCCCGCGGTAGCCGATTCGATTGTAGGACCGTGCCGTAGCACGATGCCGCCGGACTCGCGCCCTCCCGAGTCCGGCGGCACTTGCTTTGCGCCTGCCCCCGCCGCTCTACCGCAGCGGCGACATCATCGGGGGGATCATGGCATCAGATCGAAAGGGGCGGCTGGAAGGGAAGGTGGCGGTCATCACCGGCGCCGCCACGGGGATCGGCGAGGCGACGGCACACAAGTTCGCGTCAGAGGGGGCAAAGGTGGTCGTCGTCGGGCTGCCCGAGGACCCCGTCGACGACGTGGTCCGCGCGATCAACAAGCAGTACGGCAACGGGACCGCGGCCGGCTACTCCGGCGACGTGTCGAGTGAAATCGACGCCCGCGGGGCGGTCGACAAGGCGATCGACGAGTTCAAGCAGATCGACGTCCTCGTGAACAATGCGGGCGTTTTTCTGTTCACTGGTGAACTCACGGATTACCCGGTCGACGACTTCGATCGGACGCTGCGCATGAACGTCCGTTCGGTGTTTCTGATGACGAAGTTCGCGCTCCCGCACCTGCAGAAGCGCAAGGGTGTGGTACTCGGCACGGGGTCCGAAGCCGGCGACAAGGGCGAGCCGAACAACGTGCCTTACGGCGGGACGAAAGGCTTCATGCACGCCTTCATTCGTGGCGTCGCGGGCGAGCAGGCAAAGAACGGTGTGCGCGCGGCGTGCGTCTGCCCGGGCCCGGTCGACACGGCATGGACGCACAAGGAAACGGGCCCGATGACCGCCAAGATGGAGAAGGAGACCGTTGGTGGGACGTTGTTAGGCCGGCGCGGGACCGCGACCGAGATGGCGAACGCCTTCGCGTTTCTGGCGTCGGACGAGGCGAGCTACGTGACGGGCGCGTTGCTCTTCGTCGACGGTGGCACGACGATCGTGAAGGGAACGATGGGCCCCGAGGCGGACAGCGCGTTGCAGAAGGAGCCGGACACGGAGCTGAAGCTGGAACACACGCGCGACGGGCTGCGCAACAAGCCCACCCACAGCGCGCTCTGACGCGCATCACGGAGATCGATATGGCAGCATCTGCCGATTCATGGTACGACCGCGCATACGCGGGCCGATACAGCAATGCGGGCAACGGCGCGGCCAGCACGACGGTGGACCCGCAGAAGGAACACGGTAAGCACGGCGCGACGGCGCGCGACGGCGCGCGCGAGGGCCCTGCGGAAAATCTGAACACGATCGAACGCGCGCTCTCCGTAGCCGCAGGCGCGGCGCTCGCGGCGTACGGCCTGAAGCGCAAGGATTGGGGCGGGCTCGCGGCGGGCGTCGCGGGCGGCTTCCTCGTCGAGCGTGGCGTCACCGGGCACTGCGTCGCCTACGACGCACTCGGCCTCACGAGCGTCGGCGACGAGGGCGAGGGTGCCGCGCTGCCGCACGAGCAGGACGGCGTGACGCGTCAGCACGGCGGATCGGCGTCGGTCGACGCGAAGTCGGCCAAGCGCGTCATCCAGACGTTCACGATCTTCGGCCGCCATCCAGGCGAGCTCTACGACTACTGGCGGAAGCTCGAGAATCTCCCACGCATCCTGCAGCACCTGGAGAGCGTGAAGGAACTCGACGCGCGCCGTTCGCACTGGGTGGCCAAGGCGCCAGCCGGGCAGACGGTCGAGTGGGACGCGGAGATCATCAACGACGTGCCGGGGCAGATCATCGCGTGGCGTTCACTGCCGGGGGCAAAGGTGCCTAACGCCGGCGCGGTCACGTTCCGTGAAGCACCGGCGGGCCGCGGCACCGAGATCAAGGTGAACCTCGAATACGAGCCGCCGCTTGGGAAGCTTGGCGTCGCCGTCGCGAAGCTGTTCGGCGAGGAACCGAGCGTGCAGGTGCGCGAGGACCTGCGCCGGTACAAGAGTTTGATGGAGTCGGGAGAGATTCCCGTCAGCTACAACCCCGGGCAGGGTAAGCCGCCGCAGCAGACGTTCGACGCGAAGGTCAACCGGGGCGAGACGGGCGGCGACGTGCGCGGGATGCAGCAGAAGGCGCCCGCCGACGCGCACCAGGCGGTCCACCAGCCCGCGCCGTCCGATCAGGCGCGCGGCGCCAACACCACCAACACGCCAAAGGAAGGTCGCTGATGAAGGCCGTTACCTGGCAGGGCGTCGGCGACATGCGCGTCGAGCGCGTCCCTGACCCCGAGCTCGTCAACCCGCGGGACGCGATCATCCGCGTGACCTCGACCGCGATCTGTGGCTCGGACCTGCACCCCTACGACGGCAAGGTGCCGTCGATGATGAAGGGCGACATCATGGGCCACGAGTTCATGGGCGTGGTCGAGGAGGTCGGGCCGAGCGTCAAGAACCTGAAGCGCGGCGACCGCGTCGTGATCCCGTTCGGTATCGCGTGCGGAAACTGCTACTACTGCCGCCAGGATCTCTGGTCGCAGTGCGACAACTCCAATCCGAACGCCGCCGGAGTCGAAGCGGCGACGGGCGGGTTCAGTCCCTCGGGGCTGTTTGGCTACTCGCACCTGTACGGCGGGTATGCGGGTGGGCAGGCGGAGTATGCGCGCGTGCCGTTCGCCGACGTTGGTCCGCTCAAGATCGAGAGCGACATCGCGGACGAGAAGGTGCTTTTTCTCACCGACATCTTTCCGACCGGCTATCAGGCGGCGGAAGCGTGCGGCATCCAGCCCGGCGACACGGTCGCCGTGTGGGGATGCGGGCCGGTGGGGCTGTTCGCCATCCAGAGCGCGTATCTGTTAGGCGCCGAGCGTGTGATCGCGGTGGATCGCTTCCCCGACCGGTTGGCGATGGCGCGTGACCTGTGCAAGGCGGAGGTCGTGAACTACGAGGAGATCGAGGACCCGATCAACTTCGTGCTGAAGGACATGACCGGCGGGCGCGGCCCGGACCACGTGATCGACGCCGTTGGAATGGAAGCGCACGGGACGGGGATCTACGATCAGGTCGACCGGTTCAAGCAGTTCACCAAGGTGCAGCTCGACCGCGCGACCGCGCTACGTGAGGCGATCATGGCGTGCGCCAAGGGCGGGACGGTGAGCATCCCGGGCGTCTACATCGGCTTCATCGACAAGTTCCCGATGGGCGCGGCGTTCGCGAAGGGGCTCACGTTCAAGATGGGGCAGACGAACACGCAGAAGTATCTGCGCCCGCTGCTCGACATGATCGAGGGCGGGAAGATCGATCCGTCGCAGATCATCACGCACCGTGTGCCGATCGACAAGGCACCCGAGATGTACCGGACGTTCCGGGACAAGAAGGACGGGTGCGTCAAGGTGGTGTTGAAGCCGTAGGGTGTTCGTCACGTCACCCCCGCAGTCGCGGGGGTGACGTGTGGCGCGCGGTGCCTCCTCCCGCGTGCCCCTACCCTGCCCCGTTCGCGCCCACGCCGATCCGGCGCCGCTCCATGCCGTTGTACGCGTCGGGCGGCTCGTTAGGCGCGGCGTCGGGGTCGAGTTCGATGAACTTGACCGGCAGGCGATCCGGGAACTGTTTCTTCAACAGCGGCAACGCCACGTTGTAGCACGGCGTACCGTTGGCCAACGCGCCCTCGGGTGTCCCGTTGTGCGCGTGGCCGTGGAACACCGCGCTGACCTGATAGCGAAGCAGCGGCTCCTCGTGACGCCCGCATCCCAGCCACGGGAAGATCTCGAGCGGCTCGCCCTCGACCGTGGCGCGGATCGGGGAATAGTGCAGGAGCGCGACTTTTTGCCGCGTGCGCAACCGCGCGAGCGCGGTCTCGAGCTTCAGCGTCTCGTGCATCGCTTCCTGCACGAACTGCTTGATCGTCGGCTCGCCCCAGGCGCCGAGCACACCGCGACCGAAGCCGCCGGCGAAGCCCTTCGCGCCGGCGAAACCGACGCCGCCGACTTCGTGCGACTCGCCGTCGAGGACGATCACGCCAGCCTCGCGGAGTGCGTCGATGAGCTGCTCGGGGTGGCCACCCTCGAAGTCGTGGTTCCCGAGCACGGTGATGATCGGGATGCGCAGGAGCGACAGCTCCTTGACGAGCACGCGCGCCTCGTCGGCGTTGCCGTAGTCGGTGAGGTCGCCGCAGAGCAGGAGCACGTCGGCGCGGTCAGCGACCTGGGCGAGGATGGGCGCGAGTGCACCCTGCGACGTCTTGGTGACGTGCACGTCGCTCATCGCCGCGATACGAAGGTTGGGCATGGCTGATGCTAAGTCGGCGCGCTCCTGCAGGCTCGAGCGGGGATGCTCGAGCGGCGGCGGGCGGGAGCGCCCGGCCGCACCGGCGCGCGGTCGGTGGATTCGGCCGGGCGGGATTCAACAACCGTTCCGCCCGCGCACGTTCGTCGGCCCAGCGGCCCGTTCAGCTGTCGGCCATCCCGGTCCCGCTTCTCGCCTGACGCCCGATGTCCGACGCCGCACCGATCGCCAAGCACGACCCCGACGCGGAGCGTCGCGCCACCGAGCGGCCGCCACGTCGCGCCGACCTCGCATCACCGGCGGCCCAGGGCGTCTACCGGCGGGTGATGACGACGCTGCAGGAGGGCGACGTCCCCTTTCTCGTCGGGGGCGCGTACGCGTTCACACCAGTCACCGGCATCCCGCGGTCGACGAAGGACTTCGACCTGTTCGTCGCGAAGACGGATATTGGCCGCGCGTTGGGCATACTCGATGCCGCCGGATTCCGTACGGAGCTGACCTTCCCACACTGGCTCGGCAAGGCGTTTTGGGGGAAGGAATTCGTCGATCTCATCTTCGGCTCGGGGAACGGCGTCGCACCGGTCGATGCGGGATGGTTCGAACACGCGCCGATCGGCCGCGTCCTCGGTGCCGACGTCCGGGTCGCACCCGCCGAGGAGATGCTCTGGTCGAAGAGCTTCGTGATGGAGCGCGAGCGGTATGACGGTGGCGACGTGATCCACCTGCTGCGTTCGCGGGCGGAGCAGCTGGACTGGCGACGCGTGCTCGACCGGTTCGGGGAGAACTGGCGCGTGCTGCTCACCAACCTGCTGCTCTTCGGATTCGTGTATCCGGGCGAGCGGACGCGCGTGCCACGCTGGGTCATGGATGACCTACTCGCGCGGGCGGCCGGCGAGCTCGATCACGACGCCGAGGTCGGACGGCTCTGCCGCGGCACGATCCTCTCCCGGCAGCAGTATCTGCCAGATGTGACGGAATGGGGCTACCGCGATGGGCGGCTCGCACCGTACGGCACGATGACGCCCGAAGAAGTCGCCGATTGGACGGCGGCGATCGGTACCAAGCCCTGATTTCGTTCATTTCATCTCTTACTCAGATCACCACCATGGCCAAACCCACCGCCGACGAATTCATCGCTGCCCTCCGCCAGGTCGAGGACGCGGGCAACGTCGATGCGCTCGCCGCGTTATACGCCGACGACTCGCAGACGAGCAATCCCGAAGCGCGCGAGCCGCAGCGCGGCGTCGAGGGCGCGCGCCGCTTCTGGGAGGCGTACCGGAAGTCGTTCGGGACCATCCATTCGCGCTTCCACTCGATCCTCGAGAGCGAGGACAAGGCGATGCTCGAGTGGACGAGCGACTGCGAGACGGCGGCCGGTGTGCGGACCAGCTACGACGGCGTCAGTGTGTTCGAGACGGCGAACGGCAAGATCACCCGGTTCACGGCGTACTTCGACCCGGCAGAATTGAGCACCGCGCGCGGGGTGGACAAGCACGACGGCCCGCGCGGTGCGACCGGCACGGGCGCGTATGGCGCCGCGCATGGCGGCGTCGAATCGGGGAGCGAGCGCGCATCGCAGCAGGCCTAACCCGCCGGGTGCGACAGAGCGCTCAGGATCGCGCTCAGTTCGCGGTCACGTCGAACGCCGCCGTGCGGACGTGGCCCGCGACGCGCATCTGCACCCAGACGCGGTACGCGCCAGGCTGCCGGAATGAGACCGGGAAGGTCAGCGTGCCCGGATATTGAGCCTCGTGGGCGTGCATGGCGGACATGCTCG
This sequence comes from uncultured Gemmatimonadales bacterium, assembly GCA_963702945.1. Taxonomy (GTDB): domain Bacteria; phylum Gemmatimonadota; class Gemmatimonadetes; order Gemmatimonadales; family Gemmatimonadaceae; genus BPUI01. Next base: position 1,065,732 of record OY969773.1, read on the forward strand.
CAGGCTGATCCGCGCCGTGTAGAACCGTGTCGCCGGCCTCACGGCGCACGAGGCGGTCCTGCGCGGCCATCGACACCGTGCCCGAGGTGTGCAGGTGCATGAACACGCTGCCATCCGCGCGCTCGACCATCGCGTGTGCGGCCATGCCGAGGTACGGCGTTACGTCCGCAACGCGACCCGCGCTGTCGCGCACGGTGAAGCGCAGGACCGTGTCGCGCCCAATGGGAAGCGCCGCGGGCGTGTCCATCCGTAGCGTGTAGCCGCCGCCTAACGCGGCCGCGTCGCTCGTTCGGCTCGCGACGCCTGCCGCCCAGGCGTCGTCGCCCACGTCGGCGCCGCCGGCCGGCATCGCGACCACCGGTCCTGCGAGGTCGACCGCCGCGACCAGCGTGCGGGCGAGCCCACTCTCATGCACGACATCGGCGTACAGGCGGTAGTGCCCGGGCGGAAGCGCTGGCAGCGGCGCGTCGAATGTCGCCCGGTCGACGCGGACCGGATGCAGGTGGGCGAGCACGTCGCGCAAACGCCCTGCCCCATGCCCGCCCGCGTCGTCGGACTCGCGTACCGCGAAGAGGTGCATGAGCTTGCCGTGGTCCGGCATCAACGGCGTGAGCGTCGGCGCGAACCACGCGGAGTCGGTCACGGCGAAGCGCAGCGTCTGCCCGTGAGGCGTCGTGACGACCCGCGCCTCGCTCCGCAGCGGACGCCAGAGTCCGTTCGCGTACGCAACGTCTTCCGCGCTCCACCACTTCGCCCCGCCGACGAGCGCGAGCGCGCACACCGCGCCCGCAACGGCCGTCGCGAGGCGGCCCGTCCGCCGCGCGCTCTGATCGACGAGCACGCCCGGCGCGAGCGCCCCGTCGCGCGCCGCTGCACCGATCACCGCGACGAGCCCCACGACGAGCACGACGCCTAACACGGCGAGCACCGAGCCGAGTCGGCGGTCCATGCCGAGTCGCGCCGTGGCGGCCGCGACGACCGGAACGGTCACGGTCGCGGTGCCCTGCGCACCCTCGACCGTCACGTTCGCCGCATACGATCCACTCGTCATCAGCCAGAGCGGCGCGCTCCACAGATCGGGCGCGCCCTCGACGTGCGCCGCTGCGTCCGGTGCGGGCGCGCCACGCATGCCCACGTTCCACTGTGCGACCTGCAGCAGCACGCGTTGCACCCCGCCGCCGAGCGTGCGCACGGTGACCTCGGCCTGGCCCGGGATCACGCCGGGCATACGCACGAGCACGCGAATCGGGTACGGACCGGCGCTCCCCTCCCAGACCGCATCGGTCGTTCCGACGTGCGCGTTCGCCGGGACGGCGAGGACGACGAACGCGCAGAGCGTCGCGACCAACGCGCGCAGGGCCCGACCGTACGTCGCGACACGCGTCATCGCCGCACCCGCCGCATCCACCCTCCCCACGCAATCCCACCCCACGCCGACACCGACGCGATCGCGGCCGCCCATCCGACGCGCGCCCAGTATTCGGCTGCACTCTTTTCGACCTGCGGGAACACGCCACGGCGAGAGAACGACGTGGCCGGGACCGAGTAGTTGAACTGTCCGCCCGCGAAGAACCAGTTGTGCGACGCGTTCGACACCATGAACGTGCCGAACGGCCAGTGCACGACGAGCACGAGCGCGACGAACGTCACGCCGATGAGCGGGGCGAGTATCCACCGCGGACGGTCGGCCCACCTCCGCAGCACGAGGTCGATCGCGAAGGCTGGCACGACGAAGAGCAGCGGGAACCCGAGCGGCACCATGTGTGTGATCGGGTTGTAGATCGGGCCGAGCTTGGGTGTCGCGGGAAAGAGTGGCAGGATCCACGACGATGCGGCGAAGATCAGCATGTACAACAGCGCGGTCACGGTGGCCGGCCAGCGCAGCCGTGAGGCGCGCGCGACCGCGCAGAAGAGCAGCGGAAACACCCACGCGGTCGACCGAACGAAGCGGCCGCTGTGCATCATCACCGGACGCGTGTACTCGTACGCGCCGATCGTCGCCATCGTGACCATGATCGCCGCCGCGTACACGTATGCGGCGCGGAAGGTCGGCACGCGCTCGGCCGGGTACTCGCCCGCTTCGGCCGCGTTCTGGTACGCGATCGAGGTCAGCAGCGCGCCGAGGACGACGCCGACGATGCCGAGCAGCAGGATCGTGTGCGGCGGCGAGAGGATCTGCACGTCGAGCCCGTAGGCGTTGTGCCACCAATCGTCGAAGGGCGCGGAGACGAGCATCGCGCCCGCGCCCCAGCACGAGACGAACGCGCCTAACGGTCCGCGAAAGCCCCAGACGCGCACGGCCCGGTCGCGCGCCGCGTCGTCGGCCCACCACGTCGTGCGGAAGATGCGCCAGGCATTGGCGAGTCCGCCGACGATCCCGCCGATGTAGACCGCCATGTGCGCGGGCGTCCAGAACGTGTCGCGCCCGATCGAGAGGTGCCACGAGATGTCCCAGATGATCCCGACGGCGATGCTCGTCGCCGCGAAGAGCGTGGCGGCGAGCGGCCACGGGATCACGCCCGCGACGGCGCGTCCGCGGGTCGCGGCGATCGGGAACGGAATGCTGCGCGCTTCCATGACGGGCGGTCGGAGAGCCTACCGGCGAGCCTACATGCGCGACGGTGACCGCGGACGACTTTCGTCCGCGGTCACCGTCGTGCGGCCGCTCTACAGTACGTGCGCCCGACGCGCCGGCAAGGCTGCCCGACGCGTGTGCCCATCCCCGCCGACGGTGTCTACGCCGTCGCTTCCTCGCGCACGACGCTGCGCTTTTCGTTCATCGCGCCCGTGCTCGTGGGGCCCGGAAGCGGGTCGCTCGCCGGGAAGGTCTGCTCCAGCTGCCGGTCGAGCGTGCGTTCCTCCACCGCCGATCCGAATACGGAGACGATCTTCTCGCAGAATGCGGGAAGGTCGTCCGGCTTGCGACTCGTCACCAACTTCTGGTCGACGATGACCTCCTTGTCCTGCCACTCGCCACCAGCATTGGTGATGTCGGTCTTGAGCGATGGCCACGACGTCAGCGTACGACCGCGAACGGCGTCGGCCTCGACGAGGATCCACGGGCCGTGGCAGATCGCCGCGACGGGCTTGTCGCGCTCGACGAAGTCGCGAACGAACTGGACCGCGCCGACGTCGACGCGCAGCTTGTCCGGATTGGCCACGCCGCCCGGGACGAACAGGGCGTCGTAGTCCCCAGCACGCGCGTCCGCGACGACCTTGTCGACCGGGAAGCGGTCGCCCTTGTCGACGTCGTGGTTCATCGCCTGGATCTCGCCGGCCTTGAGCGAGATGAGGTCGACCGTCGCGCCGGCCGCCTTCAGCGCTTCCATCGGCTGCACGAGCTCGACCTGCTCGACGCCGTCGGCCGCGAGCACCGCGACTCGGCGCCCGCTGAGCGGCGACGGACCGTCTGCCACCATGGCATCGTTCGCGTGTGCCATGGTGTTACTCCGTCGCTTCGGCGTCGCTCGCGCGCGCGTCGTCCTGCTGCGTGCGGGCCGCCTCGCGCCGCGCCCGCAGGTCGGCAAGGGCGGGATTCTCGCCGCGACGCGGAATCATGCTCTCCTTCTCGTCGGTGAGCGTCTGCGCGTAGGCCGTCTTCGCCGCGGCGCGGAGGTGTTCGTCGGGCTTGTTGTCGCTGCCGTGAGGGGAGCTGAACTGCCCCGGATCGACGTTGTCCTGGTCTGATTTACGTCCTGCCATGTGAACCTCCTGGAGTGAGTCGCGCCTGCCGCGACCAGTCGAGCGCCGCGGGAGCACCCCTGCTCCGGTCACGAAGCGTGCCGGCCGACGGCCCGGACGCGGCGAGCGCCGCGGCGTTGCCCGCGGGGCGATATTGCGGCGTGTCCCTCGTGCCACTCTACGGTCATGCCGCGCTACGGGCGCGCCTGCTCGCCACGCACGCGCGCGGTGCGCTGCCGGCGAGCATTCTCCTCCACGGACTTCCCGGCGTCGGCAAGCAGCGGCTCGCGCTCTGGCTCGGGCAGTCGCTGCTCTGTCAGGGCGAGCCCGCGGGACGGCGCGATGGCGGGCCCTGCGGCGTCTGTCAGCCGTGCCGCTACGCCGAGCAGTTCGCGCACCCGGACCTCGCCTGGTTCTTTCCGCGCCCACGATTGAGCGACGCGGACACGGACGACGTGCGGACCGACTTCGGCGAGGCGCGGGCCGACCGGGCGCGCGCGCACGGGCTGTACGCGCCGTCGCCCGGCACCGACGGGCTTCATCTCCCCACCGTCCGCGCCATCGTCCAGCAGGCTGCGATGGCGCCCGCGCTCGGTCGTCGTAAAGTGTTCGTCGTCGGCCGGGCCGAGAGCCTCATGCCACACGAGAACGCCACGGCGGAGGCGGCGAACGCATTCCTGAAGCTCCTGGAGGAGCCTCCGGCGGACACGACCATCGTTCTGACGTCGAGCGAGCCAGGCGCGCTGCTCCCGACGATCCGGTCGCGGGTGGTCGGCGTGCGGGTCGCTGCCCTGCCCGACGCGGACGTGGGGGCGTTCGTCGCCGATCCGCTCGTCCGCGCGTACCTCGCGGGCGAAGGCCTGCCGTTGAATACGCCCGAGGCGGTGGCCAACGCCGTTGCGAGCGCGGCTGGCGCGCCCGGAGCGCTCATCGGGCGCGCGACGGCGCGCGCGGCTGCGGACGAAGCGGAGCGACTGCTGCGCGCGGTGCTGGATGGCGACCGGGCGGAGCGGATGCGCGTGGTGCTCGGTCAGGGCGCATCGAAGGCGCGCGGCGCCTTCACCGACGTACTGGACGCGCTCGTGGTGCGGCTGCACGCGCTGGCGCGAGACGGAGCGGGCGCCGCACCGTCGGCCCGCCGTCAGCGCGCGCTCGCGGCGTGCCGCGGGATCGATGCCGTGGAACGCGCGAAGTTGCGCGCGGCGGGCAACGTGACGCCGCAGCTGGTCGCGGCAGAGCTGGTCCGCGAACTCACGGGCACGTTCGCGCGCAGCGGGTAGGCGTGGCTGTTAGGCGTGTGACCGTACGCGGATGCGGTCAGTCGTCGCGCGTCCGCTTGGTCTTGTGTCGTGGTGCGGCCGCCGCCGGTTTGGTATTCCGCGTCTTCATCACGGTCGTCCGCGCTGTCTTCGCCGCCGTCTTCGAGGCGGCCTTCGCTGTGGACTTCGGCGCGGACTTCGGTGCTGACTTCGGTGCTGACTTCGGTGCCGCCCCGCGTGGCGTCTCGACCTTCTCGGCCGGTGGGGGCGCGAGCGTGGGGAGCGTGCCCGGCCCGTCGCCGTCGCTCGTCACGTCGCGCGCGTAGGCGAGCACCGCGTCCGTGGGCACGCGCACGGCCTGCCCACTCACAAGCCGCCCCCGGTTCTTACCATGCGCGACGGTTTCGAGCCGCCCGTTGTACCGCTCGAGCCACACGAGCGGCGCGCCCGCGCGCTCGGCGAGCGTGCTCCACGTGTCGCGCTTGCGCGTGAGCGTGCGCCGGAACGCCTGCCGCATGTCCGCGCCTAACGCACCGAGGCGTTCGGCGGTCGCGCTGCCCTGACCGGCGGGCACGCGGACGAGCAGCGCGGCACCGGGCGGCGTCAGGCCGCGCAGGAGGTGGGGATTGAGGTCGAGCAGCTCGGCGCGCGAGGCACGACTCGCGGCGGCCACGGCCGCGAGCGGGGTGAGGGCGGGCACGCGCACCTCGTCGTACGTGTACGAAGGCATCACGCGTGGTGTGATGCCGTAGCGTGGCGCTTCCTTGGCGACGAGCGCGGCCGCGATGAGCTGCGGGACGTAGTTCTTCGTCTCGTCATGGAGCACGTCGTGGTCGACGAGCGCAAAGAACCGCGCATCTCCGACCGGCAGTGATCCCGCGCTATCGATGCTCGCGAGCTGCGCGAGCCCGCGCGAGACGCGCCCGGGCCCCCCGTTGTACGCGGCCGCCGCGACGAAGAACGACCCGAACTGTCCCTTGAGCCAGCGGAGCGTACGAACCGCCGCGTCGGTCGCGCGCACGGGATCGCGTCGTTCATCGACCCACCAATCCACACGCAACCCCGCATCCCGCGCCGTCTCGGCCATGAACTGCCACATGCCGATGGCCCGCACGCGCGACGTGGCGTGGACGTCGTACCCGCTCTCGACGAGCGCGAGGTACGTGAGGTCTTCGGGGAGCCCGCCGGCGCGCAGCTTGGTGCGAATCATCGCGTCGTAGCGCGTCCCGCGGCTCAGCCACTCGGTGAACCGCTCGCGCGCGCCGGTGCTGAACAGGGAGATGTAGCGCTGCACGCGCTCGTGCCCCTCGAACGGCAGCACGTCGAGGTCCCACGCCAGACCGGGCGTGTGGTCGAAGTGTGGCGCGGTCGCGAGCGGTGCGCCGAGACCGAGCGGGATCACCGGGATCGGGATGCCGTGCGCCGAATCGGCGCGGGACATCGACGGCACCGGAATCGCCCCGACGGCGACGGGCACCGCGCCCGGGACCGCCGCGGGCGCCTGCGTGGGATGGGGCGCCGCGCTGCAGGCGGCGAGTGCACACGCGGCAAGCAGGAACACACCGGCCACACGGATGGCCGGGCGCGGGACGCGAGGAGAAAGCGGCATCGACGAAGGCGGGGGGCGCTGGCGGGAGCCGGAAGCTAGGCCCGCCGTCAGCGCGGCGCGAGCGACACCGTCGTGACTCGGATCACCAGCATGCGCGTGACGTGGCCGCCGCATGTGATCACGCGCTTGCCTGCCTAACGCTCGGGACGGCGATCGACACGCACGGATGACCCCGGTGGGGCTCGAACCCACGACCTAGCGATTAAAAGTCGCTTGCTCTACCGGCTGAGCTACAGGGTCTCACCGCCAAAGATAGCGGTACCCGCGTCCAGCAAAACCGGCGCACGCCCGATTTCCCGGCACAGTTGACGCTGGCACCCGTCGTGCCCGGGAGAAATGGCATGTCCGCTCCTCCTCTCGCGCGCCGCCTCCCCGTTGGCGCCGACGTCACGCCCCGCGGTGTCGCATTTCGTGTGTGGGCGCCCGAGCGCGAGCGCGTCGACGTGGTGATCGACGGCCGCGAGGCGCCGGTCGCCCTGCAGCGCGAGACCGATGGGAAGGTCGATCGGGGTTCGAACGGCACCGGATACTGGAGCGCCACGGTCGATGGCGTCACCGTCGGGGCGCGCTATCGGTACGCCCTGGACGGCGGCGATGCGTTCCCCGACCCCGCGTCCCGCGCGCAGCCGGACGGCCCACACGGGCCGTCCGAAGTCGTTGATCCCGCGGCGTTCGCCTGGACGGACGGCGCGTGGCGGGGGATCACGGCCCCGGCGCGCCAGGTGCTCTACGAATTGCACATCGGCACGTTCAGTCCGGAGGGCACGTGGGACGGCGCGATCGCGCGTCTTCCCGCCCTCGCAGCGCTCGGCGTCACGACGCTCGAGGTCATGCCGGTCGCGCAATTTCCGGGGCGGTTTGGCTGGGGCTACGACGGCGTCCAACTCTTCGCACCCTCGTCGCAGTACGGCGCCCCCGACGCAATGCGGCGCTTCGTCGACCGCGCGCATGCGCTCGGCCTCGCCGTCGTGCTCGACGTCGTCTACAACCATTTAGGACCCGACGGTAACTATCTCCCGCAGTTCTCGCCGCACTACTTCAACGCCGAGCACCATACGGACTGGGGCGCGGCCGTCAACTTCGACGGCGAGCACGCCGCGGCCGTGCGCGCGTTCTACGTCGCGAACGCGCGGTACTGGATCGACGAGTTCCACATCGACGGGCTGCGGCTCGACGCGACGCAGGCGATCATCGACCGTTCGCCGGTCCACATCCTCACCGAGATCGGGGAAGCAGTGCGCGAAGCCGGCAAGGCGCTCGGCGGTCGCGCAACCTGGATCGTGAACGAGAACGAGCCGCAGGATGTCGCACTCGTCACGGCGGCCAGCGCCGGGGGGCTCGGCCTCGACGCCGTGTGGAACGACGACTGGCACCACAGCGCGTTCGTCGCGCTCGCCCTCCGCGACGAGGCATACTTCACCGACTATCGCGGCGGTGCGCGCGAGTTCGTCGCGGCGGCGAAGCACGGCTTTCTGTACCAGGGGCAGTGGTACAAGTGGCAGCGGCAGCGCCGTGGCACTCCGGCCTTCGACACGCCGCCGTGGCGGTTCGTGCACTTCCTCGAGAACCACGACCAGCTCGCCAACGCCGGCATCGGCGAGCGTATGCACCAGCTGGCGGCCGCCGGCGCGCTCCGGGCGATGACAGCCGCACTCCTGCTCGGACCGCAGCTGCCCATGCTGTTCCAGGGACAGGAATGGGCGGCGAGCGCACCGTTCCAGTACTTCGCCGACCACAATCCGGAACTCGCCCCCAAGGTGCAGCGCGGCCGGTTCGCCGAACTCGCGCAGTTCCCGACCATGGCGACGGACGTCGTGCAGGCGATCCTGTCGCCGCCCGCGGACGACGCAACGTTCCGCGCCTGCGTGCTCGACTGGAGTGAACGCGAGCGTGCGCCGCACGCCGCGTGGCTGCGCCTTCATCGCGACCTCATCGCGCTCCGCCGTTCCGATCCCGTCTTCGCCGCGCCGCGCTCGGGCGTGGGCACGACGCCAGGCACGATCGACGGTGCGCCGCTCACCGACCAGGCGTTCGTGCTTCGGTATTTTGGCACCGATGGAGACGATCGCCTCCTCGTCGTCAACGTCGGGCGCACACAGCATCTCGACGTCGTGCCCGAGCCGCTGCTCGCGCCACCAGCTGGCATGCGCTGGCGGACGACCTGGTCGAGCGAACATCCGTCCTACGGCGGGCTCGGCGGCGTCGAGTTCGACGCGAGCGAGGAGCCGCGCTCTCCGCGTCAGAAACCCGCGCTGCGCTGGCCACGCGAAAACTGGCGCATCCTCGGCGGCTGCGCGGCCGTGCTGTCGCCCGCACCCGCGAGCACGCCGGCGCACTGACGCACGACCTGCTCGTCTTACGCTGACTCTCTCGTTTCTCTCACGTTCTTTCGTGCTCACCGTTCCTAACACTCCCGACGACGCGGCCTCTGACCGGCTGGTCGATCGCGTACTCCGCCGCATCCCGGGCCCGGCCGCCGCCGATGCCGCGTCCGACGTCGCTACCCTCGTCGACCGCGAGTGGCTCGTGACCAACGGCCTCGGTGGGTATGCCTCCGCGAGCGTCGCCGCACTCCCGACGCGAAAGTATCACGGCGTGCTCGTCGCTGCGCTCGCCAATCCGTTAGGCAGAATGGTGATGCTCAACCACCTGGTCGAACGGGTGACGCTCGCCGATGGAACCGCGGCCACGCTGAGTGCCGCGGAGTGGGCGGACGGGCGGCTGCTCGAGGCCGAGGGGCCGCGCCATCTGCCAGAGTTCCGGCTCGAAGCCGGGTTGCCGGTTTGGGTGTACCGCGTGGGGTCGGGCGAGGGTGCGGTGACGATCGAGAAGCGGCTGTTGATGCCCTACCGGCAGAACAGCGTCCACGTCACATACACGCTGACCGGCACGTCGGCGGCGCATCTCGAGTTGCGCCCGGCGCTCGACTTTCGTGGCTACGAAGCCGACGTGACGACGACGCCGCGCGAGCAGCACTACCGACTGAGTGCGGAGGACGAGCACTATGTCGTGACCTGCGCGGAGCGGCCGGAGCTACCGCCGCTGCGACTCGGCTTCGTCGGAGCCGACGTGACGACGACGCTCGATCCACTCCGGACCGGCGAGCTGCTGTATCGGGTGGAGGAAGCGCGCGGGTACGCCGACCGCGGCGCACTCTGGTCGCCGGGGCACTTCGCGCTTCAGCTCGCGCCGAACGCGCCGGTCACGCTGATCGCCTCGGTCGAGACCGCGGACGTCATGCGCGCCCTCACACCCGCGGACGCCGCGGCAGCAGAGCACGAGCGCCGCCGTCGTCTCCTCGACCTGCCGGCCGCGGACGTGCGCCGCGCGCTGGCCGCGGATACGCGTGCGGCCGAGTTGGTCTTCGCCGCGGACCAGTTCCTCATCACGCCTGCGGGCCGCCTGCACGACCGGGTGCGTGCGCAGGCCGTAGGCGACGAGGTACGCACGGTGATCGCGGGGTACCACTGGTTCACCGACTGGGGCCGCGACACGATGATCTCGCTCGAGGGCCTCACGTTGACGACGGGCCGCTGGCGTGAGGCGGGCTTCATCCTGCGCACGTTCGCGCAGTACGTGCGCGACGGACTGATCCCGAACATGTTCCCGGACGGAAGCAACGACGGGCTGTACCACACGGCCGACGCGACGCTCTGGTTCTTCCACGCGGTGGACCGCTACGCGCGGGTGACGGGTGACCGGGCGACCGTTCGACAGCTGCTTCCGGTGCTGCAGGACATCATCGCGCACCACACGGCCGGCACGCGCTTCGGCATCGGCGTCGATCCCGCGGACGGTCTGCTTCGCGAGGGCGCCGAGGGCTACCAGCTCACGTGGATGGATGCAAAGGTCGACGACTGGGTAGTGACACCGCGACGTGGCAAGCCGGTCGAGATCAACGCGCTCTGGTACAACGCGCTCTCGAATGTGGCACGGTGGACGGCCGAGGAGCGTGGCGCCGACGCCGCGGCGCTGTACGAGGACGCGGCCGACCGGGTGCGCGACGCGTTCAACGCGCGTTTCTGGTACGCGGAGGGTGGCTACCTCTACGACGTCATCGACGGCCCGGACGGGGATACGACCGAGTTTCGGCCGAATCAGGTGATCGCGATTGCACTGCCTAACGCGGTGCTCGATCGAACTCGCTGGGAGGCGGTGATGACCGCGTGCGAGGCGAAGCTCGTGACGCCCTACGGCCTGCGGTCACTCGCGCCGGGCAGTCCGGACTACAAGGCGCAGTACTTCGGCAATCTCCGCGCGCGCGACGCGGCCTATCATCAGGGCACGGTGTGGGGCTGGCTCATTGGACCGTGGGTCGACGCGTGGCGCAAACTCCACCCGGGCGACGACGCGGGAGCTCGCCGCTGGCTCGACCAGCTGCTGGACCACCTTGGCGAGTTCGGCGTCGGCTCGATCGCCGAAGTATTCGATGCCGAGGCGCCCTACACGCCCCGTGGGTGCATCGCGCAGGCATGGAGCGTCGCCGAGCTGCTGCGGTGCGTTGCCGAGACCGCGCAGCTCGCCGCGGTCGAGGCCGCGACCGCGCCGAGCACGGCACCGCATGGCGCGGTTGGCTGAGACTCTTCGCGCAGTTTGGATGAAAGCAACGGCATTGGAACAACATGAGAGCAGGATGAACGGCAGGATAAGGGCACGATGACAGCTCTTGCGAGATGGTCCGTCTCAACGAGCATTTATCCTGCTCTTATCCTGCCGTTCATCGTGCTCTCATGCTGTTCCAATGCCGTTGTAGTTCAGGTCCTCACCAAACGTTAGGCGATTGCGCGTAAGAACTGTTCGCAGTCGTGCACCCCGTACGCGAGCTTGTCCCACCGGGCATCCGGCAACGACAGCGGAGCCGTCTCGGCAATCACCCAGCGCGACAGCCGGTCGACACGCGCCGTGAACGCGTCCGGCGTCTCGGCCGGGTCAGGGGCGGCGGCCTCGACGCGCACGAGTCCCCACATCGGATCGCGGCCTGACGGATCGCGCAAACGGAGATACCAGCTCGCCACGGACGTACGACGTGCGTTGCCGACGAGAAACGCCGTCGAGCGCTCGCCCTGTTGCAGCGCGAGCACCGTCCGCAGCGCGTCCGCGTCGACGTAGAGCGTGCGATGACTCTTCACGACCCCGGCCACGCACGCCGCTCGCGCGACGAGGTCGCTTTCCTGGATGCCCCCGTCGACGAACAGCGGATCGTGCTCCTGACGACACCACCGTTCGGCCAGCGCCTTTTCCGCCCGCTCGCGGTCTTCCTTCACCATGCCGAGCGCGCGATCGCTCACGGCGAACGGGTGCGCCGGGATGACGTCCTCCCCCGGACGCAGCTCGGCCGTATCGACGAGGTCGAGCGCGAGCTCCTGGGCGAGCGCGTCGAGCGCCCCGCGGGCCACCGGCGCGAGGCACGCGAGCGGCGCGTACACGCGGCGCTCGACGACGGGCCCGCGTCCCCAGGTCGTGAGTCGCCGATTGCGGCGCACACGGATCACGGCGGCGACGGTGCCGTGGACGACTGGCAGTCCGTCCACGTAGCCGATCACGCGAGAGCGCTGCGTGCCGTCGAGGAACGCGCCAAACCCTTCTTCGGGGGCGGGCGCCGGCGGCACACGACGCGCGCGGACGGCGTGCCCCTCGACCGGGGAGGCGGCGCGGACCCGCGGTGGATCGACCGGCGGACTTGCCGTGCGCTCCAGCCCCGGGCCGTCGTCGATCCCTGCGAGCGCGGCCGAGGGGAGCAACGCGCCGAGCCGGCGTCGGACGTCGTGGACGGAGGGCTGCACGCCGTTAGGCGGAGAACGCGCGTCGGCGCGCGCGGCGCACCGTCACTCGACGCCGATGTCCCACGCCTGCTCGAGGTCGGCCTTCGAGTAGGTGCGGAACGCCGTCAGCGTCTGCGTCCGCTCGACGCCGGCAACGCCGGCGATCTGATGCGTCACGACGTCGGCGATCTGTTCATACGCCGCGACCCGCACGACGGCGACGAGATCCCACTCGCCCGAAACCGAGTACACCTCGTGCACGCCATCGAAGCCCGCGATCCGGGTGGCCGCGGCGACGATGGCCTTGGGGTCGGCCTTGATGAGCACGATCGTCGTGATCATGCGCAGAAGATAGCGCTATGTTTCGCCGTCGCGCGCCAACGCGCCCAGTCGAGTCGGGCGGTCGCGCGGTGATGCAGGCATTGACAACCGATCTCGCGGCGAGTGGTCCGGCCTGTGCGCCGGCCTGGGAGCAGTCGGGAACACCGATTGGGAGAACGTGTGATGAACGTGATGAATACGACCGAAGCCGACACCGAGCAGAGCTCGCCCGCGGGCACGCGCGCGCAGCACCTCATCTATACGCTGCCCCAGGACTGGGGCACGATCCCCGCCTTCCTCGGTGCGTCGCTCGACCGTCTGGATGCGGACGCGAGTGAGCTGCAGCTCCTCGTCGTCACGGCGGACGCGGACACGGCACTCGCCGTCGCCGAACTCGCGCTCGCGCGCCGCGGCGTGGGGACGAGCGGTGCGCCGCTCGTGTTGCCGATCAGCCGTCCCGAGCGCGCGGCACGGCAGCTCGCCGCGCGGCAGGCGGCCGGAAATCTCCCGGCCGTCGTTGCCGGCACCCCCGCCGCGCTCGCCGCGCTCATTCGCGGCTCGACGGTCAAGCTCGACACGGTCCGCACGCTCGCCCTGGCGTGGGTCGACGAAATCCTCGCCGGCCCGGAAGCGGCCGACCTCGAAGCCGTGCTCGCCGAGGTGCCGCGTGAGGCCGCACGCATCCTCGTCGCCTCGCAGATGACCGACGCCGTCGAGGCGCTCGCCGAACGTGCGCTCTGGCGCGCACGTCGCATCGACGGAGCGGGCACGGGCGCGGCGATTTCGACGCCAGTTGCGTACGTCCTCACGGCCGCGACCTCGCGCCCGGCCGCCCTCCGGCGCGTTCTGGACGAGCTCGACCCGGTCACGGCCGCGATCGTCGTGTCGACGGACGCCTCCGAACGCGACGTGCAGCACACCCGCGCGGCGCTCGGCTACCCAGGCCCCGCCGACCTCGCCGCCGGTGCGGACGACGCGACCAGCGCTGCCGCGCTCAACGCGGCGCCCGCCGCGGCCGCCGCCGGCGCGGTGACCGTCGTGCGCGATGGGGCGCTTCCGGCGCACGTCGCGCTCGCCGTGCTCTACGACGTTCCGGTCACGCGAGAGGCGCTCGACCGGCTGCTCGCGGCGCATCCGGGGCAGGTCGTGGCGCTGCTGCAGCCACGTCAGCTCGACGCCTTCCGCGCGATCACCGGCGGCGCGGTGCGCGCGCTCTCGCTCGGCGATGCCGCCCGCCGCGCACGGGTGCGCGACGAGGCGCTCCGCAGCGAGTTGCGCGCCGAACTCGAACGCGGGCTCCCGCCGCGTGAGGTCATCTCCCTCGAGCCGCTGCTCGCCGACTTCGACGCGACCGACGTCGCCGCGGCCGCCGTCCGGATCCTCGAGCGCGAGCGTACCCGTCGCGCGACGCTCCCGGCCCCGGCACCGGCCGTTGCGGCAGGCGCGGGACCGGCGGCCCCGCCACCCAAGGGCGTCGTGCGCCTGTTCTTCACCGTGGGGAGCCGCGACGAGGTCCGCGCGGGCGATCTCGTCGGCGCGATTGCGGGCGAGGCTGGCATCACGAGCGACAAGATCGGACGGATCGAGATTCGCGACAGCTTCTCGCTCGTCGAGGTCGATGCCGCGACGGCAGAGCGCGTGCTCGCGAAGCTCAACGGCACGATGATCCGCGGGCGGCGCATCGTCGTGCGCCCGGAGCGGGAGGCGCCCGCGGGCGGCGCGGGGCGCGGTGGTCCAGGCGGCGGGCGAGGTGAGAGCCGTGGCGACGCGCGCGGGCCCCGTCCTCCGCGGAGCAACGACCGCGGCGACCGGCCAGAGCGCGGCGACCGCGCCGATCGTGGGCCGCGGCCGGATCGCGGACCGGAGCGCGGGCCAGAGCGTGGCGCGTTCGGCGGTGGCGGGCGCAGCTTCGACGCGCGCCGCGATGGCCCGCGTGGGTTCGGCGCGCTCGACGACCGCGGCGTTGGTGAGCGTGCGGAACAGCGGGGCGAATGGGCCGAGCGTGCGGAGCGGCTGCGTCGCGCTCGGCCCAATCTGGAGCGCGAGGACGAGGCACCGCGCGCCGGTGGCGGGCACGCGCCGGACGAGATCACCGAGAGCTGAGGGCGAGCGCGCACGTGCCAGACGGTTTCCAGACCGCCGGCGGTTGGATCGAGGTCGTCGCCGGCGTGATGTTCAGCGGGAAGAGTGAGGAGTTGATCCGGCGCGTACGGCGCGCGATGATCGCGAAGCGACGGGTTCAGGTGTTCAAGTCGCACCTGGACGCGCGCTACGCGGGCGTGTTCTCCGTGTCGAGCCACGATCGGCGCACGGTCGAAGCCGTCCCGATCGATTCGGCGCGGCAGCTCATGTTGCGCCTCGATCCCGGCGCGCAGGTGATCGCGGTCGACGAAGCGCAGTTCCTCGATGGCGGCATCGTCGACGTCGCGACTGAGCTCGCGGGACGTGGCCGGCGCGTGATCCTCGCCGGCACCGACACCGATTTCCGGGGCGAGCCGTTCGGCGCGATGCCGCAACTCATGGCCGTCGCGGAGATCGTCGACAAGCTCCACGCCATCTGCGTGCTGTGCGGCGGACCGGCGAGTCGCAATCAGCGTCTCATCGCCGGCAAGCCCGCGTCGTACGACTCTCCGACGATCATGGTGGGCGCGGCGGACGCCTACGAGGCGCGCTGCCGCGCGTGCCACGAAGTGCCACGCCGCGACGACGCACAGGGCCAGCTCCTCTGACACGACTGACACGACCGAAGTGGCGCACGCACTATTGTACGCCGCGCATCTCGGCCGTAGGTTCGCGCATGCTTCTCGTCGGACTCACGGGTAACATCGCCGCAGGCAAGTCGACCGTCGCACGCCTGTTCGCCGCGCGCGGGGCAACGGTCGTCGACGCCGACCTGTTGGCGCGTGAGGCGGTCGAACCGGGATCGCCCGCGCTCGCCGCCATCGTCGAGCGCTGGGGCGCGGAGGTCGTCGCACCCGACGGCTCACTCGACCGCGCGGGCCTGCGCGCACGCGTCTTCGAGCAGGCCGACGAACTCGACGCGCTCAACGGGATCGTGCATCCCGAGGTCGGCCGGCTGCGTGACGCCGCGCTCGCCGCCGCACGTGCGCGCGGCGATCGCATGGTCATCTACGACGTTCCACTGCTCTTCGAACGCGATCTTGCCGACGACGTCGATCTCGTGGTCCTCGTCGATGCCCCCCGCGAAGTGCGGCTCGAGCGACTCGTGCGCGACCGGCAGCTCCGCGCCGACGAGGCGATGGCCATGATCGCGGCCCAGATGCCCGCGGAGCTGAAACGCGCACGCTCCGATTGCGTGATCGAGAATGCTGGCGATCGCACCGCGCTCGCGGCGCAGGTCGATACGGTGTGGCGGGCGCTTGAAGCACGCGCGACCGCGGCCTAAACTGGCGCGCGACGCGTCCGACCCTCGTACCCCTGGAGCACGCCGTGGCCAACGTTCCTGAAGGCATGCAGTACACGAAGGAGCACGAATACGTAAAGGCCACCGACGATCCGGCGGTCGTCATCATCGGGATCACGGACTACGCGCAAGGCGAGCTCGGCGACATCGTCTATCTCGATCTGCCGAAGCCCGGGACCACCTTCGGGCCGCACGACACGTTCGGAACGATCGAGGCCGTGAAGGCGGTCAGCGAGCTGTACATGCCCGTCGCGGGCGAGGTGGTCGAAGTCAATCCGCGCCTCGATGCGGAGCCGGCCCTCGTCAACAGCGATCCGTACGGCGACGGGTGGATGGTCAAGGTGCGCGTGGCCGGAGACGCGGATCGCTCCGCGCTGATGGACGCGACCGCGTACGGGCAGCTCGTCGGCGCCTAACGCTCGACGTCCCATGTCGCGCGCCGCGGACTGGCGGCTCGCGGAGCGAGTCGGGACGCTGTTCGCGCAGCTCTTCTTCATCGCGGCGGGTGTCTATCTCGGCAACCAGGCGGACGACTGGAAGCAGGAGCGCAGCCACCGCGAGGCGGCCCGCGCGACGCTCGCCAACTTCCGCACCGAGCTTTCGCGCAATCAGGCGGCGCTCATGCACGACACCGCCTACCACGCGCAGCTCGCCCGCGGGTTCCGTCCGTACCTGACCGGTGCCGCCGGCGCGCCGAGCTCCGTCGGTGAGTTGTTCGAGCGCGCGGGATGGCATGGCGCCGGCACCATCGCGTTCCGCCATACGGCGTGGGACGTGGCACTCGCGAGTCAGGCGCTGACGTACCTCGACCAGCGGCTCGCGTTCGAGATCGCCGACGTGTATCTGGCGCAACAGCGCTACGAGGAGTACCAGCTGACCACGCAGCGGGCCGTGTTCAACCCGGCAAGCCTGCGGCGCGACGGACTCGGGAGCCTCGGCCTGCTGTTCGGCGTCTACTACAACGACGCCGCGATGTCCAACGACCCCGAACTGCTGCACCAGTATGCCGCGGTGATCCGGCGCGTCGACAGCGCCATGGCGAAGCGACCGAAATAGCACCGCGGCAACAGGGTCAGCTCAGTCCGTGTCCTGCCCCAGCGACGCCGCGTACCCCTCGTCCGAGTAGACCTCGATCGGCACGCACGCGCACACCAGGTTGCGGTCGCCGTACGCGCTCTCGACGCGCCCAACGGTCGGCCAGAACTTGTGCTCCCGCACCCATGGCGCCGGGAAGGCCGCGCGTTCGCGCGAGTACCCGTGCGTCCATGCGTCCGCGAGCAGCCGCCCCGCCGGATGCGGTGCGTGCTTCAGCATGTTGTCCGCGCGATCCATCGCCCCCGACTCGATCTCGGCGATTTCGGCCCGAATCCGCAACATTGCATCGCAGAAGCGGTCCAGCTCCGCCTTCGGCTCGCTCTCGGTCGGCTCGATCATCAACGTGCCCGCGACCGGGAAGCTGACCGTCGGGGCGTGATACCCGTAGTCCATCAGCCGCTTCGCGATGTCCTCGACCTCTACCCCGCTCGCCTGCTTCACGACGCGCGTGTCGAGGATGCACTCGTGCGCGACGAGTCCGTTCGCGCCCTTGTACAGCACGGGGAACGCGTCGCGTAGCTGATGCGCGATGTAGTTCGCGTTGAGGATCGCGACCTTCGTCGCTTCGGCGAGCCCCTCGCCGCCCATCAGTTTGATGTAGACCCACGAGATCGGCAGGATGCTCGCGCTTCCCCATGGGGCCGCGCTCACCGGACCATCGATCGCGTCCGAGCCGTCGCCCTTGGGGCTGACCACCGGGTGTCCCGGCAGGTGCGGCGCGAGCTGCGACGCGACACCGATCGGACCCATCCCCGGTCCGCCGCCGCCATGCGGGATGCAGAACGTCTTGTGCAGGTTGAGGTGACACACGTCCGCCCCGATGTCGCCCGGACGCGCGAGACCGACCATGGCGTTCATGTTCGCGCCGTCCATGTACACCTGCCCACCGTGGCTGTGGACCACCTCGCACACCTCGCGCACGGTCTCTTCAAAAACCCCATGCGTGCTCGGGTACGTGATCATCAGCGCCGCGAGGTCCGCCGAGTGCTGCTCGGCCTTCTTTCGCAGGTCGTCGACGTCGACGTTGCCGTTAGGCGCGGTGTTGACCACGACGACCTTCATCCCCGCCATGACCGCGCTCGCGGGGTTGGTGCCGTGGGCGCTCTGCGGGATGAGACACACCGTGCGGTGTCCCTCGCCGCGCGCCTCGTGGTAGCGCTTGATCGTGAGAAGCCCGGCGTACTCGCCCTGGCTCCCGGCGTTCGGCTGCAGGCTCACCGCGGCAAAGCCCGTGATCTCCGCGAGGTCGTGTTCCAGCTGGCGAAACAGCTCCGCGTACCCGGCAGCCTGCTCGCGCGGCGCGAACGGATGCAGCTGACCGAACTCGGGCCACGTCACCGGCACCATCTCCGCCGTCGCGTTCAGCTTCATCGTGCAGCTGCCGAGCGGGATCATCGAGTGGACGAGCGAGAGGTCCTTCGCTTCGAGCGAGTGCATGTACCGAAGCATCGCCGTCTCGCTGTGGTGCGAGCTGAAGACGGGGTGCGTGAGGAACGCGCTCGTGCGCGCGAAGCGCTCGTCGTAGCGCGGATCGCCCTCGCGGCGCAGTTCCTCCAGGTCGAAGCGCTGCGCGGAGGCGTCGAAGCAGGCAAGCACGTCACGCACGTCCGCGTCGCTGACCGTCTCGTCGAACGCAATGGCGAGGACGCCGGGCTCGAGGACGCGCAGGTTGATGCGCCGCGACGCGGCCGCCGCGAGCACATCCTGCTGCCCGTGGATTCCGACATCGACGGCGACCGTGTCGAAGAACTCCTCGTGGCGCACGTGCAGGCCTAACCGCTCCAGTCCGGCCTTGAGCGCGCTGGCCTGCGCGTGCACGCGCCGGGCGATGCGCGCCAGTCCTTCGGGCCCGTGCCACACGGCGTACATCCCTGCCATGACGGCGAGCAGCACCTGCGCGGTGCACACGTTGCTCGTCGCCTTCTCGCGGCGGATGTGCTGCTCGCGCGTCTGCAGCGCCATGCGTAGCGCGGGCTTGCCGTCCGCGTCGCGCGACACGCCGATGATGCGCCCCGGGATCTGTCGCTTGTATTCGTCTCGTGTCGAGAAGAACGCGGCATGCGGGCCGCCGTAGCCCATCGGGACGCCGAAGCGCTGCGAGTTGCCGACCGCGATGTCCGCGCCCCACTCGCCCGGCGGCGTGAGCAGCGTGAGCGCGAGCAGGTCGCACGCCGCGGTGACCATCGCGCCCGCCGCATGCGCGCGTTCGCACACGCCACGGTAGTCGGCGACGCCACCGTCGGTGGCCGGGTACTGCAACAGCACGCCGAACACGTTCGCGCCGAACGTCGCCTGCTCGACGTCGCCGACCTCGACCGCGATCCCGCGGGCCTCGGCCCGCGTCCGCACCACGGCAATCGTCTGCGGATGGCAGTCAGCGGCGACGAAGTACGTCTCCTTCCCCGGCTTGCCCTTGGCCGAGTAGCTGAGCGCCATCGCTTCGGCGGCCGCGGTGCTCTCGTCGAGCAGCGACGCGTTTGCGATCGGCAGCCCCGTCAGGTCGGCGACGACCGTCTGGAAGTTGAGCAGCGCTTCGAGGCGTCCCTGCGCGATCTCCGCCTGGTACGGCGTGTAGGCCGTGTACCAGCCCGGGTTCTCGAGCACATTGCGCTGCACCACCGGCGGTGTGAGCGTGCCGTGGTAGCCCATGCCGAGGTACGAGCGCCACACCTCGTTTCGGTCGGCGATCGCGCGAAGTTCGTTCAGGACCTCGTGCTCGCTTCGCGCGGACCCGGTTGCGAGCGTGCGCCGCATGCGGATGTTTTCGGGCACGACCGCGTCGACGAAACTGTCGAGGTCGGCATAGCCAAGGGCGCGGAGCATCGCCTGGCGATCGGCCGCGCTCGGGCCGATGTGACGCTCGTCGAAAGAGTCGAAGCCGACGGGCGTGGCCGTCTCGGGGCGGATGGTGGTCATGGTGGATAAAGCTATCGGCGGCCGGTATGGTTCGCGGCGTACGCACGACGCACGCATCGAGCGACGTTGCTGCCTACCTTGCGCGCACGATGCGTCTGCGCCTGCTCCACACGCCCCCGCTCGACGGCGCGACCAACATGGCGCTCGACGAGGCGCTGCTCACACGTGCGCAGCGTGCTGGCGAGGTCACGGTCCGCGTGTACACGTGGGCGCGCCCGACGCTCTCCTTCGGGCGTCACCAGACCGCGCGCGGCGTCTACGACCCGGATCGAGCCGCCGCGCACGGGATCGACGTCGTACGGCGGCCCACCGGCGGGCGTGCGGTCCTCCACGCCCGCGAACTGACCTACAGCGTGACCGCGCCGACGCGTCGCCTCGGTGAGCCGCACGCCTCTCTTCCGGCCACGCACGCCCGAATCACTGCGGTGATCGGCGCGGCGCTCGCCGAGCTCGGCGCGGATGTCACCGCCGCGACGCCGGCCGGCCGCGCGCGGCGCCCCGACGCATCGCCCTGCTTCGATACCCCCGCCGAGGGGGAGCTCATCACCCGTCACGACGCACGCAAGCTGGTCGGGTCGGCACAATGGCGCGAGGATGGCGCGTTCCTGCAGCATGGCTCCATTCTGATCGCCGACGATCAGGCGCGGATTGCCGACTGTCGCGTCGACCAGATCGCGACCACCACTTCGTCGAGCGCTCGGCCCGCGACGCTCGCGCAGGTTCTCGGCCGCACTCCCCACCCGGACGAGGTCGCATCGGCGGTCCTCGACGCGGCGCGCCGCTACCGGGCCGAGCTGGGCGCCGAACCGGGCCTGGAACCCGGCGGGGCACCGGGCACGGACGACAATTCGTGCGAGGATTCGGTCGCGGTCGACTACCGCGATGACCCGGCGCTCGCTGCCGAGGTCGCACGGTTGCTGCCTCGCTACCTCGATCCGGGTTGGACATGGCGTCGGTGATCCGGTGATCACACCGCGCCAGCCCACGCCGCGCGCCCTCTTCGTTCTCGTGTTGCTGCTCGTATAGATGCCCGACCGCTCCTCGCCCGCGCACCGCCTGTCGCTCGGATGCCGCAGCGCGCTCGCCCTGCTCGCCGTCGTCGCCGCCTGTCGCGGCGACGCGCCGCTCCCCATCCGGTCGGCCGCAGACGACGTCGGCGGCACCGTGGTCGTTGCCACGGCGGCCGATCCCGGCGTTCTCCTCCCGCCGCTCGCGACGTCGACACAGGCGAGTGCGCCGATCGATCAGATCTTCGATCGGCTCGCCGACCTCGGCGATTCGCTGAATACCATCGGCGATCGCGGATTTCGCCCCCGTCTGAGCGACCGCTGGACGTGGGCGCGCGACTCGCTCTCGGTCAGCTTCCACCTCGTGCCGACCGCGCGGTGGCACGACGGGCAGCCCGTGCGCGCGCGCGACGTCGTGTTCAGCTTCGCCCTGTATACCGACCCGGCGACCGCGAGCCCGCTCGCGCCGCTGCTCTCGGACGTCGACTCGGTCACGGCGACCGACTCCGTCACGGCCACGTTCTGGTACAAGCGGCGCCTTCCGACGCAGTTCTACGACGTCACGTACAACCTGTACGTCCTCCCCGAGCACCTGCTCGCGCGCACGCCGCGCGACCGGCTGGCGAGCACTGAGTTCGCCCAGCATCCCATCGGCAGCGGACGCTTCCGGTTCGTGTCGCGGACGCCGAACCAGCGTCTCGAACTCGCCGCGGATGCCGGCAACTACCGCGGACGTCCCAAGCTCGACCGCGTGATCTGGAACGTGGCACCGGACTTCGGTACGGCGACCATCCAGTTGCTCGCAGGCGAGGCCGATTTCTTCGAGAATCTGCGCCCCGAGTCGTTCGGACAGACGGCGCGCCTACGCACCGTCCGCCTCGTTCCGTATCCGTCGCTGGATTACGGCTTTCTGCAGTTCAATCTCCGCGCGGCCGATGGCTCCGCGCGTCCGCACCCGCTCTTCGCCGACCGTGACCTGCGGCGTGCGCTGACCATCGCGGTCGATCGCGACCGTATCGTGCGGAACGCGTTCGACTCGCTCGCCGACGTCGCGGTGGGCCCGGTGCCACGCGCCCTCTTTGCCGACTGGCGCCGGCTGCAGCAGCTGCCCTACAACGTCGCGACCGCACGCGCCATGCTCGACACGCTCGGTTGGACGCCCGGAGCCGACGGCGTGCGCTCGAAGGCCGGCGTGCCGCTCGCGTTTACCGTCCTCGTCCCCACGTCGAGCGCCGTGCGACAGCGACTGGCCGTGCTGTTACAGGACCAGCTGCGATTCGTCGGTGCGCATGTGACCGTACAACCACTCGACCTCACCGCGTTCACCGCGCGCGAACGGGCGCGCAACTTCGACGCCGTCGTCGGGGGGTGGCACACCGACCCGAGCCCGGTCAGCATCCGGCAGACCTGGGGCACGGCCGGGTCGCGCGGCGCCGGCGGATCGAATTTCGGCAGCTACGAAAGCGCCGCGTTCGACGCCCAGGTCGACAGCGCCCTCTTCACGAGCGATCTGTCGAAGGCCCGACCACACTGGCTGCGTGCCTATCAGGTGATCGTCGACGACGCGCCCGCGATCTGGCTGTTCGAGCCGCGCCTCGTCGCCGGGGTGCACCGGCGCGTGCGCACCGTGGGTCTTCGCGCCGACGGCTGGTGGTCGCAGCTCGGCGACTGGTCGATCGCCGCGAGCGAGCGCATCAGCCGCGACCGCGTGGGGCTACGCTGACCGCGCGGCTGTGTTAGGCCTGGCGCTCCGCCGCCTGCTCCACGCGGCCGCCACCGTGTGGATCGCCGCGACGGCGAGCTTTCTACTCCTGCACCTCGCACCCGGCGATCCGATCGCGGCGATGCTCGACCAGCCGACGATGAGCGAGGCCACGCGCGCCGCGCTTCGCGCGCAGTTCGGCTTCGATCGTCCGGTGCCAGAGCAGTACGCGCGCTGGATCAGCGCCGCGCTCCGCGGTGACCTCGGCTGGTCGCTCACCCAACAGCGACCCGTGACGGCCGTCCTCGGCGACGCGCTTCCCCGCACCGCGCTGCTCGTCGGCTCGGCGCTGCTGGTCGCCTTCGCTGCGGGCATCACAGCCGGTGCCTTCGCCGGCTGGCGTCCACGCAACCGACTCGCCCGCACGCTCGTCGGGGCGGCCGTGGTCCTGCATGCCGCCCCTGAGTTCCTCATCGGCCTCGCGCTCGTCGGGGTGGTCGCGCTTCGACTCGCCTGGCTGCCCGCCGGCGGCTACGCCGACCCTGTCGCCGACGCGCTCTTCTCCACGAGCGAGCGCCTCGTGGATCGCTTGCGCCACCTGATCCTTCCTGCCACCGCGCTCGCCCTGGGATGGACGGCGATCATCGCGCGACACCAACGCACCGCCGTGGGCGACGCCGCACGCGGCGAGTTCGTGCGCACTGCGCGCGCGAAGGGGCTTCCCGAATCGGCCGTCCTCGTCCGCCATACGCTGCGGGTCGCGCTCGCACCAACGGTCGCCCTGCTCGGTCTCGCCCTCCCGGCGTTGGTCGGCGGGGCGGTCGTGACCGAGAGCGTCTTCGCCTGGCCAGGCATGGGCCTGCTCGCGACGCAGGCGGTGGGGGCGCGCGATTACGCGCTGGTCACCGGCGCCGTGGTCGTCGGCAGCGCCGCGGTCGCCATCGGCGGGCTCCTCGCTGAGCTGTTGCAGGCGTGGCTCGACCCCCGCCTCGAACTCCACGCGGACGACAGCGTGTGAACGCATTCCGCCGACTTCCGCTCACCGCCCGCCTCGCGGCGGGGACGCTCGCGGCGCTCGGGATGTGCGCGCTCCTGGCGCCCCTGCTCGCGCCGTACGATCCGGCGCGTCAACTCGATCTCGCGACGCTGACCAACGCCGCGCCGTCGGCCGCACATCCGTTCGGCACCGACCCGTTCTCGCGCGATGTATTGAGTCGAACGCTCTATGCCGCGCGTACCTCACTCGGCGTCGCCACGCTCGGCGCCGTCGTCGCGACCGCGATCGGCGTGGCGATCGGCGGCGTGGCCGGCGCGCTCGGTGGGGCGCCCGATCGCGCCCTCATGCGCACCGTCGACGCGGTCCTCGGCGTGCCGCGCATCCTGCTCCTGCTCGCCGTGATCGCGCTCTGGGCGCACGTGTCCTCGCCGACGCTTGCGCTCGTCCTCGGGCTCACGGCGTGGCCGGGGACGAGCCGCCTCGTGCGTGCGCGCCTTGCGTCCGTCCGCCGCGCCGAGTTCATCGAAGCGGCGCACGCGCTCGGCGCGTCGCGCACGCGCGTGCTGCTCCGCCACATGCCGCCGCACGTGCTTGGCACGATCGGCGTGTCGGCCACGCTGCTCTTTGGCGAACTGCTCGCCCTCGAAGCCGGTCTGTCGTTCCTTGGGCTCGGCGTGCGGCCCCCCGAGGCGAGCTGGGGAAGCATGGTACAGGACGGCGCGTCGTACGTCGCCGACGCGCCGTGGACCGTTGCCGCGCCGACCCTCTGTGTCGTCGCCGCGGTGCTCGCGGCCAGCGTGCTGGGCGACCATGTCGGGGACGCAGCCGGTGCGCGTGGCGATCGCGCACGGGCAGGCGTCGCATGACGGACGCGCCGCGCACGGCTACACTGCCCGACGTGCCCCCCGTTCTCTCCGTTCGTAACCTCCGCACCTGGTTCCACGGCGGTGACACGCCCGCGCGCTCGGTCGACGGCGTGTCGTTCGACGTGCTCCCCGGCGAAACACTCGGCATCGTCGGGGAAAGCGGATGTGGCAAGAGCGTCACCGCGCTGTCGGTGCTGCGACTCATCCGTCCGCCGGGTCGCATCGAGGACGGAAGCGAGATCCGTTTCGACGGCCGCGATCTGCTCGCGATGCCCGAGCGCGAGCTGCGCAGCATCCGCGGCGATCGGGTCGCGATGATCTTCCAGGAGCCGATGACGGCGCTCAACCCGGTCATCTCGGTGGGCGAGCAGATCGCCGAAGTGCCACGAGTGCATGCCGGGCTCGGGCGAAAGGCGGCGTGGACGCGTGCGGTCGAGATGCTGGAAGCCGTCGGGATTCCCGACCCTGCACGGCGCGCGGGCGAATATCCGCACCAGCTCTCGGGCGGGATGCGCCAGCGCGTGATGATCGCGATGGCGCTCGTCATGAACCCCGCCGTCGTGATCGCCGACGAACCGACGACGGCCCTCGACGTCACGATCCAGGCGCAGATTCTCGACCTGCTCGCCGAGATGCAGGCCCGGCTCGGGACGGCGATCGTGCTCATCACGCATGACCTCGGCGTCGTCGCCGAAGTGGCGCGGCGCGTCGTCGTGATGTACGCGGGCGAGGTCGTCGAGGAGGCGACGGTCGAGGCGCTCTTTGCCCGGCCGCAGCATCCGTACACGGAAGGTCTCCTCGCCGCCGTCCCTCGCCTCGGCGAGCGGCGTGAACGCCTCGAAACGATCCCGGGCACCGTGCCGCCCGCGACCGCGTGGCCGACGGGCTGCCGGTTTCGCGAACGCTGCCCCTACGCGTGGGAGCGATGCGAGCGCGAGCATCCGCCGCTCTATCCAACTGGCACGAGCGGGGACGTCGGCGGCGCACACACGGCGCGCTGCCACCTCGTCGACGAGCCCGCGCGTCGCGCCAATCGCCATCTTCCACTCGCCGCGGCGCGATGAGCGCGCCTAACGCGACGACGAACGTGGCGCCGCTTCTCCGGGTCCGCGGCCTCAAGAAGCACTTCCCGATCGCGCGCGGGCTCCTCGGCCGCAACGCTGGCGCGGTACGCGCGGTCGATGGCGTGTCGTTCGACGTCGCCGCGGGCGAGACGCTCGGTCTCGTCGGTGAGAGCGGCTGCGGCAAGACGACCACCGGCCGCGCCATCCTTCGCCTCGTCGAGCCCACGGCGGGTGAGGTCGCCTTCGAGGGTACGGACGTGCTCGCGTTAGGCGCGCGCGAACTCCGCGGTCTGCGGCGGCACATGCAGCTGGTCTTTCAGGACCCATTCTCGTCGCTCAACCCGCGCATGACCATCGGCGCGACCGTGCGCGAGGGGCTGACGATCCACCGGCTGGCCGAGGGTGCCGCGGCAGACGCGCGCGTGCGCGAGCTGCTCGACGAGGTCGGCCTGCGCCCCGAGTACGCGACGCGCTACCCGCACGAGTTCTCGGGTGGCCAGCGGCAGCGCGTCGGCATCGCGCGCGCCCTCGCCGTCGAACCCAAACTCATCGTCTGCGACGAGCCCGTCTCCGCGCTCGACGTCTCGGTGCAGGCACAGGTCGTCAATCTGCTGCAGGATCTGCAGCGGCGGCGCGGGCTCGCCTACCTCTTCGTGGCGCACGACCTGTCCGTCGTCGAGCACGTCGCGGACCGCGTCGCGGTCATGTACCTCGGCAAGATCGTCGAGCTCGCGCCGAGCGCGCGGCTGTACGCGGAGCCGATGATGCCGTACACGCAGGCGTTGCTGTCGGCGATCCCCGTTCCGCGTCCTGGCGCGAACCGTCGCCGCATCGTGCTCACCGGAGACGTGCCCTCACCGGCCAATCCGCCGAGCGGGTGCGTGTTTCATCCGCGGTGCTTCCATCCGCAGAAGGACGCGGCGTGCACGGCGATCGTGCCGCCACTCGAGGAGAAGGCGCCCGGCCACTGGGCGGCGTGCATCAAACAGCCGCCGACCACCATCGACTGGGCGCAGCAGCAGGCGGCCGGCGGTACGCGCGCACCCGAGCGCTTCCTTCCGGTCCTCGGAGGCGGGGGCTCGTAGCGGTCGGGGCCGAGCGGTATCCTATCGCGATGGCCTCCACGCTTCCTCCGCCCGACGTCGTCGACGTCGGCACGACCACTGTCGACGCGACGCCGCCCTGGGCCGATCGCAGCTTCTTCGGGCACCCGCGCGGCCTTGCCACGCTCTTTCTCACCGAGCTGTGGGAGCGGTTCTCGTTCTACGGGCTGCGGCCGCTGCTCGTGCTGTTCATGTCGGCCGCGATCACGCAGGGCGGGTTCGGATTCGACCGTCCGTCGGCATCCGCGGTGGTTGGGATCTATGCCGCGTCGGTCTACCTCGCGTCGCTCCCCGGCGGGTGGGTCGCCGACCGACTGCTCGGGCTGCGGCGCGCGGTGCTGTACGGCGCGGTGCTCATCACGCTCGGTCACCTGTCGATCGGGCTGTCCGGGTTTGCCGTCAGCAAGACGCCGTTCTTTCTCGGCCTCGTGCTCATCGTGCTCGGCACGGGGCTGCTGAAGCCGAACGCGTCGGCCATGGTCGGTGATCTGTACCCGGAAGGTGGCGCGCGCCGCGACGCCGGGTTCTCGGTGTTCTACATGGGGATCAACTCCGGCGCGATCGTCGGGCAGATCGTGGCCGGGCAACTGGGCGAACAGGTCGGCTGGCACTGGGGATTTGGCATCGCCGGCGTCGGGATGCTCGCGGGGCTGATCACCTATGCCGTGCGCGCCCGCTCCACGTTAGGCGACCTCGGTGCGACGCCGCCGCGCGACCCCGACGACGTGGTCCATGCCCGACGACATGGGCAGGCCGTGCGCCAGCTCGCGCTCGGCGTTGGCGCGCTCGCGGTCGTGTTCGCGCTCGCGGCCTCCGGCGTCGTACCGCTCGATCCGCAGACCATCGCGAAGAGCATGGTCTACGTGCTGGGCGGGACGACGGTGGTCTACTTCGGGTACCTGTTCGCGTTAGGCGGCCTCGACCCCGACGAGCGCAAGCGCGTGCTCGTCATCTTCGTGCTCTTCATCTTCGCCGCGATTTTCTGGGCCGCGTTCGAACAGGCGCCGACCTCGCTCAACCTGTTCGCGAAGGACTTCACCGAACGGCACATCTTCGGGTTCGAGGTGTCGGCCTCGGCGTTCCAGTCGATCAACTCGATCTTCATCGTCCTGCTCGCGCCCGTCTTCGCCGGCATCTGGGACCGGCTCGGCCGCTCGGGCCATGATCTCTCGGCGCCTGCCAAACTCGCCTTCGGTCTCGTGGCGACGGCCGCGGGGTTCGGGCTGATGATCATCCCCGCCCGTGCGCTCGTCGCGAACGGGGGAGCACTCAAGGTGAGCGCGCTCTGGCTCGCCGCGAGCTACTTCTTCCAGAGCGTCGGCGAACTCTGTATCAGTCCCGTCGGCCTCTCGTCGATGACCAAGCTCGCGCCACGCCGCTACGTCGGGCAGATGATGGGCGTGTGGTTCCTCGCCCTCTCCGTCGGCAATCTCATCGCTGGCCTCGTCGGCGGGAGCGTGGATCCAGAGAAGTTGTCGCAGACGCCGACGCTGTTCTTCTGGACGACCGTAGCGCTCGCGGTCGCCGCGGTCGCGCTCACGGCGCTGATCGTGCCGGTCCGGCGGATGCTGGCCCGGGTGCCCTCGGTAGCGGGTTAGGCAGCCGCGCGCAGCGCGTCCGAATCGAGCTGCTCCGCCGTGCTCGCCCGCCGCGCACTCACGACGCGCCCGATCGCGCCGGCCGCGACCACCACTCCCAGCGCCGCCCAACCGTCGACGAGGCGCCCCGTGCCCCACACGCGCGTATCGGCGCCCGCGACGTCTGTCGTCACCAACCCGTAGAGTTGCAGGACGAAGATCGCGCCCGCGTGCACTCCGACGCTCGCGAACAGCGTCCCGGCACGTTGCGCGAGCGCGCCGAGGTACGCCCCGACGAGCCAGAGCGTAAAGAACGCGGGAACGAGCGCGTCGACGCTCGCGAGTCCGCCGAGCATCGCGCCGAGCGTCGCGAGCCCCGACATCCAGGTCACCGCCGGCGGATGATGCGGACGAGCCAGAAAGTGCACCCCCGCGTAGAACGCCGCGCTTGCGGCCAGGGCCGTGCGTGACGCCTGTGCGCGGCGCAGCCCGCCGTCGATCACGCCGCGGAAGATGAACTCCTCCAACAGCGCGACCAGCGGCGCGACCGCGAGTGCGGTGAGCACGCGGACCGCGACGCGGCCGGGCGTGGCGGTCGGGTCCAGTACCCGCGTTCCCGCCGCAATCGGGACCGCGGCCGCGGCCAGCATCGTCGCGGCCCCGACGAGCGTTCCGGCGCCGAGCGCGCGTCGGTGTGCCCACGGTCGGTCGAGCCCGACGTCACGCCAGCGCCGCAGCCCGAGCGCTCGGAGCAACGTCGGAAGCGCCACGACCGCAAACACCAGCAACAAGCGTTGCAGGTAGCGGTGCAGCGGATGCGTGGTGAGCGGCGCGAACACGCGCGCGTGCGCCGCGATGTGCTGCACGGCCTGGTACAGCCAGGGCGCGCCTAACGCGGCCGCAACGAATACGCCCGCGATGTAGAGCAGGATCACGCGTGCCGCAGCGCGCGCAGGGCTCGGCGGCAGGCGCTCGTCGTTTGCGGCCAGGTCGGGGGTCACGGCCAGTTGTAGAGACTCGCGGGGGCAGACCGTTCGCGTCCGTTGCTCACGTCGTTCGGCTCGCGCCAGAACGCGCGCGTGAGGTCGCGGTTGTCGAGGATGATGCGGAACTTGGGTGTCCCGGGTTCCCGCGACAGCGGCTTTGCAAGGTCGATGCGCCAGAGGCGGCGCGAGCCTGGCGGAAAGGCGCCGAGCAGCCCGACGCCGACGGAGGCCTGCGTCGGCGTGCTGACGCCGTACGGCGCATCGCCCGCCCAGAGGCGTCCGACATCCGCAAACGCGGCCGCACCAAACTCGCCAAGCCCGAACTTCTGGCCGAAGACGATGCGCGGCTCGATGCGCGCCACCGCACGCGCGGCGCCCGCCACGCTACTCCCGGCGTATCCGCGCACGCCACCGTCGCGGTCGCCTAACGACAGCTGCACCGGAATCCGCGGGCGCCGCGTTCCGCCGTACTCGACGCTCGAGACGAGTCGAAACCGCGCGTTGGGCACGAGGTACCACGCCGACCGCCCACCGACGATCACGCCATCCCACAGCCCGCTGTAGTTGTCGCGTCGCGCCTCGCTGCGCATCTCGGCGGCAAGGAACGACTGCGCTCCACCGATGCCCGCGTACGCGTCGCTCGACACGAAGTAGTCGTCGTCGTGCGAGCGGAACACGGGCACGCTCCGCCCGAAGAGGACGCTCGCCTGAAAGCCGCGCCGTACGTCCTGCGTTCCCGTGAGCGCGTCGAACCCAGTGACGCGAAGGAACGTCACGTTGCGCACGCCCCAGAGCGCATTGAGGCGCGCCACATTCTGCCCAGGGAAGTGGCCCGACGGTGCGAATCCGAGCGGTGGCCCACCGTCGGGGATCATTCCCGTGTCGCTCAGAACGCGCACCCGGTCGGCGGTCGACGCGCGCTCGAACGTCGCCGACGCGCCAAACAGGCTCAGCCGCCCGGGCACGCCGACGCGCACGATACCGCCCGCGTTCGCGTAGCGCCGATCGTAAAAGAGCGCGTTGGCGATCCCCCCGGGCCGAATGAGCTCGAGGTACTCGTGCGCGTCCCCCGCCGACGTGCGCCACCCGATGCGCTGGAGGTCGGTGTAGAACGGATGACTGAGGTCGGCCGCCCACTGCCCGCCGATGTCGCGGCGCTCCCCGATCACCGAGAGCTGGTACGGCTTGCCGAGGAACTGGTAGTCCATCAATCGCGCGAGATAACCGTCGCGGTACCCAACGCCGCCCCAGTACCACTCGCCGGACGCATAGATGCCGCGTCCAGCGAGGTTGGCCTCGCCCAGCCGAACGGTGCTGACCGGCGGCGCCGCGCCACCGGTGAACGCGGCGAGGCTGGCCAGCAGCGAGAACTCGTCGCGCGTGCTGACGAGCAGGATCACCCCGCCCGCGCTGTCGGCGTAGGGCCGCACGCGCGCGTCCACGAGGAACGGCTGCGCGCGGAGCACGCGCTCCGACTCCGAGCGGCGCAACTCATCGCAGGGATCGCCCTCGCGCAGCAACAGGAACCGGCGCAGCACGCTCTCCCGTGTCGTCGCGTGCAACGCGGTGATGTGACGTTCGAGGCGCTTGAGGCGCCGCGGCACGCGCTGATTGCTGAGTGGCGGGTTGGCGTCGACGAGGATCTCGTGGATCGGCTGCCCACGACAGGCCACGAGCGGGCGGCCGTCGAACCGACGCGCGCCGGTATCGGGCGGCGCGGGCGGGGTCGCACGCACCGACGGCCCCGGAGGGCCGGCCGGCAACGGCACCGGTGTCGTCGGTGGCTGCGCGACCGCGGTGCCAACGGCAAGGAGACCGGGTCCGAGCAGGCCCGCGGCGACCGCGCCCGCGCGGCGCACGTGCGAGCGCGCGTGCGAACGCACGACGTCCATCTACCGCTCCACCCTACTTGCCCATGCGCCGCTTCAGCGCTGCCAGCAGGGCCTCGGGGTCGGCCGCGCCCGGCGGTGACATCGGGCGCATCGGCGCCACTCGTATCAGACCCGCTGGCATGCATCTGCCCCGTCGCGGCAAGGCGCCGGTACTCCGCCGTCATCTCGGCCAACTCCTGCTCGGCTAGTCTGACTTCCCGCGCCTGAACTTCGGCTTTCGCTTCGAGCACGCTCACCCGCTCCGCCTGGGACGCAGCGAAGCGGTCGGCGACGGTCACGGTTTCCGTGTCCTGAACCTCGGCCGCGAGCCGCCCGCGCCGGCGCGTCGTCTCGAGTTCGGCGCGCGCGGCCTCGACCCGCGCGCGCGCTTCGGCCAGTCCGCGGCGCAGGTCGTCCACCCCGACGCGCGCGGCCACGAGCGCCTCGCGCATCGCGGCGACCGACGCACGGCGATCCCCGGCTGATCGCTCACCGTCGAGCGCCCCACGCAATGACGAACGCAGCTGGTCGAACAACATGAGCGGAAGCGACGGGTAAGAGCCGAACTGACGGGGCGAAGCTTACGCAGAGGGCGCGCCCGCTGGCAGGCACGACCGCGCGGCAACACGCACGTTGAACGCTCGGGTCGGTGGCGGGCGTGGGCCCGTGCCGTCTAGCTTTGGCGCCATCGTGCTCTATGTCTGCATCCCGTCCTACAACGAGGCCGTCACCGTCGGCGTGCTCCTCTGGCGCCTCCGCACGACGCTTCGAGAGCAGGCCGGCGGTCGCGACTACGAGATCGTCGTCTACGACGACGCGAGCACCGACGCGACCGCCGACGTCCTCGCGCCGTACGCGCGCGTTCTGCCGCTCACCGTGCTGCGCGGCGCCATGCACACAGGGCAGGCAGCTGCGGTCGACGCACTGATTCGCCACGTCGTCGGTCGGTCGCACGCGCCCGACACCGACGCGCTCCTGCTGATGCAGGCCGACTACAGCGACTCGCCCGAACTCGTCGGTGAGCTGGTGCCGCTCTTCGACGCGGGCGCCGATATCGTGCTCGCTCGGCGCGCGGCCGCGCCCGACCAACCGCCGGGCGAGCGCCGGCTCCGGCGCTCCGCCCCCGTGCTGCTCCCGCTCCTGGCGCGCGCGGCCGTTGGCGACAGCGTGGCGCGCGACCCGATCGCGCTTCTCAGCACGATGCGGCTCTTCCGGGTCGCCGTCCTGCGCGACGCACTCGCCGCGGCTGGCCGTGCCCCAATCGTGCGTGCGCCCGGATGGGCGGGCACGGTCGAACTGATTGTTCGAACCGCGCCCTTCGCACGGCGCATCGAAGGCGTCGACGTGCCCGCTCGCTACGACGTCCGCACCCGGCCCTCGCGGATCGACTGGACGCGCGAGCTGCGCGCGATCGTCGCCCTGCTCTGGCAGAGCCGCAACGCGTCGCGCGCCGCCGAGCGTCGTACCGCGCCGGTGGCTCCGCCGCCGGTCGCTCCCTCGCCTGTGGCTCCGGCTCTGCGCCTGGAGCCGGTGAACGCGCCACGGCCCGAGCGATCGTCGACCGTACGCACGGCGGACGTGCCGCGTGTGAAAGGACGCGGACCGGAGCGCGCCACGGTTCGCACATCGATCCCTGCCCCGGAGCGTGCGCCCGAGACCACCGCGTCGGAGCCAACCGCGCCCGAGGGAACCGGCGCCGCGGACATCGCCGCCGCGGAGACCGAGACCGGCGAGAGCGGGCCCACGTCGCGGCCCAGTCGTCGTCGGCGTCGCAGCCGCGGCCGTCAGGGCGCGGGCGCCGCGCAGGTCGCCGCAGACGTGCCCGAGCAGGCGGCCTTCGACGCATCGCCCGCCGGCGAACCACACACCGACGCCGCGCCGGCGGAAGAGACGCCGCCTGAGGACGGGCCGACCGTGGCCGAAGGCGAACCCATCGCGCCCACGAAGCGCCGCCGCCGCCGTGGCGGGGCGCGGCGGCGCCCGCGTGGCCCCGAGTCTGATATGGGGGTATCGCCCGACGTAGGGGTATCTCCAGAGCGCCCGGACTCCGGAACTACCCCGTGGCAGGGCGCGCCCTCCGACGAGCCATCTTCATGACGATCCTCACCCCCTCGTGCCGGCGACACGTCGCGCGCTTCGCGGCGCTCGGTGCGCTGGTCACCCTCGGTGCCGCCTCACCACCTCGCACGACCCTGGTCCGCGCGGCGCGCCGGTCGCAGGCACCGATCGTCGGCGACTCGGTCCATACCGCCACGGGCGTGCCCTGGGCGGTCGGCGAGCGGCTCGCCTACGACGTCAAATTCGGGATCCTGCGTGCGGGCACCGCGACCCTCGAAGTCCCCGACGTCGCCGACGTGCGGGGACGGCCCGCGTACCACGCGGTTTTCCACCTCACGGGCGGCACGTTCTTCTACCACGTCGACGACACGTACGAGAGCTGGATGGACACGGCCTCGATCGCGTCATTGCGCTTCCACCAGACGCAGCACGAGGGCGGCAAGACGCGCATCAAGCGCTACGAGATCTTCCCCGACCGCCAGACCTATCAGGACGCGAACAAGCCAGAGGTGCCCTCCTCGGCCGAACCGCTCGACGACGGATCGTTCCTCTACTTCGTCCGCACGCTCCCCCTGCGCACGGGAGACGCGTACGAGTTCAACCGGTACTACAAGCCTGACCGGAATCCGGTGCGCATCCGCGTCGTCCGCCGCGAGCAGATCCGGGTGCCGGCCGGCACGTTCAACGCCATCGTCGTGCAGCCGACGATCAAGACGACCGGGCTTTTCTCAGAGGGTGGGCGCGCGGAAGTGTGGTTTTCCGACGACGACGAGCGCGTCGTACTGCAGATGAAGAGCTCGCTCTCGATCGGGAGCATCACCATGCAGCTGCGGTCGCGCCACGCCGGTCAGAAGACCGGCGCGTAGCCGAGCGCCCCGTCAGAGCGCGTTCGCGATCCGGTCGCGGACGCGGCGCGCGGTCGGCGGGCTGACGACGAGCAGCACGAGATAGAGCAGCCCGGCGAGAAGCACGAGCTGGAGCGCGAGCCCGACGAGCCAGAAGAACAGGCCGATCACGGCCCCGAAGACTCCGCCCGCGACGCCGAAGACGAGCCGGAGGGCGACGACGCCGAGGATGGCACAGATGCCGAGGGCGAGGACGTTACGGAACATGGGCGGCGCGGCGTTGAGAGGTGGAAAGCGGAGCAGCGCTCACCCGTACGCCGCCGCAGTGCCGCCGGTTTCGCGCGCGAACGCGGGTCGGCGAAACCGGCTAAACGCGGTATGCCGGTTACCTTGCCTGGCCCGCGTATCGGTGCGCGGGTAGCTTACCGGCCGGTTGTCGCGACACGTCGCCGCGCCGCTCTTCTGCTACGTCCCGAGCATGGCCGACACGCTGTACCAGATCATGGGGCGCCACCGCGCCGAGCCGGTTCCCGCGCGCAAGCCCGGCTGGCTCAAGGTCAAGGCGCCTGGAGGCCCCAACTACCTGCGCCTCAAGCAGCTCATGCGCGAGTTGGACCTCCACACGGTTTGTGAGGAGGCCCGCTGCCCCAACGTCGGCGAATGCTGGGAGCACGGCACCGCCACCTTCATGATCCTCGGCGACGTCTGCACGCGGAACTGCGCCTACTGCGCCGTCGCCCACGGACGTCCCCCGCGCTTCGACCCCGCCGAGCCCGCGCGCGTGGCCGAGGCCTGCGCGGAGATGGGGCTCCGGCACGTGGTGCTGACCTCCGTCGATCGCGACGATCTGCCGGACTTCGGCGCGTGGGCGTTCGCGGAGACGGTGCGCGAGATCAAGGCGCGCCTCCCCGAGGCGAGCGTCGAGGTGTTGGTCCCCGACTTCCAGGGCCGCGAGAGTTCGATCGCGGCGGTGCTGGAGGCGCGACCGGACATCTACAACCACAACACCGAGACCGTCCCGCGCCTGTACAAGAAGTGCCGCCCCGGCGGCCGCTATGCGCGCGTGATGGAGATCTTTCGCACGAGCAAGCGTCTCGCCCCCGACATTCCGACCAAGACGGGGATCATCCTCGGCATGGGTGAGACCAACGAAGAAGTCGTCGAGGTCATGCGCGACCTGCGCGCCGTCGACGTCGACATCCTCACGTTAGGCCAGTACCTCCGCCCGTCCGACGGACACGTCGCGCTCGACCGGTACGTCACACCCGAGGAGTTCGCGTGGTTCCGCACCGTGGGCATGACGCTCGGCTTCCGTCACGTCGAGAGCGCACCGCTCGTGCGCTCCAGCTATCACGCGTGGGAGCAGGTCCAGGCCGCGCAGGGCGCGGCTCTCTAGCTCTCCCCTCTCGCGCCTTCTGACCCGCGCCTTCCGACCATGGCCAAGAAGAAGTCCGACTCTCCGAACGGCGCGACCGCGGTGCTCGACGCACCCGCCGGGTCGAACGCTGCTCCTCACGGCGCACCGAACGATTCGCCGGCCGCGGCCGCCGATCCCGCGGGCAACGCAGAGCTCAACCGCGCCATGCTCCGCTCGATGCTCCTCCAGCGCCGCTTCGAGGAGCGCACTGCCGAGGCGTACGCCATCGGCAAGATCGGCGGCTTCTGCCATCTCTACATCGGGCAGGAAGCGGTGAGCACGGGCGCGATGAGCCTGCTCCGCCCGGACGACTACGTCATCACGACGTACCGCGACCACGGGCAGGCGCTCGCTCGCGGCATCAGCGCGCGCGCGATCATGGCCGAGCTGTTTGGTCGCGCCGATGGTGTGTCGCGCGGCAAGGGCGGCTCGATGCACCTCTTCGATCGCCAGACCGGATTCCTCGGCGGACACGGCATCGTCGGCGGCCACGTGCCGATCGGCACCGGCGTCGCGTTCGCCATCAAGTACCGCGGCGGCGATCAGGTGTGCGTCTGCTTCATGGGCGAGAGTGTGGTCAACACCGGCGCGTTCCACGAGGCGCTCAACATGGCCGGCCTC
This sequence comes from uncultured Gemmatimonadales bacterium, assembly GCA_963702945.1. Taxonomy (GTDB): domain Bacteria; phylum Gemmatimonadota; class Gemmatimonadetes; order Gemmatimonadales; family Gemmatimonadaceae; genus BPUI01. Next base: position 1,101,913 of record OY969773.1, read on the forward strand.
TGGAAGCTGCCCTGTGTGTACGTGATCGAGAACAACCGCTACGGCATGGGCACCGCGCTCGAGCGCGCGTCGGCCATCCACGACATCTACGAGCGCGGGGCGGCGTACAACATGCCGCGCGGCCAGTGCGACGGGCAGGACGTGTTCGAAGTGCGCCGCGCGATGCAGGAAGCGATCGACCGCGCGCGCACCGAGCAGACCCCGACGCTGCTCGAGATCCGCACGTATCGCTTCATGGGGCACTCGATGAGCGACGCCGTGAGCGGCACCTATCGCAGCAAGCAGGAGCTCGACGAGTACCTGCAGCGCGACCCGATCACGCTGCTGCGTACCGCCATGGAGGAGCGCGGCCAGATCGACGCCGCCGGCGTGCAGGCGATGGACGACGAGGTAAAGGCCGAGGTGCAGGACGCCTGGGATTTCGCCGACGCGAGCCCCGAGCCCGCGATCGAGACGCTGTACGAGGACGTCCTCGTCGACACGACGAGCTGAGCTCACTCCACGACTGCCGATGCCCGTTATCACGTACCGCGACGCGCTCAACCAGGCGCTCCGCGAAGAGATGCAGCGCGACGACCGTGTCTTCCTCATGGGCGAGGAAGTCGCGGTCTACAACGGCGCCTACAAGGTCTCGAAAGGCCTGCTGCAGGAGTTCGGCGAGATGCGCGTCGTCGACACGCCGATCACGGAGCTGGGCTTCGCCGGGTTGGGTGTCGGCGCGGCGATGGTCGGCCTGCGCCCGATCATCGAGTTCATGACGTGGAACTTCGCGCTGCTCGCGATCGACCAGGTGGTGAACGTCGCTGCGAAGATGCTCTACATGTCTGGCGGCCAGTTCGGCTGCCCGATCGTCTTCCGCGGGCCTAACGGTGCGGCGCTGCAGCTATCGGCGCAGCACTCGCAGGCATGGGAGAGCTGGCTCGCCCACATTCCAGGGCTCAAGGTCGTCGCGCCCGGCACGCCGTACGACGCCAAGGGGCTGCTCAAGAGCGCCATCCGCGACGACAACCCGGTGTGCTTTCTCGAAGGCGAGATGCTCTACAACACCAAGGGCGAGGTCCCCGAGGAGGAGTACGTCATCCCGATCGGCAAGGCCGAGTTGAAGCGCGAGGGCGACCACGCGACGATCGTCACGCATGGCAAGATGGCGCTCGTCGCGATGCAGGCCGCCGATCAGCTCGCGAAGGAGGGCATCCGAGTCGACGTCGTCGACCTGCGCACCGTGCGTCCGATGGACACCGAGGCCGTCTACGCGAGCGTGCGGAAGACCAACCGCTGCGTCGTCGTCGAGGAAGGCTGGGAGCTGTGCGGCGTCGGCGCGCAGGTCGTGGATTACGTGCAGCGCGACTGCTTCGACCACCTCGACGCCCCGGTCGTGCGCGTGCACCAGGCCGATGTGCCGATGCCGTACGCGAAACAGATCGAGAAGTTCGCCAAGCCCGACGTGCCCAAGACGATCGCCGCGGTGAAGAAGGTTCTCTACCTCGACCAATAAGAGCCGGCATGGCAACCAAAGTGATGATGGAGGCGCTCTCCCCGACGATGGAGGAAGGGCGCCTCGTGAAGTGGCTCAAGGCCGAGGGCGACGCCGTCAAGACGGGCGACACGCTCGCCGAGGTCGAGACCGACAAGGCGATCATGGAGCTCGTGGCGCGTGGCGACGGCGTGCATGCGCGCCCGCCTCATCCCCGAGGACACGGCCGTACCCGTTGGGCAGACGATCGCCGTGATCGGCGGTGCGGACGAGGACGTGTCGGCGCTCACCGGTGGCGCGGCGCCCGCGCCGGCGGCCGCTGCCGCGCGTACCGAAACGGCGCCCGCTCCCGGTGGTGCGGTGCAGCTCTCGCCCGACAGCATGCGCCCCGCGGCCGCGAGCACGACCGTCGCGCCCGAACAGATCATCGCCGACCCCGCCGGCGCGCGCGAGCAGGCCGGCACGTCGAGCATCCCGCAGTCGCCCGACCAGCAGATGGGCGAGGCGTCCGTCCCGCCGCAGGAGAAGGTCCAGGCGACCGCGTCCGCGCCCCTCCACGCGCCGCGCACCGCAATGCCCGCAACAGGCGAGCACGCGAGCGAGCAGGCGCGCCACGCCGACGACAACGGCGGCCGCGTGCTCGCCTCGCCGCTCGCTCGCCGCCTCGCGAGCGAGCGTGGGCTCGAGATCGATCAGCTCCGTGGGTCCGGGCCGAACGGCCGCGTGATCCGCCGCGACGTCGAGGCCGCGGCGTCCCAACCCGCGCAGCAGCCCGCGACCCAGTCTGCGCCCCAGCCCGCCGCAGCCGCGCAGGTCGCACCAGCCACGCCCGCCGCGGCGCCGGCCGCTACCGCCCCCACGGGCGCTGGCTACCGCGATGTCGCGCTCACCGCGATGCGCCGGACGATCGCCCGACGTCTCGCCGAGTCGATCGGACCGGTCCCGACGTTCTATCTCACCGCCGAGTTCGACCTCGGTAAGGTGATGGAGCTGCGGCAGCAGCTCGCCAAGATGGGTGACGAGTACAAGGCGTCGGTCAACGACGTCATCCTCAAGGCCACCGCCGTTGCCCTCTCGATGCACCCCGAGGTCAATGCCCACTGGCTCGGCGACAGCATCCGATACTTCGACACCGTCCACCTCGGCATGGCGGTCGCGATTCCGGACGGTCTCATCACGCCGGTCATCCGCGACGCGCAGAACAAGCGGCTCGCGCAGATCGGCCGCGAGGCCAAGGAGCTCGCCGGGCGCGCGCGCGACCGCAAGCTCAAGCCAGAGGAGTTCACGGGCTCGACGTTCTCCGTGTCCAACCTCGGCATGTTCGGCATCGACCAGTTCACCGCGATCATCAACCCGCCCGAGGCCGGCATCCTGGCCGTCGGTGCGGGCGAGGACAAGGCGGTGGTCGAGAACGGCGAGATCGTCATCCGGAAGCGCATGCGCGTCACGATGAGTTGCGACCACCGGATCATCGACGGCGCGTTAGGCGCGAAGTTCCTGCAGACACTGCGGAAGCTGGTCGAGAATCCGTTGATGCTGCTCTGATTCGGGCTTTCGTGTCTGACAACACGCGGGGGCCGGGCGACGATCGCCCGGCCCCCGCGTGGCATTCGAAACCGGGCGCCCGCCTACACTAGACGGACGCCCGGCCGACCCGCCTTACGGCTTGTCCCACCACACGCGCGTGTTGAAGTCATCCGGACCCTGACGAGCAACCGCAGCCGCACGCGACGCAGTATTGATCGACTGCTCGTTGGGCGAGTACGGCATGCGACGCGGCACGCCCGTGATCGACGTCGGCGCGGCCGGCGCACGCTGCAAGGCGGGCACGTTGGTACGACGGTACTCCGACCACGCTTCCGAGCCTTGCGTGTAGAGCGAGATCCACTTCTGCAGCGCGATCCGACGGAGCCCCTCGGCGCCGGCGACGTAGGCGATCCCAGGCTGCGCGATGTAGGCGTCGATCGCGGCCGAGTTGGTCACGCCCCACTGTCCCATCGAAGCACGGATGCCGGCCTCGTAGAACCCGCGCGCCTGACTGGCCGAAAGCCCGCCGATTCCGCGCGCCGCGGCCTCGGCCTGAATGAACGCGACTTCGGCGTACGTCATCAGATACGACGGCGTCTTGGCGTTGCTCGCCGTGCCGAACGTTCCGTACGCCGTCGTGCCGCCGTAGAAGATCGTCCCCGGACGCGATGTCGTCTTGAAGAACGTTCCGGCCTGCGAGGTCGTCAGCCCGTTCTGGAGCCCGGCATACTTGGTCGGGTCAGCGGCGGTCGGCTGCGCGTAGATCGGGAGCCGCGGATCGGCATACGCGTTGAGCGTGTCGACCAGCGTCTTCGAGACGCGGTTGTCGTCGCGCGTCTTGAAATTCGCCTCGTACGGGTTGTCGGAGATGCCGTCACCCGGCCAGATCACCTGGGCGTTGTCGTCGTTCGAAGCCATCACCCCGCCCGGAGCCGCGAAGGCCGCGGTAAGCTGCGTGTTGGCGCCTGCCGGATCGGCCTTGATCTCGCGGAGCGCGAACCGCGCACGGAGCGAATTCGCGAAGCGCTGCCACTGGGTCGGGCTACCGCCGTAGATGGGGTCGGCCGTGCCTAACGTGTTGGTGGCCGACGTGAGCGACTTGCTTGCCGCGTCGAGGTTGGTGAAGAACGACTGGTAGATCTGTTGCTGCGGATCGTACGCCGGCGTGACCGACGAGCCTAACGAGTCGCCCCGCAGCGCCTGCGAGTACGGGATGTCGCCGAACGTGTCGGTGAGGATCCCGAAGCTCCACGCCTGCATCACGATCGCGGGCCCCGACGTCCCGGCCTGCTTCGACTGCAGTCCCTTGTTCTGGACCTTGCGCAGGTCTTCGAGTTCGCTCGAGTACGGCGTTTGGAAGTACGCGTCGAGGCTCGCCGAGCGGATGTTGTACTGGTCCTCGTCGACGTACTGGACCTTCGCGAAATGCTGCGCGAAGAGCGACGTGCCGGTGAAGTCGAACCCCGAGCCGCGGAAGCGACTGACGGTCGAGTTCACGGCGTTCGTGAACAGCGGACCCGGGGGCGCGTCGGTCGGGTTGTTGGGGTTCTGGTTGAGGCCGATCAGAGCGTCGTTCGAGCAGCCCGAGAGTGCGGTGCCGACGGCGAGCGCGAGGCTCGCCACGGCACCGGCCCGGCGCACGTGCGTGAAGCGCGGGATACGCATGAGTCGTCGTGGGGTCAGAGAAGCGCGAGGCGGTGTCGTATCCGTGGTCACGGCGTGACCGTGATGTTGAACCCGAAGCTGCGAGCGGTCGGAATCGTCGCGAACTCGAGCCCCTGCACGTTGCCCGTGCTGAGCGCGGTCTCGGGGTCGAAGTTGGGCAGCTTGGAGCGCATCAGCAGGTTGCGACCGACGAAGGCGATGTTCGCATTCCGCACGCGCGCGCGCGCGAGGAACGACGCGGGCAGGTCGTAGCCGAGCCGCATTTCGCGCAGCTTGACGAAGCCTGCGTCGTACACGAACGCCTCGTGGATGCCGTACAACGACTGGAAGTAGTCCTCGGCCGTCCGGTTGACCGTATTCGGCTTCCCGGTCGCCGCGTCGATGCCCTTGGCGACGATGCCCGGGTTGTTCCAGTCGACCTCGCGTCCCTGCAGCGTGTTGGCGAACACGCCCGTGTAGTTGCCGAACATGTTGGACACCGAGAACACGTTGCCGCCGTGCCGCACGTCGACCAGCGCGCTCAGGACGAACCGCCGGAAACGGAACTCGTTGTTCCAGCCGCCCACCCAGTCGGGGTTGTAGTTGCCGAGGACGCGGCGGTTGGCGAGGTCGGCCGCGGGCAGTCCGTTGTACAGGAGGATGTTGCCCTGTGCATCCCGCTTGAACGGCGCGCCGAACAGCGACCCGAACTGCTCGCCTTCACGGGCCTCGACGTTGAGCGACCACGCGCTCCCGAGGACGACGGTCTTCAGGCCTGGGGCGAGCGTGACGATCTTGTTGCTGTTCTTCGAGAAGTTGATCGTGCTCGTCCAGGTCAGCCCGTTGGCAACGCGGATCGGGACCGCAGTGAGCAGCGCCTCGAACCCCTTGTTCGTCACGCGTCCGGCGTTGATCGCCTGTGCCGAGAATCCCGTCGTCGTCGAGATCGGCAGCGTGATGATCTGGTTGTCGGTATGCCGGTTGTAGTACGTCGCGTCGAGTGTCAGCCGGTTGTTCAGGAAGCCGACTTCGATGCCGCCCTCGTCCGACGTCGTGCGCTCGGGCCGCAGCGTGGCGTTCGCGATCGTGTTGCCAAGCGTGAACTGTGGCAATGACCCGAACTTGTTGGCCTGTCCGTTATACGTCGTCTGCAGCTGGTACGGCGAGGCGTCCGCGCCGACCTGAGCGGCCGAAGCCCGGAGCTTGAGGAAGTCGAGACCACCGCGCTGGATCGCCGGGAACAGGTCGCTGAGCACGAGGCTCGAGCTCACCGAGGGGTAGAAGTACGAGTTGTTGACACGCGGCAGCGTCGACGACCAGTCGTTACGCCCCGTGACGTCCACGGTCCAGACCTTGTTGAGCGTGACCGACGCCTGGCTGTAGACCGAGTTGATCCCGCGGCGCGACTGATCCTGGAACAGCGTCGGCGTGATCGCGGCGTTGGACACGTTGTAGATGCCCGGTACCGACAGGCCGTACGTCGTGCTCTGATCCGAATTCACCTGATTGCGACGGATGTTGCCGCCGACCAGGACGTTGATGTCGAAGAGTCCGCGCGACCCGGCGGCGGTCAGGAATCCGTCGGTGTTGAACTCGCTCTCGCGCCGGTTGTAGAAGTTGAATCCGCCGGCGTAGTTGGGATCGACGCCGATCGCGAGATTGCCGCCAGCGTAGTCGTTCTCGCGGTTTTCTCGGTAGGTATCGATGCCCGAGCGCAGCGTGCCGGTCAGCCACGACGCCACCTTGTACTGCCCCTGCGCCGACCCGATGACGCGATCACGCTGATCGCGGTTCGGGTTGTCGGACATCAGCCAGTACGGGTTGTTGTGGTAGTTGCTGTTCCAGTTGTAGAGCGACCCGTCGGGGTTGAACTGCTGGGCCTTGAGCATGCCGAGGTCGACCTGACGGCCGTACCAGATGAACTGCTCGAGGATGCCGACGTTGTAGCCCGTGCCCGGGGCGATTGAAGCCCTGGTTGCGGATGTACTGGATGTTCGCCGTCGTGTTCAGGCGGTCGTTGACACGGATCTCGCCGTTCAGCACGGCCGTCGTGCGATTCAGGCGACTCGTCGGAATGATTCCCGACTGCTGCTGGTTGCCGATTGAGAGGCGCGCGCTGGCCGAGTTGGTCGTCGCGCTCACCGCCAGGTTGTTGTCGTACGTGCGGCCGGTGTTGAAGAAGTTGCTGACGTTGTTCGGATGCGCGACGAGCGGCGCCGCAAGCCCATTCGAGAAGAACTGCGTGCACGGCGCCTTCATGTCGTAGCCGAGCTCGGGATGGTTGGAATCGATGAGCACACAGCCCATCGTCCGTCCGTCCATCTTCGGGCCGTAGCTCTGGTCGTTGCCGTCCTGCACGCCGCCGCCCTGGCCGTCGACGTACTGGAACTCGCCGCCCGCGCCCTGAGCGTACTGATTCTGGTAGGTGGGCAGCTTGAGCGGCGACTCGAATGTCGTGTACGAATTGACCGACGTCGTGATGCCCTGCCCCGACGAGCGCCCGCTCTTGGTCGTGATGACGATTGCGCCGTTCGCCGCGCGCGAGCCGTACAGCGCCGCCGCGTTCGGCCCCTTGAGGATCGTGAGGCTCGCGATGTCCTCGGGATTGAGGTCGCGGATCGCGTTACCGTAGTCGAAGCCGCCGTTGCTCGCCGCCTGTCCCGCCGTCGTGACGTTGGAGTTCGAGACCGGGATGCCATCGACGATGAACAGCGGCTGGTTGTCGCCGTTGATCGAGTTGTTGCCGCGAATGACGATCCGCGACGACCCGCCGATGTTGCCGCCGCTGTTGATCTGCACGCCGGCGACCTTGCCGGAGAGCGAGTTGACGATGTTGGGATCGCGCGTGACGTTGATGTCACGCGTGGTCAGCTGCTGTTGCGACGTGCCGATCGTCGACTTCTCGCGCTGGACGCTGAGGGCCGACACGACGACGCCGGTGAGCTGCGTGGCCGCGGCCTCGAGCGCAAAGGTGAGCGGCGTCGCACCGGCGCGCAGGGCGACGGTTTGTGTCGCGGAGCGGTACCCGATGCGTCGCACGGTCACGGCCGCGCTCGTTCCGACAGCGCGCGCCGGGATGGTCAGCGTGAACCGCCCGTCCTCCCGCGTCTGGGCGCCAATGCCCAGCGACGGAATCGAGATCTGAGCGGCGGGCAGCGGCTGACCGTTGCCAGTGGCCGTGACCTGGCCGGTGACCGTCACGGTCTGCGCGGAGCTCGCGGACGCGGAGACGGCCGCCGCGAGCACGGCGGCGGGGATCATCGTTCGCATGTCTTGGATTGATCCTGCTGCGGGTGGAAAGAGCCCGTTGCGGGAGCGCCGAACGAGCGGTCCGCACGATTGCGTGCGGGAGGAGAGAAATGGCGGGGGGTCCGACCGGCGCGGCGTGGCTGAAACCACGCGGCGAGTCGGCCCGTAGATGCGGCAGACGCGGACAGGAAGCGAACGGCCGTACCGCGACGCGAGGGAGTGCGCGCTGGGTGGCGCGTCAGTCCGCTCACGTCGTGCCGCACGCGTCGACGCGCGAAGCCAGTCACGTCCGTTCGTGCCCCTATTGTACGACGCCGTCAGCCCCGAGCGCTACCGCTACAACCTCGGCGCACGCGTCCTGACAGGCGCGGCTCACGGCGCGGGTGCCGTTCCCCCAACCGTTCGTACCGGTTTCGGCGCCACCAAGCGCACGAGCCGCGTCTCGAGCGCCCCCGTGCTGACGCAGTCGACCTGATCACCCTGCGTCGCGTTTGCCTTGGCGACACCGCCGACCACGGTACGGACCGTGGTCGAGGGCGAAGGAGCGGGTGCGACTGGCTTGAGTTCGGTCGTGACACGCATTGTGACGACGTACGTGTCCGCGGCGCGCGATCCGAGCACGCCGGGCCCACAGTCCAGATACTCGCCGAGCCGTGTGTCGCCGAGCCGTCCGACGACGCGGACGCTGCTCGTACCAACGGTGTGCTGCTGCGAGTCGATCTCACCGAGCGGAAGGCCGATCGACTGGTAGGCCGCGAGCACACGCGGCCACAGCGAGTCAGCCGACGCCCGCAGATCGATCACCCGCGCGCGATTGCTCGGTGGATGGTACTCGATCACGCTCGCGAGACCGGACCCGCCACGGATGACTTCACGCCGGGTCTCGGTCGACGGCTCCTCGACCGGCGTCGGCCCCGCGTTCGGCGCGCTCGCGCACGCGCTTGCACCCACACTCGCGAACACGCCGACGAGCGGAGCAACGATGCCGATGGACGAGCGCAGCACGACGACTCCGGATTCGAGGCGGATCAACACGCGCGAGCCTGGCATCATCGATCCGCGCACGCGGCAACGCAAGAGACGGCCAGGTCGCGCGATTGCGACCTGGCCGTCTCGTGACGTGCGGCGTGTGCGTTACGAGCAGCTCAGCGTGATGTTGCCGTTCCGCGCATCCCGCTCGGCCTTCGGAATCGGCAGTGCCGTGTTGTACGGATCGCCGGTGACCTCGGCCGGCGTATTGGCCGCGTTCAGCAGCCCGTAGGCGCGCAGATCGACGAGCCGCTGGGGCCCCTCGGCGAAGAGCGAGTACCGCTTCTCGTACAGCAGCGCAGTGCGCGCGGCCGCGAGGCTGGTGAACGTCGGGTAGGCGGCGAGCCCGTAGTTCGTTCGGACGCTGTTCAGATCGGCCGTCCCCGAGGCGAAGTTGCCCGACTCGAAGTACGCCTGCGCACGCAGCAGGACGGCTTCCTCGACGCGCAGTAGCGCGAGTGGCCGGGCCGCGTTTGCCGAGTTCGACGTGAGCGAATTGACGTAGTTGATCGTTGAGCTGACGCCAAACCCCGACAGCGCGGACGACCTCGTGCTGAATTTCGACGCGCGCGTGTCGCCCGACTGGAGCGCTGCGAATGCGTTCGGGTTCGCGACGATGCGTGAGTCGGCGATCGGGTTCGCGACGTTCTCGGTTCCCGTCGGGACGAAGGTGTTGTACGCGCCGTTGCTGAACGTGGACGCGGCCACCGCGCCCGGCGCCGCACCGTTGAGGAACGCCGTGAGTTCCGTGATCGCGGTCGCAAACGCACCGGCGACCGGGGCTGGCGCACCCGTCGGCGAACGCAGCAGGCCACGGTACACGTCGACCTTCCCCTTCAACCCGCGGTTGAGGCGGATCAGGTTGGGCTGCGTACTGAAATCGATGCCGCCTGGACCCGACGCCACGTACCCCGTGGGCAGTGCGAAGGACAGCTTCGTCGAGGCTCCGGCGGTTGTCAGATCGGCGAGTGCGCTATCGAGCAGCGCCGCGACGTAGTTGATCGCGACCGGCTTGCAGACGAGCGGGTCCGGAGTGACGGAGTTCGCATCGGACACCTGAACCACCTCGCCGAGCGAATCGCGCAGTTCGACGACGCGGTACGTGTCGAGTGCCTTGAGCGTGCGGACGAAACCGGAGGTGAGGCTCTTTTGTGCGGGCGTCACCTGGTCGGGAAGCACGCCGGGCAGCGCCGCGAGCACGGTGTTCGCCGCGCGTACCGCCGTGTAGAAGCCGTTCCAGCCACCACTCCCCGAGAAGCTGCCGGGGTCGGGGGTGCCGCCGAGCGTCTCGGTCACATACCGCGCTTCGGACGCGTCGATGCGGTACAGATCGCGCGCGAAGATCTCCGGGATGACCAGGTACGCGTAGTTCGCCGTCCCGCCAAGCCCGGCGCGATCTGCCGCGATCACGCCGAGCGCGATCGTCTGCAGACCCGCCGCCGTGAGCGAGCCCTGAATCTGATTGATGGTCGGCAGGTCGACGGGCGCGACCGTTGCCGATTCCTTGCACCCGGCCGCGAGGGCGAGCCCCGCGACGAGTGCCGACGTGTATTTCCGCATGTGCTGAAGATTTCGGGTCGGAGGAGACGTGTCGCGCTCAGTACGTGACACCGATCGAGCCGTAGAACGAGCGGGCCGGCGGGTACGGCGTGACGTCCTGGAACCGCCCGAGCGCCTGGTTACTGAAGTTGGACACTTCGGGGTCGAGCCCCGAGTACTTCGTCCACGTCTTCAGGTTACGCCCGCTGAACTGCAGCTGCGCGCTGCGACCGCGCCCTGCGAGGATGCGCCCGGTAAGGCTCTGCGGGAGCGTGTACGAGAGCGTCAGTTCGCGGAGCTTGACGAACGTGCCCTTCTCGACGTACGCGGGAAGTCCCGCGCGGTACGCTGCGTAGCGCTTCTGCGCGACGAGCGTGTCCGCCCCGATGTTGACTGCGTCGTAGTAGTTGTCCGTCAGGTTCACGACGTCGCCACCCTTGCGCCAGTCGAACAGCGAGGAGAAGCGAAGCGCGCCGAACGTGAACTCGTTGTTGAACCCCATCACGAAGTCGGGATTCGCGTCGCCGACGATCGCGAGAATCTTGCTGACCGTCGGGCAGGCACCGCTCGCGCTGAGGGCAACCCTGCAGCCGTTGTACGCCTGGATGGCGCCCGTCGACAGACCGGAGTGGTAGGCGATCTTACCGTTGACCGTGTCGACCGTCGGACCCTGGACCCACGGGTTACCGAAGGCCGGTCCAAACGAACCCACACCGGGGTTGAAGGCCGGCACCGGCAGGCGGGTGAAGCGGCCGAAGTTGTGGTTGAACGTGGTGTTGGTCACCCAGGTGAACTTCGAGCGCTGCACCGGTGTCCCGTTCAGCTCGATCTCGGTGCCGTGGCTCGCGATCTGGCCGCCGTTGATGTACTGCGAGGTGAACCCCGTGGACGGTGCGATGGGCGCGACGAGCAGCAGGTCGTCGATCTGCTTGCGATACTGCGTCACGCTCAGGCGTGCGCGCGACTTGAGCAGCGTCATGTCGAAGCCGCCTTCGAGCTCGCGCGAGATCTCGGGCTTGATGTTGGCCGCACCCTTGATCGTCGAGGCGCGTGCACCCGTCGTCCCTTCGTAGAGCAGCGGCGTGAGGAACGTGAAGCGGCCCGCCGTCGGCTGGTTGCCGGCGAGGCCGTACGCGATGCGTCCCTTGAACTCGTCGATGAAGCTCGGGAGGATCGGGATGCGGTACGACGCCGACGCCTTCGGGAAGGCGTAGAACTTGGTCTGGTCGCCGTTGGTGCTCGCGCGCTCGGCGTTGATACCCGCGGTGAGGAGGAGGCGCTCACTGAGCGTCAGGAACTCTTCCTGCGCGAAGTACGAGAAGAACTTGCGCGTGTCCTGCGACTGTGCGGGGAAGGTCTGCGCCGCCTGCGCCACGTTCGTCAGCGACGGAAAGACCACGCCGCGGCCAGTGATCGACGTGATCTCGGCCTCGCGTCGCTCCTGGCGCAATCCGACCGACGTCGTCGCCGTGAACGGCGTCGCGACGTAGCGGTGCGCGAGTGAGAGGTTCAGGTTGGCGTTGACGAAGTTCGCGTCGCTGTTGTACAGCGTCCCGGCCAGCGCGCCGTTGTTCCCCTGCTCCGTGTAGGTCGTGGACGGCGAGATGATCCGCGCGCGATCGGCGTAGCTGTCGACGCCACCCGTCATCGTGTAATCGAGCGTCTGCCGCTCAGACGAGTAGAGTGACAGTGTGCCCGTGACCGAACTGATCAACCGGTACACGTTTTCGGGCGTCTGGATCGCGTCCGCGTTCTGGAACGGATTCGAGCCGGGCAGCGCGGGCGACGGATTGATCGGGTACGTGCCGTTGGGCTGGCGACGCAGGTCGACGAACGACGGCGTGCTGCTGAAAATCGTGTACGGATTGATGCCGTTGTTGTCGTTGCCGCTGACGCCGCGATTCGTGAGCGTGTGCAACACTTCGGTTTGCGCACGCACGGTGGCACGCGACCCGAATGACTGCCCGATGTTCAGCCGCACCGACTGCTTGTTGTACGCGTCGTTCGGGGCGAGACCCGGGTCACGCTGCGCAAGGCCACCGACGTAGTAGCTGAGCCCCGTGTTCGACCCGCCGCGCAGCGAGGCGACGCTCTGGTACGCGAGGTCCTTGTTCCCGTAGAACTCCTGCTCGTAGTCGTGACACTTGTCGGACGCCGCGTTGTAGGCCGCGACGTTCGCTGCCGTGTCGGTTGCCTTCTTTTGCGAGAAGACGTTCGCGGCCCATGCCGCGTACTCCAACCCGGACTGGAAGCAGCGCTGGCCGAGCTTGTTCGACAGCGCGAAAGTGCCGAGGCGCTGCGTGAAGTCGACCGTGCTGCGTCCGGCCGAGCCCTGCTTGGTCGTGATGATGATCACGCCGTTCGTACCACGCGATCCATAAATCGATGACGCCGAGGGGCCCTTGAGGACCTGGATGTTCTCGATGTCGTTCGGGTTCAGGTCGGCGATGCGGTTGACCTGCTGGTCCTGGCTCGACGAGAAGTTGCCGCGCGCCGCGCCGCTGATGACGTTCAGGCCGTTCTGGATCGCGCTGTTGTTGACGATGACGCCGTCGACGACGTAGAGCGGGCTGTACTCGCCGTTGATCGTCGAGACGCCGCGCAGCTGCACCTGCGTGCCACCACCGGGCGCGCCCGAGTTGGTCGAGATGACGGCGCCGGCGACCTTGCCCTGGAGGGCGTTGTCGACCGTCGGAGACGGCACGCGGTTGAGCTGCTCGTCCGAGACGACTGCGACCGCGTTGGCCGCGTTCGCACTCGACACCACGGTCGCCGTCCCCGTGACGACCTGTGCCTCGAGTTGCAGCACGTCGCGCTCGAGGGCGACGTTGGCTTCGGTCTGCCCGCTGCTCAGGTTGATCTGGCGCGCACGATACCCGATCCGGCGCACGCGCAGCGTCTGCGGGCCGTTATCGACCTGAATGCTGAAGCGGCCCGCCTCGTTCGTGTACGCACCCGTGGTCGCGCCGACGACCTGGATCGTCACGTTGCTCAGCGGCTGATTTCCTTCCCCGGTGACGAGACCGGTGACCCGGCGCTGCGCCTGCGCCTGCGTCGCGGCAGCCGAAACGGCGACCGCGGCGACAGCCGGAAGCAGGGTACGAATGTGCCTCACAGATCCTCCTACGAGTGTATGGCGTGCGGGCACGTGCGCGTACGCCAGGGCGCGTAGGCACGTACACGGCTGTCCGGCGAGCGCTGGGATGGCTCGTCGGCGACGATCAGGGGTCGAACTGGGTGGTACGCGAGCGTGGTGCTGGGTGAGCGGACCCAGCCGCTCGGGTCTGCGTCACAATGGTCTCTTTGCGGCGCGCCAGCTTACCACGGCCCAGCTCGGCAGTCCAGACCGGTATCTGTGGAGACCGGGGTCTTCGGCGGCGGCTAGATTGTGCTCCAGCGCCCGGCCCCCGTGCGCCTCTCTACTTCGAACGCCATGGCTTCCTACGACGTCATCATCCTCGGCGGCGGCCCCGCCGGTTATGTCTGCGCCATTCGCTGCGCCCAGCTCGGCCTCGCCACCGCCGTCATCGAGCGCGAGGCGCTCGGCGGCACCTGCGTGCTCTGGGGCTGCATCCCGGCCAAAGCCCTGCTCGAAAGCGCCAACCTCGCCAACCACGTGAAAAAGGCCGGCGAACACGGCATCACCTTCGGCGAGGTCTCGCTCGACTTCACGCCGGCCATGAAGCGCTCGCGCGCCGTGAGCCAGCAGAACTCCAAAGGCGTCGAGTTCCTCTTCAAGAAGAACAAGGTCGCCTACCTCAAGGGCGAGGCGAAGCTCGGGCGCGGGGGCAAGCAGGTCGTGCTCCAGACGCCGGATGGCAAGACCGAAACGCACGACGCACGGAAGGCCGTGGTGATCGCGACCGGCTCGCGCGTCCGCGGGCTGCCGCAGATCGGGCTTGAGCTGAACAAGACCACGGTGCTGTCGAGCGACGACGTGCTGGTGCTCGAGAAGGCGCCGAAGACGATGCTCGTCGTCGGCGCGGGCGCGGTCGGCTGCGAATTCAGCGACGTCTTCAACGCCTACGGCACGAAGATGACGATCGTCGAGGTCGCTCCGCAGATCCTTCCCCTCGAAGACGCGGACTGCGCGGCCGAAGTCGCCAAGGCGTTCCGCAAGCGCGGCATCGACATCTTGACGGGCGCGAAGATGTCGAACGTGAAGGTCGGCACGGACTCAGTCTCACTGACCGTCGAAGCGGGCGGCGAGAAGCGCGACATGACCGTGGACAAGGTGCTCGTTGCGGCTGGGCGCACGGCCAACACCGACACCGCGGGGCTCAAGGAGGCGGGCATACAGCTCACCGAGCGCGGCTTCGTCAAGATCGACGACCAGTTCCGCACGAGCGTCGCCGGCATCTACGCGATCGGCGACGTGGCCGGCAACCAGATGCTCGCCCACAAGGGCTCGCGCGAGGGGCACGTGCTGGCCGAACTGATCGCCGGCCAGCATCCGCATCCCGTCAACTACGCCAACGTGCCGAGCTGCACGTACTGCCACCCCGAGGTCGCGTCCATCGGCCTGACGGAAGCGCAGGTGAAGGAGCGAAAGCTCGACTACACGGTCGGGAAGTTCCCCTTCTCCGCCAACGGCCGCGCGCGCACGTCGGGCGAGACCGACGGCTTCGTGAAGATCCTTCGCGACACGAAGTACGGCGAGATCCTCGGCGCGCACATCGTCGGCGCGCACGCGACCGAGATGATCCACGAGCTCGTGGTCGCGCGCGAGAACGAGTACACCGTCGAGGAGATCGATCTGGCCATCCACGCGCACCCGACGCTGTCGGAGGCGATCGCGGAGGCGGCGCTCGATTCGATGGGGAAGATGATCCACGCGTAGGATTCGAGGGTTCTCCCCCGTCCTGTCGTCCCGAGCGCAGCGGCTGTCATGCCCCACCTTCTCGTCACCGCACTCGGCCTAACGCCCTACGCCGACGCGCTCGCCCTCATGCGCGCCGCGGCGGCGGCGCGCGTCGCGGGCACGCTCGACGAGGACCTGCTCCTCCTCGTCGAGCACCCGCCGGTGCTCACGTTAGGCCGTCGCGCGGCCGACAACCGCCTGCTCGCCTCGCCCGCGCTCCTCGCGGCGCGCGGCGTCGAACTGCACGAGGTCGAGCGCGGCGGGGGGAGCACGTTCCACGGGCCCGGACAGCTCGTGGGTTATCCGATCATCGATCTCAAGCGGCACCGGCGCGACCTGCACTGGTATCTGCGACAGGTCGAGCAGGCCCTCATCGACGCGGTCGCCGAGTTCGGTGTCGCCGCGGGGCGGAACCCGCCGTTCACCGGGGTCTGGACCGATCCCGACGTCGCCGCTGGCGCACTCGGCGCCACCGACCGGCCGCGAAAGCTCGCCTCGATCGGCGTGCACGCGCGCGACTGGGTCACGTCGCACGGCTTCGCGCTCAACGTCACCCCCGAGCCGCTCGCCTACTTCGATCTCATCGTGCCGTGCGGGATCGACGGCGTCGAGATGACGGCGGTCGTGCGCGAGGCGCCGGCCGTGCACGCCGCCGAGGTCACCGTGGAGCGCGTGGCTGACGCGGTCGCCGGATCGCTCGGCCGGGTCTTCGAGCTCACCCCGGTGCCGGTCGCCGCCGCGGAGATCGGCGCGATCAGCCGTGACGTAGCAGCGGCAGCAGATCGAGGATGAGGCCGACCGCGCCGAGCAGGAGCGAACCGAGCCAGACGGCGCGGATACGCGTGAGCGCGGCGACGGCGCCGAGGGCGATCGCGACCTGAAAGAGCGCGACGGCGTAGGCGTAGCCGTGGTGCTGCTCCATGAGCACGTCCGCCTCGTGCGAAGCCTCGTCGCGGGCGTGCTCCTTCGCCAACGCCGCCGTGCGCGCGCTGTCCTGATCGTGCGCGTAGCGCGCCGGCGCGCTCACCAGGTCGGCCGGCGGCGTCTTGCCGGCCGCCTGCCACGACGCTGCCGCGGCCTGCGCGACGGCGCCCTTGATCCCCTTCGCCTGATAGTACGCCCACTGATCGGACGCCTCCGCCTGCAGACGCGTCGCCTCCGTCTTGAGGGCGAGCGCCTCGTTCACCGTGCCGCCCGCCTGCAGCGAGCTGACGGCGGCGAGCGCGGCGAGCACCGAGGTCGAGAGCGCGATCCGGCGGGTCAACCCCGCGCCGTCACGCTCGGCCTCGTGGTGGACGTGCTCATGCAGCGCGTCGAGCTCGACTTCGGACTCCTCGGGCATGGCTGCAACGTAGGCAGCGCGACCGGAGTACCGCGGGGCGCAGGACATGCTTTGCGCGTTCCTAACCTCGACACCTGCGTCATGTCCAACTCGCCTCCGACACTCGACGTGCGCCCGCCGGACGGCGCGCGTATCCCACCCGGCCAGGTCCGGACCGTGAAGTGGCCGGTGCTGCACTACGGCGACGTGCCGGAGGTCGAGGCGGCGTCGTGGCGATTGGAGGTGACGGGACTCGTCGGCGCCCCGTTTCGGCTGTCGCTCGACGAGTTGCGCGCGCTGCCCGCGCAGGACACGGTGTGCGACATCCATTGTGTCACGCGCTGGAGCCGACTGGACAACCGGTTCACGGGGGTGAGCGTGCGCGAACTGCTCCAGCGCGCGCGTCCGACGCCGGAAGCGGCGTTCGTGACCGTGAAGGCGGCGCAGGGATTCACGACCAACCTGCCGCTCGCGGACTTCGACCGCCCCGAGAACCTGCTCGCCTGGTCGCACGACGGTGCGCCGTTGACGGCGGAGCACGGCGGGCCGGTGCGACTGGTCGTACCGCACCTGTATTTCTGGAAGAGTGCGAAGTGGGTGACCGGGATCGAATTACGGCGGAGCGACGCGCCCGGGTTCTGGGAGCAGAATGGGTATCACAACCACGGTGATCCGTGGCGCGAGGAGCGGCACCAGCCGTCCGGATTCGCGCAGTGGATGGCGAATTCTGTGCGGAACGAGTCGAAGAAGAAGCGTTAGGCTCCCCCTGTCACCCCGGCAGGTCGCCGCGGCAGGGGAGCCCAACCTTCAACCACCCGCGACCCACCGCCGCACGGCTCCGTACGGGTCGTGAGGATCCGACTTCGCGAGCGCGATCAGCCGGGTCACACTGCGCCGAAGGTCGTCGCCCTCGCGCGCATAGACCGCGTCGAACAACGCCAACTCTCGCGCGTACGTCCGTCGCGCGAGCAGCGCCGCGTTATCGAGTGGCGTGCGCGCGGCCCAACGGGCGAGCGCGGCGGGCCCGCCACGCGTGCGGCGCGGATCGACGAGTCGCGGGACGACGCTGTCGGCGAGCGTGCGCCGCGCCGCGACCGTGACCGCAGCGCGTGCCGCGAGACGGGCCGCGCGCGCCGTCGTGTCGCTCCCCGGATGCGCCGCATACGCCGAGTCGACCGAACGGCCTAACGCTGCCCAGAACTCACCCAACGTGCGCTCGTCCGTCCAGCGCCGCTCGGCCGCAGCGACGGACGCGGTGTCGCCCCGTGCACGGAAAAACCGCTCGGCCCCACGGGCACCGACGAAGCTCGCGAAACTCTCGTTGAACGCCGCCTGGCTCGGTGCGTAGAACGTGTTGTGCGTCAACTCGTGGATCACCGTGTTGGCGAGGTCCACCGAGTCGCCGACGATCGCCGTGTTGAGCAGCGGGTCGTCGAACCAGCCGAGCGTGGAGAACGCGGACGACGGGCGGAGGTAGGCGTCGTAGCCATCGTGCAGCAGGCCGTCTCGCGCGCGCCGGGCAGCAACGGGATCGAAGAAGCCCTTGTACGGCACACGCCCGACGACCGGGAACCACCACGTCACGGGCGCGAGCGTGTCGCGCCGAGCGCCCGTGAGCAGCAGGAGCAGCGTATCGCGCCCGATGTCCGTGTAGTACTCGAAGCTGCGACCGGCCTTGAGGCCGAGCGAGTCGGCCGCGAACGCGCGTGCGGCGAGCACGAGTTGGAGCTTGCCGCGTGTGCGCACGTCGGCAGGGCGCGCGGTCTGCGCGGCGGCGACGTCCGTGATCGGGCGCCTTCGCGCGAGTATGCGTCCCTCCTCCCACCCTGCCCGCAGCAACCAGCGGCCGTCGGTCGTGCCAATCAGCGCGAGCGCGATGACGGCGAGCACCCCTGAGAGAATCCTTAGCAGCGGACGGCGCCATCGGCGCACGTAAGTTGTTGCCATCTGCGTTAGTTACAGGACTGACCGCGCGATCAGGCAGGCATGGCGGCGCGCGACCCGGCGCGCTAACGTTCGAGAACGATGAGCTTCGTACACCTGCACTGCCACTCCGAATACTCGCTCCTCGACGGCGCCAACCGGATCGATTCGCTGATCCACCGCGCCCAGGAGCTCGAGATGCCGGCGCTCGCCGTGACGGATCACGGCAACATGCACGCAGCGTGGGAGTTTCAGGAGCACGCGAAAAAGGCCAAGATCAAGCCGATCCTGGGCATGGAGGCGTACGTCGCGCCAGGGTCGCGGCTCGACCGCGCGCGCCCGGCACCCGGCGCCAAGCCGTACCACCACCTCGTCCTCCTCGCGCGCGACGCGGTCGGGTACCGCAACCTCGTCAAGCTCTCGTCGCTCGCCTACCTCGAAGGCTTCTACGTGAAGCCGCGCGTCGACCGCGAGCTGCTCGCGGCGCACAGCGAGGGGCTCATCGTGTCGAGCGCATGCCTCGCAGGCGAGGTCGCTGGGCATCTGATGGACGATCGCTGGGACGCCGCGCGTGAGGCCGCCGAGTGGTATGCGAACGTCTTCAAGGACCGCTACTACCTCGAAGTCCAGGGGCACGACAGCGAGGGCCAGTCCAAGCTCAACGATCGCATCTTTGCGTTAGGCGCAGATCTCGGACTGCCCGTCATCGCGACCAACGACGCGCACTTCCTCAAAGAGACGGACCACGACGCGCACGACGTCCTGCTCTGCATCGGGATCGGCAAGGACGTCAAGGATCAGAACCGGATGCACTACGACCGGGGGCTCTACTTCAAGAGCCACCCGGAAATGGCCGCGCGCTTCACCGACCGGCCGGACGTGCTCGAGAATACGCTGCGGATCGCCGACGAGGTCGATGTGCAGTTCGGCAAGAAGTACCACGTGCCGAGCTTCCCGCTGCCCGCTGGCGTCGACACCGAGAA
The DNA here is from genome assembly GCA_963702945.1 of uncultured Gemmatimonadales bacterium. GTDB lineage: Bacteria > Gemmatimonadota > Gemmatimonadetes > Gemmatimonadales > Gemmatimonadaceae > BPUI01. The sequence goes on from OY969773.1 coordinate 1,121,463, forward strand.
CGACCTGCTCGTCAAGCTCGCGACGGAGGGTGCGCACGCGCGCTACGGCGCGACGCTCTCGCCCGAGGTGGAGCAGCGGCTGAAGTACGAGCTCGGCGTCATCCTGCAGACGGGGTACGCAGGGTACTTCCTCATCACCGCGGACTTCATCAAGGCCGCGCGCGACCGCGGTATCCCCGTGGGTCCGGGCCGCGGCTCCGCAGCGGGCTCGCTCGTCGCCTATGCGTTAGGCATCACGAACGTCTGCCCGCTCAAGTTCGATCTGCTCTTCGAGCGCTTCCTGAATCCGGAGCGCGTTTCGATGCCCGATGTCGACGTCGACTTCTGCTTCGAGCGGCGCGGCGAGGTGATCGAGTACGTGCGGCAGAAGTACGGGAAGGAGAGCGTCTGCCAGATCGTCACCTTCGGGACCATGAAGTCGCGCGCGGCCGTGAAGGACGTCGGCCGCGTGCTCGGCTTCACCCCTGCGGAGACGGACGCGCTCGCGAAGCTCATTCCGAACGCGCCGAACTACTCGCTCACCGTCGCCGAAGCGATCGAGCAGGTGCCGGACGTGGTGCGCGCGTACAAGGAGGACCCGCGCTATCGCGAGCTCCTCGATTACGCCGTCGCGCTCGAAGGGCTGTCGCGGCACACGGGTGTGCACGCGGCCGGCGTCGTGATCGCACCGGGCCCGGTGCACGAATTCGTCCCCGTCTGCACCCAAGCATCGAAGGGCGCAGGTGGCGACGGCGACGAGAAGGTGACCGTCGCGCAATACGACATGACCGCGCTCGAAAAGGCGGGCATGCTGAAGATGGACTTCCTCGGGCTCACGACGCTCACCGTCATCCACGATGCGCTCGTCTCGATCGAGCGGCGGACGGGGGAGCGGCTCGACCTCGACGGGATGCCGGCGTTCGACGACGCGAAGACGTACCAGATGCTGCGCTCCGGGCGCACGGCGGGCGTGTTCCAGTTCGAATCGCCGCTCGCGACCGACGTGCTGCGGCAGATGCGCTGCGACCGCTTCGACGACCTCGTCGCGTCCAATGCGCTGCTCCGCCCGGGTCCGCTCGACACCGGGATGCACAAGGTCTACATCCGGCGCAAACGGGGCGAGGAGCCGGTCAGCTACGCGCTCCCCGAGTTGGAGCCGATTCTTCGCGAGACGCAGGGCGTCATCACCTACCAGGAGCAGGTGATGCGCATCGCGCAGACGCTCGCGGGCATCTCGCTCGCCGAAGCGGACGTGCTGCGGAAGGCGGTGGGCAAGAAAGACGCGGAGTTGATTCGCGCGGAGTTAGGCAAGTTCACCGAGAAGGCGATCGCCAAGGGCCACGGCCGTGGCGTGATCGAGGAGCTCGCGGGGCAGATCGAGACGTTCGGCCGCTACGGCTTCAACAAGTCGCACTCGGTCGCCTACTCGGTGCTCTCCTATCAGACGGCCTATCTCAAGGCGAACTACCCGGCCGACTTCATGGCCGCGCTCCTCTCCAGCTGCATCGGCGACACAGACTCGGTCGTGAAGTACGTGGCCGAAGCGCGCGAGATGGGGCTGGAAGTGCTCCCGCCGGACGTGAACGAGAGCGGATACAAGTTCACGGTCATCGCCGACAACCGCATCCGCTTCGGGCTCGGCGCCGTCCGCAACGTCGGCGAGGGCGCGGTCGAATCCGTGCTCGGCGCGCGCGAGAAGGATGGCTCGTATACGGATTTCTTCGATTTCGTCGAGCGCGTCGACCTGCGCGCCTGCAACAAGCGCGTGTTCGAAGCGCTGATCCACGCCGGGGCGCTCGACAACATCGGCGGGCACCGTGCGCAGTACCTCGCCGCGCTCGATCACGCGATCCAGGAAGCGTCGCTCAAGCAGCAGGAGGCCGCGACCGGCCAGGGCTCGCTCTTCGGGCTGTTAGGCGGAGACGAGGCGAGCGCCAAGCCGGCGCCCCGCCCCACCCTGCCGCACCTGCCGCCGTGGAGCGAGAGCGACCGCCTCGCCGCGGAAAAGGCGATCCTCGGGTTCTACGTCTCCGGGCATCCCTTGGAGCCGTTTCGCGCCGAAGCCGAGCTGTTCGGGACGCACAAGGTCGCGGAGTTGGGTGCGTGGACGCCCAACAAGATCGTCCTCGCGTGCGTGATCACCGCGTGCAAGCGGCAGATCAGCAAGCGAAGCGGGTCGGAGTTCGCGCGGCTCATCCTCGAGGATTTCTCGGGTGCGACCGAGGTGCTCGTCTTTCCCGAGGCGTGGAGCGTGCTCGCCGACCAGGTGAAGACCGACGTTCCCGTGCTCGTCGAGGGCGGCTACTCGCGCCGCGATCAGGACGCCGAGACACCGACGTTCATCGTCGAACGAGTGACGAAGCTGGCGGAAAAGCGCCTCGACGGCGCGGTCGCAGTGGCGATCGAACTCGCCGCGGGCGCGGAGCTCACACCGAGCGTGATGGCCGACGTGCGCGCCACCTGTGACCACTATCCCGGCACCGCCGCGCTCGAGCTTCGGTGGCGGGACTCCAAGGGCGGCGGAGCGGCGCGGTTCCGCTCGCGCTCCCTCACCGTCGCCGCATCGAACGCCGCGTTGGGCGAACTGCGCGCGCTGCTCGGTGAGGAGCGCGTCAAGTTGGTCCGCGGTTCTTAATTCACCGCTCGTTACTGGCACTCATGGCCACTCCCGTCCTCGACTTCGAGAAGCCGCTCGCCGAGTTGGAGCAGCGGATCGATGATCTCAAGCGCGTCGCCGACGACCGCTCCTTCGACGTGCAGGACGAGATCGCGCCCTTGGAGCGGAAGCTCTCCGATCTGCGCGTCGACATCTATCGCAACCTCACGCCGATGCAGCGCGTCCAGGTCGCGCGGCACCCCCGTCGGCCGTTCACGCTCGACTACGTGCGCATGATCTTCACCGACTGGGTGGAGCTGCACGGTGACCGCGCCTTCCGCGACGACGAGGCCATCGTTGGCGGCTTCGCCCGGCTCGATGGCGAGAGCGTGATGGTGATCGGGCACCAGCGTGGGCGCGATACCCGCGAGAACCTGCGTCGCAACTTCGGGATGGCGCACCCCGAGGGCTACCGCAAGGCGCTCCGCCTGTTGAAGCTGGCCGAGAAGTTCGAGGTGCCGGTGATCACGCTCATCGACACGCCCGGCGCATGGGCGGGGATGGGCGCCGAGGAGCGCGGGCAGAGCGAAGCGATCGCGCGCAACCTGATCGAGATGGCGGGGCTCACCGTGCCGATCGTCGCGACGGTGATCGGCGAGGGGGGATCGGGTGGTGCGCTCGCGTTAGGCGTCGCCGACCGCGTGCTGATGCTGGAGAACGCGGTCTACTCGGTGATCACGGTCGAGGGGTGCGCGGCGATCCTCTGGAAGGACGGGAAGAGCCCCGAGACGCGCGCCCGCGCCGCCGACGCGCTCAAGATCACGGCGCCCGATCTGTACGAGCTGCGCGTGATCGACGAGATCGTCCCCGAGCCGCCGGGCGGCGCCCACGCGGACGCTGAGGCGACGGCGGCGCGACTGAAGGACGTGCTCGTCCGCCAGCTCGAGGAGTTGCGGCGGCTCAAGCCCGAGAAGCTCGTCCGCCGGCGGCGCGAGAAGTTCCTGCGGATGGGACGCGTGGCAGGCTAAGTCTGCGCCCCAACTGTGGTTATCCTTTCTTGGATGCCACACCTCGTCGAAGTCGCGTTCAAGGGAAACCGGAAGGAGTTCTTCGCATGGTCCGCGGACGATCCGCCCGCCGTCGGCGCGGCGGTGATCGTCGAGGGTGACCGCGGCGAGGACCTCGGTCACGTGCACGCGACCGGCGCGCTCGCGGCCAAGCGGTACGCGGGCGTGGCGCATGGCGCGCTCGCCCTCGTCGTCGATGGCGGCGGACCCGTCGAGCCCGCCGTCGCTGGTGATGCCACGCCGGCAAAGCGCATCCTCCGCCCCGCGACCCCCGACGACGTCAGTCGCGCGGGTGAGCTCCCGACGCTCGATGACGAGGCACGGCGGACGGCGATCGCGCGCGTGCGAGCCCACAATCTCGCGATGAAGCTGACCGACGCCGAGTGGCAGTGGGATCGGCGCAAGCTCACGCTCTACTTCACGGCGGAGAAGCGCGTCGATTTTCGCGCGCTCGTCCGCGACCTCGCAGCCATCTTCCGCGCCCGCATCGAGCTCAAGCAGATCGGCGTGCGCGACGAGGCGAAGCGTCTCTCCGGTGTGGGCCGCTGCGGGCGCGAGTACTGTTCGGCCACCTGGCTGCCCGAGCTGCGCCCGGTGAACCTGACGGTCGCCAAGGATCAGCGCCTCTCGCTCAACCCGACACAGATCTCGGGGGCGTGTGGCCGGTTGATGTGTTCGCTGCGCTACGAGCACGAATTCTACGTGCAGCAACGGAAGCGATTCCCCAAAGAGGGGCGCGTGCTCGCCACGGCGCGTGGGGAGGAGAAGGTGATCGCGTCGGACATCTTCCGCGAACGCGTCACGTTGCGCGGCCTCGATGGTGAGACGCGCATCGTGCCGCTCGAGGAGTTGCGCCGCGAGGTCGCCGCGGCCGCCCTGGCGACGCCCGCCATCGACGAACTCGATGCGGCGACCGCGGGTGACGGCGAGATCGGGCGCGAGCCGATGACCGAGCAGATCAACGAACAGATCACGGTCATGCTCGCGGAGCCTGCCGTCGAGCCGTCCGCAGGTGAAGGCGCTGCGGAGACGGAGGAAACGGCCGCGCGCCGTCGCGGTCGGCGTGGCGGGCGTCGCGCGCGTTCGAGCGGGGGCGACGCGTGAGCGGCGCACTGACGAACGAGCCAGGCACGCAGGAAGGCGCCCCGTTCTACCTCACGACCGCGATCGACTACGCCAACGGCGACCCGCACCTCGGCCACGCGCTCGAGAAGGTCGGCGCGGACGCGATCGCGCGATACCATCGGCTGGCTGGTCGCGCCGTGCACTTCATCGATGGGGATGGACGAGCACGGGCAGAAGGTGCAGCAGGCGGCCGAGGCGCGCGGCATCGCGCCACAGGCGCTCGTCGACGAGGTCGCGGCCACGTTCGAGCGGACGTGGGCATCGCTCGATGTGCGCTACGATCAATTCGTGCGAACGACGGCCCCGCAGCACCAGCGCGGCGTGCGCGCGCTCGTCACGCGCATCTTCGAACGCAATCCGGACGACTTCTACGAGCGCACGTACGAGGGGTGGTACTGCGTCGGCTGCGAGGCGTTCAAGACCGACGAGGAGATCGTCGACGGACGGTGTGAACTGCACCCGACGCGCACGCTCGAGTGGACGGCCGAGCGGAACTGGTTCTTTCGACTGTCGCGGTACCAGGCGTTCCTCGAACGGCTGCTCCGCGAGCGCCCCGAGTTCTGCCAGCCCGAGAGCCGCCGCAACGAGATCCTCGGTCTGCTCGCGCAGGGGCTCGAGGACGTATCGGCCAGTCGCGCGCGCCTGGCGTGGGGCGTTCCCTTTCCGCGCCCCACGAGCGACGGCGAGACGCAGGCCACGTACGTGTGGTTCGACGCGCTGCCTAACTATCTGACCTCGACGGGGTTCCCCGAGGGCGCGTGGGAGGCGCCCGCGGGGCGCTGGCCGGCGCAGCTGCACGTGATCGGCAAGGACATCACGCGCTTCCACTGCGTGATCTGGCCGGCGATGCTCGAAGCCGCGGGGCTCCCGCTCCCCGAACGCGTCTGGGCGCACGGGTTCGTGTCGTTAGGCGGCGAGCGGTTCAGCAAGAGCTTCCGGCGTCACGCTCGATCTCGCGCGACGCGATCGGGCGCTACGGCGTCGGACGCGTTCCGCTACTTTCTGCTGCGCGAAGTGCCGTTCGACGGCGACGGGAGCTTCTCGTGGGAGCGCTTCGACGATCGCTACACGGCCGACCTCGCCAACGCGTTCGGCAACCTCGCGAGCCGTACGGTCACGATGGTCGAGAAGTACCGCGGAGGCGTCGTTCCCGCGGTCGGCCTCGACGCTGCGCGTGTGTCGCGCGACGCCGACGCCGCAGACCTCGCCGCCTATCATGCCGCGATGGACGGCTCGCGCGGCTACGTGCCCAACGAGGCGCTCGCGGCGCTCTGGCGCGTCATCGGGCGCGCGAACGCCGAGGTGCAGGAGCGGCAGCCGTGGACGCTGGCGAAGGACCCGGCGCGCGGGGACGAGTTGGACGCGGTGCTGCACTCGGCGGTGCGCCGGCTCGCGGTTGCGGCGGTCTGCGTCGCGCCCGCGATGCCCGGGAAGGCCGCGGAATTATGGGCGCAGCTCGGCGGCCCGGGTGAGGTCGGAGCGCAACGGTTCGCAGCGTTAGGCGCGCTCGATCCGGCGGGGTGGCAGGTACGCAAAGGGGCGGCGCTCTTCCCACGAGACGCCGCCCCGGCGAGCTAAACGCGATCCGCAGCAGCATGTGACGGCGCTCTTCCAACAGCGCTGTTGGAAGAGCGCTGTTGGAAGGACGCCGTTAGAACGACGCTCCTGGATCAGCGACGATCGCGGGGTGGCGTGCTCGTCGGTGTGCTGGGTGGGGTGTTCGTCCCACTCCCCGCGCCCGTGCTCGACGGCGTGCTGCTCGTGCCCGACGCAGCCGGCGCCGTCCCACGACTCCGATTGCGCCGCCGACGACGCGACGTGCTACCCGCACGCGTGGTGCGACCCGAATTCGACCCGACGCTCGGCGAACCCGTCGCTCCCATCCCGTTCGGCGCGTTCACCGCGGCGGCCCCCGTGCTCCTCCCGCTCATTCCGGGAGACGTGCCGCCCACCGACGACCCGGGGGTCGGCTGCGTGGTCGGCGCGCCCGCGCCCGTCGCCCCTGCGCCACTGCCGGTCGTCGGCCGCCCAACGGTCCCGGCGCCACCCGTTCCACCGGTCCCCCCGGCCCCGCCCGTCGTCTGCGCGCCGGCGGCGACCGCCAGTCCGACGCTGAAAACCATCACGCCGAGCGCCGTCCGCGCGAGGCTCTTGATCGATCGCTCTGTGTGCATACGTCCTCCGCCCTGGGGCGATTGCTGGTGAGCCGTGTGCCCGCGTCCGGAGCATCCCGAACGAGAGACCGCCCCGCCTCGGCAGCCCGTATGCCACCGCGTTACGATACGGCAGACTGGCAGTGGAACGAGCCACTTCCCCGCGCGAGACCCCACCATGCGAGCTGCACTCACCGCGAGACGAACTCTCGCGTTCGCCGCCGCCGCGCTCGTCAGCGCGCTCATCGCCGCCTGCGCCCACGCGACCCCTCACGCTCCCGGTGTCGCGACCACGCAATCCACAGCGTCCGACTCGGTCTCGACTCCGATCGCGCTCCGCATCGAGAGTCACAACTCGAGCGACGTCATCATCTACGCGGGACAGGGCCGCATGCGGCAGCGACTCGGCACCGTGAGTGGCACGACCACGCGTATGCTCGCGATTCCGGTCCGCTTCGTTGCCGCGGGCGCGGGTTTCTACCTCGTCGCCCATCGCGTGGGCGGCGGACCCGGTACCGACCTCGTCAGTCGGACGGTGACCGTGCAGCCCGGGCAAACCGTGGTCTGGACGCTCGAGGCGGAGCTGCCGAGCTCGTCGCTATCGATCGAATGATCGCCGTAGTCTCCGGCAACTCGGCGCCCAATACCGCGCGCGGCGCTCCGTCGATCACGTCCCGTTACCCGAGCCACCGGTCTTGATCACGGCGGTCGGCGCAGACGTCCCCGCGTGCCCGGCCAGGATCGCGGCCCCGACCACACCGCCCACGATCAACCCCGTCCGGATCGGATCGAGGCGTCGACGCTCGACGCGCGCGATCGCCGCCCGCGGGATTCGCACCGCGTCGCCGTTCCAGTTCTCCTCGCTGCTCGCCGTGCGCGTGATAGTGCGGACCGAGACCGTGAGCGAACTATCGTCCGCGGTGACCGTACGTCCTTCGAGCGTCGAGACGCGTGGGCCGACCGCTGCGGTGATCAGACTGCTCGTCGTGGGCTCGATCTCGACCCGTACATCGAGGTTCGTGGGCGTGTTGGCCCCGACCGCAACCTGGTCGTAGGTGAAGCACGCGACCAGCGGTGTCGCGAACGCGAGAACGGCGAGTGCGGAGAGTCCAGGGCGTGACATCGAGAGCACGGGTGCGCGCGTGAGTGTGGAAGCGACGAGCAATCGCGTCGGCTCGCGGTGAACCGCGGGGTTCGTACACTGCATAGACGCACACGGCCCGCCCCTTTCTGGAAGGAGCGGGCCGTGTCGATTGCCGAACGCCGCGGGCCAGGCTTCGCCCGCGGCTGGCGTCACATCCTTACTGTCCGAGGCAGCGATTGCCGAACGGATCGGTCGTCGCCGGTGGATCGACCGGATTCCGGAACGACTGATTCTGCGGTTGCGGGATGCTGGTGTTCGTCTGGCGCTCACCTGTGTCGTACAGCAGACGCGCCGGGATCTTCTGGCCCGACGCCTTCGGCGTCAGGTTCGGATAGCAGTTGCGCTTGTAGTCGTTCCAGACCTCGATGTTCGGGAACTGGGCGATGTACTTCTCGTCGAGGATCGCCTTGAGCAGCGCCGAACCCGTGGTCGTGGCCGGCGTCGCGGTCGCGCCAACGATCCCCTGTTCCTTGTTGAGCGCGGCGAGCGCAGTCGCCGCATCGCCGGTACGATACGCGCTCTCCGCGAGGATGAGCAGATTCTCGCGCGCCGTCACCAAGTCCTGCGGCGACGTGGCGTTGTTGAGATTGCTCGACAGGTCGGTCACCGTCGAGTTGAAGTACGTGCCGAGTCGCGGATCGTTACTGGACTGGAGCAGTGTCACGAACCCGGTGTCTGGCGCGAAGTACCCGGGTCGATTTGCCTCGAACTGGAAGTACAGGTTCTGCTCGCCCGCGTTCCCCGTGTACGTCGCCCGGTAATTCCCTGCCGGATTCATGATGCCGAGCTTGGATTCTTGCAGCGCCGAGGCAAATGCCGTCGTGCGCACCTTCTGCGTGTGCAGGTAGAAGCGCGCCTTCAGCGTGTGCGCGAGCGCGAGCCAGGATGCGCGCTCCGTGGCCCGATTTGCCGACGATGCCGCCGCGCCGCACCCAGTGCAGTAGACGAGATCGGCTCCGCCGGGGCCGGTGTTCGTCGACCCTGTCGCTGACAGGTTCACGATCGCCCGCGACAGCACTGCCTGCACGGAATCGTACACCGCGAGTTGCGGATCGAGTGCGGGGTTCGAACCCTTGTACGCCTGCGAGTAGACGACATTTCCGAACAGGTCGGCTCCGGTTCCCATCAGGAGCGCCTCGTCGACTTGGGCGATCCCGAGCGTCAGTGAGTCGGCGTTCGAGGTGCTTGCCGTCTCGACTTTGCGAATGTCGATCAGCCCGCCGCCGCCGTACAGCGCCGAGTTGAAGCCGCCCGTCGTCGACTCATTGATCGCATAAGAGTAATAAAGCGACTGATACTGCGCGTTGGTCCCCACCAGTTGCTGCGTAACCAACGCCGCGATGCGCTGCGGATCGCTCCCGAGCAAGGTCCAAATGTTCGTCTGGATGCCCGTGATGTACTGCGCGATCGTCGCGACGGTCGGGCGATTGGGGTCGTTGCTGAGGTTCCCGCCGGTGAGGAAGTCCTTGCACCCCCCGAGGGCGACCGCTGCGGCCAGGGCGGCAGCGGTCCGAAATGGCACTTTCACGTGAGCTCCCGGTTAGCGATTGAGCGTCACGTTCACGACGAACGAACGCGTTTGCGGGTTGTTGAAGTAGTCGATGCCCTGCGTGAGGAACTCGGCGCCGCCGAGGTTCGCCTCGGGATCGAAGCCCTTGTACTTGGACCAGGTGTGCAGGTTGCGGCCGGCGAGTCGGATGTTCACCGAGCTCAGACCGAGGCGGCTCTTGATGAAGCCCTGATCGGCCGTGTACGCGACGGCAAGCTCGCGGAGCTTGGCGAAGCTGCCCGGCTCGACGAACTGCGCGCCGACGGTGCCGAAGCCACCACCCTCACCGTTGAACCAGTTCTGCCAGTCAGTCGCCGTCTTGAACGCGGCGACTCCTGCACCCGGCCCAGCGACGGTCGGGTAGCGATCGGTTTCCCAGTTGATCCCGTACCCACCGACCGTGTTGCGGACATCGGTGTCCTTGTGCGTGCCGAAGCGGTACAGAATACCCCGCGTCCCGTCCCAGACCTGACCGCCGTGACGCAGGTCGAGGAAGCCCGAGAGCGTGAACTTCTGCAGCCGGACCTGACTGTTGAAGCCCATCGTCCAGACCGGGTTCGGATCGGCGATCACGCGATCCGTCGGATCGGAAACCGGGAGACCGGTGGCGTCCAGGTAGAGCGCACCCTGCTTGTAGTTGGCGCCGCATCCCTTATCGATGTCGACACCGTCGATCACCAGCCCGCGGCCGCAGATCGCGAAATCGCTACCGCGGATGACGCCCACCGCGTAGCCGACCGTCGACGAACCGATCGCGCCGGTGAAGCCCTCGTTGTTGTACGGGATGAACTCCGCGCCTGCGAGGCTGACGACCTTGTTCTTGTTCCGACCGTACTGGAGACCAAAGTCCCAGGCGTAGTTCTGCGCTTTCAGGATGCTCGTGTTGACCTCGAGTTCGAACCCGCGGTTCGTGATCGTTGCCGCGTTCCGGAGCGCGGTGCTCGATCCCGTCTGCGCCGCGTTGATCGGGATGTTGAGGATGACGTCGCCCGAGCGCTTGTTGTAATACGTCGCACCGACGGTCGCCCGCTGGTTGAAGAAACCGAGATCGAGGCCCCACTCGCGCTCGATCGACCGCTCCGGGCGCAAGCTGGTGTTGCCCAACTGTGAGCCGTTGATCAGCGCACCCTGACCATTTTGCGCGGCATTGAGAGCGTCGCCATACCCGGATCCAAAGTTATTCTGCCCGGTCGACAGGGCCGTGATGGTCGCGTACACCGGTGGCTCACGCCCCGTCTCGCCGTACGCGAAGCGCGCCTTGCCGAAGCTGAACGCGCCAGTCTGGTCGGACTTGCCGAGGAAATTGCTGAACGCCCACGCCACACTCGCCTTGGGGAACAGCGCGTTCCGCTTGGACGCGCCAAACGTCGAGAACCCGTCGTCGCGGAGCCCTGCGGTCACGTAGAGCTGGTTGTACAGGTCCGCCTCGGCCTGCCCGAAGTACGCCTCGATGTGCTGAAGCGACGTGAACTGCGACGGCGTGTAAGTGAGTGTGTTCTGCAGTTCGAGCGGCGACGGCGCGACGAGGTTGAGGCCCGTGACGTACGTCTGGTTGTAGCGGCGCGAGTTGAGATTCTGCCCGAGCGTCAGCGTTCCCGTGAAGTTCGAAGAGAAATCGTGGGTACCCGTCGCGATCAGGTTGTTGTCGATCTGCAGATTATTGATCTGGTACGTCAACACCCGCCCCTGCGGGTACGACGACGAGGTGTACGGCAACGCCTCGCCGCGATTGTCCGCGTATTGGTCAGCGCCGAGCGTCTCCTGAATGCGCAGCCAGCTCAGCGGCTTCCAGTCGGCGTTCACGTTTCCGATGAAGCGCCCGAGCTGGCTCGTGTTGTTCGGATTGTTGAGCGTAAAGAACGGGTTGTCGTAGCCACGCGAGAGCGTGAGGCTGTTCGAGCCCGGGTTCGGGAAGCGGAACGACCGCTGCAACCCGGTCGTCGGATTGAGGTACGGCAGATTGTTGAAATTCGGCGGCGTACGGAGAGCGCCGAGCAGCAGGCCGGACGTGTTCGATCCCTTTTGGATGTACGAGCCGCGCGTATTCACGTAGTCGAAGTTGCCGCCCAGCTGGATGTTGCTCGGCAGCTGTTGCGTCGCCTTCAGGCGAATCGACGTGCGGTCGTAGTAGTTGTTGGGTCCAACGATCACGCCGTTCTGATTCGTCTGCGTGCCGTTCAGGTAGAACGTCGTTCGATCGCTACCGCCCGACACGCCGAGGCTCTCGTCCAGCGTCGACCCGGTGTTGAAGATCTCGTTGTAGTGATCGTACGTCGGCGTTCCAGCGGCGATTGCTGGTCCCCACGTCAGCGACGTCAGCGAACAGTTCACCGTCGTGCACGACGGCGCCTTGCCGGCGGATCCCTGTCCGTAGTCGTGCTGCAGGATGTCCTTCTTCTGGACGTTGTCGAACGTGTTCGTCGAATTGAGCGTGTACCGCGTCTGGCCCGCGCGCCCCGACTTGGTCGTGATCAGGATGACCCCGTTCGCGGCACGCGCGCCGTAGATCGCCGCTGCGGCTCCGCCCTTGAGGATCTCGACCGACGCGATGTCGTTTGGGTTAATGTCCGCCGCACGGTTTTGCGTCACCGTGCTCTGGTCACCGCCGTTCGTCGAGCTCGTCGAGTTGTCGATCGGCTGCCCGTCGACGACGAACAGCGGCTGATTCGTACCGGTCACGCTCGTCGCCCCACGAATGCGGATCGACGCCGACGCGCCAGGCTCACCCGACTGCGTCCGCACCTCGACGTTCGGCGCCTTGCCGGCGAGCGCGCTCGTGATGTTCTGCGGCTCCGCCGCGCGCTGCACCGTCGCAGCGTCGACCGAGTTGATGACGTTCCCGAGCTTCTCGCGCGTCGACACGGTGCCGGCCCCCGTCACGACGACCGCCGTCAGCGTCGTCGGCGCGCTGGCGAGCGTGAAGTTCTGCGTCAGCGATCCGCCCGTGAGTGTGAGCTGCGCCGACTGCACGCGGAAACCGACGAGCCGCGCGGTCAGCGTCACGGCCTGCCCTGTCACCCGCGAGGCGGGAACCGTGAGCGTATACGTCCCGTTTTCGCGCGTCTGCGTCCCGACGCCGAGCGCCTGGATGAAGACCTGCGCAGCAGCGATCGGTTGGTTGTTCTCGCCCGTCACGCGGCCGGTAATCGTCACGGCGGATTGCGCACGCGCGACGGCGGGCAACGCCGCCGCGATTACGGCAACGGTGAGGGCACGACTGAAACGATGGGGCATCGTCGCTCCAAGGTGGAAGGAGCTCGGCCGCAAGAGCACGGCCGAGAAACGTCACGATTGAGGGACGAGGTCGCACGCGATGGCACCGCGGCGTGCGTGCAGCGGTTTGGCCGGCCCGTACGACACCGTCCGTAGCTCAACAGACCCCGCCACCATAACTGACGTCAACGCCGCGACGGAACGACTCGCACGATCTCGCCCGTATGAAGAATCCTTTGTTGCGCTGAGCTCGCCACAGATTGGCGACCCCGACCGGAGAAACCGACTCCCTATGGACGAGTTCGTTGCATACACGAAAGCCCGGCGGAGATCACTGATCTCCGCCGGGCTATGAGCTACGGGGGCTTCTCCGGCTGTGCCCCGCGCCGCCGTTTATCGCGCCGTGCCGCCGCCCGCCGTGCCCGCGCTCGGGGTGGCTGCCGGTGTCGCGCTCGGTGCCGCGCTCGCCGGTGCCGACGTACCGCCGAAATCCACCTTCGGCGCGTTGAGCGCGGCCGGGTCCGTCACCTGGAAGTACTCACGCGGCTTTGCGCCCGTGACCTTCGCCGTGATCGCGGTGGGGAAGGTGCGGATGGTCGTGTTGTAGGTCTGCACCGCACCGTTGTAATCGGTGCGGGCAACGGCGATCCGGTTCTCCGTCCCCGTCAGTTCGTCCTGCAGGTGAAGGAACTGCTGGTTCGACTGCAGCTGCGGATACGCCTGTACCAGCGTGAGCATCGGGGTGAGCGCGCGCGTGAGGTTGTCGTTGGCCGTCGCGAGCTCGCCCGCGCTCGCGCCACCCGGACGTGCCAGCGAGCCCGTCAGGCCCCGCTGCGCGTCGGCCACGCGCGTGAAGATCGTCTCTTCCTGCTTCGCGTAACCCTTGACCGCCGCCACGAGGTTGGGGATGAGATCGGCGCGGCGCTGCAACTGTACCTCGATCTGGCGCTTGGCCTGCGCCGCGGTCTCGTCCTGTGACTGGATCGAGTTATACCCGCAGCCCGTGGGGCCGCCCGCGGCGAGCGCGCCGATGACGAGCGCGATCTGTGCGCCCGAGCGTAGCGAACGAGACGAGAAGCCGGTGCGAGAAAACGTCATGATCTATGTCTCCATGTTCGTGATGATGTGATTCTAATTACCACGTATTGCGACGGGGTGGGGCGATGTACCCCCCCGCGTACGCGGGCGTCCACCGTGCTCGAGCGCCCCTCTCAGATACGATCGCTCCGTGCGCCGAGCGGCGCCCCTCCGGCGCCGAACGCGTTGACGTGGCCGACGAGGCGTTCGAGCCCGACGAGATATCCCGCGAGCACCGTCGGCGCGTCGCCCGGGGCGAGCGCGACGCGCCGCGCGGTGCCGTCGCCCGTGGCCGCGTGCGCGACCACGCGAGCGAACGGCGCTGCATCGAACCCCGCCGCCTGCCCGGCCCACTCCGCCAGCGCCGTCGGATCGCTCGGCGCCGCCGCGCCGTGCAGGCGGGCGAGCGTGCGAAAGAGCACGAGCATCGTGCTGCGGCTCGCTTCGAGCAGCGCGAGCAGCCGTTTCGCGTCGTTCCCCGACGACAGGATCGCTCCGCGGAGCTGCAGCAGGGCGCCGAGCGTCTGCTGTTCGAGCTGGCGCCGCAGATCAGCGGCGTCGACCGAGATCCCGTCGAGCGGCAGCGTGCCGGCGAGCACCCGATGCGACGCGAGCACGTCGGCGTACTCCATCGGGAAGACATCGCTCGACCCGCGCCATTCCAGCATCGTCAGCGTGAGCGGCGGGGGATTGCCCGCCTCGGTCCACGCGCGCGTCGTCGGCGCCACGCGGCGCAGCTCCTCCATGCCGAGGTCGTCGACGACGACGAGCAGATCGTACCCGCCGCGCGGCGCGACGGTCGTGGGCGCCCGTGCGGCGGAACCGTACAGCACGACTGCGCGCAGCGCGGCGCCATACGCGCCCTGCAGCTGCGTCGTCACCTGGTCGAGCGTCATCGTGGCCATGTGTGCCCCTCTCGGGAAAACGGAACCCGCGTCGACAGCCTGGAACCCGACCGCCTAGAAATCGCCACTGGACCCGCCACCGCTGAATCCACCGCCGCCCCCGAACCCACCGAAGCCGCCGCCGTCGCCCCCACCGCCACCCCATGATCCGCCACCACCCCATCCACCGCCACCCCACCCCCCACCACCTCCACCAAACGGTAGGAAGATCGGGATGCACCCACCGCAGCCGCGCCGTCCGCCGCCACCCAGCCGCGAGAGCAGGCTGACCACGACGAAGAAGATCACGATCATCACGATCGGGCTGATCCCACCGCCGCCGCCCGCCCGCGCCGGGACGCGCTCGTAGCGCGACGGCGCGTTGATGGGCGGCAGATCGAGCCCGAGCGAGTCCAGCGTGAACCCGAACGCCTGCGCATACCGCTCGGCCACGCGCTGCGTCATCAACTGGATGCCGCCGCCGTAATCACCTTGCTGGAGCTGCGGCGTCGCCTCGCGACGGATGTCCCCCGCGATCGCGTCGGTGATGAACGCTTCGGTCCCCTGCCCTGTCGTGATCGAGACGCGACCGTGGCCGGTGCTGCTCGTCTGCGTGGGGACGACGAGAATGACCGTGCCCGCATTCCTCGTCTGGTCACCGATCCTGGCCGCCTTCCCGACCTTCCAGTCGCGGCCAATCTGCAGCGCGACGTCGCCCGGATCGCGGTCGCCGATGTCGGGGAGCGTGACCACCGCGATTTCGCCCCCCGAGCGGTCGCGCACCGCCTGCGCGATCGCCTCGATCCGCGCGGCGCGGTCGGCCGGGATCACGTTGGCGAAGTCGTTGACGAGTCCGCGTGGTGCGGGAATCGTCAGCGGTCCCGAACGTGGCACCGCGGACGTGCCCGGCGCACCCGTCGCGGGCCCCTGGGCGGCAGGCGACGCGGGAAGCTGTCCGGACCCCCGGGCGCTCACGCCGAGCTGGCCGACGAAGGCGAGGAGAACGAGGAGGAGCGTGGACGCGAATTGGTTCATCGGGCGTGTATCTTATACGGGCTTAGTGCCCGTCGGGTGTCAGCCACGGGTTACGCGAGTGCCCGCCGTCGTGCCGCTCCGCCGCCCCTCACGCTCCTTCCGCCTCACGATGTCCACGCCTGCCCTCCGCTCGGCCCCGCGCCGTTCGGCGCTCCGCCGCGTCGCCACGACCCGACTCGCCGTCGCGTGCGCGGCGCTCTCCGCCGCGGGACTGGCGTGTCGCGCGGCCGCCTCCGAGTCCAAGGCTTCGGCGAGTGCGACGACCACGGCATCCGCTTCCCGCTCGGCCCAACCCGGCACGGATCGCCCGGGCCCGGATTCGCTCGCGCTGCGCGCCGCTGCGGACAGCGGCCGCATCCAGGGCTCCCCGAGCGCGAAGGTGTGGCTGATCGAGATCAGCGACTTCCAGTGCCCCTACTGCAAGATGTGGCACGACGACGCGTATGAGACGCTGCGTCGCGAGTACATCGACACGGGGAAGGCGCGCGCGGCGTACATGAACTTCCCGCTCGACATGCACGTGCAGTCGCACGCGGCCGCCGAGGCCGCGATGTGCGCCTCGGCCCAGCATCGGTTCTGGGAGTACCACTCGGCTCTGTTCCGGACGCAGGAACAGTGGGGCCGCCCCGGTGATCAGTCGCCGATCTTCGATTCGCTCGCCACGTCGGTCGGGGTGGACGCGGGCAAGTTCCGCTCGTGCACGCGCTCGCACGTGATGCGCGCGACCGTCGACGCCGACATGGACCGGATGGAGCGCGCCGGCGTTCGGAGCACGCCGACGTTCTACGTCGGCAACAAGCAGATCTCGGGCGCGCAGCCCGTAGCGGTCTTCCGCGCTGCGCTCGACGCCGCGATCGCCAACCCGCCAGCGATCCCGAGCAGCCGCTGACCGCGCGGTTCCGCCCCGCGCCCACGGGGACGGTCCCCTGCCACCGTTCGCGCTCGCGCCGCTGCGGGCCGCCTACGCTGCGTTAGGCCTCGCGGCGCGCGCCGCCGCGGCGGTGGCGCCGCCCGGGGGCGGCAAGCTCCAGCAGAGCCTCTACGCGCGCCGCGGCGTGCGGGCACGCTTCCGAACCTGGGGCGCCGCGCACCGCGATGCCGCGCGACCGCTCCTCTGGGTCCACGCCCCGAGCGTTGGCGAGGGGCTGCAGGCGCGCCCGCTGTTGGAGTGGGCGCGCGCCGAACGACCCGAGGTTCAGCGCGTGTACACGTACTACTCGCCGAGCGCGCGGAGCTTCGCACGCGGGCTGGTCACCTCGGGGCTGGTCGAGTACGCCGACGTGCTGCCGTTCGACACCGCGGGCGAGGCGGCCGCGCTCCTCGATGCGCTCCGCCCGACGGCGCTCATCTTCAGCAAGCTCGATGTCTGGCCCACGCTCGCGCGCGTCGCCTCCGCGCGCGGCGTTCGGCTGGGCCTGGTCAGCGCGACGCTCGCGCCCGGTGCAGGACGCCGCGGGCGGCTCGCCGGGCTGCTCCTGCGAGACGCGTACGCCGCGCTCGACCGCGTCGGCGCGATCGACGCGATCGACGCCGAACGCCTCGTTGCGCTGGGCGTGCGTCCGGACCGGATCGAGGTCACCGGCGACACGCGCTACGATTCGGTCTGGCAGCGGGCCCGCGCCCTCGCTCTCGCGCCAGACGCTGCGGCCGCGGTCACGGCGCTGGCCGCTCAACGGTTCGACGCAGCGGCGGCGCGCGACGCGCCGCGTCGGAGCACGCCCGGAACAGCCGGTCGCTTCACGGTCGTCGCGGGCTCGACCTGGCCAGCCGACGAGGGACCGCTCGGCGAGGCTTGGCTCGCGCTCCGACGCCAGGACCCACGCGCCCGCCTCGTCGTGGCGCCACACGAGCCGACGCCCGCGCACCTCGCGCCGCTCGAGCGGTGGGCGACGGACGCGCGGCTGCGGATCGTCCGCTGGTCGGCCCTGCTCGACACGCCGACGCATGGCGCGGACGCCGACGTCGTGCTCGTGGATCGCGTCGGCGTGCTGGCCGAACTGTACTCCGCAGGCGACGCGGCTTTCGTCGGCGGAGGATTCCACGCCGCGGGCCTGCACTCGGTGCTGGAGCCAGCCGCGTTCGGCATCCCGGTGGCGTTCGGCCCGCAGCACCTCAACAGTCGGGATGCCGGATTGCTGCTGACCGCGGGCGGGGCGAACGCCGTGCCCACCGGGCGCGCGCTCGCCGAGTTGCTTCGCCGGTGGCGGACGAGCGATACGCTGCGTGCGCAGAGCGGCGCGGCGGCGCAGCGGGTCGTCGAGGAGGGGTTAGGCGCGGATCGCCGGACGTGGGAGCTCGTCGGACCGCTGCTCGAGGTAGAGCGTTAGGCGGGGAGGCTGGGGAAGGATCCGGGCGGGGCGGGAAGGGCGATCGGGTTTCGGGTGGGGCGACGGGTGAGGCGCAGCGAGTCGGGCGCAGCGGGAGAGGCGCAGCGGGACATGCGTGTTGAGGCCTCGGCGGGTCAGGCGGGCCGAGTGAGGCGGGGACGACAGCCACGAGACGAGAAGGGCGGTTAGCGGGAGGTGCTGCTCCGGCGGTTCCGTTCGCCCTTCCCGTCCCGCCTGCGCCCCCTCAGCTGTGGCGCTCCGTCTCGCCGGTCTCGTCCCCGCACTACCCGGCCCGTCCCACCTGCCGAGGCTCCAACACGCACCTCCCGCTGCGCCCCTTCTGCTGCGCCCGACTCGCTGCGCCCGACCCGTCGCCCCACCCGAAACCCGATCGCCCTTCCCGCCCCGCACACCGCCCCGCGGACCGCCCCGAAGGACCCCGGCTGCCCCCCTAGCCGACGATCGCGGCGCGCGAGTCGCTCCCCTTACGGCTTGTTATCCGGAAACAGATCCACCGTCGGCACCGCCGTCGTCGCCGTCGCCGCAGGCGATCCCGCCACCGCGGCCGGGTACACCACCACGGCGAGCGCCGACCCCCCGAGCCTCACCCCCGCGACCGCGTTGAGCGCCGGACTCGAAATGCTCGCCGGCGAGGCCGGCAACCCGAGAAACGTCGCGGGACGCCCCGTCGCCAGCGACGTCGTGTTGCCGCTGAGCGTCGCTGTGAAGCGGTACAACGTCGTGTCCGTCTGCGCGATCGCCGGCAGCGTGACGTACGCGGACCGCCCACCGAAGGGCACGCTCGCGATCGTTCCCGCGGCGGGCTGCGTTGCCGAAGCGGTCGAAACGGCCGCGCTCACGTCAATCGGCCCCGCGCCCGCGAGCGCGTTGTACACGCGCACCGCGATCGACGTCGCCGCGATGTTGGCCGAGCTCGGGACCGTGTCCGTGAACACGGTCACGCGCGCGGTATTCCCGGGCTGCCCGCGCGAGGGAAGCACCGTCCCAGTCTGGACGATCGTGTAATACGTCTGCGGCTGGAGCGTGAACGTGGTGTCTAGGACTACCGCGGTCGCCGTGTCGAGGGCGCCCGCGCTGAAGAGCCGGAACGCGCGGAGATTGCGCTGCCCAGCGTTCACGGCAACGTACCAGCCCGAGTTACCCCGGAACGCGAGCCCGTCGGCCGAGCGCCAGTTCTCGACCTTGTCGACGAACCGGACCGTGAGTCCCGGAGAGTCGGGCGACGCGTTGACGTATCGGACGTAGGCTTGAGGAGAGGTCGAGACGGTCGTCGGATCCGTCGACCGGCCGCAGCCGGCCAGAGCGGCCGCGCCGACGAGTGCGGTGGCAAGGCGGAAGATGTTCATCGGAGGTACGAAGCGGAGGGAGAAGTCAGAAGAGAGGAGGCGATGGCGAACGGCAGGCATCACTCGGCGGCTACCGGTGGGCGGCTATCACTGGGCGTTGCCCCCCGGATCCGTCGGCTTCGTGTTGCCGTCGGCGGGGTTGGACCCACTCACGATGAGCGAGCGCGTGACCAGCACCGCGACCACACCGCCGACGACGATTGCCGCGAGCAGCGTCGTGCGTCGCTTATCCAGCCGGCGCGTCTGCACGAGGCTGAGATCGGAGCGCGCGAGCGTGACCGACTCGCCCGCCCACTGCGTGATCTCGCCGCGCAGCCCCTCGACGCTCGACACGGCGAGGGTCAGTGTTGAGTCGGTCGCGGCGAGCGTGCGTCCCTCGATGCGAAGGGGTGACGGGCCGAGGCGCGAGCCGAGCTCGACGCGGCCCCGGTCGGTGATGTCGACCACCACCGACGCGCCGCCCATTGGCCGCGCGTCGGTGCCGAGCGGCGTCGTGGTGTAGCACGCCGTCACGCACTGCGCGGCCAACACGAGCGCCCCGACTCGGCCGACGATACGCGTGGTCGATGCCCAGAGTGGCAACACTGCGCGGTCAGTTCTGGGTGCCGAATCCGTACGTCGTGCTCGCCGGCAGCCCGCCCGGGCGCGGCGACGTCCCGCTGAGCCCTCCCAGCGTGTAGTACGGCTTGATGCGGGCATCGAGTTCCTGGAACGGGACGGGCCAGTTGAACGGCGTACCGACCGGCATGTCGCCCCAGCCGCGCGAGTCGAAGAACCACACGGCCCACCCCGCGTACTCACTTTCCAACCGCTTCTCCCACTTCATGGCCTCGAACACGTCGCCGCACTTCGTGGCGAGGTAGCCCTGCGCCGCGTCCGGCACGCGCGGCACGCACGACCGGCCACCCGGAATCGCCTGGCCGAGCGCGGTCACGCGACCCGTGAGCGCCGGGAGGTTGTTGCGTACGCGCGAGACGTCGATCAGCGCGGTCGCGCCAGCGATGTTCCCCGTGCGCAGCAAGGCCTCGGCGGCCAACATGTCGTTCTCGACCTTCGAGAACGTGATCCAGGGCCCGAGCCGCGTCGCGTTGTAGAGCGCGCGCCAACGATTGTGTTCATACTGCGAATATTGCCAGCCGTTCCCCGAAGCGTCCTCACTCGGCTGCCGGTTCCGGAAGTACAGCTTGGTGTTGACCGGCAGCGACGGCGAATTCGCGATCTGCGTCGGACGGTCGTTGCCGGCCGGGAACCGCGCGTCGATCGTGCGGATCAGGATCGTCGAGCGCGAGTCGCGGGGCGTCGCGAGCCACCCGTCGTACGCGCCCGAGCTGTCGGCCATGCCGATGATGTAGTACGTCGCGTTGTTCCACGCCGACCCGACGAAGTGCTGCGCGATCCACGTGTAATCCCACCCCGCGCTCGGCGAGAGCTGCAGCGTGAAGTCGGTGGTGATCCCCGCCTGCGCGTCGGCCGCGACCTGTGCCCAATTGACGCTGTCGTTGCGCGCGGCGGGCGTGCGCGCCACGTTGGCGCGATAACGTGCCTTGTACGACCGGATGATGCGCGTGAACGTCGTGGCGGAGACGTCGCTCGACTGGTCCAGCCAGCTGCCAGTGATCGGGCTCGACGTCGCCGCATACGTCTGCGCCGAATCGAGCGCACGAAGTGCGACGCGCATCACCGAGTCATAGCTGACGAGCGGCAGGTCGGTAAGCGCGAGCGCGCCGGAACGAGGGACGCCAGCCGAGTCATAGGCGAGTGCGAGATCGCCTAACGCGGTTCCGTAGCCGAACCACGTGAACGCGCGGATCCGCGCGTCGTTGCCGGCCCCGGTCCCAAGCGAGAAGCCAGGGACGTAGATCTTCTCGAGGATCGTCGAGGCCGTCCCGGCCGCGTTGGTCAGCTGCTGGAAGTCGCGCCGATTGCCAACGAGCGAGGCACCGCCCGGCACGTTGTCGACGAACGTCCGGTTGATGCCGCCGCGCGGCGACATCCCGAAGTTGGAGAGCGTCGACGCGTTCTCGAACGACGCCACGTTCATCTGGTTTTCCAGATTGTCGTTCGCGCCGAAGTGCGCCGTGTGCACGTTCTGGTACAACCGCGACGACAGCGCTTCGATGTCGCGCGTCAGGTTGAGCACACCCGCGCGGTCGGGATTGTTCGGGTTGTTGACGTCGAGCACGTTGTCTTTGCACGCCGCCGCGGCCGCGACGACGACGGCCCCGGTGAGGAGCGCGACGGCGCGCGGGATTCGATGCATGGTCACTCGGTCACTCCGAATCGGTCGGGAAGGCGGGGCGGGCGGGCGCGGGAGGAGGTGCGCCCGTCCACCGCCGCGGGCGGGGTCAGAAGCGGGTCGAGATGTTGAAGCTGAACGTGCGCAGGTTCGGGAACGTGAACGCGTCCACGCCGCTGATTGCGCCCGAGCCTAACGATCCCGCGCCGTTGTTCGCGGTCAGCCCGACCTCGGGGTCGAAGCCGCTGTAGTTGGTCCACGTGTGCAGGTTCCGCCCGGTCACGCCGACCGTCCAGTCGCCGCGCGCGAAGCCCAGCCGCCCAACGTGATACTGCACCGTCGTCTCGCGCAGCTTCGCGTAGCTCGCGTGCTCGACGAAGTAGTTGTTCGGCCCGAGGATGTCGTACAGCCCACCGAGCCCGCTCGTGTTCTCGACCTGCGTGCGGTAGTAGTACGAGATCGGCTTCACGTCGCCGACGGCCTTCCCCGACTGGTCCTGATCCTTCGAGAGGAAGTCGAGGTACGACCAGCCGCGCCCCTGGTTGTAGACGCTCTGCCCCACGGCCGCGTCGACCAGTCCGTACAGCGTGAACTTCTTGTAGCTGACCGAGTTGTTGACCGACCACCGGAACTTCGGCAGCGACTGCCCGAGCGGCACCTGCAACGCCGCACCGGTCGTCGGGTCGCGACGCGTGATCGGATGGCCCCACGCGAGGTTGATGTTCGCCAGCGGGTAGGGCGCGACGGCCGAGTTGCCGGCGAGCGTCGTGTTCCAGTGATTGCCGGAGTAGCCCTCGTTCAGGCCGTAGCCGCCCGTCCAGACGATGAAGCCATCACTGTTCTTCTGATACTGGCTCCCCGGGCCGCCGCACACCGCGGCCGCGTTGGCGGGCAGGTCGCTGCAGCTGGTCGCGAACGCACGCCCGTAGAACGTGCCGACGCGTTCGCCCTTGGCGATGCGGAACAGCTGGTCGGTCGCCTGCAGCGTGCCGCCGGTGACATAGGCCGGAATGTCGAGCTGCGTGATCTTCGTGATCGTGCGCTCGAAGGTCGCGCGACCGGTCCAGTCCAGCCCCTTCGCCTTCAGCACCGGGAAGGCGAGCGCCAGTTCGACGGTCTTGTTCTGCAGCGTGCCCGCGTTCTGCCACTGATACTGGAAGCGCTGCGCTGCAGGCAGTGTGACTAACAGAATCTGGTTGAACGTGTGTGAGAGCGCGTACGTCCCCGTGAAGTTGAAGTTGTGGAACGCGCCGATCTCCGCGATCAGCTCCGAGCCCTTGTCGACCTGCGGCTTGAGGTGCGAGTTGCCGAGCGTCGCCGGCGTGAGCGTGCCGCCCGCGCCGATCGTGTACGTCTCGTATTGCGATGAAAATGCCGGCTGCAGCCCCGACGTCCCGTAGTTCGCCGAGAACTTGAGCAGGTCGATCGCCGAGACGTTCTTGAAGAACGGCTCGCTCGACACGATCCAGCTTCCTGCGATACGTCCGTAGTTCTTCCACCGGTTCTCGATACCGAACGTCGAGTTCCCGTCGCGGCGCATGGCGCCGTCGATGATGTAGCGGTCCCGGAACTCCGCGCGCAGTCCCCCACTGTACGTCAGCTGCCGTACGCTCTGCCGTGTGGCCTGCGCGAACAGCGTCGTCTGCGTCGCGTTCTGCAGGTCGGTCACGTTGCTGACCGAGAGCTGACTCCCGGACTGGCCGCGGTACTCGATGTCCTGCTGCAGGTAGAGCGCGCTGATCGACGGCGAGAGCACGAGCGACTGGAACGGCGAGATGTTCGGCGCCACCGCGCTGACGCGCCCGTTCATCGACCGGTTGTTCTGGTTGTACGTGTTGATCGCGCCGTTGTTGGTCGACGGACTCGCCGCCGGCCCCGTGGTCCGGTACCCGCGGTTCGAGAACTGCCGCCCGCTCTGCGCCTCGTTGTCGTAGCCGAACGACGCATCCGCGTTGAGGTACCGGGACGGCGTGTACCGCCCGCTCAGCGCGCCGATGAACCGGTCGCGGTAGTCGATGCGCGACACGTTCTGCAGCGAGTACAACGCGTTCTCGTTCTGCGCGCCGCCGCCCTGGATGTTCGGGCGGATCAGCAGGCGGCCCGCCGAATCGGTGCGCCCGAGATCGACGATCGGCGGCGTGCGCGTGAGGCGGAAGAACGCCGCGCCACCCGCTTCCTGGTTGAAGCCGTCGACGGCCGATCGCGAGAAGTAGGTATTCCCGCCGATCTGCACGTTCGACCCGACCTGCTGGCCCGCGTTCAGTCGGAACGAGCCGCGCTGGTAGCCGTTGAGGTACTTGATGCCGCCGCCCTGATCGGTGTAGTTCGCCGCAGCAAAGAGGTCCGTGCCGCCGAACTTGCCCGTCATGTCCAGCTGGTTGATCGTGAGCGGTTGCGGCCGCGCGAACTCGGCGACCGCGTCGTAGTTGTTCCCCGGCCACGGATTCGTCTGGAACATCCGGCGTGCGTCACGCCCCTGCAGCCCCGAGCCCGGATCGATGGGGAACGACACCGTTCCCGTCGCGTAGTCGAGCGCGTTCTGATTGATACGAACGTTCTCGCTCAGATAGTCGACCGTGCGGTAGCAGCCCACGCCGACGGCGGCCGTTAGGCCGTTGGTGATGCAGAAGCGATCCTGCGTCTCGTTCATGAGCAGCGCCTGGCGCTGCGCGATGCCGATCTCGTTCTCGATGTCGCTCTTGCCGTACTCCGAGCGGGCCCCGAAGTGCACGCCGCCCGCCCCGGACCCGCGCTTGGTCGTGATCTGGATGACGCCGTTTGCCGCCTGCGAGCCGTAGAGCGACGCCGCTGCCGCGCCCTTGACGACTTCGACGCTCGCGATGTCCTGCGGGTTGATGTCGCCGATCGACCCACCGAGGCCGTTGAACGTCGCGCCGTTGTTGAGGATCACGCCGTCGACGATGTAGAGCGGCTCCTGCGACCGGCCCGACGCGTTGAGCGACTTGGGCCCGCGGAGCAGCACCGAGGGCGGTGAGCCTGGACGTCCGGACGCCGCCACGATGTTGGCGCCCGGTACCTTCCCCTGCAGCTGCGCCAGCGGATTGATGTTGGTCACCGGCGACTGCGTCGAGTCGATCTTCGTGACCGCGAACGGCACCTTCACCCGCTCCGTCGCGACCGACACGCCCGTGACCACCACCTCGCTCAGCCGGCTCGCGTCGGTGACGAGCGTGAAGGCCAGCGTCTGCCGCCCCGTCGTTAGCGTCAGCGTGCGCCGCTGCGGCCGGAAGCCGATGAATCGCACGGCGAGCCCCACGCTCTGCCCGCGCACGCGCGCCGCCGGCACCGAGAGCGTGAAGTTGCCCGACGCGTTCGTGAGTGTCCCGATGTTCAGCTCGGGGATCGCGACCGTCGCGCCCGCGACACCCTCGCCGGAGCGGTCGCTCACCACGCGCCCAGTCAGCACCGCGGCGTCCTGCGCGCGGGCCACCGCGGGTACGGCGGCCGTCATCGCGCACGCGACGGTCGCACCCGCGACCATTCTTCTCTTCATCCTTCGACCTCGGAGAGCGGTGGGGAAGAGCTGCCCGCCGGAGGTCGGTCCAGGGCGGGAGCGGGGAACAACGGAGGGAGAGCGCGAAACCGCGCACGCGGCGAAACCTTTTGCCGCGCGTGGGTGTCAGATCTGTCGAACTGGAGCGAGGACCGCACACGCGGTGGTCACCCCGGGGCCGAACGACGCGCTATGAGGACGCCGCGCGCATGGCGCGGCGGAATGGCGGGACTGACAGGCGGGCGGGACCGCGCGCGCGCGCGCGGTGGTACAGCGTCGGGACGAACGGAAAGGATCGAATCGCGCAGGTCGAACGATCGCGGCGGGGGCGTCGAGTCCCCGCCTCTTTCCGTTCGACCCACCCTGAGTGACAATCGTCACCCCGATATCGCGATTTCTTAGCTCGGTGTCAACTGCCGAGGACGTTCGCACCGGGCTAGCGCCTGCATCCGCGAGGGGCCACCGTACACCGGCGAACGAATCAGCTGTTCGGCTCCGGCCGGTGCAGGAAGAAGCCCTGGACCAGATGCACCCCGAGCCCCCGCACGGCGTCGAACTCCTCGGCGCGCTCGACTCCCTCGGCAATCACCATCGCGCCCTGGTCGTTGGCGAACTTCACCATCGTCTCGACCAGGTTCTGTTTGATGAAGTTCGCGTCGATGCAGTTGATGAGCGACATGTCGAGCTTGATGAAGTCCGGCTCGAGGTTCGCGATCGAGCCGAGACCCGCGTAGCCGGAGCCCGCGTCGTCCACGGCAAAGCGGAATCCCGCATCGCGGAATGCTTTCAACCGGCCGCGGAACTTCGGGTAGTCCTTGATCGCCGTCCGCTCGGTGATCTCGATGACCACGCGCCGCGGGTCCTCGACGCCTAACGCCTGCTCGGTGAACTCGGGATCCGCAAAGTCCTGCGGATCGACGTTGAGGAAGAGCAGTTCGCCGTGCTCCATGTGCGCGTGCATCCCCTCGACCGCGCGGGCGCGACAGAGCCGGCTCAGCTCCCACAGCAGGTCCGCCTCAGCGGCCACCTCGAACATCACCTCGGGGCTCCGCAGCGACCGCATGCGGCCGCGCGCCAGCGCCTCGTAGCCGAACACCCGCTTCGTCGCCGCTTCGACGATCGGGTGGTAATCGACATACACGAGCCGATCACGAAGGCTCGTGCGCAGATCGGCCACCTTGTGCGCCCGCTCCCGCTGCTCGACACTCTTGGCCGCGGTCGCCGCCTCGCGGATGCCGCGATAGAGCAGCCGTTCGAGGCGCACCTTGGGGTTGTAGTAGACGTGCGCCACACCGACGTAGATGTCGAACAGCGCCGAGACGTCCTCCCCGTGCTCCGCCTCCAATTGCGCGGCCACCTGCGACGAGAGCGCGCCCGACAGCTCGGTGATCTCCGCGTCCGTCGCCGCGGCGCGTCCCTTGGCCGGCACGTGGAGGAGCACGACGTCCGCGTCGTTCATGAACGTGACGAGCGCCCGTGACCCCGACAGCGCGCTCCCGTCGATGAACTCGCGCACCGCCTCGGCCGTCGTCTCGAGCACGGCGTCGAGCTTCTCCCAGCCGTAGATCTCCTCGAGCTTTGAATAGCGCACGAAGTTGAGGTAGAGCACGACGACCTCGCCCCGCTCCTTGATGGCCGCGCGCGACCGCTCGATTGCGACCGGCAGCGTCGGCAGCCCGGTCCGCTGGTCGTAGAGCAGGTGCTCGTACTCGGCGCGCTCGATCCGATCGACTGCCGCGGCGGCCCCGCCCGGCGTGGCGCGCGTGATCGCCGTCCGCACCCGCGCCGCGATCTCGTCCGACGTCGCGGGGCGCTGAAACCAGTCATCCGCGCGCACCTCGGCTGCCCGGCGGCGCGCAGTCTCGTCCGCGCATCCGACCACGACCGCCACGCCCGCGCGGTGCGCGGCCGCGCTCACGTCGCGTAGCGCGTTGGGGTTGTCCGACGTGACGATGACGACGCGCGCGTCGGGCGTGGTCGCGACCGCGTCGGCGAGCGCACGTTCCGGGAGCCGCATCACGCGCCATCCACCGAGTGAGGCCGCCGCCGTGTCGACCGCCGCGTCCGGGTCGTCGGTCAGCAGGATCGGCGCGTACTGCGAGGGCGCGACGTCGGGCGCGGGAGAACCAGCCATCAGCGGCAAGCTAATCGCTGCCTCGATCGCGGAACCCCGCACTGCGTGATCGCTCGCGTGGTCGTTCAGGAGGCGGCGTCCGCTGGCTCGGCCACGAGCGCCGCGTTCCGATCGACGGCTGCGGCGAGCTTCGGCAGATCGAACGGCTTGGTGACGTAGTCGTCCGCGCCGGTCTGCAATGCCTGTCGCTTGTCGTCCCATTCGTCGAGCGCAGTGACCATGATGATGCGCACGCGCTTGCCGAGCGTGGGATGCTGCTTCATCAGGCGGCAGACCTCCCACCCATCGCGCCCGGGCATCATGACGTCGAGCAGGACGAGGCGCTGCCGGTCGCGCTCGAAAATCGCGAGTGCCTCGTCGCCGTCGTGCGCGACGGTGACCTGATAGCCGCGAATCCCGAGATAGCGCGAGATGATCTCGGTGTTGTCGTGATTGTCGTCCACGACGAGCACGGGAGGACGAGCCGGGTCAGGCATCGGGGGTGCTCCAGAGGTGACGAGAAGGTCGGTCAGCGTGCGACGACGCGATGGATGGCGTACGACACCCCCGCCCCGATCACGGTGCGATGGGCCGCATACGGACTCCCAGACGGGCCGCCGCTTCCGATCTCGCCACCGACACCGATCCCGATGCTCGGGGTGACGGCGAGTTCGGCGAGCGCGGCCACCCGGGTGCCGGCGCGCGACTGGCTCCCCTCAGAGATACGCCAGCGCGTGAACGCATACATCGGCGCGACCGAGAGCGCGTACGGGCGATCGCCGAAAAGCCCGCGCACCCCCGCGCTGATCCCGATCGGGATCTGGGTCATTGCGCCCGTCGGACGATCGGGCGTCGTGCCGAGGGCGAGCGGTAACGCAAGCGGTTGCGCGCGCATGCGCTCGACGCCGTAACCCCCGAAGGCGGCGATCCCGAGCCGCGTCGATCGGTAGAGCCGCGCGGCGATGCGTCCACCAGCGGAAATCCCGCTCCGGTCGTACCCGGCCACGGCGCCTGGCACGCCCAGAGCAGCCGTGAGTTGAAGTCGACGGACTCCAGTCGCGCCAGCGAGCGCGCCCACGGTGCGGCCATCGGCGTGCCCGCCGTCGAGCGCGACGGCGAGGCCGGGCGCGGGGAACGCGCTCTGCGCGGTAGGGAGCGCTGGCAACTGGGCGCTTGCGCCGCCTGCGACTCCGGTGATTCCGCCGGCGAATCCAGCAACGAGCATGCAGGACCTGCCGAGCAGGCGTGCTCGAGCGGAGCGAGGACGAGACATGCCGGCGCGCTTTGCAACCTTCGTACGCACGCGTACACACGCATACGCGTCGAGGGGCGCGGAGCCAACACTGGCTCCGCGCCCCTCGATGATGTAGCGGTCTAACGCCGGATCAGACGATCACGGCACCGTCGGATCGCACGCCGACGGGTTGTACTTCGGATTGGACGACTGCTCCTCGTACGGGACGGGGAGGCTGACCTGCGCGCCGTACGTCAGGGTGGTCTGGGGCGCGTACGTACCGTTCGGGAAGACGCTGTTGACGGGCAGGCCGTATCCACTCAGCCCACTCGCGCTCGCCGCCCGCACCAGCCGCCGCATGTCGCCAAGGCGGTGCGAGGTGAGATAGAGCCAGAAGGCGCGCTCCTGGAAGAGCTGCAGCACGCGCGCGTTCCCGGCGCCCGGATCCGTGAGCGCCGCGAGCGGCGTGGTCGTGGACGCAGGGCACGTGAAATTGGTGAGCGTCACCGTCGTCGGGCACGCAAAGAGCGCGGTGTTCGCCCGCAGCGTGTTGAGGAAGGTGAGCGCGCCGGTGTAGTTCCCTGCATTCATCGCGGCTTCGGCCTCGATCAACCGTGCCTCGACACCGCTCGCCAGGATCGTCGGCGACGCGATTTCCGAATACTTCACCGCGACGTAGAGGGGCGACGCGTCGAAGCCCGAGGTGGTCGAACCGTTGCCGCGCACAACGAGGACACGCGGATCGACCGTCGCGTCTCCGGACGTGGTACGCGTCGCCCGGTACGCGAGCCCGACGCCACCCTCACCGCTCGCCACCGAGAAGCGCCGCTGGCTGCGGTTGAAGCTGTACACCCCGTTGTTCTGCCGCGACGTGTTGGTCGAGGCAAACAGCGTGTAGTTGTACGTCGTCGGTACGTTCGACTCGCCAGTGACCAGTGCCGCCGCGGCCGCATACTGGCCGAGGTCGACCAGCACGCGCGCCTTTCCGATCTTGGCCAGACGCAGCTGTGAGGTCGCTCCCGAACCGACCGCCGTCGCGACCGTGATCGCGGTGTCGAACTTCGCCGATGCGCGGGCCAGGATGTCGGCCGTCGTGTGCGCCGCGTCGGGCGTCACGGTGCCGTCCGTGTTCAACGTGCTGAACGGCACGCCACCGCAGTAGTTCTCGGCGAAGAAGATGTACGAATACCCAGCGAGCGCGTACGCTTCCGCCTGCGACGCCTGGTTGGGCAACAATGCGGTGTACGCCGCCGCCGCACGCTCCGCCGCCACACGCGCGATCTGCATCTGACGGTAGACCGCGTCGTTGTTGCTGTTCGTCAGCTCCGTCTGCCGCGCATCGATCACGCGGCGGGTCGGGAAGGTGTCGGACAGGAGGATCTCGTCGCTGAGCAGACCAGCGTACAGCACCTGCCCTTCAAGCCCGCTCGTGCCCTGGAACGACGCGCCCAGTTCGCCGACCGCCGAGTTGAACTGGGCGGGAAGCGCCGTCGCGGACTGCACCGCTGTTGGCTGAACGACGTCCGGCGTCGTGACCGATGTCAGTGAGTCGGTGCTGCACCCGGCCAGGGCCGCGCCGGCGAGCGTCGTCCCGACGACGCTCGCGGCACGCGACATCCCACGGCCGGTAAGGAACGAAGAAAAACGCATCTTCTACGGATCCTGATCAGAAGTCGAGGTTGACGCGGGCGACGTAGTAACGCACCGGCGGCAGCGTGAGGAAGTCGGCCTGGGTGAAGTTGGACTGGCCGGCGAAGTTCACTTCGGGGTCGACGCCCTTGTAGCCAGTCCAGGTCTTCAGGTTACGACCCGACAGCGTGAGGCTCGCGCCACGCACGCGCAGGTACCGCTGCGCATAGCCCTGCGGCAGTCCGAGCGTGACCGACAGCTCGCGCAACTTGGTGAAGTCCGCGCGCGTGATGTAGCCCGCGTACGTGCCGTACGTCCGTGCGGCGACGGAGGCGGCCTGGTCGTCGAGCGACGAGCCCTTGACGAAGTTCTCCGCGCAGACGCGGGTCGTCACGCAGCGGAACTGCTCCGTTCCGTTGTACAGGTACATCTTGCCGCGGTAGTCCAGCAGCGCCTGCACACGCAGGTTCTGATAGAGCGTCAGCACGGGCTGGAACGAGAACGTCCGCTTCGGCAGCGGGTTGCCGATGAACTGACCCGCAGTCGACTGATCGGAGTTCAGCGTCACCTCGGTCGACTGGATCACGCCGTCGTTGTTGGCGTCGCTGTACGTGTACTTCGGCTGGAAGTAGGCGCCCAGCGGATACCCCGGCGAGAAGCGCTGCGTCGCGCCACCCAACCCGAACACCACGTCGCCCAGCCCCGAGCGCAACGACACGAGCTTGTTGACGAGCGTCGAGTAGTTCAGCACGCCCGACAGCTGCACGTTCTTCGTGTCGACGGCGTTGATCGTCGACGAGAGTTCGAGCCCCTTGTTGGTCACACGCCCGATGTTGGTCAGCTGACCGCCCGGTCCACCCGCCGAACCCGGCAGCGGCACCGAGACGAGCGCGTCACGCGAGGCCTTACCGAAGTACGTCGCCTCGAGCGAGATCTTACCGCCGGCGAACCCGAGGTCGAACCCGCCCTCGGCCTCGTTCACGCGCTCCGGTCGCAGATCCGCCAGACCGAAGTTTCCTGTCGTGAACGCACCGAGGCTCTGGCCCGACACGGTCGCCACCGTGGGGCTGAAGTACGTCAGGGCGTCGAATACACCCGGGCGCAGTCCGCTCTGGCCGTACGCGGCGCGGAGCTTCACCTGCGTCAGGATGCGGTTCTTCGGGAACCACGACTCTTCGCTCGGCACATAGGCGAGCTGGCCGCTCGGATACGTCACGAACCCAAGGTTGGTACCGAACGCGCTATTCTTGTCGCCGCGAATCGCGCCCGTCAGGAACAGACGATCACCGAACGCGAGCCGCTGCTCGACGAGCACGCCGAACGTACGCGCGTACGTGTTGGTCTCGCTGACCGCGAACTGCTGCGACGTGCCGGCGAGCGACTGCGTGCCCGGCAGCAGCGCGACGCCGAACGCGTAGTTGCCGCTGAAGTTGTCGCGCTGGTACTGCACGCCGGCGGTGGTCGTCGTCTGCAGCCCCGACAACGGGCGGAAGGTCGCGACCGCGCTCGAGTTCATCGTGTACGTGCCGACGGTGAACTTGTTGCGCGTACGGTTGCCGAGCAGCGCGTTCACCGACGTGTTGATCACGCCTTGCGGGTAGAGCTGCTGGTCGTCGCGGCCGTTGACGTCGGCTCCTGCGGTCCCGGTGATCGTCAGCCAGGACACGCCAGCCGGGTTGTACGTGCCGTTGAACGCCGACGTGAAGCGCTCGACACCCTGGTACGTCTGGATCTGGTTCAGCTGGTTCGGCACCAGCCCCGAGTAGTAGCCGCGCGACGTCGTGTCGGTGCCGCAGGGCGTCGCCTGCGAGCAGAGCACCGGACCACCGAGCAGGCCGTTCGGCACGAGCCCGAGGATGTTGTTGTCGCCCTGCGGCAGCTGCAGGTAGCTCGACAGATAGCCCGCAGACACGCCGAGGTTGAGGCCCTGGAGCGGCGTCGCGTCGACGTTCGCGCGGAAGTTCCGGCGCGTCAGGCGGCTCGTCGCAAACACGCCGTGCTCGGTTTCGCCATCGCTCGACAGGAAGTAGCGTGCGACATCCGATCCGCCGCGGACACTACCGCCGATGCGGTCACGGTGTCCATCGACGATCGGCGAGACGCCGCTGATGTTGAGCGGCTGGACCGACGTGATCGAATCGACCACGCACGTCCCGGCAGCCTGCGCCGTCAGATAGCAGGCCGAATTGCCCGAGTAGAACGGGGTCGTGATCGCCGTACCGGTCGCGTTCTTTCCATAGGCGGTGTAGTTGCCCGGGAACGTCACGAAGTTCCGGACATTGCCGAGGTCGCCGAACGCGTTCCACTGCGGCCGGCCCGCGCGCCCACGGCGCGTGGTGATTTGGATGACGCCGTTGGCCGCCTGGGTGCCGTAGAGCCCCGTCGCCGCCGGGCCCTTGAGGATGTCGAACGTCTCGATGTCTTCGGGCTTGAGGTCGTTGAGACGGCTGACCGTCTGCCCGCCCACGCCGATCGACCCCGAGTTCGCGCTCGGATCGATACGGACACCGTCGATGATCAGCAGCGGCTCGTTGGACTGATTGAGCGAGTTGGCGCCGCGGATACGCACGCGCGCGCCGGTGCCCGTGGTTCCCGAGGACTGCACGACGGTCACGCCTGCCGCACGCCCCTGCACGAGGCCGGAGAAGTTCTGGACCGCCGCGAGCGGCTGATCCTGCACCGCGATCGTCGCGATGTTGCTCCCCTGCTCGCGCGCACGCGTCGTCGTCCCCGCGGCCGTGACCGTCACGACGTCGAGGTTCACCGCCGAGGCCGCCAGGCCGACCGTGACCGGTGCCGTGGTCTGCCCCGCGTTCACGGTGACACTCACCGTTTGCGCCCCGAACCCGATTCGCAGGACGCGCAGCTGGACCGTACCGGCCGGCACGCCCGTGATGCGGAATGTGCCGTTCTCGCCGGTAGTCGTCCCGCGCTGCGTGCCAACGATCTGAATCTGGGCGGCGGAAATTGCCTGCCCGCTGGCGCGATCGGTCACCCGCCCGGTGATCACCCCAGTGGTGGCCTGCGCCACGAGCGCCGCGGGCGCCATCCCAGCAGCGGCCGCCAACAACCGCGTCGACCTACGTGTCATCCGATCATCCTCCGAACACCTCGGCTAATGAGCGCTCCGAAGAGCGGTATGGCGGCAGACCCGAACAGACACTCTGTCCAATCGACCGCGCGGCTGAACGCCCCAGTGTACCAACACTGGGGAACGACATCCGCACGGGCGCACCCATGCGTCGGGCACGTCCGTACGGACCTGAGCGAGAACTTACGCAGACAGCGGGGCGACCTACCGATCTCGCCCGCACCACCCCCGCGCCAACCCGCTCATTACTGAGCGATCCGAAGTGTGGTGAAGAGGCAGACCTCGCCTGCATCTGTTGCGTCACCGCCGCACACAAAGCTCACCAACTTCCTCGACGCACCATACACGAAGGGCCACACGGTCACCCATGCAGCCCTTCCGACCCATCCACGATCGAGCAGCGACGACGCTTTACGGATCAGGTCGCCTCGATTGCCCGCTCCGTCACGACCCGCACCTGGTTGTCGACGACCTGCAGAAACCCACCTTCGATCGCGAACCGCGCCCCACCCGCGCCGCCGAGTCGCAACGTGCCCTTCCCGAGCAGCGTCATCATCGGCGCATGCCCGGTCAGGATCCCGACTTCCCCGTCGAACGCGGGCGCCACGACGCTCTCGACCTCGCCCTCGTAAAGCACGCGCTCCGGCGAGATCACGCTCACGCGGACCACCGGCTCAGCCCTTCGCCAACCGCTCGGCGTTGGCGATCACGTCGTCCACGCCGCCGGCCATGAAGAACGCCTGCTCCGGCAAGTTGTCGAACTCGCCCTGCGTCAGCCGCTCGAATGAATCGATCGTCTCCTCGAGCTTCACGTACTTCCCAGGAATGCCCGTGAACTGCTCGGCGACCGCGAACGGCTGCGACATGAAGCGCTGGATGCGGCGCGCGCGCGCCACGATGCGCTTGTCGTCTTCCGAGAGCTCGTCCATGCCGAGGATCGCGATGATGTCCTGCAGCTCGCGATAGCGCTGGAGGATACGCTGGACTTCAGTCGCCACGCGGTAGTGCCGCTCGCCGATGTACTGCGCGTCCAGAATGCGGCTCGTCGACGAGAGCGGATCGACCGCGGGGTAGATGCCGAGCTCCGTGATCGCGCGCGAGAGCACGACCGTCGCGTCGAGGTGCGCGAACGCCGTCGCCGGCGCCGGGTCCGTGATGTCGTCCGCGGGGACGTAGATCGCCTGCACCGAGGTGATCGAGCCGTTCTTGGTCGACGTGATGCGTTCCTGCAGGTCGCCCATCTCGGTCGCCAGCGTCGGCTGGTAACCCACCGCGCTCGGCATGCGGCCTAACAGCGCCGACACTTCCGACCCCGCCTGCGTGAAGCGGAAGATGTTGTCGATGAACACGAGCACGTCCGCGTGCTCCTCGTCACGGAAGTACTCCGCGACCGTGAGGCCCGCGAGGCCGACGCGCAGTCGCGCACCCGGCGGCTCGTTCATCTGCCCGTAGATGAGCGCGACGTTGTCGAGAATGCCCGCTTCCTGGAACTCGAGGTACAGGTCGTTCCCCTCACGCGTGCGCTCGCCCACGCCGCAGAACACGCTCTTGCCGCCGTGCCCCTTGGCGACGTTGTTGATGAGCTCCTGAATGACGACCGTCTTGCCGACGCCCGCACCACCGAAGAGCCCGATCTTTCCACCCTTCACGAACGGCGCGATCAGGTCGATGACCTTGATGCCCGTCTCGAAGATCTCGGTTTTCGGCTCGAGATCGACGAACTCGGGGCGGCCGCGGTGAATCGGCCAGCGCACCGCGTCGGCCGGGATGTCGGCCCCGTTGTCGACCGGGACGCCGAGCACGTTGAGGATTCGGCCTAACGCCGGCGCACCCACCGGCACCGTGATCGGCGCGCCGGTATCGATCACGTCCATCCCGCGCACCACCGCGTCGGTGCTCGACATCGCGACCGCGCGCACCTGGTTGCGCCCGACGTGCTGCTGCACTTCGACCGTGACGTCGATCAGCTCGCCGTCCGGCGCCGTGCCCGTGATGCGTAGCGCGTTGTAGATCTCGGGCAGGTGCTCGGCCTCGAACGCGACGTCGAGTACCGGGCCGATGACCTGCACGACCTTGCCGATTTGATGAGTTGCGACGGCGGTGGCCATGGAATGCTCTATGTGTGAGTGAAACGCTCGTGCTGTCTAACGCCTGCGTCAGCCGTGCAGGATCAGCCCTGCAGCGCGCTCGCGCCGCCGACGATCTCCGCGATTTCCTGCGTGATCTGCGCCTGGCGCGCGCGATTGTACGTGCGCTTGAGTCCGTTCAACATCTCGCCGGCGTTGTCCGTCGCGCTCTTCATCGCCGTCCGCTGCGACCCGTAGAACGCGGCCGTCGTTTCGGCCAGCGCGCGGTACACCGAGTTCCGCACGTAGCTCGGCAGCAACTCGGTGAGGATCGCCTCGGGCGACGGCGCGAGGATGTAATCGTGCTGCCGCGCCGTCCCGCTCTCGGCCTTCGGCGGCTCGACCGGCAGGACCTGCACCGTCGTCGGCGGCGTCGAGAGCGCGGAATTGAACTTCGCGTAAATCACGTAGACCGCGTCCAACCCGCCGTCCGTGAAGCGCGTCATCAGGTCGTCGACGAGCGTCGCCGCGTCGGCCGCGCTCGGACGATCGCCGAGGTCGGTGCGCTGCGCGGCCATCGCGCGGCCCACGTAGCGGAAGTAGCCGATGCCCTTCCGCCCCACGACGTGCAGCTCGACCTCGGTCCCGCGCCCCTCCAGCTCCGCGACGCGCGTACGCGCCTCACGGATGAGGTTGGTGTTGAACGCGCCGGCCAACCCGCGGTTGCCCGTCAACAGCAATACCGCGGCGCGCCGCACGCGCGCCGGCTGCCGCAGCAGCGGAAAGCGCTCCGCCAGCTCCGGCGAGTACAGGCGCGACATCACCTCGCCTAACGCGGCGGCGTAGGGGCGCGCGGCGACCACGCGGTCCTGCGCCCGCTTCATCTTCGACGTGGCGACCATCTCCATCGTGCGCGTGATCTTGCGCGTGTTCTCGACGGATTTGATGCGCCCCTTCAGCTCCCGGCCTTTCGCCATTCCGCGATCCCGTTAGGCGGTCGCGCGCAGGCGTCAGCGCGCCGCGCCGGCGACGGCCGGCGCGCTGCTCGCCGCGCCAGCGTCGTGGCGGCGGCCGTCGGCCCGCTGAACATCCGCGTGAAGCTCTCGATCGCGCGGCGTAGCTCGCCCTCCGCGTCCTTCGCGATCGCCTTGTTCGTCCGAATCCCCGCGCCGACCTGCGGCGCCTGCCCGTGCATGTAGTCGAGGAAGCCGCGCTCCCACTCGCGGATGCGCCCCGTCGGCACGTCGTCGACGAGCCCGTTGGTCACCGCGTAGAGCACCATCACCTGGTCCTCGACCGGGTACGGGCTGTACTGCGGCTGCTTGAGGATCTCGACCGTGCGCGCGCCGCGGTCCAGCTGGCGGCGCGTCGCGGCATCGAGGTCCGACGCAAAGGCGGCGAACGCCTCCAACTCACGGTACTGCGCGAGGTCGAGGCGCAGGCGGCCGGCGACGCTCTTCATCGCCTTCGTCTGGGCCGAACCACCGACGCGGCTCACCGAGATGCCGACGTTCACGGCCGGGCGCACGCCCGAGTAGAACAGGTCGGCCTCGAGGAAGATCTGCCCGTCCGTGATCGAGATGACGTTGGTCGGGATGTACGCCGAGACGTCACCCGCCTGCGTCTCGATGATCGGCAGCGCCGTCAGCGAGCCGCCCGGCTTCTTGATCGTGTGCCCGTCGACCACGCCGTCGTCCTCGCGCAGCTTGGCCGCGCGCTCCAGCAGGCGCGAGTGGAGATAGAACACGTCGCCCGGGAACGCCTCACGCCCCGGCGGGCGGCGCAGCACGAGCGAGATCTGGCGGTAGGCCGCGGCCTGCTTGGTCAGGTCGTCGTACACGCACAGCGTCGGCTGTCCCTCGTCGTACATGAAGTACTCGGCCATCGCACACCCAGCGTACGGCGCGATGTACTGCATCGGCGCCGGATCGCTCGCCGAAGCGGCGACGACGATCGTGTAGTCCATCGCGCCCGCGTTCTTCAGACGCTCGACCACCGTCGCGATCGTCGACGCCTTCTGCCCGATGGCGACGTAGACGCAAACGACGCCCTGCCCCTTCTGGTTGATGATCGTGTCGATCGCGATCGCCGTCTTGCCGGTGCCGCGGTCGCCGATGATCAGCTCGCGCTGTCCGCGGCCGATCGGGATCATCGCGTCGATCGCCTTGATGCCCGTCTGCAGCGGTTCCTTGACCGGCTGGCGGACGATGATGCCCGGCGCCGCGCTCTCGACCTTGCGGGTGCTCGTCGCCGCGATCGGGCCCGAGCCCGTCGATCGGACTTGCCTAACGGATCGACGACGCGCCCGATGAGCGCCGGTCCGACCGGTACTTCGAGCACGCGCGACGTCGTGCGCACCTCGTCGCCTTCCTTCAGCGTGAGGTAGTCGCCGAGGACGACCGCGCCGATGTTGTCCTCTTCGAGATTGAGCGCGAGGCCGGTCACGGCCTGGCCCGTCTCGCTCGACGTGAACTCGAGCATCTCGCCGGCCATCGCCTTCTGCAGCCCGTAGACGCGCGCGATGCCGTCGCGCACCTCGAGCACCGTCCCGACTTCCTCGACATCGAGCGCCTGCAGGTCGGCGGCTTCGATCTCGCGAAGGAGGATGTCCTTGATCTCGCCGGGGCGGAGGGTCGTTTCGGTGGCCATGAACGTCAGGAGAGTTGAGCGGAATCGCGATCAGGTTCGGTACGTCGGACGCTTGTGAAAAATATCACAAGCGCAGAACGGAGACAACCTCCGCAGAGCCCCCGCAGGCGTCCGTGGCCTGCAGCATCGCGTGGGCACGCTGCAGCACGAGCCGCGCGTTCGCGTAGCTCACGAGCGTCACCGCCTCCTCGAACGGCGCCCAACGACACGCCGTGATGCCTTCCTCGCGCTGCGGGCAGGTCACCGCGCACTCGGTCCGCATCAGATAGAAGTGACACACCTTGTGGACGAGGCGCCCTCGGAACCGGAAGTACCAGTCGATCGTCGCGATCGCGCCGTGTACCACGAGTCCGTCGAGCCCCGTTTCTTCCGCGACCTCGCGCACGGCCGCACATTCCGGCCCCTCGCCGGGCTCGAGATGCCCCTTGGGGAAGCCCCAGTTGCGGTAGCTGTCGCGAATCAGCAAGAACATCGCGCGCAGCGCGCCGTCGCCGGTGCGCTCGTAGCGAAACACGATGCCCCCGGCCGAGACCTCCTCGCGCGCGCCGCCTCCACAGCAACTCATCGCCGCCTCACACGCCAGCGCGATCGGGCTCGCGATCCGCGTCCCGCGCACCGTCGGTGTCCGCGAGCGCGTCAGCCCCCCCGATTCCGGTCGGCCCCGATGTTGGCGCGTCCGGATCGGCGTCTCCCTCGTCCAGCGTCGGCTTTCCTTCGACGAACTGCCGCACCACGGGGTCGTTCGTGTGCTGGATCTCGTCGATCGTCCCCTGCCAGCGCACGCGACCCTCGTACAGCATCGCGATCCGCGTCCCCACGGTGAACGCGCTTCGCATGTCGTGCGTGATCACCACGCCCGTCACGCCGAGCTTCTCGCGCATGCGCACCATGAGCTGATCGATCACTGCGCTGGTCACCGGATCGAGGCCGGTCGTGGGCTCATCGTAGAGCAGGTACTTGGGGCGGAGTGCGATCGAGCGCGCGATGCCGACACGCTTCCGCATCCCGCCCGACAGCTCCGCCGGGAATCGCTGCTCCACGCCGGGCAGGTCGACGAGGTCGAGCGCCTCGGCCACCCGCGCCTGCACCTCCCCCTCGGTCAGGCCGCCCTGCTTGCGCAGCCCCATCGCCACGTTCTCGCCGATCGTCAGCGAGTCGAAGAGGGCGGCGAACTGAAAGACGTAGCCGATTTTTGCGCGCAGTGCGTACAGTTCGCGCCGCGGAAGCGTGTCGACGCGCATCCCGTCGACCCAGACCTCGCCCTTGTCGGGCTGGAGCAGACCAACGATGTGCTTGATCGCGACGCTCTTGCCGGTCCCCGAGTAGCCGATGATGACGACGGTCTCGTTGTCCGGCACGTCGAGCGTGAACCCGCGCAGGATCTCTTTCGGGCCGAAGGCCTTGTAGACGTTCTTGAGCTGGATCATGCGACGCGTCGAGGTGAACAGACCCGCGGAACTAATCGCGCGGTGGCGCGCACGGGTAGTGTTGACCGGGGCGCGTTATGCGACATGGGGGCGAGCACCCGGATCGGCGCCCACCCCCACTTGCTGCCGTCGCGTCCTGCCCCGCTGGCCCGACGTGAACGCGGGGGCCAGCGGGTGCGGTTCGTTACGCTGCGAACGAGCCCAGCGCGCGGCCGACGTCACCCTCGCGGAGCCGCTTGAGCGCGCGATCCCGCAGCTGACGCACGCGCTCGCGCGTCACGCCGAGCAGCGACCCGATCTCTTCGAGCGTGTGCTCACGCCCGCCTTCGAGGCCGAAGTACAGCCGCAGCACCTTGGCGTCGCGCGGCGGCAGCGTGTTGAGCGCCGCGTCGATTTCGTCGGTGAGGAAGCGGTTCATCGCCTCTTCCTCGGTGTCCGGCATCTCGTCCGCGACGAAGCGCTCGATCAGCGACCGATCGCCCTCGGGGTCCATCGGTGCGTCGAGGCGCACGTCACCGGTGTTGAGCGCGGCGAGCGATTGCACGACGTCGACCGACAGCCCCGTGAGCTGCGAGAGCTCTTCGGGCGACGGCTCGCGGCGGAGCTTCTGGCGCAGGATCTCGCTCGCCTTGATGATGCGCGAGAGGTCCGCCGTGCGGTTGAGCGGCACGCGTACCGTACGCCCCTGCCGCGCGAGCGACGAGAGAATCGCCTGCCGGATCCACCACACCGCGTACGAGATGAACTTCACGCCCTGATCGGGATCGAACTTTCGGGCGGCCGTGAGCAGCCCGACGTTCCCCTCGCCGATCAGGTCGATCAGCGGCAGACCGCGGTTCTGGTACTTCTTGGCGACGGAGATGACGAAGCGAAGGTTGCGCTTGACGAGTTCCTGCAGCGCGTCCGGATCACCCGCGCGGATCTTTCGCGCAAGCTGAATCTCCTCGTCGCCCTTCAGCAGCGGATACGTGCTGACTTCGTAGAGGTATTGGTCGAGGATGTCCCGTTCGGGCTCGCTCGGCGCGATGCCCGCCGGGGCAGCGCGCCGGCGCTTCCGCTTGACGTCGGTCATGGTGATTTTTCCGTGTATTGAGAACGCAATGCGTCGAATCAGCCAACTGCCACAGCAAACGGCACGGTCACGTGCGGCGCCCCGCGGCTGCGCGTCTGACCGCGTGCCGGATGAGGCTGCCCGGGTCGACCGCGACCGTAGACCGCCAAAGCGATGCCATGACGCGGGGGAGGCGGCACGCGGAGGCGTGGCCGCGCAACATACGAGTCGAGGACGAGCGCGCTAGAGCAGCCGCACACGGCCTGTGATGCACCTCGCGCGCGTCTGCCACAGCATGGCTACGCACACGTCCACGCGCGTGAACGCGTGTTGAATCGCTTGACACCCGACATACCCACGGCTAAGATCTTTCGTTCCTGATGACAACGGCGGCCGCGACAGACCAATCGCGGCCGCTCGCGCACCAGGGATGCCCGGGGGCGTAGCTCAGTTGGGAGAGCGCTTGAATGGCATTCAAGAGGTCAGGGGTTCGATTCCCCTCGTCTCCATCCCCGGAAGTGCGCGACCAGATGTGCGCCATCGGCAGTAGCGTGGGAAAGCAGTGCGGGAATAGCTCAGTTGGTAGAGCACAACCTTGCCAAGGTTGGGGTCGCGGGTTCGAGTCCCGTTTCCCGCTTTACATCAGCCGTGATCGGCTGAACGTAGGATTCGAACGAACGGCTTTGAAAACTCGGGCGGTTAGCTCAGTTGGTTAGAGCGCCACGTTGACATCGTGGAGGTCACAAGTTCGAGTCTTGTACCGCTCATTAGTACATCAGTCGTCCCGATCGCGATGCGCGCCGCCCCAACGGCCCGCTTGACGGGCCTGCCATGGCTCGACTAGCTTCGCGATCCGGTTTGCGCCCGTAGCTCAATTGGATAGAGCATCTGACTACGGATCAGAAGGTTAGAGGTTCGAGTCCTCTCGGGCGCGTGACGGGTCCGGTCCCACCGGACCCGTTGTCACACCAGCACCAGACTTACTCGCAGTCGTACCACCCGCAGTAGACACATCCGTAGTTCTCGTGCGCTCACCCGCACGATCGGGGCGTAGCTTAGCCCGGTAGAGCGCCTGCTTCGGGAGCAGGAGGTCGCTGGTTCGAATCCAGTCGCCCCGACTACCATCCGCGCGAACAACACGTTGTTGCACGACGTGAGATCGTACTTTCGAGGGCGCTCGTAGCTCAGTTGGATAGAGCATCGGATTCCGGTTCCGAGGGTCGGGGGTTCGAATCCCTCCGAGCGCGTGACATAGAGGGCAGGGCTGACGGATCGTCGTCAGCCCTGCCCTTTTGAGCATACCACTCAGCAAGTGGTTCGTCGCAGTGATCGGCTGGCTGGCGGCCTGGTCCACCCCTTGCCCCCGCAATCTGCATGTCCCGGCCTCGGAGCTGGCGCGACGTGACTGTCGGCCTCATCGCGCTCACCGCCCTCATCGGCGCGAGCGCCCTCGTGCTCATCTTCGCCCGGGTTGGCGCGCTGCACGGCCGTACGATCCAGCTCTACGCGGCCACACACGAGGCAACCGGGATCCTCCCGGGTACCGAGGTCTGGCTCGCCGGCCAGAAAGTCGGACTCGTGAAGAGCATCGGTTTTCGGCCGCCGAGTACGGATACCGCGCTCCGGGTGCTGATGACGCTGGAGGTGCTGGCCGAGTACCAGCAGCAGATCCGGCGCGGCGCGCGGGTCGCCATCCGACCCGGGACCAGCCTCATCGGCTCGCCCGTTCTCTTCGTGGCCACCGCGCGGCCGACGAGCGGGCCTCCCGTCCGCGACGGCGACACGCTGTTTGCCAGCCAGACGGACCAGTTCGAGACGATTCGCACCCGCGTCACGACGACCGCCGGCACCGAACTCCCCGTCATCCTCGACAACCTGCGCGTGCTCGCGGTCCAGCTCCGTACCGCGCAGGGCACGCTGGGCGCGCTCGGGGTCGACGGTATCGACCGCCTGTCCGCGACGGCGCGCGTGCTGGGGCAGATCGCGGAGCGCGCCAGCTCCTCCGGCGATGGCGACGGTTCGAGCGCTGGCGTGCGCCGGCGCCAACTCGTCGTCCGCGCCCGCGCACTACTCGGCCGCGTGAACACCGTCCGCGCACGCCTCGAAGATCCTGGCACCTCGGTTGGGCGTTTCCGAACGGATTCGACGCTCTGGCGAACGGTCGACTCGCTTCGCACCGACCTCGGCGACGTGCAGCGACTGCTCGATTCGCCGGATGGGACGGCTGGCCGGCTACGTCAGGACGCGCAACTCCGACGCGGCGTCGAGCAGGCGCGCGGCGAGCTGGATGCGCTCCTCG
Organism: uncultured Gemmatimonadales bacterium; assembly: GCA_963702945.1. Lineage (GTDB taxonomy): Bacteria > Gemmatimonadota > Gemmatimonadetes > Gemmatimonadales > Gemmatimonadaceae > BPUI01. The sequence continues at coordinate 1,164,288 of OY969773.1, forward strand.
CCGACACCCGACGGAACCCGCTCCGCTACATCGCGTTCTGATTCACGTTCGCGTTTGCTTGACGTGCCCCACTGGGCGCCGTTTCTTGCCCGAGCGCACCAGGCAGTCCGCGAGGTCGACGACCGCGCGCACCATTGCATACGGACGCCTAACGTGCGTTCGCCCCGCTGAACGCACGCCGCGGCACCGCTCGTGCGAGTAATCGCGTTCTCGATGGACCGCGGCCTTAGGGCCGTCCCGCCGTTCTCCCTCCCCCACCGCCCGCCATGCTGTGCCCGGTGAACTGATGCCCGGGGCCGACCCCCCGCCAGTCGATATCGTCGAACTCAAGCGCCGGTCCCTCCCGGAGCTCCACGCACTTGCCGAAGAACTCGCGATCTCCAACTACACGGGTCTTCGCAAGCAGGAGCTGATCTTCCGGATCGAACAGGCGCTTCTCGACGCCGATGTCACGCTGCGCGGTGAGGGCGTGCTCGAGGTGTTGCCTGAAGGTTACGGCTTCCTCCGTAGCCAGGACTGGAACTACCTCTACAGCCCCGACGACATCTACGTCTCGCCGTCGCAGATCAAGCGCTTCGATCTGCGGACGGGTGACTCGGTCACCGGCCAGGTCCGACCGCCGAAAGAGTGGGAGAAATACCTCGCCCTGCTCAAGGTCGAGCGCATCAACGGCGACGAACCCGAGCGCGCGAAGCAGCGTGTCGCGTTCGACAATCTCAAGCCGCGCTTCCCGGACGAACGTATCCACCTGGAGACGGCCGACGGCGACCCGAGCACGCGTCTCACCGACGTCATCGCGCCACTCGGCAAGGGGCAGCGGGGGCTGATCGTCGCGCCGCCGCGTGGCGGCAAGACCGTCCTTCTGCAGAAACTCGCCAACGCCATCGCGGAGAACCACCCCGAGATCACGCTCATCGTGCTCCTCATCGATGAGCGTCCCGAGGAGGTCACCGACATGCAGGCGCGCGTGCCGAAGGCGGAGGTCATCAGCTCGACCTTCGACGAAGCCGCCGATCGTCACGTGCAGGTCGCGGAGATGGTGCTGGAAAAGGCCAAGCGCCTCGTCGAGCACGGCCGAGACGTCGTCATCCTGCTCGACTCGATCACTCGGCTCGCGCGCGCGCACAACACGGTCGTGCCCACGTCGGGCAAGACGCTGTCGGGCGGCGTGGACGCAAAGGCGATGGAGAAGCCGAAGCGGTTCTTTGGCTCCGCGCGCAAGATCGATGGTGGCGGGTCGCTCACGATCGTCGCGACTGCGCTCGTCGAAACCGGCTCGCGCGCCGACGAAGTGATCTTCGAGGAGTTCAAGGGCACGGGCAACATGGAGCTCGTCCTCGACCGCAAGCTCGCCGAACGCCGGATCTACCCGGCGTTCGACTTCAACAAATCGGGGACTCGCCGTGAGGAGCTGCTCTTCGATGCGGACGAAGCGAAGCGCGTGTTCCTCCTTCGGAATTTCCTGAGCACGATGCCGAGCGACGAGGCGATGACCTTCCTCTTGCAGCGGATGGGACGGACGCGCAGCAACCGGGAGTTCTTCGCGGAGATGGCGCGGTCGTGACCGCGTCGGACCGCACCGGCGCGGTCACGCGATTTCCGCGCGGCCGAGTGCTGGCGGTCGATTACGGCGAGCGGCGTGTCGGGCTCGCGGTGAGCGACCCGCTTGGGATTATCGCCACGCCAGCCGGAGCCATCCTGCGTCGGCCGGGCAAGCGGCCGCCGATCGCCGAAATCATTCGGAGGGCGGAGGCGCTGGAAGCGGCCGCGTTCGTGCTCGGCCTGCCGCTCGATGGGGCTGGTGAGGATACCCCGCGTGCGACCGAGGTGCGGGCGATCGCGGTCGAGCTCGGTCGACGAACGCAGCGTCCGGTCCGTCTCGTCGACGAGCGGTACACCACGGCCGCCGCGCTGCGCGCCGTTCGGGAGATGGGCGGCTCGGTCCGCGGTCGGAAGGAGGACGTGGACGCACTCGCGGCCGCCGTGCTGCTGCGGCATGCGCTGGCGCTCCTGACGCACGAGGAGTCGTCGCATGCGCTCGATGCCGAGCCCACCGCGCCCTGATCGCTCGTGCGTCACGGAATCCATCGAACAGTTGTGCGCCTCGCCACGGGTACTCTCGCGGTCTGCACGGTCGTGGCGTGCGCCGGGAAGTCCGACCGCGAAAGACCGGTCCGTGTGGTCGTACCGCGCGGTGCATCGTTTCGCGCCGCTGCGGACTCGCTCGCGCATCACGGTGTTATCGGCTCCGCGTTGCTGTTCCGCGTGTACGCGTCGTGGGCCCGCCACGATCGCCTGATCAAGCCCGGCACATACGCGCTCAGCCCAGGCAGCTCCTACGCCTCGCTCGTCGACGCACTCGTCAGCGGAAAGGGGATCGTCCACGTCATGACCGTGGTCGAGGGGTGGGAGCTGCGTCAGGTCGTTCCTCAGCTCGCACGCTCGCTCGGCGTTCCACGCGACTCGGTCGAGGCGGCGGTCCGTGATACGGCGACACTTCACCGTCTCGACATCCCGACACCAACATTGGAGGGATATCTCTTTCCGGCGACGTACACGTTTCCGGATGGGACCACGGCGCGGGCCGCGGTGGCACAGATGGTTACACGGTTTGAGCAGGCATGGCGCCCCGAGTGGAACGATCGGTTACAGGCGCTCGCGCTGAAGCGCCACGACGCAGTCACCCTGGCGTCCATCGTCGAACGGGAGGCTGTTCGTCCCGAGGAGCGGCCTGCGATCGCGGCGGTCTATTACAACCGCCTTCGGAAAGGCATGCGATTGGAGTCTGATCCGACGGTGCAGTACGCTCTCGGTCACCACACGTCGCGCGTGTTATATCGCGATCTCGAGGTCGACTCACCGTACAACACGTACCGACACGCAGGGCTGCCGCCAGGCCCGATCGGCTCGCCTGGCGCCCCGAGCCTGGCCGCCGCCGTCAATCCGGCCAACGTGCCGTACCTGTTCTTCGTCGCACAACCGGACGGTCACCACGAGTTCCGCGCGTCGTTCGCGCAGCATCTGCAGGCCGTGCGTGAATCACGTGCCATGGCGCGCGCAGCTGCGGAAAGCGCAACAACGTCCGCGCGAGGCGGTACCCGCCGGTGACACTCGGCCCGCAGAGGCCTTCGCGCATATGACCGCATAACCCGCGCGGGGCGTACACCGCGCAGGCCGCCGGTACTAGCTCTGGGCCGGGGTCGCGGCCGGCGGCCGCCAGCGGAAACGCACGTCCGGGGCGTCGACCTCTACGTCGCGGCTACGACGTTCGGCGCGCTGCGGGCGCGTCATCGGTTGATCAGAGCGAAGCTGCTCCTCGACGCACTGCATGACAGTGGGAGCGAGGAACAGATCCACGAGAGTCGGATCGAATTGGGTTCCGCGCCCCTCGGTGATCACGTCTACGCCGCGTTGTACGCCTTCACCCTTGTGATACCGGCGACTATGGGTGACAGCGTCGAACGTGTCACCGATCGCTACGATACGTGCCTCTATCGGTATCGCTGCGCCCTGGAGCTTGCGCGGGTAGCCGGTTCCGTCCCACCGCTCGTGATGCGAGAGCACGCCCTCAGCGAGTTCTGGATAGAAACCGGAGAGCGGCGCGAGGACGTCCGCGCCTCGCTGAGGGTGCGTCGCGACCGCGTCGCGCTCCTCGGGCGTCAGCTTCGAATCGTCGTGGACGATATCGAAGAGTGCCTCGTGAATTTTCCCGATATCGTGAAATAGGGCCACGCGCTCGACTCGACGGCGGGCCGCGTCGTCGAGTCCAGCCGCATGCGCGAGCATCAGGGCGTACGACGCGGTACGCCGCACATGTGCGCCGGTCATCGCATCGTTCGCGTCGATGGCGTTGAGCAAGGATTCGAGGGTCGCGGCGGCAAGACGCTCTGCGCTTTCACGCCCGGCACGTGCACGCAGCCAGAGCACGAGCACTCCAGCGCCTAATACCCATGTTCCAGAACGTTTCATAGGACGCCGTTGGGCAATTCCCGTACACGGTATCGCGAGCACGCCACGCGCGCGCTGCCCTACGGACAATAGTCGATCTGACTGTCACCCGATGTTGATGCATCGATTTGGTATCGAGCACGACAAAACGGACAGGGCAGCACCCGTAAGGATGCTGCCCTGTCCGTTAGGGTGCCGGCGACGGCCTACTCTCCCGCGCCCTCTCGGGCGGAGTACCATCGGCGCTGTCAGGCTTAACGACCGTGTTCGGGATGGGAACGGGTGTGGCCCTGACGCTCTAGTCGCCAGCGAAAATCGATTGTCGTAAAACAGTGTCGTACAGTGTCTCCGTCACGCGCGAGCGGTGAAGCCGCGCGCACGACGGGAATACATCGGCCCGCAGCGACGAGCGTCGCGGGCTGATGATGGACGAGGGTGTGGGAACAGGTGTGGTGCAGACGCTTGCGTCTGATTTCAAATGGATCCTCTCACGTCCCCGCAGGGATCGGAGAGGGGAGGTCAAGCCGCACGGGCGATGAGGACCGCTACGCTCGGAACGTGTTGCCACGTGTCCACGGGCGGCCTCGTGACGGGGTGGTCTCCCCCGGCCCTTCAGTGCTCTCAATGGAGCATGGGAGTATTCATCTTGGGGACGGCTTCCCACTTAGATGCTTTCAGCGGTTATCCGTGCCGATCATCGCTACCCGGCGGTGCCGTTGGCACGACAGCCGGGACACGAGCGGATCGTCCGACCCGGTCCTCTCGTACTAGGGTCCGCGCCCCGCAATACTCCAGCGCCCACGACGGATACAGACCGAACTGTCTCACGACGTTCTGAACCCAGCTCATGTACCACTTTAACCGGCGAACAGCCGGACCCTTGGGACCTTCTCCAGCCCCAGGATGTGATAAGCCGACATCGAGGTGCCAAACCGCGCCGTCGATGTGAACTCTCGGGCGCGATAAGCCTGTTATCCCCAGCGTACCTTTTATCCGTTGCGCGATAGCCCGCCCACGCGGTACTACCGGATCACTACGGCCAACTTTCGTTCCGGCTCGACCCGTCGGTCTCGCCGTCAAGCGGGCTTCTGCCGTTACACTCTGTAAGCGCGAGTACCGACCGCGCTGAGCCCACCTTCGCGCGCCTCCGTTACGCTTTCGGAGGCGACCGCCCCAGTCAAACTGCCCACCAGCCACGGTTCCAGATGGGGTTTGCCCAATCGTGGTGAGCACGCCGCACAACGCAGGGTGGTATTTCACTGGCCCCTCCCCCCAAGCTGGCGCCTAGGGCTCATCGGGTCCCACCTATGCTACACAGCGTTGTGCAGCGTGCAATGGCAAGCTGCAGTAAAGGTGCATGGGGTCTTTTTGTCCTGTCGCGGGAACTCGGAATCCTCACCGAGACTGCCATTTCGCCGAGCGCGTGGTCGAGACAGTGCTCAAGTCGTTACGCCATTCGTGCAGGTCGGAACTTACCCGACAAGGAATTTCGCTACCTTAGGACCGTTATAGTTACGGCCGCCGTTTACCGGGGCTTCGGCTCAAGGCTTCCCCTTGCGGGTGACCTCTCCCCTTAACCTTCCGGCACCGGGCAGGCGTCAGTGCGTATACGGCGCCTTACGCGGCTTTGCACGCACCTGTGTTTTTGCTAAACAGTCGCTTGAGCCGATTCACTGCGGCACCCATCGGCTCACCGCGCGAAGCGGGTCACCTACTGGATGCATCCCTTCTTCCGAAGTTACGGGATCATTATGCCGAGTTCCTTGACCACGTCTCACTCGTGCACCTGAGGCTTCTCGCCTCGCCCACCTGTGTCGGTTTACGGTACGGTCACATACACACTCCGCTCCCAGCTTTTCTCGCCCGTCGACTCCAACGCCCTCGCCGGTCCCGAAGGACCAACTCGCCATCCGCTCTCGGCTTACGCCTACCGCATTAGACGGTCATAGCCACAGTACCGCGGCGTCTTCGTTCCGGTGTCCCTGGAAGGTTCAACATGTGTACACGGGGTGGGAGTGTTCGCCCACAACCCATCGCCTACGCCTCTCGGGCCTCGGCTTAGGGGCCGCCTCACCCGGCGCTGATTGCCATGGCGCCGGAACCCTTGGGCTTTCGGTGTGCAGGGTTCTCACCTGCATTTGCGCGTACTCAGTCCGGCATCCTCACTTGCCGCCGCTCCACCCCAAGGGTCTCCCCGGGGCTTCCTCGCTACGGCAACGCTCCCCTACCCCTCCGTACTAGACGGAAGGCCAAGCTTCGGCGGGCCGCTTAATCCCGACCATTCTCGGCGCGTCGCCACTGGACCGGTGAGCTATTACGCACTCTTTCAAGGAATGGCTGCTTCTAAGCCAACCTCCCGGTTGTCACGGTAGCGACACATCCTTCGCTATACTCAGCGGCCACTTCGGGGCCTTAGCTGTGGCTCTGGGTTCTTTCCCTCTCGCCGCTGGACATTATCGCTCAGCGACTGCCTCCCGCGGTCCATCGGTCAGGTATTCGGAGTTTGGTTGGGGTTGGTACCGGCTCCGCCAGCCCGCGCCCATCCAGTCGCTCTACCCCCTGCCGACATACGAGCTTGCGCTCAGCCGCGAGGCTCTACCTCAATAGATTTCGGGGAGAACCAGCTATCTCCAGGCTTGATTGGCCTTTCACCCCTACCCACAAGTCATCCGAACGGTTTTCAACCCATACCGGTGCGGCCCTCCACTGGGTGTTACCCCAGCTTCAGCCTGCTCATGGGTAGATCGCCCTGGCTTCGGGTCTACCCCCACGCACTCCACTCGCCCTGGTTGCAGGACTCGCTTTCGCTCTGGCTCCGTGCCATAGACACTTAGCCCCGCGCGTGAGGCGTAACTCGCCGGATCATAATGCAAAAGGCACGCAGTCAGGCGCGTGTCGCCTTGCGGCGCACCGCCCTCCTACCGCTTGTCGGCCAGTGGTTTCAGGCTCTCTTTCACTCCCCGCACTGGGGTGCTTTTCACCTGTCCCTCACGGTACTCGTCCACTATCGGTTACACGGGAGTCTTTAGCCTTGGAGGGTGGTCCCCCCAACTTCCCGCCCGGTTCCTCGTGCCGGGCAGTACTCAGGCACTCCACTAGCCACAGCACCTCGCGTTCCGCTACCGGGCTCTCACCGTCTCGGGCCCCCCGTCCCAGGGGAGTTCGCGTCGCTTCGCTGTAACCATCCGTGGCGCCTATAACCCCAGAGCCATAAAGACCCTGGTTTGGGCTCCGCCCCTTTCGCTCGCCGCTACTCCGGGCATCTCGACTTGATTTCTCTTCCTCCGGGTACTGAGATGTTTCAGTTCCCCGGGTTCGCTTCACCTTGCGGTGATGACCGACGTCGCCGTCAGCCGGGTTTCCCCATTCGGGCATCCAGGGCTCATCGCGTGTGTGCCGCTCCCCCTAGCGTATCGCCGCTTACCGCGCCCTTCCTCGCCTCCGTGTACCCAGGCATCCCCCACTGGCCGTCTGTCGCTTGACCACCACCGCAATGTGGAGACAAGCGCCTACACAGTAGCCGCCCTTGGGCTGGCTACCTCACACCTGCAGTCTCGCGCAGACCAGAACGTCGCTCGCGCGACATTCGATCTGCGTAGATCGATTCCCACTCGATCGCAACACCGTTTTGCGGGTGCCGCAATCGCCCTCGTCCGTTCACTTGTCAAACAGGCCGCGGCGCTCGCCGCAGGCGGACGGTCATTGTAAACCGACTCGCCGAGTTTCGCAACTGCCGACGCTGAACTGCTTTACCGCGGTGCTGCCGTGCGGGCGTCGCTGCGATCCGCCGCGCGTCTTCTTCGCGGCGGGAGGGTGAACATACGCATGACGTTTTCAGCCGTCAAGAGGGGAGCAGCAACGAAGTTGCGGTTCCTGTCACCCCCGCAAAACCCTACCATCCGGGCATGCCTACTCGATCGCCCGAACCGCGCGCGGCAGCCGCACCAAGCACGCGAGAATCGATCGCATCCGTCTCGACCCGTGGAGCCGACCGCTGGCTGCGCGGCCATCCATGGATCTACCGGAGCGATGTCATCACGCGTCCCGATACCCCCGCCGGAGTCGTTCGGGTCCATGACGCGCGCGCGCGGCCCCTCGGCGTCGCGCTCTGGAGTCCGGCGTCGGAGATCTCGCTTCGGCTCCTCTCGCGCGACCCCCGCACCGTGGTCGACGCTGCGTGGTGGCGCATGGCCATCGCGGGCGCCGTCGCGCGCCGGGCGCCGCTCGCGGCGGAAGCGACCGCGTACCGGCTCGTCCATGGGGAGGGCGACGGTCTCCCCTCCCTCGTCGTCGATCGCTACGACCGGTGGCTCGTCGTGCAGCTGATGAGTGCCGGACTCGAAGCCGCGCGCGAGCAGATCGTCGCCGCGCTCCTCGACGTCACGGGCGTCGAAGGCATCCTGGCACGAAACGACGCCGCGTTACGGAGCCGAGAGGAGCTGCCGCGGGAGACCGTGCTGCTTCATGGTACCGTGCCGACGACCGTCGAAGTCGAGGAGCACGGTGTACGCTACCTCGCCGCGCCGTGGACGGGGCAGAAAACGGGAGCGTTCCTCGATCAACGCGAAAATCGCGCGCTCGTCGGGCGGTTTGCACGCGGGCGAACGCTGGACTGCTTCAGCTACCACGGGTCGTTCGCGCTGCACCTGGCGCGACGGGCAGACTCCGTACTCGCGCTCGACATCTCGGCGGCCGCGCTGGAACGAGCCCGCGAGAACGTTGCACTCAATGCCTTCACCAACGTCGAGACACGCGAGGCCAACGCGTTCGACTACCTGCGCGACGCCGAACGCTCGGGAGAGCGCTTCGACACGATCGTGCTCGATCCGCCGGCCTTCGCGAAGACGCGGGGGGCGCTCGAGGGCGCGATTCGCGGATACAAGGAGATCAACCTGCGAGCGATGCGGCTGCTCTCACCCGGCGGGCTTCTGTACACGGCGAGCTGCAGCTTCCACCTGAGCAAGACGGACTTTCTCGACATGCTCACGGCAGCCGCAGCGGATAGTGGGCGACGCATCGTGCTGCGCGAGATCCGCGGGCAACCGCTCGACCACCCCGAGGTGTTGACGATCCCGGAGACGGGGTACATCAAGGGCGCGTTGCTCGAAGCGCTCGATTAGGGCGAGTGGCGATGACGTACGGCGACGTGGCCCGCGCGTGCGCAGGGATGCACGAACGGGCGCTCAGCGTCGTTGGCAGCCAGGGCAGTAATACGTCGAGCGCCCGGTCTGGACGAAGCGGACGATCAAGCGGCCGCATCGCCGGCACGGCTCGCCCTCGCGATCGTAGACGGCGAGGCGATCGGTTTCCTCGCCATCCGCGTATCGGCCGGGATGTTCGATGGCTTCGAGCAGGGTGTCGACGATCGCCGCGGTGAGCCGCGCGACGCGGCGCGGGCCGACGCGACCTGCCGGGGTGCGCGGATCGATCTGCGATCGCCAGAGTGCCTCGGACGCGTAGATGTTGCCGATCCCGCCGACGACGGTTTGGTCGAGCAACGTGGGTTTGATCGCCTGGCGCCGTCCCGCGAGCGCGCCGGCGAGACGCGCGGAATCGAACGCGGGATCGAGCGCGTCGGGCGCGCGCACGACGGGTGGCGTGCCCGGCGGAATCCGCCGCAGCGTGGCAAATCCACGGCTGTCGACCAGCGTCACGGTCGAGCCATCATCGAGGTCGATCGCAGCGCGCGCGAATCGCAGCTGGTCAGCGTCCGCCGTCGGTCCGAACGCCCAGTCACCCGCCATGCGGAAGTGCGCCTCGACCGCGCCTCCATCATCGAGCCGGAGGAACTGATACTTCGCCCACCGCTCGACCGCGGTGACCTGGCGACCCACGAGCGCGGCGACGTCGTCGACCGACAGCGCGCGCCGTGTCACGGCGTGCAGCGTCCGGACGTCGCGAATCGTTCGGCCCACGACCACCGGGCGGAGGCGACGCGCAGCGGTTTCTACCTCGGGGAGTTCGGGCACGGCGGATGGAATGGGGAAGGTCGGCGACGCCGCGGGTGCGCGTTGCGTTGCGCGGGCCGGAGGGTAGGTTACCGCCTCCTCTTTCCAGCGTTCCGGCGATGCAGGCCCCGCGTTCTCTCAGGCACGAGTACGAGCTGTACCTCGAAGACGAGATCGAGGCGTACAAGGAATCGGTGCCTCGCTCCGCGCTACTCGCCCTCGGAGACGAAGCGGTCGAATCGCTGCGCGCGATGTCGCAGGCATCGCTCGACCAGCTGGTGCTGTGCGACGAGGTCGACCGCATCATCATCCGCCGGCTCAAGTTGCCGTCGTATCGCACATGGCGGCGGCGCTACATGAAGCGCATCGCGGAACTTCGGCAGCCGGAGCACTGGGGATTCGCCGCAGAAGGCTCGCTCGTCCGCGAGCTCGTGGCGTCTCGCGAAGGGGAGCACGTGCTGGTTGCGGGAGACGACGGCGACGACGCAGTCATGTTCTCGGCCGCGCTCGGCTGCGCGGTCACGGCGGTGGGTCACGAGCCGGAGGCAATTGGACGGACGCTCGCCGTCGCGGAAGCCTCGGGGCTCGGGCGACGCGTGCGCGCGTGCGTGAGCGACCTCGACGGTTGGATGCCGGACGCAGGGTTGCGCGTGGTGCTCTGCTCGACCGGCGCGCTGTCGCGGGTCGGCGCGAGCGCTCGTGAGGAGGTAATCGATGCGCTGCAGCGCGCGACGCTTCCGGGTGGAACGCACTTCGTCCGCGCCCCGCGCGGGACCGCGGTGTCATCCGATGCGCCGCCCGTCTGGATCGCCGAGCTCGAGCCGCAGTACGCAGGGTGGGTTACCACGCTGGAGGACTGTGGCGGTAACCGTCCGACCTTCGTCGCGCGAAAGCTCGGCGCGTGACGCGGCCCGCGGAATACGCGACTGCGCTTGCACTCCTCGCGTGTCAGATCGCGACGGGTGTCCTGCACGACGTGTGTCATCCTGCAACACGGCGCTGCGACGTCACGTCGTAGTGACACGCCAAGTCGTTGTAATATCGCGACTTACGCAATAGCAGTCGTCGGCATCCCGGCTGCATTACGACTCTCCGAACGTATCACTGGACTTTCGTCGGAGATTGAAGAATGCGGCAGCCTACTCTCGCTCGTGACACGTCCGAGCCGATCGGGATTGTGATTTCCGGGCCGGCGCGGACCGATGTCGTCCCACGCGTGCTGGCGTATGTGTGGGGCCCGGCGCCCGAACCTGCGCTCGATGCGATGCTCGACACCCTGGATGATGTGATCGCACAGCCGCGCGCGGCATAACGGCGCGGCATTCGTGGTTGGTGTTGGGTGCGTGCGCGCCCCGTCGGATGCGTCCGACGGGGCGCGTTGCGCTTCCACGGCTTCGGTGCGCGTGCGAGCTTACGCCCGGCCCGTCGCCAACCGCTCCGTGTGGGAGTGGGACCGCGGTGCGGGCCGAGCCGGACGGGGAGCGTCCTCGGCGGCGGTTCCCTGATCGACGGAGCGCAGGCGATTGAAGGCGTTGGTGAAAGCGGTAGCCGGTCCCGGGTTCGAGTTGCGCGACGTCGCCGAGCCGCAAATCCGCGAGAACGAGGTGCTGATCCGCGTGCGGCGTGCGGGGGTGTGTGGGACGGACGTCCACATCTACCTCTGGGACGCGTGGGCGCAGGGCCGGTGCCGAGCGCCGTTCATCGTGGGGCACGAGTTCGCGGGGGATGTGGTGCAGGTCGGTGCACTCGTCGAGAACGTGGCGGTGGGCGACCGGGTGACCGCCGAGGGCCACATCGTCAACGAGCTCAGCGTGTTCAGCCGGACCGGGAACGGGCACGTCGATCCCGAGACGCGCATCATCGGCGTGGACCGCGACGGATGTTTCGCGGAGTACATCGCGATGCCGGCGTCGAACGTGTGGCATCTCGATGCGAACGTGTCGTACGACATCGGCGGGATCCACGACCCGATGGGCAACGCATTTCACACGGCGTTACACGGCACGGAGATTCCGGGCGCGGCGGTGCTCGTGACGGGGTGTGGTCCGATCGGCCTCTTCGCGGTCGGGATCTGCAAGGCGGCGGGTGCGTCGCGCGTGATCGCCGTTGACGTGAACGCACGTCGCCTCGAGCTGGCGCGGACGATGGGGGCGCACGACGCGGTCACGCCGGCCGAGGCGGAGGCGGTGGTGAAGCGCGCGACGGATGGGCACGGAGTCGACGTCGCGCTCGAGATGAGCGGGGTACCGAGCGCGGTGCATCAGGCGTTCGCGCTCACACGGCCAGGCGGGCGCGTCCAGATGCTCGGGATTCCATCGCAGCCGGTCGCGATCGATTTCGCGACGGAAATCATCTTTCGCGGACTGACGGTGTACGGCGTGGTGGGCCGGCGGATGTACGACACCTGGCATCAGATGACGCGGTTTTTACGCGCGGGTACGTTCGATCCGACGCCGGTGATCACACATCGCTTTCCGCTCGCCGAGTATGACGAGGCGATCCACGCGATTCGCAGTGGCGAGGCGGGGAAGGTCATCTTCGAGATCGCCTGATCGAGCGGCCCGGCCGCGCCTCACAGCGCTCATCCTGAACGAGAGAACGCGATGTACGACAACGATCACGATGACATTCTGACGGCGGCGCGGGCGGGAGATACGGACGAGGTGGCCGCCGTGTTGTCGATGGATAACTGGCTCACGGCGGCGAAGGACGGCGAGGGGCGGACGCCCCTGCACCTTGCGGCGGCGGGCGGACACGCGAGCACGGTCGAGCTGCTGCTGCACAACAACGCGGACCCGAACAGCGTGGACGCTGGTGGGCGGACGCCGCTCGCGGCCGCGGAGGCGGCGGGGCACGGCGCAATCGTAGAGCTGCTGCGTCGCGGCGGCGGTCGTTGAACCTGGCTCTAACGGACACATCGATGGCCACGACGGTTCTTTCGGGCGGCGTGCTCGCCGCGGACTTCCAGGCGCAGATCGACCAATTGAAGGCGGATCGCGTCTACAAGCGGCTCAACTACCTCGAGAGCCCGCAGGGCGCGCGCGTGCGGATGGAAGGGCGCGGCGAGGTGGTGATCCTCTCGTCGAACAACTACCTCGGGCTGGCGAACGAGCCGTCGGTGGTCGAGGCGGGAATCCAAGCGTTGCGCGCGTACGGGGCCGGAACGGCGAGCGTGCGGTTCATCTGCGGGACGTTCACGGTACACCGCGAGTTGGAGACGGCGCTCGCCGGGTTCGTCGGCACGGAGTCGGCGCTGTCATTCGTGAGCGCGTGGAATGCGAACGAGGCACTGACGGCGACGGTGGTCGAGGCGGGCGACTTCGTGATCTCGGACGAGCTGAACCACGCGTCGATCATCGACTCGATTCGGCTGGCAAAGGCGATCAAGAAGTGCACGACGGCCGTGTACAAGCACAGCGACATGGACGACCTGCGGGCGAAGCTCGCGGCAAATCGGGACGCGCGGCGGAAGCTGATCTGGACCGACGGTGTGTTCTCGATGGAGGGGTCGATCGCGAAGCTGCCGGACATCCTGGAGATCGCGCGCGAGTTCGGGGCGGCGGTGATCATGGACGACTCGCATGCGACCGGTGTGTTAGGCGCGACGGGGCGCGGGACGGCGGAGCACTTCGGGGTGATGGGTGAGGTCGACGTCATCACCTCGACGCTCGGCAAGGCGTTAGGCGGGGCGGCGGGCGGATTCATCGCGGGGCCGTCGTCGCTCGTCGACATGATGACGCAGCGATCGCGGCCGCAGCTGTTCTCGAACGCGTTGCCGCCGACGGTGGCCGCGAGTTCGCTCGCCGCGGTGCAGTACGCGGAGGTGCATCCGGAGCGGGTGCAGACGTTGCGCGAAAACACGCGGTACTTCCGCGAAGCGATCGTCGAGGCCGGGTTCGCGCCGCTCGCCGGCGAGACACCGATCGTACCGATCATCGTCGGCGAGACGGCGGCGGCGATCGCGATGAGCGATGCGCTGCTGGACGAGGGGGTGTTCGTGACCGGGTTCGGGTTCCCGGTCGTGCCGCAGGGGGCGGCGCGGGTGCGGTGTCAGATCTCGGCGGCGCATACCCGAGACGACCTCGACTTCGCGGTCGCGGCGTTCAAGCGGGCGGGGCGGCGGGTCGGAGTACTGCGTTAGAACGGTCCTGGCACGCGGGCAGCGCGGCCGGGGACTCCCCTGCGGCTCGCGGCAGACGCCGGGCGCTGCGGGGCCGCTGCGCGTCTCCTTGCTGGCGTCTGCAGGCTCGCCTACGAGGAGTCCCCGGCCGCGCTGCCTTCCACGAGAGTTGCTGTGCGCGCGGCGATTGGAAGGCGGCTACGGCGCGTGGCATTCGACGCGGACGATCAGGCGGCGCCAGCTGGCGACGTCGTCACCGCCGATCTTGTCGACGGTGGCGCCGGCGCGACCGCCGGTGTTCATCCAGCCGGCGAGGCGGGCGCCGGTTTCGACGGGTAGGTGACCCACGAGGTCGCCGCCGGGAGCGTGGACCCAGACATTGGGGTCATCCGTTTCCGGCGGGTCGGGGACGAGGATGAGATGGTCGCCGGTGTGGAGGCGCTGGACGGCCGCTGCGCGGTCGGCGAAGACGGTGCCGAGTACTGGGGTGAGGAACGGGTCGGGCCAGGGTGGGGCGTGCGAACGGGTCGGTGCGGGCATGTCGGCGGACTCGGATGCGCGAGCGTGCTGGTCAGGGCGGGGCGCGCGGTGTAGTCTCGCGGCCATGCGATTCTCTTCGAAAGTTCGGATGGCCGGCGCGGGGGTCGGCGTCGCGGTGCTCACCCACTCAGCGGCAGCGCAGGGGGCCGGGGCGCCTCAGGGTGGCACGGTGCCCACGCCGTCGCAAGTCACTGGCCTCGCGATCGGGGCAGACCGAACGCTCGCGGATTGGGGGCAGATCACGCGGTACTTCGGGGCGCTCGCGGCGGCGTCGCCGTACGTGCGCCTGGACACGCTCGGGGCGACGACGCAGGGTCGGCCGTTCGTGATGGCGACGATCACGTCACCGGCGAATTTCCGACGTCTCGAGGAGATTCGGACGGCGCAGGCGCGGCTCGCCGACCCGCGTGGGCTGAGCGCGGCGGAAGAGGCGCGGATCGTCGCGCAGCAGCCAGCGGTGGTGATGATCTCGTGCAACATCCACTCGACCGAGATCGGGGCGTCGCAGATGGCGATGGAGCTGGCGTATCGACTGGCGACGGTGGACACGCTCCGACGCGCGCTCGACAGTGTGGTGGTGCTCCTGGTCCCATCGATGAACCCGGACGGCGAGCAGATGGTGGTGGACTGGTACCGGCGCGGGCTCGGCACGCCGTTCGAGGGTGGGCCCCTACCCTACCTGTACCATCCGTATACGGGGCACGACAATAACCGCGACTGGTACATGGTGACGCAGCGCGAGACACGGCTCGTCACGGACGTGCTCTACCGGCGGTGGTTCCCGGAGGTGTTTTACGACGTGCATCAGCAGGGGACGGACGGCATGCGGATCACGGTGCCGCCGCACGTCGATCCGATCGATCCCAACGTGGACCCGCTGATCGTGCGCGGGATCAACCAGATCGGGGCGGAGATGTCGTTCGCGCTCGAATCGCGGAGCAAGTCGGGGGTCGGCGACGGGGCGACGTACGACCTCTGGTGGCACGGTGGGGCGCGGTCGGCGCCGACACGGCACAACATGGTCGGGCTGCTGACGGAGGCGGCGAGCGCACGGATCGCGACGCCGATCACGCTCACGGCGGCCGATCTGCGCGGGCATGAGCGCGGGCTGCCGCGCTACGAGCGCCGCGTGAACTTCCCGAATCCGTGGCCGGGCGGGACGTGGCGGCTCCGCGACATCATGGACTACGAGTTGATCGCGAGCGAGGCGCTGGTGAAGATGCTGTCGCGGCAGCGCGAGGACTACGTCGGCAACTTCGTCGGGCTCGGGCGGAAGCAGGTCGCGTTAGGCACGGCGGGTGGGCCGTGGGCGTACGTGTTGCCGGCGGGGCAGGCGGATGCACACGCAGTCACGCGGCTCGTCGACGTGCTGCGCGTGGGCGGGGTCGAGGTCGATCGCTCGACGGCCGGCTTTACCGCGGGTGGGCGGGCGTATCCGGCGGGGAGCTACGTCGTGCGCATGGCGCAACCGTACCGGGCGCATGCGAAGGATCTGCTCGAAGCGCAACGCTTCCCGCGGATGGAGGCGTATCCGGGCGGGCCGCCACAGCGGCCCGTACGACGTCGCGGGGTGGACGCTGCCCTATCAGTTTGGCGTGCGCGCCGACGCGATCGACTCGGCGTTCACAGTGGCGAGTGCCCGTGTGGCGGGGTTGCCCGCAGCAGGGGCCATCGACAGCACGCCGCTTACGCGATGCACGGTGCCGGGTGGTGATCGGCGGGTGACGACGCTCGATGCGGCGAACACGGCGTGCTACCGGTTCGCGTTCGCCGCATCGGGGCGCCGAGCCGTTCGCGTCGGGCGGGACGCCGGGGCACCGGTGGTGCGCGCGGTGCCGCGAGTGGCGCTCTACAAGCCGTGGACGGCGAACATGGACGAAGGGTGGTCGCGCTGGGTGTTCGAGCAGTACGGCGTGCCGTACGCGACGCTCACCGATTCGACGGCACGCGCGGGTGATCTACGCTCGCGCTACGACGTGATCGTCATCCCCGACATGACGTTGCGAGAAGCGCGCGATGGGGTGTCGGCGCGACAGATCCCGGCACCCTACGCGGGCGGGCTGGGCGAGGCGGGGCTCGGCGCGCTGCGAGCGTTCGCGGAAGCGGGCGGGACGCTCGTGCTGGTGGACCGCGCGACGGAAATCGCGAGTGGGCCGCTCGGGCTCGCGGTCACGCGCATCACACCGCCGCGGAGTGGCGGCGACGCGGGTGGCGGGGCGGACGAGACGACCGGAGGAGGCGCGGACGCGCTCTATGCACCGGGGTCGATTCTGCGCGTGCTCGTCGATCGAACGCAGCCGATGGCGGCGGGGATGGCGGACACGGCGGGCGTGTACTTCACGAACTCGTCGACGCTCGACGTCTCGCGTATTCCGAACGCGCGCGTGGTGGCGCGCTACCCGGAGCGGGCAGACGACATCCTGATGAGCGGCTTTCTGACCGGCGGGGCGCGGATTGCGGGGCGCGCGGCGTTGGCCGAGGTGCCGATGGGGCGCGGGCGGGTGGTGCTGTTCGGGTTCCGGCCGCTCTACCGTGGGCAGAGCATCGGGACGTTCAAGCTGATGTTCAACGCGATTCTTGGGGCCGAGCAGGCGCGTTAGCGATACGGCCTTCGCGTACCGCGCTCGCGTACCGCGACCTGGACCCACTCGCCGGTCGGCCTGACGGCGACGTGGGTGGATCGTTCGCGGGACGTTACGCGACGTCGTCGACGCCGGGCGCGTACGGGCGGCGGTAGAACGTGGTCGGTGTGCGCGACACGAACGGATCGTCGCGCACCAGGTAGCGCAGGGGCCAGTCGGCCGCGCGGGTGATCCCGATGCGGGGCGTGACGATGACGTCGTCGTCGCCGATCGACGGGGCGGGGCGGAGGGCGAGGGCGTAGCCGTTGGGCGGCGCGTCGCGCGACCCATCGGGAACGGCGATCCCGTCTAACGGCGTACCGTCGAGCGGCGCACCGTCGAGACGGCCGTCGATGCCGAGGGCTGCGCAGAGCTTACCAGGGCCGTTGGTCAGGTCGACATCTCGGCGGGCGCCTGGACGTCGCGCGCGCGCGTGGGCGAGATCGCCTAACGGCGCGACGGCGCGGACGAGCACGGCGCTGCCGATCCCTTCGGGGAGTGTGACGGCGTTGAAGCACCAGTGCATGCCGTAGATGCGGTAGACGTACGCGCGCCCTGGCGGACCGTGCAGGTGCCAGGTGCGGCGCGTACGGCCCGCGACGGCGTGGCAGGCGGGGTCGTGTGGGCCGAGGTAGGCTTCGGTCTCGACGATGCGTCCGCTCGCGATGCCGTCGGGGGTGCGACACTCGAGGGTGGCGCCTAACAGCTCGCGGGCGACGGCACGCGGGTCGCGATCGTAGAACGCGACGGGGAACGGCCTGGGCAGGGGCAGAACGGGCGCGGCGCCCGGTGCGGACGAGGGTGAGTCGTCCGCGCCGGGCGCCGTGAGTGCGCCGAGTACCCTGCCCCGCGAACGGGGCGGCGTCACGCGCTCGCGTCGCCTCCGCCGCTGCGGCCGCGTGGGGCGCGCTTGCGGGCGCCCTGCTTGGCCACGGTCTTGGCCGGCGCCTTCGCGGCCGCCTTGCGGGCACCGCGGCCGCGTGCGGGGGCCGCCGCCGAGGCAGTGTCGGGCCGTTCGGCCGCTGCGGCCGGCTCGGGCGCTGCAGGCTCAGGCGCGACCGGTGCGGGAGCAGATTCGGTCGCCGCGGCCGTTGCGGCTTCGGCGGCCGCAGCGCGCGCCGCGCCTCCGCGCCCACGGCCGCGGCTCCGGCCGCGGCGGTCGCGCCCGCGGGTCGGGGTCACGGCATCCGAGGACGCCGCGTCGGGCTCAGCATCATCTGGCGCATCACCCGTCGCGTCGGCGCCGCCACCGACATCGGCGGCGTTGCTGGTCTCGGTAGGTGCGGTCGCGCCGGTTGGCGCTTCCGTCGTGGCGATGTCGGGGCCGACGGACTGGTCGGTCGACGACCGGACTCGCGTCCGACGCCGACGCGGTAGCCGCGGCGGTGGGCGTCAATTGGTAGATCCATCGGTAGACACATCGTCGGAGGCGGACGACGCGATCTCGCTGGACGACACGCTCGCCGCCGGTGCGGGTGTGCCGCCCGTCGGCACGGCACCGATGAGCAACAGCTCGGGTGGCGGTGCGCCGAGCCGACCGCCGCGGCCACGCGTGACACCACGCGGCCCCATGCCGCGAGGCGCGATCGGGGCGGTGGTGACGGGCGCGGCCGCGACCGGCGCCGGCGCAGCCGTCGCACGGTCGGCCTCATCGGCGGCGGTCGGCGCGGGGCGTGGAACCCGAGCGACGGTGAGCGTGTCGCCGGAGCGGAAGGTGCGAACGATGCCGTTGTCGCTCGCGTCCTGCACGATGCGCGGGAACATGCGCTCGCTCAGGCTCTCGCTGTCCCGACCGAGGAGCGCGAACACCTGCTCGCGCAGGGGCTGTTCGGCGACGCGGTCGCTCTCGCTCGTCGTGAGCGCCTCGACGGCGCGACGCACGACGTCGAATGCTTCGGCGCGCGTGAGGCGTTCGCCCTGCGCGCCGATCGTTGGCACGATGGCGAGCGGGACGATCTCACGCGGCTCCGGGGACACGCGCTCGTCCGCGGCGAATTCGTCGGCGGACGGTGCGAACTCGTCGGCGCGAGGGCCACGCTCCGCCTCCCGTCCGCGACCGCTTCGGCCCCGTCCGCGACGCGGCCGGTTCCGATCGAAGCGGTCGCCACGCGCGGGCTGTTCGGCGGTGGACTCGTCCTCGCCGATGCCCTCGTCGAACGCACGGTCGGCCAACTCGGCGTCGGTCGGATCGAACGCCTCGGCGCGTTCGCGGCCGGCGTCACGCCCAGCGTCGCGACCGCCGTCGCGAGCGAGATCGCGTGCGAAGTCACGCGCCGCGTCGCGCGGCGACGGACGGGGGATCTCGCGGTCGCGGCCGACGTCGCGCCCAGCATCGCGGTCGCGGCCATAGTCACGGGGTGCATCGCGACCGATGTCGCGTGCCGGTTCGCGCGCGGGTTCACGCCCGCGGTCCCGGCCGATGTCGCGCGACGTGCCCGGGCGCGCGGGGGCGATCTCGTACTGCCCGCTCTCGAGGCGCGTGAGCGTCAGCAACCCACGCGCGGCGGCCTCGCTGACGAAGCGCGAGAACTTCGGCATGCCGAGGTTCTTTTCGTCGAACGTGGCGTCCATGTCCTGCATGACCTGCTTGAGTCGGTCGGCGCGCATCGTGTCGCCGTTCCGGGCCATGCGGTCGACGGCGTCGACGACGAGCTCCCAGGGATCGCGCGGGGCCTGCACTTCGTCGGCGGTGCGGACGAGGCCGGCGAGCGCGTTGTAGCTGTAGTACTCGTCGCAGTTCTGGACGAGCAGGTCCGACGCGCTCTCGCGAATGCCGACGCCGATGACGTACTTCCCGTACTCCTTGAGCTTGATGACGAGCGACGAGAAGTCGCTGTCGCCGGAGAGCAGGATGTAGGTGCCGATTTCGGCACGGGTGAACACCAACTCCATCGCGTCGATGGCGAGCCGGATGTCGGTCGCGTTCTTCTTCGACGCGCCGTAGGCGGGCGCGTAGATGAGATCGATCGAGTTCTCGGTGAGCGGAACGACGTAGTTGGGGTAGCGGCGCCAGTCGGCGTAGGCGCGGCGCACGAGCACGCGCCCGCGAATGATGTCCGATGAGAGCAGCGCCTTGAGTTCGGCCTGCAGGTCCTTCTGCACCCCCATCGTGACGTTGTCGAAGTCGATGAGGAGTGCGGCGTTGGGCGCGGCGCCGGCGTAGCCGTACGGCGCCGCGTTCTGGTAGGGCGCGTTCTGGTAGGCCGAGCTTCCGGCGTCGCGGGCGGACTGCGCGGGCCCGACGGGCGCGGAGGGGCCGCGGTCGCGCGGCCGGGGATAGCGAGTGCTCATGGGATTGGGCCCGCGCTGGTGGGCGGGCACCGCCGCGCGGGGGCGGCGGTCATGTGGCCTGCGTGGCCGCGCGTGTGCTCGAACGAGCACGCACGCGCCGGGTCACGCGGCTGCGGTGACAGACGGGTCGAGCGCGACGACGCGCTCGAGTTCGCGCCGCTTCACCTTCCCGCTTCCCGTCATCGGGAAGGCGTCGAAGAAGCGCACGAGGTCGGGGATCTTGTGGTCGGTCAGGGTATCGCGGGCGAAGCTCTTCACGTCCTTGCCCGTGATCACGGCCCCCTCGACGGGGACGATACAGGCGCAGATCAGCTCGCCTAACACGTCGTGCGGGACGCCGATGACGCAGACGTCGTCGATCGCGGGGTGGGCGCGCAGCTGGTCCTCGATTTCGCGCGGATAGATCTGAAATCCACCGCGGAGGATGGTTTCCTTGCGCCGCCCCACGATGCGCAGGTAGCCATCCTCGTCGAGAATGCCGAGGTCGCCCGTGAGGAAGTAGCCCTCGGTGGTCACGGCGCGCGCGGACTCGGCCGGCATACGGGCGTAGCCGAGCATGACGCCGGGGCCGCGGACGGCAATTTCGCCAACGGCTTCCTGCGGGCCGTGCAGCTGGCCGGTGAGCACGTCGACGGCCATGACCTCGACCCCGGGGAGCGGGCGGCCGGCGGTCGTCAGGCGTTTGTCGGCGGGATCGCCGGTGCGCGTGACGGTGACCGCCGGGCCCGTTTCGGTGAGGCCATACGCCACGTGCGCGTCGCACCACCGCCCAACGCGCCGACGCAGATCCTCGTCAGCAGGTGCGCCGGCGATCAGGCCGACGCGAAGGCCGCCCTCGCGCACGCGACGCTCGTCGAAGCCGGGCGCACGCATGAGCAGGTGAAACGTGGTGGGTACGCCGTGGAGCACCGTGACCCGTTCGCGCTGCATGAGCACGAGCGCAGCGACGGGTTCGAACTGATCCTGCAGGACGAGCGTGAGGCCAGCGGCGACCGTCCCGACCGCGACGCCGAAGCCGAAGCTGGCGAACAGCGGGACCGCGGCGAAGACGCGTTCGTCGTCGCCGAGCCCGAGTGCCTCGCCCGTGTGCAGCGCGGTGTCGATGACGCCCCGCTGACTCAGCCGCACGCCCTTGGGGTTGCCCATCGTGCCCGACGTGTAGAGCTGGGCGAGATCGTCGGTGGGTCCGACGCGCGGCGCCTCGGGGCGGCGTCCCGCACCCTTGGCGACGAGGTCTTCGAGCCGGAAAATGCGGTCGTCGAACCACCGCTCGGCTTCTTCGCCAACCGTCACCATCAGCCGCAGCGACGGTAGATCGGCGAGGACGCCCTCGTACAGCGTGAGGGTGTCGAGCCCATCGTCGCGATCGGCGACGAACAGGCACACCGCGCCGGCGTGCCGCAGCTGGTACTTGAGCTCGTGCGGGCCGAGCCGCGGGTTGAGCGGGACGATCACCGCGCCGAGCGCGACCGTGGCGCGCAGGGCGAGCATCCATTCGGCGCGGTTGGGCAGCGCGACCGCGATGCGGTCCCCTGCCCCGACGCCAAGGTCGGCGAGCGAGGCGGCGAGCGCGGCGCCCTGCCGATCGACGTCGGCGTAGGTGAGCGTGCGCGCACCGGCGACGACCAGCGGACGGTCCGCCCGGGTGCTGGCGCGGTCGGCGAAAAGCTGGTCGAGCGTCGGCTGGTCGGCCATCAGGTGGTCGTGCGCGGACGGATGGATGCCATATCGCGTGCGAAGGGTAATTCGGTGCCAGAGTGCGGTAAAGCGCGACCCGCGGTCGGCGTTGGGCCGATCGCTGCAGAGGGCGCGCGACCGCCACGGTGACCCTGCGGTCACCTCTGCGGCATTTCGTGCCACGGCCGGCGCTGCGGAACCGTAACTTGCCCGCGCCGTTCGCGCGCGGTCGCATGCGACGGTCGTGCCCCGCCGGCCCTCGTCCCTGCGTGAGTCGTACGTTCCCCCGCCCGTGGTCAATACGCACGCGCCTGCGCCCGTTCCGGGCGTCGTATCGCGCGCGACTGTTCACGATCCTCGTGTTGTTCGCCGTCTGTCCGTCGGTGCTGCTGACGGTGGCGTGGACGGGGGCGCTCGCGCGCGCGTTGCCCTTACTGAGCGGCGGCATGGCGTGGGAGCGGGCGGCGACAACGGGCGAGATCGCGATCGCGGCGGCGCGACGGGCCGCGCGCGAGGAGACCGGACCCATCGCGTTCCGCCACGCCGCTCACGCGTCCTCAGCGGCGGGCGCTCGACCGGGCGCTCGATGCGCACGCGCAGGAGTTGCGTGCGTCGCTCGAACTGTCGCGGCGGTACAGCTACGTGGCGCCGCGGGTGGCGCGCGTGCTACTCGCGGGCGGGGCGGTTCTCGTCGCCGGACTCACGCTCGTCGCGTCGCGGGTCGCGGGGCACCTCAGCCGTCAGCTCTCGCGGCCGCTCGGCCAACTGGTGCGATGGACCGCGCTCGTGCAGGAGGGCGCGCCGCTGCCGGAGGAACCGGAGCCGCGCGGGGCGCCAGAGTTCCGCACGCTCCGGCGCCGCATGCGGACGATGGCGCGCGAGCTGGCCGTTGGGCGCGAGCGGGCGCTCGAAGCAGAGCGGGCGGAAGCGTTCCGTGAGGCCGCACGGCGGGTGGCGCACGAGCTGAAGAATCCCCTGACGCCCATACGTTTTGCCGTCGACCGGCTGCGCCGGGATGCGATCCCCGGACAGGTCGAGGCGGTGGAGGTGCTCGCGGCGGAGACGGCGCGGTTGGAGGCGATGGCCCGCGGTTTCGCGCAGTTCGGGCGGCTGCCGGACGGCCCGCTCGCGGACGTCGACGTGGGCGAACTGGCACGCTGGGCCACGGCGACGACGGTGCCTGACACCTTGCAGGCGTCGGTCGAGGTCGCGCCGGAGGTGCCGCTCGTGCGGGGGCGTTACGATGCGCTCGCGCGAGCGCTGACCAACGTGCTGCTGAACGCCGTCGAGGCCACGCCCGAGGGTGGGCGGGTGGACGTGCGCGTCGGACGCTCGGACGGCGCGGTGGAGCTGGCGGTACGCGATACCGGGTCGGGGATCGCGCCCGAGCAGCTCGCGCACATCTGGGATCCGTACGTGACGCACAAGACACACGGCACCGGATTGGGGCTCGCGATCGCGCGGCAGACCATTCTTGCGCACGGCGGACACGTTGACGCGGTCAGCGCCGTAGGGCGAGGTACGGAGATCCGTTTCATTCTGCCGGTCCACGGTGTACCGGACGGCGACCAACCAGAGACTCGCACATGATCATGCAGCCAACCGTGCCCGCCGCTCCCGCCGCCCCGGTGCTCAGTGCGCAGGACCGCGCGCAGTATCGCCGACGGTATCCGGCAGGGGCACGCGAATCAGCAACAGGCACAGCGCGAGGTCCAGCAGGTCGTCGAACAGACGAATCGCGAGTCTCGCGCAAAGGCCGGCGCCGCCCCGACCACGAACGCGAGCGTGGTGAAGGACGCCGGAGGGCGGATCATCGTGACGGGCCCGAACGGCAAGACCATCGTCATCGATCCGCGCGTCGGACTCGACGGCGACCAGATCCAGGAAATGGTGCACACGGCGCTGCAGCCAACGGTCGAAGACCGCGGCCCGAAAGTGCCGGACGCCGTGCTCGCGATCGTCGCGATGGCGTTCACGTTTCTCCTGCTCGTCGTCTGGATGATTTCGCGCGGGATTTCCGGACGCCGAACCGCGAGCGGCACGACGACCGCCGTGCTGCCGGCCGAGGCCACGGCGCGCCTCGCCCGGATCGAGCAGGCTGTCGAAGCCGTCGCGATCGAGGTCGAGCGGATCTCCGAAGCACAGCGCTATTCGGCGCAGCTGCTCACCGACCGCCTGGCCACACCGGCGCCGACGCTTCCGGCCGTGGCGACCGCGCCCGCCTCGACGCGCGGCTAGCGCGCGAACCGGTCGTGCCGAGCGTTCTGATCGTCGACGACGAGCCGAACATCCGGCGGATGGTCGGCGCGCTGCTCGCGGGCGAGGGATATGAGGTGCGCGACGCGCCGGATGGCGCGAGCGGGCTCACCGCGGCGCGGACGTCGGAGCCCGACGTCGCGCTCGTCGACCTGATGATGCCCGGCGCGATCGACGGGCTCGGGATGCTGGAACGGCTGCGCGAGCAGTTGCCCGACCTTCCGGTGGTGATGATGAGTGGGCGCGCCGCGTTAGGCGACGCGGTGCGCGCGACCAAGCTCGGCGCGTTCACCTTTCTCGAGAAGCCGCTGACGCCCGAGGGTGTGCTGCTCGCGTTAGGCAGTGCGCTCGAGCTGCGGCGCGCGCGACAGGAGGCACGCGCGCTGCGCGAGGAGATCGGGTTCGGCGGCGCGATGGTGGGCGACAGTCCGGCGATGGCCGCGGTGCGGGCGCTCGTCGCGCGTGTGGGGCCGACGGATGCGCGCGTCCTCGTCACCGGCGAGAGCGGCACCGGGAAGGAACTCGTCGCGGCCGGGCTGCACGCGGCGAGCGCGCGGCGCGAGCGACCGTTCGTGCGCGTCAACTGCGCCGCGATCCCACGCGATCTCGTGGAGAGCGAGATGTTCGGGCACGAGCGCGGCGCGTTCACCGGGGCGACCGATCGACGGATCGGCCGCTTCGAACTGGCGCATACCGGAACGCTCTTTCTCGACGAGGTCGGGGACCTCGGCGCCGAAGCCCAGGCCAAGCTGTTGCGCGCGCTCGAAGCGGGCGAGATCGAGCGCGTCGGTGGGGCGCAGCCGATCCGGGTGGACGTGCGTATCGTCTCGGCGACCAACAAGGAGCTGACGCGCGCGGTTGCGGAAGGCGTCTTCCGCGAGGACCTGTTCTTTCGGCTCAATGTGATCCCGATTCACCTCCCGCCGTTGCGCGAACGACCGGGCGACGTCCCGCTACTCGTCCGGCACTTTTCCGCGCTGTACCGCGCGCGCACCGGACGCCCCGCGCCGGCGTGGAGCGACGACGCGCTCGCCGTGATGGAGCGGCACCGCTGGCCCGGGAACGTGCGCGAGCTGGCGAACGTGGTCGAACGGCTGGCGATCCTGCACCCCGGGGGCGAGGTGCGGGCGACCGATGCGCGGCGTGTGCTTGCCGACGACGCGGACGAGCGCGGTCCCGAGGTCTCGCCCCGCGAACTCGGGCCGCTGCCAAGCTCGGCGGGGGTGGACGCGGACGGCGCCGACGTGCCGCTGGCCGACGCGCTCGACGCGTACGAGCGCACGCTGATCGTCCGCGCGCTGTCTGCCGCGGGTGGGAACGTCTCGGACGCGGCGCGGCGGCTGCACACGGACCGCCCCAATCTGTACCGCCGGATGCGACGGCTCGCGATTCCGCTCGCATGCGTGATCGCGAGTGCGCTGGTGGGCGTGCTCGCGCCCGTGTCCGGCCGAGCGCAGGAGCCGGCGCCGAGCGTCCCACCCCGCGGAGCGACGCCGGCGAGCCCGGCGCGCTCGGACACCATTCCCGACGTGGTATCGGACGATGTCGCCGACGCGGTGGCGCGCTACAACGCGCGCGCGGCGCTCCGCGTGCGGGGTCGGTTCGTCGTACCCGCGGGCACCACCGTATCGGGCGATGTCGCGGTGTTAGGCGGGCCGGTGACCGTCGCGGGACGGATCGAAGGTCGCCTGACGGTGCTCAACGGCGACGTCACCTTCCGGGCTGGCGCCCGGGTGGACGGCGACGTCCTCGTCGTCGGGGGGCTGGTGGACGGACGGCGCGAGGCCGTGTTCGGTGGCGAGCTGCGGATCGAGCGGCGGCCGGCGTCGGTGGTCGCACGCAACGACACGCTCGTCGTCGACCGCGCGGCGCTCGAACCCGACGCGACCGACGATCGGCGCGCGCGATTCCGGCTAGGTGGCGCGCCGAGTCCGCGAACCTACGCCGGGTTCACGGTCGCGTCGGGCGGGGCGTACAACCGGGCGGAAGGGTTACCCATCCTCGTCGGGCCGACGCTCGAGGCGCAGATCGCACGCGACGCGCGGCTCGCGGTCGATCTGTTGGGCGTCTATCGCACGGCGGGCGAGTTTCACTGGGACGCCGAGCACCGCGGGCACGACGCACGGGCGGAGCTGCGCATCGGGCGGCGTCGACACGTACGAATCGGCGGGCGGTTGTACGACGTCGTCGCGCCGGTCGAGGACTGGCAGCTCACACCCACTGAGACCGGGATCTCGTCGTTCGTGCTGCGGCGGGACTTCCGCGACTGGTATGGTCGGCACGGTGCCGCGCTGACGGTCGGCGCGGATGTCGGTCCCGACGCGGTGCTCTCGCTCGGCTACGCCGACGAACGGTGGCGTTCGCGCGGGCAGCTCAATCCGGCGACCATCCTGCGCGGAAGCGAGGTGTGGCGCCCAAATCCGGCCGCGGACGAGGGGCGGATGCACGTGCTCACCGCGAACGCGCGCATCGACACGCGCAACGACGTGAGTCGGCCGTGGGCCGGATGGTTCGTCGCCGCGGATTACGAGTACGGTACGGGCACGATCGACCGCTTCGCGCCAGTATCGGCGGATCTCGCCGCCGGGAACTCGCCGCGCGAGTTCCCGGCGGCGCGGTTGTTGGTTGCGGGCGCGCGCGACGAGCGCTCCGGGCCGCGAACGTATGGGCGCGGGTTCGTCGACGTGCGCCGCTACAACCGCCTCACGCCGGACGCGCAGCTCGATCTGCGCTTCGTCGCGGGCGGCTGGCTGCACGGGGACCCGCTTCCGGTGGAACGCCGGCTCTCGGTGAGCGGCCCGGGCGCGATCCCGGGGTTCAGCTTCCGGCAGGCCGCCGGCCGCAGCGGATTCGACGTCGCGCAGTGCAGCGTTGGCGGCCTGCAGCCCGCCGGCGATCCCGCCCAGTGCGAGCGCGTCGCGCTCGGTCAGATCGAGTACCGCACCGACGTACGCGTCGGCCTGTTCACGGGCGAGGAGGGCGGCGAACGCGTGCGCCGTGGACTGCGCACGGATTTCACCTGGGTCGTATTTGCCGACGCGGGGCGTGGCTGGCTTGTCGGCCCGCGTGTCGGCTCCGTGCAGTATCCGGCGAGCGTGATTCCGCCACTCGGCACGGTGCTCGCCGACCTCGGCGCCGGTGTCGACTTTGGCCATCCGCACGGCAGCCGCGACCTCGGGACGTTCGGGGTCTACGTCGCCAAGAGTGTGACCCGGCCCGAACGGCCGCTCACGCTGTTTCTGCGGCTCAGCCGGCGCTTCTAGGCGACGTGCGGCTGCTCGGGTGGCCCGCGACGACGCGGGGGGCCGGCGTTCGCCGGTGGTGGATGCGGATGCTCCCACGCCTCGTGCTGGGCGTGCTGCTCGTCGTGGGCGCGCCCGCTCGCGGCACGGCGCAGCGTGCCGGCGCGGAGATCCGTCTTCCGGCGCAGACATCGCTCGCGGTCGAGGGCCCGCTCGTGCGCGTGGTCCACGTCCTCGACGACCGCGAGCTCCGCGACCTGCTCGGCCACAGCTTTCCCGTGCGTATCCACTACAAGACCGAGTTATGGACGGTCGGGCGGTTCTTCAACGACCTGCAGGGCGCGCGCGAGTGGGACGTGGTCGTGCGACTGGACCCGCTCGCGAAGGTGTACGAGGTCGCCCGCATCGTCGGAGACCAGATCGCGTTTCTCGGGCGGTTTCCGGAGTTGGACGACGCGGCCGCGGCGGCGGAGCGGCCGTTTCGGGTACCCGTCACGCCGCCACGAGGGAAGCGGGCGTACTACAACGTCGTGATCGATGTCGAGACGTTGTCGTTGTCCGATCTGGACGAGGTGGAGCGGTGGCTGCGTGGAGAGCTGCGGCCGGCCGTGCGCGGCAAGCGGAGTCCGGGGACGGCGCTCGGGAACGGACTGAAAGTGCTCGCGGAACGCGTGTTAGGCGGAGAGACGCGGCATTTCGAGGTGCGGTCGGAGACGTTTCGACCGTAGCGACGGGACCGGGGACGGTCGTATCAACCGGCCCCCCGCAACGCCCTCAAACGCGATTACTCGAGCAGCGCCGCGACCTCATCCCCGAAGAACTGCACGATGTACTGCCGCTGCAACGGCGTGAGCCGCCTAACGGCCCACACCAGATACACGAGATGCGGCTCCGTCGGGGTCGAGAGCAGCGGCATGTGCGCCTCGACTGTCGTGCGGCTGCCCTTCCGTGTGTTGCACGTGCTGCAGGCCGTGACGCAGTTCTCCCATGTGTTCACCCCGCCGCGCGAGAGGGGGATGACGTGGTCGCGAGTGAGGAACTCGCGCGGGCGCAGCTCCGCTTCGGGGCGGCCGCAGTACTGACAGGTGCGCCGGTCGCGGGAGAAGAGGAAGACGTTGGTCACCTGCCGACGGAACTTGCGCGGCACGTGGACGAACTTCTTGAGGCGGATGACCGCCGGGCGCGGCATCGAGAGGATCCCGGCGCGCACGTCGGCGCCGTCCTGCTCGACGATCTCCGCCTTGCCTTCCAGCACGAGGCGCACGGCGCGGCGGAGCGGCGTGACGGTCAGTGGCTCGTAGGACGCATTGAGCGCAAGGCAGGCCGGGCCCTTCATGCCGTCCTCCCATGAAGGGCCCCGGCGTGGCTCCGCCTCCGTATGGTGCCCAGCCTCCGTGCGGGTGGCGTCCCCATCACGATGACCTCCGGCGCGCAACGGCGCCGCGCGGCGCACGACCTGCCGACGCCCCGGCCGCAGGGGCGGCGGCCCGGCGGCGCGGTCGCGCCAGCCGGCTCACCAGTATCATACACCGCGGGCCAAGCCCGCCGGTCACTTCAGACCGCGACGGCCTCACGCACCGGGACCGGCGTGAGCCAGCCGTGTCCATCGGGATAGCGTCCGCTGACGATCCCCATGTAGCGGTCCTGGATGGCGCGCGTGATCGGGCCGGGCTTCCCCGCCCCGACGGGCTGCCGGTCGACCGAGCGGATCGGGGTGACTTCGGCGGCGGTGCCGGTGAAGAACATTTCGTCGGAAACGAGGAGCAGTTCGCGCGGAATACGCGCCGTCCGCACCTCGATGCCGAGGTCGCGCGCGATGGTCAGCACCGAATCGCGCGTGATGCCTTCGAGGATCGCCGACTCGAGCCCGGTGGTCCAGAGCACGCCGTCGCGCACGATGAAGAGATTCTCGCCGCTGCCCTCGCTCACGTAGCCGAAACTGTCGAGCGCGATCCCCTCGGCGTACCCATCGGCCCGCGCCTCCATGAGCGTGAGCTGCGAGTTGAGGTAGTTGCCCCCCGCCTTCGCGAGCGTGGGGAAGGTGCCGGGCGCGGGGCGCCGCCAGCTCGACACGCAGACATCCACGCCGTCGGTGAGGGCGGACTGGCCGAGGTAGGTGCCCCAGTGCCAGGCGACGAGGAAGGTCTCGACGGGAGCGTTGAGCGGGTTGACGCCCATCTGCTCGCCCCCGCGGACCACCACCGGGCGGAGATAGCACGACCGTAATTCATTGGCGGCCACGAGATCGACCGTGCCCTGCACCAGATCGTCGAGCGACCAGCGCATCGGCATACGGTAGATCTTGCACGAGTCGAGCAGGCGCCGCATGTGCTCGCGCAGCCGGAAGACCGCCGGGCCGGCGGGTGTCTCGTAGCAGCGGATGCCTTCGAAGACGCTGGAGCCGTAGTGCACGACGTGGCTCATGACGTGGAGCGTGGCCTGCTCCCAGGCGATGAGCTGGCCGTCGCGCCAGATGACGGTGGTCGGGCCGTTCGTGCGGTCGGACACGGAGGTCTCGCGGTGTGAGGCGTGAAGGGATCCGCGCGGCGGACTCGCGTGCGGGTCGTATGAGGGAAAGTTAGACGCCCCGAGGGCGGACGGGGTGCCCGCCCACCATGCGCAGCACGCTGCGGAGCGGGCGGTGCGTCCGCGCGCGCCCGAGCAGCGCCTGCGCGGGGCCCAGCAGATCCGCCGCGCGCGCGTCGTCTGGCGCGAGCGCAAAAGCGGTGAGGTCGGCCAGCTTACCCACCTCGAGCGAGCCGACCTCGTCGCCGACATCCAACGCCCGGGCGCTGTCGAGGGTCGCGAGCCGCACGGCGGCGTCCGCGTCGCGCACGAGGCGGGCCGCGAGGCCGAGCGGGTCGTGGGTGGCGAGGGCGACGCGCGCGCCCGCGTCGCGCAGGGCGTGGAAGGCGGCGAGGTCGGAGGTGTCCGCGTCGGTGGGCGCGTAGGCGACCGGGCAATCGTAGTACGCGGCGAGCGCGGCGTCGCTCGCGTCGAAGTACGCGCCCCCGATCAGGAGCGGGCGCGCGACCGCGGCGATCCCGAGTTCGGCGAGCAGGTGCACCGCGGAATGCGCCCGGCGGACGACGTCGAACCCGGCCGCGCGCCGGGCGTCCGCGTGCCGACCGCTCGCCTCGCGCAGATAGGCCACCTCGTCGCGACTCGCGCCAACGGTCATCGAGATGGGCAAATCCTCGCCGACCGCCCAGGCGCAGAGATCGATCAGCGCATCCTCGTCGACCTCGTACGCGGCGCCCACCGCCACGCCGATGCGCGCTCGGCCGACTCCACCTTCGGCGGCGAGGTGCGCGCGAAGCTCGGGGATGACGTGTCGGAGCATCCCGAACGACACGACCCGGTCGATGCCCATCGGTCCTCCGACGCGCCAGTATGCGACGCCGCGGAATCGGGCGTGGACGACGAAGTCGAACTCGCGCCCGCCGATCGTCGTTGCGAGACTCGTCACACCAGCCGACAGCGGCGGCAGCAGGTGGTGCCCGTCGTCGCCCGCCGGGTCGCGCACCTGATCGACGGCGACGAGCCCGGGGAGCAGGACGGCGTCGCCTAACGCATACCGCTCGCCGGCCGGCGCATCCGCTGCCGGACCGACGTACGCGATGCGCCCGTCCGACCCAACACCAACCGCACCGTCCCGGACAGGGGGCGCCGTGACCGGGAGGAGCCAGCGGGCCGTGTAGACGTTCACCGAGGGTTTACGCGGCGTTCATGCGGCGCGCACGGTCGTCGTTCACCTTCAGCGCGCACGCCGTCCGTGCACGGCGGAATCGTAAAGCGCCTCGTCCGCGACGCCGAGCTGGCGCGCGACCGCCAGCGGCCACGCGACATCGGCCACCTGCTGGACCGAGTGTCCGTCCGAGCCTAACGCGAGCCGCACACCGGCTGCGACGGCGCGCTGCACGAACCGCTCGTGCGGGCGATACCGATTGCTCACCTCGAAGGCAATCCCAGCCGCCGCGAGGGCGGCGACGGCGCGCGCCTCGCGCGGTTCGGTCCACAGCTCCTCCAGCGGTCGGCCACGCAACGGCAGGGGCAACAGCGTCGGGTGGGCGAGGATGTCGACCGGCATCTCGGCCGCGAAACGCTCCAGACAGGCGACGTGCGCGTCCATGTACCCGTCGACGTCGAGCCCGTCGGGCCAGGCACGCGAAAACATGTGCATGCGCGTGCCATCGGCGAGGTAGACGGCGTGGAGCGAACCCACCGCGTGCGTGAGGCGGTCCCAGAGCGGCGCGGGAAGCTCGCGCCAGAGCGCATCGTGCCAGCAGAACTCGCCCGAGATCGCGAGCTCGGGGCTCGCGGCGCGGACCGCTTCGAGCGCGGTGACGTAGCGGCGAAACGCCTCCGCGTCCTTGACCGCGAGCGTCACGTCACGCGAGCAGTGGTCCGCGATGCTCGGGCGCACGCCACGCTCGCCCGCGAGCCCCACGAGGGCGGCCGGAGTCAGCGCGCCGTCGGAGAACGTGGTGTGCGCGTGGCAGTCACGCGGGCGCCACGAGGACGCCGATGCCGGAGTGGACGGTGTGGCGGGGGCGGTCACGGCAGGGCGGTCGCTCATGGGAACGGCACGGTCGGGCGCGAGCTCGACGGCGCGGGGCTCGTGATGCCGAAGCTGTCGGGCGCGACGCGGCGGCGGCGTGGGCGTGAGGCCGGGCGTGGCGGCAGACCGTTCGAGTCAACGGCCGTGCCAGCCCCCGTGTCGAACGGCACCGTCGGGCGCCGCACGACGCGCGACCCGTCGGGCCCGAACTCGGCAGCGCCCGCCGAATCGCCGAGCGCAGCGGTCGAGTCCGCGGCTGCGCCATAGGTCTCGCCCGGCACGCAGCTCTCCGTCGGTTCGGCGCCGGCGACGAACAGCTCGGTCGTCACCGGCGCCCCGACGCAGTCCGATGTCCACAGTTTGTTGGTGCCCGCGACGAGCTGCCGCTCGACGATGCCGGGCGGCTGCTCCCAATCGCCGGGCGAGGGACGGCGACGGTAGACCTCGGTCATGAACGCGGTCCACGCCGGCGCGGCGAGTTCCCCGCCCTGCGCATTGCTCTTGATCTTCTGCGGCCGGTCGAGCCCGACCCACACGCCGGCGACGAGATCACGCGTGTACCCGATGTACCACGCGTCGGCGCCGTCGTTCGTCGTGCCCGTCTTGCCGCCCGACGGCACCTGGAACCCCGCACCCCACACCGCGTTGTACGCGGTCCCGTGCTGGTTCACGTCCTTCATCATGCTCACCATCAGGTACGCTTCCTCGGCGCTCATCACCGGATCGCGCTTGGGCTGCGGCTCCCAGAGCACGTCGCCGCGACGGTCCTCGACGCGCGTGATCGCAAAGGGCGCGGAGCGCGTGCCTAACGACGCGAAGGTCGTGTATGCCGCGATCATCTCGAGTGGATAGACCGAGGCAGAGCCGAGATAGATGGAGGGGTAGGCGGGGATCGGACTCGTGATGCCGAAGCGGCGCGCTTCACCGATGACCGCCTGCGGCCCGTAGTCGGCACCCACACGCACTGCAACGAGATTGCGTGAGAGGTAGAGCCCGCGCCGCATCGGCATCGGCCCCATGAACTTGCCGTCGAAGTTCTTCGGCGACCAGTCGCCTAACGTGATCGGATCGTCGTCGACGATACTCGCCGGGCCACGGCCATTCTGCACGGCCGTGCTGTAGACGATCGGCTTGAAGCTCGACCCCGGCTGCCGAAGCGCCTGCGTCGCGCGGTTGAACTTGGAATCGTCGAAATCACGCCCACCGACGAGCGCGCGCACCGCGCCCGTGCGCGGGTCGAGCGCGACGAACGCGCCCTGCAGGTACGGGCTCGACGCGCCGGTCTGCGGCTCGTCCCCCGCCCCGCGCGCGGCGTACTGCTCGAACGACGGATGGTGATACGCGCCGTAGCGCCCGGCCTCGATCGCCTTGAGCTGCCCCTCCAACGCGCGCTCCGCCGCGCTCTGCATGTCGGCGTCGAGCGTCGTGTAGACCTTGAGCCCGTCCTCGTACAGCTGTCGCCCGAACTTGGCCTCCAGCTGCTGCCGCACCCACTCGACGAAGTAGGGCGCGCTCTCGCCCGCCTCCTCCTTCCCCGCCATCTCGAGCGGATACGCCTGCGCCAGTCGCGCGTCGGCGTCGCTGACGATACCTGCGCGGCTCATGAGGCCGATGATCGTATTGCGGCGCTGCGTGGCGCGGTCCGGGTAGCGCCGCGGGTTGTAGCGCTCGGGCCCCTTGGGCAGCGCGGCCAGCGTCGCGGCCTCGGCCAGATTCAGGTCGCGCACGCCCTTGCCGAAATAGCGGTGCGCCGCCGTCTCGACGCCGTACGCGCCCGCGCCCAAATAGATCTGATTCAGGTATAGCTCGAGGATCTTGTCTTTCGAGTACTGCTGCTCGATCTGCCGCGCGACCTTCGCCTCGCGCAGCTTGCGGACAAGTGTCTTCTCGCGGCTGATGTCGTCCGAGAACACGTTGCGCGCGAGCTGCATCGTGATCGTCGAGAAGCCTTCCTTGAACGAGCGGTACCGCAGGTCGCGGAGAAGCGCACCCGGCACGCGCATCCAGTCGACGCCGCCGTGCTCGTAGAAGCGTTTGTCCTCGGTGACGAGGAACGCCTCCCTCACCACGTCGGGGATGTCCTGGAGCTTCACCAGCGTGCGCCGCTCGTTGCCGATCTCGGCGACGAACCGGCCATCGGCGGCGTAGAGCTTGGACGTCTGCCGTGGCGCGTAGCCTTCGAGCGACGCCACCGACGGGCACGCTCCGTTCTGGCAGACGAGCACCCAGCCGGCGTAGAGCGCGCCGAGCGCGGCCGCGACGCCGAAGGTGACGGTGAGGGCGAGCCCACGGACGAGGCGCGCGTGACGGCTGAGCCAGCCCGACGCGGGGCGAGAGGCCCGGCGCGGGGTGGCGCGTGTGGCGGATTTGGACGGCGGCGAGGCAGACGGCATACGGCAGGCAAGCTAACGGCCCCGACCGAAACCCTTCGGACGGGCAACCTCGTCCTCTACCCCACGTGCGGTATCTTGGCTGCATGACCGACACCACCGCCGAGACTTCAATCGCCGCCGCGGGAAGCGACCCGCTGCTGGACGACCTCACCTGGCGCGGACTGCTTTACCAGGCCACCGACGGGCTCGCCGCGCACCTGGCCACGGGGTCGGTACGCGCCTATTGCGGCTTCGACCCGACGGCGGCCAGCCTGCACGTCGGCAACCTGCTGCCGATCATGGGGCTCGTCCGGATGCAGCAGTACGGGCACCGTCCGGTAGCCGTGGTCGGCGGCGGCACGGGGATGATCGGCGACCCCAGCGGCAAGACGGCCGAGCGGCAGCTGAACGCGCGCGAGGTGATCGAGGAGAACGCGCGGGCGATCCGCGCGCAGCTGGAGCACTTCCTCGAGTTCGACGGCCCAGCGGCCGCGGCGGTGATCGACAATGCCGACTGGCTCGCGCCGCTCGGCACGGTCGAGTTTCTACGCGACGTGGGGAAGCACTTCTCGGTGAACGTGATGCTCGCCAAGGAGAGCGTGCGGGCGCGGATGGAGACGGGGATCTCGTTCACCGAGTTCTCGTACATGCTGCTGCAGGCGTACGATTTCGTCGAGCTCCGGCGTCGCCACGGTGTGACGGTGCAGGTCGGCGGGAGCGATCAGTGGGGAAACATCACCGCCGGTGCCGACCTCATCCGGCGCATGGATGGGGCGCACGCGCACGGGCTGACGTTTCCGCTGCTCACGACGAGCAGTGGGCAGAAGTTCGGCAAGACTGAGAGCGGCGCGGTGTGGCTCGATCCGCAGCGCACGTCGGCGTACCAGTTCTTCCAGTTCTGGATGCACGCCGAGGACCGCGACGTGGGGCGGCTGCTCCGCTACTACACGCAGCTCGGGCGCGAGGAGATCGAGGCGCTCGATCAGGCGACCCTCGATCGGCCCGACCGGCGCGAGGCGCAGCACGCGCTCGCCTACGACGTCACGGGCCGCGTGCACGGCGCCGAGGGGGCGCGGGTCGCACAGGAGCTCTCCGCGTTGCTCTTTCAGAAGGGCGATCCGCACGCGCTCTCGCCGGCCGCGGTGGGGGCGCTGTCGAAGGAGTTCCCGGTGACCGAGGTCGCGCGGCCGGCGGAGGGGCTCGGCGCGGTCGACGTGCCCGAGGTGTTCGCGGCCGCCGGTCTCGCGCCGAGCAAGGGTGCGGCGCGGCGACTGCTCGAGCAGGGCGGGCTGACCGTCAGCGGGCGGCGGCTCTCGGCGGGAGAGCGCGTCCTGGCCGACGGGGACGTACTGGCGGGGCGGTACTTATTGCTCCGGAAGGGCGCGCGGGACTACGCGTTGGTGCGCGTCGTTGGGGCGTGATGCGGGAGCCAAGGAGGAAAAAGAGCGTTTGACAGCAATAACAGCAGGATGAAGGGCAGGATGAGAGCAGGATAACAGCTCCTGACAGACGGACCGTCTGTCAGGCGCTGTCATCCTGCTCTTATCCTGCCCTTCATCCTGCTGTTATTGCTGTCAAAAGCCTTTGCCGTTAGTGGTTCCGCGGATCGGCGTCCGCCTTCGCGGCGGCTGCCGCTGCGGCCTGGGTCTTCGCCTGGGTGTTGGTCACGGGCGTGGTCGCGGGTCCGGGCGCGCCGGCGGGTGTGGTGGCCGTGTCGGTGTTGAGGCCCGGCTCCGGGCCAGGCTGGCCGGGGCCGCCGGCGCCCATGCTCGCGCCGCCGGCGCCGTCGCGCTTGCCGTCGTTGCGACCGTGGCACGCGGTGGTGACGCCGAGCGCGAGCGAGAGAGCGAGCGCGGTCGTGGCGAGAGCAGACGGGCGGGCGCGACGCAGGGTCGGCATGTCGGAAACGGTCGGGTATGGGATGAACGCGCCGGCGATCAGCGGGCGCGGGGGGGTGCGGACTCGTGCAGATGCGCGTCGAGCGCGGCGAGCGCGTGATCGACGTCAGCGGCCGAATTGTAACCGTGCGGGGAAAGCCGCACGGCCCCCTCGCGCACCGAATGCGCCACGCCGGCCGCGCGCAGGCGAGCGGAGGCGCCTGCCGGGTCGGACAGGCGGAACGAGACCACGCCCGCGCGCCGTGCGGCATCCGCGGGCGTGACGAGGGTGGCATCCGCGCGCGCCGCGGCCCACGTGACGATCTGGTCGACCCGCGCCGCGACGTGCGCCGCGACCGCGGCCGGCCCGAGCTCGTGCAGCAGCTCCAGACTCGCGGCGAGGCCGGCGAAGTCGTGGAATGGCAGCGTGAGCACCTCGAACCGACGCGCGTCGTCGCGGAGCGTGAAGTCGTAGTCCGTGAGGCGTGCGAAATCGTCGGCGCCGCGCACCGCGAGCCAGCCCACGTCGGCTGGCGCGAGCTGCGGGCACCAGTTCGCGCCGCACGTAGACGAAGCCCGTGCCCCACGGCGCGAGCAGCCACTTCTGCGCCCCACACGCGAGCACGTCGATCGGCGTCGTGCGCACATCGAGCGTACACGCGCCGAGCCCCTGAATCGCGTCGACGACGAACCAGATACCGCGCGCGCGACACGCCGCGCCGATCGCGGCGAGGTCGACGCGGTAGCCACTCGTGAACTGCACCCAACTCACCGTCACCGCGCGCACGTCGTCGCGCTCCGCGATCGCGCGCATCAACGCCGCCTCGTCTGGCAGCCCTTCGGGGGTACTCGGCAGAAGTTCGAGCCGCACGCCACGCTCGGCGAGCGCCATCCATGGATAGACGTTGGCCGGGAACTCGCCATCGAAGGTGAGCACGACGTCCCCCGCGCCTAACGGCAGCGCGCGCGCGGCGAAGTTGAGCCCGTACGTCGTGTTCGGCATGCAGGCGATCTCGCTCGGTTCGGCGCCGATCAGCTGCGCGGCGAGCGTGCGGACGCGGGCCAGCGTGCCGAACAGCTCGCCGTCGGCGATGCGATGCGGTTCCGCTCGGCGCGCGACGAACTCCGTGACCGCAGCGACGGTGCGCGCGGGCAGCGGCCCCGTGCTCGCGTTGTTGAGGTAGACCGCGTCGCCACGCGCGGTCCAGGGGAACTCCGCGCCCCGGAGGGCGTCGACGTCGTATGCCATTGCGCTCGATGTCTAACGGCGTGCGGGCACCGCGCCCGCCTCGGTCGGGACGTCGGCGCGGCGGAGCAGCCGCACGCGCCCGCGGCGGCGGTCGGTTCCGCGGAGCGCAGCCGCGCGCGGATCGAGCGCGTCGCGCAACGCATCACCGACGAGGTTGAAACCGAGCACCGCGATGCCGATCGCGAGCCCGGGTGCAAGCGACGTCCAGGGCGCTCCGCGCAGCTGCGCGAGGTCGCGCCCGTCGGCGATCATCGCCCCCCAGCTCGCCGTCGGCGGCTGCACACCAAGACCGAGAAACGACAGCGCCGCCTCGGCCATGATCGCGCCCGCAACGCCGAGCGTGGCGGCGATGACGACGGGCGCGATGACGTTGGGCAGCACGTGACGCAGCATGATGCGGAGGTCGCCCGCGCCTAACGCGCGCTCGGCCTGCACGTACTCAGCCGTACGGACGACGAGGACCTGCCCGCGCACGAGGCGGGCCATCCCCGCCCACCCCACCACGCCGATCGTCACGATCACCGTCGCGAGCGAGGGCGAGAACGCGGCCGCCATCGCGATCAACAGCAGCAGCGTCGGGAATGCCAGCGTGACGTCGGCGAGGCGCATCACGACGTCGTCGACGCGCCGCCCGTAGTAACCCGCCACGAGCCCGAGCGCGACGCCTAACGCGAGCGCGATCGCCTGCGAGACCACGCCGACCGCGAGCGAGACGCGCGCGCCGTACAGCAGCCGCGCCCATACGTCGCGCCCCTGCACGTCGGTGCCGAACCAGTGCTGCGCCGACGGATGCTCGAGCGCAGCGCCGAGGTCGATCGCGGCCGGATCGTGGCCGGCGAACAGCGGAGCGGCGACGGCGGCGAGGAGGAGCACGACGATCACCGTGATGCCGAAGCGGGCCCGTCCGTCCTTGCGGATCGCCGTCCAGTTGCGCGCGGCCGGCGCCGCGGTGACGACGCGATCGGTCACGCGGCGACCTCGGCGGGATCGACCGACGGCGCGGCGATGCGTCGGTCACCGGGCGCGGGCTGGTGCTTCCATCGCCGGTGCTGCCAGAAGTATTGCTCGGGCGTGCGGCGGACCCAGCGTTCGAGCGTTGCCGTGTATGAGGCCACGATGGTGTCGACGTCGCGCTCACGATCCCCCGTGGACGTGACCGGCACGCGCTCGAAGCCGAGGTGAAAGCGTCCGTCGGGCCGTCGGACCGCGGCCGCAAACACAATGGGTGCACCGAGCCGCAGGGCGAACACCGCCGGGCCGCGTGGCGTTTTTGCGAGCCTCCCGAAGAACGGCACCCACGTCGACGCCAGCCCGAGCGTACCCTGATCGACGAGGAAGGCAACGACGTGCCCGTCGCGCAGCGCGCGCGGCGTGCGCCGAACGGCATCGCCGTCCCACACCACCCGCATCCCCAGCCGCTCGCGCGTCGTCGTCAGAAAGCGGTCGAACAACGGGTTCTCCTGCTGCCGCGCGATGCCGTCGATCGGGATGCCGCGGGCCGCCACGTACGATCCGCCGACTTCCCAGTTGCCGAGGTGCCCCGTGACGACGATGACACCCCTCCCCTCCGCCCGCGCGGCTTCGAGCACGTCCCACCCCTCGACCTCGGCGAACAGATCGAGCACGCCGCGGGCGCCTAACGCCGGCAGGAGCGCGGCCTCGATCGTCGTGCGCCCGAGCGATGCATACGACGCGGCCGCGACCTCGGCCACGCGCGCGCGCGGCCATTCGGGGAACGCCGCGGCGATCTGCGCCACGACGACGTCGCGGCGGATGCCGAACGGACGGTAGCCCGCTCGCCCGAGCGCCGCGCCAACCGCCGCCGCACGCTGCCACGGTAGCGCGCCGAGACCGGCGATCGCCGTGCGGAGCGCGGCAAACTCGATCCGGTGCCGCGCGACGACAGGGCGCGTATCGGCGGGACGAGCATCGGGCGTACGGGCGTCATCGCTCACCCGCGCCACCGCGCCCGGTCGCGCGCCGCGCCCGCTGCCCGCGCGAACCCGTCGACCATCGCCGACTCCGTGTACGCGCGCTGCACGCGGCTACGCGCAGCCGTCCCGATCGCCGCGCGGACGTCGCCGTGGCCGAGCAGGCGCGCGAGGACGGCTGCAGTCGCGGCGACGTCGTCGGGGGGCAGGTGCGCGCCCGTGAGGCCGTCGGCGATGTAGCGCGCGGCCACGCTGCCGCGTTCGGCGAGCGCGGGCACGCCCGCCGCCATCGCGTCGAGCACGCCGAACGCACCCTGGTCGCCGTCGGCGACGATCCACGCGACGTCGGGCTCCGGCGCGCCCGCCGCGACGGCGTCGTAGCAGCTGACGAGATGGCGGATGCCGAGTGCGGCGGCGTGCATCCCGAGCGGCTCGTCGCGCGCGCCAGGGCCGACGAAGTCGAGCGCGAGATCGCGGTGGCGCGGCGCGATCATCGCCGCCGCACGGAGCACGAGCGCCGCGCGGAGCTCCGAGCCAGGCCCGACGACACAGCGCACACGGAAGCCGCGCCCTTCGGGTGCGGCGGGCCGTTCGGCAACGCCGAGCTCCGCGACCGTCGCGCCGAGCGTGGCGCCGGGTGGGACCGCGGCGGCCTGCTCGGCCCACGTGCAGAGGAATCCGGTCGGCGCGGTGCGCAGCGCGGCGCGGGCCGCGGTACCAAGCGTGACGGCATCGCCCGCGCCCAGGCGCCGGATCACGGCGCCACGTCCCGCGCGCCACGCCGCGCCCGCGGCGGTCACCTGCGCACGCGAGCCGTGCACGAACACCACTTCGGCCAGTTCGGCGCGGATCGCCCGCGACAGTTCGGTCGTCGCGCCGAGGAGCGTGCCCGCCGCGGGCAGCGCGACGACCCGGACCCCGTCGGCCGCGGCGGGCGCGTCACCGTTGGCGCGACTCCCAGCCGCCGCGTTGGGCGCGCAGGTCGCGAACGCGACGTGCCACCCCGAATGGGCGAGTCCCTGTGCTGCTCGGACGAACGCCCGCGTCCGTCCTTCGGCGGCGTCGGGCACGTAGAAGAGGACGCGCATCACGCTCGGGACTGCACCATCATGCCGCGCGCTCCGCCGTGCGGAACTGCAGCGCATGCAACCGCGCGTACGTGCCGTTCAGCGCGAGCAACTCCGCATGCGTCCCCCGCTCGACGACTCGTCCGCGGTCGAGCACGAGGATCTGGTCCGCGTGCGCGACGGTGCTCAGGCGATGCGCGATGACGAACACCGTGCGCCCGACGAGCAACCGGTCGATGGCCTCCTGCACGAGCCGCTCGCTCTCGGTGTCGAGTGCGCTGGTCGCCTCGTCGAGGATGAGGATGGGCGGATCGGCGAGGAGCGCGCGCGCGATCGCGAGTCGCTGGCGCTGCCCGCCCGAGAGCCGCGCGCCGCGCTCGCCGAGGACGGTGTCGTAGCCTAACGGCAGCTCGGCGATGAAGCCGTGCGCGTTGGCCGCGCGCGCCGCGGCCTCGACCTGCGCCTGCGTGTAGCGGCTGGCCGCGCCCGCGGCACCGTAGGCGAGGTTCGCGCGGACCGTATCGTTGAAGAGCACCGTGTCCTGACTGACGACGCCAATGAGGGCGCGTAGAGCCGGCAGGCGGACGTCGCGGACGTCGACGCCGTCGAGCAATACGCGCCCGGCCGTTGGCTCGACGAAGCGCGGGAGGAGGTCGACGAGCGTGCTCTTGCCCGCCCCGCTCGGGCCGACGAGCGCGACCACCTGCCCGCGACGCGCCCGGAAGCTCACATCGCGGAGCACGAGGCGTTCGCCGGGCGCAGGCGTCTCCTCGCCCTCGCGCGTCGGGTAGGCGAAGCTCACGTTCTCGAAGACGAGGTCGCGCTCGAACGTGACCGCGCTCCGCGTTCCGCGATCGAGCGCGTGCTCGGTGGGCGCGTCGAGGATCTCGAAGACGCGGTCCGCCGCGGCGAGCGACTGCTGCGCGGTCGTCGGCACCTGCGAGAGCTGCTTGAGCGGCTGCAGCAGCCGCATGACGAGCGCGAGAAAGGTGATCAGGTTGGCGCCCGAGAGCGTCTGCGCGGCCTGCGGTGCGACGAGCACCTGCCGCGCCCCGACCCACAGCACGACCACCGCGATCACCGTCGAGAGCGCCTCGGTCACGGGCGCGGCGAGATAGCTGACGCGCGCGACGCGCACGCTCTCGCGCGCCAGGCGGTCGCTCGCCGTCCGGAAACGCGCCTCCTCGTACTCCTCGCCGCGGAACGCCTTCACGAGCCGCGCGCCGGTCACCGATTCCTGCACCACCGACGTGAGGTCGCCCTGCTGGTTGCCCGTCTCACGGTAGCCGCGCCGCAGGCGTCCGAGCAGGGGCTGCAGCGCCGGCACGAACAACCCCGCCGCGACGACCGCGAGCGCGGTCAGCCGCCACGACATGAGCAGCAGCCCGGCGATCGTCGTCACGACGGTCGCGGCCGAGAGCAGCGACCGCGTGGCGAGCTCGGTGATGACCTGCTTCGTCTGCTGCGTGTCGTTGAGCACGCGCGAGAGCACCTGCCCCGTCTTCATCCGCCCGAACCAGGGCAGCGGGAGCCGTTGCAGGTGCGCGTAGACGGCGTTCCGCAGATCGCGCGTGACGTATTCCTGCAGCGTCGCGCCGAGGTTGCCGGCGAGCCACGAGAGCACGCTCTTGAGCGCGACCGCGACGAAGATGACGCCGATCACGCGACCGAGGGCGCCCATCGGATCGGTGCCCGTGAGCAGCCGACCGATGAGCGCGCTCAGCAGTTGATTGAGCGGGTTCTGCCCCGCGAAGGGCGCCTTGCCGAACAGTGCGTTCAGGAAGGGGATGAGCAGCGCGATCGTGAACACGTCCATGACCGCCGCGCCGACGTTGGCGAGGACGGCCCCGGCCAACCGCCCGAAGTGGGGGCGGAGGAAGCGGAGGAGGCGCGCGTACACGGCAGGTGAATGTAACGGTCCGGAGGGGGCGGTTATATCTTCGGTCCTCACCTCATTCCCGACCCCACAGCGAGCGCATCCCGATGGCCGGCCACAGTAAATGGAAGACGACGAAACACGCCAAGGCGGCCACCGATGCCAAGCGGGGCGCGCTGTTCACGAAGCTCATCCGCGAGATCACGGTCGCGGCCAAGTCCGGCGGCGGTGATCCGGGCGGCAACCCGCGGCTGCGCCTCGCGATCGACACGGCCCGCGCCAGTTCGATGCCGAAGGAGAACATCGAGCGCGCGGTGAAGAAGGGCACCGGGGAGCTCGAAGGCATCGACTATCAGGAAGTCACGTACGAGGCGTACGGACCGGGCGGTGTGGCGCTGATGATTCAGGCGCTGACCGACAATCCGACGCGCACCGTCGCCGACGTCCGCCACAAGCTCTCCCGCTCGGGTGGCAACCTCGGCGCGTCCAACTCCGTCGCGTGGATGTTCGACCGCAAGGGCCAGATGCAGATCGACGCCAACAAGTTTGACGAGGACGCGGTGATGGAAGCCGCGCTCGACGCCGGCGCGGAGGACGTCACGCGCGACGACGACGTGTTCGTCGTGACCACCGATCCCACGGCGCTGCACGCCGTGCGCGAGGGGCTCGAAGCCAAGGGGATCCCAACGACCGAAGCGCAGATCGCGATGGTGCCCAAGAACACGGTGCACGTCGCGGGCACGGACGCGCAGCAGCTCGTCAAGCTGCTCGACGCGCTCGACGACCTGGACGACGTGCAGCGCGTCGAAGGCAACTTCGACATCGACGCGGACGCGATGGCTGAGGCCTGAGGCGTTGCTCGTCCTCGGCATCGACCCGGGCACCGCGGCCACCGGCTACGGCGTCGTCGCGCGCGACCGCAGCGGGCTCACGCGCCTCGTCGAGTGCGGCGTGATCCGCACACGCGCGCGCGATCCGCTGCCCGCGCGGCTGCGCGAGGTCTACGAGGGCGTGACGGAACTCATCGCGCGCCATCAGCCCGACACGATGGCGGTCGAGAGCATCTTCTACGCGAAGAACGTGCGGACGACGGTCACGTTAGGCCACGCGCGTGGCGTGATCCTGCTCGCGGGCGAGCTGGCGGGGCTCACGGTGCACGAGTACCCGCCGGCGGAGATCAAGAAAGCCGTGGTCGGGACGGGGGCAGCCACGAAGGAGCAGGTGCAGTTCATGTTGACGCGGTTGCTGCGCCTCAAATCGGTGCCCACCCCGTCGGACGCGGCGGACGGCGTCGCGGCAGCGCTCACCTACTGCATGGCGCCGCCGCTCCCCACGTTGACCGCGATGGCCGAGCTACGCGTGACGACGCCGCGTGTCGGAGCACTCCGATGATCGCGCACGTCGCCGGGCGCGTCGTCGCGAAGGAGCTCGACCGGGTCGAGCTCCTGACCAAGGGGGGCGTGGGCTACGAGGTGCTCATCCCGCTCTCGGTCTACGAGACGTTGCCCAAGCTCGGCGAGGACGCCGCGTTGCACACGCACCTCGTCGTGCGCGAGGACGGCTGGCAGCTCTACGGCTTCGGCAGCGCCTTCGAGCGCAAGGTCTTTCAGCGCGTGATGACGGCCAAGGGCGTCGGGCCGGCGCTCGCGTTAGGCATGCTCTCGACGCTCTCTGCCGAACGGCTCTCGCGCGCGATCCGCGAGCGCGACGTCGCGACGCTGCAGAGCGTGCCGCGTGTCGGCAAGAAGAAGGCGGAGCAGATCATCCTCGACCTCGCCGACAAGCTCGGCGACGCGCAAGTCGACACGGGCGCGGCGAGCGGTGCGCCCCGCGCCGAGGGCGCCGCGGACGACGCGATCCGTGCGCTGGTCTCGCTCGGCTACACCACGGCCGACGCGGAGCGTGGCGTGAAGGCGGCGCTCGACGGCGCGGGCGGC
The DNA here is from genome assembly GCA_963702945.1 of uncultured Gemmatimonadales bacterium. GTDB lineage: Bacteria > Gemmatimonadota > Gemmatimonadetes > Gemmatimonadales > Gemmatimonadaceae > BPUI01. The sequence continues at coordinate 1,208,801 of OY969773.1, forward strand.
AAGATGACCGCGCCGGAGATGATCCGAGGCGCGCTCGCGCGCCTCGGCGGGCGTTAGCCCAAGCGACCTGCCGGACGGTCACGCACTGACGGTCGGCCGGACGGGCCCCTTCCCCGCCCCGGTCCGCTCCACCGCCGCAGCGATCTCGTCCAGATCCTCCGCCGTCAGCTGCAGCGACGCCGCGCCGATCCACCCGTCGACCTGCTCGGCCGAGCGCGCGCCGACGATCGCCGCCGTCACGCCCGGCCAGTGCGTCGTCCATGCCACCGCGACCGCGCTCACCGTGCTGTCGTGTCGCTCGGCGATGGGGCGCAGCGCGTCGCGGAGCACAACGTTCTTCTCGGCCTGCGGCGATTGGAACTCGGGCGTCCGCTTCCGCCAGTCGTCGTCGGGCAGCTCGCGCACGCGCTCGACCGAGAACCGGTCGGTGAGGATGCCCGACTGCATGGGGCTGTAGACGATCACGCCGGTGCCGTGTGCGGCGCACCACGGCAGCTCACGCTCGCCGACCTGACGGCGTAGCAGCGAGAACGGCGGCTGCAACGACTCGACGTGGCCGAGCGCTTCGCAGCGGTCGAGCAGGGCGACGTCGAAGTTCGAGACGGCCGGATGACGGACCTTCCCCTCCTCGACGAGGCGGAGCATCGTGCCCCACGAGTCCTCGATCGGCGTGCCCGTCTGGTCGGGCCAGTGGAACTGGAAGAGGTCGATCGTCTCGACGCCGAGTCGGCGCAGCGAATCTTCACAGCCCTGGCGGATCGCGTCTGGGCGCAGGTCGCGCTTGATCTCGCCCGTCGGGTTGGCCGGATCCCAGACGAGCCCACACTTCGTGAAGACGAGCGGGCGGTCGTTCGCGGGCAGCTCGCGCAGCAGCCGACCGACGATTTCCTCGGAGTGACCGAGCCCGTAGACGGCGGCGGTATCGATCCAGTTCACGCCGCCCTCGACGGCGTGGCGCATCGCCGCGACGGAGGCGTCATCGTCCTGCGCGCCCCAGCCGAAGGCGTAGCCGGGCCCGCCAGCTGCCCAGGAGCCGAAGCCGACGGTGGTGATCTGGAGGCCGCTGCGGCCGAGCGGGCGGGTGGGAAGCGTCATGGAATCGGAGTCGGAGAGAGTGGTGGTGCTTGACTGCTGCGTGCCGGGTGCTTGACGGGTGCGCGTCCGCGGGATCGTTTCCCGCCTCGCGGCGACGGCGCGTTGCGCTGGCCGTGCGCTTCCCTTCACCCCGCGTGCCGTGACCTCACTCCGCGCCTCGACTTTCACCGAGAGCGTCATTCGCGAGATGACCCGTGTCGCGCAGCAGTACGGCGCGATCAACCTCGCGCAGGGTTTCCCCGACTTCCCGATGCCGGCGCCGATGAAGGACGCGGCGTGTACGGCCATCCACGGCGACGTCAACCAGTACGCGGTGACGTGGGGAAGTCCGGCGCTCCGGCTCGCGATCGCGGAGAAGTATCGCCGGTGGTACGGGATGGAAGTCGACCCGGACCGCGAGGTCACCGTGACCTGCGGCGCGACCGAGGCGATGGCCTCGGTGTTCCTCGCGCTCGTCGATCCCGGGGACGAGGTGGTCGTGCTCACGCCGTTCTACGAGAACTACGGGCCGGACGCGATCCTCGCCGGCGCGACGCCGGTGTACGTGCCGCTCGTCCCGCCCACGAACGGCGGCGCGGCGTGGACGTTGGACGAGGCGCGCCTAACGGAAGCGCTCGCCAGGCGGCCGAAGGCGCTCGTCCTCAACACGCCGCACAATCCGACGGGCAAGGTGTTCACGCGTGCCGAGATGGATCTCGTCGCGCGGCTCGTGCAGCAGTACGACGTGCCGTGGGTGTTCACGGACGAGATCTACGAGCACATCCTCTACGCGGGCCATCACCACCCGATCGCGACGTGGCCGGGGATGCGCGAGCGCACGGTGACGATCTCGGGGCTCTCGAAGACGTTCAGCTGCACGGGCTGGCGGTTAGGCTACGCGATCGCGCCGGCCGGCGGCGACGAACGCGATCCGCAAAGTGCACGACTTCCTGACTGTTGGCGCGCCGGCGCCGCTGCAGGCCGCGGGCGCGGTGGGGATGGCATTCGACGCCGGATTATTACAATCACCTCGCGGGCGACTACCGTGCGCGGCGCGACGTCCTGTGCGGGGCGCTCGTCGAGGCAGGGTTCACGCTCACCCCGCCCGAGGGCGCGTACTACGTGCTCGCCGGCTACGACGCACACTCGGCCGACGACGACCGCACCTTCGCGCACTGGCTCGCGCGCGAGGTGGGCGTCGCGACGGTCCCGGTGTCGAGCTTTCTGCCATCGGGGGAGCGGTCGCAGATGGTGCGCTTCGCGTTCTGCAAGAAGCGCGAGACGCTGGACGCGGCCGTCGAGCGGTTGGCAGGGTTGGCCGTCGCGGGGCGGAGTTAGACGCTCGTCCGACCCGGGCGCCGCTTACGGTGGCGCTCCGGGAAAGCAGCGCCGGCATGGGCGCGCACCATCGCGCCGTCGTGCCGGCCATCGTCCGCGACCGAGACTTCGGCATCTCTTCGGGGTATATTCCGCCCTGACTTCAACCGGCCGGATGACCCCGTATGACCATGTCTGAGACGCCCCCCCGCCGCCGTACGACGCGCAAACAGCCACCCGCAGTCGAGCCCGATCACGCGCCGCGGGCCGAGATCACCACGCCCGAGGCGCTCTCTGAGGAGAGCGTCGTCGAGCTGTCGCTCCGGCCGCAGCGGCTCGCGGAGTTCATCGGGCAGCAGAAGGTCAAGGACAACCTGCGGATCGGCATCGCGGCCGCGATCGCGCGCAAGGAGCCGCTCGACCACACGCTCTTTCACGGCCCGCCCGGGCTCGGGAAGACGACGCTCGCCGAGCTGATCGCGCGCGAGATGGGTGTCAACGTGCACACCACGAGCGGGCCGGCGATCGAGAAGCCGGGCGATCTCGTCGGGCGGCTGACCAACATGCGGCACGGCGACGTACTCTTCATCGACGAGATTCATCGGCTGCGCCCGATCGTCGAGGAGTTCCTCTATCCCGCGATGGAGGACTACCGCGTCGACATCCGCCTGAGCGAGGGCCCCAAGGCGCAGACGATGACGATCCCGATCGAGAAGTTCACGCTCGTCGGGGCGACCACGCGCTACGGCATGCTCACCTCACCGATGCGCGCGCGCTTCGGCGTGGTCGAGCGACTCAACTACTACCCGGTCGACGCGCTCGAGCTGATCGTGCGCCGCACGGCGGACGTGCTCAAGGTGCCGTGCGACGTCGAGGGCGCGCACGAGATCGCGCGACGCTCGCGTGGCACGCCACGCATCGCGAACCGTCTGCTGCGGCGCGTGCGCGACTTCGCCGAGGTCGAGGCCGAGGGGCGGATCACGCGCGACGTGGCCGACCTCGCGCTCCGTCGGTTGGACGTCGACGAGTTCGGACTCGACGACATGGACGCGCGCATGCTGAAGGCGATCATCGAGAAGTTCGACGGCGGTCCGGTCGGCATCTCGACCATCGCGGCCGCGGTCGGCGAGGATGCGACGACGATCGAGGAGGTGTACGAGCCGTTCCTCGTGCAGCACGGATTTCTGCAGCGGACGCCGCGCGGGCGGGTGGCGACGGGGCAGGCGTACCGGCATTTCGGCTACACGCCGCCAGGAAGCAATCCCGTGGCGGGGCAGGATCCGCAACCGACGCTGTTCTAGGTCGGGTTGCGCTTGCGTCGCGCAGCCATGCGTCCGCGCGTCCGCGCGGATGCCCATCGCCCGACCGCATCGCACGTCGTTATCGTCGACGGATGACCGCTGCCGGTTCTCGCACCGCCGACTACGACTTCGAGCTGCCCCCCGCCCTCGTCGCTCAAACCCCCCTCGCTCGGCGCGACGCGAGTCGGCTCATGGTCGTCGACCGCGCCGCGGGCACGCTCGCGCACCGCACGTTCGCCGATCTGCCGACGCTCATGCGCGCGGGCGACGTCCTCGTGCTCAACACGACGCGCGTGTTCCGCGCGCGCCTGTTAGGCACGCGGAGCAACGGCGCGCGTGGCGAGACGCTGTTGCTCCGGGCGCTCGATCCCGCGGGCCCGCACGGACCAGGCGCGTACGAGGCGATGGTCAGCCCCGGCGGGAAGCTCAAGCCCGGCCGACGACTGCAGATCGCCGACGACTTCGCGGTCGAGGTGCTCGAGGTGCTGCCCGAGCGCCGCACGCGCGTGGTGCGCCTGCACGCGGCGGACGGGGACATCACCGGCGCGATCGAGCGCTACGGCCACGTTCCGCTCCCACCCTACATCCAGCGCGCCGACGAGGCGGCGGACGTCGAGCGCTACCAGACGGTGTACGCACGCGAGGCGGGCTCCGTCGCCGCGCCCACCGCCGGCCTCCACGTCACGCCCGAACTGCTGGCCGCCGTGGCCGCGCGCGGCGTGCAGCGCGCCGACGTCGTCCTGCACGTGGGCGCGGGCACCTTCAAGCCGGTCGAGGTCGACGATCCGGCCGAGCACGTCATGCACGAGGAGTGGTACGACGTGCCGGCGGCGAGTGCGGCCGCGATCAACACCGTGCACGCATCCGGCGGTGCCGTCTGGGCGTTAGGCACGACGTCCGCCCGCACGCTGGAGAGTGCAGCCGCCGCGCGAGGGCGTCGTCCGCGCCGGCTCGGCCGAGACACGGCTGTTCATCCGACCCGGGTACACCTTCCGCGCGGTCGACCATCTGATCACCAACTTCCACCTGCCACGCTCGACGCTGCTCATGCTCGTCGCGGCGCTCGCAGGCTACGAACTGACGATGCACGCGTACCACGAAGCGGTGCGCGAGGGATACCGGTTCTACTCGTACGGGGACGCGATGGTCGTGGTGTGAGCGGCAGGCGGGCGTGCTCCGGATGCGCGCTCGTCCCGAGCGGGGGAGTGTTATCTCTCGGTGTGTCATTCGCCTTCACGATCCAGCACGCGCACGGCCGCGCTCGCACGGGTGTCTTTTCCACCCCCCACGGTCCGGTCCCCACGCCGACCTTCATGCCCGTGGGCACGCTCGCGAGCGTGAAGGGGCTCGACCCCGACGATCTGCACGCGTTAGGCGCGACGATGATCCTGTCGAACGCCTACCATCTGCACCTCCGCCCCGGCGATACCCTCGTCCGCCAGATGGGCGGGCTGCACCGTTTCATGGCCTGGGACGGCCCGATGCTCACCGACTCGGGCGGGTTCCAGGTGTTCTCGCTCGAAGGGCTGCGCCGCATCGACGAGGACGGCGTCGAGTTTCAGAGCCACATCGATGGCCGGCGCCTGCGCCTCACCCCCGAGTCGGTCATGCAGATCGAACGCAACCTCGGCGCCGACGTCGTCATGCAGTTCGACCACGTCGCGCCGGGGCAGAGTGAGCTCCCGCTCGCGCGCGAAGCGATGGAGCGCTCGCTCCGCTGGCTCGAGCGCTGCCGCACGGAGTTCGCCCGGCTCGCGGCCGAGGATCCGGACGCGCCGACCCCGGTGCAGGCACTCTTCCCGATCGTGCAGGGGGGCATCCACTCAGAACTCCGCCAGATCTCCGCGCGTGCGATCGCCGGTGCGGGCGACTGGATCGGCTACGCGATTGGCGGCCTGAGCGTGGGGGAGAGCAAGCCCGACATGTACGCGATGCTCGACGTCGTCGACGCCGATCTGCCCGGCGACCGGCCGCGCTATCTCATGGGCGTCGGCTACCCGGAGGATCTGCTCGAAGGGGTGCGCCGCGGCGTCGATCTCTTCGACTGCGTGGCCCCGACGCGCATGGGGCGAAATGGCGCGGCGCACACGCGCGATGGGCGCCTGAACTTGCGTAACGCGCGATTCCGAGACGATCCCGCCCCACTCGACGCCGAGTGCGGCTGCGCGACGTGCCGCCGCTTTTCGCGCGCCTACCTCCGCCACCTCGTCATCGCCGACGAGATGCTCGGGCTGCGCCTCCTCTCACTGCACAACGTGCACTTCCTCGTCGCGCTGATGGGTGAGGCGCGCGCCCGGCTGGCGACAGGCGACTTCGATGCGTGGAGTTCGGCGTGGCTGGAGCGGTATCTCGCGGGCGAGCGCGCGCGCGGCGGACGCGCCCGGCCGGTGCTCCCCCATCCCGCGCGCGGTGCCGCGGCGGGCAGCGGGCCGAGCGACGACCGGAGTGCGGCCGGCCGGCATTAGATTCCGCGTATGTCCGCGCCCGCTCTCAATGTCGCTTCGCTCGCCCTGCTCCAGCTCGGCGGAAACCCGAACGCGATTTTCGCGAATCTTCTGCCGCCGATCGCGATCGCGGCCATCTTCTACTTCATCGTCTGGCGCCCGAGCGCGCAGCAGCGCAAGCAGCAGCAGGAGACGGTGCGGAAGATCCGCCCGGGTGACGAGGTCCTCACGGCCGGTGGGATCGTCGGTCAGGTGGTGCACGTGGCCGAGCGGACGTCGGGGCAGCCGGGCGACGACGACCGGATCACGATCAAGAGCGCGGAGTCGCGCCTGATCGTCGAGCGTGGACGCATCGTGCGCGTGGGCGGCCCCGTCGCGGCGACGACCGGCGCGCGCGCCGCGAGCTGAGCCGCGCGATCGATGGCTCCGCTCGAAATCCACGTGCTGGGCGCGCCCGCGCTCCGGCAGCCGTCGCTGGCCGTGCGTGAGGTCACGGACGAACTGCGCACGTTCGTCGACCAGATGCACGAGACGATGCATGCCGCGAACGGCATCGGGCTCGCCGCGCCGCAGGTCGGGCGCCGCGAACGGCTGTTCGTGGCCGACGTCGATGGAACGGTCGTCACCCTGTTCAACCCCGAGATCGTCGTGAGCGAAGGGAAGATCAAGGGCGAGGAAGGATGCCTTTCGATCCCGGACGTGTACGCCGACGTCGAGCGCGCGGCGCGCGTGGTGGTGCGCGGCATGGGGCGCGATGGGGAGGCCGTCCAGCTCGAAGCCACGGAACTCCTCGGGCGCTGCCTGCAGCACGAAATCGATCACCTGCACGGTCGGCTCTTCATCGATCACCTGAGCCCGTTCAAGCGTCGCTCCGCGCTACAGAAGTGGGAGCGCGAGAAGGCGAAGTATCCGGCGCTGCGGCGCGCGCTCACCGTCGCGCCCAAGGACCTCGCCGCGCAGCACCACGACGAGGCGCTCTGAGCGCCCCGAGCCGAGCCCGCCTCCTCCGACCACCGTGCGCGTCCTCTTCTGGGGCACCCCCGACTTCGCCGTTCCGCCGCTCCGCGCGCTGTTGGGCGAGGGATACGACGTCGTGGGCGTGGTGACCGGCGTCGACAAGGCGCGCGGCCGCTCGCGCTCGCGGCTCGATCCGTCGCCGGTGAAGGCCCTCGCGGTCGCGGAGGGGCTCCCCGTGCTGCAACCCGAGAAGCCGCGGGGCGATGTCTTCCTCGCCGAGGTGGACGCGCTCGCGCCGGACCTCTCGGTGGTCGTCGCGTACGGGCATATCCTGCCGAAGGCCGTGATCGACCGGCCACCGTTAGGCACCCTCAACATCCACGCGTCGCTGCTCCCCGCGTTCCGCGGTGCGGACCCGATTCGCGCGGCCCTGCTCGCCGGGCTCGCGACCACCGGCGTGTCGATCATGCGCATGGTTCCCGCGCTCGACGCCGGTCCCGTGATCCACACGCTCGACACGCCGATCGCCGACGATACCACGTACGGCGAGTTGTGGGAGCATCTCGCCGAGCTGGGCGCGCAGGCCCTCATCGAGGCACTGACGTTGATCGAGGTCGGCGCGGCGCGCGAGGTGCCGCAGGACGACGCGGCCGCGACCTACGCGCCCAAGATCACGCGGGCCGATGCGCGCGTGGACTGGACGCGGCCGGCCGAAGACGTCGCCCGCGCGGTGCGCGCCTACGACCCGCGGCCGGGCGCGTTTGCCGTGCTGCGCGCCGCCGGGCGCGACCCGATCGATGTCAAGCTGTTCGGCGCGCGCGCGGTGCTCGTCGAGGAACGTCCGGACGTCACGCCCGGCGAGGTGGTCGCGTTAGGCGACGATGGCCTCGTGGTGAAGTGCGGCGAGGACGCCGTGCGCGTGACGCACGTGCAGCCCGCAGGACGGGCACGCATCCCTGCGGCCGATTGGGTGCGCGGACGCGGCGTCGAGCTGGGGGACGTCTTCGACCCCCCGACGGCAGCTATCGCCCCCACGGAATCCGCCGATGTCTGACGTCACACTCGACGCCGTGGAGCCGGTCGCCACGGACACGCCGCCGATCCCGACGCCGCCCGAGGAGCACAAATTCGTGCTCCAGATCGTGCAGCCCGGGCTGCTCGGGCTCATGGACGGGTCGGTATCGACGCTGGCCCCGATCTTCGCCACGGCGCGGCTGACCAACAGCGCGCACGACGCCTTCTTCGTCGGGCTCGCGGCCTCGGTGGGCGCGGCGATCAGCATGGGGCTGGCGGAGGCGCTCTCGGACGACGGCAAGGTCAGCGGGCGCGGCAGTCCGCTCACGCGCGGCGCCGTGACCGGGCTCGGTACGCTCCTCGGCGGGATGGGGCACACCTTCCCGTTCCTGCTTCACGATCTCCGCACCGCGCTCTACGTCGCGTACGCGGTCGTCGTCGTCGAGCTGCTGGTCATCGCCTACATCCGGTTCCACTTCATGGAGAGCCCGCTCGGCCGCACGGTCGCGCAGGTGATCGTGGGCGGCGGGATCGTCTTCGCCGTGGGCATCTGGCTGGGTACGTTAGGCGCGACGGCGTGACCGCGCGCGGGGCGCCGCCCACCGGCGGCACGCGCCCGGTGCGCCGCGTCGCGATCACGCCGGCACGCCTCGCGGCCGCGGCCATCCTCGCCGATCTGCGCGATGGCGCGCTGCTCGACGGCGCCTTCGAGCGACGCGCGGGCGGGCTCGACGCGCGCGACCGGCGGTGGCTGCAGGAGCTCGTGTGGGGCACGCTTCGCCGCCGGGCGTGGCTCGACGCGATGCTCGCCGACCGGGTGCGCGGCGGGCTGCTCCGCCTGGACACCGACGTCGTCGACCTGCTGCGGCTCGGGGCCTACCAGCTGGTCGCGATGACCAGCGTGCCTGCCTACGCCGCGATCGGCGAGACAGTGGAGCTGGCAAAGACGCGCGCGGGGCACGGCGCGGGCGCGCTCGCCAACGCGGTGCTCCGCCGCCTCGACCGCGAACGTGGGCCCGACGGCGCGCCCGCGGTCGAGGCGCCAGTCGATGCGCTGGAGCGGCTCGCCTTCGAGCAGTCGCACCCGCTCTGGCTCGTCACGCGCTGGGCGGAGCGGTGGGGCGTCGCGGCCACCGAGGCGCTGCTGCGCGCCAACAACGGCGAGGCGCCGGTCGTCGCGCGCCCCTATGGCGTGAGCGCGGCCGAGCTCGTCGAAGAGCTGGAGGCGGCCGGCGTCGGAATCGACGACCCACCCGAGGGCGCCACCTGGCCGGTGGACAGCGTGCCCCTCGCGCGCGGCGCAGCGCTCACCACGCGCGAGGCGTTCATCGGCGGGCGATTCCACGTGCAGGATCCGGCCTCGACGTTCGTCACGCTCTACACCGCGTTCCCAGCAGGGGCCGCAGTCGCGGACGTGTGCGCCGCACCTGGCGGCAAGTCGCTCGAACTCGCGCGAACAGCGGGCGCGGTGTTCGCGGGCGACCGTTCGCCGACGCGCCTCGCGCGCGTGCGCGCGAACATCACCCGGCTCGGCGCGCCCAACATCCACGCGTACTGCGGCGATGTGCTCGACGCGCCCCTGCGCGCGGTCGACGCGGTGCTCGTCGATGCCCCGTGCACCGGCACCGGGACGTTCCGTCGCCACCCCGACGCGCGCTGGCGCCTCAAGCCGTCGGACGTGGCCGTGATGTCCGCGACCCAGCACGCGATCCTGCGCGCGGCGGCGGATCTCGTGCGCCCGGGCGGGCTGCTCGTCTATTCGACCTGTTCGGTCGAAACCGAGGAGAACGACGGGGTGGTCGACCGATTCCTCGAGCGGGGCGCTGGCGAGTGGACGCTCGAGGCGCCGCCCGCGGGGACGGTCCCGGATGCGGTGCTGGACGGCGGACGCCTGCGCGTGCTGCCCCAGCGCCACGGCGTGGACGGCGCGTTCGCGGCGCGGCTTCGGCGCGCGGCGGGCGCGTCCACGACGGTGAGCACGTGAGTCGTTGGCGCGCGCGGACTCGCGGCGCGATTCCCTACGCGGTGGTGGCCGCATCGGGATTCCTCATCGCGTACGTGCTGGTGTACCTGTTCGTCTTCCCGACGCGCCTGCTGCCGGACGACCGGCCGGTGCCCGACGTGCGCGGGCAACTCGCGTCGGACGCGGAGTCGACGCTGCGTGCGGCGGGGTTCGATGCGCAAACCGGGGCGACGCGGCTGAACGCGTCGGTGCCGGCCGGGACAGTGCTCGACCAGTCGCCCGCGCCGGCGACGCAGAAGCCGCGTGGCGCGACGGTGACGATCATCGTTGCGGCGCAGCCGTGAGAGGACGTGGGGGTAGGTGCGGAGCACTGCTCCCGCATCCCCATCGTTCGGACCCCATCCAGCCACTGCCTGTACTCCTTCGGTACCATGCCCATCCGCCTCGCTCCCTCCGTACTCGCCGCTGACTTCGGCCGACTGGCCGAGGAGATCGCGCGCGTCGAGGCCGGCGGCGCCGACCAGATCCACGTCGACGTGATGGACGGTCACTTCGTTCCGAATCTCAGCTTCGGCGTGAAGGTCATCGAGGCCGTGCGGCACGCCACCGCGTTGCCGATCGACGTGCACATGATGGTCGAGTTTCCCGAGCGCTACTTCGACGACTACGCCGCGGCAGGCGCCACCGGGATGACGGTCCACGCCGAAGCGGTGCCGCACCTCGACCGCCAACTCGCGCACATCCACGAGCGCGGGTGTCGCGCGGGCGTTGCGCTCAACCCGGCGACCCCGCTGGCGGCGGTGAGCGAGGTCGTCGGCGAGCTGGATCTGCTGCTCGTGATGACCGTGAACCCCGGCTACGGCGGCCAGCGGTTCATCGGCTACACCGAGGGGAAGATCGCGCGTGCGCGGCAGCTGCTCGACGCCGCGAGGAGCGACGCGCATCTGGAGGTCGACGGCGGCGTCGCGGCCGACACGATCGCGCGCTGCCGGCGCGCGGGCGCGGATACCTTCGTCGCGGGGAACGCCGTCTTCTCCGCGGCCGATCCGGCGGCGGCGTTGCGAGCGCTGCGCGAGGCGGCCGAGCGCGCGACGGAGATCGTCGCGTGACCGTTAGGCAGCAGTGGTCGATCGTCGGCGCGATCGTCGCCCTGCTCGCGCTCGGGCTCTGGATCGCGACGCGTACGTTGGGCGACGAGCTGTTCCAGGTGAGCGTCGGGGGGCAGGCGCCCGCGTTCACGGCGAGCGCGGTGCAGGTCACGCCGCCGCGCGCCGCGACCGCCGTCCCCGCGACCGGCGCGCGCAGTCTCGCCGACTACAAGGGGCAGGTGGTGCTCGTCAACATCTGGGCGACGTGGTGCGCGCCCTGCCGCGAGGAGATTCCGAGCATCGAGGCGCTGTACCGCGACTTCGCGCCACGCGGCTTTCGGGTCGTCGCGGTGAGCGTGGACGACGCGGCGGACGCGCGCAAGATCCGCGAGTTCCTGGCCCCCTACCACGTCACCTACGACGTGCTCCACGACTCGGCCGGAGCGATCCAGAAGACGTATCAGTCGACTGGCGTCCCAGAGAACTTCGTGATCGGTTCCGATGGCGTCGTGCGCAAGAAAGCGTACGCGCAGGACTGGAACTCGCCCGAGAACCGCGCACTGATCGGCCGGCTGCTCGACGAGCAGAGTGCGCGGTGACGCGCGCAGCGCGCTGATGGCCGCTCCGATCGCAGCATGGCACCGCCGCCACGTGCCGCAACAGATCGCGGGCGCCGTCGTCGCCATCGCGTTGTGGCTGTTCGTACGCGCCTTGGAGCCCGCGCGCGCGTACGTCCGGGTGCGGGTGTACGGTCGCACCGCGCCCGCGTACGCAGCCGCGGGCGGTGTCTTCGCGCTCGTCGACGGCTCGGCGGGGACGCTGGCCCTGCTCGCGGTGCGGCCGCCCGTACTGCGCGCGCGGGCTGCCTCGTCCGCGCCCGGAACCGCCATGCCGCGCCCCGACGACGTGATCCTTCCGCGCGGGCTGGCCGGTCTCACGGTGCGCGGGGTGACCATCGGCGACCGGCCGTGAGCGGGCCAGCGGCAACGGCGTCGATCCGCATGCTCGGTATCGAGACCTCCTGCGACGAAACGTCGGCGGCGGTGGTCGAGGGCGGCGCCGCGGCCGATGCAGGGGCGGCGCTTCGCGCGCTCGTCATCTACTCGCAGGACGTACACCGGATTTTTGGCGGTGTCGTGCCCGAGTTGGCCAGTCGTGCGCACCTGACGGCCGTCGTGCCCGTGGTCGAGCGCGCCCTCGCCGACGCCGCGCTCACGATGGATGCAATCGGCGCCGTCGCGGTGACGCACGCGCCCGGGCTCGTCGGTGCGCTGCTCGTCGGGGTGAGCTACGCCACGGCACTCGCCTATACGTTAGGCGTTCCGCTCGTGCCCGTACACCACATGGAAGGGCACCTGTTCGCGACCGCGCTCGAGCACCCCGAGGCCGAGCCGCCCTTCACGGCGCTGCTCGTCTCGGGCGGACACACGCTGCTGCTCGACGTGGCGGCCTGGGGCGAGTATCGCCTGTTGGGCGCCACGCGGGACGATGCCGCTGGCGAAGCGTTCGACAAGGTTGCGAAGCTGCTCGGGCTACCCTACCCCGGCGGGCGACATGTCGAGCGCCTCGCGGGGGAGGCGGTGGGCGACGTACCGCGCTTTCCGCGCCCGATGCTGCGCGCGAATCAGCAGCCCGCCGACGCCGACTACTACGACGTCTCGTTCAGCGGGCTCAAGACCGCCGTGTTGCACGCAGTCCGCGCCGCCGAGTCGCGGGGAACGCTGGACGCGGAGCGCGCGGGGATCGCGCGCGGGTTCCAGGACGCGCTCGTCGACACGCTCGTCGAGAAGACCTACCGCGCCGCGCGCGCCTACGATCGTCCGCGCGTCGTGCTCGGCGGCGGCGTCGCGTGCAACGGCGCGCTCGTCGCGGCGATGCAGCGGCGGCTGGGGCCCCGCGGGGTGCGCGTGTACGCGCCCTCCGTGCGCCTCGCCACCGACAACGCCGCGATGATCGCGCGCGCCGGCCTCTTTCGCCTCGCCCGCGGCGACGTCGCGGGACTCGGGCTCGGGGCGCGCGCGTCGATGCCCATCCCCGGCCTCCGCGACCGGTAAAGCTCCTTCGACACTAGCTTCCCCGCATGCCACATCCGATTGTCGCCGAGCCATTTCAGATCGCGCTCGGCCCCCTGCAGCTGACCGGCTTCGGGCTGGCGGTGCTCGCCGCGTTCGCGATCGCGCAGGTCATCGTCGTGCGCGAACTCACGCGCCGCGGACACCTCGACCACGCGGCCGCCGCGCCCGACATCGTGCTCGCCGCGCTCCTCGGCACGATGATCGGCGCGAAGGGCTACTACGTCATCCTGATGCGCGACTGGCACGCCATCTTCAGCCGTGGCGGCTTCGTTTTCTGGGGCGGATTCATCGGATCGGTCGCCCTCTGCTACGCGACGGTACGCTACAAGAAGTTGTCGTTCCCGCGATACGCGGACGTGGCGGGGATCGCGATCGCGGCGGGCTATGCGGTGGGGCGCACGGGGTGCTGGGCCGTGGGCGACGACTACGGTCGGCCATGGAACGGCCCGCTGGCGGTGACCTTCCCGAACGGGGCCCCGCCGACGACCGCCGCCAACCTGACGCAGATGTTCGGTGCGCATCTGCCAGCCGGAACGGCGCCCGACGCGATCGTCGCTGTTCACCCGACGCAGCTCTACGAAGTGACGATGGGGCTGCTGATGTTCGCCGTGCTCTGGCGCTTTCGCGGGCACCGGCACGCGGAGGGGTGGTTGTTCGGGTTCTACTGCGTGCTCGCCGGGATCGAGCGGTTCATCGTCGAGTTCTTTCGCGCCAAGGACGACCGGTTCCTCGGGCCGTTCACGACGGCGCAGGGGATTGCCGTCGCTGGTGATGCTCGTCGGGATCGTGCTCATGCAACTGCGGCGGGCGCCGGGACCGGGGCGGCCGGGGGTGTACGCGGAGGCGGTGCCCGAACCCGCGGTCGCCTAAGTCGCCGTAGCGTTCTTGTGCGTCCCGCGCCCCTTCCCCCACTCACTCCCGTCACGCTCACCGGCGCGCATGTCCGTCTCGAGCCGCTGACGCTGGCGCACCTTCCCGCCCTGACGGCGATCGGACTCGACCCGGCGCTGTGGGCGTTCACGATGCGCTCGTCCGCACGCCGGACGACCTGCGCCGCTACGTCGAGCGCGCGCTCACCGATCAGGCCGCGGGCACGGCGCTGCCGTTCGTGCAGATCGAGACGGGCACCGGCTCGGTCATCGGGTCGACTCGGCTCGCCAACTACGAGCCGGTGCACCATCGGGTCGAGATCGGCTGGACGTGGATCGCTCGGACGTGGCAGCGCACACGGGTGAACACCGAGGCGAAACGACTCCTGCTCGCCCATGCGTTCGACATCCTGGGTGTCGCACGCGTCGAACTGAAGACCAGCGCGCGCAATGCCCGTTCGCGCGCCGCGATCGCCCGGATTGGTGGGATCGAGGAGGGCACGCTTCGCCAGCACATGATCAACGAGTCCGGTGAGGCACGCGATACGGTGTATTTCAGCATCCTGCGCGACGAGTGGCCCGGCGTCCGCGCCGCGCTCGATGCGCGGCTCGACGCCCGACCCGCCGCTAGCCCTGCGGGGTATCACGATCCGTCGCACAATTCCGAACACGATTGACGGGATTCCGTCCGGCAATCAGATTGCGTACATGCGATAGGCCCCGCACTCGCGTGGCGTCGCTCCCTCGTCGCATCCGTCCGTGCTGAGCTTCTTTCGTCGTTCGCAGGACCGTTCACCACGCCGAGCCCTGCCCGTGATCGATACGTCCGCCGCGGTTCCGGCCGGCGGATCGTGCACGCTGGCGAGCTGCCGCGCCGGATCGTGGGCGATGGTCATGGAGGTGCGCTGCGGAGACCAGGAAGCCTGCCGCCTTCGCGCGATCGGACTCTGTGAGGGGGCGCGGGTCAACGTCGTCGACTCGCGCAATGCAGTGCTCCTCGAGGTGCGCGGCACCCGCATCGCCCTCGGCCGCGCGCTCGGCGCCGGCATCACGGTGCGCCCGATCGACGGCACCGGACTGGGCGTGACGACCGGGCCGACGACAGCCGTCTCGCCGACTCCCGCGCCGGCCGTCTGAGCATGCAGACGCCCGCGCCCACGGCGTCGGGCGTTCGGACGCCCTTCGCTGGCGCTCCCACGGTGCCGCCGGCCGTACCGGCCCCGCGCACCACGCCCCTTCGCGTCGCCCTGGTCGGCAATCCGAACACGGGCAAGACGACGCTCTTCAACGCCCTCACCGGGCTCCGGCAGAAGGTCGGCAACTTCGCCGGCGTCACGGTGGAGCGCACGGAAGGCCACTACCGCACCACGGACGGCGGTCGGGTCAGCGTGCTCGACCTGCCGGGGAGCTACTCGCTCTCCGCGGGTTCGCCCGACGAGCGAATCGCGCTCGAAGTGTTGCTCGGTCGCGGGCGCGACGTGCCCGTTCCCGACGTCGTGGTCGTCGTCGCCGATGCCCAGCACCTCGAGCGGAACCTGTTCCTGCTGAGCCAGGTGCTCGAGCTCGGGCTCCCGGTCGTGATCGCGCTCAACCAGATCGACGCCGCGATCGCCTCGGGCGTGACGATCGACGTACCCGAGCTGATCCACGAGCTCGGCGCGACCGTGATCCCGATGGTCGCGAAGCGCGGCGAGGGGATCGAGCCGCTGAAGCGCGCGATCCACCAGGCGGCGACGCTGCCGCGCGCGAGCCGGCAGTTCCTTCTTCCCGAGGCGGTCGCGACGGCGCTCGCGCCGGTCGAGGCGTGCTTGCGGCAGGCGAGCTTCGCACCAGAGCCGGCCGGCATGGAGGCGCTCCGCCTGCTCGGCATCGCGGTGCCGGAGTCGCACCTCGCGAACGTGCCGGGCCTGCTCGACGCCCTCGACGGCGCGCGGGCCGCGCTCCGCGCCGAGGGGCTCGCGCCGGAGCGGGTCGAGGCGGAGCTGCGCTATGGATGGATTGGTGGCGTGCTCGCGCGCGCCGTCCGACGCGCACCGCGCCGCGGCCGCACGATGACCGACCGCCTCGACGCCATCGCGTTGCACCGTGTGTGGGGCTGGGCCGTGTTCCTCGTCACGATGGCGCTCGTGTTCCAGGCGGTGTTCTCCGTCGGGCTTCCGGTCGGCAACGCCATGCAGACCGTCGTCGGCTGGATCGGCACGACCGTGAGCGGGCTGATGCCGCCCGGCGACCTGCGCTCGCTCGTCGTCGACGGCATCATCGCGGGTGTGGGCAGCGTGATCGTGTTCCTGCCGCAGATCGCGATGCTCTTCCTCTTCATCGGCGTGCTCGAGGACACGGGCTACATGGCCCGCGCCGCGTTCCTGATGGACGGCGTGATGCGCCGCGTCGGGCTCCATGGCAAGAGCTTCATTCCGATGCTCTCGGGCTACGCGTGCGCGGTGCCCGGCATCATGGCGGCACGCACGGTCGAACACGAAAAGGATCGACTCGCCACGATCATGGTCGTGCCGCTGATGAGCTGCTCGGCCCGGCTCCCGGTATACACGCTACTGATCGGCGCCTTCGTGCCACCGATCGCGCTGCTGGGCGGGCTGCTGACGCTGCAGGGCGCGACGATGTTGCTGATGTACCTGTTAGGCACCGTCACCGCGCTCGGTGTCGCGGCACTCTTCAAGCGCACGCTCCTCCGCGGCCCCGTGCGGCCGATGATCCTCGAGCTGCCGCCGTATCGGTGGCCGAGCGTGAAGAGTTTGGCGATCTCGGTGACCGGGCGTGCACGGCTGTTCCTGCAGCGCGCCGGTACCGTGATTCTCGCCCTCTCGGTCGTGCTCTGGGCCGCGGCGACATATCCACGCTCCGATGCCGACGCGCGCCTCCCCGAGCCCGCCCGCAAGGAGGCGCAGCTCGAACACTCCGCGCTCGGCCGCCTGGGGCACACGATCGAGCCCGCCGTGCGCCCGCTCGGCTACGACTGGAAGATCGGTGTGTCGATCGCGGCGAGCTTCGCCGCGCGCGAGGTGTTCGTCTCGACGATGGGCACGATCTACGGCGTGGGCGAGGACGACGGGTCGGGCAAGGTCGACGCCGCGCTCCGCGACAAGCTGCGCGCCGACCGTGATCCGCACACCGGGCGCGTGGTCTACACCCCGCTCGTCGCGATGGGGCTGATGGTGTTCTACGTCTACGCGCTCATGTGCATGAGCACGGTCGCGGTGACAGTGCGCGAGACGGGAGGCGGGAGCGCAGGGTGGCGCTGGGCCGCCGTGCAGTTCGGCTACATGCTCGGCCTCGCGTACATCGCCGCGTTCGTGGTGTATCAGGGCGGACGGTTGTTGGGGCTCGGATAGCCAGGGAGGTGTTGCCCATGCAGATGCTCATCATCGCGTTGATCGTGGCCGTCGCGTTCGGCTTCGTGGCGCGGCGCGCGTGGCAGACGCTCCGGCCGGCCAAGGCCGGGTGCGGCGACGGGTGCGGGTGCGGAACGGCAGGCGCCGCCGAGTCAGGAGACTGGGCGAAGAGCTGAGCCGAGCGGCGCGGTCACGTCAGGCGACGAGGGCGGCCGCCGCGCGCCGGCCGAACGACGAACGACCCAGCCGTCAGTGCTCTCCCCCGCGCTCCTCCCGCTGAACGAGATCGCCGCGCGCCTCACCGCGGCGACGATCGCCGGGGCCATCCTCGGCATCAACCGCAACCTCAACGGAAAGGCGGCCGGCCTCCGTACGCACGCCCTCGTCGCGTTAGGCGCCGCACTCGTCACCGCCGCAGCCGCCACAGTCGATCCGGGCGGCGCCACGCGGGTCATGCAGGGTGTGATCACGGGAATCGGCTTCATCGGCGCGGGTCTCATCCTGCACCCGCGCGCGCCGACCGGCGGGGCCCCGACCGTCGCCGTGTCAGTCTCCGCGGTCGCGTCACCCACGACCGCCGCCCCCGCGAGCACCGCGTCCAAGCGGCCGAGCCGGGCTCGCGCGCCGCGGCACCGTCGACGTGAGGTGCGCGGACTTACCACGGCCGCGAATGTGTGGGTCGCCGCGGGACTCGGGCTGGCCTCGGGACTCGGCGCGTGGGCGATCGTCCTCGTCGGCACCGTGCTCACGCTGGCGATCCTCGTGGGCGGCGGCCGCGTCGAGGACGGCGTGCGCCGGCGACTGCTCGCCCGCTTACGTCGGCGCCGGGCCGCCCTCCAACACCACCATCGCGCCGGCCACGAGATCCGCGTGCGTGAGCGAGACGTGCACCCGCACGACGCCTAACGCAGCCGCCCGTTCGGCGCCGCGGCCGTGCAGCACGATCTGCGGCCGCCCGTCCCAGGCGACCGTGACCTCCGTGTCGCGCCAGCCGATGCCGCGCGCGTCCTCGCTCCCGGCCAGCGCCTTGTAGACCGCTTCCTTCGCGGCGAAGCGCGCGGCGAAGTGGCGCGCAGGCTCGGCGCGGGCCCGCGCGTACGCGGCCTCGCCGGGCGAGAACAGCCGCTCGATGGCGCGCTCGCCCTTGGACTCCAGCAACGCCGCGACGCGCGCGATATCGACGAGGTCGAAGCCGACGCCCAGGATCAACGGACGCCGCGCTGCCGGAGCAGCGACCGCCAGAGCCGTCCCATCCCGCCGCGCGGATCGGCGAGCGCGGGAACCGCTTCCTCCCATGCCGCGTCCGCCGCGCGGAACGCCTGGCCCAACGCCTCGGTCCACGCGCGCCAGGCGATGAGGCGAAGGTCTCCCGGCGAGTCCGCGAGCGCCGCCGCGCGCGCGCCAACGACAAGGAGGGCGGCGAACAGCGGCGCGGCCACGTCCTCCAGCTCTGCCTCGAGCGCGCGGCGCGCCGCGCCGCTCTCGCCCGCGCGCTCCGCCGCGAGCACCCCGAAGGAGGCGCGGATCGCCGCGGCGACGTGCTCCGCGTTCACGAGATCGGCCGCGAGCCACGGCGCCGCGTCAGCGCCGGTCGCGAGTCGGTCCCGGGCCCGTTTCAGGGCATCGACCAGAGGCGCAAAGAACTGGTCGTGGTCGGAGCCGGGCGCGCCACGGTGCGCCGCAAAGGTGCGGAGCGCGCGTGTGAGTTCGGGGATCGCGTAGGCGCGCGCTATCACCCGCGCGGCGAACGCGTCGAACCGCGCCCCGTCTTCCGCATCCCGACCGTCCGGCGTGAGGTCCAACGCCCCGCCGCCAGGCAGCGCGAGCATCAGCACCCCCGCTTCACATCCGGCGCCGTCGAGCGTGCCTAACGTGATGGTCAGCGGTCCACCGGCGGCCGCAGCCACGTCATCGGGCACGCCCGTCAGCGTGTCGCGCCGTAGCGTGACGGCGTAACGCCCCCCAATCGTCGCACCCTCGATCGTGCCCTCTGCGCGCACGACGATCACATCGGCGTCGTGAGTCACGCGGCCATCCGTCATCGCAGCCGCCCGATCAGTCAGCCGAGCACGGCGGCGAGCGCCGCGGAGGTATCGCAGAAGTCGGCGAGCACGGCCGCGGCGTCGTGCTCGGCGAGCGCATCGACACTGTAGCGACCGGACGCGACCCCAACGCTCCGCGCGCCGATCGGCCGCGCGCACCCGATATCCGCCGGAGTGTCGCCGATGACGATCACGTCTGCGCCGACCAACGGCATCCCGATCAGCGCTTCGGCGCGCCGCCGCGCGATCTCGGGCAGGTCAGGACGGTGCTCCGCGTCGCTCCCGAACGCGCCGACGCGGAAGCGCGCCGCATCGATCCCGGCCGCGCTCAGCTTCACGGCCGCCCCGGGCGCCACGTTGCCGGTGAGCAACCCGAGCACCACCTCTTCTCGCTCGGCCAGCGCGTCCAGCAGCGCCACCACGCCCGGCAACGCCTCGAAGTGTCCCGTCCCGCGGGCGAGCTCGCCGCGTAGGCGTTCCAGATAGCCGGCGACGACGTCGGCGATGCCGGCGTCGATCGCGGCGTCGTCGAAGCCGGCCGACCGCATCAACTCGCGCGCGATCTGCGGATCGGTCTTGCCGTCGAACGGAATGCTCGTATCCCCCGCCGTCCCGAACACCTCGACGAGCGAGGCCTCGAAGGAGCGCTTCGCCGCGCCGTCGCCGCGGATGAGCGTGCCATCGATGTCGAACAGCGCCAGTCGTGTCCTGCTCATGCGACCATGCCCATGCCGCGCCTCATGACTCGCGGGACGCCACGAGCCCGGCACCGATCAACGCCGCGCCCGCGAGCTGCCAACCACCGGGCCGCTCGCCTAACGCAAAGAAACCGACCGCGAGCGCAACCACCGGCTGCAAATTCGTGTACATCGCCGTGCGGACCGCGCCGACCGTGCGCACCCCGCGGTAGTAGAAGAGGTACGCGATCGAGAGCGCGAACACGCCGCTGTAAGACATCGCCGCCCATCCCACGACGCCGAGTGAGCCGAGGGCGCCGCGCGCGATGGCCGGCACGGCGGAGGCACCGAGCGTGAGCGCACCGCCGAGCAGCGTCCAGGCCGACAGCTGCACACCGTCGACGCGCTGGGTCAGCGGCTTGAGCAGCACCGCATAGAACGACCAGGTCAGCGACGCCGCGAGCACGAGCAGGACGCCCGCGATCGGGTTGCCACCGCGCGCGTCCGCGGTGTCCGTCGCCGAGCCAAGCACCACGCCCGCCATCCCCGCGAGCTGCAGCGCGATCCCCCCCCACGCCCGCCCGCTCGGCCGCTCGACGCCAAGCACCCGCCCGACGATCCCGACGAGCGCGGGACCGCCAGCGAGGATCAGCGCCGTCGTGCCGCTCGCCGTGCGCGCCAACCCCTCGATGAAGCAGAACTGGTAGACGCCGTGCCCGAGCACGCCCAACAGCACGAGGCGTAGCGCGTCGGCGCGCGACGGGCGCGGCGCGCTTCGGAACGCAGCCACCGCGCCGAGCACGAGTGCCGCGAGCAGCACGCGCGTGCCATTGAACGTCGCGGGGTCGACGTACCGCGTCCCGATCTTGAGGACGCCGAAGTTGACGCCCCAGATGGCCGCCATGAGGACGAGCAGCGCGTGATCGGTGCGCGTGCTCGTCGTCGGGGGAGGAGGGGGGGTGGTGCGCGTCGCGCCCGGCCGCGGGGTGGTCGCGGGGCCGGGCGGGGTGCCGGCGAGCGCGACGTCCGACGGGCCGGGCGCGAGGCCCTGCACGGTCGTTGCCATCCGTCTAAGCTAACCCGGCCAGGCGCATCGGAACGCGGCGGGCTCCGACGAAGCGCGCGCGCAGCGTCGCGACGTACGGATCGTCGTCATCCGCGAGGTCCTCCTCCGCGTAGCCGCCGCGCCCGAGCGCAACGTGCAGCATGCGCCCCGCACCCGCGGCGAGCCCGACGTGCGTGACACGCCCGTCCTCGCGTTCCGAGAAAAAGAGCAGGTCGCCGGCCTCGTGGGCGGCGAGGTCGCGGCCGGCGTCCGTCCCGATCGGCGCCTGCTGCGACGCGTCGCGCGGCAGCTCGAGGCCGTGAAGCGCGAACACGGTCTGCACGAAGCCCGAGCAGTCGGCGCCCCAGGGCGTCACGCCGCCCCACTGGTAGCTGGTCGATCCGAAATAGCGTGCGGCGGTCCGCGCGATCGCGTCGCCCGTTGGTGGGAAGCGTACGGGAAGTTCATCCATCGGCACGACCTCGCCTTCGAGCACGGTCACGTCGGGGCCGACCCAGGCGCCGAGCGGTAGCTGCAATGTCCGGGTGCCGGCACGGATGGTCGCGCCGAGTGAGACACGCATCGTCAACGTTGCGCGTCCGCCCGCGACGCTGGACATCTCGGGCCCGGGCTCGATCGGGGGCGTGTCGACCGGGATCATGTAGCCCGCGTGCAGCCACCCTTCGTAGCGGTCCGGGAGGGTGTGCACGCGGTTCCACTCGCCTTCGCGTGCGATCAGCGCGACGACGTGGCCGAAGGTGGTCTGCGTCGTCTGCGCGCTCGACACGCGCGGCTCGCTGTGGACGGGCGCGATGGGCACGCGGACGAGCGCGAATCTGCTCGGTTCGATCTGGTCGGTCATGAACGTTGGGTCAGTCGGCGAGTCCGGGCACGCCCTCGCGCCCGATAGCGAAGCGGACCGCGATGCCGAACGACGCAAGGTCGACTGGCGGCGGCATCACGTGACGTTAGGCAGCCGAAGGTGCCGTGCCCCGCGCCCGCGGCACGAGCAGCGTCGCAGCGAGGGGCAGCACGCGCACGGTCATCGGCGTGCGGCCGAGCAGTTCGCCATCCGCCTGGACCGGACGCGGCGGGTCGGTGTCGAGCGCGATCGCCTGTCCGGCTCGGTAGAGCAGCGCCGGATGCGGACGGAAGTCCTTGCGCACGAGCCGCGCAAACACCGAGACCGACTCGACGAACGAGCGTGGGCGGAAGATGCAGACGTCCAGGCGCCCGTCGTCCTCGCGGATGCCGGGCCCGAAGCGGAACGCGTCGCCGAGCACCGCGCCGAAGTTGGCGACCATGACCGCTGTCGCGTCGGTCACGGTCTCCTCGCCGTCGACGACGAGGCGCACGCCGAACCGCTCGCGAGCGAGCACGGCCTGCGTCGCGGTGACCACGTACGCGAGCACGCCGACGCGGCGCTTCCACGCCGGCGAAGCGCGCTCGATCATGCGCGCGTCCACGCCCACGCCCGCGGCAAACGCAAAGAGTCTCGGCGGCCCGCCGCCCGCCGTGCTCAGTGCGCCGAGATCGACGCATGTGCGGGCGCCGCCGAGCAGCGCCGCGACGGCGCGAGCCGTGCCTAACGGAACGCCGAGCGTGCGCGCGACGAGGTTGCCCGTGCCGGCCGGAAGCACGCCGACCGGGACGCCGCTCCCTGCGAGGGCGGCGACGACGTCCATCGCCGTTCCGTCCCCCCCGAGGGTAAACACGGCGTCGTACGGTGCGGAGGGGTTGGGCCCGTCGCCTAACGCGTCATCCCCGGGCAGGACCCCGCGCGCGATCTCACCCGCGTGTCCGGCCGCCTCGGTATGGCGCACGTCGCACGCGACGCCCGCGGCCGCGAACCCCGCCAACGCCTCGCGCTCGCGGTCGGCCACGCGGCGCGCGCGCGGATTCACGACGAGCAGCACCCGGCCGATGCCCTGCGGTCCGGGCGCGGCACCGCTCAGAACGACCACCGCTTCGTGAAGTCGATGCTGCCCTGCGACGGCGTCTGCTGGAAGAAACGCGTGCTCGCGTTGTTGAGGCACGCCTGCTGCTGCAACGCCGGCTCGACACCGACCTGCACCGAGAACGAGGTCGTCACGCGCCGCTCGACCGACACCCCGAGCCCACGGGTGAAGTTGCTGAACACGCTCGACGACGGATCCGCGTTCTGCGAGAAGCTGCAGAACCCCGTGCTGAAGGTGTAGAAGGTCTTCTGCCCGAGTTGCCCACCGACACCGAGCCGCGTGCTCGTGAGGATGTTGGAGAAGCTGTTGGTCGAGCGCGCGAGCGCCGGATCGGCCGACACGGCGCCGGTCTCGACGGAGATGATGTCGAACGGCCCATTGCCGCGCGACAGCGCGCCCGACACGAGACTTCCCGCGAGCCGTGAGATGATCGACGCCGCGGCCGCGAGCTGATCACTCGACTGCGCGTTGCCGAAGATGGCCGCCGAGGGCTCGCCGGTCACGAGATAGCTGATGAGGTCCGTGTCCGGGATCGGCGGGTTGTCGGCGCTCGATAGCTGCAACGTCGGCTGGTTGAGCGTGCCGCCGATCGCCACCTGCACCCGCACGTCCGGTCGGTTGGTGAGCTGCCGCGTCTGGCGCACCACGTGGACTGCGCGCACGTCGACCGTCGGGTTGAGGTCGGGCGTGCCGAAGAAGCGCAGCGTCCCCGGCTGTACATCGAACACCGGCTGCGCGAGCGGCAGCAAGTCGAGCCGGTACGTGCCCCGCTCGACGGCGAGGGCGCCTAACAGGGCGAGCTGCGGGACGGCGCGCCCGTTCACCCGCCCGACCGCGCGCGTGACCGCCAGCGAGCCGCCGAGCTTGATGTTCGCCTCTGCGTTCCGCAGCCAGACGTCGTCGCCGACCGAGAGCGTGACGTTGTCGAGCGCGAGATTCTCGACGAACGCCGCAGGCGCGCCCGGCAGCAGCGTGCGGTTGCGAAATACCGTCGTGTCGACGACGTCGCGGTACTCGTTGAGATCGATGATCCGCTTGTCGACGAGTTCGGGGATGTAGATGCGGCCACGCTCCGCGCGGACCGCGCCCCGCACGCGCGCCGCGCGAAACGAGCCCGTGACCTGCAGCGGCGTCGGCGTCGAGATCGCAAGCGTGGCGAGTCGCGCGCGGTCCACGGCGAGGAAATCGCGCGCAGTCACCTGTAACGCGAGCGCCGGATCGTCGGTCGGTGTCAGCTTCACCCACCCCGTGACGGCGAGCGAGTCGCCGGGCGCGCCACTCCGGACCGAGAAGCGGCGTACGGCCACGCTGTCGCCTAACAGTGCGACGTCGGCGTGCACATCCTCCAGCCGCGTCCCGGACGCGTCGACCGTCATCGCGCCCGCCGGGATACGCACCTGCCCATCGAGCCGCGGCGCCTTCCACGTGCCCCCGACGTCGAACGTCGCCGCGAGGTGCCCGCGCGTGTCGTGCACTCCGGGCGCGAGCGCCGCGAGCAACCCGAGGTCGAGCGAATCGGCCGCGACATGCGCGCGCAACGAGTCGGCCGGCGCGGTGCCCTGCGGCAGCCGCCCCGCCGACGGCTCCAGCGCGAGATCGATGGGCAGATCGCCGTCGGCGGCCAGCAGGCGCCGGCCGCCCGCGAACGCGCCCAGCCGGACCGTGAGCCGGTGTGCGGCGTAGTCGCCGGCAAGTGTGGCGCTGTCCACTCGCGCGGTGCTCGTGCCGGTGCCGACGCGCAGCGCGCCGACCTCCGCCCGTGCCCTGAGGAGCGGCTCCGCGCGCGTGCCCGTCAACCGCACGGCCGCGTCCAACCGTCCGTCCACCGGAAGCACCGCGTGCCCCGCGCCGGCGACTTCCGCGATGTCCTGAATCGACACGGCGGTCGCGTCGAACGTTCCCGTCACCGCGCCGCGTTCGGGGAGCGTCGCGGCGAGTGTGAGGCTCGATCCTGTGTCCTCTCCTTCTCCGCGTAGCGTGAGCGAGTCGAGCGCGAGCACGCCGCCCGTCTCGCCGGTCCCGGTCGCCAGCGGTGTTCCCCCGCGCGCGACGAACCGCGTCGGCGCGGCGAGCGTCCACAGGTGCCCCCGGCGCGGCACCACGCTCGCGCGATCGAGCGCCAGGACCGTACTGTCGCCGGCACTGACCGTATGCCCGCTTCCCGCGAGCGAGAGCCCCGAATCGCTCCCCATCGAGACGTCGAAGCGTCCTCCCGTGGCCGTCCCCGCGTAGTGGGCGGCCGCGCTCGCGAAGGTCACGCTCCCCGCGCTGATCGAGTCGGCGTTCGCGGCCACCGTCACGTTAGGCGTGGTCCGAAGCCCGGTGCCGCCGAGCGTCAGCGTGAGCGCGCGCGCCCCGAACCCGCCGTAGACGAGCCCGCGACCGTCCACGCGCCCGCTCGCCCGCAGCCCATCGGCAACGGCCGTGTCGAGCGTCCCGGCGAGCGTCATCGTCGCGCGGATCGAGCCGGCAAGCGAATCGACCGGCGTGTTGGCGTCCCGCGTGGCGGAATCGACCCCGGCGAGCGTCGTGGGAGCGACTGCTGAAGGCGCGAGCGTCGCCTGCGTCGCCTGCGCGGCTGCGGCCAGCGTGGCGCTCGCCGGCTGACGGGTCGCACGGTCGACGAGCCGTGCGACCGGATCCTCGGCCGCCGCGCGCGCCGCCGGACTCGCCCCCACCACCGCCGCGCGCTCCGCCGCGACCGCGCCCGGCGCGATCCACCGCCGCAGTCCGCCTAACGAATCGATCGTCAGCGTCAGTCGCAACGAGTCGCGCGCGGGGCCCGTGAGCCCGATCCCACCCGACCCCGCGAGCTGCCCGGCGACGGTCTCGAGCCGCACCGTGTCGATCCCCACGCGCCCGCCCGCGAATCGCAGCGCGACCGCGCCGCCGTACGCGCGCACGCCGCCGATGATCGACCGACCGAGATCCGCGCGCAGTGTGCCGGCCAGGTCGGCCTGGTCGGTGCCGCCAAGTGCGAGCTGCGTGCGAAGCGCGAGCGACGTCCGCGGCAGGCGCGGGTCGTCGAACAGCGTGCGCAGGTCGAGGCCCGTGCCGGTGAACGTACCCGTCGCGCCGTAGCGCGGATCGAGCGCGTTGACGATCCCGTCGTACGCGAGCGTTCCGGCCGCGCCCGTGAGGGTCGTCGTCACGCCGAGACTGTCGGTCGTGCCGACAATGCGAAGTGGCCCCGCGTACGTCCCCCGCGTCACGACGAGCGGGTACGAGCGCGCGAGCGTCGTGAACGAGAGCGGCTCGGCCGATAGGGTGAGGTCGTAGCGCGTCGGCGTTGGCCCCTCGCCGAACGTCACGCGCCCGCCGCCCGCGAGCGTCGTCGGCGCACCCGGGCCGTCGGTATGCGTGAACCGGGCGTTCGTTAGGCGGACGTCGGTGTAGAGCGAGTCGAGCCGCGCACTTCCCGTGATGATCCCCCGCAGGTGCGGGAAGCTCGGGTTGAGGAACTCGATCGTCCGCAGGTCCACCGTCGCGGCACTCACCTGTAGCCCGCGAAAGTGCGTCTCCGCCGGCTTGAGGATGTCGAGACCGCCGGCGGCGCGAATGGTCGACACGGCGCCGGCACGTGCGCGTCGTTGTAGGCCACGCGCATGTCGTCGACGAGGAAGCGGTTGAGTGGCCCACCGCGCGCCTTGACCGTCCCCGTGAGCGTGCCCTGGAAATCGTAGGGCAGCGCCTTGCCATTGAACGTGCGGAGCAGGTCCCAATTCACGGGACTGAGCGCGACGTCCACGTCCTGGACGCCTAACACCGGCCCGCCGACGGCAAACGTCATCGCGCCGGTGAGATGCGACCGCGTCGTCCGCACGTTCATGTTGGACAGCGCGTACTCGATGATCCGCAGATCGGTGCGCCGGTTGTGCATCGCGAGGTCCATCGACCCGCCGCCCGTGGTCGGCAGCGTCGGATATACCCAGCCGATGTCGGCGAGCGACATCGAGTCCGCATGCACCCGGATGTCCCACCGGATCGGCAGATCGCTCCCCCACACGACTTTCGCGTGCCCCTGCCCCGTGCTCCCCGGCAGATCCCAGTGCGGGAAATCGGCCCGCACGGTGTCGCCGAGGATGCGGACGTCGCCGCGGATGTTGCGCCAGCGAAACGGCGGGTCGGTCTCGTCCAGATCGAGGCGCGCGACGGCGAAGTGCAGCCCTGCGCTGTCCGGCCGCGCGATTCGCATCGTCGGCAGGTCGGCGTCGCCGTTCCAGCGATAGGTGCGATTGTAGTACCGCCCGGCACGCCGGATCTCCGCGCCGCCCTCGGTCCGCCCGTTGAGCGCGACTGCGATCGCGCTGTCGCGCCGAGCGCCGTGCAACGAATCCGCCGGATGCCACGCGAGCGTGAGGCTGAACTGCAGCCCACGGATGCGCACCGAGTCGGCAGCGATGTAATCCCCGAACCCTGGACCCGTCTTCGGCGCGCTCGGCCCGCTGCTCGCGAAGAGTCCGTTGTAGTTCCAGTGCCCGTCTTCGAACTGCCGAAGGTGGACCACGGGACGATCGATCTCGACGCGCTTGAGCAGGACGCGTTTGTCGATGAGGTCCCGCAACGCGTACTCGACGTGCACGCGCCCGACGGCCGCGACGAGGGAATCGTCCGCGCTCCGCAACTCGACCGAGTCGACGGTGACGCCCGTGAAGAACCCGCCGCGGATCGCCCCGACGTACAACCGGCCGCGCACGTTCGGCGCGACGCGCGCGAGCAGCGTGCGTCGTACGTAGTCGCGGCCGAGGTCAGTCTGGGTGACCCCGACGACGACCGCCACGGTCGCGCCGGTGAGGGCGAGGAGGGAACCGGCCGCGATGTACGCGGCGAGCCGACGGCGGGAACGGGGCAACGGGCGAGGTCAGGGAAGTCGAAAAGATAATGGTCGTGGGCGGTCGAGCCGGGGACGGTGGGATCGTGCAGCAGCGCCGTGCGCGAGACCGCCGGTGCCGGGACGGTCACCGGCGCGCCGGCCGGCATGGGGCTGCAGATCGTTCCAATCGGTCGCTACGGGAGGCGAGCGCGTCACGCCCGCTCGGGCGCGGCATCACGCCTAGAACGCCTGGCCGATCCAGATACTCGGATTCAATCGCCGCAGAAGACTTCCGCTGCTCGGCGGTCGGTACGTCGGCGGACACCCCCCGCCGCTTCCCGACCCGATCGGACCCGTTGCCGTGTTGCCCGGCGAGACGCAGTACAGCTCCTGCGTCCGCGCTCCGGGTGCGACGTAGAACGCCGGCCCGGCCGTCGCCGCGTACGGGTTGTAGCCGAGGTCGACGCGGATCGCGCCGAACGGAGATCGTACACGCACGCCTGCGCCCGGCGTGACTCGCAGCGACCGTCCGCCGGCCGCCGCCGTCGTGCCGTTGATGCCCGCGGTTGAACACCTCGCCGGCGTCGGTGAATACCGCGAGCGCGAGCAACTCTGGCAGCACGGGGCTCCGAAGCTGCAGCTCCACGTTGCCGACGAGGAGCGTGTTGCCCCCGGCCGGGATCGTTCGCTCCGGCTTCGCGCCCGGCGCCACCCGGTACGACACGCCGCTCGCGCTCGAGTCGAGCACGACGTTCGTCAGCAGATAGACCTGCGGCCCGAGTTCATTCTGCCGATAACCGCGCACCGTCGTCGGACCGCCGGCGAACAATCGCTCCTGCTGCGGCGCATCGCCGAGGACGGTGCCTCCCTGCGCGTGCAGTGTGAGCACGCCGCCCGCGAACGGCCGGTAGATGGACGCGTCGAGCACCGCCTTGTTGAACCGCTGCGTCGCCTCCGACCCCGTGAGCGCCGAGGAGTGACGCAGGGTGAGGCGTTCGACGTCGCCCGACGACGGATTCAGCGGATCGTTGGCCCGGTTGCGCGCGAGGGCGTAGCCGAGCGTACCCACCGTGCGGTTGCGATCGAGCGCCGACCGGGTCAGATCGTCGCACGCCGAGAACACCGCGCAGAACACGGCTGCGTTGGCCGTCGTACGGCCACGCTCCACCTGGTACGTGAACGTACTGGGTAGCCGCGATCCCGGACGCGAGGCGAGCGAGAAGAGCGCGCCTAACGGCGTGACCCGCTCGAAGGCATTGTACTCCGAGGCGCGCGAGGTGAAGAACGTCACGCTCGGCACGCGGCGCAGCCGAAAGAACGACGGCTGCCGTATCGTCGCGCTCAGGTAATAATTGATCGTGTCGGCGTACGCGTCGCTGCGCGCCGGCCCGCACAGCCCCGGCGCGAACGCGAGCGGATGGCCGATGCCGATGTGGGACAGTCGCCCCGCGAGCTCCAACCGTTGCGCCTGCGGGACGAAGTAGCGGTCGGTGAGGTTCGCGCGCAGACGAAAGCAGTCGAGCGTGGCCCACCCCGCCGACGCTTCCGCGGCGCGCAGCGCCCCCTCGTCGGCGACGACGAGCAGGTTGGCGAGCGCGGTCGTCGTGTCCGTCGTCGTGGGCGCGGGCACGATGGTGTCCAGCCGGACCTCGACTCGGCGATACGCGTCGGTTTGATAGAGCGTGCGCTGCGCCTCCAGCAGATCACCGAGCCGCACGGGATCGCCGGTTCGAATGCCGAGTGTGCCGAGGACGACGTGGTCCGGGATGCGTGGCGGACCGCCGTCGGGGCCGGTGCCGCGGACGGTGATGCGTCCCACCCGCGTGAACGGCCCCGGGACCACGGTCACCGTCGCAGACGCGCGCTGCCGTGCGGGATCGGTATTGGACGCGAGGAGCGCGTCGGCTTGCGGATACCCACCGTTTCGTAGGCGATCGCGGAGGGTGTCGCGCCCGGCCTCGAGCGCGACGCGGTCGAAGACGTCACCTGGCCGCAGGTGGATCGCGGCGCGCGCGCGCGCCGCGCCCCGCACCCCGTCCAGCCCCGTGACGGTGAGCGTGTCGAGACGGAGCGGCTCTCCTTCGCGGACCGCGAACGTCACCGCGACGCGCGGCCGTGTGGCCGTGCCCCCGGTCGGCCGCACGATCGTGTCGACGCTCGCGCTGCGGTAGCCTCGTTTGCGGTAGTACGCGACGAGGCGCAGGACGTCGCGCGGAAATTCGTCGGGGTTGAGGCACCGACGCGCGCCGAGGCCGATGCCGCTGAGCAGCGCGGACGGCGTGGTGACGACCACGCGCGCGAGTTCGCCGGAGCTGAACGCGCGATTGCCCGTGAAGCGGAGCGACCGGACCTCCCGGTCGCCGCGCTCGCAGGCGAGGTCCTGCGCCCCCGCGCGGGCCGGTGCGAGCGCGCCAGACGCGCCGAGCGCACTGGCGCCGAGGGCGACCGCGGTCAGCGCCGTCCGCGGATGCGGCAGCAATCGCGTCCGCGGACGCGTCAACGTGCGGGTATCGAGTTGAGGCAGGCGATCATGAGCGGCGCGTAAGTTCTCCGCCGGGACCGGGCGGGTCAACGCGCCACCAGCGGAACGGCCGGGGAATCTTCGGCGGATTACCTTACCCGGCCGCGCCTTCAGCCCCGATACATGCTCGCGTCGTTCTCGTCTTCTCGCGATTCGTCCCGCGTCAGCCCCCTCCGGTCGACGCCGGTCGCGCGAACGCTCGCCGTTGCCACGACCCTCGCCGCGACGACGCTGGCCGCCGCGGCCTGTCGCGGCGGTGATGCCGCGCCCAACCGGCACGGGTTCGTCGACTCGCGCGACGAGTACGATCCGCGCTCGCTCGACCCCGCGCTCGCCACCGACGTGCCCACCGGGCGTGCAGTCGCGTACGTCTTCGACGGCCTCACGCGCTTCACCCCCGACGCGCGCGTCGCGCCCGGGCTCGCCACGCGCTGGGAGGTCTCGCCGGACGGGCGGGTCTACACCTTTCATCTGCGGGCGGGCGTTCGCTTCCACGACGGCACGCCGCTCGTCGCGCAGCAGGTGGTCGCGAGTTGGGTGCGCGCGCTCTCGCCGACCAACAAGGGTGGCGCGCAGCAGCCGCTCTTTCCCATCCACGGCGCGCGCGCGGTCGCCGCGGGCCAGGGCACGACGCTCGCCGGCGCCCGCGCGCTCGACGACAGCACGCTCCAGGTCACGCTCGACACGGCGCTCGCCATCTTCCCGAAGCTGCTCGCCATGCCCGTCGCGTCGGTCGTCGCGCCGAGCGCGGGCCCCGACTTCGGCCAGCACCCGGTCGGCACCGGGCCATGGCGCTTTGTCGAGTGGAAGCACGACGATTACCTGCGGTTCGCGCGTAATCCCGGCTACTGGGGTGGCACTCCCGGCGCCGACACGCTCACCGCCCGCATCATCCCCGAGCAGTCGACGGCGGTGGCGGAGTTCGAGAACGGCACGGTCGACGTGCTCGCCGTGCCCGAAGGCGAGACGCGCGCGTGGGAGCAGACCGACGAGCGGCAGGCCCGACTGCAGAGCGCGCCCGCGCTTCGCCTCTACTACGTCGCGATCAACACCACGCGCGGCCCGCTCGCCGACGCGCGCGTGCGGCAGGCGCTCAACTTGGCGGTCGACAAGAAAGCGATCCTCGACCGACTCGTCGCCGGGCGCGGCATCCGCGCGTCGGGCGTGATCCCGGGCGCGCTCGACTCGCTCGCGGACGACCGCGCGCCCTACCCCTACGATCCGGCGCGCGCCAAGCAGCTGCTCGCCGCGGCCGGCTTCCCCAACGGCCTCGACCTCCAGCTCTGGTCGTCGCAGCAGCCGACCGTCTCGCGCATGGCGCAGGCGATCCAGGGCTACCTCAAGGCCGTCGGCGTGCGCGCCACGCTCGTCCAGCGCGACGCGCCGAGCGTGCGCGAGGCGGCCCGCAACGGCCAGGTCGACCTCGTCATCAAGGACTGGTTCGCCGACTATCCCGACGCGGACGCCTTCCTCACCCCGCTCCTCGCCTCGTCGAGCAAGGGGCCGGGCGGAAATTTGAGCTTCTACGCGAACAAGCACGTCGACTCCCTCGTCACGCTCGCGCGCCGCACGAACGACGACCAGCAGCGCGCCGCGCTCTCGCGCCAGGCCGACTCGACCGCGTTCGTCGACGCGCCGATGATCTACCTGTTTCACTACAACGTGCTCTACGCGGTGCAGCCCTGGATCCGCAACTTCCAGGTCCCGACCATCTACAACGGGCAGCGCTGGCTCGGCGTGACGGTCGACCACAGCAACGGCGCGGCCGTCGCGCCGCAGCCGACGTCCACCGGCCCCGTGTCCGCTGGCGGCGCCTCGGCCGGTTCGACGTCGACGCAGCGTTAGGCTCGGCGCTCCCATGGGCGCCTTCCTCGTCCGTCGCCTCCTGCTCGCGATCCCGACGCTCGCCGGCGTCGTGGTCGTCACCTTCTTGCTGCTCTTCGTCGCCCCCGGCGATCCGGTGCAGGAGATGGTTGGCGAACGCGCCGACGCCGCCACGATCGCGCGGCTCCGCCACGAACTCCACCTCGACGAGTCCCTCCCCGCGCAGTTCGCCCACTACGCCGGCGGCATCCTCCACGGAGACCTCGGCCGCTCCTTCATCACCGACCGCCCCATCGCCCGCGATGTCGCGGAACGCTTCCCGAAGACGCTGCTCCTCGCCGGCACCGCGATGCTCTTCGCCTCCGCGGCCGGAATTGCGTTAGGCGTCCTCTCCGCGCGGAACCCCGGCGGCATCGCCGACCGGCTCGCGCTCGGGATGGCGTACCTCGGCATTTCCTTTCCGGTCTACTGGGTCGGCCTCCTCGCGATCCTCTTCTTCGCGGTACGCCTGCGCTGGCTTCCCGCCTCGGGGTATGCGCCGGGCCTTGCCGGCGCGAAGTACCTCGTACTCCCCGCCCTCGCCCTCGGCACACGCTCGGTCGCCTTTCTCGCCCGCGTGACCCGATCCGCGATGCTCGA
Source organism: uncultured Gemmatimonadales bacterium (assembly GCA_963702945.1). Taxonomy (GTDB): domain Bacteria; phylum Gemmatimonadota; class Gemmatimonadetes; order Gemmatimonadales; family Gemmatimonadaceae; genus BPUI01. Next base: position 1,241,772 of record OY969773.1, read on the forward strand.
AGTGTTAGGCAGCGAGTACGTCCGCACCGGACGCGCCAAGGGGCTCGCGGAGCGTGTCGTCATCGCGAAGCACGCCCTTCGCAACGCGCTCATCCCCGTCGTCACGGTGCTCGGCCTCGACTTCGGCTACTACCTGACCGGAAGCATCCTCACCGAGACGATCTTCTCGTGGCCCGGGATCGGCCGCTACGTCGTCAACGCGATCAGTCGCCGCGATCTGCCGGCGATCCAGGGCAGCGTGCTCTTCCTCAGCGCGATCTTCGTCCTCGTCAACCTGCTCACCGACGTCGCCTACGCGAAGGCCGACCCGCGCGTACGGTACGACTGAGCGCACAGCAGCGCTCAGTCGTCCTTCTGGCCGAAGACGATCATGTTCGACGAGTGCCCCGGCGTGACCTTCTTTTCGGGGTGAATCCAGTGTACGGCCTGGTTCACGGCGATCGCCGCCTCCGAAAACCCCGATGCGATCAGCTTGAGCTTCCCCGGATACGTCGTCACGTCGCCTGCCGCGTAGATCCCCGCGCGCCCGGTCTCCATCTGCGAGTTGACGACGATCTCGTCCTTCTCGAGCGTGAGGCCCCACTCGGCGAGCGGCCCGAGGTCGCTGACGAAGCCGAGCATCGGCAGCACCACGTCCGCCTCGATCTCGCGCGTCGTCTTCGCCTTGATGTCCTTCAGCACGAGATGGCTGAACCGCTCGCCATCGGCATGCACGCGGATATCCGCGAGTTCGTGGAATGTGTAGAGCGACGCGCGCCCCGCATCGACGTGCGCCTTGAACTCGGCGACCGTCGCGCCATGCGCACGGAAGCGATCGCTCCGGTGCACGATCGTCACGTGGGCCGCCTTCCCGACCATCTGCGTCCCCCAGTCGAACGCCGAGTCCCCGCCGCCGATGATGACGACGTGCTGGTCGCGGTAGTGGTCCGGGTTCGTGACCACGTCGTAGATCCCGCGCCCGTACCACCCCTCCGCGACCGGCTGCGGCAGGCGCCGCGGACTGAACGCGCCGATCCCCGCCGCGATGACTAACGCGCGCGTCGGGAACTCGCCGTCCGTCGTTTCGAGTACGAAGTGCGGGCGCCCGTCGCCGTTCTGCTCCTCGCGCAGCCCGGTCACGCGCCGGTTGAGATGCGTCGGGTGGTCCCACCGCGCCGCCTGGTCGGTGAGCGATTTGACGAGATCCTTCGCGAGCACCTGCGGAAAGCCCGCGACGTCGAAGATGTACTTCTCCGGGTAGAGCGCGGTGAGCTGCCCGCCGAGTTGGGGCAGGGCGTCGACCACCTGCGCGGTCGCCTGGCGCATGCCGGCGTAGAAGGAGGCGAACAGCCCGGCGGGGCCGCCGCCGATGACCGTGATGTCGACGATGGGGTGCGTCTGTGCGTGCATCCCGAAAGGTAAGAGCGACCCGAAGCGTGACACTCGAAGGGTGACCGGCGTGCGGGCGGCCCCTACCTTTCGTGACATGACGCTCAAGATCTACACCCGCACCGGCGACCGCGGCGACACGGCCCTCTTCGGCGGGGGACGTGTCGGCAAGGACGACGTGCGCGTCGACGCCTACGGTGACGTCGACGAACTCAACGCGGCGCTCGGCCTCGCGCGCGCCATCGAACTCATGCCGCGCATCGACGACGTGCTCGTCCCGGTGCAGCGCGACCTGTTCGCGATCGGCGCGCTGCTCGCCACGCCAGACCGCGAGAAGATGCACGAGCAGCTCGCGAAGGCCGCGCTCGACGAAGCGCGCGTCGCGCAGCTCGAGACCGCCATCGACGAGGGCGAGCGCGAACTCGCGCCGTTGCAGGCGTTCATCCTCCCGGGCGGCACGCCCAAGGCGGCCGCGCTCCACGTCGCACGCACCGTGTGTCGTCGGGCTGAGCGGCGCGTCGTCGCGCTCGCCCGCGAGGTCGAGGTGCCGACCCTGGTCGTCATGTACCTCAACCGCCTCTCCGATCTGCTCTTCGTGCTCGCGCGCGTCGCCAACCGCCGCGCGGGGGCCGAAGAGGCCAAGTGGTAGCGCCTGTGGTGACGGACGCGGCGGGCGGGCTGCTGCCCTACCGCGTCGTCGTCGCCCCGGGCGCGCTCGACGAGCTCGGCGACCTCGTCGACGGGATCGCGGCGAACCGCTGGGTCGTCATCGCCGACGTCGCGGTCGCCTCGCTGCACGCGCCCGTCGTCGCGCAACTCGCCCGGGCGGGCGGGCAGCCGCCGCTGTTGTTGACGGTGCCGTCCGGCGAGGCGGAGAAGACGCGGGCGCGCTGGGGCGCGCTTACCGATGCCATGCTCGCCGCCGGATGTGGCCGCGACACGGCCGTCGTCGCGCTCGGCGGCGGCGTGATCGGGGATCTCGCCGGCTTCGTCGCCGCGACCTACATGCGCGGGCTGCCGTTCGTGCAGGTGCCGACGACGCTCCTCGCGATGGTCGACGCGAGCGTCGGCGGCAAGGTCGCCGTCGACACGCCGGCGGGAAAGAACCTCGTCGGCGCCTTTCATCCGCCCAGCCTCGTGGTCATCGATCCCACGACGCTCGCCACCCTGCCCCGTGCGGAATTCCGCTCGGGCGCGGTCGAGGCGCTGAAGCATGGGGTCATCGCGAGCCCGACGCACTTCGACGCGGTCGCCACGCTCCTCGCGCGCGGGGGCGCCGCGGACGTGGGCGAGTTGGCGGCGGTGATCGGCGAGAGCGTCGCGATCAAGGCGCGCGTCGTGGCGGACGATCCGCGCGAGCAGGGCCGTCGGCACGTGCTCAACTTCGGCCACACCGTCGGCCACGCGCTCGAAACGCTGAGCCGGTACACGGTGCGTCACGGCGAGGCGGTCGCAATCGGTATGGTCGTCGAGGCGACCGCCGCTGAGTACGCCGAGCTCGCCGCGCCGGGTACGGCCGACCGCATCCGCGAGGCGCTCGCACGGGGGGACTTGCCCGTCGCGCCGCCGGCGGCCATCGCAGCCGACGCCGTGCTCGACGTCGCGCGGTTGGACAAGAAGGCGCGACGTGGCACGGTCGAGTACGCAGTGCCGACCGCGATCGGCACGATGGCCGACGACGGGCGAGGGCGGTGGACGATCGCGCTCCCGGACGCCACCGTCCGCGCGGCGTACGAGCGCTGCCAATCGGGGCGCGCGGAGATGGTAGGCGCGCTCGCGTGAGCGGCCGCGAGCCTGACCGCATCCCCCCGCGACGCCGCTCGCCGCGTCCGATCCCCCACCCCGCCATGGCGGTCGGCTGGCTCGCCCTCGCCACGATCGTCGTCGTCGGCCGCCGGAACGCGGCTGCCCGCCCCGCCCCGCCCGATGCACCGCCGCCACTTCTCGCCCCGCCTGGGACGGTCGCGCCTGCTGTACGGCCGCCGGTGATCGCCCGCCACGATCCGGTGACCGTCACGAGCGACTGGTGGCACGACCCGGTCGAGGTGCTCGCCACCCCGGCGGACAGCGCGGCGGCCGCGGTCCCACCCGCGTGGACGTCGCGACTGCCGAAACCGCTCGCCGCGCTCCGCGGGTTTGCCTCCCCGCTCATCATGCCGCGCCTTCAACTGCCGCGCGTCCTGGACTTCCCCGCCCTGCGTAGCCTCGCCGCCCGCGCCCGCCCCGGCGAACCGGTCTCCGTGACCCTGACCGCCTACTGTCTGCACGGCACCACGCGCCAGGGCACCCCGACCCGCGCGGGCATCGTCGCGGCCGACCCACGAATCTTTCCCATGCTCCGCCACGTCCACGTCTTCGCCGCTGGCCGCTATCTCGGCCGCTTCCGCGTCGAGGACACCGGCGGCGCGGTCCACGGCGCGCACCTCGACATCTGGACGCCCGACTGCGCCGACGCCGAACGTTTCGGCACGCGCCGGGGCGTCGCATCGCTCGTCGCCTTCGGCGACTGAGACAGGCCGACATGACGCCAACCGCCGTCTACCTGCTCCTCTTCGCGATCCTGCTGGTCGCGTTCGCGTTCGGCGCGACGTTGCTCAACGTCCCGCCGCTCTGGATCGTCGCGGCCGTGCTCGTCGCGAGCGTCGGGGCGCTCCTGGTCGCCTCCGCCCGCCCACGACGCCCCCGCCGGTAGTGCGGCTGTAGCCCGACCAGCGCTATTGACCGACCCCGACCAGGGCATTACCGTGGCGCTCCCGCGAAGTCCCCGGGCGCGCCACTCGTTTTTCCCACCGTGGCGCTGCCCGACCGCCTGCCGTCACCCTCGTAAGAGGTGTCCATGCAGCGTGTGCCCGCCGCGCTCCCCACCGCGCGTCCAGCCCTCCGTCACTCGACGTCCCGCCCCCGGCCAACGCTCCACGCCGCCGCCACCGGCACGTCGTTCGATCAGTATCTGAGCGACATTCAACGACTGCCGCTCATCACCGACGTCGAAGAGGAACGCCGCCTCGCGCGCCTCGCCCGGCGTGGCGACGCAGCAGCCGCCGAACGACTCGTCACGGCCAACCTGCGCTTCGTCATCTCGTACGTGAAGCGCTACCAGGGCCGCGGGCTGGAGCTGTCCGACCTGGTCGCGATCGGCAACGAAGGACTGCTCAAGGCCGTCCGAAAGTTCGATCCCGACCAGGGCGTGAAGTTCATCTCGTACGCGGTATGGTGGGTTCGACAGGCCGTGCTCAAGGCCCTCGCCGAGCAGACGCGCGCGGTGCGCGTCCCACTCAACCAGAATACCGCACTCATCCGCACGGGTCGCGCGCACGCCATTCTCGCCCAACGGCTCGGCCGCGATCCCACCGACGACGAACTCGGCGAGTTGCTCTGCGAAACGCCCGATGTCGTGCGACAGTGCCGCCAGCTCGCGGCCGCGGAGATCGCCCTCGACGCTCCCATCGACCGCGGCGCGCGCGAGGCCGGTACCTTCGGCGAGCGTATCGCCGACGACCGCTGCGCCGACACCGAGGACGCCCTGAGCGAACGGCTCGTCCGCGAACAGCTCCAGCACGCGATCCATCGGCATCTCACCCCGCGTGAACGTCGTATCCTCGTACTCTACTACGGGCTCGAACCGGGCACCGAAGAGATGACGCTCGAACGGATCGGCGACGTGATGGGCGTGACGCGCGAACGCATCCGCCAGATCCGCGAACGCGCCTTCACCAAGCTGCGGGAATCCGCAGCTGGACCGGCGCTGAGTGGCTACTGGACCGCAGCCTGACGGTAATGTCATGCAGCAGCCCGCTGCCGCAACGCTGGCAGCGGGCACTATCTTGACGACGGCCCGAGCCCACGCCGACTCGGCTCTCCCTCCGTCCAGCTGTTCATGACGACCGCTCCGCAGCCTGCCTCCCCGCACCGCGCGCTCCTCGTCGACGATGAACCGGTCATCCGACACGCGCTGCGGCGGTTCTTTCAGCGGCAGGGATGGATGGTCGACGACGCGGAGAACGGTCGCGAGGCGCTCGCGTTGCTGCTCGAGCAGGACCGACCGCAGTACGACGTGATCATCTCAGATTTGCGCATGCCCGACTTCTCGGGGATGGATCTGTACGAGCGCCTCGCCGTGGAACGGCCGGCGCTCCTTGAGCGGCTCATCCTCTCGACGGGTGATTCCGTCTCGCCCGAGGCATTCGAGTTTCTGCGCCGCTCCTCCTGCCCCGTGCTCAACAAGCCGTTCGAACTGGCAGAGCTCCGCGCAATGATCGGGCGGCTGGTGGTCGCCCGGTCGTGACCGGCGGGCCGGCGAGCGGCGAGGCCGACCGCGCCCCGACGCGCGTTCCACTCTTCCCGCTCGCGCTCGTGCTCTTCCCAGGCACGCAGCTCCCGCTCCACATCTTCGAGCCGCGCTACCGCGCCATGCTCGCCGATGCGCGAGCCGCCGACGGTCGATTCGGCATCGTGCTCCGCACGGGAGAGGATGAACGCGCGATCCCGCCAGGACATGTCGGTTGCTACGCCATCGTGCGTGAGGTGGTCCCGGTCGGCGATGGTCGAAGCAACATCCTCGTCGACGCCGGTGAGCGCTTCACGTTCGAGCAACTCGTCGACGCTGGCACGCCGTACCACGTAGCTGAGGTACGGCCTTATTCGGACCAACCAGTCCGAGACCTCGTGGCGCTCGCTGACGCGGCGCGGCGCGTTCGGGCCGCCTTTGCACGCGTCACGCGGGCCGCCCGCACGCTCGCCGACGAGCCATTCGACGCCGACCCGACCAACCCCGACGCCGGCATCCTCGACGTCGCCATGCCCGTCGGTGCTATGCTCGGCGACGTCCTCGGTATGACGACGGGTGCGCCACCGCTCCCTGCCGACGACACGCAGGTCGCGTTCGCCGCCGCGGCCGCCGTGGAACTGGAGCTCTCGACCCGACAGCGCGTGCTCGCCTCGAGCGATGCCGTCGAGCGCACCATGTTCGTCGCCCGCCTGCTCGAGCGCGCCCTTCCCGGCGTCGAATCGCGCGCCGACCTGCACCGCCGTGCGCGCTCCAACGGGCACGGCTCGCACGACCCCCCCGAATCGCACGTGTGATCCATACGACCAGCAGTTCGCGCGATCTGCGTCGTGTGATCTGCGATACGGTCCCGTAGCATCGTGCTCGGCGCGGTCACGTTCGACCCGGATGGCGTGCTCGTCGACAGCATGCCGCTCCGCCGCGACGCGCTCGCCGTTGCATTTCGCGACGAGCGGATCAGCCTGCCAGCGACGGCCGACACGCTGGAGCTGTCGGACAGCTTCGACGAGGTGATCGCGGCCATCCGGGTCGCGCACCCGACCGATCCCTCGCTCGCAATGCTCGATGACACCGCGCATGCCCTTATCGCGGCGCGCGCCGATCGCGAGTTCTCCGCACGCATTGCCGCCGGTCTCACAGTGATCGATGGCGCGCGTGAAGCCATCCGATCACTTGCGAGCGAGTGCCGGATTGCTGTCGTGACCGCATGGCGCCGCACCGAGGTGGAGCGCGCGCTCACGCTCGTCGGCCTCGACGACGTCGTACGATTCGTCATCTCGCGCGACGACGGCCCAGGGCTCGCGTCCGCATCTGCTCGGTACCGCCGCGCAATCTCACGCCTGCGGCGCGCCGGAACCACCGGCCCGATCGCAGCGCTCGTTGCCGGCACTCACGCGGCCGCGGCCGCACGAGAGGCTGGCGCGCAGGCAGTCCTTGTCGGGTCCGACGTATTGATTGCCGAACTCACGCCCGCGCGCCTCAACGCCATAGACACCGACCCGGGCCTGTCCCCGCGAGTTCGGCTCCCCCCACCCCGACGCTCATGAGCGACACGTCCGAGCCCGCCGTGATTCCCATCTCGTCCGCGCGCAGCCTCGGATCGCGCGGACCGGCGCTCGGTATCGTCGGAACCCACCACGACCCCGATGTCGGCGAGCAGTACGCCGCGCTTCGGAGCGGCGCGCTCCTCGTCGATCACGGCGCACGTGACCTCTGGACATTCCGGGGCGCGAAGGCGGCGGAAACGGTCACCGGCCTCGTCACCAACGACGTTGCCGGACTGGCACCCGGACTCGGCTGCTATGCTGCCGCGCTCACGGCGAAGGGGCGCATCATGGCCGACGTGCGCATCTTCGCGTGCGACCCGGGCAGCCCACCCGTGGGCGCTGGCACCGTAGACACCGATTGGCTCCAGGGCGTCGCGCTGATCGTCGACGTGCCCGCTCGCGCGGCTGAAGGCTGGGGAGCGCTGATCCGGAAGTTCGTCAACCCGCGCACCGCGCCCTATCGCCACGAACGCGAACGTCTGCATGCCTTTGGCGTGTACGGCGCGCGTGCACGCGACGCCATCGCCGAAGCGTTCGGCGCCCCGCCAGCCGCGCTCGCCGCGCTCGCGCCCTACGGCCACGCCACGGTTCACGTCGATCACGCACCGTGCGTCGTCGCTCGCGTCCCGACCCTCGGTGTCGACGGATTCCTCGTCATCGGGCCCGTCGCCCAGCATCAGGCGACGTGGGAGCGCGTCCTCCACGCGGTGCCTGGAACAGTCGTCGGCGGCGAGGACGCGTACACCATCGCGCGCATCGAGGCCGGCTACCCCGAGTGGGGCCTTGATATCGACGAGACGACCATCCCGCAGGAGGCCAACTTCGACGACCTCCACGCAATCTCGTATACCAAGGGCTGCTACACCGGCCAGGAAGTCGTCGCACGCATCCACTTCCGTGGCCACGTCAACCGGCATCTTCGCGGTATCGCGTATCCGCCCGATGCCGCGATCCCGTTTGGCGCCGAACTGACCGATGACGCCGGGAAGTCGGTCGGGAGCGTCCGAAGCACGGCGATCTCACCTCGCCTCGGCGGTGTCGCGATCGGCATGGTCCGCCGAGAGGTCACACTCGGCGCCACCCTCGTCGCGCGCTGGGACGGCGGCGAACGCGGCGTGACCGTTTCGACGCTGCCCTTTGCCGGGCAGCGCCGTCGCCGGCAGCATCAGCGAGTAGCTCCGGTCGTCACCCGCGCGAATGCGAGGGCGCACCCTTCCGGTGCCCGAGCGCGTCACGCGCACAAACGACGAACGGGGCGGCGATTGCTCGCCGCCCCGCCCGTTCGTTCGAACCTGCCGAATCCGATTACGGCTTCTTCATGCCGCCCTTCATGGCGGACGAGTCGTGCATCTTCGAAGCGGCGCTGTCCATCTTGTTCGCGGCGCCGTTCATCTTCGAAGCGGCGCTGTCCATCTTCATCGAGCTGCTGTCGGCCATGCCAGTCGCGCCAGCAGCCGGAGCGGCGGCCGGGGCCGGCGTCATCGCCGGGGCGGCCGTATCGGTCGCAGGCGTCTGTTCCTTGGTCGAGCAAGCAGCGAGCACCACCGCAGCAGCGGCGAAAGCGAAGCGCTTCATCAGGATCTCCTAGAAAGGATCGGGGGTATCGGGCGCGTACGGGGATGAACACGCCACGCTCCGAGTGACTGGGAGACGCCGTGAGGCGCCAACCGGGCTCGGGTTCGGCGTCGAGAAGTTACGGGCGCCTGGAAACGTGTCAAGCCGCACCAGGCGTTGCACCATATTCCCGTCCGTGTCCGGCCCCGCTCTCTCTCGCTCCCATTCGTGTCGACGACCACGCTGCCCACCACCCTTGGCGCTCTGCGCCAGGCCGGTTACGCCGAGCGCCGTGCGCGCTCCGTGAAGGACGAACTGCGCCGCAACCTGCTCGCCCGCCTCGCCGGCGGGGGTCCGCTCTTCGAGGGCGTGCTCGGCTACGAGGACACGGTCATGCCGCAGATCGTCAACGCCCTGCTCTCGCGGCACAACTTCATCCTCCTCGGCCTTCGCGGGCAGGCCAAGAGCCGCATCCTGCGCGCGCTCATCACGCTGCTCGACCCCGAGATCCCCGTCGTCTCCGGCAGTGAGGTCAACGACGACCCGTTCCGCCCGATCAGCAAGTACGCCAAGCAGTTGATCGCCGAGCATGGCGACGACACGGCCATCTCGTGGGTCGACCGCGATTCCCGCTTCATCGAGAAGCTCGCCACCCCCGACGTCACCATCGCCGACATCATCGGCGACGTCGACCCGATCAAGGCCGCGCGCGGCGGGCACCTGCTCTCGGACGAGCTGACGATCCAGTACGGGATGCTGCCCCGCGCCAACCGCGGTATCTTCGCGCTCAACGAACTCCCCGACCTCGCCGGCAAGGTGCAGGTCGGCCTGTTCAACATCATGCAGGAAGGGGACGTCCAGATTAAGGGCTACCCCGTGCGCCTCCCGCTCGACGTGCTCCTCTGCTTCACGGCCAACCCCGAGGACTACACGGCGCGCGGTAAGATCATCACGCCGCTCAAGGACCGCATCGGCTCCGAGATCGTGACGCACTACCCCGAGGAAGTCGAGCTCGGCATGGCGATCACGCAGCAGGAGGCCTGGACCGCGCGCGGTAGCGACACGCCGCAGTCTCGCCCGGTCCGCGTCCCCGAGCTCGTCTCCGAAGTGATCGAGCGCGTCGCGTTCGAGGCGCGCGACGACAAGCGCGTCGACAAGCGCTCCGGCGTGTCGCAGCGCATGCCCATCACGGTGATGGAGAACGTGGTGAGCAACGCCGAGCGGCGCGCGGTACGCACGGGCGAGACCGAGGTCGTGCCGCGCATCGCCGACCTGTTCGCGGCGCTCCCCGCCATCACCGGCAAGCTCGAGTTGGAGTACGAGGGCGAGCTCGTCGGCGGCGCGTCGATCGCACGCGAGCTGATCCGCCGCGCGGCCGATGCCACGCTCAAGGCCCGCGCGGGCACGCCCAACCTCGACCAGGTCATCATCTGGTTCGACGAGGGTGGTGCCCTGCAGGTCGACGACGAGCAGCCGTCCACGCTCGTCGCCCAGGCCTTCTCGGCGGTCCCGCAGCTCCTCGACATCGTCCACCGGACCGGCCTTGCCACCCCGGACGATCCCGGCGCGACTGCGGCCGCGTGCGAACTGGTGCTCGAAGCCCTGGTCGCGCGGCGCAAGATCTCGCGCAACGACCGCGGCCAGTATGGCCGTGCGGTGTCCGAGAAGCGCCGCCGCCCGGGCGAGGATCTCTTCGGCTCGTGATCGAAGCAGCTTGAGAAATCCTCCCCCGCGCAGGCGGGGGAATTAGGTGCCACCCCCGCGAAAGCGGGGGGCCATCTTCCATCAGCGGCTCACAGCGTGACGGGCCCTGGTGCTGGCAGAATATGAGAAATCGGTGCGCTGGGGTTCCGAAACGGGCCCTGGCGTGTCACCGTCCAGCGACACGCGGCATTTCTGCCACAGTTCTCGGTCAGCGTCGTCTTCGAACGTGGCTTCCGCTTCACCGCCAAGCGCGCCGGGCGCGTCGATGTCGACCCAGACCGATCCGCCACGGCCCGAGGGGCCGTGGCCGCACCGCGTGGCCTCTGCCGGCGCGCTCGCCGTTTTGCGGTGGCGGCGCGAGGGACTGAGCGTTCGCCCGGCACTCGTGCTGCTCACCTGCGCCGCGACCGCCCCGTTTGTCGTGCTCACGGGATGGCGCGCCCGAGCGCACGCGGCCGACGCTCGACATATGGCCAGTGCGCGAGCGCTCGAGACGGCCCACGTCGTCGCCGAACGCCTCGACGATCGTTCGCGCACGATCAAGATCGTGCTGAGCGCCGTCACGCCCCAGATTCGCACCGACAGCGCGGGGGCTCGCGCCAACGACTCGCTCCTCCTCGCCGTCCGCAACGCGATTCGCGAACCCGTGCTCACGAACCTCTGGGTGCACACGCCCACGGGAACGAACATTGGGACATCGCGTCGGCCACTCCCGGAACGTGCGTCCGTCTACGCGGGCGACCGACCGTACTTCCAGATCGCCGTCGCGACCGGCCGACCGACGGTCAGCGACCCGGTACGCGCGCGTCCGGACTCGTCGGTTCGGTCGGTCATCTTCACACAACCCGTGCTCAACCCGCGGGGTCAGGTCGCGGCCGTCGTGCTTGGCACCATCCACCTGCCCTCGCTTGGCACCACGCTCGACGCGGTCCGTCTCCCACCTGGTGAGGTCGTCGTGCTGGCCGACGCGCATGGGCAGATCGTTGCGCGCGCTCCCGCGATGAGCAGCTGGGTCGGCCGGAGCGTCGCCGAGCTCGTGCGCCCCCCGCGAGCGCTCGCCACGGCGGACGGCGCGAGCGTCGACGAGAGCAGCCGCATTCCAGGCCGCGGGCGTCTGGTCGCCGCGGTGCGACCGAATGAGCTGCCGTGGCGCGTCTACGTCATCTCCCCCGCCGCGAACGCATTCGCCGCGGTCACGAGCGAGTTCCAGCGCGACGTCCTGCTCGGCGCGATGACGTTCGGCGTCGCGCTCGTCTTCGCACTCGCCGCCGCGCGGCGCATCACGCGGCCGCTCGGTGACCTCACCGCAGACGCAACGGCCCTCGCGGCTGGCGACTACGCCCGTCGTACCCCGGTCGACCTTCCCGGCGAACTCGGCACGCTCGCCGCGACCTTCAGCGAAATGGCGGCGACCATCACCGCACGCACGGCGGAGCTTCATCGCAGCGAGCAGCGCTATCGGTCGCTCTTCGAGGCGTCGCCGCTGCCGATGTATCTCGCCGATGTCGGCACGTACGCCGTGCTCGCGGCCAACGCCGCTGCCGTCGCTCAGTATGGCTACTCGCGTGAGGCGTTCACGCAGCGCACACTCCTCGACCTCCGTCCCGAGTCCGAACGGCTGAAATTTCTCGCCGAGGCGCACGTCTGGCCGCCACCGCCCTCGGTTGGGTCGCGGCGGGCGGCTCGGATCTGGCGCCACGTCCGCCGGGACGGCACCGAGTTCGACGCTGAGGTCTACACCGCTGGCACCGAGTACGAGGGTCGGCCGGCGCGCCTCTCTGTGGCGATCGACGTCACAGCCCGGCGTGAGGCCGAACGCGCGCTGGAGGAGTCGCAGGAGCAGCTGCGCCGCGGTCAGAAAATGGAGGCGCTCGGTCGCTTCGCCGGCGGCATCGCGCACGATTTCAACAACCTCCTCACCGGGATCCTTGGCGCGTGCGACCTCGCGCTCGCCGATCTGCCGATCGATTCCCCCGTGCGTGAGGACACGGCGATGATCCGCGATTCGGCGCGCCGCGCCGCCGCACTCACGAGCCAGATCCTCAGCTTCAGCCGCGGTCACGTCACCCAGTTCACGCTCCTCTCGCCGGCTGACATCGTCGCCGAGCTCCAGCCCATGCTCGCCCGCGTCATCGGCGAGGATGTGCGGCTCCAGACCGACCTGCGCGCCCCCGTCGGCGCAACCGGTCCGGACGCAGCGGGATCGCGCTGGCCGAGCGGCCGCGTGCTTGCCGACCGCGGGCAGCTCGAGCAGGTGGTGATGAACCTCGTCCTCAACGCCCGCGACGCGATGCCATCCGGCGGAACGCTCCGCGTCGATGTTGCGGACCTCGACGTCCACGCGCCCGATCCGAAGCACCCCGGGGTCGCGACCGGCCCGTGGGTGCGGCTCGCCGTGCGCGACACCGGCGTCGGCATGGACGACGCCACGCAGGCCCGGATCTTCGAGCCGTTCTTCACGACCAAGGCGCGTGGAAAGGGCACGGGGCTCGGGCTCGCGACCGTCTACGGCATCGTCACGCAGGCTGGCGGCGTGGTGCGGGTGACCAGCGTTCCCGGCGAGGGGAGCACGTTCGCCCTGTACCTCCCCCGCGTCGCGACTGGAAACCTGCGCCAGAGCACCCCCGCACACGGCGTCTACGTCGGGGCACCGGCGCGGGTTGCGAGCCCCACCCTCGACGGGACCGACGCGCCCGCGACCGTCCTGCTCGTGGAGGACGAGCAGACCGTGCGCACCGTGGCCCGCGAGGTCCTCGTGCGAAGTGGCTATCAGGTGCTCGTTGCCGAGGAGGGCATGCAGGCACTCGCCGTCGCGCGGACGCACCGCGGCCCTATCGACCTGTTGCTCACCGACGTCGTGATGCCCGGTATGAGCGGCCGCGAACTCGCCGAAGCGCTCGCGCAGGAACGCCCCGAGACACGGGTGCTGTTCACCTCCGGATACACCGACGACGAGGTCGTCCATCGCGGGGTGTCGGCCGACACCGTCGCCTTCCTCGCCAAGCCGTTCACCCCCGAAACCCTCGTCAGCCGCGTCGCCGCCGTCCTCGGCCCGCAACCGGCCGGGGTGTAACCACTCGCCCACTCGGCGGGTAGCACGTCATAGCTTCCTCAATCGTCCTTCCCGCTTCTCGCCGCGAGCCGTCGTCGATGCGCTTTCACACCTACACGAAGTACAGCCCCGAGATTGCCGACGCGGTCGACCTGCAGTCGCTGCTCGACAAGCTTGCCGGCTTCCTGCTCGACTCCGGCTTTGCCGGCGGCGCGCAGTCGCACCCGTTTTGGGGCGAGACCGGCGAGGACGCTGACCGCTCGCTCGACGGCCTCAAGCAGGCCATCCTCGACGCGCTGCTCGAGAGCGGCCAGTTCACCCCGGAAATGCTCGAAGCGCTCCGCGGTGATGGCGACGAGGACGCGAACGCCAAGCTCGCCGAACTGCTCGACAAGCTGGTCCAGCGCCTCGTGAGCGAGGGCTACCTCAAGACCGACGGCCCGCCGCCGCAGATGCCGGGCGCCCAGCAGCCGGTGACGGGCAAGGGCTCCATCGGCCAGGCCGCGAGCAAGGATGTCCAGTTCAACCTGACCGACAAGGGCATCGACTTCCTCGGCTACAAGACGCTCCGCCATCTGTTAGGCAGCCTGGGCAAGAGCTCCGTCGGGAGCCACGATACGCCCTACCTGTCCACGGGCATCGAGAGCGACGGGTTCAGTAAGCCCTACGAGTTCGGCGACGTGATGAACCTCGACATCAACGAGACGCTGAAGAACTCGCTCGCCCGCACCGGCAAGATCGAGGTCCCCATGGACCTCGACTACCCGGACCTCATGGTGCGACAGGCCGAGTACCGCTCGAGCTGCGCGACGGTGCTCATGCTCGACACCTCGCACTCGATGATTCTTTACGGCGAGGACCGCTTCACCCCCGCCAAGAAGGTCGCCCTCGCGCTCGCCCACCTGATCCGCACGCAGTTCCCGGGCGACACGGTGCGTGTGGTGCTCTTCCACGACAGCGCCGAGGAGATCCCGATCTCGCAGCTCGCTCACGCGCAGGTCGGCCCGTACCACACGAATACGGCCGAAGGGCTGAAGCTCGCGCGTCGTATTCTCGCGGCGCAGAAGAAGGACATGCGCCAGATCGTCATGATCACCGACGGCAAGCCGAGCGCGCTGACGCTGCCGAACGGGATGATCTACAAGAACCCGATGGGGCTCGATGCGGGCGTGCTCGCCGAGACGCTGAAGGAGGTGGCGAACTGCCGCCGCGCGGGGATCATGATCAACACGTTCATGCTCGCGCGGGATCGGTCGTTGGTCGAGTTCGTGAAGCGGGTGAGCGAGATTGCGCGGGGGAAGGCGTATTTCACGAGCACGATGACGTTAGGCCAGTTCGTGCTGATGGATTTCCTGCGGCGGAAGACGAAGACGGTGCAGTGAAGCGCCTGCGGGCATCACGCGGCGGCGAGCGAGAGCGGCTCCTCGACGGTTCGAAATAGCGCGAACGCGGTGAGCGTGGCGAAAGCGAACACGCCCGGGAAGAGCAGCACATACGCGCTCGGGCCGAGCGCCCGGACCACGGGTTCAATCGCCGGGCGGCCGCACAGCGCACTGATGCCGTTGATCGCGAGCCCGTGACTGAGGTAGAACGAGTAGCTCACGACGCCGAGGCGCCGGAGCGACTCGTTCGAGAACGGCGTGGCCGTCCGCGGCGCGACGATCAGACGCAGCAGGAACACCGGCGTCGCCGTCGCGAGCAGCAGCGTTGCTAACACCCCGGGCGAGAGAATGCGGGTCAGCACGTGCGACATCTCTGTCGCGAGCAATGGTTGAACGGCGAGCACGATCGCGAAGGCGACAAAGATCAACGCAAGCGGAATGCGCCCGACCACCGCGCGCGCCACGTCGGACCGCGCCGCTTCGGCTAGCAAACGATGAAACTGATCGACGCCCTCCAGATCATTCGCTCCGCCCACGAGCGTTCTGATACACGCCGTTTCGTCCTCGCTACCGGTTTCACGCCCCTCCACCTGGGCACGTTTCTCACGGCGGCGTTGCAGGAACGCCTCGCGGCCGCGCGCGTCGATCTCGACGTCGGGCAGTTTGGCGACCTTCCCGGCAACGTTCGCCGCACCGCATCGAGCGGCGCGGCGGGCCTCGCAGTCGTGGTCGAGTGGCAGGATCTCGACCCGCGCCTCGGCCTGCGCCAGAACGGTGGTTGGGGCCCAACCGTTCTCGATGACGTGCTCGCAACGGCGCGCTCGTCGCTCGCTCGCCTCGCAGTCGAGGTTGAGGCGGTCGCGCTACGTATGCCGGTCGCGCTCTGCCCGCCGACCCTGCCCCTCGCGCCCATCGCATTCACGCCCGGCACCCAGGCGAGCGCGTTCGAGCTCCAACTTCGCGCCGCCGTCGCGCAGTTCGTCGCCGACGTCGCCGTCGAACCCGCCGTCCGGGTCGTCAACGACGCCGCGCTCTCGGCGGCCTCACTGCCCACCACACGGCTGAGCGTGAAGTCCGACCTGAACCTCGGCTTCCCCTACACGCAGCCGCACGCGGCGGCCGTGGCCGCGAGGTTGGCGGCGCTGCTGCTGCCCCGCGCCCCAAAGAAGGGCCTCGTCACCGACCTCGACGACACCGTCTGGCTCGGGATCTTGGGTGACGTCGGCACTGCGGGCGTCGCATGGGATCTCGAACATCACGCGCAGCTCCATGGGCTGTACCAGCAACTCGTGGCATCGTTAGCGGACAGCGGCGTGCTTGTCGCCGTCGCCAGCAAGAACGATGAGTCGCTCGTCGAGGAGGCGTTCCGCCGCCCCGACCTCGCCTTGCCCCGCGACCATATCTTCCCGCTGCTCGCCAACTGGGGTCCCAAGTCGAGCTCCATCGACACAGTGCTCCAGAGCTGGAACGTCGGTGCGGACAGCCTCGTCTTCGTCGACGATAGCCCCATCGAAATCGCCGAGGTCAAGAACCGGCACCCCGACGTCGAATGCCGGCTCTTCCCCAAGAACGATCCGGATGCCGTGCTCGCGCTGCTGCACGAACTGCGCGACCTCTTCGGCCGCCCCGCGATCCAAGCCGAAGACGCAATCCGACGTGAGAGCCTTCGTGCGGCACAGGCACGCACTGCCGCCACGACCGCGGCTGGCCATGACGAGGAAGCGTTTGCCGCCAGCCTCGGCGCGACGATCACCTTCGCCGTCGGGAGCGACGCGGCCGACGCGCGCGCGTTCGAGCTGATCAACAAGACGAACCAGTTCAACGTCAACGGCCGCCGATCGCTCGAGTCTGAGTGGGCCGACCTGCGCACGGCCCCGAACGCCGCGGTGCTCACGGTCAGCTACGCCGACAAGTTCGGACCGTTAGGCAAAATTGCCGTCGTCGCGGGACGTGTGGAGCACGACGGCGTGCACGTCGAGCGCTGGGTGCTCAGCTGCCGTGCCTTCGCACGGCGCATCGAGTACGCCACGCTTCGTGCGCTCTTCGACCTGTACGACGTCGAGGACGTATTCATCGAATACGAGCCGACGCCGCGTAACACGCCGGTGCGGGACTTCCTCTCGACGTTCATCGCGGTCCCTGACCAACCCACGACCCTGCGCATCTCCCGCGCCGCATTCGACGCTGGCGCCCCAGCGCTCTACCACCACATCGAACGCTCGGCGATCCCGGAGCCCGCGAATGGATGACGTCCGTGCTCGGTTGCAGAACTGCTTTCTTGCCGTGTTCCCGACCCTCACCCCCGCCGACGTACCGCGCGCGAGCACGACGACGGTCGCGGCGTGGGACTCGCTCGCCAATGCCACCCTCGTCGCGGTCGTCGAACAGGAGTTCGATGTCGAGCTTCCACTCGAAGATCTCGCTGATCTGAACTCGTTCGAATTGCTGCTCGAGTGCACCAGGGACGGTGCTGGCGCGGGTGCGCGCTGCGACCGTGGTCGAGGCACACACGCCGCGCGTGCTCGGCGTGGACGACTGGGCCCTGCGCCGCGGGCAGCGGTACGGTACCGTCCTGGTCGACTTGGAGCGCCGGCGGGTCATCGACCTGCTGCCCGACCGCGAGGCGGCCACCTTCGCGGCGTGGCTCACCGCGCATCCCGGCGTCAAGATTATCAGTCGGGATCGCGGCGGCGCGTACGGCGACGGCGCGCGGCAGGGCGCGCCGGACGCCATCCAGGTCGCGGACCGCTTCCACCTCGTGCACAATCTCGTCGATGCTCTCGAGCGCGTGTGCACGCGCCACCACGCCGCGCTGCGGACCGCTGCGGAGGCAGTCGGGCCACCCGGCCGCCTCGCACCAGGAGGCACGCGAGCAGGCACGAACCCGCCGGTACTCCGGCCTCCCCAACAACCGGCCCCGGACCGACCGAGACCCGAGCGCTTGAGCGCCGAGCGCCGCGCGCGGCGGCTCGCCCTCTACGCACAGGTGGTCGCGTGCGCGCAGGCGGGCACGCCGAAGCAGCGCATCGCCCGGGAAGTTGGGGATCAGTCGACACACGGTAGTCGCGTGGCTCGCTGTGGGATATTTCCCGGAGCGGGCTTCCCCCGCACGTCGCGGTCCGACGCTCCTCACGCCGTACGCCGAACAGATCGCCGCGTACTACGATGGCGGCGGTGACAACGCAGCCGAGCTGGCGCGCCGCCTTGCCGCGCTCGGGTATCACGGCACCCCGATCACCGTGCGGCGCGCCTGGTCCGCGCTAAAACGCCTGAGAACGCGTCCCCGTGCTGCGACGACGGACCTCGCGGCACCACCGGTCCGTCGCGTGGTCCCGGTTCCCTCGCCGCGGCAGGTCGCTTGGCTGCTGCGGAAGACCGACCTGCAGCTGACGGACGACGAGCGCGCCTACCGCACGGCGCTCGACACGGCCTGCCCGGCGCTCGCCGACGCGCGAGCCCTCGGGGAATATCTACGATCCGAGACAAACGTCGCCTGAGCCCCGCCCCATGCGGCGCGCGGCATGAGATCTCTCAGAGGTGGATCCGTCCGTCTCCGTCCCCGCGCGTGAACTGCAGCGGTAGTCCGGCGATCTCCGCCGTCGGTGGCACGAGCAGCGGCGAGGGCGCCAGGGCGTAGTTCGACGATGCGCCGAGGTACAGCGCGCGCGTGAACGCCGAGCGCCACGTTGGGTGCGATTGATTGGTCACGATCACATCCACGTCCTGATCGAGCAGCAGTCGCGTCGCCGCGAGCACCGCAGCCTGTTCGTAGCCAGGCTCCGTGAGCGCGTCGAGCACCGTGCCCACTTTGAGATTGCCAAAGTGCTTGTTCGCGACCATCTGTTTGACCGCGAGCGCCACCCACCCGACCGGCCGGCCTCGGTCGCGCAGCTCGTATGATTGCACGTGCGCATCGTCCGCTGGGTAGAGCGCCCGAAGCGTCGTCGCATCGCGGAGGGCAGCGATCGAGTATTGGTCGCGGGCACGCATCCATACCTCGTCCGTCCACGGTGCCCATTCCGTCACGCGGTGGGCGGTCAGTCGCGGAGTACCTCGCGTGCGGAGCGCTGCCGCGGCACCCCACGCGAGCCCCCCGAGCGCAGACGCGCCGGTCGCGGTCAGCGCCGTCCCGGCGAGCCGGCGACGCCATAAGGGACCGAGCGCTCGCAGTTCGCGCACGCTCCGCCCCGGGTTCGCGAGCCGGAAGTAGAAGGGGACCGGCCAGACGGCCCACTGCATCGCCCGCAGCAGTAGCGGGAGCGGGCGGTCGACTCCGCCCATTCCGAGCGCGAAGCAGCGCGGGTAGCGCTGAACGACCTGCTTGAGGATCCACATCCCGAGGAACGCGAACTTCCGGTCAACGATCCCCTCCGACAACGGCAGTTGGATATTTGCCACGATCTGCACCCGACCGTCGATCCAGAAGGGCTGCACCTGCAGATGCACACCGCCGCGCACGACATCGCCTTCGACGACGAAGGTCCGCTCTTCGACAATTCCGAACTGCTGGTGCTGGATGTAGATCGGCCCCGCGCTCGGCGTCAGCCGATACTCTGGGGGCGCCCCACCAGCGTCGAGCCGCGCATTGAACGCATGAATGGCGTCCCGAAGATCGGGGACGTACGGCACGAGTTCGAATCGCTTGGACGCCGCGCGGGTGGTTCTGGTAGTCATGACGGATACGACGGTCTCGATGCGCCGCGCGGTGTGCTACCTGGCGCAATACATTCCGCCCCGCACGTCGGCGCGCCCGCTCGGCGCGCGTATGCAAGCTAGTCCGCCCCTGACGTCCGGCGTACCGCGACGCCCCATGCTGCGCTCACGCGCCGGCCATCTCATGTCCACCCGCGTGCGCCGGGATCGATGAAGCTGATCTCGTTGATGTACCACGACGTCGTCGGACCGGAGGGCTTCGCGGCAAGCGGGTTCCCGGGCGGCGACGCGGACATCTACAAGCTGCGACGCTACGACTTCGAGCAGCATGTCGCGGCACTCGCCACTGTCGCGCGCCCAACAACGGTGTTCGACGCGCTGGAACACGAGACGGACGCGGCCGTGCTGCTGACGTTCGACGACGGCGGCGTGAGCGCCCTGACGCACATCGCGCCCGTGCTCGAGGCGAACGGAGCGCGTGGGCACTTCTTCATCCCCACCGACTGGCTCGGCCGACCAGGGTTCCTCGACGATGCGGGCGTCCGCGAACTCGCGGTTCGTGGACACATCATCGGAAGCCACAGCTGCTCGCACCCGCCGCGCATCTCGCACCTTCCCACCGCGGCACTCGAGGCGGAGTGGCGCGATAGCGTTCAGCGTCTCGAGGACATCTTGGGCGCGCCAGTCCGCACCGGGTCGGTGCCGGCAGGGTTCTACTCACCAGCCGTCGCCGACGCCGCGCACACGGCCGGAATCGAGGTGCTGTTCACCTCGGCGCCCTCGGCCCACGTACGACGCCACGGCGGCGTGACCATCCTCGGCCGATTCACGCTCATGCGCGACGATCCGGCGGCGCTCGCGCGAGCGTTCGCAGAAGACCGCTGGTTGCCGCAGGCCCGGCAGGCTGCGCTCTGGAACGCCAAGCAGGTCGTCAAGGCCGTCGGCGGCGAACACTGGCTGCGGTTCCGACGCCGCGTCCTGGCATCACGTTAGGCTCACGTTCAGCCATGGCCACCACGACGGCACCCGTTCGGACGAGCAGACTTCGCAAGGGCCTCGCAAACCCCGGCGCGGGGATCCGGTTCGTTCTGTCCCTCGCACGCGGGCAGTGGACGCTGCTCTGGTGCCGGATGTTAGGCCGGCGTGTCAGCGCGGGCCGCAACTTCCGCATTGCGGGACGACTCGTCGTCCGCGGCCCGGGCCGCGTGATCTTCGGCGACGACGTGAACATCGAGCGCGTCGTTACGCCGTGGACCAACACGCCAGAAGCCGTCATCGAGATCGGCAGCCACAGTTATCTGAACGGCACGAAATTCGGCTGCAGCGAGCGCATTACCATCGGCCCGCGCGCCATTCTGAGCGACGCATCCATCGCCGATACGAACGCGCACAGCACCCACGTCAACCGGCACAGCCCCGACGCTCCCGTGCGTGTGCGTCCGGTCATACTGGAAGAGAATGTGTGGCTCGGCGGCTCGGTGGGCGTGCTGCCGGGCACCCGCATCGGCCGCAACTCGGTGGTCGGCTTCGGCGCCGTGTGCGCCGGCGTATACCCCGCGGACTCGATCATCGCCGGCAATCCCGCGCGGGTCGTGCGGCGCGTGCCCGGCGCGGGCCCGGACGCGACGTCCGGATCCGCCGAGGCGTGACGCGTCGCGACGCCCCGCGGGCGCGCGACGACGAGCCCACCATCGATCCAGCGCGCGCCCGCGCCTTCGGCCGCCGACTCCGCGCTTGGTTCCGCCGCTCGGGGCGCGATCTGCCCTGGCGCCACACGCGCGATCCGTACCGCGTTCTCGTCTCCGAGCTGATGCTCCAGCAGACGCAGGTCGCGCGCGTGGTCGACTACTACGCGCGCTTCCTCGCCCGCTTCCCCACGTTAGGCCATGTGGCGGAAGCACCCGTCGAGCATGTTACCGAGGCGTGGGCCGGGCTGGGGTACTACGCGCGTGCGCGCAACCTGCACGCACTCGCGCGCCGTGTGACCGATACCGCGCTCGGGCCCGGCATTATTCCCGCCGATCCCGTTGCCCTCCGCACCCTCCCCGGAATCGGCGCATACACGGCCGGCGCAGTCGCCAGCTTTGCCTACGAACGCCGCGCTGCCCTCGTCGATACCAACGTGGCGCGCGTTCTCGCCCGTGTCTTCGCGCCTATGCTCGACCCCAAGCGCCCGCGCGATCTCGCGCGCCTCTGGCGCATCGCCGAAGCCGTCCTGCCGCGCACCGGACGCGCGGCCTGGACGCACAATCAGGCGCTGATGGAGCTCGGCGCGACAGTCTGTACGGCACGTGTGCGGCGCTGTGAACTCTGCCCGGTCCGCCCACAATGCGCGACGCACTATGCCATCGGCTGTCCGGACCGACGCGTAGGCGTCAGACCAACTGCATCTCGCCCAGTCCAGCACCGCCTCACCCTACGAGTAACCGACGCTGAGTCGTACGTTCGACGCCGTCCATCCGTCCTCGTCATGACGCGCGTCGCGCAAGCCAGCGGGCGGCGTCAGCGATCTGATAATGCATTCGGACGTTCTAGTTGCCGCAAGGATCGCGCTGGAATCCCACCGACGAGGGTATACGGGGCCACGTCAGACGTCACGACTGCGCGCGCAGCAACGACACTGCCTTCACCAACTGTGACACCGGGCATGATCATGGCGTTCGAACCAATCCACACGTTGCTGCCAATCACGACCTCTCGGACCTGATCTGGATCCGGCGGCAGGTGTGCGAGCCTACGCCCCGGATCAAGCGGGTGCCCGGGCGAGTCGAGGAAATGGCATCCCAACGCGATGTAGCAATCGTCTCCGATCGTAATCCGCTTCGCGACGGTGAAGATGCAGGCGTGGCCAACGTACGTCCGCGCACCGATCGTCAGCGTGGGTCGCTCAGCAAACCGGGCGCCAAACATGAAGCTGCTCTTACCGTCGACGATAGTGTCATCCCCGACGATCAGGTCTCCGGTTCCCATGAAGAAATGCACGAACACGCCGGTCCGCACATTTCGCCCATAGGACGCGCATGCAGCCTTGAAGAGAGGTTCGCAGACGAATAGGCGAATCACCCCGTAGTACGTGGCCCGGAGCAAGTTAAAAGCGAGCAGGATCGGACGTCCTATCAAGCGCGGAACTGGCAAATGGAATTGCCGGATCCCGTGGTACGTACGTCGTGCAATGCGCGCAGTCGGGTGATCGCCAAGCGCGATCGCGCGACGAAGATTCGCCATGCAGGTAAGGCGTGAGGAGAAAACAGAACACGCGCGGGGCGGACTTGTATGTCCCCCCGCGCGACGGCGTGCTACTTCCGAATCGAATCCTTCCGCGCCTTCGGGAATTGCTCCGTCAGCCGCGACTCGAACTTCCGCTCCCCCGGTCCCACGTAGATCTGCCGCGGCCGCGCAATCTTCTGCTCCTTGTCGAGCAGCATTTCCTCCCACTGCGCCAGCCACCCCGCTGCGCGCGCCACGGCAAACAGCACCGTGAAGTACGACGTCGGGAACGCCATCGAGCGGTAGATCAGCCCCGTGTAGAAGTCCACGTTCGGATAGAGCTTCCGCGACACGAAATAGTCGTCGCTGAGCGCGACCCGCTCCAACTCCAGCGCGATCTCCAGGTCCTTGTCCATCCCGACCTGCGCGAAGACTTCGTCCGCGAGCCCCTTCACGATGCGCGCGCGCGGATCGTAGCTCTTGTACACGCGGTGCCCGAAGCCCATGAGCCGGCTCCCCTTCCCGCTCTTCACATCCTCGATGAACGCCGGCACGTTCTTCGGGTGCCCGATCTCCTCGATCATCCGCAGCACCGCTTCGTTCGCGCCGCCGTGCAGTGGCCCGTACAGCGCCGCGATCCCGGCCGCGACGGCCGAGAAAGGATCGACGTGTGACGAACCCACGGCGCGCACCGCACTCGTCGAGCAGTTCTGCTCGTGGTCCGCGTGGAGGATGAAGAGCACCTCCAGCGCCCGCGAGAACACCGGGTTCGCTTCGTAGCGCGGCTCGCTCATCCGCGCCACCATCGACAGGTAATTCTCCGTATAGCTGAGCGAATTGTCCGGATACACCACCGGCATCCCCTTCATGTGCCGGTAGATCATCGCCGCCACCGTCGGCAGCTTTGCCATGAGGCGGATAATCGAGCGGTAGCGCTCCTCCGGATTGAAGATGTCCTTCGCCTCCGGGTAGAACGACGACAGTGCCGCGACGGCGCTACAGAGCATCGCCATCGGGTGTGCGTCGTGCCGGAAACCCTCGAGGAACCGCTTGATGTTCTCGTGGACGTACGTGTGGTACGTGATGTCGTGCGTCCACTGCTGATACTCGTCCTGCGACGGCAGCTCGCCGTTCCGCAGCAGATACGCGACTTCGAGAAACGTCGAGCTTTCGGCGAGCTGCTCGATCGGGTAACCCCGATAGCGGAGAATTCCCTGGTCGCCGTCGATGAACGTGATCGCGCTCTTGCACGACGCCGTGTTCATGAACGCCGGGTCGTAGCTCATCACCCCAAAATCGCCGGCTCCGACTTTCACCGCGCGCAGGTCCGACGCGCGGATCGCCTCATCGCCCTCGGTTCCGCGTGGCAGCAAGGTGAGCGGCACCTGCTTGCCCGTCCGCGGGTCGCGCAAGTCGAGTGCGCCCGGGCCTGCAGGAGCGCCGTTCGCGCCGTTCGCTGCCCCAGTCGATGCCGTCGTGGTCGTGTCCGTCTGGCTCATGCCGATCTCTCGTATGGTGTGCGCACCCGGAAACCCCTCCGAAGGCGTCTCGACGGGGCAAGAAACAAGCTACGCACTGCCCGAATCCGTCGCGCCGCCGCGCCCGAGCCGGCATACGGCATTCCACTCCACCTCCGAGACCGGCGTCACGCTGAGCCGGTTCCCACGGCGGAGCACCTGCAGCGTCGCGCACTCGGGATCGCCCCGCAACGCCGCGAGCGACACCACGGCGGGAAACCGCTCTACGGCTCGCACGTCGACGGCCATCCACGTTGGCGCGTCCGGCCGGGATTTCGGGTCGTAGCCCGCGTGCGACTCGTCGAACGCCGTCGCATCCGGGCGCACCGCGGACGCGACTTCGGCGATCCCCGCCACGCCCGTCGGATCCGCGTTGGAGTGGTAGAACAGCACGCCGTCGCCTGAACGCATGTCGTCGCGCATGGAATTGCGCGCCTGATAGTTCCGCACGCCGTCCCAAGACGTCGTGCGCTCGGGTGACGCGAGGAGCGTCGTCGAAACTGAAAGACTCGGGCTCGGATTTCAGGAGCCAGTAGCGGCGCTCGCGACGTTCGGCGAGTCGGAGACATGCGGACAAACAAGGAATGAAGAAAGGCGACCCGCGTTCCGCATGGAATGAATGCGGGGATCGTCGCGTTGCCCGAACCAAATCGCCTCGCATATGACCGCGTGCCTACCGCGTTCGGGATTCCGTTCGCGCGTCGGCGATTCCGTGTCCGCGCTCCATGTGCCACCGCACGCGCGCTCGTGGTCACGTCTCTATACCTACGCATGGCCAACACGTCCACGTTCGCGACAAGCTTGGCAAGGTCGTCCGCGACCTGACATGGTCCGGCGCTTCACACTTGCTCAGGTGCGGCGCACCATCACTCGCTACCGTGATTGGAACGCGTTCTAAGGGCCACGCCGTAGTATGCTGGCCGCGGGCGCCTCACAACCGCCAGTGCCCGTAGCCGCTGACGGCCCGTACGCAATTCACACCCTGTTAGGCGCCGGTGGCCTCACGGATTCGCTTTTTACCCTTAAGCGCCTTTACGGCTTTCTACGAGACAATCCACCACTC
This sequence comes from uncultured Gemmatimonadales bacterium, assembly GCA_963702945.1. GTDB lineage: Bacteria > Gemmatimonadota > Gemmatimonadetes > Gemmatimonadales > Gemmatimonadaceae > BPUI01. The sequence goes on from OY969773.1 coordinate 1,267,104, forward strand.
GTGTTCCACGAGGACGGCAGCTTCGGTCCAGAGCACGTCGCGCTTATCCGCCAACACTTCCCAGGCAGCCGGCTGATCCGACGCGCAGACGCAAACCGTGAGGTGGTGGGGGAACTCGAATCGCAGCGTCTGCACCGATGCGCGACGCTCCGACGGCAGACGGTGTTCGCGCTCAAACTGTTCGACTTGCAGTGGTATGCCGCCGGGCGCCGGGTGTGGTACGTCGACACCGATGTCGCCTATTTCCGCCGTCCCGACGAAATCCTCGATGCGTTGCGGCAGAATGACGCAGCCTTCGTCGATCGGTACAACGAGGATGTCTGCCCCTTCTACACGTGGACGCCGGACCAAGTCCAGACGACCCTGGGCCTGCAGTATCCCACCCGCCCAGTCAACTCGGGGCTCTGGTCCTGCACCGACCGACGCCGCGGTGGGAGGTGTTCGAGGCGTCCCTCGACATGCCCGAGCGCTCGTTTTACGACGAGCAGAGTCTCTGGGCGTTGGACCTGGTCGCGGGGCGCGCCGCCGCGCTCGCGCCCGAGTACGACGTCTGCTTCCGTCACGCGTGGGAGGGACTCGACCGCGGCGTATGCGAGCGCGAACTGCCGCCAGGCCGCCCCACCACGAGCCAGCACTTCTGCGGCGGCTTCCCCTACCGCCGCATGTTCTACGACCAGATGCTCGCGACAGCACGAGCGTAGCTGCGCCCCAGCGTCGCTGCTGACGTACCGGGCAGCACCGTCAGCCCCGCGCCAACTCCAGCGTGAACCGAAACCGCGTCCCTGCCCCCACCGCCGATTCCACCAGCAGCTCGCCCCCCATCGCGGCCACGAGCTTCTGACAGATCGCCAGCCCGAGCCCCGCACTCGAAAATGCGTGGCTCCGCGTGTCTGGCCCTCTGCGAAACGTCTGGAACACCTGCTCCAGCACGTTCGGCGGAATCCCGCGCCCCGAGTCGGCGATCGTAAACGCGACCCGCTCCACACCGCTCGGCGCGGGCACGGCCGGCTGTACATCCACCGCGACCGTGCCCGCCGGCGTGAACTTGAGTGCGTTGGTCACGAGGTTGAGCAACACGCGATGCAGCGCCGTTGCGCGCCCCATCCGAAGCCCCGTCGCGCCCAGCGTGACCTCGAGCCCCACTCCGCGCTCCTCCGCGAGCGGCGCGACGATCGCACGGACTTCCTCGACCAGATCGCCGAGGTCGAACGCGGCGCTCGCCCCGTGCGCGAGGCGGTCGCCGCCGCGCGCGAGCTCCATCACATCGCTCACGACCGTGCTGAGCCCGAACGCCGCGCCGTAGACCAGCGCAAGCTGTCGAGCCTGCGGCGTCTCGAGGTTTCCGGCATCCCGCAATCGTTCGACCAGGAACAGGATCGAGCCGAGCGGCGAGCGCATGTCGTGCGCGACCTCGACGAGGAGTTCGAGCGCGTGCGTCCCGCCAAGCTGATCCATGACGGACCGCGCCCCGTCGGCACGCGCCGAGGTCTCGACCCGGTCCAGCGCTGCCACCAATCCGAGTGCGATCTCGGCTGCATCCGTGCCGAGCGGGAGCGCGTCGGTGCGCAGCTGCTCGACGAGACGGCGCCGAAGCCGGCACGCAAGGTCCGCGACGGGAACGCGCCACGGCAGATCGCTCACCCGGAGCGCGTCCTCGCCTCCGGGCCCCGGGTCGCGCGGCGCGTTCCGGAGCGCGATGCAGAGTACGCGGAGCGCGTGCCGCACCTCCTCGCGCGCGTCCCCGGTCCAGTGGTCGCTCACCCACGCGGCCGCGCGGTCGAGTTCCTCCCACACATGAGGCGCGCCGCTCGCCGAACCACGCGGGGCGAGCAGCTGCGCGCCCCGCGTGGTCAGTGGGTGGATGGCCGGCTCGACGTCGTGTACCGAGTCGCGGTCGTCCGGCCCGCCACCTCGCACGAGACGAAGGCCCGACGGCGCTGTGCGTCGCACCATGGTGCGCTCAGGCCCCGATCGCCGTCATGAGCGGCGCGTCCTCGCGACGCATGCCGTGCTTCTCCATGAGGCGGTAGAGCGTCGTACGGTCCACGCCCGCCAGCCGCGCGGCGCGCGACATGTTGCCCGCCGCGCGCATCGACAGCCGGTTCAGATACTCGCGCTCGAAGTGCGTGACGAGCTGCTCCTTCGCGGCGTGGAACGCTTCGGCGTACAGTCCTGCCGGCACAGCCGACGCGCCATCGTCCGACGTCTGCTCCTCGTAGAGCGGAATGTCGTCCGGTTCGATCGCGCGCCCCGCCTCGGCAACGACCGTGACGTGCTCGATCACGTTCTGCAGCTCGCGCACGTTCCCGCGCCACGGGCGTGACTGCAGAAAGTTGAGCGCGGCCGCCGAGAACGTCGGCCGGGCCGAACCGGCCGCGCGATGCCGCCGCCAGAACCGTTCGAGGAAGTGCTGCGCGAGCGCGGCGACGTCCTCCGGCCGCTGGCGGAGCGGCGGCAGTTTGATCGGCACCACGCACAGGCGGTAGAACAGATCCTCGCGGAGCAGCCCCTGCTTGACCGCGTCGTGTGGATCGCGGTTCGTCGCCGCGACAAAGCGCACGTTGACCACCGCGTCCTGCCGCTCGCTTCCGACCCGCCGCACGACGCCGTCCTGCAGCACACGCAGCAGCTTGGCCTGGAGCGGCATCGGCATCTCGCCAAGCTCATCGAGGAACAGCGTGCCGCCATCGGCGGCTTCGAGCAGTCCCGCCTTGTCGCGATCGGCCCCGGTGAACGCGCCCTTCTTGTGCCCGAACATCTCACTTTCGAGCAGCGCACCCGGGATCGCCGCGCAGTTGATCGCGATCATCTTCCGAGCGGCGCGTCGGCTGTGGCGATGGATGAACTGCGCGATCAATTCCTTCCCCGTCCCGCTCTCCCCGAAGATCATCACCGACGCATCCGCCGGCGCGACTCGGCGCGCCATCGCCACCGCCTGCCGAAGCGCGGCGGAATCCCCGATGAGCGAGTCGCCATCGCTCGATGACCGAGGCGCGGACGCGTCCGGCGTGGCCGGTGCACTTCGTCCGGACGAGGTGGGCGCGCTCACGTGATTCGCGACGCTCGCTCCCGTGCCGTCCGTCCGTAGCTCGCGCGCCACGCGTCCGCCGCGCGCCGCGTGCGCGGCGCGCCCGACCAGTACCTGAAGGTGCGACGCCGAGAACGGCTTGGGGAGGTAATCCCACGCACCTGCCCGCAACGCATCGAGGCTCGAAGCAACCGTCGGATTGCCGGTCATCACGACGACCAGCGTATCGCGGCTGGCGGCCGTGATCGCGCGCAGCACGTCCATGCCGCTGATCGGCGTCATGTAGAGATCGACGAGCGCGATATCGAAGTGCTGGCGCTCCGCAGCATCGATCGCCTCCTCACCCCGCCCAAACGAGACCACGTGGTGCCCGTCGAGGCGCAGGATGTTGGCGCACCCCTCGCGGAGCGTGCGATCGTCATCGACGACGAGGATACGAAGGGCCGGCGCGGCCGCCGATGCCGAATCGGGGGAGGAATTCGCGAAGCGGGAGTCGGACATGGGGAGGGGACGCGGGGTCCAGCGCGGGAGGGAGGCGCAGGCGGAGCACGGCTGCTGCAGGTCCGGTCGGCTCTCGACATTGAGGACCGGCGAGACTTTTTTCCGCCGTACGGGGTACGTGGCCGACGGAAGCCCAGGTGCCAGTGTTCGAAGGCGCCGCGTGGCGGTCACGATGGTGACAGCTACGTTGGTGCATGCAGTGGTGTCGGTCGCGGCCCGGGTTGGCTTGAGCGATTGACGCCACACGTCGCGCCACTGCTGCATCGGCGCTACGGCGAACGCTCCCTCGGGTCGACACTCTGCCCCGATCGCTTTTTCTGCGGCCCGCACGGCCCTTCCTCCGCGCTCCCTTAGATGTCTGCGAACCTGACGCCCGTCCCGATCGGCGGCGAGCCATCGCTGCCCGTTCTCGCCGAAGGCGCTGCCCTTCAGCCGTTCGACCCCGCTGCCGGCTACGGCTCCGGCGCAGAAGGTGAGGCCGGACTCGGCAGTGCGATCACGGTCGGGCGCATCGCGAGCGCGCTCCAACGCTTCAAGTGGATCATCGTCGCGACCACGATTCTCGGCGTGCTCGGCGGCGTGATCGCCGAACGCTTCGTCGAGCCCGAATACGACGTCAACGCGACGATTTTCACGACCCCGTCCGCGCAGACTGGCGGCAGCGGCGGTGCGGCGCGCGGTGGCAGCCTGACACAGATCAGTGGGTGGCGCGACCTCCTGCGCACGCCGGCGATCACCGATCCCGTCGTCGTACGTCTGGCGCTCTATCTCCGTCCGGAGAAGGCGGCCGACTCGCTCCTGTTCGCCAACTTCTCGGTCGACCGCACGCCGGGACACGTCTTTTTCCCGGGCAGCTACACGCTGAAGATCAACGCCGGTCGGTGGAGCCTCAACAACTCCATCGGCACGCAGGGCGACTCGGGCGTCGTTGGGGACTCGGTTGGGCGTCGGTTCGGTTTCGCCTGGCTGCCGTCGTCGCGTCTCCTCGCGGGCAACAACCGCACGGTCAACTTCACGGTCGTCACGCCGCGTGAGGCGACGCTCGACATCATCAACCGCTTCCAGGTCCTCACGGACGAACGCAGCCCGGTCATCTACCTGCGCCTGCGTGGCAACGCGGCACAACGACCCGCCGCGACGCTCAATGCGATGCTCGATCAGTTCGTGACCGTCGCGACCGACCTGAAAACGCGCGAACTCAACCAGCAGTCGACCACCCTCGCTACGCAGCTCGAAGCCGCGCGCCAAAAGCTCGAAGCGTCGGAACGCGCGCTCGAGCAGTTCCGCGTCGGCGCGATCACCCAACCGTCAGAGGGCGTCGCCATCCCCGCCGGCGCCACGGGTGATGCGGGCACCATCACGCGCGACCCGGTCATCAACAACTTCGGGCAACGCAAGCTCGACCTGGACGCGACGCGCCGTGATCGCGAGGAGCTCGAGCGGATCGGACAGGTAATCCGCACGAACGGCTCGCTTCCGGTCGACGCGATCAACTCGGTCCCGACCGTTGGGCGCGATCCTGGTGCTGCCCCGCTCCGTACGGCGATCGCCAACTACAACGACCTGCAGACCAAGCTCGACAACAGTCTGGTCGTCTACACCGACTCCGAGCCCTCGGTCAAGCTGCAGCGCCAGGCACTTGCCGCCGCGCGCCGCAACATCGTGCAGCAGAACGCAGCCTTCATCGGCGCGCTCAAGACCCGCGAGGCGGCCTTCCAGCACTACCTCGGCGACGCGACGCGTGAGCTGCAGGCCATTCCCCAGCGCACGACCACCGAAGCGGCGCTTCGACGCGAACTCGGCGTCAACAACGACATCTACTCGCGGCTGCGCTCCGATTATGCGAGCGCGAGCCTCGCGCAGCAGGCGTCGATCCCGGACGTCAAGGTGCTCGACTCGGCGGTGACGCCCATCACGCCGGCGAACAACACCGGCGCACGCCTGATCGCGCTCGCGACTGCCGCTGGTCTCGGACTCGGCGTAGCGCTCGCTATCCTGCTTGATCTCGTCGACCGTCGTTTCCGCTACCCCGAGCAGGTCACTCGCGAACTCGGGATGTCGGTGCTCGGTGTGGTACCCCGCATCGACGACGGACGCGGTCGCCAGTCGCCGGAGCGCGCCGCGCAGATCGTTGAAGCATTCCGCGCACTTCGTCTCAATGTGCGCTATGCCTCGCCGGGGCAGCAGCACGTCGCGCTCGGGATCACCAGCCCAGGCCCGGGCGATGGCAAGTCGCTGATTGCGAGTAATCTCGCGCTCGCCTTCGCGCAGGGTGGATGGCGGACGGTGCTCGTCGATGCCGACGTGCGCCGCGGTCAGCTCAACTCCACGTTCGACCTGCCGATGTCACCGGGGCTCGTCGAATATCTCGAGGGCACGAGCCTGCTCTCCGAAGTCGTCCATCCGACGCAGCATGAGAACCTCTGGGTGATTCCGGGCGGCCACCGTCATCGCCGGGCGCCGGAGTTGCTCGCCACCGCACGGCTGCCGCAGCTGCTTGCCGCGCTCGGCGCCGACCACGACGCCGTCATCGTCGATACCCCACCGTTAGGCGCCGGCACCGACGCCTACGCAGTCGGCACGGCGTGCGGCCAACTCGCCATCGTCGTGCGCAAGGGGGTCACCGACGTACGTCTCGCCAAGGCAAAGCTCAAGATCCTAGAGAACCTTCCGATCTCGGTGCCCGGTGCGATCCTGAACGCCGTCGGTACGGACTCGGCGATGTACCAGTACTACTCGTACGACGCGGACTACGTGGTGAACGAGGACGAGGGGCAGCAACAGACGTTGCTCCCCGGCGAGGTCGCGGGCGATGACGCGCGAGCGGTCGCGGTGCGCGAGTAGTCGTGTTCGGTGAGGACGCTCGGATAACGGCGCGCTCGGAGTCGTAGCATGTTTGCTCCGAGCGCCGCAGCTGTCGGTTTCGCGGCGCATGCGGACACGTTCGTGACCTTCTTTTTCTGCATGTGGTGCCGACATTCATTGCCGTGCGGCGCCTGCCGCAGTACGATAAAACGAGGTGTGTGCGCGGGCGTCGTGTCGCGCAGAGTCACACCCCAGTCGATCCCATGATGCTTTCCGCCATCTTCTGCCGTCGATCGCTCGCTCTCGTGTGGCGGGCCTGCGTCTGCGTCGCGCCGTTAGCCACTGTTCAGGCGGCCGTCGCGCAGACGCCCTCGTCGTCGCAGCAGCAGGTGTTACCGCAGGCGACGTCGAGTCTCAACGCGCGTAGCGCTCCGACGGTCTACACCGGATATACGCCAGACGCCACTCGCGCTCAACTTGTTGTGCGCCGCGATTCACTCGCGCGACTCGACATGAATGGTGATGCAGGTCGCATGCGGCGAGACGAGGTCACGGAGATTGCGCGTCGTCTCACGGCGGGCGACTTCCGGGCGGGTGATCGGTTCCTGATCCAGGATTTGCTTCTGTCGCGCGCGAGCGATCGCTCGGGTGCGGTCGGGGACACGGTCGTGGTCCGCGACGGTGTCGCCGGGCCTGTGTTCTCGCTCAACACTTGGGCGGATGCATCGCTCCGTGGGGTGCTCCGCGCCGAGTTGCCCGCGACGGTCGAGAACTACGAGCGCACCTACGTGCGCGATCCACGCATTCGCGTGATGCCGCTCACCCGAGTGTCAATCACGGGCGCTGTTCCGCGCCCGGGCTACTACACGGTCGATCCGGATCGCCAGCTCACCGATGCGCTCACGCTCGCCGGCGGACCGGGCGCGGCGAACGAAAAGAAGGGCCGGATCACCGTGCTTCGCGGGTCCAAGCAGCTCTACGATACGAAAGCCGTGCAGGTCGCGATCCGGGACGGGCGGACGCTCGATGACCTCGGGCTTCGGTCTGGCGACGAAGTCCGGATCGAGGGGCCAAAGCAGAGTCACTTCCCCAGCGCGACGACGATTTTCTTCGGGCTGTCGGCGCTCACAGGGCTGCTCGCGCTGATCCGTTCGGCGTACAACACGAATTGATCGCCGTGCTTCAACGCCACGACGCTTCTCACGTCATGTCGAGCATGGACGCCGGCCTGCTCGGCTTGCCTGGCGCGATCGGGAACGTCGGCGTTCCGACCACGCCGACGACTGCGCAGCTCGCGATCGGTCGTGCCGCGCTCGCGTCGAGTGGCGAGATGGCGGTCACGCCGTGGCCGTCGGCGACCGTAGGTGCGATCGCGACGCCAGCGCCCGGACCGATGGACGAACTTGGCGTGACGCCGGCGGAGCGATGGGAATGGGTGACGCGCGTGATGAACGTCGCGATCTCCGCCGTCGCGCTGCTCCTGCTCGCGCCGATCTGCGTGTTGGTCGCGTTCGCTGTCAAGGTTACCTCGCCCGGCCCGGTGTTTTACACGCAAACACGCGTGGGACTCGATCGTCGGTGGCGTCGGCCCGCAAACGAAGCGCCGGGCGAGCGCCGCCTCGAGGATCTGGGTGGCCAGCCATTCACGATCCTCAAATTTCGCTCGATGCGCGTGAACGCCGAGGCGAACGGGCAGGCCGTGTGGGCTACGAAGCAAGACGCGCGCGTCACGCCGGTCGGGGCCGTTCTGCGGAAGACGCGGCTGGACGAGATCCCGCAGCTCATCAACGTGCTTCGCGGCGAGATGAACATCGTTGGGCCGCGCCCCGAGCGCCCCAGCATCGTCGTGCGGCTGCGGGCTGACATCCCCGAGTACACGCAGCGGCTCCGCGTTCGGCCCGGGATCACGGGGTGGGCGCAGATCAATCACAGCTACGACTCGTGTCTTGAGGACGTGAAGGAGAAGGTCCGGTACGACCTCGACTACATCGGTCGGCAGAGTGTGTGGTTCGATGTGCGCATCATGTGTATGACACTGCCGGTGATGCTGTTCCGGAAGGGCGCGCACTGAGCGACGGTCCGACATGGCCGGCGTCGCATGTTCGACGCCGGCCACGCGTCGCCTCTCACGGCCGTACGTCACGCAAGGCTCCTGGTCCACTCATGAGTGCGTGGGAGCGTTCCGGTGCCGAACTCGGTGTCCATCGCTCCTTCTGGCGCAGGAAATACTCCTCGAACGTTCGACGCGAGATGAATGCGAGCGCGATGGTGATGCTCGCGCTCCCCACGAACCGCGCGAGCATGTACACCACGTGCGCTCGGCTGCCGACCGGACCGAGCCGCGGGTAGTACCGGCTGGTGAGCGCATCCCACGCCCAAAAGACGAGGACGTGGTAGAGGTAGACGCCATAGCTCGCCTCGCCGATCACGCGGAGCGGCCGAGGCGTCACGAGCCCCGAATGGTCACCCGTGCCGACGACAAGGGTAAGCCCGATTAGGCCGAAGAAAATGCAGTTGAAGACCGGAAACTGGAATAGCGCGCCGGTCATCGTCTGTGACGTCAGAATGCCGTACGGAAGGCCGACCACGCCCGCGACTGTCCCGACCGCGACCGCGGCCATGAAGATTCGTGTCGCAAACGTCCGGTCAGTGTTCCGCGAACGGACGAATACGGCGAGGAGCGTTCCTGTAGCCAGTCCGTCGACCGTAAACCACGTGTACTCGTGAATACCCGACCGTAGGTCCAGTCGAAATGCGAGGCCGCGAAGCAGCGCCGACGTGACGGATATGCCGACCGCCGTGAACGCAATCGTGCGCGCCCGCGCACCGAAGCGGCGCATGACGACTGGCCACACGAGGTAGAAGTGTTCCTCGACTGCGAGCGACCAGAGCGGCATGTATGCCGCAGCGACCCCGAACAGCGGCGTACTGTTCGCGAGGAATAAGGTGCACAACGCGAGATATGCCGCCGACGCGCGCCCCGTCGCAGCCAGGATAGCGAGCGTTAGGAAGTACGCCGGCAGGATGCGGAGTGCGCGCCGGACATAGAAGCGGGCGTAATAGTCTGGCCGGGTCCGCTGCCCGAATAGAATCGTAGTTATTAGAAATCCAGACAGCACGAAAAACGCCTGAACGCCGAGCCACCCCGGTCGCGCGAGCGTGACCAGCACGTGCGCTACGCGCCCGAGTCCCTCGGACGGGTACGCCCACATGAAGCTGTGACTGAACATGACCAACAACACAGCGCATGCGCGGACGGCGTCGAGTTCGGGCATGTATGGACGCAGCAAATCCCGGCCCCGCGCGGTTGGAGCGAACGGGCGTGTGCACCGGCGCGTTCAAAGCTCGTTACGCCCGCGTCAGCGCGTCAGACGCGCGTGCCACGCCGCCATCCGGGCGTGCGACGCCGTAATACGCGACGTACCACTCGGCGAATCGCCGCACGCCCTCCTCGACCGGCGTGTCGGGCGCGAACCCGACATCACGTTCGAGGTCGCTCACGTCGGCGAACGTCGCCGGCACATCACCCGGCTGCATCGGCAACATACGCATCTTTGCCGTACGGCCTAACGCCTGCTCCAGGGCACCAATGAAGCGCAGCAGCGGCACCGGCGCGCTGTTGCCGATGTTGTAGATCCGGTATGGTGCCGACGACGTCGCGGGATCGGGCGCATCGCTCCGCCACGCGGGATTCGGCGCGGCCTGGTGGTCGAGCGCGCGCACCACGCCCTCGGCGATGTCGTCGACGTACGTGAAATCGCGCTGCATGTCGCCATGGTTGTACACGTCGATCGCTTCGCCGGCGACGATCGCGCGCGCGAACTTGAACAGCGCCATGTCCGGGCGACCCCAGGGGCCGTACACGGTGAAGAAGCGCAGCCCCGTCGTCGGCAGGCCGTAGAGGTGGCTGTACGTATGCGCCATGAGTTCGTTCGCGCGCTTGGTCGCGGCATACAGACTCATCGGGTGCCCAACGCCGTGGTGCGCGGAGAACGGCATCTCGGTGTTCAGGCCGTAGACCGACGACGTCGATGCGTAGACGAGGTGTCGGACGCCGTGATGCCGTGCTCCCTCCAGCACGTGAAGGAAGCCGACGAGGTTGGCGTCGATGTAGTCGTGCGGATGGTCGATCGAATGACGCACGCCCGCCTGCGCCGCGAGGTGCACCACACGATCGATCTCGCCCCGTGCGAAAAGCGCCTCCATGCCAGCGCGGTCCGCGAGCGTAAGGCGGACGAACTCGAAAGCGGTCGTGCTGCTGCAATCGCGCGAGCCGCGCCTCCTTCAATGACGGATCGTAATACGCGTTCAGATCGTCGAGGCCGATCACGCGCTCGCCGCGCGCGAGGAGCCGTTCGGCGACGTGCATCCCGATGAAACCGGCGGCGCCGGTGACGAGCACTGTGGCGGACATAGACGGGGTCGGACTGGTGGTGTCGTGCGATGTGAGAGAATACCGCGCCCAATTCGGCGCTCCAAGCGCGAGGAGAACGCGGTCCGGGAGGACTATATTCGTTATGGTGATGTCTGCCCTCCCCTCACCCTCCGTACCCGAAGCGCGACTCCGCGTCCTCTTTCTGATCCGACAGCTGGAGATCGGTGGGGCGGAACGCCAGCTCGCTGCGCTCGCCCGGAATCTTCCGCCTGCCCGTTTCGACGTGACGGTCGTCTCGCTCTATGGCGCCTCGGGACCGATGTGGGACGAATTCACCGCGATGCCACACGTGCGCACGGTCGCGCTCGATAAGCGCGGTCGGTGGGACACGGTCGGGTTCCTGAAGCGCCTGCTCGCGGTTGCACGAGAGGTCCGGCCGCATCTCGTTCACGGCTACATGCTGCCGGCCAACGAGTTGTCGCTCCTTGTTGGACGTGCGGTCGGCGCACGCGTCGCGTGGGGAATCCGGATTTCGGACCAGGACTTCTCGCGGTACACGCGTTTTCGACGGACGGTGCACGCGATCGGTACGCAGCTGTCACGATTCCCCGACCTCGTGATCGCCAACTCGTTCGCCGGGCGAAGCTCACACGTCGCCGAGGGCTACCCGCGCGATCACTTCATCGTGATTCCGAATGGCATCGACGTCGAGCGCTTCCGGCCGGATGCCGCTGCGGGACAGCGATGGCGCGCGTCGGTTGGTGCGGCACACGAGGAACTCGTCGTCGCGTTGCCGGCGCGCCTCGACCCGATGAAGGATCACCCAACGTTCCTCGCCGCTGCGGCGCAGGTGCTCGCCGCACTCCCGGAGCGTGCCATCCGCTTCGTCTGTGCCGGCAACGGGCCGGACGCGTACGGCGCTGAGATGCGCGCGTTGTCCGAGCGCCTGGGCGTCGCCGACCGCGTGACCTGGGCCCCCGCGGTTCGCGAGGTCATCGGCTTGTACAGCGGCGCCGACGTGGTCGCGAGCGCCTCGGCGTTCGGAGAGGGCTTTCCGAACATTCTGGGCGAAGCGATGGCCTGTGGAACGCCGTGCGTCGCGGCAGCGAGTGGTGACGCCGCCGTCGTGATCGGTGATGCCGGCGTGGTCGTGCCACCACGGTCGCCCGACGCGCTCGCGGCCGGGCTCACGCGTCTCCTCGCGCTGGACCCCGACTGCCCGCGCCGCGCTCGGCGCGCGTGCTCGTGCGCGGATCGCCACCGAATTCACGGTCGAGCGGCTCGTCGATCGCTCCGCGCGCGCGTTCGAGGCCGTCGTAGCGGGGCGAAAGGCAGAGGGTCTGGCCGCGGTGACGGCACAGTAGCGCCGTCGCGTTGTAGCCCTCGCGTCCTCGCACTCTAGCGTTCTCTGCGCTACTTCTCGCCGCCGTCGATCGACGGGCCTCGGGTGACATCCCTGTTCACTCGTCGTCACGATCGCACATGTCCGCTTCCGCATCGATGCACTACCTCGTCACCGGCGGCGCCGGGTTCATCGGCCGCCTGCTCTGCAATGCGCTCCTCGCGCGTGGCGACCGCGTCACGGTCCTCGACCTCGCCGAACCCGCGCCGCCTCGCCCGGGTGAGCATACCCCGACCCGCGTGATCCGCGGCGACGTGCGCGACCCCGTCGCCGTGCGCGAGGCACTTCGGGGCTGCGACGCCGTGTTCCACCTCGCGGCCGCGCACCACGACTTCGGGATCGACCACGAGACGTACTTTGGCGTGAACGAGGGTGGCGCGGAGGTCCTGTGCGCCGCCATGGACGCAGCGGGCGTGCGCGACGTGTGCTTCTACTCGAGCGTGGCGATCTTCGGTGACGCACCAGAGCCCCATCACGAGGACTCGCCGACGGCGCCGAACCACGACTACGGCGCGTCGAAACTCGCCGGCGAGCGCGTATTCGAGCGATGGGCCGCGGGTGCGACCAGCGCGGCGCGTGCTCGTCATTCGCCCGACGGTCACGTTCGGACCGGGCAACTTCGCCAACATGTTCTCGCTCATCCGACAGATCGACAGCGGGCTATTCGTCCAGGTCGGGGCGGGCGACAACGTGAAGAGTCTCTCCTACGTCGAGAACCTCGTCGACGCGACGCTCTACCTCTGGGACCGCCCCGCCGACGGTGGCTTTGCGGCGTATCACTGGGTCGAGAAGCCCGATCTCACGAGCGGTCAGATCGCGGCGGCCATCACGACTGCCCTCGGGCGGCCGGCTCCACGCCTGCGCATCCCACTGGGTGCGGCCCTCGCGCTCGCCGCACCGTTCGACGCGGTGATCCGGCTGACCGGGCGCAATCTTCCGATCTCGTCGGCTCGGGTCCGGAAGCTGGCTGAGGCGCGGACGCAGTTCGAGGCAGATCGCGTCCGCGCCGCGGGATTCCGGCCGCGTGTCACGCTCGACGAGGGCATCCGTCGCATGGTGGCGTGGTATCGCGCCGAGGGGAAACACGCCGAGCCGGTGCGACGCCTCCCGCCGCGCGATCCGGTCCCGTTCGCGGGCAGCTCGGCGGACGTCGAGCGTGAACGATGTCTCGGTTGCCGGTGTGGGCGCCTGACGCGATGGCTATCCCGACCGCACGCTCGTTCTTCTTCCCCGAACCGGGGCTCACGCCTGCCGCGGAGCTGGCGCGCGAGACCGCGTTCTTCCGCGCCCTACGGCTTCCGAACGGCACGTACAAGACGAGCTACCCCGACCGCATGCCGGACGTCGATGCCGCTGCGGCCGCCGCGCTCGGCGCGCCCAGGCCGGTCCGCGTTCTCGACGTCGGCGTGTCGTCGGGCGTGACCACGCTCGAGTTGCTCGAGGCGCTGGATGCACGCGGGTTCCCCTCCGAAGCCGTCGCCGTCGATCTCTCGGTCACGGCGTACCTGCGGCGAGTGGCCGGGGTGGAGCTGCTGATGGACGGCGAGGGTCGCGTCCTCCAGATCGCGACGCCGATGCTCGTCAAGGGACGCCCGCACGATCCGGAGGGAGCGCTCCCGCGGCGCGCGCTGCAGGGCGCGTTCGCCCTTGCCGAACGCGTGGTCGGCGGACCGGCCGGTGCGAGGCGGGGTACGGCGGTGCAACTCGTATCGCCCCGGCTGCTGCGACGCCCAGGCGTCACCGTGGTCGAGCACGATCTGACCGCCCCGGCCGAGTCGGCCTGGACGGACCGCTTCGACGTCGTGCGCGGCGCGAACGTCATCAATCGCGACTATTTCGACGAGCCCACGCTCACCCGGATGCTCGCGAACCTCAAGACCTACCTGCGGGTTGGCGGCGTCCTCGTGCTGTGTCGCACGCACGACGATACGCGGACGAACCATGCGACGATCTTCCGACGCGACGCGGCGGGCGCGCTGACCGTGGTCGCGCGAATCGGCCGCGGATCGGAAGTCGAGTCGCTCGTCGCGTGACGGTCGACGCGCGACGAGCGTTGCGCATCGCGCTCGCTTCCGGCTCGGACGTGATGGGCGGCGCGGAAACGATGATCGTGCATCTCGCCGACGGGCTGCGCGCGCGGGGGCATCACGTCGAGTTTTTCGGCCCGGCGAGCGGCTCGGGGTGGCTGGGGACACAACTCCAGGCGCGTGGGATCGCGACGCACGGCCTGACGCTCGGGCGGGTACGATGGACGCCCGTGCGCGAGTTGCGGCAGGCGCTCGCCGACGATGCAGGCCGACGTGCTGCACAGCCACATGATGGCGCTCGCGATGTTCGGCGCCGCCGCGACGATGGGCAGCGCCGTGCCGCACGTGATCACGATGCACGGGACCGGACACGAGACGAGTGCCGCCCGGCGTCGCTGGATGCTGCGCGGCGCCATGCGCGCGAGCGCGGCCTCGGTGTCGGTGTCCGAAGGGCTGAAGCGTGAGTTGCACGGGCTGATTGGCTCCGTTGCGGATCGCATGCTGATCCTGCCCAACGGCGTTCCCGAGCGCGAGGGCGCGCGCGATCGGACACGCGCCGCGCTTGGCGTCGTCAACGAGCGAAATACTCGTCGTTGCGGTTGGCAACCTGTTTCACAACAAGGCACACGCGGTCTTGCTCGACGCGCTCGCGCGCGTTTCGACGGAGTTGCCATGGCGCCTGGTGATTGCTGGCCGGCGTGAGGAGGCAACGGCCGCGCTCGAAGCCCGTATCGCCGAACGCGGGTGGGAGCGACGGGTCGAGCTACTCGGCCCACGTGACGACGTTTCGGACCTCCTCGCCGCGGCGGACGTATATCGCGATGCCGTCGCTGAACGAGGCGCTGCCGATGGCGCTGCTCGAAGCGATGTTCGCCGGCAGGGCAATCGTAGCATCCGCGGTTGGGGGCATCCCCGAAGCGGTGCGCGACGAGCGGGAGGGCCTGATCGTCCCGCCAGGAGATGCGGCGGCGCTCGCAGTCGCGCTGGAGCGGCTGCTGCGCGATGTTGCGTTACGCGAGTTGCTCGGCGCGTGCGCACGGGTGCGCGCACGCGCAGAGTACAGCCTCGCGCGCATGGCCGAAGCACACGAACGCCTGTATTACGATGTCGCGAGTCGCCGCGTAGCGACCTGCGCTCTCTCTTGCCTGATCTAATCTGTGGCTGCTACACTCTCGCCGAACTCCGAGCGCGGTCCCGCAACGCGCCATTGGCCGGATGGCGCCCGCCGGTCAATCGCCCGCGGGCTCGTCGTCGGCACGCCGGTACTGGCCGGGAACGTGGAAGGCGGCCCTGGTGCTGATCGGATTGCTGGTCGTCCGACTGCCCGAGATGTATCCGCCGTCTTGCGCTGATTCGCCCGTCGATTATGCGCCGGGCTCGTCATCGCCGCCTTGTTCGCGCAGCACGTGTCTTCCAGCGCATGGCAGGCGGACCATGCGCGAGCCGGTCGTGCGGTGGAGCGCTGCTCTACATGGCGGCGATCTTCGTCACGATCCCGTTCGCACTCTGGTCGGCGGCGCATTGCAGTCGTGTACTCGCTGCCGTTCATGCTGCTGATGATTGTGGCGATCATGATGATTGAGCCGACGCGCGAGACGCTCGACGCCGTAGTGCGCTGGACTGTGGTGATGGGAGGCGGTTTACGCGGCGTACCTCAACGTCGTTCGGCCAGATCTACGCGACGTACTCGGCGGTGACCGCCTCGGCGGCGCTGGCATGTACGATCCGAACGACCTTGCGGTACTGATGGTGATGGTCATGCTGCTCGGGATCGGCATGACGCTTCGTGAGCGCCCGCTCTGGAAGTTGGTCGGGGCAGTCGTCGGCAGTCGGCGCACTGGTTATCGCGCTCAAAACCGGATCCCGCGGCGGAACGGTCGCGCTCGCGGTTGGCATTGTCGTCTTCGTGGTAGCGCAAGCCGAGCGCTTCTTCCTGCTCGCCGCAATGGTCGCGGTCGCCATCCCAGCTCGCATGTGGCGTTCGGGCCCGAGTCGTTCCGCGTGCGAACAGCGTCGCTGCTCGACATCCAGAATGACTACACGTTCAACAGCGACGCCGGACGCTGGATGATCTGGCAGCGTGGGCTCGGGTACTTCGCGCATCGACCGATCATCGGCGTTGGTGCCAACAACTACGGCGAGCTGAGAAGGTCAGTTCTTCGCCAGCGCCGGCCGAGCGGGCGCTGGCTGACAGCTCACAACACTTATTTGCAGGTGCTCGTCGAGATCGGCATCTTCGGCGCCATCGCGCTCGGCGGTATGATGGTCGCGGCCGTCCGGGCGTGCTTACCCGCAGTGGCGCCGGTCTCGTGCCGGCGTACCCGAGCGCCTGCTACCGGCCGGAGATCTTCGCGGCGCTCGATGGCATTCCTCAGCTCGGCGTTATTCCTCTCGCACGGATACAACCCACTGCTGTTCTTTTCCGTGGCGTTATCGGCGTATGCAGGCCGGGTCGGTCAGGCGGAGCGCGTCGGTGTTCCGACGCGCGTGTAATGCCACGACGCTCGGCGCGGAAGGTGGTCGCAAACGCTGCTGCGCGTGCCGCGAACATGACCTGAATCAGAAACAGCGCCGCGATCGGATTCACCAAGCGGCGTACTTGCCGAACTCGGTAGGCGTAGACGGCGACGGGTAGCGCCAGGACGGCCGCGACCAGGAGCAGTACGCGTGGAAGCCCGGGCACGCCGGTCGCCACGATGGCGACGAGCGCGGCCGTCGCGATCAATCCGATGTCCAACAGCGCGACGCGCGTTGTCAGATGGACCGCACCGTCGCCATCTCGCGTCTGGAGCGCATGCCAGCGTAAACGCCGGTAAAATCCACGGACCGTCTTCGGATTCCCGAGATGCGCAACGGCGAGCGTCTGACTCTGATAAATGCGCGCCCCACCGAGCGTGAGTCGGCGACAGAGTTCGGAGTCCTCTCCCGTTTCGAAGTCTTCGGGAAACCCGCCACTTCGATCGAACAACTCGCGTGTGATCGCGAAATCGCCGGAGTTCAGATAGCGACAGAACCCGTCCGTCTCACGCACGGTGAGTTCGTGCCACACGCGTTCGCTCCAACACGGATTCGTCGGGAGGTGATACTCGCACCCGATGGCCTCCGCGATCCCGCTCGCGAATGAGGACTCGAGCCTGCATGAAGTAGTCGTCCCGCACCACGACGTCGGAGTCGAGGAAGCAGAGATACCGGCCGACGCCCTCGCGCGCGCCACGATTGCGGAGCGCGGCGATCGACCCGGTCGCGTGCACGACCGTCGCGCGGTCGGCGTACGATCGCACGACGATCCTGAGCACCATCCGGACGATCCATTGTCGACAATGACGATCTCGATCCCACCGTGGCGTTCCGCCGCGCGAACGACGGACGCGAGTGCCGGCCGCACAAGGTCACGCGGTTGAAGACCGGGACGACGGCCGTGATGACGGCCGTCATTCGGCGCGGGTGGGGCCGATCGCAGCAGTCTGGTGCCACACGCCCCAGCGTCCGCGGAGGGCGTTGCTCAGCGCAATGACGGGCGCGCTCGAGAGCTTGGGCGCCCACCCGATCTGGCGCGCGATCGCAGGCCTCGCGATCAGCGCGAGCACGGCCAGCGCGCAACCGAGCCCGGCACCCGCCCAAACAGTGGAGCCCGCGATGCGCGACGCCAGGACCACGCCCCGAGTCCGGCGACGAGCCCGAGGTAGGGCAACAGCACGCGCATGAGCTTGTGAATGACGAAGTCGACCCAGATCGCGTTCCGCCACGGAAGGAGGATCTCGGCGTCCACGCGCAGAGTTGCACCAGGCCAGTGAGCGTACGGACCTTTCGGCCGAAGTGCTGCTCGCGCGTGAATTCACGCGGGTCGGTCGCGATCGCTCGTTCGCAGATGGCCACGCGCCAGCCCTGCAGGATGATCTGCATGGTCGCGAACAGGTCGTCGCAGATCAGTGCGGCTGGCATCGGTCGCCAGAGTTCGCGCCGCATCGCGTAGACCGCGCCCGACACGCAGATGATGCTGTGGACGATGGACTGCCGCCGACGTAGGCCGAGTTCGTACTGCCAGTAGCGGTCGAGGAGCGGGTCATCCGCCGCCGGTGCGATCACACCCGACACGGCGCCGACGCCGTCGGCCTGAACCGCGTGACGAGATCGCGGATGACGGTAGGCGCGAACCGCTGGGCCGAATCGGCGAAGAGGAGCACGTCTCCGGTTGCCGCGCGAACGCCCGCGTTCAGCGCTGCGGCCTTGCCCCCGGGCGCATCGCCAGCGATGACCGTGGCGCCCGTGTTCCGAGCAGCGCGCGGTACGCCGCCAGCGGATACGGGCTGCTCACGTCGATGGCGATGACGATGTCAAGACGGTCCTGCGGGAAGTCGCCGCGCCGAAGGTCTTGCACGCGGGCGACGATCGCGCCGGCGCGTCACGCGTCGCGACGATTGCGGTGACCCTGGGCGGCGTGGACGGCGCGCCCGCGACGCGGCCGGCGTCCGCGCGCGAGCGCGTCTCGATCGGCGATCGCCGCGCCCCCGCGCGAAGGCGGAGGAGCGCCGGATAGCCAGCGACGGTGAAAGCGCGAGCGTAAGAGCGGCCAACAACGAGCGCACGAGAAGAGCAGTGGACATGCGGTACGACAATGCGATACGGCGAGAGACTGCACGCGGCGCGGCACCGCGGCGGAAATCCTGACGCGTCGAAGCGACAGGCGCGACGGATCGGATCGGCCGCGCCGACGCGCCACGTCAGCGATTACGCCACTGAATCGTGTTGAAGATGCGGTAGAAGCCCTGATCGAACGACTTTCCAGAGACTGCCCACCAGGAGCGGTTCACGGTCGCGCGCCTGGAGCAGCTGGTCGACGCGCGTCGCGTACTGCGCGTCCCCAGTCCGGTAATAGTACCAAGCGACTGCCGGCGCGACCAAGTTGTTAAGATTCGGGGTCGGGCTCGTCGCCACGCCGCGCTGGCTACGTACCTTGCTGCAGTATTGGAAACCTTGCGCGTCGGCGTGCCATTGCGTGGCTGAACATGTAGTCGACCGCGCGCTTGACTGCCGGCTTGAATGCGCGCGTCTGGCGTGACTTCCTCGTAGTAGCGGATCGAGCGCCGTCAGGAGCATGCCGACCATATAAGTTCTTCTGGCCACCGCTGTACATCCGTCCCGCCAAATGCGCCGGAAGCCTGCTGCGTAGAAAGGATCAGCGACACGGCTTCCGAGAGCGGATGCGCCGCCAGGTAGGCCGTGTAACTCGCCCGCTCGCCGCCCAGCGGATTCCGTTGGCGCGTCGCCTCCGCGTCAATCATGCGCGCATCCATCATGGCCGGCAGCACCTTCGCGCGCATCGCGGTCATCGCCGACCTGCGGATGCTCGGTATCCGAGCCCAAGGCCGTACCTCATCGCCGGGCGAGCCTGGACGATGAGCGACGCAGCCATCGCGTAACACGTAGCCACGCGTGCGCTCGTCACCGGTCGCCCAGTAGTCCAGCGCGATACTCTCGCTGTTCGACCACCACGGGGCCGGCTGCCCATTACTCGGCACGAGATACCCATTGATGTAGTCGGCACGATCGCGGTCGCGTGCTGCCAATACGTCGGGTTGGCCGTACGAATCCACGCTTGATAGAGAGTGAACGGGCGGTCGTAGCCGGCAGTACGCCCGCATCCCCACGCGGCGCCGCATTGCGCCCAGTCGATTGCGGCGATCCGGGCGAAGTCGCTCTCGTACTGCGCAACGAGCGTCGTCGGCGCACGCGTGGTTGATGGGTCGTACACGGCGCCCGCGAGGCCCGTGCTGATCAAGTAGGCCGACGAGGCGGGGAGTGCCGCCGCGATCGGCGTCGGCACGGCTGCGCGCTCCGCGGGCGCCACGATCGTGCGCGCGCCGCCGATCGTGAAGTAGGCCGGGATCGTGCGCGCGTCCGGGATCACGTAGTCGAACTGAACGAGCGCAGCGCGAAGCGACCCGTCCGGCCAGCGACCGCCGAGCGCGCGCGTGAACACCGGCTGCTCGACGCCATTCACGAACATGTGCAGCTGGTTGAGCGTCGATTCCGTGACCAGGCCGCGGGGGAACGGGATGCCGTTCGAGACCATCACCGAGCCGCTTCCCCCATCGAAGCGCATGACGGCGAGATCGACCTTGCTCGCGGCGCTGCGCGACGACGTCACGACGACTGCTGACGTGGCATGCACACCGAGCGCGGTCGCTGTGATCATCGCAAGGCCTGGCGCGATCGGGACGACCTTACCGCTGCTGGACACGGCCGCGACGTTCGGCGCCGACGACGTCCACGTCACGATCGGCGCGGCAGCGACAGCGTTCGCCGTCGTCGTTGTGCGCTGTCGCGACGGGAGCCTGCACCGACGCGGCGAATTGCGTCGGAGTACCAACGGCCAGCGTTGCTACCGCAGGACGGACCGCGACGGTCGCCGCAGTCGTCGTGAACGACGCGCCGGAGGGACTCACGGTGACCGCTGATGAGACGCTGTCGCGTCCCGCGCGCGCCCAGACCAGCGCGCTGCCTGCGGCGCGCGCGGTCAGGTGTCCGGCGTTGTCGACGCTGACGATCTGCTCGTCGGTCGAGTGCCACGCGGCCGCGACGGTATCCATGCCCTGCGTCGTCGGGCGCACCGCGTGAAGCGTGCTGCCCGCCATGCCGAGGGTCAGCGCAACGGTCGGGAAATCGAGAACCATGCCCACGCCGTTCAAACTAGCGGCAGCGGTCGCGGGATCAGAGGAGGGGCGATTGGTGTCGCAGGCGACGGCTGCGAGCACGAGGAGGGACGCACCGGCGCGCGCGCGCGCGCCCCGGGCGAGGAACGACGGGGAAACCAACATTGCGGCTTGCGGTGATCGTTTGGCGGCCCGACTAGCATGGCCGCCGGTGTGCGCACACCGGCGGCGGTAGCCTCGTGGCTTTGCGTCCCCGCCTTTCGACGGGTTTGCCGTTATCAGTCGATCCCTGCACCGAGCGGGGAATCGCCGTATCTGTCGAACACACGCCGCGCCAGGTCGCTCGATCTGCTGATCGTGAGCTGGGTCACGCGCGGCGTGCACGGGTGGGACGCACAATGGCAGAGACCGTAACGCGCGGACGCGGATCGCGTTAGGCGCGGAAGATCCCTACACCGTCACGTTTGGCAGGGGCTCTGCGTCCTTGCACGACCCGTTACTACTCCCTGGCACATGACGTCCACGCGCATCACGGCCCTGATTCCCTGCTACAACGGCGCGGCGTATCTCGCGCGTGCTATCGCTTCGGTGCGCGGCGCAAACCCGACCGGTGGACGAGGTGCTCGTCGTCGACGACTGCTCGACTGACGATTCGGTGGCTGTGGCCCGTGCGTGCGGGGCAACCGTGATCGCACTTGCGGAGAATGCGGGGCCGTCGAACGCGCGCAACGTTGGGCTCGCGCAGGCACGTGGCGACTTCGTGGCCTTCCTCGATGCCGACGATTACTGGACGCCCGACCACTGCGCACTCGTCGGAGGCCTGCTGACGCGCACTCCGACCGCGGTGCTGGCGTTCGGACGGTCAGGTTCGTCCAGTTTCCGAAGCTCGTCTCGTCAGACGCACTCCCGGAGGAACGCCCGATTGACGCGCTCGAGACGGTGCTCCGGCATCAATCCGGTCATGCAATCCTGCGTGATCGTTCGGCGCGACGCGGCGCCTCGCACGCTGGCGGCTACGACACGTCGATGCGCCACTCCGAAGACTACGATCTCTGGCTGCGGCTCGCGCTGCGTCGGACCATTCATCTGCACGCACCAGATCACGTGCTGGCGTGAGCTGCATGCGGCGCAGGCATCACGAAGCGCACTTGCAATGCTCGCGTGGCGCGTGGATGGCTCGTCGCCGGGCGCTCGAAGCGGTCGCAGCGGACGGGCGATACGGCGCGCTCGCAGCGCGCCAAGCGTGCCGTGATCGCCGCATGGCGCTATGAGTTGCGCAACGGCTGGCTGGTCGGAGTTCCCTGCCGGGCTCGACGCCGCGCTCGCGATGCGCGCAGAGTTTGGCTTACCCGCGCTTCCGTACTGGATGGGAACGGCGGCGCGGCACGCACTCTGGCGGCCTCGGCAAGTTGCCGCGGCGGCTCTGGCGCCGGCTGCGGAACCAACCGCCGCCCGACCCGTCGCTCGTATCGTGAACCGAGCGACGGGCAGGTAATCGTCAGCCGGCCGCGCCGCCGTTCAGGCGTTCGGCGGCGTCGGCAACACGTTCCTGTACGCCGGGGACGAGCTGCGCGGCGATCGTTGCCGCGAGTCGATCGGCGGCCGTGTAATCCGGGCGCGCCCCGGCAACCAGCTTGCGCGTGTCGATCGGAACAACGATGCGGACGAGCGCCTCTTCCGTACGGCCGTACTGCGCCGCATCACGAATCAGGTTCCACTTCACGCGGTACTCGCTCGGCTCGATACGACCGCGGCCCTCGTACCAGTAGTACACGAGTGCCTGCGAGCCCTTGTTGTCGAGGAGAAAGCGGTTCACGTGCGCCGAATCATGGCCCGGAATCGCGATCGACCGGACGCCCGCGGACAGCGGCTCCCACCCAGCACCCGGCAGACAGTTCTTGGGCGAGTGAATGCTCTTGCCCTGCACCTGCATGTCGTAGTACCCGACGTATACGCCGAAGCCGGCGTCATCGGGCCCGCGCTGGTACAGCCGCGAGAGATAGTGACTCATCCCCGCGACCTTGCGCTCCGCTTCGTCCACCGTCGTATCGCGCGCGACGTAACCGGGCACGTCGACCCGAATCGTGCTGAGCGGCAGCCGCGGCGCGACCTGCTGTTGCGTGCGCGCGCCCGAGATCAACAGGCAGCCGACGCCGAGGAGCGCCGCCGGAGCGAAACGAGCGAGATCAGGCATGGCCAGGTGCAGGGTCAGGGGTGCCGTCCGTCAATGGTAGAACCCCGGCTGACCCCGAACGTTTGACGGGCGGCAGCACGCGCTGTTCAAGCGCACCGACGCCGTACGCCAGCGCGCCCAGGATCGCGAAGGCGACGATGAACACCAACATGCCCTCGGTCACGTGCATGAAGCCTTCGCCGAGCGCGGGGTCGACGAAGTAGACGAGAAAGCCGGTCAGGAAGACGCGCACGCCGTTCAGCACGATCGCGATCGGGATCACGACCGCGATCAGGAAAAGACGGCTGAGCGGATGGCGCAGTACGATCGCGCCGAGCAGCACACCGAGACTGATGAGCGCCGTGAGCGAGCGAAGTCCGCTGCACGCTTCCGCGACGAAAAGCGTGTGCTGCGGAATCCGAATGACGTTCCCGGTGAGCAAGACGGGGATTTGCCGCCACGCAAGGAGTGACGCGCCGATCCGGGATGCGATGAACTGCAGCGGGAGCGCGATCTTGTTGAGCACGATCTCCGGAATCGGGATCGACAGGCAGAGGAGCACGAACGGCAACCACCAGCGGACGAGCTGGCGCACTCCGTAGTGCCACACGACGATCCCAGCGAGCGCGATCAGCATCGAACCGCGCATCACGAACAGCTCAGCCGCGAGATCAGCGAGCCATCGGAAACTCACGCCCGCGACGATCAGGGCCGCGCCTGCCGCATGGTTCGGACGCGCCTCCGGGCGGATTCCACTGCTGTAGGCAAACCAGAGCGCGACAGGCGCGAGCAGGAGCCCGTGTCCTGCCTCGGGGTTGTTCCACCAGTCGCGCACGAGCAGATACGCCGGCCGAGCATACAGAAACGCGAAGAGCGCCGCGGTCAGCAGACCAGTTGGCGTCGCCGCCGCGCGCAACTTCGACGTGACTCGTGCCAGTTCATCGATACCCATGCGACGACGTTGCTCGCGCACGCGCTCAGGGTGCTCATCGGCCGCACTACTGCCGCCAGCCAGTGGAGCAGTCAATGCGGGCGTGGTCACACCGAGTCCCCGCGACCCGACGGAACCGGGCTGGCGCCCATCACGAGCGGCGCAGCCGAGCGGGAATTACGGCTGGCGACCACCCGGCCCGAACGACTGGCCGTCATGGCGCCACGCCCAACGAAAAACCAGGCCGACGCGCCCAGCAATCCAGTCGCGACCGCACCAATCGCGGACACGCCAACCTGGTGCTTGACCGCGACCGCGACCAGTTGGCGCAACTGCACTGCGTCGAGCGCAAAGAGCACGAGCAGCGCGATCGTAACGACTGCCATGATGAGCGCCCCGGTCCCGACGATCCGAAGCACGCCGCGATCACCGAGCAGCGCGGCCGTGAACCCGATAAGCGCCACGCCCAAAATCAGCGTGCCGTAATTGCCTAGCAGCAGACCGACCGTGGAAAAGCGCCACTGCAACGTCCCGAACTGTACCGGGAACGACCGGAGCGTCAGATCGACCAGCGGAACAAGCACAAGGAGCAGGCCGACTGAATACAGAGCGCGGACGTACCGAAGGAGGTTTTCTTCGGAGAGCACGGACGGTGGGATGAATGCGAAAGGAAGACGAGCGCGGGCAGCGATGCCCCGCGCCATGGAAGGGAACTCAATCGGAGTATCGCCTGCGAGACGGCAAACGTAACACGCGGCCCGGATGCTGGCGTTTCATCGAGCGAGAAAGCGTGGCGCGGCACGTCGGATGTGCGACCCGGCGAGGGTGATGATTGTTCCTGTCGGACGCAAGGGCGTTCACCTTGCCGCGAGGTTCGGGCACGGCGAGCTTGCACACGTGCCCGCCTTCCTCATCATCCTGAGCGCCGCGATCGCGCTACTCCGCACCGTCGTGTTCGGCGCGGCCGTCGTGGTCACCGGCCTCGCCGTGCTCAGCGTCGCGGTCCGCACGCGGCGCCTCAGCCCGTTCAGCGGTGTCGGACGCTTCATCCGGGCCCGCGTCGACCCCATCTTCGATCCGATGGAGCGTCGACTCGTGCGCGCGGGCGGACTCCCGACGCACGCGCCCTGGTGGACGGTGGCTGCAGTCGTGGTTGGCGGGCTCCTGCTGCTCTACATGTTGGGGTTCGTCCACGACCAGATGGTCGCGCTCCTCGGTGCGGCGAGTCTCGGGGCCGGACCGCTCGTGTTCGTGCTGATCTCGTGGACGTTCGCGGCGCTTCAGCTTGCTCTATTCGTGCGCGTGATGTCGAGCTGGTTTGGACTTTCACCCTGGTCCAAGTGGGTGCGCTGGGCGTTCGCCCTGACAGACTGGATCATCAAGCCGCTTCGGCAAATTGTTCCGTCGCTCGGGATGTTCGACATCACCCCAATCGTCGCGTACTTCGCCCTGTCGCTGCTCGAACGCCTCGTACTCGGCGCGGTCGGTAGCGCATTGATGGGGTGACGACGGCCAGACGTCGAGCCGGTCCGGACTAGCGTTCCGGCGTGTAGGCCAGGTTCGACGCCAGCCACCGTTCCGCCTGGCGCACGTCGATCCCCTTTCGACGCGCATAGTCCTCGACCTGATCCCGCCCGACCTTACCGACGCCGAAGTAGCGCGTCTGCGGGTGCGAGAGGAAATACCCGCTCACTGCCGCCGTCGGCGTCATGGCAAAGCTCTCGGTGAGATGCACGCCGATCCGGGCCGACGCGTCGAGCCGCTCGAAGAGCGGGCCCTTTTCGGTATGGTCCGGACAGGCCGGATAGCCCGGCGCCGGCCGGATGCCCTGGTACTGCTCGCGAATCAGGCCAACGGTGTCGAGCGCCTCGTCCGGCGCGTAGCCCCACCACTCGCGGCGCACCTTCTCGTGGAGCCGTTCGGCCAGCGCTTCGGCGAGCCGGTCCGCGAGCGCCTTGGCGAGAATCGACCCGTAGTCGTCGTGCACCGCCTCATGCTCCGCGACGATCGCGTCGAGGCCGACGCCTGCGGTGACGGCGAACATGCCGAGGAAGTCGCGGCGACCGCTCTCGACTGGCGCGACGAAATCGGCAAGGCAGTAGTTGGGGCGCGCGTCCTGAACGCCGGACGGGAGCCGCTTGTCCTGCTGTTGACGGAGGAAGTGGACGGTGCCGGTGCGTTCGGCCTGGCGATCGGCGCCATGGGCGTAGAGTGCGACGTCATCCCCGACGGCGTTCGCGGGCCAGAAACCAACCACCGCGCGCGCCGTGAGACGCTTCTCGCGCACGATCTGCTCGAGCATCGTCTGTGCATCCTTCCAGAGCCCGCGTGCCGCGTCCCCGACGACCGGGTCGTCGAGGATCGCGGGATAGTGACCGGCCAGCTCCCACGTCTGGAAGAACGGCGTCCAGTCGATGCAGCTGACGAGATCCTCGAGCGGCCACTCGTCGATCACGCGCACGCCGGTAAAGGTCGGCGCGGGAGGGGTGTAGCTCGACCAATCGATCGCGACCGGGTTACGACGCGCGCCCTCGAGCGGGAGGAGTCGTTCGGCGTCACGCCGGCCGGCGCGCGCCTCGCGCACGGCTGCGTACTCCGTGTGCACATCGGCGACGAACGCGTCGCGCAGCGTGTCGCTGCTAAGCGAGCTCGCGACGCCCACGGCACGCGATGCATCGAGCACGTGCACGACCGGTCCCGCGTAGTTCGGCGCGATCTTGACCGCCGTGTGCACCTTGCTCGTCGTCGCCCCGCCGATGAGCAGTGGGACCGTAAAGCCCTGGCGCTGCATCTCGCCGGCGACGAACGACATCTCCTCGAGCGAGGGCGTGATCAGCCCCGAAAGACCGATCACGTCTACGCCCTCGAGCTTCGCGCGCTCGAGAATGGTCGCGGCGGAGACCATGACGCCGAGGTCGATGACTTCGAAGCCGTTACACTGGAGGACGACGCCGACGATGTTCTTCCCGATGTCGTGCACGTCGCCCTTCACGGTCGCGAGCAGCACCTTCGCCGCACCTTTGGCCGCTTCCGCGTTAGGCTCCGCGGCGCGATCGATCTTTTCCTGCTCGATGTAGGGGATCAGGTGCGCGACCGCCCGCTTCATCACGCGCGCGCTCTTGACCACCTGCGGCAGGAACATCTTCCCTGCCCCGAACAGGTCGCCGACGACGTTCATCCCCGCCATGAGGGGGCCTTCGATGACCTCGATCGGACGCGCGAAAGCCTGCCGTGCTTCCTCGGTGTCCTCGACGACGTAGGCATCGATGCCGTTGACGAGCGCGTGCGAGAGTCGATCGGCGACGGGCTTCTGCCGCCACGCGAGGTCTTCGGCCGCGCCGACCTGCCCCTTCTTGCCGCGGTAGCGTTCGGCGAGCTCGAGCAGGCGTTCGGTGCTGTCGGCGCGGCGGTTGAGCAGCACGTCCTCGACCCGCTCGCGCAACTCGGGCTCGATGCTGTCGTAGCCCGGAAGCGCGCCCGCGTTGACGATGCCCATCGTGAGGCCCGCGCGGACGGCGTGGTAGAGGAACGCCGCGTGGATCGCGCCGCGGACGTGCTCGTTGCCCCGGAACGAGAACGACACGTTGCTCACGCCACCGCTCGTCGAGACGTGCGGCAGCTCGGCGTGAATGCGTCGAACGGCCTCGATGAATGCAACGCCGTAGCCGTCGTGCTCGGCGATACCGGTCGCGACGGCGAAGATGTTCGCGTCGAAGATGACGTCCTCGGGCGCGAATCCGGCCTGGTCGACGAGCAGGCGGTAGGCACGCGTGCAGATCGCGACCTTGCGCTCGATAGTGTCCGCCTGCCCCTCCTCGTCGAAGGCCATCACGACGACGGCCGCGCCATATCGCCTAACGAGGGCCGCCTGGCGCAGGAACTCCGCCTCGCCCTCCTTCATCGAGATCGAGTTGACGACGCCCTTGCCCTGGATGCAGCGGAGCCCCGCCTCGATCACCGAGAACTTGGACGAGTCGATCATCACCGGCACGCGCGAGATGTCGGGCTCGGACGCGAGGAGGCGCAGGAACGTCGTCATGGCCGCATGCGAGTCGAGCATGCCCTCGTCCATGTTGACGTCGAGGATCTGCGCACCATTCTCGACCTGCTGTCGCGCGACGGCGAGCGCCGCGCCGTAGTCGCCGGCCAGAATCAATTTCGCAAACTGGCGCGAGCCGGTGACGTTGGTCCGCTCGCCGACGTTGACGAAGTTGGTCTCCGGACCGATGACGACGGGCTCGAGTCCCGAGAGCCGCAGCCGGTGCGGAATCTCGGGACGCTCGCGTGGCGCGACGTCACACACCGCCTCCGCGATGGCGCGAATGTGATCGGGCGTCGTGCCGCAGCAGCCGCCCACGATATTGACGATTCCGGCCTCCGCGAACTCGCGGAGGATACTCGCCATCGCCTCCGGGCTCTCGTCATACCCGCCCATCTCGTTAGGCAGTCCGGCGTTGGGATGCGCCGTCACGAAGCAGTCGGCCACGCGTGACAGCTCCTGCACGTGACGGCGCAGATCCTTCGCGCCCAACGCGCAGTTGAGCCCGATGGTGAGCGGGCGCGCGTGCATGAGCGAGTACCAGAACGCTTCGGCCGTCTGCCCGCTCAGCGTACGCCCGCTCTGGTCGGTGATCGTGCCCGAGATCATCACCGGGACGCGCTCGCCGCGCTCGGCGAAGACGCCCTCGATGGCGAACAGCGCAGCCTTGGCGTTGAGCGTGTCGAAGATCGTCTCGACGAGGAGTAGGTCCGCGCCACCGTCGAGCAAGCCGTGCGCAGCCTCGGTGTACGCCTCGGCGAGTTCCTCGAACGTCACGTTCCGGTAACCCGGGTCGTTGACGTCGGGCGAGATGCTCGCAGTGCGGCTCGTCGGGCCGAGCACGCCGGCGACCCAGCGCGGGCGTTCGGCGTCCTGTGCCTCGGCGGCGTCGGCGACCTCGCGCGCGAGACGCGCGCCGGCGACGTTCATCTCATAGGCAAGATCCGACATGCCGTAGTCGGCCATCGAGATCGAGGTCGAGTTGAACGTGTTCGTCTCGAGGAGGTCGGCACCGGCATCGAGGTAGGCGCGGTGGATGCCGGCAATGACGTCGGGGCGCGTGAGCGACAGGAGGTCATTGTTCCCCTTGAGATCGCTCGGCCACGCGGCAAACCGGTCCCCCGCCGGGCCACCGATTCCGCGGTAATCGTCCTCGCCGAGCCGGTGGCGCTGGATCATCGTGCCCATCGCGCCGTCGAGGACGAGGATGCGGCGCGCAAGCTCGGCGTCGAGCCGGGCGAGGCGTGCAGCACGGTCGCGCGTCGCAGACGCGATATCGGATCGGGCGAGGGTGGCGCTCACAGGTGGGACACGGGCTGAGACAGGAACGAGTCGGACGGTGATCGCCCGCGGTCGGCCGCGGGCGGCATCCATCCGTTAATCCGGATAATAAGATATAGCGGGCCAGCTGGACTGAACCGGGTCTGGCGGAAACGGCCGCCCGGTGCGACGCGTCCTCGGGAACCGGCATACCACGCGTCGGCGAATTTCGATAAGCTCTCGGCACGGTTCTCCGTTTCTCCACGGGGGAATCCGGCCGTCACTCTCCGCCTCATCTTGCACACTGTCCGGGTGCCCGCCTCGAAGATCGCGACCGCCGAACATGCAGCTGCCGTCAGCGGCGGGCGCGAACGCAGCAGGCCGGCGGTGATTGCCTTCGCGCATCAGGGGCGCGACTGGATCCGCGGAAGCGAGCAGTGCCTGCTCGACCTCGTGGCCGGGCTCGACCCCGAGCGGTTCCGGTCCGTCGTCCTCTGCGACGCGCCGACCCTGGCCCGCGAGGCCGAACGGCGGGGCGCCACCGCGGTGCTCGTGGACGGGTGGGGCTCGGGGCCGATCTGCGCGGCGCCGATTCGGGAGCGGACCACGGCACTCCTGCGCGAGCACGGCGCGTCGCTCGTCCACGCCAACATGACGATGGTGTTGCCGGCCGTCGTTCCGGCCGCGCGCGCGCTGCGGCTGCCCGTGGTCGCGCATCTTCACCTCGCGATGACGGCGGCCGACCGTCTGCACTCCCTGCTTCATCAGGTCGACACCGCGGTGGGCGTTGCGGAGCACGTGGTCGCCGCGCTGCCGGGTGAGGGGATGGCGCCTGCCCGCGTGCGGGTCATTCCCAACGCGGTCGACGAGAGGCGACTGGCCGAAGGCGACGCGACCGGGCTGCGCGCATCTCTCGGAATACCGACAGGAGGCGTGCGTGATCGCGTCCATCGGCTCACTGATTCATCGCAAGGGACATGATCTCTCGATCCGCGCGGTCGCGGCCGCGCGTGCCGGCGGTGCCGACGTGCGGCTGCTCGTCTGCGGCGACGGCGAGGAGGCCGGTGCGCTCGCCGCGCTTGCGGCGGAGCTCGGCATCGCCGACGTCGTGCACCTGCTCGGACTGCGCACCGACGTTGGGGCGGTGCTGCGCGACGCGGTCGACGTGTACGTGAGTGCGGCGCGCGACGAGGCGCTTCCCCTCAACGTCCTCGAAGCCCAGTGGACCGCGCTTCCCGTCGTCTGCTCGGACATCCCAGCGCATCACGAGGCGTTAGAGGCGGGCGTGACCGGCGTGATCGTTCCCGCCGAGGACGCGACCGCGATGGCCGACGCCGTGCTGGCACTCGCGGCCGATCCGGCGCGGCGCCACACGATGGGCGCGGCCGGGCACGCGCTCGTCGCGGAGCGGTTCACCATGCGCCAGTACATCGGCGGCTTTGAATCGTTGTACGACGAGCTTCTCGCGCGTCCGGCCGCTGCATATGGGTGGCTGCGTGCCGCGCGATGGCCCCGTGCGTACAGCGCGTGGCTCATCCGAGTCGTCGGACGCCGCATAGCGCGCTGACCGATGGGATCGGGCTCTATCCGCTTATCCGGATAAAGCGATATAGTATAGGAGTGCTCCGGGCCGACCGGCCGGAGCGCTGGCCTCTTCCGCCGTCGTCGTGACCAGCGATTCTCGCCGTCAAGCGCTCGCCCGCCTGCTCGACCCGACCCAGATCGTGCTGTTCGACGGCGCGATGGGAACCGAGCTGTACGCGCGCGGGGTCTTCATCAACCAGTGCTACGACGAGCTGTGCCTGCGCGCGCCGGAGCTCGTCCGCGAGGTGCACGCTCAGTATGTAGCGGCCGGAGCCGAGGTCCTCGAAACCAACACCTTCGGGGCGAACCGGCTCAAGCTGGCGCACTACGGACTGGACGAGCAGGTCGTCGCGATCAACCGGCGCGGGGCCGAGGTTGCGCGTGAAGCCGCAGACGCGGCCTCGTCGGCTGCCGTTCCCGTGCTAGTGGCCGGCGCGGTCGGGCCGCTCGGGGTGCGCATCGAGCCATATGGGCCGACCGGACGCGATGAGGCGCGAGCGCTCTTTCGCGAGCAGATCCAGGCGCTACGGGACGGCGGCGCGGACTGCGTCATCCTCGAAACGTTCGGCGACCTGATCGAGATCGAGCAGGCAATTCGCGCGGCGCGCGACGTCGATCCGTCGATGCCGGTGATCGCGCTGATGACGGTCGGGGTCGATCTTCGCACGCCATACGGCGCGACGCCTGCCGACGTCGCCCGCGCGCTCGATGGGTGGGGCGCCGACGTGATCGGGCTCAACTGTTCGGTCGGACCGCAGGCGATCCTCGAAGCGATCGAGCAGATGGCGGCGACGACGACGCGGAAGCTCGTCGCGATGCCGAACGCGGGCATGCCGCGCGAGGTCGGAGGGCGTCGCATGTACATGGCGAGCGCCGAGTACTTCGCGACGTATGCGCGGCATCTGGTGCAGGGTGGCGCGAAGGTGGTCGGCGGCTGTTGCGGCACGACGCCCGCCCACGTGCGCGCGATGCGGCAGGCGCTTCGCGTCGAGCGCGCGATGGGTCGGTCGGAGCGGGGCCCGCGTGCCACGGCCGAGAGCGCGACCGCGGTCAACGCCGGGTCCGCGAGCGCCGGCGCAGCGGCCGCGCCGACTACCGGGGTTACGCCAGCGCCGCTCGGCGATCGGTCACGATTTGGCGCCGCGCTCGCCGCGGGCCGCTTCGTCACGACGGTCGAGATCGTCCCGCCGCGCGGGATCGACACGGCCAAGCTGCTGACCGACGCAGCCACGCTGCACCGCGCGGGCGTCGACGCGATCAACGTGCCCGACGGGCCGCGCGCGCAGAGCCGGATGGGCGCGGTCGCGACCGCGCTCCTCGTGGAGCAGCGCGTCGGGATCGAGGCCGTGACGCACTACGCCTGCCGCGACCGGAATCTGCTCGGGATGCTGAGCGACTTGTTAGGCGCGGCCGCCCTCGGGTTGCGCAACCTGCTCGTCATCACGGGCGACCCGCCGAAGATGGGACCGTATCCCGATGCGACGGCGGTGTTCGACGTGGACGCGATCGGCCTAACGAACCTCGTCGCGAATCTCAATCGGGGGCTGGACCCGGGCGGCAACACGATCGGTGCGCCGACACGGTTCGTCGTCGGCGTGGGGGTCAACCCGGCCGCCGTCGACCCGGCGCACGAGCGCGAGCGATTTCGCTACAAGGTGGCCGCGGGCGCGGAGTACGCGATCACGCAGCCCGTCTTCGACGTGGCGCAGCTCGAACGATTCCTCGCCGACGTCGACCGCGACCTCGGCGCCGCGCGTCCGCCGGTGATCGCCGGAATCTGGCCGCTCGTGTCGGCGCGCAACGCGGAGTTTCTCGCCAACGAGGTGCCGGGCGTGACCGTGCCCGACGCGGTGTTGGACCGGATGCGCCGCGCGAACGCGCGCAGCAAGGAGCACGCGGTGGCCGAAGGCATCGCGATCGCGCGCGAGATGCTCGAACATGCGCGTCCGGCCGTGCAGGGTGTGCAGGTCAGCGCGCCGTTTGGCCGCGCCGAGCTGGCGCTCGAGGTGCTCGGCGTCGTGCTCGACGGGTCGGCTCGTGTCGCAAATCCGCTACCAACTCACCAGGCTGCCGGCGCGCTCGCAACGGTGGCCGGCTGAGGCGTCCGTCGGAGGCGTCCTGCAAGCGCGCCTAACAGCGTGAGGGCTACGCGCGTGCGGACGCAAATTTGCTTTACGTCATCTGCATCCGCGCCCGGGCGCATGTATATTCGTTGCGGGCAGAACTTTTAAGAGAAACGCCGAGCGCATCAGGTGCCAGCGCTCGGCGTTCGTGCGACAGCAGGTTGGTAGCGCACATGCGACAGGATTGGTGAAGGGCGAATGCAGCGATTGACGACGTACGGCGAGTGGATGACCAGCACCGCGCTCCCCGCCTGGGCGACGATCGGCTTCGACGCCCAGGCAGAACGGTTCCGAGAGCGCCTCGACTGGAACGGCGGCCCGCTCGACGTTCCGCACCGCGCGATGGTGCAGGCGCGGCAGATCTACGTCTACGCGCACGCCTCCCACCTCGGCTGGTACGCGCCCGGCGGGCGGTTGGCAGAGATGGCGATGGCATCGCTCGTCCGCGATTTCGGGCGACTCTCGGACGATCAGGCGAGCTTTGCGTTCTCGGTGGACCGCACGGGGCGGGCCGTGTCCGAGGCCCGCGACGCGTACACGCATGCGTTCGTGCTGTTCGCGATCGCGTGGCTGTATCGCGTCACTGGTGACGCGTCGCTGCTACAGCTGGCGGCGCGGACTAACGCCTTCATCAAGGCAGAGCTCGTCGACGCCCGCCACGGTGGGATGTTCGACGTCTCGCCGATTGTGTCGCGCGAGAAGCGGCAGAACCCGCTCATGCACCTGCTCGAAGCGTATTTGGCGCTCGAGCGGGCCGCGCCCGGCCGCGGTTATCTGGACGACGCGCGCCAGCTCATCGAGCTGTTCAAGACGCGGCTGTTCAGCACACCGCACGGCGTGCTGTTGGAATATTTCGCCGAGGACTGGGCGCCGCACGCGGACGCGGCGAGGACCGACGTGTTCGAGCCGGGGCACCACTTCGAATGGACGTGGCTGCTGCGGGAATATCAGGAGCTCTCGGGTCACGATCTCGCAACGTGGGGCGATCAGTTGTACGACATCGCACGCGAGCGGGGTATCGCACCTGACGGCTTGGTGTACGATGAGTTGGCGACCGACGGAACCGTGCGCAAGCACTCGCACCGCGTGTGGCCGCACACTGAAGCGATCAAGGCTGCCGTCGTACGGCATGCGGATGGTGATCCGTCCGCGCAGCCGTTCGCGGACGCGATGGCGGGCGGCCTCCTCGATCACTTTCTCGATCGATCGTTTGCTGGCGGATGGGCGGATCACGTCGACGCGGCACATCGACCTCTCGTCGACTACGTGCCCGCGAGTTCGCTCTACCATCTCTTCTTCGCGGCCGCGGAGGCCGCGCGCGGGTTCGCCCCGGCCGCGGCGTCGCGTTCAACATCCAGCACCAGGTAAGCGCATCTGATGAAGGCGTCTCTCGATCTGTTTTCGAGCGTCAACGTCGCTGTCGTCGGCGATTTGATTCTGGATAGCTACTTATACGGCGATGTGAGCCGGATCTCGCCCGAAGCGCCCGTGCCCGTCATCCACGCGATGTCGGAAAAAGTGGTGCCGGGTGGGGCGGCGAACGTGGCGGCGAACCTCGCCGCGCTCGGCGTGCAGGTACACGTGGTCGGAATCTGCGGGCAGGACGATGCGCGCAAGGAGTTGATCGCCTGTCTCGCAGAGACGGGACACGTCGACTGTTCGCGGATCGTCGCGACGCCGGACCGGCGGACGACGAAGAAGCTGCGCATCATCGGCGCGCAGCAGCAGATCGTGCGCATCGACCACGAGGACATCGTGCCATGCGACGCCACGGTCGAGGAACGTTGCATCGCGGCCGCGTTCGCGGCGATCGACGCCTCAGATGTGGTGGTGCTGTCGGATTACAACAAGGGATTCTGTACCGACCGACTCATCGCTGCGGTGATCGAGCATGCGGTGGCGACGGGAAAGAAGGTCATCGTCGATCCGAAGCGCCGTGACCTGTCGGTCTACCGCGGCGCGTCGATCCTGACGCCTAACCGTAAGGAGCTGACCGACGCCACGCGGATGCCGTGCACGACGGACGACGAGGCAGCCGCGGCCGCGGCAAAGGCGCAGGAGGCGTGCGGCGCCGACATCCTGCTCACGCGGTCGGAGAAGGGCATGTCGCTCTTCCCGATGGATGGAACGCCGGTGCACCTCTCGACGGTCGCGCAGAACGTGTTCGACGTGTCGGGCGCGGGAGACACGGTCGTCGCGCTCATGGCCGCGTCGATCGGCGCGAAGCTGCCACTCCCGGACGGGATGCGACTGGCCAATCACGCTGCCGGCATCGTCGTGTCGAAGATGGGTACGGCGACGGTCACGCGCGACGAGCTCACGGGGTCGCTCGCGGCCGAACACACCTCCGCGTCGATCGACGATGGCCGGTACGTCGGGCTCGACGATGCAGTCGCGCTGCGGTGGGCCTGGGCCAACGAACGGCTGACGGTCGGCATCGCGAACGGGTGTTTCGACCTGCTGCATCCGGGGCACGTCGCACTCATCCGCCAGGCAGCGATGAGCTGCGATCGGCTCATCATGGCGCTCAACTCGGATGCATCGACGCGGCGGCTCAAGGGTCCGCTTCGCCCCGTGCAGCGCGAAGAGGCGCGCGCCGCGGTCGTCGGTGCGATCAAGGGTGTTTCGGCGGTCGTCGTCTTCGACGAGGACACACCGCTCGAGTTGATCACGGCCTTGCAGCCCGACGTGCTCGTCAAGGGATCGGACTACACGGAAGATCAGGTCGTCGGTGCCGGCGTGGTGAAGGCGCGCGGAGGGCGCGTCGTGCTGGTCGACCTCGCGGCCGGCCACTCGACAACCAATCTCGTCGCGGCTGCCAATCGATAACCCGACCCGTCGTCGGCATCGCGGGCCCTACGTCAGGGGTCGCTCACACCGGAGAAGTGCGGAGTATCCACCGTGTCCGTGATCACGAAAAAGATTGGTACCTTCACGCGGGTCGTCCGACGCAAGGGCGTGACCGGCGTGATGACGGTGCTCAAGCAGAAGGCGACACCGATGCTGCAGCCGCCGCTCGACTACGCGCGGCTCACGCCATCGGCGCTGTCGCTGCTCACGCGTCACGGCCGGCCCGACCTGCTCATCAACGCGATCGGTGCAGGAATCGGCGATGACCTGCTGTGCACGGCGGTCTTTCACGAACTGAAACGGCGGAATACGCGGGCGTTCTGGGTGACCAACAAGCACCCGGAGCTGTATGAGCAGAACGACGACATCGCCGTCGTGGCGCCGCCGCTCCCGCGCTACGACATCGTGCTGAAGCAGCTCGGCGTGAAGGTCGTGTATCCGTGGTACACGAGCTACAACCCGGCGTACGACCGCGACGACCCGATCCCTGAGCAGCACCTGATCGCGATCATGTGCCAGCGGGCTGGCATCACGGGAACGGTCGCACTCCGGCCGTACCTCTCGCTGACCGAGGCGGAGATGGCGAAGGGCGCGATCGCGCCGCGCCAGATCGCGATCCAGAGCTCGGGGCTCGACGCGAAGCACTCGATGCGCAACAAGAACTGGTCGCTCGAGCGGTACCAGGGCGTCGTCGATGCGCTGCAGGGGCGGTACGACGTCGTACAGGTCGGGTCGCGCAACGACCCACTGCTGGAGGGTGTCACCGATCTTCGCGGCAAGACGTCGCTGCGCGAGACGGCCGCGGTGCTTCGCGGATCCCTGGCGTTCGTCGGGCAGGTCGGATTTCTGATGCACCTCGCGCGGGCGGTCGACTGCCGGTCGGTGATCGTCTACGGAGGGCGCGAGACGCCGGCGCAATCGGGGTACCCCTGCAACGAGAATCTCTATTCACCGGTCCACTGCTCGCCGTGCTGGCGCCTGAACAGCTGCCCCTACGAGCGAAAATGTCTGCAAATGATCAGCGTGGCGGACGTGGTTGACGGGGTCGAGCGCCAGGTCGCGCGCCACGGAACGCCGCTCGAGTGCGACACGGACACGATTACCGAGGCCGACATCGCGCGAAGCACCGCACGGTATCTCGAAGCATCCGCGGCGCACAGCGCGGCCTGGTCGGTTCTATATCCGTCACCGCGAGCCGAGGCGTCGCGCATACAGCACGTGACCGATGACGCGGCCGCCTCGTCGAAGTCGGACACGTCAACACCAGCGGCGCGACTGTCAGACGCCTCGGCGCCGCTCGTCGCGTCGGGTGCCGAGGCGGCGCTGGCCATGATGTCGGAGCCGACCGGTGTGATGCGCGTGTATGAGCGGTTGCAGGGCACCGGGGTCGTCTATGACGGCGAGCGCGTGCTGAGCGACGTCGAGTACGCGCTGAAGGACGTCGAGGAGGTTCTGTACACGCCGCCGGTCGGCGATGTCCCATCCGCGACGCTCGTCTCGGATCGGAGCATCTACGGCGTCGTGACGACCTCGACAGCCGGTGTGCTCGGTGATTACGTAGGCGCCCGGCTGCGATTACGGCTCGCGGACGGTCGCCATCTCGACTGGACGGTTGCGAAAGTGTTCTCCGGCACCGCCGTCCTGGTGCAGGGGCTCGGCCGCATAGCCATGGAATGAGTCACGCCTGAGTTCGAGGGCACTCTGCCTTCGACGTATGCGTGATACGTCGCTCGCAGGTGACCTCGGAGGGTGTGCGTTTGGAGCACGAATCAGTGAACGTGATACGCAACCCGGCTGTCGGGACCGTGGCGCCCGCGCCGTGGAGCACCGGCGCGGGCGACATCGCGACCGCCGTTGCGATGTTGCCCGTCAGCGTGATCGTCCCCGCGTACGGGCACGCCGATTACATCGTCGCGTCAATCGAGGCGGTGCTCGGGCAGTCGATTCCGCCGCGCGAAGTCATCGTGATCGATGACAGCTCGCCGGACGACACGGCGGAGCGACTCGCGCCCTTCGTGCAGGACGGGCGAATTCGATACGTTCGCCAGCCGAATGCCGGTATGGCTGCGGCGCGCAATGTCGGGGCGAAGCTTGCGACGAGCGAGTATCTGTACTTTCTCGACGACGACGACCTCGTGTTCCCGAACGCGCTGCCATGGCTCGTCGAAGAACTTGACGCGCATCCTGCCGCGGCGATGGCGTTTGGCGACATGGTCATTTTCTCCGAACAGCCACCCGAGACGCCTACGAACTGGTCAGAGTCGCGAGACGTCGACCGCGTGCCGTTCATGATCTTCAACCAGTTGGGGTGCCCGGGGCAGGTTCTCATTCGGCGCAGCGCATTCGATGCCATCGGCGGCTTCGACGGAACGATCTGGGGCACGGATGACTGGGATCTCTGGCTACGGCTGCTCGAGCGATTTCCTGCCCGTTCAGCACGGCGCCCGGTACTCGCCTACCGCCTGCATGCCAACAACGCGTCCCGCAACGTGGCGCGCATGTACGAATCGAGTTTGCGCGTGGCGCGCGCCCGGCTGCACGGCTTTCCGAGAGACGAGCGGGTGATCCTGCGGCGTTTCACATACGGTCAGCTGCGCGAGTACCACGCTCCGCGGCTCGTGAGCATGTTCCGGCGACTGCGTGAGCGCGCGCCGGTGGCGGCTTGCTGCGGCGGCGGCCCGCGCATGGGTCACGACGTGGGCCGTCGAATTCTGGGCGAGGCTCGTGCTCAAGGCTTTACCTCGCTCGGCGGGGACAGCGCTCGCTTCCGTACGATTCTCCGGTCGTGCAGACGATCTTCCGACACTGTCGCATCGGGTAAGCGGGCGCGTCATGAGGACCGGATGAAGACGCCGGCGCATCTGGCCCGCATCGCCTGGCAGCACGGCGGTTGGGCCGCGGGCGAGTTGGTTCGGCACGGGTTGCCTCGCCACCTCGTGCGCTTCTACGGCGAAACGCCGGGCGACGACCTGATGTGTACGGTCGTGCTGCGCGAGATGCGCAAGCGCGGGCGGCGGCGCGTCTGGATGATGTCGCGCTTCCCGGGGCTGTTCGAGGGCAACCACGACGTCGAGCGGGTGGTCCCCCACGACGGGCGCTACGAGCGGCTGGTGAGCTGGACGGGCGGCCACGACTGGGACGTGCATTATGGCGGCCATGACCACACGGCCGACCGCAGCCCGATGCCGGCGCGGCACATCATCGCGCTCATGTGTCAGTCGTGCAACATTTCGGGGCCGGTCACGCTCCGGCCGTACCTCTCGCTGACCGAACCGGAACGGGCCGCCGGCCGCCTCGCGCCGCGGCAGCTCGCGTTGCACAGCTCGGGGATGAGCGCGTTCTCGGCGATGAAGAACAAGGAGTGGATTCCGGAGCGCCTGCAGGCCGTCGTCCACGCGCTCCGTGGCGAGTACACGCTCCTCCAGCTCGGATCGCCGCATGATCCGGTGCTCGACGGCTGCGTCGATCTGCGCGGGAAGACATCGATTCGCGAGAGCGCCGCGATTCTCGCCAACTCGGTGCTCTTTCTCGGGCAGGTGGGCTTTCTTATGCACCTGACGCGCGCCGTCGATCGTCCGGCGGTGATCATCTACGGCGGGCGCGAGATGCCGTGGCAGTCCGGCTACTCGTCCAACACCAACCTGTACACCGAGTTGCCGTGCGCGCCGTGCTGGCGCTGGAACGCGTGCGACAACGTCGTCCAGCGCCTCTGCATGCGGAGCATCACCGTGGACGACGTCGTGCGGGCCGTTCACGAGCGCGCGGCCCGTGCGGACGAGCCGTTGGTCGACGATGTGGCCGAAATCCCGGCGCGGAGCTGAACGCGGGATCGTGTGGCGAGCGATCGTGCTACAACCGTTCGCGCGTTTTACGGCAACGATAGGGTTTCCGAACGGACCGAAATTCGTCCGGCCCACGTATACTCGTGGGGATCATTCCCTCGCGCGCCGCGCGCCTTCTTCTGTGGTCGTCATTCTGGCTGATGAGTAATCTTACAACCGCTGCTCCGGGGTTCCTCCCCACGACGGGCGGGCCGCCCGTCGTGATGGCGAGGCCTCGAACGTCGGTCCTGCGCATCGTCCACGAGCTGTGGGACGCCCGGGATCTGGTCGTGCAGTTCGTCCGTCGCGACATCACGATCCGCTACACGCAGGCAGTGATGGGCTTCGCGTGGGCGCTGTTCATGCCGCTGCTCATCGTCGGCGCAGGGCTGATCTTCCGCCTCGTGATGTCGGCCGCGAGCGGACATCGCGCCGAGACGTCGGACGTCGCCGGGCTGCTCGTGCGGTCGATGCCGTGGTCGTTTTTCTCGGCCGCGCTTTCGACGGCGACGCAGAGCGTGCTCGCGTACGCGAATCTGATCGGCAAGGTCAAGTTTCCGCGCGAGGCGCTGCCCGTGTCGTCGGTCGCGGCGCAGGGCGCGGACCTCGTGATCGGGGCCGCGTTCGTGGTGATCGCGCTGCCGTTTCTCGGGGTGTCCGGGTCATTCACCTGGCTGTGGGCGCTCGTGATGCTCGTGCTGCTGATCGCGTTCACGATCGGATGCTCGCTGTTGCTGAGCTGCGCGAATTTGTTCTATCGTGACGTGAAGTACATCGTGCAGGTCGTGTTGCAGTTCGGCGTGTTCGCGACGCCGGTGTTCTTCGCGCCGGAGCTCCTGCCCCGACGTGCGCGCGCGATCATGCTCGCTCTGCCGCTCACGCCGTTCATCGAGGGCATCGACGCAGTCGATCGTGCATGGGCACAACTTGTTGCGCACGCTCGTGTTACCGACGGCGCACGGGCCGGCCGTGGTGTGGACGCCGTGGATGCTGCTGTACGCGGTGGTGCTCGCCGCGGTGACGGTCGGAATCGGGCTGCGGGTCTTCCGTCGCGGCTCGGCGCGTTTCGCGGAGATGGCGTAATGGAATCGCGGTTGATTTTCGACGGCGTCTGGAAGCGGTTTCGCCGTGGTCAGGTCCACGACTCGTTGCGGGATCTGATCCCCGCCCTCACGCGGAAGCTGTCGGGGAAGGAACGCGCCGAGTTGGAGGAGCGTGACTTCTGGGCACTTCGCGACATATCGTTCGAGGTCAAGCCGGGCGAAGTGCTCGGCATCATCGGCGGGAACGGCGCGGGCAAGAGCACGACACTGAAGATCCTCAACGAGTTGATGGAGCCGACGAAGGGCCGTGTCGTCGCCGAGGGGAAGATCGGGTCGCTGATCGAGGTGTCGGCGGGTTTCACCAGGATCTGACCGGGCGGCAGAACGTGTTTCTGCAAGGCGCGATCATGGGAATGCGCAAGGCGGAGGTGGTGCGTAAGTTCGACGAGATCGTCGAGTTTGCCGGCGTCGTCGGATTTCATCGACACGCCGGTCAAGCGCTACTCGAGTGGTATGAATGCGCGACTCGGCTTCTCGATCGCGGCACACCTCGAGCCCGACGTGCTGATCATCGACGAGGTGCTCGCCGTCGGCGACCACTCGTTCCAGCAGCGGGCGTTCGGGAAGATCAAGGCGATGGCGACGAGCGGGATTCCGGTGGTGCTGGTATCGCACCAACTCGACCGCATCGCCGAGCTCTCGACGAAGGCGATTTACCTCGAAAAAGGCGCGATCAAAGCCGTGGGGAGTGCAGGACACTGCATCGACGCCTACCTGCATCCGCCCGAGTCGCAGTCCGGGGTCGCACTCGCGGCACACACGGGCATTCGCTTCGACGACATCCGCGCGCTGAATGGATTAGGCGTGTATTCGGGCGACGAGTGTCGCTCGTCGTGAGCGGAGAGTGTCTGCGCGACTCGTACCCGCCCGGGTGGCAGTTCGCGTGGCGTGTCATCAACTCGCACGATGGGTCGGATGTCCACGCGGTGATCGCGAGCTTCCGCGATCTCGAGATGCCGACCGCGCGGCGGTTCGCGTATCGCCTCGATTTGCAGATGAACGTGCCGGTGGGGAACTACTACGTCGAATTCTTCGTATGGGATGCAGAGCGGAGTGACAACGTGGTCAACGGTCCGCGGGTCTACGTCGAGGTTCTCGAGCGCGCGCGGTTCCACGGCGCCGCACAGTTGAACTCGCGGTGGGTCGAAGTGTCCGACGCGCACGAAACGATCGCTCGCTCGGCGGCGTGATGCCTCACTTTGCGCATTCGCAAGCGTTAGTCGAGTCGACGAATATCGGCGAGGGTACCCGCATCTGGGCGTTCGCGCACGTCCTTCCCGGGGCGCAGATCGGTCGCGACTGCAACATCTGCGACGGTGTCTTCATCGAGGGCGACGTCGTGGTCGGGGACCGCGTCACCGTGAAGTGCGGCGTCCAACTGTGGGACGGACTGCGCATCGAGGACGACGTGTTCATCGGACCGAACGCGACGTTCACGAACGATCGGTTTCCCCGGAGCCGCCGGTATCCGGCCGAGTTTCCGAAAACGGTCGTACGATCCGGCGCCTCGATCGGCGCGAATGCCACGCTGTTGCCTGGCATCGTCGTCGGGAAGCGCGCGATGATTGGTGCGGGTGCGGTCGTGACGAAAGACGTGCCACCCAATGCAATCGTCAAGGGCAATCCCGTACGCATCACTGGCTACGTCGATACCCCCGTTGGCCAGGCGGACCTCGTTCCGGCGGTTAGGCCGAGCGACCGAGTTCGTGCATTGCGCGTTCCTGGCGCGAAGATCCATCAGCTGCCGCTCGTCCAAGACCTCCGCGGATCGCTCTCCTTTGGCGAGGTCGAGCAGCATCTACCATTCACACCGAAACGCTACTTCCTCGTCTTCAACGTGCCGACGAGCGACGTACGGGGCGAGCACGCGCATAAGACGCTTCATCAGTTTTTGATCTGCGTCAGCGGCTCATGTACGCTTGTCGTTGACGATGGGGTGAACCGGGACGAGGTCGTGCTCGACTCGCCCACCGTCGGCGTCCATATCACGCCGATGGTGTGGGGCATTCAATACAAGTATTCAGCTGACGCGGTCCTCATGGTGCTGGCTTCTGAGCGTTTCGACGCGGCCGATTACATCCGCGATTACGATGACTTTCTTGCCGCGGTGTCTGCGGGAGATGCGCCGCGATGATCCCGTTCCTGGATTTCGAGGCGATGCATAGCGAGATCCGGCCCCAGCTGGATCGTGCGTTCGCCCGCGTGGTCGATTCGAACTGGCTGATCCTCGGAAAGGAGGTGCAGGCATTCGAGGCGGAGTTTGCGGCGTACTGCGGCGTGCGCCACTGCATCGGGGTCGCGAACGGGCTCGACGCTCTATTCATCATTCTGAAGGCGATGGGAATCGGGCCAGGCGACGAGGTCATCGTCCCCTCGAATACGTACATCGCGACGTGGCTCGCGGTGTCGTATGCGGGCGCAACGCCGGTGCCGGTCGAGCCCGACGCTCGTAAGTACAATCTCGACCCGGCCCGAATCGAGGCGGCGATCACGCCGGCCACACGTGCCATTCTCCCGGTGCACCTGTATGGACAGCCGGCGGACATGGATCCCATCATGGCGATCGCGCGCCGCCACGGGCTCAAAGTCATCGAGGATGCCGCGCAGGCACATGGCGCGCTTTATCACGGGCGTCGCGTCGGCGCGCTCGGCGACGCGGCGGGGTTCAGCTTTTACCGGGCAGAATCTCGGGGCGTTAGGCGACGGCGGGGCGGTGACGACCAACGACGACGAGCTCGCCGATCAGATTCGCGTGCTGCGCAATTACGGCTCACGCGTGAAGTATCACAACGAAGTGAAGGGTCTCAACTCGCGGCTCGACGAGTTGCAGGCGGCGTTTCTGCGCGAGAAACTTACGTTGCTTGACAATTGGAACGCGCGGCGTGCGGTGGTTGCAGAGCGCTACGCGCTCGCGCTCGCGGACGCGAACATCGAGCTGCCGTACGTTTTGCCGGATGTCGTGCCGGCGTGGCACGTATTCGTCGTCCAGCATGAGGATCGTGACGCGCTCCAGACGGCGCTCACGCGCGCGGGGATCGGGACGGTGATTCACTACCCGGTGCCGCCGCACCTGCAGCCCGCGTACGCGGAGCTGGGACTGCCGCGTGGCGCGTTCCCCGTGGCCGAACACATCCACGACACGATCATCAGTCTTCCGCTCTGGCCGCAGATCACAGACGCGCAGATCGACGCCGTCGCGGACGCGGTCAGGACTGCTGAGCAGGCAGGCGTACCCGTGTGAGCGACGCGGCGTTAGTCGACGCGCAGATCGCGCTGTCCGATGCGGTCGCTGCGTGGTGTGGTCGCAACGTCGTCGCAGCGATCCGTCGCGGGCAGCGCGACGCCGCCGCGCAGTGGTGCCGCCTGTCGGCGGAGACGCGCCTCGATTTCGGATCGCGGA
The DNA here is from genome assembly GCA_963702945.1 of uncultured Gemmatimonadales bacterium. GTDB lineage: Bacteria > Gemmatimonadota > Gemmatimonadetes > Gemmatimonadales > Gemmatimonadaceae > BPUI01. Next base: position 1,311,179 of record OY969773.1, read on the forward strand.
TCGTGGCCGACGCGACGGTCGAAGGTGCATTCGTCGAGCCCTGCAGCGTTCCCCGTGTCGCGGCCCCGACAGCGGATCGCCCCGTGCTGCGGTGGCTCCACGTGTTTTCGATCACGTATACGACAGGCGGCCATACCGCAATCGGACGACGCTGGATCGAGGCCGATCCGTCGTCGGACGTGCACGATGCCGTGCTCACCGAGCAGACGCTCGCCGATGCCGCGCCGGCTTTTCTCGAGGCCGTCGCGACACGGGGTGGGAGTACCATGGCACTCCGCCCCGCGGTCGAAGGACTCGCTGCGCGCGCGGACCGGCTGCGGGAGATCGCGGCCGGGTACGACGCGGTCGTCCTCCACATCCACATGTGGGACCCGGTGCCGTTGATGAGCTTCGGCACGCCTGGGGGACCGCCGGTTTTTCTGGTCAACCACGCGGATCACGTTTTCTGGCTCGGAGCCCGCATCGCGGATCGCGTCATCAACATCCGTCCATCGGGCGAGGCGGTGTGCGTCGAGAATCGCGGCGTCGACCGCATGGTTCGGCTGCCGTTGCCCCTACCCCGGACATTCACGACGATCGACCGCGCGCTCGGTGTCGCGTGTCGTGAAACGCTCAGTATCGCGCCGCAGGCGCCGGTATTCCTCACGATCGGAACGAGCTACAAGTACCGGCCACTCGCGGGCTTCAGCTTCATCGATGCCGCGGAGCAGCTACTTGCCCGCGTTCCCGACGCACATCTCATTGCGGTCGGCCCAGGCGACGGCGCGTCCGAGTGGGCGGGCGTACGGTCGACGTTTGCACCACGCGTGCATACGGTCGGTGTGCAGCAGGACGTGCGACCGTTCGTCGCGGCCGCGACCGTCTACCTCGAAGGCTTTCCGTTCGGCTCGCTCACAGCGCTTCTCGAAGCGGTGCTCGGCGGATTGCCACCAGTGCTCGCCCCCGCGCAATGTCCATTGCCGTACCGGTCCGACGATTTCGCGCTGGCGTCCGTCAGCGTTCCCGAGGATATCCCGGCGTACGTCCGCGAGGCAGAAGCCCTCGCGACCACCAGCCAGGTGTCCCACACCGACGCGCTGCGACAGCGCGTCGTCGAGGCACACTGTCAGCCGCGCTGGAACGCGCACCTCGCCGAGGTACGCGAACTCGTCGTATCCGGGCTGCGACACGATGTCTATCCGCTCGCCCACGCGGAGCCGCTCGACATCGAGCGGGCTCGATACTGGGCGAGGTTCCTGCGCGGAGGCAATCGTGAGAATCCGTTCCGCGCGGCGTTCGCGTCGGCACTCCGGCGTGGATTGCGACCGAGAGTCGATCGCGCGCTGGCGCGCGCACTTGAACAAGCGCGCGGCACTGGCCTTCCGGTCGCCCATCCGCTGACCGCGGCACTGGGGAGTCGCGTGTTGTCGGTTCTGCCGAAACGGGCAGCACTGAAGTACTACGTCGGTGAATAGCGTGAAAGCCTTGCGGTGCGTGCAAGGTACGAAATCGCTCATCCGCGTCAGAGACACGCGAGACACATAATCGGCTCATGGTTCCGGATCAGTTATCCGCCGTCCGCACCACTGATAGAGGTGAATCGCCAACGTGCCCGCGACTGTCGATCATCTGGCCGCGCCTCTCCCGCGTCCTGCGGCGCCTAGTCAATCGCTCGGAGCGGTATTGGGAATCGCACCGAACAACTTCGATGTGATTCGGTTGCTTGCGGCAATCGGTGTCATTTTCTCGCATGCGTTTCCGCTCGGACAAGGAGTCGGTACTCGCGAGCCGCTCACGAACTTCACACACGATCAGTTCTCGCTCGGCGGCGTGTGCGTGAGCGTGTTCCTGATTATCAGCGGTCTGCGAATAACACGTAGCTTCGACCGGCGACGGACCACCGCGCACTATATCTGGGCTCGCGCGCTACGCATCTACCCAGGACTCGCAACGGTGCTCGTCTTAGGCGCTTTTGTGTTGGGTCCGCTGGTGACGAGATTGCCATGGGGCGCGTATTTTCGATCGCCTGAGGTGCCACTTTACGTGATTCGGAACCTCGGACTGTATCGTCTTCAAAATGACCTTCCCGGCGTGTTTACCGGAATGGTTACCCGGGCACGGTGAACGGGTCGCTTTGGACCTTGATGACGAGGTTGGCTTTTACGTTCTGATCGCGATTTGGGGTGCCCGCCGTGGCTTCCGAACGGGCCGATGGCAATTGCCGTGTGGCTAGTCGCGGCCGCCCTGTCACGTCTGGCGGTTCGCGCCCAGATCTCGCCTTGTGGGCGAGACTGTACCTGAGTTTCGGTGGAGGCGTGGTCCTTTACCTATACCGCGCATACATCCCACGCGACTGGCGGATCGCGGTCGGATGTCTGATCCCAATCGTACTTGCAGCCCGTCTCGGACATGGGCTAGCGCTGGCCATGGGGAGCTTCGGTGCGTATCTGATCGTGTACGTCGCATTTCTGCGCGGCCCACTGGTCGATATCGCGCGCCACGGCGATCTCTCGTATGGCGTATACATCTACGCGTTCCCGGTCCAGCAAACGATCACGGCGTTGCTCGGGAACCGGGTGATCTGGTGGAAGAACGCAGCGCTGGCACTTCCCGTTGTTCTGATCCTGGCCTGGCTGTCGTGGCATTTCGTCGAGCACCGGTCCTTGCGGCGGAAAGACTCGCCACCGTGGATTTTACAGTGGTTGTTCGGCAGTACTTACACATCCGGTAGCGGCTGCTCCAGCGCGTGTGTAATGGAGCGGCCGCGGGCGACGCGGCCGCTCCAGTCTTTCACACTGGCGGTTTTGCGGCGGTAACACGCGCTCCGTACTGCTGCTCGATCCACTGCCGGTAGCTGCCGTCCAGCACCGCGCCCCACCACGTCCTGATTCGCGAGGTACCAGTCGACCGTGCGCCCGAGCCCTGTGGCAAGCGTCTCGCCGGCTCGAAACCGAGCGCGGTGGCGATGCGTGTCGGGATCGATCGCGTAGCGGCGGTCGTGCCCGGGACGGTCGATCACGTGCGTGATGAGCGACGCCGTCGGGCACGCCACGCGCGGCGGGACAGTCGGGAAAGCGCGTGGCGAGCGACGCGGTCCGCGCGCGAATCGGTCATCGAGGAGCGCGCAGATCGCGTGCACGATATCGATGTTCACGTGCTCGGCGCGGCCGCCGACGTTGAACGTCTCGCCCGCGACGTCGGCCTGCAGGATGCGGTCGATCGCCGCGCAGTGGTCCTCGACGTAGAGCCAGTCGCGCACCTGACGGCCGTCGCCGTACACGGGGAGCGGCCGGCCATGCAGCGCGTTGACGATCATCAACGGGATCAGCTTCTCGGGGAAGTGGTAGGGCCCGTAGTTGTTGGAGCAGTTGCTGATCGTCGCGGGCAGCCCGTAGGTGTGCACGTACGCGCGCACGAGGTGGTCGGAGCCGGCCTTGCTCGCCGCGTAGGGCGAATTGGGCGCGTACGGCGTCGATTCCGTGAACGGCGGGTCCTCAGGGGCGAGGGTGCCGTAGACTTCGTCGGTCGATACATGGTGAAAGCGCACACCCGGGCGCCAGCCGCTGGCGTCGTGCCACGCGCGTCGGGCGGCGTCGAGCAGGATCTGCGTGCCGATCACGTTGGTGCGTACGAACGCGCCCGGATCGACGATCGAGCGGTCGACGTGCGACTCGGCGGCGAAGTGGACCAGCGTGTCGACGTCGTGCTCGCGCAGGAGCCGGCCGACGAGGTCGGCGTCCGCGATATCGCCCTGGACGAAGGTGACGCGGCCGTCCTGAACCAGCGCGCCGAGCGTGGCGAGGTTGCCGGCGTAGGTCAGGGCGTCGAGCACGACGATCCGGTCGGACGGATGCCGGTCGGCCCAGTAGTGAACGAAGTTGCCGCCGATGAAGCCGGCGCCGCCGGTGATGAGCAGACTACGCATGCAGATTTTCCAGAGTAGAAGCGACGACCGAGACAGGGCTCGGCGCGAGCTCACGCGTCATGCGAAGGGTTCGATCGATGCGAGCATGGGCGCGGCCGCATCCTTTGCCGAGACGAACGGCGCGTGTCCGGCCGCGTGTGGCCACTCGATCCCGATCTCGGCGTCGTTCCACGCCACGGCGCCATCGGAAGGGCCGTCGTAGAGCGTAGTGCACTTGTACGCGACATCGGCGTGCTCGCTCAACACGAGGAAGCCGTGGGCGACAGCCGGGCGGGATGTAGAGCTGGCGACCGTCACCCGCCTCGAGCGTGATGCCGAACCAGCGGCCGAACGTCGCGGACGAGCGCCGCAGGTCGACCGCCACGTCGTAGATGCTTCCAGAGACCGCGCGCACGAGTTTCCCTTGCGGCTGGTTGCGCTGAAAGTGCAGACCGCGAAGGATGTGACGGGCCGACCGACTATGATTGTCTTGCACCCACTCGGTCGGCAGGCCGAGCGCGGCGAACTTGGCCGCGTGGAAGACTTCGGTGAAGAATCCGCGCGGATCGGCGAATACGGGCGCCTCGATGACGACCACACCGTCGAGCGACGTCGGGATCACCTTCATGGCGCGACGTCCTCGTCGGCGATCTGCTGCAGGTAGCGGCCGTAGTCGCTTTTACCGAATGCGGCGCCGAGCGTGCGGAGTTGCGCGCGGTCGATGTAGCCCATGCGGTAGGCGACCTCTTCGGGTGCGGAGATCTTGAGGCCCTGCCGCTGCTCGACGGTTTCGACGAAGTGCGCGGCCTGCAGCAGCGAGGCGTGCGTCCCAGTATCGAGCCACGCGCTGCCACGCCCGAGGACTTCGACGCGGAGCTGATCGCGCTCGAGGTAGACGCGGTTCAGGTCGGTGATCTCGAGCTCTCCGCGCGGCGATGGCTTGAGCGTCGCGGCGATGTCGGAGACCTGCTGGTCGTAGAAGTACAGCCCGGTGACGGCGTAGTTCGACCGCGGCGCTTTCGGCTTCTCCTCGATCGAGATGGCGCGCCCATTGGCGTCGAACTCGACGACGCCGTACTGGTCGGGGTTGGCGACGCGGTAGGCGAACACCGTCGCGCCCGTGTCCTGCGCGGCCGCGCGTCGCATGACGCTGCGCGAGGTCGTGCCCGTAGAACAGGTTGTCGCCGAGGACGAGGCAGCTCGGATGGCCGGCGACGAAGTCGCGACCGATCAGGAACGCCTGGGCCAGTCCATTGGGCTCGGGCTGCACGGCGTACTCGATCCGCATGCCCCAGTCCGAGCCGTCGCCGAGCAGGTCCTGGAAGGCGTTCGTGTCGCGCGGCGTCGTGATGATCAGCACTTCGCGCACACCCGCCAGCATGATGGTGCAGAGCGGGTAGTAGATCATCGGCTTGTCGTAGACGGGCAGCAGCTGCTTGCTGACCGAGCGCGTGACCGGATGCAGGCGGGTGCCGGCACCGCCGGCGAGGATGATGCCGCGAGGTGTCACGAGAGAGCCGACGGAGGACGAGAGGGAACTGCACCAGGAGGAGCCAGGCACGGTGGACCGAGAGGGCGAGCGATGGAAAATACCCAATCAGGGGATGGAACCCGGAGCGCAAGGATGTTGCGGGGGTGTGCGGAGACTGCGGCACGCGGGGTAGCCGCGCGCAGCGCGCGTCCGCGATCTTTCGTAATGCGCCACCCTGTTCTCGCCGATCCTCATCGCTTCGATGTCTACTGACGTTTATCACCGCCCGTCCGCCACTCACGATCCTGTCCGAGGAGGAAATCCTCTTTCGGGATGCCGTTACCGCGCTGGCTGAGGAGCAGGTCCGCCCGCGCGTGATGGAGATGGAGGCGGCCAAGCAGATCGATCCGGCGCTCACGCGGCAGTTTTTCGAGCTCGGGCTCATGGGGATCGAGATCCCGGAGCAGTACGGCGGCGCGGGGGGGAGCGCGATGATGATCGTGCTCGCGGTCGAGGAGCTCTCGAAGGTGGACGCGAGCGCGGCGATCCAGGTGGACGTGCAGAACACGCTCGTCGAGTACCCGATCGCGACCTACGGTACGGAGGCGCAGAAGACGACGTATCTCTCGCGGCTCACGAGCGAGGCGATGGGGGCGTACGCGCTCTCCGAGGCGGGGTCGGGGTCGGACGCGTTCGGGCTCGCGACGAAGGCCGAGAAGGTCGACGGCGGGCCACCGGCTGACCGGGAGCAAGGCGTGGATCACGAACGGCGCGGAAGCCGAGATCTTCGTCGTGTTCGCGTCGGAGAATCCGGGCGCGGGCTACAAGGGGATCACGGCGTTCATCGTCGAGAAGTCGATGGAAGGGTTCTCGGTCGGCAAGAAGGAGGACAAGCTCGGCATCCGGGCGTCGAGCACGACGTCGCTGCACTTCGACAACGTGTTCGTGCCGGACGCGAACGTGTTAGGCGAGCCGGGCAAGGGGTACAAGGTCGCGATCGACACGCTCAACGGCGGGCGGATCGGGATCGGGGCGCAGATGATCGGCGTGGCCGGTGGGGCGCTCGCGGCGGCGACGAAGTACCTGAAGGAGCGCAAGCAGTTCGGGAAGTCGCTCGCGGAGTTTCAGGGGATCCAGTTCCAGGTCGGGCAGGCGGCGACGGAGCTGGAGGCGGCACGGCTGATGGTCTACAACGCGGCGCGGCTCAAGGACGCCGGGCGGGACATCGCACACGAGGGGGCGATGGCCAAGCTGTACTCGTCGCAGGTGGCCGAGCGGGTGACGTCGCTCTGCGTGGAGCTGTTTGGCGGGTACGGGTACACGAAGGAGTACCCGGTGGAGAAGTTCTATCGCGACGCGAAGATCGGGACGATCTACGAGGGGACGTCGAACATGCAGCTGCAGACGATCGCGAGGAACGTGTTGCGGTAGCGGCAGGTGGGCGTTAGGCGAGATCCTTGCGCACGGGGACGGCTCGGGGGCGCGACGGCGGCACGTCAGCAAGGGGACGGAAGCTTCCGCGCCGCCGTCGCGCCCCCGAGCCGTCCCCTTCTGGCTCCGATTTGAGCGTTCGCTTCCCGGTCCCTGAACTTCCATGCGCGTGCGGTTGAAGCCTCTTGCCGAGCAGGTTTTCGTCATCACCGGGGCGTCCAGCGGGATCGGGCGCACGACCGCGCGACTCGCCGGGGAGGCGGGGGCGCGGGTGGTGTTGGCCGGGCGGGATCGCGGGGCGCTGGAGGATGCGGCGGCGGAGGTGATACGGGCGGGCGGGGAGGCGACGGTGGTGCCGTGCGACGTGAGTGAGGAGGGGGACGTCGAGCGGCTGGCGCGGCGGGCGGTGCGCGCGTTTGGTGGGGTGGATACGTGGGTGAACAACGCGGGGACGAGTATCTACGGCACGCTCGAGGAGATCTCGCTCGCGGACCTGCGGCGGTTGATGGACGTGAATTTCTGGGGGGTGGTGCACGGGTCGCGCGCCGCGGTGCCGCTGCTGGAGGCGCGCGGGGGTGGGGCGCTCGTGAACGTGGGGAGCGTGTTGTCGGAGCGCGCGATCCCGCTGCAGGGGATGTACTGCGCGACCAAGCATGCGGTGAAGGCGTTCACGGACGCGTTGCGCATGGAGCTGGCGCATCGCGAGGCGCCGGTGTCGGTGTCGCTCGTCAAGCCGGCGAGCATCGATACGCCGTTCTACGATGCGGCACGCAACTACATGGACCGGCGGCCGCGGCCGGTGCCACCGCTCTACGCGCCCGAGGTGCCGGCGCGGGCGATTCTGGCGTGCGCGACGCGGCCCACGCGCGAGTTGTACGCGGGCGGGGCGGCGGTGGCGATCGGGGCGTCGGAGGAGATCGCGCCGTCGCTGACGGATCGAGCCATGGAGCGGCTGTTGTTTGCGGGGCAGCAGAGCGAGGAGGCGCCGGTGAACGCGGCGGGGAACCTCGACGCGCCGCTGCACCCGGACCCGCGCGGTGACGGGGCAGAGCGCGGGCGGTACGACGGGCCAGTGCTGGAGCACAGCGCGTATACAGCGGCGGCGGCGCGTGCGCCGCGCGGGGGGGCCGCGGTCGCGCTGGCAGCCGGGCTCGGCGCGCTCGCGGTGCTCGGACTGGCCGCAGCGCGGGGCGGGTCGAGCCGGGAGGACGCGGAGCGCGTCTAAGCGCCTAACACGCGGGCGTCCAACCCGCGTGTTAGGCGTCGTGAAGTCGGATCCGGTCGGCTAGCGCTGGCGACGGCGGCGGGCCGCGGCGGCCACGCCGAGGACGCCGACGCCGGTAAGGGCAACGGTGCCCGGCTCGGGCGCGTTGACCGCGGCGGAGATGAAGGCCGCGTTCGCCGAGACCGGCGCGAAACCGCCGAGCGAGCCGAAGGCGTCGGTAGCGCGCGTCGGGTCGCCGGACAGGTACGGCGCGCAGGTGGTCAAGACCGCCGGGTCGCAGAAGTACGTCCCGAAGGACGTCACGCCGGCCAGCAGTCCACTGATGAAGAGCGGACCGCCGGAGTCACCTGGGGCCGTGCCGGCCTCGGTCAGACCGCGCGACGCGTGGCAGGTGAACGACGGGTAGTAGCCGAGGGCGGCCAGTCCGCACACGGAGTTGAAGTTGTCGTTGGAGTCTTCGAAACTGGTGTACAGGTCTCCGAAATCGTTCGACGTCGGGTCGTTGGCGACGAAGTCGATCACGTTGTCGCCCGCGCGACGGCGGCCGTCGAACCCGGTGGTGCCGGTGCCGCTCCCGAAGGTGCCGTAGCCGGCGTTGACCGTGTTCAACCCGGTGGCGGTCTGACTCCCGAGGGGGCCGTTGTTGAAGAGCCCGTAGGTGGTCACGAAGTCCGGGAGCGGTGCATCGAACAGCAGGACCGCCACGTCCTGCGACAACGACGTGTTGTCGTTGTAGAAGCCGTGCCACCCCGATTGTACGAACACCGTCGACGTGGTGAAGCTGTAGAACGCGCTGCCGACGCCGTTGGGGCCGGGCCCGATGAAGCGGGCCGTCGTGGGACTCGTCCGCGACACGGTGAGCGCGCCGGTGTTTTCGTCGGTCACGCAGTGCGCAGCGGTGAGCACGGCGCGCGCACTGATGCGCGTCCCCGTGCAGTAGTCGGTGTACCCGGGGGTGACGTCGGGCGTCTCGACGCGCGCGACGCCGTTCAGCCCGACGCCATCCATGGTCGCGCCGTAGAAGAACTTGAGCGACGGGTCGTTGGGGTTGTACGTGCCGCCCGGCGAATCGGCGCGGAGCATGAGCGGTGTGCGGGCGCCCATCGCGACCGAGGACGTCAACTGGGCGGACGCGACCCCGGCGAGCCCGATGGAGGCTGCAGTCGCGAGGCCGAGCGCGGCAGCGAGGGGGCGGGTCGTGACGGAACGGTGGGACACGCGCGCGACGACGGAGCGGCGGGGCATGCAGGCCTCGTGCAAGAAGGGAAACGACCAGCGGATGAGAAGCGCGTGGACGGTAATGCCATGTTCCGAGTTCGCGCATGTGATGGCGACAAAGTTTCTTTTTTCACTGGCACCCCGCGGCACCGCCGAACGCGGATGGCAGCGCGTTGTCTCCGGGACGGCGGCGCCCATATTACCGCCACCCGCCCGCCCTACCCCGCCCCGCGATCCGCTCCCCTCCGTTCGTCATGACCGACCTCGCGCTGCGTCCCCGTTCGGCGACGGAGATCATCGACCTCGCCGTGCGATTGCTGCGGCGGCACTTCGGCACCTTGTTCGCGATCGCGATCGTCGGGTTGCTGCCTAACCTCGTCGTGCAGCTCCTCGTCGCGGCAACGGCCCTCACCGATCCGACGGCGAACCTGGCGCGGATCGGCGTGCTGACGATCGTCGCGCTGCCGGTGAGCTTGCTCTTCGCCTCGTTCATGGTAGCGGCGTTACTGACGGGCGCAGACGAGGCGTTACGCACGGGGGCGATGGATGCCCGCGTCGCGATCGGGCACGGAGTACGGCGGTGGCCGACCGTGATCGGCGTGAACCTGCTCGTCGGAATCGCGACGCTCGTGGGGTTCATCCTCTTCATCGTTCCCGGGATCTACGTTGCGATCCGCCTCGCGACGGCGGTGCCGAGTGCGGTGCTCGAGGGCGAGGGCGTGATTGGGGCGCTCCGGCGCGCGTGGGCGCGAGCGGACGGACTCGTCGGGCACTCGTTCAAGACGCTACTCCTGCTCGTGCTCATCTACTTCGTCTTCCTGCTCGCGGTCACGGTCCTCGGCGGAGTCGGGGCCGTACTGGTGGGCGGTGTCGGCGCGGGCGGCGTCAACGCGTTCGGCGTGCGCGCGGCCACGCAGATCGTCACAACGCTCGCGACCGCGGCGGTGTATCCCCTGATCACGAATACGCTGTTGCTGCTGTCGTACGATCTACGCGTGCGCCGGGAAGGGTACGACGTCGAGGCGATGGTCGCTTCGTTAGGCGTCGCCGGCTGAGGCCGTTGCCGAAGAGGCTGCTGGCGACGCTGTTGCCGACGCGGTCACCGACGCCGCTCGATGGGGCGGCGGTCCGCGACACGCTGCGCCACGTCTTTCGCGATCCCGCGTTCGCGGAGCGGTCGTGGGGGGAGCTGCTGTTTCTGCGGCTCGTCGATCTGATGCGCGGGTTGATCGCGCTCGTGCGCGGATCGGGCGTCTCCGGACCGGCCGTGTTCTGGACGGCGGTCGCGGTGCTCGCGGCCGTGGTCACCGCCGTGCTCGTGCGATACACGATTCGTCGCGAGGCGCTGCCACGTCGGCGAGGTGGCGCGGCGGTGGCGATGGGCGACGCGTGGATGGAGGCAGAGGTGGCCGCGCGTGAGGGGCGCTACGACGTCGCGGCGCACCGCTTGTACGCGGCGGTGGTCGCCGCGCTCGCGCAGGCGGGGCTCGTGCGTGTGCACGCGAGCAAGACCGCTGGCGACTACCTGCGCGAGCTGCGACGTGGCCGACCAGCCGAGCGTGTGGGCGCGGCCGGATCGCGCGATGCCGCGCAGGCATTCGCGCCGTTCGCGCGCGGGTATCAGGCGGTGGTCTACGGGCCGCGGGCGGTGGACCGGGCACGCTACGAGGCGCTCCGCGCGAGTGCGCTGCCACTGCTCGGACCGGTGGATCGGCCGTGAGCGCGCCCGTATCAGGCGGACGTCGGCGATCCCCGCTCCTGCCGGTGGCGATCGCGACGGCGATCGTGCTCGTGACGTTGCTGGCCGTCCTCGCGCCGCGGCCCACGCCGAGCGGCACCTCGCTCGCATCAGATAGCGCGTCCCCGATCGGTGCGCTCGGTCTGTTTCTGACGCTCGGCCGACTCGGGTGGCATCCGGTACGACAGGAGGCGCCGCTCGTGCGCGCGCGTGGGAGCGCGCCGGCGACGAATGCCGTGTACGTGGCGGTGCGCGCGGACCACGGCGTGGACGAGCGCACGGCGGGCGACGTGCTCGCGGCGGTCCGCAACGGCGCCGGGCTGGTGGTCGACGTGCGGCCTAACGATCCTCTGTCGGATTCGCTCGGGCTCGTGTTGACGAACCGCTTCACCTCGCGCCCGGTGGACAACACGGCGGTCGCGGCGGCGCTGGACGCGAGCGCCGCGCTCCGGCAGCCGGGCTGTCGACCCGACATGGCGACGGACGTGGGATCGGGGACGCGCTACGTGAGCTTCGCGCTCGCCGACTCGGGCGCCGCGGCCGCGTCGCGACCGGGGCGGCGCGTGCTCCTCGACGTGGCGGCGACGCGTGCAGGTCGTGAGGCAGACCCTCGAGCGGGTGCTCAGGCGAGTCCTCAGGCGGGCCGGGATCCGGTGGTGGTCGGGTTTCCATACGGACGCGGGCGGGTGGTCGCGATCGCCGACGCGTCGCTGCTGACGAACGCGGCGCTGCGTACCTGTTGGGCGGCCGCGGGGGTGGTCGCGGTGCGCGCGTTCGAGTGGGTGTCGGCCGATGTGCCGCAGACGGCGACGCGGCCGCGCGTACTGTTTTTCGAGGGCGCGCGCGATCCGGAGCAGGTCGCGGCGCGCGCGCCGAGCGTGATCCGTGCGGTGCGACGGGCGCTGACCGAGGTGCCGGCCGGGCGCGCGGTGACGCAGCTGATCGCCGCCGCGCTCGTGCTGCTCGCGGCCGCGGCAGGGCGGGCGCTGCCACCGGTGCCGGCGCCGCGTGTGGCGCGACGCTCGTTGCTGGAGCACGTCGGCGCGCTGGCGCGGGCGTACCGCGAGGTACGGGCGAGCCGAGTGGCGGCACGCCGCCTCGCGAGCGGCCTGCGACGGCGCTACGGGGGTCCCTTCGCGGCGGGCGCCGCGGTCGACGCGACGCACGCGGCGTCGGACCTGGACGTCCGATTCCTCGCAACGGTGGCGGCGCGGTTTCCGGCACGCGGCGCGGATGTCGCCCGCCTCACGACCGCGCTGACCGAGCCAGCGTCGCCGGCGGACGTGGTGGCCATGGGCGAGGCGGCGGCGCGGATCGCCCGTACGCTCGACGCCGCCCGGCGCGGCGCGGAGATTCCCGCGTGACGCCCCCGCCACTGACTCTGTACCGATCGATCATGCCTAACGATACCGTACCGTCCGATCTCTCGTCCGACGTCCCGCTCGCGCCGGCCACGCCCGCGGACGCCGAACGCCTCGCCGACCGCCTTGCCCGGGTGCGCGAGGCCGTCGCGCGCGTGGTCGTCGGCCAGGAGTCGGTGATCGACGAGGCGCTCGTCACGGTGCTCGCGCGCGGTCACGCGCTGCTCGAAGGCGTGCCCGGGACGGCGAAGACGCTGCTCGTCCGCGCGCTCGCGGGTGCGTTAGGCTCGCGATTCGGACGCGTGCAGTTCACGGCCGATCTCATGCCGGCCGACGTGACGGGCGTGAGTGTGCTGCGTGACGACGGCGCGGGGGGTCGACGGTTCGAGTTCGTGCCGGGCCCGATCTTCACCGACCTGCTGTTAGGCGACGAGATCAACCGCGCGCCAGCCAAGACGCAGGCGGCGCTGCTGGAGGCGATGGCCGAGCGGCAGGTGACGGTCGACGGGCGATCGCGCGCGTTGGGTGACGCGTTCACGGTGTTCGCGACGCAGAACCCGGTCGAGTTCGAGGGGACGTATCCGTTGCCCGAGGCGCAGCTCGACCGCTTCCTGCTCAAGATCCGCGTCGAGTACCCGGACGCGGCGGCGGAGCGCGCGATCCTCGATCGGTATGCCGCCGGTTTCGATGCGGAACGCACGGCTGATGTGACCCCCACGGCGGTGCTCGACGACGTGGACCGCGCGGCGCTCCGGGCGGCGGTGGACAGTGTCACGGTCGCCCCCGAGGTGCGCGGCTACGTGGTGGCGCTCGTGCGGGCGACGCGCGAGGAGTCGTCGCTCACGTTAGGCGGTTCGCCCCGCGCGACGGTGGCGCTCTTTCGGGCGGCGCGCGCGGCGGCGCTCCTCGACGGGCGCGCGTTCGCGACGCCGGACGACGTGAAGGCGTACGCGCCCGCGGTGCTGCGGCACCGCGTGGTGCTCGCCCCCGAGTTGGAGGTCGAGCAGCGTACGTCGGACGACGTGCTCGCGGCGGTGCTGGACCGCGTGCCGGCGCCGCGGTGACCGAGCGCGGCGCGCGGCGGCGGTGGTTCGTGCCATACGCACCGACGCGGCGGCTCGCGGTCGTGGTCGCGGTGCTCGCGCCACTCTGGTTGCTGTCGGGGTTCGGGGTGGGACGCGGCGCGGCAATCGTCGCACTCATCGCGCTCGCGGTCGTCGTCGGCGTCGATGCGGCGCGCACGCCGGCCCCGCAGGATGTCGAGGTCGCGCGGCACGCGCCGTCGACCACAGGGCTCGGCGATCCGACGGCCGCGGCGTACGACGTGCGCTCGCGTTGGCCACTGGCGCTGCAGGCGCACGTCGCAGATCAGCTGCCGGACGGGTTGGTGCGCGACGGGCCGGCGCTCCTGCCGATCACGCTCGTGCCGAACGGCGAGGCCCATCTCGCCGTCACGCTCACACCGCGGGCGCGTGGGACCCATGCGTTAGGCCCCGTCGCGCTGCTGGTCGACGGGCCGCTAGGACTGGTGCGGCGGACGCTCCGTTGGGGGACGACCGACACGATGACGGTCGCACCGTCGACGGCGGACGTGCGGCGGTTTCGGTTGCTCGCCGCGCAGCACCGGCTACGCGAGGCGGGGGTCCGACGGCTGCGGCGGCGGGGCGAGGGGTCGACGATCGCCACGTTACGCGAGTACGCGGCCGGCGACGATCCGCGCCACGTGGACTGGAAGGCGTCGGCGCGCCGTGATACGCCGGTGGTGCGCGAGTACCAGGCCGAGCAGGGGCAGACGGTGTTGCTGGTGATCGACTCGGGGCGATTGATGACGCAGCTGGTCGAGGCCGCCCCGCCCGCCGACGGTCGCCCCGGTCGGTCCCGCTTCGACGCCGCACTCGACTCGGCGCTCGTGCTCGCGGACGTGGCGGCGCGTGGTGGGGACCGCGTGGGGCTGCTCGTATTCGACGATGCCGTGCGGGCGTGGGTGCCGCCCGCGGCCGGCGTCGCGGCGGTGGCGCGCGTGCGCGATGCGCTCATCCCGGTGCAGCCGGTGCTGGCGGAGAGCGACTACGCGGGGGCGTTCCGCACGCTCGCCGAGCGGCACCGGCGGCGGTCGCTGGTGGTGATCTTCACCGACGTCATCGATGCGCGGGCGTCGCGCGCGTTGCTGGCACACGTGGCGCGCGGCGCGGCACGGCACCTGCCGGTCGTCGTGGCGATGCGGGATGCGGCGCTCGATGCCGCCGCGCAGGGGGAGATGTCTAACGCGCGTGACGGAGGACCGCTGGCGGTCTACGAGCAAGCCGCGGCGGAAGAGCTGCTGCTGGCGCGCGAGGAGGCGCTGGCGCGGATGCGGCGGGCGGGGGTGTCGGTACTGGACGTGCCCGCGGGCGTCATGACGGCGGCGTTAGTCAACCGCTATCTGGAGCTGAAGGGGCGCGGGGCGTTGTGAAGTGGCGGGGAAAGATCAAGGGCAACCGCTTTGACGACATGAGGGCAGGATAACAACAAAATAAGGGCAGGATGAGCAACAGAAATTGAACGCGACGAGGTGTCGACACGCGCGCGATAAGTTCTGTTTCATCCTGCTCTTATTTTGTTGTTATCCTGCCCTCATGTCGTCAAAGCGGTTGCCTTTTGCCGTTCTTCGTGACGCGCTCTGCGCCGAGGGCGAGCCAGAGGGTGAGGAAGAGGGCGGTCGCGGCGGAGACGGCAAGTTTGGCGGCGAGGGGCCAGGTGGGGATCGGGGAGACGAGGCCCTCGAGGGTACCGGCGACGAGTAGCAGAAGCGTCGCGAAGACGACGAGGTGGACGGCACGGCGGGCGTTGGCGACGATGGCTTCGCGGCGCGTGCGGGCGCCCGGGAGGAGGAGGCCGGCCGCGAGGAGGAAGCCCGCGCCGCCACCGATCGCGATGGCCGACAGCTCCAACACGCCGTGTGGGGCGACGAAGGCCATGAGCAGCGGGAAGGTGCCCGCGCTGTGGTAGAGGCCGAACATGCCGCCGATCTCGACGCCGTTGAAAACGAGGGCGAGGACGGTGCCCACGCCCGCCGTGACGCCCGCGGCAAAGGCGAGATAGGTGACCTGCACGTTGTTGGCGATGATCATGCTCGCCATCAGCGGGCGCGCGGCTTCGGGGTCGGCGATGTAGCCGGAGCGGTCGCGGGCGCGCCCGGTGCTCTCCGCGGCCCGCCGGATCATCGCGCGCGGCATGAACTCGCTGGCGAGGGCCGGACGGCGGGCGACGGCCACCGCACTCGTCAGCATCGGGCCGAAGAGCAGGAGCGCAGAGAGCGCGATCGGGCGCCAGGCGCGGCGGACCTCGCGCGGGAGGGTGCGCGCGAGATAGCGGGCGGCGGCGCGTGGCGCGTTCGTCTCGCGGCGGTACAGGAGGTTGTGCCCTTCGGAGACGAGCCGGCCCAGGCGGAACGATTCGTCCGAATCGCGGCCAGCCATCGCGGTATTCAGCCGGGCGAGGTCCGCGGCCGCGTCGCGATACTCGGCCGCGAACGCGCGCACGCCGTCCTCGCCAAGCGCCGCGAGTCCGCGACGACGCGCCGTCGCGAGTCGAGCGGCGAAGCTCGTCCACCGGCCCGAACCCTCGGCGACGATGGCATGACGCGCTCGCCCACCGCCGCGCGCGCCGGTGACCGCAGCACCCGCGGCGCGCGCGGCCCGCTCACGGGTGTACAGGCGGCCCAACCGACCGCCGCTGCCGAGCGGACGTCCTTGCGCGGACTCGATGGATTCGAGACGTCCATCCTCACGCGCGAGCGCGTCGAGCGCCGGGGCGAACGCCGTCGCGAGTTGCTGCGCGAGCGATGCGACGCGTTCCGGCGCGAAATCGGCGCGGCGGGCGATGAAACGGGCGAGGACGGCGTAC
Organism: uncultured Gemmatimonadales bacterium; assembly: GCA_963702945.1. Classification (GTDB taxonomy): domain Bacteria; phylum Gemmatimonadota; class Gemmatimonadetes; order Gemmatimonadales; family Gemmatimonadaceae; genus BPUI01. Next base: position 1,327,391 of record OY969773.1, read on the forward strand.
TGCTCGTCGTCGAGGAGCGTGGTCTGGAACGCCGGGGCCACACGGGGTGTCGCGGGCCGTCCGGCCGAGGGGCGGTCCGCCGACGCGCGATCAGCCGATGGGCGCGCGACAGGCGCGCGCTCGACGTGGGTGCGATCACGCGGGATACGCTCCTGGACGACGAGGGTGCCGGCGACGAGATCGCCGAGCCGTTTGCCGCGCTGTGAGATCAACGCGGAAGCGCAGCCGACCGCGTAGAAGAAGAGCGGCTGCGCGTCGAGCACGCGGACGAGGTTGCGGAGTGCGGCGGCGGCCAATGTGACCGAGTACCCACCGTCCCGAACGACGCGCAGCCCGAGCCAGCGCTTGGCCGGGGTCTGTCCGTCCCACAGCACCTCGAACGCGACGTGGTACCCCCAGAGGACCCCGAACTGGGCCAGCAGCAGCGCGGCCTCGATCCACGCGCCAGCGGCGGAGCGGAGGCCGCCAATGCCGGGAAACGTGGCGGCGGCCGCGATCGCGAGGAGGTTGATCGCGAGCAACAGGCACGCGCTCAACAGGAAGTCGAGGAACGCCGCCGCTGCCCGTGAGCCGAGCCCCGCGACGGCGTAGGAGACGAGGACGAGTTCGGGGGTCTCGACCGAGATCGTCGTGTCGAGCGCGGCGGGTGTGGCAGCGGTCGTGGCGGCAGGCATGCGGGCAAGCGCGAAGGGCCGCGGCGTGTGCCGCGGCCCCGATGCTACCACGTCCGCGCGTGGGACGTCAGTGCTGGTCCGCCGCGCCGCCCACGCATCCGTGTTGGGCGTGCCTGCGGTCGCGGGCACACTGGCCACTGCGCCGTTGGACGTAGTGGCCACGTCTCCGGTCGTCACGCGGATCCGCGAGTCATCGACGCCCTGCGGCAGCGGGAACCCGCACGGCGCGATGGCTTGGTGCGGCGGCTATACCGACCGGGAGTGCGCGATTGCGACCGTGATGGTCGTTCATCATGGCAGGCCGTATGGCAGGCCGCGGCGCGCAGGCTGTCGGTCGGACCCATGCGCTGACCAACACGCGAACGCGACGGCGGCCGGCTGCGATGGCCGCGCGTGTGGCCCATATTGGGCAGCATGGCCACCGTCACCCTCCCCGAGCAGCCGCGCGTCGCCCCCGACGCCGACCGCGTTCCGCTGGCCGGTGACACGGCCGAGTTCGCGCCGTACATCCCGGCCGACACCGACCTGCCCGAGCTGACCGCCCCGGCGGTCGCGATCGGGGTCGTGCTCGGCCTCGTGTTCGCGGCGTCGAGCGTGTACCTCGCGCTCAAGATCGGGCTCACGGTGAGCGCGTCGATCCCGATCGCGGTGCTCTCGATCACGATCTTCCGCTGGGTGACCAACGCGACCGGCGGTCGGCCGTCGATCCTGCGCAACAACATCGTGCAGACGACCGGATCCGCGGGCGAGTCGATCGCCGCGGGAACGGTGTTCACCCTCCCCGCCCTGCTCCTGCTCGGCTACTCGTTGCCGTGGACGCAGGTGGCCGCGATCGCGCTCGTCGGCGGCCTGTTAGGCGTGCTGCTGATGATCCCGCTGCGGCGCTCGCTCATCGTCGACGAGCACGAGAACCTGAAGTACCCCGAAGGCACGGCGTGCGCGGAGGTGCTGATCGCGGGCGAGGAAGGGGGCACGCAGGCCAAGACCGTGTTCTTCGGCTTCTTCCTCGGCGCGATCTACAAGTTCCTCAACTCAGGCGTGCACGCGTGGGCTGAGGTGCCGAAGCAGACGTTTCAGCGCGCGCTGGCGAGCGGGCGGACGGAGCTGTTCGGCGAGATCCAGTGCGAGGTGAGCCCGGAGCTGGCAGGCGTCGGCTACATCATCGGGCCGAAGGTGGCGGGGCTGCTCTTCGGCGGCGGGATGACGTCGTTCTTCGTGCTGATCCCCGCGATCAAGTTCTTCGGCGGTTCGCTGACGACGGCGGTCGCGCCGGCGACGAAGCTGATCGGTGGCATGTCGGCGATGGATATCCGTGCCAACTACGTCTACTACATCGGCGCCGGCGCGGTGACGATGGCGGGATTGATTTCGTTAGGCCGGTCCCTGCCGACGATCGTCGGAGCGCTCGCGGGCGGTTTCCGGCGTGGGGCCAAGGTGGCGCAGACCACGACCGCGACCGGTGATCGCCGCCAGCGCGACCTCCCCTTCGCGCTCGTCGGCGTGGGCTCGCTCGTGCTCGTCGCGGCGATGGTGCTGCTGCCGCAGATCGGGATCAACCTCGGCGGGGCGCTCCTCGCGCTCTTCTTCGCGTTCCTCTTCGTCACCGTCTCGAGCCGGATCACGGGGCAGATCGGCGCGTCGTCGAACCCGATTTCGGGGATGACCGTCGCGACGGTGCTGCTGACGTCGCTCGTCTTCCTCGCCGTGGGATGGACGGGGGTGGAGCATCGCGTGCTCGCGCTCTCGATCGGCGGCGTGGTGTGCGTCGCGGCGGCGGTGGCGGGCGCGACGTCGCAGGACCTCAAGACCGGGTATCTCGTGGGCGCGACGCCCGCGCGGCAGCAGGTCGGGCTGCTGTTCGGCGTGACGACGAGCGCGCTGCTCATCGGGTTCACGATCCAGGCGCTCGACCGCGCGTACACGACGTATGCGCCGCGGACGTACGCGGGCGTGACCGCGCGCGACATCGAGCCCGCGCGCTACCAATTGGTCGGCGACCGCCTGGTCGCCGCTCCTGTCTCTGCGCCTAACGGCGCACTCCGCGTGGGGCACCTCTACGAGCAGACGGGCCCGGCGCCTGCTGGGCGCTATCTCGTGAACGAGGCAGGGGCAATCACGTACCTCGTCGACCCCGGTATCGGTGGGACGGAGGAGACGACGACTACGGGACGCCACGTGAAGAAGCTCGACTCGCCCAAGGCGCAGATCATGCGACTCGTCGTGGACGGCATCCTCACACAAAAGCTGTCGTGGGGGCTGATCCTCGTCGGTGCATTCTTCGCAGTCGCACTCGAAATCATCGGCGTGTCGTCGCTCCCGGTCGCCGTGGGGCTCTATCTCCCGATCTCGACCTCGGCAGGGATCTTCGCGGGAGGCGTGGTGCGCTGGTTGGCAGAACGCGTGGTGGCGCGGCGGCGGGCGGCCGAGGGAGCCGGGGCGGTCACGGACGCCGAGTCGGAGAGCGGACCGGGAGTGCTGATCTCGTCGGGGCTCATCGCGGGCGGGGCGATCACGGGGATCGCGCTGGCGGCGCTCGCGGCGTACGACGTGGCAGGAGGGATCGATCTGGAGAGCCGGCTCGGCGCAGTGGCGACCAATCCGGGGGTGGCGTTCGGGATCTTCGTCGCGGCGATCCTGGTGCCGTTGTACCTGACGGCGCGGAAGGCGGCGGAACGTTAGGCGTCGGGACGTTCGATGCCGCTTCGCTAGATGCCAAGTCGTCAGCTGCCTAACGATTCGATGTCCGCCAGATCATCGGCATCGGGATCCATGCTCGAAAGATAGCCTACACGACGCGGGGCCGGGCGCGTCGTGCGCCCGGCCCCGCGTCGTGTCGAGCGAGACGGTCTACTGCGCCGTCAGCGCCGCGTTGGTCGTATCCGCCGGCGTGAGCGCGCGGATGTTCGAGCCGAGCGACGTGCCGTACTTCGCGTTGATCGCCGTGATGAGTGCGTTGGCGAGGACGAAATGCGCGGACGTGCTCGGGTGCACGCCGTCGTTCGTGATGTAGCGTCCACCGGCCGTCGCGAACGGTGCCGTGGGGTTGGCGAGGTTCGGGAAGAGCGGGATCGCCCCCGCGCCCTTGAGCTGAATGAACAGCGGGTTGGGATCGAGATAGACCCAGCCGAGGCTGTCGGCCTTGGCCTTGATGTAGTTGTTGTACGCGACCGTGCGGTTGACGTAGAACAGGCGCTCCGACTCGGTCACGAGATTGGGCGTCTGCGCGGCCGTGTTGGTGCAGTTGAACACGTAACCCGGTGCAGCCGCCGGGATCGCCGCGCCGAGGCCAGCGAGCGCGGGGAAGGTGATCGCGGGCGAGCCGGTGCTGCAGCTCGGGTCGAAGCCGATCTGGAAGGTGGCCGGCCGACGCGTGCCGACGCCGAACAGGCCGAGCACGGCCTGGTAGGCCGGGTTGGGCGCGCCGCCGACCGTGGGCGAGCTGAACACCGCGAGCGGGATGAGCAGCGGGATGTTGGTCGGATCGACCACCCCGATCAGCGCGCCGCCCTTGAGGTTGGGGCTCCCGCTCGTCAGGCCGTTGATGAGCGTGCTGTAGTTGTTGACGAAGTTGGCGACGTTGGTCGCCTTCGTGCTGTCACCCGCGGAGCTGAGCGCGCCGGCGAGCACGTCGTTGTTGCCGATCCAGACCGTCGCGAACGTCGGGTCGAGCTGCACGGCGCGCTGGAGCTGCGTCTGTCCGCCGAGGATGAACGCGGTGAGCGCGCTGTAACCGCCCGTGGTGAGCGACCCCGGCGTGGTCGTCGTGGCGACGAGCCCGCGGCCGACGGCATCCCACGAGTTGGCGCCGGGGACGGCGACGCTGTTGAGCGCGAGGGTAGCCGACGCGGGGTCCCGAAGGTCGCAGCGCGTGCTCGACGTGTCGCCGCTGACACGGACGCCGGTCAGGAAGTTGGCGATCGGCGGCGGGCACCCGACGCCCGCGAAGCGCGGGTAGTTGAAGGTCGCGCCCGCCGCGATGGCGAGCATGCGCGCGTAGCTGCGGCGCTGGGTCGAGTCGTTGATCCCACCCGACTGGTAGCCGGCGGTGATGCTGTTCCCGATGGCCACATAACGCGCCATGAACGGCGCCGTCGCCGGCGGGTTGACGCCGAGCAGCACCGGGTCCTTGGCGCAGGCCGCTGCCGCGAGCGCGGCGCCGGCAAGGGGAAGGGCCGCGCGGGCGGCCGCGCGGAGTTGGAAGCGCGAGGTCATGGATGGTGACGCGTCAGAAGGCGGTCCGCACGCTGGCGGAGATGACGTTCGCGTTCAGGTTGTAGTAGCCGTTGTTGACGGCGATCGTGCGGCCGCGGCGGCCTTCGGTCTCGACGCGCAGGTACGACAGGTCGAGCGTCGCGCCGCCCTTGCCGAGATGCCCGAGGCGACCGGTGAGCGGAATGCCGAGCCCGCCGCCGAAGTTGTAGCGGTTCATGTCGGGGAGGAGCGGCGTCACCGTCTCGTCCGGGGCCGCGGCTTGGGAATACGCGAAGCCGAGCCGGCCGGCCACCCCCGCGTCACCGCCGAAGCGATGCTCGAGGCCGAAGCGGTACGAGTTCGAGTTCTTGTAGTTCTCGATCTGCGAGCGCGAGAGCGACGTATTCGGCAGTCCGTTCTGGAACGCGAAGTTGACCGGCAGCTCCTTGAACGACGACCACTGGATCTGCGCGAAGTCGGCCGAGAGCGTGGTGTTGGCGATGCCGGTGTAGCCGATGCCCGCCTGGATCTGGGCGGGGTTCGTGATCACGGTGCCCGCCGTCTGGTGGGGCGCGAGCGCGCCGGTCGACTGGAACTGCGGGGCGACAACCTGCTGCAGCGTGGTGCCGGCCGGCAATCCGAGCGGGTTCCCCGGGCCGAAGCTGATGTTGTCGGCGGCGGCGACGGTCGTGAAGTTGACGTCGGCGTTGCGGTACTCGACGCGGACGCGGCTCAGGTAGCGCGCGCCGATCGAGATGGACGGCACGGGCCGGGCGTGGATCCCGATGTTGTAGCCGCCACCCTCGCCGTTGCCGTTCACGCGCGCGCGCGCGAACTCGGTCTGCGGCTGGATGCCGAGGCTCGCGAAGGTGCCGTTGCCCGTCGGCAGCGGGCTCTGCGAGAAGTCGAGCGACTGACGCAGCTCGATGCTGGCGAAGTCGAGGATCGCGCCGGCGCCGATCGACAGGCGTCCCGGGACGAGCTCGTAAGCGACCGTCGGTTGGATGTAGAAGTTCTGCAGCGCCGCCTTCTGGGCCGAGAAGCGGCCGGGGAAGTCGTCGTTCCACTGCGACGTGAGGCCGTAGGGCACGTACGCCGCGATGCCGAGCATGAGGCGGGGCGTCGTGTGGAAGGCGACGCCGACGTAGGGCGGGATCGCCGTCGGCACGTTCGACTTGTAGACGCGGCCGGACTGATCGGCGGTGAACTTGCCCTTGACGGCGATTCCGGTGCCGCCGACGTAGGCGGAGATGCCCATCGGCAGGTTGCTCACCGCGCCGGGGTTCCAGAAGAGCGACGACGCGTCGGCGCACGGCGTGCTGGTGACCGCGAAGCCGCGCGCGATGGCGCAGCTGCCGATCTCGTTCAGTCCGAATCCCTGGGCGAGGGCGGCGGGGGCCGCGGCCGTCACGCCAGTGGCCGCCGCGCCTACGGCGGCGAGAGCGGGCCACCACCGGCGTGCGTGCGCACGAAGCCTCATGTTGCGGATCTCCTGCAAGGCGAGCGTTGAGTAGGGGGCGTACTTGGGGGGCGGGGCACGAGTCCCCGCAGCCCGGGACGGTCACACCATGCGAGCTGGAAGGCAAGACCCCGCCAGCGGCAACCGCCGTCACCGTTACCTTGCCGCCCATGCCCCTGCCCTCCCTGCGCCGCGCGCTCGCGCTCGCGGCATACACGCTGGCGGCCAGCGCCGGCGCCCGCCCCGTGCTCGCCCAGCCGTCCGCGCCCGCGGACCTGATCGTGGTGCACGCACGCGTCTACACGGCCGACGCGGGGCGCCCGAACGCGACGGCGCTCGCCGTACGCGGCGGCCGCCTCGCCTTCGTCGGTGACGACGGCGGGGCGCAGGCGCTGCGCGGACCGACGACGCGCGTCGTCGATCTCGGCGGGCGTACCGTGCTACCCGGGCTCGTCGACGCGCACGGGCATCTGCTGGGGCTGGGGTTCGTGCTGCACCAGGTGGACGTCGCGGGGACGCATGCGTATGCGGAGGTCATTCGACGGGTCGCGGAGCATGCGCGCACGCACCCGGCCGTCGCGGGCGGCAGCGCGTGGGTGCTCGGGCGCGGCTGGGACCAGAACGCGTGGGGCGACACGCGATTCCCGACGCACGAGCCGCTGTCGGCGGCGATCCCCGACCGGCCGGCGTGGATCGAGCGCGTGGACGGGCACGCGGGGCTCGCAAACGCGACGGCGATGCGCGTGGCCGGCGTCACGCGTGACACGCGCGACCCGGCGGGTGGGCGCATCGAACGCGACGCGGCGGGCAACCCGACCGGCGTGTTCGTCGACAACGCGAAAGGGCTGATCGAGCGGGTGATTCCCCAGCCGTCGCGCGACGAGGTACGCGCCGCGCTGCGCGACGCGACGGCGGAGCTGCATCGGTATGGGCTGACCGGCGTGCACGACCCGGGCGAGCCACGCGCCGTGATCGAGCTGATGGAGGAGATGGCCGGGCGCGGCGAGCTGGAGCTGCGAACCTACGCGATGGTCGCCGACGATTCGGCCGCGCTCGCGTACTACTTCGCGCGTGGGCCGCGCTCGGGGCTCGCCGGCGGTCGGCTCTGGGTGCGGGCGATCAAGCTCTACGCCGACGGTGCGTTAGGCAGCCGCGGCGCCGCGCTGCTCGAGCCGTACAGCGACGACCCGAAGAACACCGGACTGCTGATCAGCGCGCCCGGGCACATCCGCGACGTCGCGGTGCGCGCGCTGCGCGCCGGGTTCCAGGTGAACACGCACGCGATCGGCGACCGCGGCAACCGCCTCGTGCTCGACGCCTACGAGGCCGCGCTCAAGCAGGTGCCGACCGCAGACCACCGCTTCCGCATCGAGCACGCGCAGATCCTGCACCACGACGACATCCCGCGCTTCGCCGCGTTAGGCGTGATCCCGAGCATGCAGGCGAGCCATCAGACGAGCGACATGTACTGGGCGGGCACGCGACTCGGCGAGGGGCGGCTCTACGGTGCGTACGCGTGGCGCTCGCTCCTCGACGCGGGGAGCATCGTGCCCAACGGCAGCGACTTTCCGGTGGAGTACGTCAACCCGCTCATCTCCTTTCACGCGGCGGTGAGCCGGCAGGACGCGGCGGGGTGGCCGGCGGGCGGGTGGCATCCGGAGCAGCGGATGACGCGCGACGAGGCGCTCCGCTCGGTCACGCTGTGGCCGGCGATGGCCGCGTTTCAGGAGCACGACCTGGGCTCGCTCACCGCGGGCAAGTACGCCGATTTCGTCGTGCTCGACCGCGACGTGATGCGCGCCGCGCCCGAGGAAATCCTCGGCGCCCGAGTGCTCGCGACCTACGTGGGCGGGCGCGCGGTGTACGAGGCGCCGGCCCACGAGACGCCGGCGGCGGCCGTCCCAGCACGGTGACCGAGGAATCGGGGCGGATCGACCGAGTCGGGGTCGACCGGCTCGGGCTGGCCGCGGCGGGCGCAACGGCGCTGGCGTGGGGGTTCGTCGGGACGCTCGTGCGCGAGATTCCGGCGCTCTCGCCGCGCGAGCTGGTCGCGGGGCGGCTCGCCTTCGCGCTGGTCGCGTCGGTGCCGCTCCTCGGCGTCCGGCGCGTGCGGCACGAGGTCGCGACCGCGCTCCGGCTGCCCGCGGCGTGGGCACTCGCAGCGACGCTGACGGCGTACTACGTGGTCGCGGTGCTCGCCTTCCGCCTCGCGCCGGTGGCCGAGGTGGCGCTCCTCATCGCGACGGCGCCGCTCTGCGCGTTAGGCATGCGCCGGCTCGGTGGGGAGCGGGCGACGGCGGGCGAACGACAGGGCGCGACGATCGCGGTGGCCGGGGTAGCGGTGACGCTGGTGCCCGCGCTGCAGGCGGGCGTTGCGAGCACGAGCGGTCAGGGGGCGGGCGGCGGCACGCTCGCGCACGTGACGGGGGACGTACTCGCACTCGCCTCGGCGGCGCTCTCCGCGGGGTATGCGCTGACGTTCGGGGCGAGCCGGCGGCGTGAGGCGGCGCGCGGGCGGGCGGGGCCAGGGCCGTTCGGCGTGGCGGTGCTCACGTTCATCGTCGGGACGGGGGCGATGGCGGTGCACGCGGTGGTGACGGGCGTGCCGTTCGTGCCGGTCGCGGCGCTGGACGGGCGCGGGTGGGCGCTGCTCGCGCTGTTTGGGGTGGCGTGCACGTTCGTGCCGACGGTGGGGTTCGCGACGGCGTCGCAGCGGTTGTCGCCGGTGTTGGCGAGTGCGGCGCTGTTGCTCGTACCGGTGGTGTCGGCGGTGGCGGCCGCGGCCGCGTTAGGCGAAGTGCCGTCGCGGTGGTTGCTGCCGGGTGGGGGGTTGGTGTTGGTGGGGATTTTGCGGCTGCTCAGGGGCGGGTGACTGAGGGCGCGGTGACGGCGGGATAGGTCGGCATGGGCGGCATGCTACAATCCACCTCGGCAGCCCAGTGCATCATTTCGCTGCGCCCTGGCCCGGAATCTCGCGCTGTTGACCGCGCGCTGTTGCAACGACGCCCTTCCCCCGGAGTCCCCCATGCGCATCGTCTCGCTCCTCCCCGCCGCGACGGAAATCTGCGCCGCGTTAGGCGCCCTCGACCAGGTGGCCGGCGTCACGCATGAGTGCGACTTCCCCTCCGAAGCCGCGCGCCTCCCCCGCGTTACCGGCAGCGCCGTCCCGATTCATGCACCACCCGCAGAGGTCGATGCGGCCGTGCGCGACGCCGTCGCCGTGGGCACGCCGGTCTTCACGCTCGATGAACCCGCGATCGCCGCGCTCCGCCCCGACGTGCTCCTCACGCAGGCGCTCTGCGACGTCTGCGCCATCTCCGCCGACGACGTCTGCGCCGTTGCCGTCCGCCTCGGCGCATCCGCCGAGCGGGCCGGTACGCCCGCACCGGCCGTCGTCACGTTAGGCGGCACGACCATCGGCGGCGTCTGCGACGACATCTGCCGCGTCGCCGACGCGTTAGGCAGACGCGCCGCGGGCACGGCACTCGTCGCGGCTCTCACCGCTCGTCTCGCGGCCGTGCACGAGGCGCTCAAGGCGGCCCGGGCTCCTCGCCCGCGCGTGGCCGTCGTCGAGTGGACGGATCCCGTGTTCCTCGCCGGCCACTGGGGCCCCGAGATGGTCCGGCGTGCCGGCGGCGTCGACGTGCTCGGCACCGCGGGGGCTCACTCGACCACCGTCGCCGTCGACGCGCTCGCCGCGACCGCGCCGGAGATCGTCATCGTCGCGCCCTGCGGCTACGACCTGCCGCGCGCGGCGGACGAGGCGCAGACGCTGCTCGCGCACCCGAGTTGGGCATGGCTGGCCGGGCGCGCGGTGTGGGCGATCGACGCCAACGCCTACGTCAGCCGGCCGGGGCCCCGCCTCGTCGATGGCGTCGAGCTGTTCGCGCGCGTCTTCCATCCCTCGCTGTTCGGCGCCCCCGACCCGACGCGCGCCCTTCAGGTCGCCTGACAGCGTTTGTGCCCGCTCATACGTTCGACGAGTACCCATCGGGCCGCACCGACGCTCGCGGCCCGTCGTCCGGCGTGATCGACTCGAGCGATTGCCCGGAGTCCCTGCCCCGAGTGCCTGGAGGACTGCCCGCCATGCCCATCGGTTCCATCGACCTCATCACCGTGTCCCGCGAGTTTGGTAGCGGCGGGAGCGAGTTCGCCGCCGCGCTCGGCGTACAACTGGGGTGGCCCGTGCTCGACCGCCGGCTCGTGTACGAGGTTGCGGAACGCCTCGAACTCGACGCCGCGGTTGTCGAGCGGCTCGACGAACATCCCCCGACGCGCCTCTCGCGGCTCGCGGCGGCGCTGTTCGTTCTCCCGCCCGAGCTGCCCTCCACCTACGTCGCGCCACGCGATCAGCTCCGCCCGGACGACGTTGCCACCGCCGTGCAGCGCGTCATCGCCGATGCCGTGCAGTCGCCACCGCTGATCGTGGTCGGCCACGGCGCTCAGTGCGCGTTTCGCGCCCGCCCGGGCAGCTTCCACGTCCGCCTCGTTGCCCCGCTGGACGCACGCGTGCACCGGCTGATGCCGCGCCTCGGCTGCGATGCGGGGCGGGCGGCGGCGCAGGCGCGGCACATCGACGCCGAGCGGGCGCGGTACATCCAGCGCTACTACAAGCAGGACTGGAACGACGCGATGCTCTACGACGTGCAGTTCAACACGGGACGCGTGTCGATCGAGGAAGCGGCCACGCTCGTCGCGGCGCTCGTCCGCGGCGAGGAGGCCATCGACCGGGCACCGATCGCGCTCGGGCGCTGAGCCCCGGGAGTCGCGCCCGGACTCACCCCTTCGCCGTCACCCACATCCGGACCGCCACCGCCGCGAGAAAGACGGCGAACGCGCGCTTCGCCTGCATGGGCGACAGCAGGTGGTTGAGGCGCGCTCCGAAATACGCACCGACCGTGAGCCCGGCCGCCACGAGGAGTGACGCCCGAACGTCGAGGTCGCCGGTCTTGTAGTACTCCCACGCCCCGAGCACACCGACGGGGAGGAGCAGCGCGCCGAGCGACGTACCGGTGGCGCGCGCCGGCGCCATCTTAGCGAAGAAAAGCAGGGCCGGCACGATGACGATGCCGCCGCCGATGCCGAAGAGCCCCGACAGGATGCCCGCGGCGAAGCCGACGGCAAGAAAGATGAGAAGCATGCGGCAACTTTCCGCGGCGACGGGCCGTTGACAAGGTGTTTCCGAGCCGGCCGGGGTTGACAAGGCCGGGATAGTCCGGCGTTCGTCCGCTTCATGCTCAGCGATCTCTCCACCGCGTTCCTCAAGCGGCTACTCGATACGCCCGGTCCGTCCGGCTTCGAGCGCGCGCCGGCCCGGGTCTGGCGCGACTTCGCGCGGCCCTTCGCCGACGTCTCCTCCGACGTCATCGGCAACAGCTACGCGTCCGCCGGCGGCACCACGCCCGGCGCGCCAACCATCCTGCTCGCCGGCCACATCGACGAGATCGGGCTCATCGTCACGCATGTCGACGATGAGGGCTATGTCTACGTCGGCGCGATCGGCGGATGGGATCCGCAGGTGCTCGTCGGCCAGCGCGTGCGCTTCGAGGGGCGGGACGGCCCCGTGCTCGGCGTGGTGGGGAAGAAGCCCATCCACCTGATGAAGCCCGACGAGCGCGACAAGGCGTCGAAGCTGACCGACCTCTGGATCGACATCGGCGCGGCGAACAAGGCGGAGACGCTCGCGCGTTTGGAGGTCGGCGACGCGGGGGTGCTCGATACGCCGTTGTTGGAGATGCCTAACGGGCGAATCGTCTCGCGCTCGATCGACAATCGGGTGGGCGCGTTCGTCGTCGTCGAGGCACTCCGGCGCTACGCGGAGCGGCCGGGCGCGGCGCGCGTGGTCGCGGTCGCGACGACACAGGAAGAGATCGCGTGGCGCGGCGGCGGCGCGCTGCCGAGCGCGGTGCGCGTCCAGCCGGTGATGTCGGTGGTGGTGGACGTGACGTTCGCGACCGATCATCCGGGCGTCGACAAGAAGGAACTCGGCGAAGCGAAGCTCGGCGGCGGACCGGTGCTCACGCGCGGGTCGGTGGTCTCGCCGGTCGCCTACCGCCTGCTGCGTGGCGCGGCCGAGCGGCTCAGCATCCCGTTCCAGATGCACGCGGCGGGGCGCGAGAGCCACACCGACGCCGACGCGATTCACAATGCCGCGGCGGGCGTGGCGACCGCGCTGCTCTCGGTTCCGAACCGCTACATGCACTCGCCGAACGAGATGATCGCGCTCGACGACCTGGACCGCGCGGCCGAGGTGATCGCCGAGGCGTGCCGCGCGGTCACGGCGGAAACGGACTTCACCGACCGCTGAGGCGGTTTCGATTCATGTCGTGCCCAACTACATGCCGTATCTGACGCGGGCGGGTCGCGCCGCGGCGCTCCTCGTCGCGGTTCCGGGCGCGCTGCTGGCGCAGCGCGCCACAACGCGCCGCGTCGACACGACGACGACGGCCGTTGCGGCGCGCGTGCAGACGGACATCGCGTACCTCGCGAGCCCGCGCCTCGAAGGCCGCCTCACCGGCTCGCCGGGCGCGGACACGGCGGCCGCGTACGTGGCGCGCCGCTTCGGCGCGCTCGGCCTGCGCGCCGTGGTCGTCGATCCCGCCGACGCGGCACGCTGCGCGACGCGCGTCTCGGTGGTCACGCCGCGCGCGCACGGCCCAGCGGTTGGCGCGACGCTTGGCGCCGCGGACAGCGTGCCGTGCGCGGATTACTACCAGCGCTTCTCCGCCCGCTCGGCCGCGCTCGCGCACGCGGGCAAGGCGTTCGCGCTGCCGGCGGAGAACGTGGTCGGCGTGGTCGAGGGCAGCGACGCGGGGCTCCGCGGCGAGTTCGTCGTCGTTGGCGCGCACTACGACCACCTCGGGCGCGAGACGATGTTCGCCATGGACCCGAAGGCGGGCGCGGTGGTGCACCCCGGCGCGGACGACAACGCGTCGGGCGTGGCCGCGGTGCTCGAACTCGCGCGGCGGGTGGCGGCCCGTCCCACGCGGCGGTCGGTCGTGTTCGTGACCTTCAGCGGAGAGGAGTTAGGCATCCTCGGCTCGAAGTTCTTCGTCGAGCACAGCCCGCTGCCGCTCGACAGCGCGAGCGCGATGCTCAACTTCGACATGGTCGGCCGCCTCGCGAACGACCACCTGCTCGTCTACGGTGTCGCGACCGCGGACGAGCTGCCAGGGATCGTCGACTCATCGAACACGGCCGGCCCGCACCTGCGCATCAAGGCGTTAGGCGATGGCTTCGGTCCGAGCGATCACGCGTCGTTCTACACGGCGGGTGTGCCGGTGCTGCACTTCTTCACCGACCAACACCCGGACTACCACGCCGCCACCGACGTCGCGTCGAAGATCAACGCGCCGGGCGAGGCACGCGTGATCGCGTTGGCCGAGGGCGTGCTGCGGCGCGTGGGCGACCGACCGGCGCGGCTCACCTTCCGCCGCGCGCCGACCTCGCCGTCGATGACGGCCGCCGGTCCCGAGTCGGACGGGCCGCGACCCTACCTCGGCTCCATTCCCGACATGTCGGCGGACGAGGTGAAAGGGCTCAAGCTGCAGGGTGTGTCGCCGGGGAGCCCTGCGGACAAGGGCGGACTCAAGGGCGGCGACGTGGTCGTGGAGATGGCAGGTCAGCCGGTGACGGATCTGTACACATACAGCGCCGCGCTCTACAGCCACGCCCCGGGCGACGTGATCGCCGTCGTCGTCCTGCGCGGCGGCGAGCGGGTGCGGACGACGGTGACGTTAGGCAAGCGCGGCGAGTGACCGCGGGTCCGTGATCGCGCCCCGGCGCGGCGGCGGCGCACGCTGGCTCCGTGCCGCCGGTGCGCTGTTGCTCTGGGGGACGGTGCAGGGCGTGTTCCTCGCGCCGCGGACGCTCGCGGCCGACGCCCGCGACCGCTTCATCTTCCCGCCCCTCGTCGGTGCGGTCATCAACGCGCTCGTCGCGGCGGCGTTCGTCTGGTGGTTCGCCGTACGCGTGGTGCGACGCCGCGAGTGGTGGCGCGCGGCGCACTTCCGGCTGCGGCCGGTGCCCGTGGGCGCGTGGCCGTGGATCGCCACGACCGCTGTCGCGATCATCGTCGGCGTGCAGTGCGCGCTCATCGTGCTGCCGCGCGTGCTGCCCCTCCCGCCGTCGCCGAATGGCGATTTCACCGAGGCCTACCTGCGGCTGCGGTTCGGCGCGGTCGCGCTTCTCGTGCTCGTGACCGCGGTCGCGCCACTGTTGGAAGAATTCCTCTTTCGCGGTTGGATGCAGCGTGGGCTGGAGCGGCGCATGCCGCACTGGCGCGCGATCGTGGTCACCGCGTTCGTCTTCGCCGCGGTGCACGTGCAGCTGTTCGGCTTTCCGCTGCGCTTCGGCTTCGCGCTCGCCTCAGGCTACGCGGCGTGGGCATCGCGCTCGATCTGGCCGAGTGTGGTGCTGCATGGGGCGTACAACGGCTCACTCATCGTGCTCGGCGTGCTCCTGCCGAGGCTCGACGAGGGAGCGATCGCGCGGTACGCGCACGACGGGCGCGTGTTCTGGCCGGCGCTGGCGGGAGTGGTCGCGTGCGTGGCTGTGGCATCGACGGCGCTCCGCGCGGTGCGGCGGGCGGCCATGTTGGACCGAATGCGTCGCCGCGGGGGCCGCGCCCTGCGCCCCGCGGTCGCGCCGTCGTAACTTCGGGCGAGCTGCCCTTCCCTCCTCCGGCCCCGCCCCGCCATGCCTCGTCTCTCGCCCGCTGCGTTCGCGCTCCTCGGCCTCGCCGCCATCCGCCCCGCGGCCGCCCAGTTTCCGGCCGCCACGCCCGAGGTCACGCGCCAGACGGTCGTGCTGCGCGCCGCGCGCATGATCGACGGCACGGGCGCGCCCGAGGTCCGCGATGCGGTCGTCGTCGTGACCGGCGACCGCGTCACCGCCGCAGGACCGGCATCGCAGGTGACCGTCCCCGCCGGCGCGCGCGTCATCGACCTTGGCGACGTCACGCTCATGCCGGGGTTCATCGACGCCCACACGCACATCATCGGGCGCTCGCTCAACCAGCCCGGCGGCGACGACGCGATCGTGCGCGACTTCCCCGGGTACAACGTGTTGTTAGGCGCAGAGAACGCACGCAAGACGCTGATGGCCGGCTTCACGAGCATCCGCAACGTGGGCTCGCCCGACTTCGACGACATGGCGCTGCGCAAGGCGGTCGACGAGGGGCACGCCGTTGGGCCGCGGATGGAGAACGCGGGGCATTCGTTCGGCATCACGGGCGGGCACTGCGACGAGAACGGCTTCAAGCCGGGCCTCGCCGACGCCGACTACCGCACGGGCGTGGCCGACGGCGCGGACGAGGGGCGGAAGGCGGTGCGCTATCAGGTGAAGTACGGTGCCGACGTGATCAAGATCTGCGCGACCGGGGGCGTGCTCTCGGAGGGCGACGCGATCGGCGCGACGCAGTACACGCTCGAGGAGATGCAGGCGATCGTCGGCGAGGCGAAGAAGCTGGAGCGTCCGGTCGCCGCGCACGCGCACGGCGCCGAGGGGATTCGGCTGGCCGTGCAGGCCGGCGTGACGAGCATCGAGCACGGGACGTTCCTCGACGAGGAGGGCGCGCGGCTGATGAAGGCGCACGGCACGTACCTGGTGCCGACGCTGCAGGCGATGGAGGTGTCGAAGACCGCGGCCGAGGATGGCACACTCAAGGGGCTGCGCGCGCAGAAGGCGCTCGCCGCGTACGCGGCGGGGCCGCGGCGTATCCAGCTCGCGCTCAAGTACGGCATCCCGATCGCGTTAGGCACGGATGCTGGCGTCGGGCCGCACGGGCAGAACGCGCAGGAGTTTGGCCTGATGGTCCGCTCGGGGCTCACGCCGATGCAGGCGATCGTGGCGGGGACGTCGACCGCGGCACGGTTGCTGGGCTGGCAGGACCGGGTCGGGACGCTGGCCACGGGACGACTGGCCGACGTGGTCGCGGTGCCGGGAGATCCGCTGCAGGACATCGCGGTCACGCGGCGGGTGAGCTTCGTGATGAAGGGCGGCGTGGTGTACGTGCAGAACGGCGCGGCGACGGCGGTGGCGACGCGGTAGGCGGTGCCGCTGCACCTCTGGTCCTCGGCCGCGTACGCGATCCCGCTGCCGGAGGGGCACCGCTTTCCGATGGCGAAGTACGCCCTGCTGCGCGAGGGCGTGCTCGCCGCGGGGCTCGTTCCACCAGAGCGAATGCACGACCCCGAGCGCGCGCCGGTCGAGGACCTGCTGCTCGTCCACACGCCGGCGTACGTCGGACAGATCACCGAGGGTACGCTCCCGCCCGCGGAGCAGCGGCGCATCGGGCTGCCCTGGTCGCCCGCGTTCGTGGAGCGCGCCTACCGCGTGGTACGCGGAACGTGTGAGGCAGCCGAGGCGGCCTTGCAGTATGGCGTGGCGATGAACCTGGCCGGGGGCACGCACCACGCGTTTCCGGACCGGGGCGAGGGATTTTGTACCTTCAACGACGTGGCCGTCGCGATCCGGCGGCTGCAGCGTGGCGGGCATGTCCGCCGGGCATGCGTCGTCGATCTCGACGTGCATCAGGGGAACGGCACGCATGCGTGTTTCGCCGGCGACGCGGACGTGTACACGTTTTCGATGCACGGTGCCAAGAACTTCCCCTTTCACAAGGTCCCGGGCACGCTCGACGTCGAGTTGGCGGACGGAACGGGCGATGCGGAGTACCTCGATCTGTTAGGCACGCACCTGCCGCGCGTGCTGCGCGAGGCCGCGCCCGACCTCGTCGTCTATCTCGCGGGCGCCGATCCACACGAAGGCGATCGACTCGGGCGATTGAAGCTGACCTTCGACGGACTCGTGCGGCGAGACTGGATGGTGTTGGAAGCGTGCCGAGAAGTCGGGATTCCGGTGTGCGCGACCATCGCGGGTGGGTACGGGCGGGACGTGCGCGACACGGTGGCAGTCCACGTGAACACGGTCGGGGTCGTCTCGCGGTTCGCGTGAGGGAGCAGGTCTCCGCTGAGGCGCCGACGAGTGGCGCGGCCGACGGAGCCGTGGCGGATGGTTCAGGCGGACCCGCATGGGAGTGCGTGATGCCGACCGCACAGCCGCTCGAACGCCCGCTCGGTGCGCCTCGCCGGACGCCGACGACGGGCGAACGATGGTCGTCCACACGCCGGACGCGATCCGACGCTGGCACGAAGCCGCCGACGTGCTCGACGGGAGCGACGTACTGCCCGGGTTCTCGGTCGTCACGTCAGCCGTGTTCGCCGACCTCAAGCGCGACCCCATGCCCGCGTTCGACGGCTGAGGTCCCGCGGCAGGCGCGTCGGCGGTGGCCGGGCACGAACTATCTTGGCCCCATGCCGCTCTCCATCCCCGCCCCGCGCGCCGCGGGCGAGACGCAGACGACCACGCGCCCACTGTACTGGGCCGCCTGGGGCCCGACCGCGCGACCACCGACGCGCCGCGCCTGCTCGTGCTGCACGGCGGTCCTGGCGCCGACCACGCGTATCTGCTGCCGCAGTTGCTGCGGCTCGCCGAACGGTACGACTGCGTGTTCTACGACCAGCGCGGGGGCGGACGGTCGAAGTCGGCGGCAGACGACGTCGGCCCGGTCACCTGGCGCACCCACGTCGACGACCTCGCGCACGTCGCGGCCGAACTCGTCGGCGACCGGCCGCTGCATCTGGTCGGATACTCGTGGGGCGGGCTGCTCGCGCTGCTTTATGCGCTCGACGCGGCCGGCGTGGTGCTCCCCGCGTTAGGCGCGCCCGTCGGCGGTGGCGCGCCGCACGCGCGCGTCGCGCCGGCCTCGCTCACGCTCATCGACCCCGCGCCAGTCACGCGACGGCTGCGCGAACAGTTCGAGGCCGACTTCGCGCGCCGTGCCGCGGACCCGCGGATCGCCGCGATGCGCGCCGACCTTCAGGCGAGCGGGCTGCGCGAACGCGAGCCGGACGCCTACCGGCAGCGCGCGTTCGAGTTGAGCGTCGCGGGCTACTTCTTCGACCCGGCGCGGGCGCACGACCTGACGCCGTTCCGGGTCACGGGGCGCGTGCAGCAGAGCGTCTGGGAGTCGTTAGGCGACTACGACCTCGTGCCGCACCTCGGCCGAATCGCGTGCCCCACCTTCGTCGCCCACGGGCGCGAGGACCCGATCCCGCTCGGGTCGAGCGAGGCGCTCGTCACCGCGGTGCCGGGAGCGCGTCTGACCGTGCTCGAGCGATGCGGGCACGTGCCGTACGTCGAGCAGCCCGATGCGCTGTTCGCGGCGGTGCTACCGTTTCTTGATGAGGTGACCGGGCGTCCTCGCTAGCTCGCCCCTCTTCGCCCGCAGATCGCGGTCGGTGCTGATGGGGGGCAGGGGCGCGGCGGCCGGCCACTGCGCGGCGCCTAACACGAGCCACCCCGGGGCGCCGCCGCTACCAGATCCGCCTGACGCCGTACCGGTCGAATAGCACCTCGTTCGAGACGAGCGGCATGCGCTCGACCAGCGCCTGCGCGATCAGCATGCGGTCGAACGGGTCGCGGTGGTGCGGCGGCAGCGCGCCGGCGGCCTCGGCGTGCTCCGTCGTCACCGAGAGCGGTGTGTAACCGCCGGCCACGATCGCCCGCGTGAAATCCGTCGCGAGCGCCGCGGCTTCGGGCCACTTGCCGCTGTGATACTTGGTGCACACCTCCCAAGCCGTCGCGGCGCTCACGAACTTCTCGTTCCCGGGGTCGTCGATCGCGGCCCGCGCGGCGTCCGAGAGCCGGGCGTGCGCGCCGGCGCGGTACCAGTGCAGGGTGTGCGTGTCGAGCAGGATGCGCGAGCGCGGTCGAGACGCCGCGATCAGAACCCCCACTCTTCGGCCTCTTCGTCGGTCATCGGCGCGAACGCCTCCGGCGGCATGTCCCCGAGCTGCCCCCGCATGTCGCCGAACACGGGGTGCTTGCGCTTCTCCTCGAACGCCACCAGCCGCGCCACCGGCGTGCGGTCGCGCATGATCACCACCTCCTCCCCCCGCTCGACCGCGGCCAGCAGGCGGGAGAGGTGCGTCTTCGCTTCGTGCACGGGCACTTGCAGCATCGGGGACTCCGCGTGGGGGTGGACCAGGAAAGTTAGCCAACCCCACCCTTCCCCGCTGCTCGCGGTCCGCCCGCGACGCCGCCGTTAGCTTGCCGGCATGGACTCCCGCGCCGCCGCCGACGCCCTGGAGCGCATCGGTCAACTCCTCGAACTCCGCGGCGACAACCCGTTCAAGACGCGCGCGTACCACAACGCCGCCCGCGCCCTGACCGCGCTCGACGCCGACGACCTCGCCCCGCGCCTCGCCGATGGCTCGCTCGAGGAGGTGCCTGGACTCGGCCCCGGTACGCTCGCCGTCGTTCGCGACCTCGTGACCAACGGGCGGAGCACGCTGCTCGACCAACTCGCCCTCGAAACGCCCCCCGGCCTCGCCGACCTGCTCGGCATCCCCGGGCTCGGGACGGCCAAGATCCACCTGCTCCACACCACGCTCGGCATCGACTCGCTCGACGCGCTGGAGGCGGCCGCGAACGACGGACGCCTCGCCGCGGTAAAGGGCTTCGGCGTGAAGACGGCGGAGAAGATCGCCAAGGGCATCGCGTTCGTGCGGGCGAGCGCCGGCCAGCTGCGCTTCCCCGAAGCAGCGAACGAAGCGGCGCGACTCGTCGGCGCGGTGCGCACGCAACCGGGCGTGCGCGGTGCCGCCGTCGCGGGCGAGGTGCGCCGACGGTTGGAGATCGTGCATGCGATCGACGTGGTCGCGGCTGCGGACGACGCGAGCGTCCGCCTCCCCGCCGCGCACGGCGTTGCGGCCCGCCTCACGCGCGCGGCGCCGGCGCGCTACGCGCTCGCACTCTGGCGCGCGACGGGAAGCGAGGCGCACGTCGCGCAGGTGACGGACCGGCTCGCGCGAGCGTGGCTATACGGTCGACAGACGACGCGCTACGCGACGGCGCAGTGGCGACATCGTACCGATTCGCGACGAATCCGACCTCTACGCGCGCGCAGGACTCGGCTTCGTCGTTCCCGAGCTGCGCGAGGGAACGGGCGAGGTCGAGGCGGCCGCGGCAGGCGAACTCCCCGCCCTGCTCGAACCCACGGACCTGCGCGGCGTCCTGCACTGCCACACGACCTACTCCGACGGCCGCGCGAGCGTGTCCGAGATGGCCGAGGCGGCGCGCGCGCTCGGCTACACGTACATCGGGATCACCGACCACTCGCAGAGCGCGGCCTACGCGGGCGGACTCACGCCCGCGGCGGTGATCAAGCAGCACCACGAGATCGACGACGTGAACGCGGCATATGCCGCGCGCGGCATCCCATTCCGCGTGCTGAAAGGGATCGAGTGCGACATTCTCGTCGACGGTGCGCTGGACTACGACGACCGCACGCTCGCGCGCTTCGAGTTCGTCATCGGCTCCGTGCACTCGCGCTTCGGGCTGAGCGAGCGCGAGATGACCGACCGCATCTGCCGCGCGGTGGCCAACCCCTTCCTCACCGTGTTGGGCCACCCGACCGGGCGCCTGCTGCTGCAGCGCGACGCGTACGCGGTCGACATCGCGGCGGTGATCGCGGCCGCCGCGGACTCCGGCGCGGCGGTCGAGCTCAACGCCGACCCGCACCGGCTCGACCTCGACTGGCGCGAACTACACGCGGCCAAGCAGCGCGGCGTCACCATCGAGATCGGCCCCGACGCGCACTCGACCGAAGGGCTCGGCAACGTCGAGGTCGGTGTCGGCATCGCGCGCAAGGGCTGGCTCGGGCCCGCCGACGTGCTCAACGCGCGCGACGCCGACGGCGTGCTCGCGTTCGCAGCCGCCAAACGCGCGGGAGCTGGTGACCGTTAGGCAGATGCCGGCTCGGGCCACGCCGAAGCGACTCACGAAGCGCGAGCTCCCCGCGCACGCTGCCCGCGTGTGGGACGCGCTCGCCGCCGCCCACCCGGACGCATACTGCGAACTCACGCACCGCGACGCATTCGAGCTGCTCTGCGCGACCATCCTCTCGGCGCAGTGCACCGACAAGCGCGTCAATCTCACGACGCCCGGGCTGTTCGCGGCCTACCCCGACGCGGCGTCACTCGCCGCGGCCGACCTCGCCGACGTCGAACGCCTCGTGCAGCCGACGGGGTTTTACCGCAACAAGGCGCGAAGCCTCGTCGGCATGGCCCGCGCGCTCGTCGAGCGGCACGGAGGCGAGGTGCCACACACGATGGAGGAGCTGATCGAGCTCCCCGGCGTTGGACGCAAGACGGCGAACGTGATCCTCGGCAACGCGTTCGGTATCAACGCCGGCGTCACGGTCGACACGCACGTCCACCGCCTGAGCCGCCGCCTCGGTCTCGCGCGTGGCGACGACCCGGTGGCGATCGAGCAGGAGCTGATCCCGCTCTTTCCGCAGGACGATTGGACGATGCTGTCGCACCGGCTCATCTTCCACGGCCGTCGCGTGTGCGACGCGCGCAAGCCGCGCTGCGGGGCGTGCACGCTCGCGGAGTTCTGCCCGTCGGCGATGGTCGGTGCGAACGCCGCGGCCCGGTCCGACGGAGCGTGACGGGAACGGCGCGGTTGCGGCGGCGCGTCGACCGCCGCCTGTACCGCCTGCTCTATCGCACCGAGCGATTGCTGCTCCCGACCGACGTTGGGCCCGGACCGATCGACGGTGCGGCACTGCGGCGCGTACTCGTCTTCCCCAACTACAAGGTCGGCGATCTCGTCGTTGCCACGCCCGCACTGACCTACCTGCGGGAGGCCGCGCCTCATGCGCGGATCGACGTCGTCGTCGCGCCACGTACCGCATCGCTGCTCGACGGCGACCCGCGCGTCGACCGCGTGCTGCTCCACGATCCGCTGCGGGAGCCGTGGCTCCCACTCGCGCATCGCCTGCGAGCCGAACACTACGATTGCGTGATCGATCTCGTGCTGCCGCACCACGCGCGCGAGGGGCTGCTTGTCGCGGCGATCGCGGGGCGGCGAGGGGCGCGCGTGACGCCCTTTCGGCCGACGCGTTACTGGGGGCTCTTCACCCATCGTCCGCGCGTGCCCGGGCTCGAACGGCGGTACATGGCGGAGCGCATGCTCTACGCGGTGCAGGCGGCCATCCTCGCTTCGCCCCGCGCCACAGCGTCGCAGACGCCGGCGGTGCCTAACGCCAGCCCGCTCGCGCGGATCGAGGCCGCGCTCGCCCGCTATCCGATGACGCTGACCGTCGCGCCGGAGGCGGCCGCGCGCGTCGACGCGTTCATCGCGGCGCACGTCGCCGGGCCCTTCGCGGCGGTGAACACGTGGGCCTCCGACGCACGCCGCGACCTCGCGGTCGATCAGGCCGGCGCGATGCTCGCCATGCTCGGCGCGCGTCACCCGGACCTCACCTTCGTCCTCACGCCGCCGCCGGGCGCGGACGCGCGCGCACACGCAATGGCCGCTGCTGCGGGACCGGCGGCGCGCGTCGTCGTGTTTCCGTCGTCGCCCCGCCTGCCGGATCTCGTCGCGCTGCTCGCCCGCTCGACGCTCGTGCTCTCGACCGACACGGGAACGGTGCATCTCGCCGCCGGTGTGGGGCGGCCGGTGGTGGTGCTGTTTACGACGCTCGCCACCGCGCGCGTCGCGCACTGGATCCCGACTGGGCGTGCCACATCGGGCCGTCGTGCTCGAGGGCCAGTTACCGATCGCCGCGCTCGCGCCGGAGCGAGCGGTCGCCGCATTCGACGCACTTCGCGTGGAATGCACCGGGACGGCGCACGATCCGGTGGCCGCGTCGCGGCGCGACATCGCGCTGATCGCGCCGTGAGCTCGGGACTGACGACGCGTACCGGGCGTGGCGCGACGACCGCGGGCGCGCGCCTCCGCACGCGCGCTACGCGACGGCTCTACCGTGCGCTCTTCGCGGCCTATCGCACGCTCTTCCCCACGCGCGTCGCCGAACGCCCGCTCGACCCCGCGCAGGTGCGACGCGTGCTCGTCGCGCGTACGGACCGCGTCGGCGACATGGTCGTGCTCACGCCCGCGCTCAGCTACCTGCGCACGCGGCTGCCCAACGTCGAGCTCGACGTGATTGCCTCAGCCGCCAACGCGTCGCTCATCGCCGACGACCCGCGCGTGACGCGCGTGCACGTGCACGAGCCCACGTGGCGGGGGTGGCTCCGCTCCGTGCGCACGCTCCGCGCGCGGCGCTACGACGCCGTACTCACCATCCGCTTCCGCGACCACCTGTACGAGGGAATCTTCGCCGCACTCGTCGCCGGGCGCGACGGCGCGCGCGTGACGATTCGCCGGCCACCGCAGTACGCGGGGCTCTTCACGCACCAGGTGCGTCTGCCGCCGAGCCGCGCGCACGTCGTCGCGCGGATGTTCACGCTCGTGCGCGCGACGTTCGGCGACCTGCCCGCGCCTCCTGCGGCCGACGATCTCGCTGCCTTCCCACCGGCGCTGCGCACGGCACCCGCCGCGGCTGCGCGCGCCCGCGCGTTCGCCGCTGATGCGTTAGGCGGTCGCCCGTACGTCGCGCTCAACGCGTGGGGGCGCGACCCGCGGCGCAGCTTCGAGCCCGACTACGCCGCCGCGCTCGCCGCCGCCGTCGTGCGCCACCGGCCGGCGCTCGCGGTCGTCGTCACGCCGCCGCCAGGGCGTGAGGCAGAGGCCGCGACGATCGCGCACGACGCCATCCGCGACGCGCGGGCGGCCGGCACCGCGCAGGACCCGATCGTCGTCGCGGCCCCAGCCTCGCGCGACCTCGCCGACCTCGTCGCGATACTCCGGGGTGCGGCGGTGGTCCTCACGCCCGACACGGCGAACGTACACCTTGCCTCCGCGTTAGGCGTGCCCCTCGTCGCCGTCTACACACCGCTCGCCGTGCACGAGCGCGAGTGGGGCGCGTGGGGAACGCCGCGCCGCGTCGTCCGGCTGGACGAGCCGCGGCCCCTCCGCGACGTGCCGGTCGACGAGGTCGCGGCGGCGTGCGCCGCACTCTTCGACGGTGTCGCGTCGTCGGCCTAACGTTCCTGCGCCCACGCCGTAACGCGCGCCCGCACGGCATCGACCGACACGGCGCGGACACCGCCCGCCTCCCCCTCCATCCCATCCCCCGGGACGACGCCCGCCGGCGGCGTGAGCACCTCGGCGCGCGCGCCAAGCGGCGCCCAACGCCCGGGGTGCATCGGGCGGACGGTGGGATACAGGCCGAGCACGCGGGTGCCGAGGACGGCCGCGATGTGCAGCGGGCCCGTCGATGCCGCGACCACGCCGTCCACGCGCGCGAGCAGCGCGATCAGCTCCGCCAGCGACAGCCGCCCTGTCACATCATGCACGTGCGCCGGACGCTCGGCGATCCACGCCCGCATCGCCGCGCCCTCCGCAGCCGTGCCCGTGACGAGCACGCGAAAGCGATCCGGTGGCAGCGCGTCGGCGAGCGCGGCGTAGCACGCGAGCGGCCATTCCTGCGCGCTGCCGAGCGATCGCGGGTGCAGCACGAGCGTGAACCGATCATCCGTGACGAGCGCGGCGACGTCGGCCGGAAGCGCCGTCTGCGGCCGCAGGCGCGCGTAGGGCGCGAGGTCGGCCGTGCTCAGCGCCGCCACGTCGGCGCCTAACAGGGGCCCACCGAGCTGCACGTTGAGCTGCGCCTCGTGCCAGTCGCTGTTCCGCCGTTCGAGGGCGACGAGCTCGTTGCAGTAGAGCCAGTGGTACGCGCGCCGGTTGGTCCCGATGCGCCGCGGCACGCGCGCGCCCCACGCCGCGCGCGCGAGGGCCGGGCGCGGAAAGACGTGCAGGATCGCGGCCGCGCGTGCATCGGCGATCCGCGCACGCGCCGCGGCCGCGGGTTCCGCCGCGTCCCACTCGAGGATCTCGTCGACGTCGGGCGCGGCGGCGAGCAGGTCGCGCGTGTAGCGCTGCGCGAGAAAGGTCACGTGCGCGCCGAGCCGCGCCTTGAGCAGCCCGCAGAGCGGCAGCGTGAGCACGACGTCGCCGATCCGGTCGACGCGAC
This sequence comes from uncultured Gemmatimonadales bacterium, assembly GCA_963702945.1. Taxonomy (GTDB): domain Bacteria; phylum Gemmatimonadota; class Gemmatimonadetes; order Gemmatimonadales; family Gemmatimonadaceae; genus BPUI01. Next base: position 1,352,661 of record OY969773.1, read on the forward strand.
TCACGATCACGCGCGGCGGCTCGTCGCTCGCGCGCGAGCTCGCGCGATCGCGCACGGTCGCGGCCGGTGCGAAGTTGTGGGACACGTCGAAAGATACGAGACCGTGATCCCAGACCCGAGCGCGAGAGCCGCTACGTGCGCGTGACGCTGTTCCACCCCATCTTCGGCGAGGTCGGCGGCGCCGAGGTGCTCGTGACGCGGCACGTCGCGCTGCTGCGCGCGGCCGGGCTCGACGTGCGCGTCGTCACGCGCACCTTCCATCGGCACCGATGGCAGGCGTGGGCCGACGCGGAGCGCGTGGCCGTGCGCGTGATGCCTCGCCGCTGGCTGGAGCGCCGCCTGTACCGCACGCCCGCGCGCCGGCTGCAGGCCGCCGCCGATCGCCTGGCGCCCCATCTTGCGGGGTCGCCATGCGTGGTCGCGTACAACGCGCCCTGCCCCGCGGTGGTCGGCACGCTCCGCCAGCCGCCCGCCCACACGGTCTGGCACTGCAACGAGCCGCCGCGCGCGCTGCATCTGCGTGAGACGATGCGGACCGCGGTGGCGCGCACCGAGGCCACCGCCGCGCACCGCATACTCAACGCGACCACCGATCCGCTCGACCTCGCGTGGATGGCCGGGAAGCTGGCCGAGCACGATCGTCGGCGCGCCGCGGATGTCGAGTTCGCGCTCGACTGCGCGCTCGACGTGGAGCGCGTCGGCCGGCTCGGACGCATCGTCGCGCTCAGCGCGTATTCGAGCGAGAGCGTACGGCTGATCTATGGCCGCACGACCGACGCCGTGGTGCCACCCGTGATTCCCGCGCCCGCGCACGTGCCGCGGCGCGGTGGGATCGATCGCGCGGGTGGCGGCCTGCACGTGCTCGCGCACTCACGGCTCGAGCCGATGAAGAACATCGACACGGTGCTTCGCGGGTTCGCGCACTTTTGCGGGCGTGTCGGCGGCAGGCACGTCCTCCACGTCGTGGGCACCGGCGCGCTCGACGCCCCGCTCCGGCGCGTGGCCGAGGCGCTCGGCTTACCCACCGAGGCGGTTCGGTGGCACGGGTTCCTCGATGATGGCGCCCTGGCCGACGTGTACGCCCGCTGCGACGTGTTCGCCCTGCTCCCGCTCGACGAGCCATTCGGGATGGTCTTCCCCGAAGCCGCGCTGCGCGGCCTGCTCCTCATCGGATCCGACCACGGTGGACCCGCCGAGATCCTCGATGGCGGCGCGTTCGGTTGGGCGGTGGACGCGTTCGATCCCGAGGCACTCGCCGCGGCGCTCGCCGCGGCCTGGGCGTTGCCAGACGATGAAGCCATCCGACGTCGTGACCGCGCGGCCGTCGCCTGCCACGCCCGCTACGGTGCGGCGACGGTCGGCCCGCAGCTCCGCGCCGCGCTGCTCGACTAGGCTGCCCGACTATCTTGCGCCAACCTTTCTCTCCCGACCATGACCAAGCGCGCTACGTTCGACACCAATAAGGGCACCATCGTCGCCGAGCTGTACGAGACGGATGCCCCCAAGACCGTTGCCAACTTCGAGAAGCTGGCCAACGACAAGTTCTACGACGGCGTCAAGTTCCATCGCGTGATCCCCGACTTCGTCATCCAGGGCGGCGATCCGCTCTCGCGCGATCTTCCCGCGGGCGACCGTCGCATCGGCACCGGCGGCCCGGGCTACACCATCCCCGACGAGCTCAAGGGCAACCCGCACAAGCACGAGGAGGGCGCGCTCTCGATGGCGCACGCGGGCCCGGGCACCGGCGGGAGCCAGTTCTTCATCGTGCTCAGCACCCCGAACACGCGGCACCTGAATGGGGTACACACGGTATTCGGCAAGGTGATCGAGGGGCTCGACGTCGTGCGTCAGATCTCGGGCAACGACGTGATGAACACCGTCCGCGTGAGCTGAGGCATTCCATGGCACACGACGCGAACCACGGACCATGCGCATGCCGCGCATCACGACGTCAACGCCGACAAGAGTGCGGCGTTCGTCGGGCTCTTCGCCGGCATGGTCCTCCTCGGTGGGCTGCTCTTCGGCATGGTGAAGTGGACCAACCACCATCTCGGTGCCGGCGAAGCGGGCGCGAGCGCGGCCGAATCGACGAAGTAGGCACAAAGACGTCCTTAGTGGGTCGGAACGGGGCGCGCATGCGCCCCGTTCTTGCGTAGTTGAAATGACTGACCAGTCAGTAATAAGATGTCTCTCACGTGTGATCCTGCCCGACGCCGCGCGCCCGATGAGCGCCCCCATCAGATCCTCGAGGCCGCCCTCGAGATCTTTGGGGAGCATGGGCTCGTCGGCGCGCGGCTCGAAGACATCGCGCGTCGCGCGGGAATCGCGAAGGGCACCATCTACCTCTACTTCCCGAACAAGGAAGCGCTGTTCCGCGACGTCGTGCGCCAGACCATCATCGACCGACTCGACGAACAGGCGCTGGCGATCGGTGCCGATCCCGAGGCCTCCGCGACGCGCCAACTCGAGGACTGCATGGCGCAGTGGTGGACGGTGCTCCGCGACGAATCGTTCCGCACCGTCTATCGCCTGGTCGTGAGCGAACTGCACCGCTTCCCCGACCTGATCGCGTTTTACGCGGCCGAGGTGCTCTCCCGCGGTAACCGCCTGCTGGGCGGCGTCATCGCGCGGGGCATCGCGCGGGGGGAATTTCGAGCCATCGAGCCGTATGCGGCCGCCCGTATGCTCTCGGCCACCTTCATCACGCACTCGCTGTGGATGGGCCAGTCGCAAGGGCTCATCCCGACGCTGCGCGACCTCTCGCCCGACGAGGTCTTCGCCCAGCTGCGCGACTTCGCGTTCCACGCCTTGCGCCCCGTGCACCCTGAACCCGTGCACGCTCGACCAGGCGCTGAACCACTCCACGACGGCGCTCCGGCGCCGGCTCCGACCGAATGATCACGTCCCGATCCACTGCTCTCTCGACGCCGGTCGAGCGCCGCGCCAGGTTCGTCGCGGCGCTCGCGACCGTTGCCGCGACGCTCGCGACTCCGCTGGCCACCTCGCTCGGCGCGCAGACGACGCCGAGTCCGGCGCCAGCACCCTCGCTGCCCGCGCCGGGGGCGCCAACCAACCCGAGCAGCTCACCCGCCACGCCAAACGTGCCCGGCAATGGGTCGAATGGCGGAACGACCACGCCCGTGACGCCCGGCACCCTGGGTACACCGACGTCGTCGTCCGGCAATGCGACGACGGGCTCGACGGCGTCGACGCAGGTCGGGCCGCTCTCGCTCGGCGCGGCCGCACGGCTCGCCGCGCGGCAGAGCGCGGGCTCGGAAGAAGCGCGGCTGCGCGTCGAGCAGGCCACGGCACGGCTCCGCCAGAGCCGATCCGCGCTCCTGCCCTCGCTCTCGCTCCTCGGCAGTCAGAACCAGCGCACGTTCAACACGGCGTCGTTCGGCATCACCTTCCCCAGTGTGCCCGGACAGCCGCCGCTGTTCGATCCGAACGGTCAGGTCGCTGGCCCCGTCAACATCTACGATTTCCGCGGCCGCCTCGCGAGCAGCCTCTTCGACGCGAGCGCGATCGAGCGGGTGCGCGCCTCGCGCACGCTCGTACGCGCGGGCAACTCGGACGCCGACGCACAGGCGCAGCTCGCCGCGGCCAACACGGCGTCCGCGTATCTCCGCGTGCTGCAGGCCGAGGCGCAGTTGGAGAACCGTACGGCCGACTCGACGCTCGCCGCCGAACTCCTCGTCATCGCGCGCCAGCAGCTGCAGGCGGGGACCGGGGTCGGGTTGGACGTGACGCGGGCGGAATCGCAGCTCGCGGGCACGCGCGCGCAGCTCATCGCGTCGCGAAACCAGCGGGACCGCGCACGGCTCGACCTCGCGCGCGCCGCGGGGATCGCGCTCGACCAACCGCTCGTGCTCACCGATCGTCTGGCCACGCTGCCAATCGACGACGCGCCGCCCGATGAGGCCGGTGCGGTCCAGACCGCGCTCCGCCGCCGCGCAGATCTGCGCACCGCGACCGACCAGGTCGCCGCGGCCCGCCAGAGCGCGCAGGCCATCCGCGCCGAGCGGCTGCCATCGGTGCAGGCCTTCGTCGACGACGGCAACACGGGACTCGGCTTCACGCGCGGGCGCCTGCTCAACACCTACACGTACGGCGTGCAGGTCTCGGTGCCGATTTTCGACGGCTACCGGCGCGAGGGGCGCCTGCAGGAGCAGCAGGCCGCCGCGTCGGAGCTCGACGTGCGTGCGCGCGACCTGCAGACGCAGGCCGCCGTCGACGTGCGTGGCGCCCTGCTCGACCTGCGCTCCGCGCGCGAGCAGGTCGAGGCCGCGCGCGAGCGGCAGCGCCTCGCGACGCAGGAGCTGACCCAGGCCCGCGATCGCTTCCGCGCCGGCGTGGCCGGCAACGCCGACGTGATCACCGCCTCGCAGTCGCTCACCGCCGCGCGCACGGCGCTCGCCGATGCGCTCGCGCAATACCAGGGCGCGCGCGTCGCCCTCGCCCGCGCGCAGGGCACGGTCGTCGACCTGCCGTGAGTCCGGCCCGCGATTAGCACCTCGTTCGTTCCACTTCGTCACCATACGCCCGACTATGTCCACCGCGACCCGACCCGAGCCTGCAACGTCCGACGCCCCGACGGCCGCCCCCGCGGCCGCGCCGGCGACGCCGCCGCCCGCCGCACCTGCTGCGCCCGCGAGCGGCGGGAATCGCAAGCGCATCGTGATCCCGATCATCATCCTCCTGCTGCTCCTCGGTGGCGGCTGGGGCTTCAAGACCTGGAACTATGCCCGCGCCCACGAGACCACCGACGACGCGCAGGTGGACGGGCACATCGTCCCGGTGCTCGCCAAGGTCGGCGGCTACGTGCAGCGCGTGACCGTCGACGAGAACGCGCCGGTCAAGGAAGATCAGCTGCTCGTGCAGCTCGACAGTGCCGACTACGCGGTGCGCGTCTCGCAGGCACAGGCCGATCTGCAGGCCGCGCAGGCATCGACGGGTGGCGGTGGTGCCGCCCAGGCGCAGGTCCAGACCGCGCAGAGCCAGACGGCCGCCGGCCAGGCCAACGTCGAGGCCGCGCGCGCCCAGCTCGTGCGGGCGCAGAGCGACTTCCGCCGCTACCAGCAGCTCGCCGCGCAGCAGGTCATCTCGCAGCAGCAGCTCGACGCGGCCCGCGCTGCGGTCGACGTGGCCAGCGCGCAGGTGACGGCCGCGCAGCGTCAGGCCGCGGCGTCGGGCGCCGGCGTCGGCAACGCGCAGGCTGGCGTTCGCCTCGCCGACGCGCGGCTCGCTGGCGCGCGCGCCGCACTCAACAACGCGAAGCTGCAGCTGTCGTACACCCACATCACCGCGCCCGTCACCGGCATCGTCTCCAAGAAGACCGTCGAAGTCGGCCAGCTCGTGCAGCCCGGCCAGACACTCATGAGCGTCGTCGCCGATACGGGGGTGTGGGTGACGGCCAATTTCAAGGAGACGCAGCTCGACGACATCCGCGTCGGCCAGCCGGTCGACGTCGACATCGACGCCTACGACGGTGCGTCGGCCAAGGGTGTGGTCGAGAGCATTTCGGCCGCCAGTGGCGCTCGCTTCGCCCTGCTGCCGCCCGACAACGCGACCGGCAACTTCACGAAGGTCGTGCAGCGCGTGCCCGTTCGCATCCGCATCACGCAGGGCCTCGGCGCCAGTCGCCCGCTGCGTCCGGGGATGAGCGTCTTCGCCCGGATCGCGACGAACGAGGGACCGCGCGCCGGGGCCGGTGCCCCGGCAGCTGGTGCCCCTGCGGCCGGTGCGGGTTCGACGACCGGCGCCAGGTAAGGCGGAGGGCGACGCGCATGACCACCAGCGCGCTCCCCTCCCGCGACGACGCGCTCGCCCTGGTCCACGCGTGGACGGCGAGCGAGTCGCTTCGCAAACACATGCTCGCCGTCGAGGCCGCGATGCGGGCCTACGCGCGGTACTTCGGTGAGGACGAGGCGCGCTGGGCGCTTGCCGGACTCGTGCACGACTTCGATTACGAGCGCTATCCCAACGCCGAGCGTTCCGCGACCGAGCAACACCCGAGCGAAGGTGTGCGCCATCTGCGCGCCCTCGGATATCCCGAGGACGTGCTCGATGCCGTGATGGGCCACGCGGACTACACCAACACGCCTCGCACCACGCTGATCGCCAGGACGCTCTTCGCGGTCGACGAGCTGACGGGGCTGATCACGGCGAGCGCGCTCGTCAAACCGTCGCGCCGCGTGGCCGACGTGGACGTGTCGAGTGTGCGCCGGAAGATGAAGGACAAGGGCTTCGCCCGCGGCGTGAGCCGGGACGACGTCATCAACGGCGCCGCCGAACTCGGCGTCGATCTCGACGAGCACATCGGACGGGTCCTCGCCGCGATGCAGGAGGAGGCGGCAGCGCTCGGTCTGTAGCGGCCCCGGATCGGCCGTATCGACGGCGCGTTTCCAACGCCCGCCCTTCCATCCGCGTTATCTTCGCGCGATGTCTTACGGCCACGCGCTTTCCTTCCCGCTTCCGTTCGCTCTCGGTGACCGCACCCAGCGAACGGAGCGCCGTACGCCCGCTGCCCCTACCGACGAGGCCGCCGCGCGTGCCGCAGCCGAGCGCGTGTTCGTGCTCGATGCGCAGGCTGGCGACGCGCACGCGTTTGCCGGCCTCGTCCGTCTGCACCAACGCCGCGCGTACGTGGTCGCGCGCGCCATCGTGCTCACGCACGAGGACGCCGAGGACGCGGTGCAGGAAGGCTTTCTGCACGCCTACAAGGCGCTCGACCGCTTCCGCCCCGAGCAGGCCTTCGGCGCGTGGCTGCACCGCATCGTCGCCAACGCGGCGCTCGACATCGCGCGCCGTCGCAAGGTGCGCGACGCCGACGAACTCGCCGACACCGTCGCCTCGCCCCGCCCCCAGCGCGACGCCGCCGAACGCGACGAGCTGCGCGACCGCCTGCGTGCCGGCCTCGCGCGGCTCGCCGAGCGCCAGCGCGCGGTGATCGTGTTGCACGACGTCGAGGGCTTCAAGCACGCCGAGATCGGCGCGATGCTCGGTATCCCCGAAGGCACCGCGCGCTCCGACCTGCACCATGCACGGGCCGCACTCCGCGGCTGGCTCGGTGAGGTCCGCAGCGCGCTGTGAGCGACGTGACATGAACGATCCCGATCGGCCGCTCCGGCCGCCGTTCTTCGGCGGTCCGTCGCGCCGGCGCTCACCGGACGCTCCCGACGGTCTCACGCGCGAGCTCCGCGAGGTGTACGCGACCCCCGCGGAGGAGTCGCGTTACTGGGACACGTTCGAGGCCCGGATCCTCGCTGCGGTGCGCGACGGCGCCGCGCGCGCGACCGCGACCACGACGGGCGCCTTTCGCGCCGTACCGGCCGTCGCGGTCGAGTGGTGGCACGCCCTCGCGCGCTGGGCCGAGCCCGGGCTCGCGGCCGCGGCCGTCGCGCTGATGATCGCCGGCGCGGTGTTCGTCGACGCGCGTGCCACGGCCGCCGCCTCACGCGCCCACTCGGCGTTCCACGACGTGCTCGATGCCCCGGTCGGGGCGCCTCCGATCGGCGGCTCGGTGCTCGACGCCGGGCTCGCCCGCGCCGGCGATGACGCGGCGAGCGACGACCCCGCGGATCAGGCGCAGCGGCGGCGGAACCGTCTCGTTGACGAGCTGTTGAGCGGCGGCCTCGCGCGGCGGCATCCGTCGGCGGGGGAGCGCGCGGCCGAACATGCGGCCGAGGACCGCGGTGCGGACGTGCGCCGGGCGGAGTCGCGCTCCGCGTTCGACCGCCAGCAGCGCGACGCCACCTTCCGCGAGCTGCTCCCCGACGAGTGAGCGTGGGAGCGGCGAGATCGGTCGTGAATGTGCTGCCCCGAGCCGAGGGGGCGTCCGAGACCTGGCCCGAGACGCCGACCCGTGGGCAGTCCGGCGTCGCACGGCGCGAGGCGCGCTCGCGCCGGCTCGCCGCTGCGGTCGTCGTCGCGGCCGCCGTCGCCGGCGCGGCGCTGGGCGTTGCCGCTGACCGCCTCGCCATCGCGCGGCGCCCCCAACCGGCACCGCGTGGGCTCGACGCGTTCGCCGCCGAGTTGGAGCTGACCGCACCGCAGCGGAGCGCGGTGGATTCGATCATGGACGCGCGCCGTCGCGCGATCGACGCCATCGTCGCCCCCGTCCGCCCGCAGCTCGATTCCGTGCGCGCCGCTGGACGCCGCGACATCCGCCAGCGTCTCACCCCGGCCCAGCAGGCCCGCTACGACGCGTACGTCGCACGTCTCGAACGGCAGGAACAGGCGGATCGTGCAGGGCGGCGCTGAGGCGAGCGGCCAGGCGGGCCCACCCTGCCCTCTCATCCTGCGCGCCGCGAAGAGATGACATCAGGATGACATGAGACGCTGCATGACGTCGCCCACCGCGCCACGCGCGCTTATCCGGCCCTTCCTCGTTCGCATCCTCGTGTCCCGCTCCGCCCGTCGAGTCGCCGCCGCGCTCCTGCTCGCCGCGGCCGCCACTCCCGCCGCCGCGCAGCCCCTGCTCCCCGGCGCGCGTGACACCGCGGCGCGCGATGACCGCCGCTTTTCGTTCACGGCCCGCGGCCCGTACCGCCCCGAGATCCCGCGCCCCGAAGCGCTCCTCGGCTATCCGTTAGGCGCCCGCAACACGCAGTACGGGGAGCAGGAACGCGTCCTCCTCGCGATCGCCGGCGCGGCACGCGACCGGGTGCGGGTCGAGGAGATCGGCGCGTCGCACGAGGGACGCCGGATGCGGATCTTCGTCGTCAGCGCGCCGGAGAACATCGCCCGCCTCGACGCCATCCGCGCCGACCTCGATCGCCTCTCGAACCCACGGGCGTTAGGCACGGGCGAGGCCGACGCGATCGCGCGCCGTACGCCGGCCGTGGTCTGGATCTCCGAGAGCGTGCACGGCAACGAGTCACCCGGCTTCGAGAGCGGCATGCAGCTGCTCTACCAACTGGCCGCGAGCACCGAGCCCGCGACGATGGCCGCACTTCGCAACACCGTCGTCGTCCTGAATCCCAGCTCCAACCCCGACGGCCACGAACGCTTTGCGGTGTGGTACAACTCCGTCGCACGTAGCGACCCGACGAACGACGCCTACGAGCATCGCGAGCCGTGGAGCATCCAGGGGCGCTACAACCACTACCGGTTCGACATGAACCGCGACGTGATCGCGAGCACCCAGCCCGAGGTGCAATCGATCATGGCGGGGATGCTGCGCTGGCACCCGCAGGTCGCCGTCGACCAGCACGGGCAGGTGCCGACGTACTTCTTTCCGCCCGCCGCGCGCCCGGTGAACGCCAATATTGGCGCAGAAAGCGAAAAATGGCTGTCGATCATCGGCCGGGCGAACGCGGCGGCGTTCGACGCGCAGGGGTGGCAGTACTTCGTGCGCAACGAATTCGATCTCTACTACCCCGGCTACTGGGACACCTGGCCGTCGCTCAACGGCGCGACCGGGATGACCTACGAGACCGACGGTGGAGGCTGGAAGGGGATCTCCTGGCGGCGTGAGGACGGCTCGCTGCTCTCCTTCCGCGACGGCATCGCGAAGCACTGGACCGCGGCGATGGCGACGATCGAGGCCACCGCGGCCCGCGCGGCGGAGCGACTGGTCGACTACAGCGCGTTCCGGCGACGCGCGGTCGAACAGGGGCGGAGCGGGCGCATGCGCGAGGTGGTGCTCGTCCCTGGCGGCGATCCGCAGCGTGCGGCCGAACTCGTGGTCGCTCTGGCGCGCGCCGGCATCGAGGTGCGGCAGACCACGGTCGGGTTCACGAGCGCGAGCGCGCATGCGTACGGCGCGGGCTCCCCGGTCGACGCAGCGGCCGCGGCGGGCGTGGGACACCGCTTCGAGGGCGGCGCGTACGTCGTCGACCTCGCGCAACCGCAAGGCCGGCTCGCGCGCGCCGTGCTCGAGCCCGCGCCGACGCTCGACTCGACCTTCGCGCGGCGTCAGGTCGAGCGGTTCCGCCGCAACCTCCGCCGCGGCGGGAACGCGAGTGGGGAGGAAGCCGAGTTTTACGACATCACCGCATGGTCGCTCCCCGTCGCGTTCGGCGTCGAGGCGTACTGGACCGAGGACGCGACGGCCGGCGGTGGCCGCGTGATCGTGCCGCCGTCGTCCGTGCTCCCCGGGCCGTCGGTCGCGGACAGCGGCGGCACGAGCGCGTACGCCGCGCGCCCCATCGCGCTCGCCGGACCCGCGGCCGCGCCCTACGGCCCGAGCGGCCCGGAGCCTCTCGCCACCGAAGCGCTGCCGACCGCGTTAGGCGGCGGCGTGACCGGCGGCGTCGCGACACCCACGGCGTACCTCTTCCCCCCCGACCGCAGCGGCGCGGCCCCGCTCGCCTTCCGCCTGCTCGCCTCGGGCTACCGCGTGAGCGTCGCCACCGACAGCGTCGAAGCCGGCGGACGCCAGTGGCCGCGCGGCACCTTCGTGGTCATCGCCTCGCGCAACACGCCCGGCGTCAGCACCACGCTCGACCGCCTCGCGCGCGAGCGCGGGGTGGTCGTCACGCCCGTGGCCTCCGCCTACACCGAGCAGGCGCAGTTCGGCATCGGCTCGTCGGCGCTCACGCCGCTCAAGCGGCCGCGCGTCGCCGTCGTCGGTGACGAGGGTATCTCGCAGACCGCGTTCGGTGCGCTCTGGTGGACCATGGATCGGCGCTGGAGCGTCGACTTCGTCCACCTCAACTGGGCCGCACTCGGTGGGGGCGATCTCTCGCGCTTCGACGTCATCGTCCTGCCCGACGGCTCGCCCGGCGCGATCGGGCGGGCGTTGAGCGGGGATGCGGTGGGGCGCCTGAAGGCGTGGGCGCGTACAGGCGGCACACTCGTCACCATGGGCGGCGCGACCGACTGGGCCATCCGCCCCGACGTCGATCTGTCGAGCGCTCGGCGCGTGGGTGGCGACACCACGTCGAACGCCGCGCGCTCCACAGTCACCGACACCGCGGCCCCGCGCACGGGCGACCTCCTCGCGGTGACCAGTCCCGGCGCATCGGCCAACACTCCGGCGCCTGTCCCCGGGGCGATGTTCGACGCCGTCCTCGACCGCACGCACTGGCTCACCTTCGGCTACGCGCAGCCGCGCGTGACCGCGCTCGTCGACGGCAGCACGTTCCTGCGGCTCTCTCGCGAGGGCACCAATGTGGCCGTGTTTCCGCGCACCGGGGCCTTCACGCGTGCGGGGTTCACCTGGCCCGGCAACACCGAACGGTTGCTCCGCAACACGGCGCTTCTCGTCGAGGAACCGCTCGGCCGCGGGCACGTCGTCCTCTTCCAGAACGACCCCACCTTCCGCGGCTGGGTGCGCAGCATGGATCGCCTCGTTCTGAACGCCGTGCTCCTCGGCCCGAGCTTCTGACGTGGACCCTGGACGGGTAAACACTTGTATCACAGGTCACGAGCCCCGTCCGATCGGTCGCCCGCGCCCCAGGAGTCATGCCCCAGCTGCACCGCCGCCCGTTCGTCCGCACGTACCTCCCGAACGCCGCCATCGTCGCGACCGCCGTGCTCTGCGCGGCGGGCGCGCGTGAGGTCCCGAGCCACCCCACGAACGGTCCCGTCGTCACGGCGGCCGTGTCGTTCGTTCGCGGGCCTGCCGCAGCGACGCGCCCCGCGAGCCCTCTCGAAGCCGAGGTGACGACCGCGCTCGACGCACTCGGCGCTGGGGTGCATCCGCTGAGTCACCCGCTCGCGCTGCACGACGCGTTTCAGAGCTACTACGCATACCGCGCGACCCACCCCGAAGCCAAGCCCTACCTGTACTTCGTCGACTACGGGCTGCCGAGCACCGAACCGCGCGGCTACGTGTTCGATATGAGCGCGCTGCGGGTGGTCGAAGGGCCGTTTGCCGTCGCGCACGGGCGCGGCTCGTCGACGGCACAGTACGGCGTGCCGACACGCTTCTCCAATGCGTCCGGCAGCGAGGCTACCTCGCTCGGCCTCTACATCGCGCAGGAGCTGTACGCGTTCCGCGGGCACGTCGGCGGGCAGAGCTACAGCTCGATCGGGCTCCGGCTGATGGGGCTGTCGGACGGCTTCAACGAGAACGCCCGCGCGCGGCGCGTCGTCGCGCACGGCGCGCCGTACGTGACCGATACGAAGGCCGGGCGGAGCGAGGGCTGCCCCGCGCTCGAGCCGTCGCGCGCCGAGCGGCTGCTGCCCAAGCTCGCGAACGGCGGGCTCGTCTTCCTCTTCGCGCCGGACGCGTCGTGGATGCAGCGCGATCCGTGGCTGGCCGGGAACGCGGGGTGACGCGGGACCGAAGCGGCCGTTAGGCCGCAGGCGCCCCCGCGGGGACGCGCGCCGGCGCCTGCGCCGCCGCCTGGTCGTCCCCACCCCGCCGCGACCACATCCAGAAGACCACGCTCATCACGAGGTAGAAGAACATCCCGCCGGGGATCCACATGATCAGCCCGCCGTAGCGCTGATCCTCCAGCGGCGAGATCCCGATCACCCGCGGCGCGATCGCGTACAGTGGATAGAGCACCCGATCGGCCATCGTGATGTAGACCGCGACGATCGACATCGGGAGCGTCATCAGGAAGCAGTAGAGCATCTGCCCGGGATAGCTGAGCCGCGGCAACTCGGGGAGCGGACTCAGCAACGGCCACCACATCACGACGCTCGCGCTCAGGAACATCAGGTGCTGGACGATGTGCACCGGATGAACTTCGAGCGCGAAGTTGTACAGCGGCGGCAGGTGCCACGCGCTCAACACGACGTTGAAGATCGCGAAGCAGCTGATCGGCGTGAGCGCCACTTCGGCCAAACGGCGCACGCCGCGCGGGCGCAGGAGCGGGCGCAGCATCCACCCCGGCGTCCCCGCGATCAGCAGCGGTGGCACGACCAGTTCCAGCACGAGATGCTGCACCATGTGCGCGGAGAACAGGTACGTGTCGCTCAGATCGTGCAGCGGCCCGTTCAGCGTCGCCAGCAGAATCGCGAGCGCCCCGAAGAACATCGCGCGCTGCGCCGTCGTCGGCGACCCCGCATGCGCGCCATCCACCGCCGACATCGCCGCCTGCCGCGCTCGCCACTCATACATGGCGCCGAGTGCGAGCGAGCCGATGACGGTACTCGCGTGAATCGAGAAGCCCGCGCCGACCTGTGCGACGGGGTGAAGAAGCATCAGCATGAATGGATCGACGGCGAGATGCGCGGCAGTGTCGTTCCGAGCGGCGCGATACTCGGTCTAACGCACAACGGCCGGGGCGGAAGTTCCGCGCCCGGCCGTTCTGTACCCCGCGGGCCCGAGTCGGGTCAGGTCAGCAAGCCGAGCCGGACTGCCAACTTCCCGAACAGGAACATCAACCCGAGCATCGTCACGCCCGCGACGATGAAGGGTCCGGTGAACAGAAAGCGGAACAGCTTGTGGTCGTACTTCAGGTGCATGTAGAACATGACCACCGTGAAGAACTTCACCGCCGACATCACGAGCAGGAGCGTGATGAACAGCCCCCGCATCGCGACGAGGCTCGGGATGTAGTAGGCCCACACCTCGGCCACGGTGATCGCGGTCAGGAGCACGCCGACCTTGACGTAGGTCAGCGCCGTGGGGTGATCGCCGTGCGCGGCTTGCTGCGTGTCGTGCGCAGCCTGGCCGGCGACGGGGTTGGCGGACGGGGGATTGGCCATCGCGCGCTCCTACTGGATGAGGTAGACGAGCGTGAAGATCACGATCCAGACGACGTCGACGAAGTGCCAGTACAGCGCGGCCAGGTCGACGGCGAGCGCGTCGCTCGGCTTCAGCCCGCGCTTCATGTCGATCGCGAGCAGCGCGAGCAGCCAGATCACGCCGGCCGTCACGTGGCCGCCGTGGAACCCGGTGAGCGTGAAGAAGCTGGAGCCGAACAGGTTGGTGCGAATCGTCAGCCCTTCGTGCACGAACGAGGTGAACTCGTACGCCTGGAACCCGAGGAACGTCGCGCCCAGGATCGCCGTCATGGCGAGCCACAGCTTGGAGCTGTTGAGCGGATGACGCTGCGGATTGTCGGCGTTCACCACCGCGTTGTGCGCGAGCACCATGCACAGCGACGACATCAGCAGGACGAACGTCGACGCCGAGGTGACCGGGATGTTCAGGATCGGCTTGAAGATCTTCCCCGATGGGTCGCGGTAGATCTCGTGCGGGAACGGGCCGACGAGCGACCGTCCCTTGTAGATCAGGTACGTCGAGATGAGCGACGTGAACAGCATGCACTCCGACCCGATGAACGCCCAGATGGCGATCTTCCGGTTGTCGAGTCCGGTGGTCGTGTAGTGACCCGCGGTGTGCGTGTCCGCCTGATTGGCGGACGTCATCGTGGTTGCCGTGACCATCCTAGTGCGCGTCCTCGAGCGGGGTCGTGAGCCAGTTGAAGAGCGACGAGACCCACCAGAGGGCACCGAGCGCCATGATACCGACGCCGGTCCACAGGTTCTTCTCGAGGAACATCAGGCCGGAGAACATCACGACCACGCCCATCGCGCAGACGAGCGGCATGATGCTCGGGTTGGGCATCGGGATGCCGAGCTCCTTCGCCGTGGGCAGGCGCCCGCCCTCACGACGGTCCGTCGTGCGCCCCGTCGCGGAACGCTGCATGGCATTCGCCATGACCGGCGCGCCGCCTAACGGTCCTTCGCCGCCCGTCGGATTGATGTGCGAGTGCGACGCTTCCGCGCCGTTCGCCCCGGTCCCCGCGCCAGGCACGCCGATCGCGAGCCGCGCATCGCCATGCTCCGTGTGCGGGACCTCGGCCGTCAGCTCCGGGCGCTTCACGTCCCACAGCGGGTAGCGCGACGTCACGCGCGGCAGCTCGGCGAAGTTGTAATCCGGCGGCGGCGACGGAATCGTCCATTCCAGCGTGCCCGCACCCCACGGATCGTTGCCCGCCTTCTCGCCCTTGTTCCAGCTCTTGATCAGGTTGTAGATCGTGAACCAGACGCCGACGATGAGGATCGCCGTGCCGATGGACGAGGCGAGGTTGAAGCCCGAGTAGCCCTGGTCCGCGTCGTACGTATAGACGCGCCGCGGCATGCCGAGCAGCCCCGAGAAGTGCATCGGGAAGAACGTCAGGTTCATGCCGACGAGCATGACCCAGAAGCTCCAGCTCCCGAGCCGCTCGTCGAGCAGGCGACCCGTGAACTTCGGGAAGTAGTAGTAGATCCCGGCGAACAGCCCCATCATCGAGCCGCCGAACAGCACGTAGTGAAAGTGCGCGACGATGAAGTACGAGTCCGTCTGCTGCAGGTCGGCCGGCGGCGAGGAGTGCATCACACCCGAGATGCCGCCGATGGTGAACAGCCCGACGAGCGCCGTCGCGTACTTCATCGCGGTCGTGAAGCGCAGCGCGCCGCCCCACATCGTCGAGATCCAGTTGAAGATCTTCACGCCCGTCGGAATCGCGATGAGCATCGTCGTCAGCGAGAACACCGAGTCCGCGACCGGGCCCATGCCCACCGCGAACATGTGGTGCGCCCACACGCCGAACCCGAGGAAGCCGATCAGCGTGGTCGCGTAGACCATCACCGGGTAGCCAAAGATCGGCTTGCTGCTGAACGTCGGGATCACTTCGCTGACGAGACCGAACGCCGGCAGGATCAGGATGTAGACCTCGGGGTGCCCGAAGATCCAGAACAGATGCTGCCAGAGCAGCGGGTCCGCGCCCGCCGACGTCGTGAAGAAGTTGGTCCCGAAGAAGCGGTCGAAGATCAGGAACTGCAGCGCGATCGTGATGACCGGGAAGGCCAGCAGGATCAGGAACTGCACGATGAACGCGTTCCAGGTGAACATGGGCATGCGCATCATGTTCATCCCGGGCGCCCGCATGTTGATGACGGTCGTGATGAAGTTGAACGACGCCGCCAGCGTGCTGATGCCGAGGATCTGGAGCCCGATCACCCAGAAGTCGATGTTGATCCCCGGGCTCGACGCCTTCGTCGTGAGCGGCGCGTACCCGAACCATCCGCCATCCGGCGCGGCGTGGAAGAGGACGGGCAGCGTGATGAAGATGCCGCCTAACAGATAGATCCAGTACGAGAACGCATTGAGCCGCGGGAAGGCGACGTCGCGCGCGCCGATCTGGAGCGGGATGAGCAGGTTGAAGAACGCGGCCGAGAGCGGCATGATGGCGAGGAACACCATCGTCGTGCCGTGCATCGTGAACAGCTGGTTGTACGTCTCGGCCGAGACGAGGTGCTGGTTGGGCTGCGCGAGCTGCGCGCGGATCAGCCCCGCCTCGAGCCCGCCCCAGATGAAGAAGGCGAGCGAGGTGATGAGGTAGAGCGTCCCGATCCGCTTGTGGTCGACCGTGGTGAGCCAGCTCCAGAGGCCGGTCTCCTCGGAGACGCGCGTGTCGGCCGGCGCGTACAGCGGCGGCGCAATCGTGGTTGCCATGAGGGGTTCGTGTCTCCGGGGTTACTTCAGCGCGTGCAGGTACGCGACGATGTCGGCGATCTCCTGATCCGTGAGCCCGCCGAGGCTGGCCGTGACCTTCGCCTTGGTCGTCGGATCATACTCGTTCAGCCCGAGCGTGGGCATCGTCACGCCAGGCTTCATCTCCCGCGAGTTCTTGATCCACGCCGTGAGGTGACGCGTGTCGTTGGGGAAGAGCCCGCCGGCGATCGTGTTGCGCGACCCGACGTGCGTCAGGTTCGGCCCGATCTTGCCCATCGACATCGGGTTGCCGTTGATGTAGTGGCACCCGATGCAGGCCTTCGCCGAATACGTCTTGAGGCCGCGTGCCGGATCGCCGACGAGCGCCGTGTTGATGTGCAGCTCCTCCGGGATCGGCGTCGCGGGAAGGATGTTGGACGGAATGTTCGCCGCCGGGAACGTGTAGCCCGCGGGGACCGCGGCGTACTGCGCCTGCTGCTGCGCGGTCTGCGGGGTGACGGGCGCCTGTGCCGTCACCGTGCCCGGCCGCGCGCCGGCCACGCCCGCCTGCGGCGTTCCGCGGCCCGACGCATTCACCGTCGGGGCGGGGTTGTTCCGCGCCGCCACGTCGCTGCTCACCGCCGGCTGATCCGTCTGCGCCTTCGGGCCGCCGGTGGCGATCCCTTGCTGACGGGCCGTCGCCTTCGCCGCCGCCGAGTCACCGGCCGAGACCGGCATGCTGCCTTGCGGCGCCCCGGTGCCCGGCGCGGCCGCGGTCGGCGTCGCACCAAACGTCGCCACCTGCTGCTGCCCCTTCGCCCAGCTCTCGAACTGCGCCGGCGCGACCGTATACACCCGGAAGCGCATGTTGGCGTGACTCGCGCCGCAGTACTCCGCGCAATGGCCGTTCAACGCGTGGGTGCCGAGCGCCGAGTCGGGGGTGAACCAGAGATAGTTGGTGTGGTTCGCGATCAGGTCACGCTTGCCCGAGAGCGCCGGGATCCAGAACGAGTGCAGCACGTCCGCCGTCTTGAGCGCGAAGTTCACCGTGCGCCCGGTCGGCAGGTACAGCTCGTTGGCCGTCGTGATGTTGTACTCCGGATAGCGGAACTCCCACCACCACTGGTGCCCGATCACTTCGACCTGCAGCGCCCCGGCCTTCGCCTTCGCCTGCGTGCGGAAGATGGTGCGCACCGTCGGTACGGCGATGAACACGAGGATCACGGCCGGGATCGCCGTCCACAGCACCTCGAGCGTGGTGTTGCCGTGCACGTGGCGCGGCTCGGCCTGCCCGGGTTTCCGGCGGAACTTGAAGATCACGTACAGCAGCAACGTCTCGACGACGATGAAGACGAGCGTGCCGAAGAAGAACAGGTATTTCCACAGCCCGAGGACCGCGACGTTGGTCTCCGAGTTGGTGGTGAGGACCGAGTCGGGCGTGTTGGGGCCCGCGCAGGCCGCTAGTGCGAGCGCCGCGAGCGGCAGCGCACAGGCGGCCGCGATGCGAGCCGCCGAGGCCGGACCGCGGGACCGCGGGCGGGAAGTACGTGTCATGCCAGTCGGAGTGGGACGGCGGGTGACCATCCGCTGATCGTGCCAGCGGCGGGCGCCAGTGGAGCGCCTCTCGGTGACGTGCAGCTCATGCGAGTGCAGCGCACCGAAATTCGGCTCACGGAAGTGCGGCAACGGGGGCAAGGTAAACCTCGCGTTTCCAGCGGAGCAAGCGAGCGACCAGCCAGCTCATGTGTGTCGTGCGCGGGATGCGCGCGGCACTCGACGACCCAACACAGCCCACGGGGGTCGTCTCCGTGCGATGCATGCCTGTCGCCACGCCGTACGCGTGCCGCCGGTTTCGCGCGCTCGGCGCCGATCGTCGTTCCAGCGCTCCGCTTCGCTTCCCCTCGCCACACGCTCGTCCCGCCACCGATGCACGTTCCCCGTGTGCCGGGCCGTTCGCCGCACCGCACGCGCGCGTTCAGGCACCCGCTCAACGCCGCGATCCTCGCGATTTGTGCCCAGATCGGCGCGCAGGGCTGCGCGCGCGCGAACGCGGCAGAAGAGGCGGCCCGCACCGGCGCGGACGAGGTCGTCATCGGGATCGCCCTCAACCCCGACCGCTCGGGGATGAGCGCGATCGAGCGCGGTGTCGCGCTCGCCACGCAGACCCTCGCCGCCGACCCGGCCGCGCGCGCCGCGCACATCCGCTTCGCGATCCGCGGCACCCCGCACGGCATCACCGGCGCGGTCGCCGCCGCCCAGCGGCTGCGCGACGATCCGGCCGTGATCGGCATCGTCGGCGACGCAGAGAGCGGACGCACGCTCGACGCGCTTCCCGTGATCGAGGATGCGGCACATGACGGCGCCCGCGCGGTCGCGGCCGTGACGCCCACCGCGACGAGTGCCGCGCTCGCCGGGCGTTCGCCCTGGCTCTTCCGCCTCTCGCCCGACGACGAAACCGCGAGTCGCGCCGTGGCCGCCTACGTCGCTGACTCGCTCGGCGCACACCGCGCCGCGGTCGTCTATCGCAACGACTCGTACGGGCGCGACTGGGCCGCGGCGTTCGCGCGCACCTTCGAGCGGCAGGGCGGGACGGTCGTCGTCCGCGATCCGTACCTCGCCGGCGTGACGGAATGGCCGGTCTACGCGCGCTACATCGCGTCGCGGCACCCTGACGTGGTGCTCTTCCCCGGCAGCGCCGACGATGCCGCAGCGCTCCTCCGCGCGATGCGCACCGCCGGCGACCGTACGCCCGTCCTCGGTGGCGATGCCGTCGCGCCACTCGCTGATTCGGCCGAGTTTGCCGGGACGCGGTATGCGGTGCCGTTCACCGCGGCCGCCGCGAGCAGGCCCGGCGCCTCCGCCGAGGCCCGCACGTTCGTGGCGGGCTACGTCGCCCGATATGGCGAGCGCCCGGGCGTGCGCGCGGCGATGAGTTACGAAGCCGCGCTCCTGCTCGGGCGCGCGGCGCTCGCGGTCGATCTCCACGCCCCCGACCGTCGCCGACAGATCCGCGACTGGCTCGCATCCCTCGGCCGCGGCACCCCGGCGGTGCGCGGCGTCGCCGGCCCGATCGCCTTCGACGCGCGGCACGGCGTGCTCGGACGCGGGGTGACCATCGCCACGGTATCGGCCCGATGAGCGTCGCCCTGCCACGTTGGACGATCACGGGCCGCCTGCGCCTGGGCTTCGGCGGTACGCTCGCGCTCCTCGGCGCCGCGGGCGCGCTCGGCCTCGCGACCCTGCACGCGGCCGCCGCGCGCCACGCCGACATCGTCGCCGCGCTGCACGCGCACTACGACACCGTTGGTCAGGTGAGCCCCGCGCTCCTTCGCGAGATCGTCGCCGGGACGCGCTACGCCGATGTCGGCACCGACGAGAGCGCGCGTCGATACCAGCGCGCCATGGACGAGGCCGACGGACTCCGCCGCGACGCGATCGCGCTGCCCGGCTTGGGCGACGTCGAACGCGAGCGACTCGAAGCGGTCGGCCGCACGCAGGCGGCGATCGAGGCACGTCTCGCGATGGTACGCGCGTACGCCGCAGTCGGGCAGCACGCCGCCGCGTCGGACGCCGTCGCGCGCGCGACCACCGATGTCGAGCAGGTTGAGCAGGAGCTCGGCCGGTTGCGCGCGGCCGCGGCCGTTCGCTCCGCCGAGCGCGAGGCGGACGCGGCTTCGTTGCTGCGCGAGCGTGAGGCGGGACTGCTCGGTCTGTTGCTCGCGGCCGTCGTGGTCGGCGCGTATGCGGCGATGCGCACCTCGCAGGCCGTCACGCGCCCGCTCGCGGCGTTAGGCGCCGAACTCGGCGCGATGGGCGAGGGCGATCTGCGCGACGCGCGCGCCCACACCGGCGAGCACGCGCCCCGACACGCGTGGCTCCACCGATTCGACGGCGCGGAGCGCGATGACTCGGCCGAGTACGCGCAGCTCGGGCGCACGCTCGATCAGGCGCGGGAACGCCTGCGGGCGCTGCTCGCGCGGGTGCAGGACGAAGCGGATCAGGTCTCCGCGGCGTCGGCCGAGCTGGCGGGCAACGCAACAGGCACGGCCGCCGCCACGCAGCACGTGACGGGCGCGGTGCTCGAGATCTCGGCCGGAGCGGCGACGCAGCTCGGCGCGCTGGAAGCCGCGGGCGATGCCGTGCGCGAGCTCGCCGAACGTGGCCTCGCGATCCGCCTCGCCGCGGTCGATGCGGAGCGCGCCGGGCGCGAGATCCGCCGGACCGCCGCATCGGCGCGAGCCGAGATCGGGCGTGCGGTCGCATTGCTGTTAGGCGCGCGCGAGGTCGCCGACACCTCCGCGCGCGAGTTGGGTGCGCTACGCGAAGCCGCGGGGGTGGCCGACAACTTCGCCGCGGTCATCGGCGAGGTGGCGGCGCAGACGCACCTGCTCGCACTCAACGCGGCGCTCGAGGCCGCGCGCGCAGGCCCGGCCGGCCGAGGGTTCGCGGTGGTCGCCGACGAGGTGCGCGCGCTCGCCGAGCAGAGTGCCGCGGCAGCGGACGAGGTCGCTGGACAGGTGCGCCGGATGCGGGCGCAGGTTGGCGGAGCGGTCGCCGCGGCGGACGCTGGCGCCGCGCGGCTGCGCGACGCCGAGCTGGTCGCGGAAGGGGCGGCGGGTGCGCTCGGGCGGGTGGACGCGGCGGTCGAGCGGGTGGCCGAGTCTGCGGCGAGGGTGGCCGGGACGGTGCGCGAGAGCCGGCAGGCGGTCGCGGCGGCGGACGACGCGCTCGGGCGGGCGCGCGAAGCGGCGGGGCGGCATGCGACGGCCGCAGAGGAAGTGGCGGTCGCGACGGAGCAGACCGCGGCGAGCGTGGAGGAGGTGTCCGCGACGGCGGAGCAGCTCGCGGATGGGGCGGCAGGGGTGAGGAAGTTGATCGCGGGGTTTCGGACGTGAGAGGGGGGGCGGGGGCGGGGGTCCTCATCCCCGTTTAGGCGGGCGGGGCGGGTAGGGCGAGGGGTTCGGGTGGGGCGACGAGTTAGGCGCAGCGAGTAGGTCGCAGCGGGTGAGGCGCAGCGGGAAGTGCGTGTTGGGGCCTCGGCGGGTGGGGCGGGCCGGGTAGCGCGGGGACGAGAACGGCGAGACGGAGCGCCACGAGCCGAGGGGGCGCAGGCGGGACGGGTAAAGCGAACGGACGAGCCGGGGGCACCTCCCGCTAACCGCCCCTCTCGTCTCGTGGCGGTCGTCCCCGCCTCACTCGGCCCGCCTCACCCGTCTCGCCGCATCGGGCCCCATCCGCTGCGTCCTACCCGCTGCGCCTCACTCGCTGCGCCCCACCCGTCGCCTCACCCGCCCCGCACCCCAGGTCGTCGCCCTACCCGCCCCGCCCGCCGAGATCCTCGCCCCCCGACCACTTCACCCCACCCTCTCCCCCACCATCGTCGCCGGATCGAGCACCACCTCCAACTCCGCCCTCGTCATCAAATTCCGTTCGATCACCAGATCGTACACCCCCCTCCCACTCGCCAGCGCTGCCCGCGCGATCTCGGTCGCGACCTCGTAGCCGAGCACGGGAACGAGCGCCGTCACCACTCCGATCGAGTGCTCGACGAAGTACCGCATCCGCTCCGGGTTGGCCGTGATCCCGACGATGCACCGCTCGCGCAGCACGTCGCAGGCGTTGCGCAGTGTCGCGAGCCCGCCTAACAGTCGGTAGGCGATCACCGGTTCGAAGACGTTGAGCTGCAGCTGTCCCGCTTCGGCGGCCATCGTCACCGTCACGTCCCCGCCGACGATGTCAAAGCACACCTGATTGACGACCTCGGGGATGACCGGGTTGACCTTGCCGGGCATGATCGACGACCCGGGCTGCATCGGCGGCAGGTTGATCTCGCCGAAGCCCGTGCGCGGCCCCGACGACAATAACCGCAGATCGTTGCAAATCTTCGATAGCTTCACCGCGCAGCGTTTCAGCACTCCGGAGAGCTGCACGAAGACCCCCGTGTCCGCCGTCGCTTCGACGAGGTCCGGAGCCGTGACGAGATCGAGGTTGGTGATTGCGGCGAGGTGGCGGCGGACCGCTTCGGCGTAGCCAGCCGGCGCGGTGATCCCCGTACCGATCGCCGTCGCGCCCATGTTGATCTCGCAGAGCAGCCCCTGCACCTCGCCGAGCCGGTCGACGTCTTCGAGGATGGTGTGGCCGAAGGCCGTGAACTCCTGGCCTAACGTCATCGGCACCGCGTCCTGCAACTGCGTGCGTCCCATCTTGACGAAGGGCGAGAACTCGCGCCCCTTGTCGAGGAACGATTCGGCGAGCATGCGCATCGCCGCGCGGAGCGAATCGATGCTCGCGTGCAGCGCGAGCTTCAACGCCGTCGGGTAGACGTCGTTCGTGCTCTGGCTGAGGTTGACGTGCGAGTTGGGATGCACGACCTCGTACGCGCCGCGCGGGCGGCTCAACAGTTCGAGCGCACGATTCGCGATCACCTCGTTCGCGTTCATGTTGGTCGACGTGCCGGCGCCGCCCTGGATCATGTCGACGAGGAAGTGCTCGTGGTGACGCCCGGCCCGCACCTCGTCAGCCGCGCGTTCGACCGCGTCGGCGACGTCCGGCGCGAGCAGGCCGAGCTCGGCGTTCGCGCGGGCGGCGGCCGCCTTTACCGCGGCGAGTGCGCCGACGAGCGCGGGGAACTCGCGGAGTGCGACCCGCGTGATCGGGAAGTTCTCGAGGGCACGCAACGTCTGCACGCCGTACAGCGCGTCAGCCGGGACCTCGCGCTCGCCGAGCAGGTCGTGCTCGCGACGCGTACCCGCACCCGTGAAGCCGGTCGCGCGACCGTGGCCGATGAGCGTGGCGTCCGCCGCGCGCAGGCGCTGCGCGATGGCACGCGCCGAGCGGGCGACGAGGGCCGCGAAGATGGGCGGATTCTCCTTCAGGAGATCGTCCATCTGGGCGCGCGTCATGATCGCGGCGATGACTGGCGCGATCGCCCGCGCCGTGGTTCCGTGCGCGTTGGTGTCGCCCAGCAGCAACCCTTCGCCGACCGCCTCACCGCTGCCGAAGGTCGACAGGACCACCGCGCGACCCTCGGCGGTCTTCTCCACCGACACACTTCCCGCGAGCAGGACGGCGAGGAACTGGCGCGGTGCACCCTCGGTGAACAGCGTGGCTTCCTCGTCGAACGTCTGCACCGAGAACGCGCGCGACAGCCGCCAGAAGTACGCGTCCGGTAGTCCGGCGAGGAACGTGGTCGCGCGCAACCGATCGGCGAGTGCGGCCGGGGCCGTCGCGGCGGGGGGGAGCGGAGGTGTGAGGGTCGAAGCCGTCATGAGCGGGAACGTAGGGGCGGGACCGGGAGGGAGCGAGCACAGGCGGCAGCCAGGCCATGCAGAGATCACGAAGCGCACGGGACGTAGCGCGGGTGCTCGTTTCCGACCGCTCGACCACCCGACATCGGCCGACATACGCGTGCATCGTCAATGCCGATCGCAGAGCATTCGCCGGATCTCTTCAGTGGGACGATGGACATGGCGTTCGAGCAATCGAGTCGCGCACCCGGCGCGCCGGCCGGGGTACGACGCGGCATGCTGCACGTCGCTCCCCGCCTCGGACGCCGCCACTCGCGAATCGTCGTCGTCGCCGCGCTCGCGCTGAACGCTGCCGGCCTCATGGTCGGGTGCAACGCCGTCGGCCGTGTCCGCGACACGTTCGACCAGCAGGCGCGTGCGATCAGCGACCGGCTGCGCGGCGCGTCCCCGCGCGAGCGATACGCCGACGACCTGCGCGGAACCGGGGACGCGGGCGCCGCGCTGGCGCGGGCATGGACGGGAGCGGGCGACCGGGCGCTCGTCGCTCCGGCGCAGATCCCGCTTCCGCTTCGCGAGCAGGGGGCGTTCGATGGCAACGCG
Organism: uncultured Gemmatimonadales bacterium; assembly: GCA_963702945.1. GTDB lineage: Bacteria > Gemmatimonadota > Gemmatimonadetes > Gemmatimonadales > Gemmatimonadaceae > BPUI01. The sequence goes on from OY969773.1 coordinate 1,376,835, forward strand.
CCCGATGCGCTTGCCTGGAGTGTGCGCCCGCGACGTGGCGAGCGCGTCACCCTACGGTTTGACGCGACGGCCGATACGAACGCCCGCGTCTTCACCGAACTCTGGCGGGCCGACGCGCGCGATCCGGATGCGCGGCGGCTGGTGGCGAGCGACGAGCGTCTCCACGCGACGTATGCGGTGACCGTCGACGACGCAGACGCCGTGTTCGTCCTCCGTGTCCAGCCCGAGGCGGGCCGGACGGTCCGGTGGAACGTGTCGCTCGAAGTCGGGCCCTCCCTCGCGTTCCCGGTCGGGGGAAAGGACCGTGCGGGCGATCGCGAGCGGGTGGGGAGCGGAGCGCGACGGCGGCGCGCGGGCGCACGAAGGGGTCGACATCATGGCGCCGCGTGGGACGCCCGCGCTCGCCGCCGAAGATGGCGTGGTCGGGTATGTCGGCGATGACCGACTGGGCGGCCACGTCGTCTCGGTCGCGGCGCCCGAGCGCGGGCACTCGCTGTATTACGCCCACCTCGACGCACAGGCCGTGCATGGCGGGCAGCCTGTCCACCTGGGTGATACGGTCGGGTTCGTCGGGAACACGGGGAACGCGCGTGGCGGGCCGACGCACCTCCACTTCGGCGTCTATACCTCAAGCGGTGCGGTCGACCCGCTTCCGTATCTCGATGATCGGCGCCGCATGGCGACCGGGCCGGGACGCGACACGACGCTCGTCGGACGACAGGTTCGGTCGCCCACGCGGGGCGCGCTCACGTTGCGAGCGGGGCCGAGCGCGACGGCCGGTGCGCTGATGGCACTCGCGCCGCAGACGCCGCTCACGGTCGAGGGGGTCAGCGGCGGCGGCTGGCTCCACGTGCGTGTACCCGACGCGCGGACGGGCGGGGTGGTCGGCTACGTGCCCGGCGCTGCCGTGGAGCGGGTTGCGGGCTCGGCGTGCGCCGTACGCACCTCGGCGTCATGTGACCGCTTCTCGGCGGCACCCGATGCGCGATCGCGGGGTGACGGATAGGGGCGACGGGTCGCTTGGCCGTGCGCGCGTCCGGGAGGCGGCCATTGCTCGCCTCGTTCCGCTCGTCGCTGCGCTCGGTGCGGGTGCTCCGCGGGTACTCGCGGCACAGTCGGCGCCCTTTTCACCACGCGGGACCTATGCACTCCGCATCATCATGGGTCGCGACTCGGTTCCGTTCCAGATCGTGATCGCGGACAGTGCGGGCCGCTGGGGCGGGCAGTTCACCGGGGAGAGGGGGAGTACGCGGACGGCACCTCCGTGGCCGCGGCACGCGTCGAGGTCCGCACGCCGCTCGCCGCACTGGTCGCGGGGCAGCAGCTGCGCGCGGAGGCGGTGGCGTACTCGACGGCGAACGACCGGGCGCTGGATCCGGTCCGGTGGACGAGCTCCGCCCCAGGCGTGGTGCGCATCGAGGGCTCGCTGCTCACGGCCGTCGCGCCCGGTCGGGCGACCGTCACCGCGCAGGCAGGCAGTGCGCGAACCGACGTCGCCGTGCGTGTGGTCGCGGGCGGCGGGCGCGCGATGCTCACACCGGCATCGCCTAACGTTCGGCAGGGTGATGTCGTGCGCTGCGCGGCCACGTACCGCGACGCGGCGGGCCGCGCGGTCGCGGGCGTGACACCGACCTACACGTTCGCGTCAGCGTCGAGGGCGTGGGTGCGGAGCCCGGCACGGTCGAGATCATCGACCTCGTGACGCTCCGGACGGCCGGAACGGTCGACGTGGGACCGCAGGCCGGCGGCATCGACGCGCGACTGGCAACGCCGTAGAACGCCAGCGTCAGCTCTACATCGTGGTCGACGCGCCAGCGCGGCGTATTCGCAACAGAGCCGCTACACCAGGACAGATTCGGCCTCGCGAACGCACGTCGGCTATTGCGCGCCATCCGACGTGCTCGCATCGTGGCGCACAGCGGACGCGTCAAGACCCGCGGTCGCACGCGCGGAGGTCGTCCGCTGCGACGAGACGCGCGTCAGCACGGACGTGGATCATCCACGACCGACACAGCTGCAGCGTACAGGCTCCAATCATTCAGAGGTGAACGATGTCCGCCAGGAGACTCACGTTCGTCGCCGCAGCACTCGTCGCTGTGTCCGCGCCGTCGCAGGCGCAGCTCATTTCGAACGGGAGTTTCGAGACGCCGGTGGTTCCGTCCGCGAGCTTTCAGGGGTTCGGGACGGGAAGCAGTTTCGGCGGCTGGACCGTCGTTGGCGCGTCGGGAAATGTGGCCGTCGTCAGCGGCAGCTTCACCCAGAACGGGTTCAACTTCCCGGCGCAGAGCGGGGCGCAGTGGCTCGACCTGACCGGCACCTCGAACACCGCGACCGGTGTACAGCAGACGATCGCGACGGTCATCGGATCGACCTACAGCCTCTCGTTTTGGGTCGGCAACATCGTCGATCCCAACGGTATCTTCGGCACGACGAGTACCGTGGCGGTGCTCGTGAACGGGACGGCACTCGCGTCCGCGACGAACACCGGCGCTGGGTCCCCGACGCAAGCGTGGCAGCAGTTCACGCGATCGTTCACGGCGACGTCGACCCTCACGACGCTCACGTTCCTTAACGGCGATCCTTCGAACGATACGTCGAACGGTCTGGACAACATCGTCTTGTTGGGGCCGACGAGCACCGTCCCCGAGCCGAGCGCGGTCGGCCTCCTCGCAATCGGACTCGTCGGCGCCGCAGCGCAGCGGCGTCGGATGCGGCGGTCCTGATACGGCCGGTGATGTTCGGGGCCGACCGGGGTTTGGCGCGCTCGCTGGACGGCGTCAGACCGACCGACGGCCCCGCCCGCCGTGGGGTGCCCGGCGCGACGTGCACGGTCGGGCGAACCGGGCTACGCGGGCCGGGCTAGATTGATCGGGTCACCCCCCTCGCACGCGCGCATGACCGTCCCGATCTCGTCCGCCCCCGAGCAGCTCGCCCCCGAGCCCGACCGTTACGATCCCGCCGCCATCGAGGCCGCATGGCAGCGCCGCTGGCAGGAACGCGGCACCAACCAGACCGACCTCTCGGCGCCTAACGCCGAACGGCCGCCGTTCTACCAGCTGATGATGTTCCCCTATCCGTCGGCCGAAGGGCTGCACGTGGGGAACCTCTTCGCGTTCACGGGGACCGACATCCAGGGACGCACGCTGCGGCAGCAGGGGCGCACCGTCTTCCAGCCATTGGGCTTCGACGCGTTCGGCATCCACTCGGAGAACTACGCGCTGAAGGTCGGCGCGCACCCGATGACGATGACCCCGCGCAACGTCGGCAACTTCCGGCGACAGTTGGAGCGCGCGGGGCTGATGGTCGACTGGCGGTATTCCGTCGATACGTCTCAGCCGGAGTATTATCGCTGGACGCAGTGGGTGTTCCTGCAGCTTCATCGGCAGGGGCTCGCCTACAAGAAGAAGGCAGCCGTCAACTGGTGTCCGTTCGACAAGACCGTCCTCGCCAACGAGCAGGTGATCGACGGGCACTGTGAGCGGTGTGGCACCGCGGTCGAGCAGCGCTTCCTCGAGCAGTGGTTCTTCCGCATCTCGGACTACGCGGGGCGGTTGCTCGACGACCTCGAGTGGCTGGACTGGAGCGACACGACCAAGACCGCCCAACGGAACTGGATCGGGCGGAGCGCGGGTGCGCAGGTCGACTTTGCGATCCCGACCGCCGACGGGGACAAGGCGGTCACGGTATTTACGACGCGTGTCGACACGATCTTCGGCGCGACGTACCTCGTCCTCGCCCCCGAACATCCGCTGGTCGATGCGGTGACGACGGCCGAGCAGCGGGCGGCGGTCGACGCGTACCGCGAAGCGACCGCGCGGCAGGACGTCGTCAGCCGCAAGATCGACAAGGAGAAGACCGGCGTCTTCACCGGCGCGACCGCCACCAATCCCGCAACGGGCGAGCAGATCCCGGTCTGGATCGCCGACTACGTGCTGATGGAGTACGGGACCGGCGCGATCATGGCCGTGCCCGCGCACGACGCGCGCGACCTGGAGTTCGCGGAGAAGTTCGCACTCTCCGTCGTGACGGTCGTCGAGGGCGAGGGCGCCGACGCGCGCCTCGTCGGGTCGGCGCAGTTCGATGGACTGACGGTCGACGATGGCAAGGCAGCGGTCGTCGCGTGGCTCGCCGAACGGGGCGCCGCCCGAGCGGTGACCAACTACCGGCTGCACGACTGGTGCATCTCGCGACAGCGCTACTGGGGCCCGCCGATCCCGATCGTCTACTGCGAGCACTGCGGCACGGTCCCCGTGCCGGAGTCGCAGCTTCCGGTCGTGCTGCCGTTCCTCGAGGATTTCAAGCCAGACGACTCGGGCGTGAGCCCGCTCGCGCGCGACGCCGCGTGGTACCACGTCGCGTGCCCGACCTGCGGCGGCGACGCGCGGCGCGAGACCGACGTGAGCGACACCTTCCTCGACAGCGCGTGGTACTTCCTCCGCTATCCGAGCGCGGACGTCGCGACGGCGCCGTTCGATCGCGAGCGCACGCGCACGTGGCTGCCGGTCGACAGCTACATCGGGGGGAACGAACACGCAGTGCTGCACCTGCTCTATTCGCGTTTCGTGACGATGGCACTGAAGGACGGCGGACACATCGACTTCGAGGAGCCGTTCACGAAGTTTCGCGCGCACGGGCTGATCGTGCGCGACGGCGCGAAGATGTCGAAGTCGAAGGGCAACGTCGTCAATCCGGACGAGATCATCGAGCAGTACGGCGCGGATTCGTTCCGCACGTACCTGATGTTCCTCGGGCCGTACGAGGAGGGCGGCGACTACCGCACGGGGGGGATCACAGGCGTTCGCCGCTTCCTCGACCGGCTCTACAACAGCGCGCGCGACATGACCGCGGAGGGCGCGCCGGACCGCGAGGTGCTCCGCAAGCTGCACCAGACGATCAAGAAGGTCGGCGACGACGTCGCCCGGCTGTCGTACAACACCGCGATCGCCGCGATGATGAGTTACACCAACGTGTTGCGGCAGGGCGAGCGCACGCCGCACCGCGACGAGGTGCTGCCGTTAGTCCAGCTCGCGGCCGCGTTCGCGCCGCATCTGGCCGAGGAGCTGTGGGCGCGTGCGCACGGCGAGGACGCGGGGAGCATCTTCGATGCGGGGTGGCCGCTCTACGATCCGGCGCTCGCCGCAGAAGACACGGCGACGATCGCGGTGCAGGTGAACGGGAAGACCCGTGGCACGGTGCAGCTGCCAAAGGACGCCGTGCAGGAGCAGGCGGTCGCGGCCGCGATGGCCGAACCGGGGATCGCGAAGTTCGTGACGGGCGAGCCGCGGAAGGTGATCTTCGTGGCCGGACGGCTCCTCAACCTCGTCGTGTGATGCGGCGCTAACGGGCCAGCACCGCATCCGCGAGCGCGTGCAGGGTCTCGACCTGCAGCTCCGGCTGTGGCCCCTTCGGGTCGAGCGCCTGCCCCGGCCGCCTCACGAACGCGGCGCGGCACCCCGCGGCGAGTGCCCCCGCGCAGTCCCATCCGTGCGCCGCGACGAGGAGTATTTCGTTAGGCGTCACGTCGAGCTCGCGCGCGGCGTAGGCGTACGCCTCGCGCGCCGGTTTGTAGCGCTCGATCGCGTCGGCCGAGAGAATCCGCTCGAACTGATCGGTCACGCCGTTCGCGGCCATCTGCGCCTGCACGGCCTTGCCGGTCGAGTTGGTGAGCACCGCGACACGCACGCCGGCCGCACGCAGGCGCGCGAGTCCGGGCTTCACATCGGCGTGGAGCGGTAGCGCGAGCAGCTCGGTCATGATCCGCGCGCGGCCGGCGGTCGAGATCGCGTCCACGCCGAGCTGCTGCGCGGTCATGTCGAGCGCCACGTCGGCGAGCTGATCGAACGGGCGGTACCGGTCCGTGACCGTGGCCGTGAGAAAGAGTTCGAGCACCTGCTTAAACCACGTCCGGCGCACCGCGGTGCCGCGGCCGCTCACCTCGCCCACCGGCGACGCGCCGAACGCCTCATGGAACGCGGGGTCGAGCGCGGCGAGGTCGAGCAACGTCTCGTTCGAATCGAAGACGACGGCAGCAGGTCGGGAAGGCATGGGTCAACAGACGAGAGGGGGACATGCGCTCGCGGATGCGCAGCGCGGACCCACTCATTGCAAATTGTGGCCACTTCGTCCCCTTTCCCCCGACCATGGCCCTTCCGCTCCGCCGTACGCTCTCGACGCGTGCCGTCGTCTTCCTGCTCTTCTTCACCGTCTCGGGTGGCGCGTTCACGACCGAGACGCTCGTCGCGCAGGTCGGGCCGGGACTTGCCCTGCTCCTGCTGCTGCTCGTTCCGATCTTCTGGAGCATCCCCGAGGCGCTCCTCATCGGCGAGCTGTCGAGCATGCTTCCCGAGGAAGGCGGCTACTATCGCTGGGTGCGGCGCGCCTTCGGGCCGTTCTGGGCGTTTCAGAACGGCTGGTGCACGTGGATGTACTCGCTCGTCGACATGGCGATCTACCCGGTGCTGTTCACGCAATACCTCGCGTGGTTCGCGCCGGGGCTGCCGTCGTGGATCGTCTGGTGCGTGCGGCTCGCGGTGATCTGGGGCGCGACGGCGATCAATCTGCGCGGCGCCTCGCGCGTCGGGCGCGTGAGCACGTGGGCGGGCTATTTCGTGCTCGCTACCTTCGGCGCGATCGGGATCGCGGCGTTGCTCACGGGTCGCACGAGTCCGAGCTGGCACGCACCGTGGACGCCTTTCGCGAAGGGCGGCCCGGGCGCCGCGCCACTCGCCGGACTCGGCGTCGGGCTATCGGTCGCGATGTGGAACTATTTCGGCTGGGACAACGCGAGCACCGTGCTCGGCGAGGTCGAGGATGCAGGGCGCGCCTACCCGCGCGCGCTCGCGATCGCGGTGCCGATGGTCGCGGCGGGCTACTTCGTGCCGCTGCTGCCGACGCTCGCCGCGTCGGACTGGACGACGTGGAAGGAGGGCGCGTGGCCGGCGATCGCGCGCGCCACCGGCGGCGCGGCCGGACCCGCGCTCGCGGCCGCCGTCGCGGTCGCCGGCATGGTCAGCGCGCTCGCACTGTACAACGCGCTGCTGCTCGCCTTCAGTCGGGTCCCGCTCGCGCTGGCCGCCGATGGGCTGCTGCCGTCGCGCCTCGCGCGCGTCGACGCGCGTGGCACCCCGCGTACGGCGGTGATCGTCGCCGCAGCACTCTACTCGGCGTTCGCGCTCCTGCCGTTCGCGGAGCTCGTCGTCGCGGACGCGCTCCTCTATGCGCTGGCGATGTTCCTCGAGTTCGGCGCGCTGGTGCAGCTCCGTCGGCGCGAGCCCGAGCTTCGCGGACCCTTCCGTCTACCAATCGGGACGGGAGGTGTCACCGCGCTCGCCATCCTTCCGGCCGGCGTCTTCCTCGCCGCGACGGGTTACTCGATTGCGGGTGGGGAAATCGGCGCGACGGCGGTCGCCGGCTCGCTCGTGGCCGTCGCGCTCGGCCCTGCCGCGTACTGGTGGGCCTCGCGCGGGGCCGCCGCGCGGATGCGCAACCTTTCGCCGATCGCGCGTGTCTGATTTCAGGATGTTCCGTCACCACATGCCTCCGGATCTTCGCATGCGCTCCTCCTCGCGTTCCACACGTCTCCTCGCGTCCCTCTCCCTCGCGAGTGCCGCCGTCGGTGCGACCACCACGCGCGCCGCGCACGCACAGCCGCCGGCCCCGCCAGGTGCGCCGGCGCCGTTGCCTGGTGGACCACCACCCGGCGGTCCGCCCGACATCGAGCGGATCGTCGTGACCCGTGGGCCCGGTGCACCACAGCGTGCGCGCAGCGCGCTCGGGCTCTGGCTCGGTGCGGCCGACTCGCTCGGCGTTCGCCTCGACCGCGTTGCAGCTGACGGCCCCGCAGCCAAGGCGGGTATCGCCGCCGGCGAGCGGATCGTCGCGGTGAACGGCACCTCGCTACGCGTCGACCGGGCGGATACGGACGACCCCTTCCTCACCTCCGTGCCGGTACACCGCCTCGAACGCGCGGTCGGCCGGCTCGCCCCGGGCACCGAGGTCGAGCTCCGCGTCGTTGGGCCGAACGGGAAGGAGCGCTCGGTCCGCGTGCGGACGGTTGCACCGACCACGCTCGCCGACGCGGGTCCCGGATCGAACATCGAGATCCGCCGGTTCACCGGTCCCGGCGCGTTCGGTCCGGGGTTCGGCCCTGGCGGCGCCCCGGGCGCGGACGAATCGGCGCGTGTCGAGATCCGTCGCCGCATGACCGGGTTTGCCGACAGCGCCCGTGCGCGCGCCGCGCAGCGCCCCGCGCTCGGCATGACCCTCGCCCCGTCGACGTCGCCTCGCGACACGCTCGGCCTGTTCGTCGCGAGCGTGGTCACGGGCGGCCCCGCCGAGCGCGCGGGCGTGGTCGAGGGCGATCGGGTGGCGGCGATCAACAGCGTCGACCTGCGCACGCCGCGCGAGGAGCGGGACGACCCGCAGGCGGCCGAGGCGCGTCGGTCGCGCTTCGTGCGCGAACTGGAGCGTGCCCGGGTCGGCGATCACGTGACGCTCCGGGTGTGGGGCGACGGCCGCTGGCGGACCGTGACGGCGACCGTCGCCCGTTCGGCCGACGTCTACGCCGCGGGCGGCGACGGGCGCACGTTCCGCTTCGAGTTCGGCCCTGGGATGGGCGCGGATGTCGCCCCGCGGCCGTTCGCGCCGCTACGGCCGCTCTCGCCGCCATTCCCGCCGCGTCCGGTCGCGCCGCTCCGGCGGTCGCTGCCGGTCTGACCGAGGCAAGACCGGCAGCGACTTGCGCCTCCGGTCATCGAGGACAGATGCACGAGGGGGTGCGACCGTCGTTAGGCCGCACCCCCTGTTGCGTTAGGCACGCACGATCAGCCCAGTTCAGCCATCATACCCACCGGCGACGGCATGCGACGCGCGCGCAACGAGCGCGGGGTGGCGGCGGTACAGATAGACCCCCATCGTCGTCGCGGCGATCAGGTTGGCGACCATCACCTGATACCACGCGAGCGAGCCGTACGCCTCGTCGCGCGAGAGGATCGCGGTCAGGCCGTACCAGCCGATCTCGAAGGCGACGAAGAGGATGAGCAGGCCGAAGAGCAGCGACGGCTCCGACTCGGCGCCGTTCACGACCGCCGAGACGATGATGCCCGAGAGCGAGAACGCGATCACGTGGAAGAGCGTGTAGCCGAGCACGTACATCGCTGCCGAACCGCCGCCGGTGCCGCCGAACAAGGACGCGACGCTCCCGCCGAGGCGGAGCGGCGTGGCGAACGGATGGCCGCCCACCGCATCGATCACGAAGAACCACACCGCTACCGCGGCCGCCGCCAGTAGCCCCCCCACGATCCCCTCGCGCAACGTCCGGTTCTCGATCGTCATACGCCGACTCCTCCGGGTGTGATCGTTCGCGGGCCGGCGACGGACGCCGCGGCCGCGCATCTTCGCCAAGCTGCCCTCTGCACCGGAAAATGACCAGTGCCGATGCGCCGACGGACATGTAACGTACGGCTTCAACCTCCGTGCCGATGTCTGCGACTCTCATCCCTCCTGCCGCTCCTGCGGCCCCGCTCCGCGCCCCGACGCCTGCCGCCCCCGCGGCGTCGCCGGCGCGCGAACGCCTCCTCTCTCTGGACGTCTTCCGCGGGCTGACCGTTGCGGGGATGCTCCTCGTGAACGATCCCGGCTCGTGGGACCACATCTACCCGCCGCTGGAGCACGCGACGTGGCACGGGTGGACCCCGACCGACCTGATCTTTCCCTTCTTCCTGTTCATCGTCGGCATCACGACGCAGCTCTCGCTCGGCGCGCGACGCGCCGCGGGGGCGGATGAGGGGGCGATCACCCGGCAGATCCTTCGGCGCGGCGCGCTCATCTTCCTGATCGGGCTCGCGTTGAACGCCTTCCCGTTCGTGCAGTGGGGCGAGATCAAGGGGATCGCGGACCCGACGTTCCTCCAGCGTATCCTCTACCGCCTGGAGCACCTGCGCATCATGGGCGTGCTGCAGCGCATCGGAATCGCGTACGCGGCGGCGGGGCTGATCACGATGCGCACGACACTCAAGCAGCAGGTCGTGATCCTGGCCGTGATCCTCTACGGCTACTGGTGGGCGATGACGCTGCTTCCGGTGCCGGGCTCTGGTGGGGTGCAGGGGATGTACGTGCTCGACCGTCCGGGCTTCACGCTCGACGCGTGGCTCGACCGCACCATCCTCACGCCCAACCATCTCTGGGTCGGCGGCGACCGCGTGCGCGACCCCGAGGGGCTCCTCTCGACGATCCCGGCGATCGGCACGGCGATGTTCGGCAACTTCGCGGGTCGGTGGATCGGGCATCGTGAACGGCCGCTCTCGGAGCGCATCAACGGCCTGTACGCGGCCGGCGCGCTCGGGATGATGCTGGGGCTGATGTGGAACTGGGTGTTCCCGATCAACAAGTCGCTCTGGACGAGTTCGTACGCGCTCTTCGCGGCGGCGCTGGCCTGCGTGGCGCTCGCGACGTGCATGTGGCTCATCGACGCGCAGCGGGTCACGGGCTGGACGCGCCCGTTCGCGATCTACGGGACGAATCCGATGATCGCGTTCGCAGGGTCGGGATTGATGGAGCGGCTGATCTACACGATCGGCCACGTCACGGTCGACGGGAAGCAGATGAGCTACGTGGACGCGTTCTACGAGCGTGGGCTGGCGTCGTGGCTGGAGCCGCGCGATGCGTCGCTGGCGTTTGCGTTGTTGTTCGTGGGGTTTTGGTATGTGGTGCTGGCGTGGTGTTGGAAGCGGAAGATCATTTTTCGGGTGTGATGCGTTAGGCGTTCGCGGTAAGGCCGGGGACGATCGGGCCGGGAACGGAGGGACCGGACGGAAAGGCCGGGTGGACGATGACGCCCCGGGGACGAAGAAGCGCGGGGACGAACGAGCCGGGGCCGGACCAGCCGGGGACGAAACGGCTCGGTGCAAGGACGGTCGTTGCGCGCTTCGCCCCACCCTGCACCGAGCACTTTCGTGCCCGGATGTTTCGTCCCCGCGCGGCTTCGTCCCCGGCGCCTTCGTCCCCGGGGCGTCATCGTCCACCCGGCCGTTTCGTCCGGCCCTCTCGTCCCCGGCCTCACCGGCCCGCCCTTCCGTCCCAACGTTTCGTTCGCGGCCGGATCGTTTAGACTGTCCTTTCCCTCGCGACCCCGCCGTCGCGCCGTTTGCTGGTCGTCGTATCACCGATGCTGTCGTCCGTTTTCTCCTGCCTTCCGCGCCGAGCGGCGGCTGCGATCCTCGCGGCCGCCGCTTTCCTGTCGTTTAGCACTGAGACCGCCGCGGCAGCCCCGAGCGTGGCGGCCACTCTTGCGCGCACCATGCAGCCCGCGCGCAAGCGAAGAGCGAAGGCAAAGGCCCGTGGTGGCCGGACCGCCGCGAAGGCGCGTCCGGGCCGTCGTGGGCCCGCGAGCCGGCGTGCGGTGGCGCGCCCGGCGCCCGTCGTCCGTCCTGCCTTCATCGCGCCCCGGAGCGCGGAGGAACTCACCACCGCGCTCTCCAACATCCTCTCACGCCGCGAGGACGGACATTGGGGCGCGATGGTCGTCTCGCTCACGCGGGGTGACACGTTGTTCGCCCGCGAGCCCGACGCGCCGGTCATGCCGGCGTCGACGATGAAGATGTTCACCTCGGTACTCGCCTTCGATCGGCTCGGGCCCGACTGGCACTTCCGTACCGAAGTGCTCCGGACCGGGCCCCTCGATGTCGACGGGACACTCCGCGGGGACCTCGTCGTCCGTGGCGATGGCGATCCGTCGTTCTCGCGTCGCTTCTGGGGTGGGAGCGAGTTCGGACGTGGGTACGACGCGCCGGCGCGGGCGCTCGCCCGGCGCATCGCGGCCGCAGGCGTCAAGCGTGTGACGGGCAGCGTCGTCGGCGACGCGTCGGCGTTCGAGGCGCGCACCATCCCCGATGGATGGCTCACGCGCTACGCGGGGTCCGGCTACGCCGCCCCGTTCGGCGCGCTGTCGATGAACGAGAACATCGTCGTCGTCGACGTCGCGGGCGACGGCTCCGTGCGGCTCGAGCCGGCCACCACGGGGATCCGCGTCGAAAACGCTCTCCGTGTGACCCGCGGCGGTGGGACGGCAGTGCACGTGTACCGCGCGACGGACGGCCATGTCGTCGCGCGCGGCACGGTGGGCCGCTCAGCCGGTCTTCGTCAGCTGCAACTCACCGTTGCCGATCCGACCGCGTTCACGGCCGGCGCGGTCGCAGCCGCGCTCGCGACCGAGGGCGTCACGGTCGATGGCCCCCTGCGCACCGGGACTTCTCCCGCGGGCGCGGAGCCCGTCGCGCAGCTCGAGTCTCCGCCGTTAGGCGAACTGGTCGCCGTGATGAACCGCGAGAGCATCAACCACTTCGCGGAACTCATCTTCCGTGACGCGGTGCGCGGGCCGAAGCGCGACTCGGTCGGGTCGGCGACCGCGGGCAACGCGCTGCTCGGACGGTTCCTCACCGAGCGTGTCGGCGCGAAACCCGGCGCGGTGACCGTCTCCGACGGCAGCGGCCTCTCGACGCTCGATCATGTCACCGCTCGCGCCATGGTACAGCTCCTCGGCTACGCGCACCGCGCACCATTCGGCCCCGCGTTCCACGCGTCGCTCCCGGTCGCGGGCGAGAGCGAGCTGATGCGGAACCGCATGCTCGGCACGCCCGCCGTCGGCAATCTGCACGCGAAGACCGGCACGACCAACGACGTGATCGCGTTAGGCGGCTACGTCACTGCGGCTGACGGCGAGGTGCTCGCCTTCTCCTTCATCTTCAATGGTCGCGATCGGTGGAACGCGCGGGCCACCATCGACGCGATGGGCGCGACGATGGCCGGGTTCACGCGTTCGACCAGCGCCGATCAGGCCGCGCTCACGCCCTGACCGGGTCGTGCGCGCGGCGGTCGTCGGATGTCCGTCGGTCAGGCGCCGCGATGCGCCGCTCCGCACTCGTCTCGCGAATCTCCACGCCGCGGCGCGCCAGCTCCGCGATGTAGCGCTCGGCCGGCATGCACTCGTCGGGCGTCCACACCCCCGGGCGAATCTCTCCGCGTGCCTGCAGCTGCGCCGTGATCGAGAGCGAGTAGCCCGTCGCGCGCATCATCGCCGAGATGCCGCGCTCCGCGTCGAACCGGTCGACCAGCTCCCACGCGCGCACCACGAACTGTGGCTCGCCGACATCGTTCGGCCGCTCACCCTCGACCACGACGCGCACGGCGACGAGGTCGCGCGCGGCTGGCTTCCGCAGCCGCGGCCCCATCACCGCGACGGCGAGGTCGCGCGGCACGACGCGTTGCCCCTTCACCTCGACGGGATCGAGTTCGAGGAAACCGAGTGCACGCACGGCCTCCATCAGCCGCGCGTGTCCGGGATAGCGCAGCGTCTTGTACTCCATCGTCGGGATCCGCCCCTCGTACCGCGCACCCATCGTCGAGAGCCCACCCGCCGTGTGAAACGCCTCCAGCTCCCCGACCCCAATGATGTCGACCCGCTCGACCTCGGAGAGCGCGTCCACCTGCTCGCGGCGACCGTCACGCACGACCCACGACTTGGTCGTGTAGTAATCGAGCACGCCTTCCAGCGAGTAGACGATGTGGTAGTTGAGCGGCGGTTCTGGCTGCTGTGGCAGCCCACCGACGAAAATCCGCACCGACGTCACCCGCGCGCCGTCGCCCTCGACGAGGTCGATCCCGTGCTGCGCGAGGATGTTGACCATGCCGGGCGCGAGTCCGCAGTCGGGCACGATGGACCGCTCGTGCGCGATCATCTCCGCCGCGAGCCTGCGCTGCTGGTCGACGATCTCGGTGTTGCCGCCGAGGTCGCAAAAGTGCACGCCGACGTCGGCCGCCGCGCGCGCCATCTCGAAGTTGAAGTAGTACGGCAGCGCGCTCATCACCGCGTCGGCGCCGCGCATGAGCGCGCGCACCGCCTCGCCGTCGCGCGCGTCGAGCGGCGTGGGGATGAGGCGTGGCCGACCGTCGCCGACCCGGGCGGGATCGGTGTACGGCGCCAGGAACGCGGGCAGCTGCCCGATGTGCACGTCGGCAAGCCGCACTTCGGAGACGTCGGGCGTCTGGAGCAGGTCGTAGGCGCAGGCGGAGCCCTGCAACCCCGCCCCGAGGACGAGCATGCGCATGAAACGAACTCTGTACGGGGGCAGCGGCCGCGGAACCACGACACGAAGACGCGCGGTTCAGCCCGTTGCCCAGGGTGGGACCGGCCGGGAAGGTATCCGCGCGCGCATGATCCTCGCACCACGTAGCAATCATGTCCTCGACCCCCAACGCCCCGTCCGACGCGCCTGATGCCTGGCGTGCGCACCTCATCGACACGCCCAACGAGATCGGCACGCTCCTCGGCTCGATCCGCCGCATCGCGGTGCTCGGTATCAAGACGCCCGAGACCGGTGCCCCGGCGTACTACGTCCCCGCCTACGCCCAGCGCGTCGGCTACGAGATCGTCCCCGTTCCCGTCTACTACCCGGACGTGACGACCATCCTCGGTGAACCCGTCTATCGCCGCCTCGTCGACGTGCCGGGGCAGATCGACATGGTCAACGTCTTTCGCCGCTCGCACGACATTCCGGCGCACGTGGACGACATCCTCGCCGCGCGCCCCAGGGCCGTCTGGTTCCAACTCGGCATCCGCAACGACGCGGTCGCGGAGCAGCTCGCGCGCGCGGGCATCGACGTCGTGCAGGACCGCTGCTTGTTGGTCGAGCTGCAGGCGTCGGGGTTGTAGCGCGACGGCGGCGACGGGTGGCCCTCCGCGAACGCGGGGGCCACCCGTCGCCGCACGCCTGCCGCTACGCCCGCACGCGATCCCGTCCGTCCGCCTTGGCCCGGTACAGTGCGCGGTCGGCCCGCGCGAACAGATCCTCCACGCTCTCGATGCGCTCCGACGGGAACGTCGCGATCCCGATGCTCGCCGTCAGCTGCAGCGTGGGTCCGTCCTCCCAGGCGCGGAACGCATGCTCCGCCACGCGCTCGCGCATCCGCTCCGCAAGCACGTGCGCGCCCGCGTCGTCCGTTTCGGGCAGCACGATCAGGAACTCCTCCCCGCCATACCGCGCCACGAGATCACTCGACCGTGCCTGCTCGGTCAGCAACTCGGCCACGGTGCGAAGCACCCCGTCGCCCGCGAGGTGGCCGTACGTGTCGTTCACCCGCTTGAAGTGGTCGAGATCGACGAGGAGGAGCGCGACCGACGTGTCGTAGCGCAGGGCACGCTCCATCTCGGTCGTTAGGCGGTCCGAGAGCGCGCGACGGTTGAGCAGCCCGGTGAGCGGGTCCGTCGTGGCGAGATGTTCGAGACGCACGTTGTCGGCACGCGTCGTCTCGATCACCTGCGCGCGCTGCACGACGGCGATCGCGGCACCGATGACCGTTTCCGCGAACGCGACATCCTCGGGCGTCAGCGGCGGCTGCTCGCGCGTACGGCGGAGCAGGAACACGCCACGCTGCGCCCGATCGACCGCGAAGGGAAGTGCGATGCTCGACCGCACCAGCAGCGCACCACCGTCCAGCGCAACCGGGAACCGTCCCTCGTAGAGCGGGTGCGACTCGACCTCCTCGATCAGCACCGGCGCGCGCGTTTCGAGCGCGGCGCCGACTTCGGGAAAGTGCCCGAGCGCGACGTGCGACGCGCGCAGTTTGGGCAGCTCGAACGCGGTCGCGACCACGCCCGTTCCATCACCGCCATCGAGGATCACGGCGCAGTGCGCGACCGCGAGCGCCCGCGCCACGCGGCGCGCGAGCAGGTGGTAGATCTCGTCGGTCGCCAGGTCACCAGTGACCTCGTGGAGGATGTCGACGAGCTTGCGCCGGCTCTCGGCGTCCGCACGCGCGCGCACCAACTCCTCCTGCGTACGGCGGAGCGCCTCACGCGTGGTGCGAAGCGCTACCCCCGCGCGCAGGTGTGCATCGACACGCGCTGCGAGTTCGCGTGGACGGACGGGCTTCCGCACGAAGTCCGCCGCGCCGAGGCCTAACGAACGGACGGTGTACTCCTCGGCGGCGGCGGACGACAGCATCAACACCGGCACGTCGTGCCACCGGTCGTCGGCCTTCATCCGCCGCAGCAGATCGACGCCGTCGCCGTCGCCGAGCAGGATGTCGAGCAGCACGACGTCGGGCAGCGGCGTCCGCGGCCCGTCGGCGGCAGCGACGCGCGCGAGCAGTTCGCCCGCGCTCCCGATCCCCTGGGCGTCGAAGCCGTGCTCGCCGAGTGCCCAGCACACGCGGTCGAGGAACGCCGCATCGTCGTCGACGATGAGCACGCGCGGCTGTGCGACGACGGTCGCGGTCGCGTGGGTGTCCGGCGCGGCTGCCGGCGGATCAGCCAGCGACACCGAGGATTCCCGTCAGGCCGGGCCACTCGATGTTGCCGCCACTGAGCACGCAGACCGTATCGCCGTCAGTGGCCGGCGCGACGAGTCCCTGCCGCAACGCCGCGATCGTGACCGCGCCGCTCGGCTCCGTGACGAGCTTCATCCGGTCGAGCAGCGCGCGCATCGTCGCCGGCAGCACATCGTCCGCTACCGCGACCACCTCGTCGACGTACGCCTCGTGGTGCGCGAACGGCAGCGCGCCCACACTCGTCGTCAGCAAGCCGTCTGGCATCCCCCCCGCGTAGGGCAGCGTCACGGGCCGCCCCGCTGCGCGCGCCCGCGAGAGCTTGGGCGTCGCGGCTGGCTCGACACCGACGACGCGGGCCTCGGGCACGAGCGCCTTCACCGCGGTCGCGACGCCGGCCAACAGACCGCCACCACCGACGGGCACGAGCACGAGCCGCACGTTCGGCAGCTCCTCGGCGATCTCCAGCCCTATCGTGCCCTGACCCGCGACGATGTGCGGGTGGTCGTACGGCGGCACGAGCACCGCGCCGGTTTCGGCTACGATCTCGGCCGCACGTGCCGCGCGCTCGTCGCTGCTCGGCCCGACGATGACGACGCGCGCGCCCAGCCGCTCGGCCCCGCGCAGCTTGGCCTCGGGCGCGTTGGATGGCATGACGACCGTGGCCGGCACGCCGAACAGTCGCGCCGCGAGGGCAACAGCCTGCGCGTGATTACCAGACGACGGCGCGACCACGCCGCGCGCGCGGTCCGCGGGATCGAGCGCGGCGAGAAAGGTGTACGCGCCGCGCAGCTTGAACGCGCCACCCCGCTGCAACATCTCGGGCTTGATCCACACGCGCGCACCCGGCGCTGGCGGACCGCCGAGCACGTCCTCGGCCGGAAGGAGCGGCGTGCGCACCGCAATCCCGCGAAGCACACGCTGCGCCGCACGCAGCGCGTCGAGCGTAACGAGAGCGGCCGGAGAAACGGAAGGCGAAGACACGGGTTGGTACACAGGGCGACTGCCGTGCCGCGGCCACCGTCAGATGCGGGCCCGCGTACCAGCCCGTGACGAAATCTCCACGAGCGGGTCCGGCGCCGAATGTAGCCGAGCCCGGAGCGAGAGCAATGCTCGCGTGCCGGGCTCAACAGTCTAACACACGGAAGAACAGACTGCGCGATCGTAGGTCAGGACGACCTAGGTCAGGACATGCCGGCGCCGTCGTCCGGACCCGCGCCGTCGCCGTCCAGACCGTCCGGCACGAGCGGATCGTCGGTGAGCGTCTCGCCCTCCTCTTCCTTTTCGGTGACGACGCGGGCGACCGCGCACAGCTCGTCGTTCGGGTCGAGACGCACGAGGTTGACACCCTGCGCGTTACGACCCGTGTTGCGCACCTCGTTCACGGCCGAGCGGATCACGACACCGTTCTTCGTGATGAGCATGATCTCCTCGTCCTGCATGACCTCCATCGTCGCGACGATGTTCCCCGTGCGGTCGGTGCGGTTGAGCGTGAGGATGCCCTTCCCGCCACGTCCCTGCACGCGGTACTCCGAGAGATCCGTGACCTTGCCCATCCCCTTCGTCGTGGTGACGAGGAGGGTGGCATCGCCGCGGCGCACGACGACGAGTGAGACGACCTTGTCCTCGGCGCGCAGGGTGATGCCCTTCACGCCCGTGGTGTCACGTCCCATCTCGCGGACGTCGTTTTCGGGGAAGCGGATCGACAGGCCGTGCTTGGTCGCGAGCACGATGTCGTTGGCGCCGCTCGTGATCTGCACATCGATCAACTCGTCGCTGTCCTCGATCTTGACGGCCTTGACGCCCGCGGAGCGCACGTTGCCGTACTCGGAGAGCGCGGTCTTCTTGACGGTGCCGTTGCGGGTCGCGAAGAACAGGTACTGATCCTCGCGGAACTCGCGCACGGCGACCATCGAGCGGATCTTCGTCTCGGGGCCGACGTTGATGAGGTTGACGATCGGCTTGCCGCGCGTGGCGCGCCCGGCCGCCGGGATCTCGTGGACCTTGAGCCAGTAGCAGCGCCCATCGTCCGTGAAGATCATGATGTAGTCGTGCGTGCTCGCGATGAAGAGCCGCTCGATGAAGTCGGTGTCCTTGAGGTCCTGCCCGCTCAGGCCACGCCCGCCCCTGCGCTGCTTGCGGTACGTGGTCACCGGCGTGCGCTTGATGTACCCCGAGTGGGAGATGGTCACGACCATGTCCTCCTCGGCGATCAGGTCCTCGATCGAGAACTCGCCCTCGTCGGCGATGATCTCGCTCCGGCGCTCGTCGCCGTACTTGGCGGCGATGTCGGCGAGCTCGGACTTCATGATCTGCATCCGGCGCGGCCGGTTGGTGAGGATGTCGCGCAGATCGGCGATCGTCGCGCGCACCTCCTTCAGCTCCGCGTCCAGCTCCTCGATCGCCAACCCGGTGAGCTTGGCGAGGCGCAGGTTGAGGATCGCCTCGGCCTGCCGCTCGGAGAGCTTGAAGCGCGTCTGCAGCTGACGGCTCGCGATCGGCGTGTCGGCCGCGGCGCGGATGATCCGGATCACCTCGTCGATGTTGTCGACGGCGATCTTGAGCCCTTCGAGGATGTGCTCGCGGTCGACCGCCTTGTCGAGGTCGAACTGCGTGCGGCGGACGATGACTTCGTGCCGGTGCAGCACGAAATGCTCGAGCACCGTCTTGACCGGCATGACCTTCGGCACGAGCCGCCCCGTCTGCGTGTCGGGGACGAGCGCGAGCATGATCACGCCGAACGTCGACTGCATCGTCGAGTGCTTGTACAGCTGGTTGAGCACGACGCGCGGAATGGCGTCGCGCTTCAGCTCGATGACGATACGCATGCCGTCGCGGTCGCTCTCGTCGCGCAGCGCGGAGATCCCCTCCACCTTCTGCTCGCGGTGCAGGTCGGCGATTTGCTCGACGAGACGCGCCTTGTTGACCTGGTACGGCAGCTCGGTGACGACGATCTGCGACTTGTTGCTGCTCTCCTTCTCCTCGATCACCGCGCGCGCGCGCATGATGATCTTGCCGCGCCCGGTCTCGATGTAGTCCTTGATTCCCTGACGGCCGTAGATGTAGGCGCCAGTCGGGAAGTCGGGCCCGCGGATGTGCTTTCGCAGCGTCTCGCTCGTGATCTCGGGGTCGTCGATGATCGCGTGCAGCGCGGCGACGATCTCGCGCATGTTGTGCGGCGGAATGTTGGTCGCCATCCCGACCGCAATTCCCGACGAGCCATTGACGAGCAGGTTGGGCACCGACGACGGCAGCACCGTCGGCTCCTCCAGCCGGTCGTCGAAGTTGGGCGCGAAGTTGACGGTGTTCTTGTCGATGTCCGCGAGCAGCTCGGTCGCGATGCGCGTGAGCTTGGCCTCGGTGTACCGATAGGCCGCCGCGGGGTCGCCGTCGACCGACCCGAAGTTCCCCTGCCCATCGACCAGCGGGTAGCGCAGCGAGAAGTCCTGCACCATGCGCACGAGCGCGTCGTACACCGAGCTGTCGCCATGCGGATGGTAGCGACCGAGCACCGCGCCGACGACCGTCGCGCTCTTCTTGTAGGCGCGCCCCGGGACGAGCCCGTCCTCGTTCATCGCGAACAGCACGCGCCGCTGCACCGGCTTGAGCCCATCGCGCACGTCCGGCAGGGCACGCGAGACGATGACGCTCATCGAGTAGTTGATGAACGACTCCTTGATCTCCTCGTCGATGAGACGGGGGAGGATGCGTTCGCGGGCGTTGGGTGCGGTCATGGCGGGGACGACGGGAACGAGGGAGTGCGCGTGGACGCGCACCCCTGCAATCTAGCCGAGTTCGCCTGTGACACGAACTCGGGGGTAGTGGAGGCAAGCTGATGCAGCACAAATACTTACCCCACACTGCCGCGGTTGTTCTCGCGATCGGAACAGCCGCCCCTGGTGGCACCGCCCCCGACCCTACGTCGCAGTCCGACAGGTGGCGACGACGTTCCGGTAGCGGTGCAGCACTGCGCGCGGTCGACGTCCGATTCCGCACCCGAACACCGCCCGGCGACACCTGTTAGGCCGGCGCGCCCCCGCGGCGCCGGCGCGTCCGTACCACCCCGAAGATGGCGAGCAGCCCCGTTCCGGCCAGCATCCACGTGTCCGGCTCGGGGGTCGTGACCGCGCTCCCGACGCCCTGCGCGACCGAGAAGGTCCACGTGTTCCCGGCGGCGACATCGTTCGTGGTGATCTCATTCAGCCCGAGCGTCGCGGCGCTTCCCAGAGCAGTGGTGAAGGCGTTGTAATCCGGCGTTCCTTGCAGAAAGCCGAAGAAGAACCCGGCGTTCGCCGGCAGCGAGAGATCGAAGCTCGCGGCCTGGCTCGTGAAGATCGGCGCGCCGGTCGCGCCGTACAGCACGACGCGAATGTCCTTGAGCGACGGCTGGAGCGCGGGCACGGAGGTGTACGCGACCGCGATTCGGAACGTCTGCGATGCAAATCCGGCCGTCGAGACCGCCGCGCTACGTTCCTTGGGCGGTGGGGGGCGCCGACGCCCAGTGCCCAAGGCGGGCCGCGAACATGACGCCCCCCTCAGGGCCGCGCTAGAGCAGCGAATATGCTCCGCAGAAGCCCTCACCCGTCGATGTCGGGCCGAACGCCCGGTTCACCTCGCTACGGCTTCGCCCCACACTCCGGACAGAACTTCGCCGACCGCGGCACGTCGGCCCCACAACTGCCGCATGCCCGCGTCAGCGACACCGGCACGCCGCACTCGGGGCAGAACTTCGCCTGACCGACCGGCGCGTGGCACGACGCGCACGAAACCACACGCGTCTGCATCTCCCTGTCGCTCACCGTCGCGCGTTCCGCCGCGACCTCGCGCGCCTTCGTGATCTTCGCTTCGCGGTTGATCGCCGCGACCTCGGCCTCGAGCCGCGGCACGCACCCGATGCACGTCCCCTCGTCGGGGTTCCAGCAGTCGTCGCAGAAGTTGTTGGAGCAACGCGGGCAACGATGAAAGTGCCCGCGCGACGTCTCGACCGCGCGCGCGAGCGCCACATCCTTGGCTTTCGCGTACCCGGCCGACGACAGCTCGTTGACGAGGTTTCGCGCACCACCAAACAGCCCGCCGAGCAGACCGTCGGCCGCACCGAGCACGCCCTCGAGTGTGCCGGCGGCGTACCGGTCGAACGGCGAGCGCCAGGTCTCGCCGCACCGCTCGCAGTAGAACTCGAACTGGAATCCGCTGTTGGTCGAGATGTCGCGATGATTGTCGGAAGAGCGGATCTCATTCATGGCGGGAACCGTCGAAGGCGAAGGGTCGGACGCGACACGGGCGCGGTCGCCCGAACCTACGCCGATGGCCCGTCCGGCGGAATCACGGGCGGCGCCGCGACCGGCGCCGTGACGCGCGGCGTGCGCCGAAATCCCACCGGCCGCGCCAACTCGGCCTCGTCTTCCGCTTCCTCCAGCGCCTGCTCCCGGTCGATCGCGGCGCGCTCCGCCCG
This sequence comes from uncultured Gemmatimonadales bacterium, assembly GCA_963702945.1. Taxonomy (GTDB): domain Bacteria; phylum Gemmatimonadota; class Gemmatimonadetes; order Gemmatimonadales; family Gemmatimonadaceae; genus BPUI01. The sequence continues at coordinate 1,398,607 of OY969773.1, forward strand.
GTAGCGCTCGTACCAGTCGCGTGTGACCTCGCCCGCGAGGTCCCGGTTGCCGAGCCCGAACGAGAGCGCCAGTGCCAGCGCCACCGCGCCAAAGAGGATCGCGAACGCGGTCGTGACGATCTCGGTCGCGACACCTAATTCCTGCAGCGCCATGAACACGGCGATCACGACCACGCTCACCCGCGCCACCCGCGCGAGCGTCGGCCCGCCGTGGATCGTGCCCGCCGAGGCGCGGATCAAGCCCTCGACGAATCCACCGAGCAGGATGCCGGCGATCACGATCACCACGGCCGCGATCACGCTCGGGATGTAGCCGACGAGTTCCGCGAACACGTCGGCGAGCGACTTGAGGCCTAACGCGTTCGCCGCGACGAGCAGCACGGCGAACATCACGCACCAGAACACCAGATTGGCGAGGATGCGCGCCGGGTTCACGTGCGCGCCCGACCGCTCGACCGCCGACGTCACCCCACCCCGCGCGAGCGCCTCGTTCAGGTGCACCCGGAGGAGAATGCGCGCGACGCCCCGCTGGATCAGCTTCGCCAGCAGGTAGCCCGCGAACAGAATGATGAGCGCCGCGAGCAGGTTCGGGATCAGATTGCCGAGCTGGGCGAAGCTGTCCTGCAGGCGGGCGCCGACATCGACGACGGGCGCGGTGAGCGGCTGCAGCAGGGCGAGGACGGGGTGCAGGAGCGGGGGCATGGGCGGGGAAGATAAGGCCGGTCGACAGGCCCCCTCAGTTCCGCGTCCCCCGCTTCACGTCGAACAACGCGCTCCGCCGGCACGTCGGGCAGATCAGCCACTCCCGCCGCCGCGAGTATCCAAGTCCGAACGACCCACCGCCGACCGGTCGGCGCGTCATCGTCGTGCCGTCTCGCGGACATACCCCCGGTCCGCCGCCAGCGACCGCCTCGCGCAGCGCGCGCTGCTCCTCCGCCGTGTACGCAGCCGTCTCGAGCGGCTCCTCGAGTGGCCCGTCTGCTGCCGGCGCCTCGTCAGATCCGGACAACGACCTTGCCGAACTGCTGCCCGCTCTGGAGGCGCGCATATGCCTCGCGCCCCCTCGCCAGCTCCCATACCGAGTCCACGGTCGGCACGAGCCGCCCCGCCCGCAGTTCGCGCGACGATCGCGTCGTACTCGGCGTTGCTCCCCATCGTCGAGCCCATGATCGTCCACTGATTCCAGAACAGCCGCCGCACGTCGGTTTCGACCATCGGCCCCGACGTGCCGCCACACGTGACCAGCCGCCCGCGCCTGCCTAACGCACCGAGCGAACGCGACCACGTCGCCTCACCCACTGAATCGATCACGACGTCCATCCCCCGCTTGTTGGTCGCCGCGCGGATTGCGCGCGGCACGTCGTCGGTGCGGTGATTCAGCGTGTGGTCCGCGCCTAATGCTCGCGCGCGTTCGAGCTTCTCGTCGCTCCCACTCGTCACCCACGTGGTCGCCCCGATGCGGCGGCAGATCTGCAACGCCGCGAGCGCGACCCCGCCACCGATCCCCCAGATCAGGACCTGGTCGCTCGGCCGCACCTGCGCCCGCGTGACGACCATCCGCCACGCGGTCAACGTCGCGAGTGAGAACGCCGCGCGCGCCTCCGCGGGGATCGTCGCCGGGACGGCGTGCACGCAGGAGCCGGGCACCACCGCGAACTCCGCGCAAAACCCCGGCAGATGCTCGCCAAAGATGCGGTAGCGCGGGCAGAGCGGCTCCTCGCCCGCCAGGCAGTACTCGCACTGCCCGCAACTCGTCCCTGGGTTGATCACGACGGCATCGCCCGGCCGCACGTGCGTCACCTCCGCGCCCACCGCGTCGACCACGCCCGCGCCGTCCGAGCCGACGACCCACGGCGGCGTGATCGTGATCCCCGGCAGCCCCCCGAGCAGGAAGAGATCGAGGTGGTTGAGCGCGGCAGCTTCGATGCGGACGCGCACATCGCGTGGTCCCCCGAGCTCCGGCGTGGGGACGTCGTCGCGGTACTCGAGTTGGTCGAGCCCGCCATGAGCAGAGATCGTGAGCGCGCGCACGCAGAGAGCGAGGAGAATGTGGCCGCAGACAGCGACGAAGAAGGCTCCAGAGCGATGGCTATATTGCGCCGCGAACGCTACCGGCTCTCACCCTACTCTGGCAGTCATGATCGCGATCAAGGTGCCGCCCCTCGGCGAGTCGATCGTCGAGGCGACGATCTCCCGCTGGCTCAAGCGCGAGGGCGACACGGTTACGGCCGGCGAGACGCTCGTCGAGCTCGAGACCGACAAGATCACCGTCGAAGTCCCCGCGCTCGGCGCGGGCGTACTGACCAAGCGCCTGAAGCAGGAAGGCGACGTCGTCAACGTCGACGAGCAGCTGGCGGAGATCGACGAGAACGCGACGGCCGGCGCGGCGGCCCCACAGCCTTCCGCTCCGGCGCCTGCCGCGGCTCCGCAGGCGGCAGCTGCCCCCCCGGCGCCGGCCGCGCCGACGGCGCCGGTCGTCCCCGCGGGCGAAGTGCGCGCCTCACCCGGCGCGCAGCGCCTCGCGGCAGAGTCGGGTGTGAACCTGGGTGATGTCTCCGGCTCCGGCCGCGGCGGCGTGGTGAGCAAGCCCGACGTGGTGCAGGCGATCGCCGCGCGGCACGCCGCGCCCGCAGCCCCGACGCCAGCCGTGCCCGCCGCGCCAGCGGCGGCGCCGAAGCCGGCGGCGGCACCTGCCGCGCCGACGTTTGCGATGACCGCGCCCGCCGGCACCAACGGCGCCCGCGAGACGCGCGAGAAGATGACGACCCGTCGGCGCCGCATCGCCGAGAACCTGCTCGCCTCGCAGCAGCAGACGGCGCACCTGACGACGTTCAACGAGATCGACATGACCGCCGTGTCCGCGCTCCGCGAGCGCGTGCGCGAACGCGTCGAGAAGGAGCACAACGTCCGCCTCTCCTTCATGCCGTTCTTCGTCAAGGCGGCGACGATGGCGCTGCAGCAGTACCCGCTCGTCAACGGGTCGATCGAGGGCGACACGGTGGTCTATCACCACTACGTGAACATGGGGATCGCCGTCGCGAGCGATGCGGGCCTCGTGGTGCCCAACATCAAGGACGCGCACACCAAGGGCGTCCTCGACGTGAGCCGCGACATCGTCGCCATCGCCAAGCGCGCGCGCGACGGCAAGCTCACGATGGACGACCTCACCGGTGGCACGTTCACGATCACCAACGGCGGAGTGTTCGGCTCACTGATTTCGACACCGATCATCAATTATCCGCAGGTCGGCATCCTCGGCCTGCACAAGACGCAGGACCGGCCGATGGCGGTGAACGGCCAGGTCGTGATCCGGCCGATGATGTACGTGGCGCTCTCGTACGACCACCGGCTCATCGACGGCCAGCAGGCCGTGCTCTTTCTCGTGCGCGTGAAGGAGTTGATGGAAGATCCGGCCGCGATGCTCATCGCGTGACCGAGGTCGCGCGTACTGCACTCGTCACCGGCGCGACGGGCGGCATCGGCCGCGCGACGGCGGGCGAGCTCGCCGCCCGTGGCTTTCGCGTCCTCCTCGTCGCGCGCGATCGCGCGCGCGGGGAGGACGCGGTGCGCGAGGTCCGCGCGCGCGCCGCGGCGAGCGGGCGCGGCGGCGCGGCGGAAGTGCTCTACGCCGACCTCGCGCGGCAGGCGGAAGTGCGCGCGCTTGCCGCCGAGGTGCGCGGGCGCGCTCCACGGCTGGATGTGCTCGTCAACAACGCCGGCGCGCTCTTCGACACGCGGCACGTCACCGCCGACGGCGTCGAGGCGACGCTCGCGCTCAACCACGTCGCGTACTTCCTGCTCACGGCCGAGCTGCTCGACTCGCTCCGCGCCGCGGGCGCGGCGACCGGCGACGCGCGGGTGGTCGTCGTCGCGTCTGACGCGCACGAGGTCGTGCGGTCGCTTGCGCTCGACGACCTGCAGCTCACGCACAACTGGTCGGCGATGCGCGCGTACGCGCAGAGCAAGCTCGCGAACGTGATGTTCGCCTACGCACTCGCGCGCCGGCTGGCAGGCACGGGCGTGGTGGCGAACGCGTTGCACCCGGGCGTCATCGCGAGCGGATTCGGCGTGCAGTCCGGCGGAATCCTGGGCTCACTATTTCGGCTCGGGCGCCCCTTCATGACGAGCCCCGAAAAGGGCGCGCGCACGAGCGTGTTTCTCGCCTCCGATCCAACGATCGCGGGGGCGACCGGGGGGTACTACAAGAAGCAGCGCGCGCGGCGATCATCCGGGGCGAGCTATGACGTCGCGGCGCAGGAGGCGCTGTGGACCGCGACCGAGCGCATGCTCAGCGCGTGAGTCCCGGACCGTTCCTTTCGCTATCAATCCCAGCACCACATAGATGAGCAACACCCCGACCCCTTGCGACGTCCTCATCCTCGGCGGTGGCCCGGGCGGCTACGTCGCGGCCATTCGTGCGGCCCAACTCGGGCTGCAGGTCGTCTGCGTCGAGAGCGACAAGACGTTAGGCGGCACTTGTGTCAACGTCGGCTGCATCCCCAGCAAGGCCCTGCTCCAATCGAGCGAGCACTACGAGTTCGCGCGGCTGCACGCCGCCGAGCACGGCGTCACGTACGACGGCGTGACCTTCGACCTCGGCGCGATGATGAAGCGCAAGGACGATGTGGTCGGCGCGAACACCAAGGGTGTCGAGTTCCTCTTCAAGAAGAACAAGGTCACCTGGGCCAAAGGCGAGGGGACGCTCGTCACGGCCGGCGAAGGGCAGAATCGCGTCGACGTGCGCGGACATGACGGTGTGGTGACGACGTACGCGCCGCGGAACGTCATCCTCGCGACCGGCTCTGTCCCGGTCGAGCTGCCCTTCCTCAAGTTCGATGAGGAGCGCGTGCTCTCGAACGTGGGCGTGCTGAAGATCCCCGAGGTGCCCAAGCGCCTCGTCGTGATCGGCGGTGGCGTGATCGGGCTCGAACTCGGCTCGGTGTGGCGACGGTTAGGCGCGACGGTCACCATCGTCGAGCTCGCGCCGACCATCCTCCCCGGCAACGACGAGGACGTGACGAAGGAAGCGACGCGCGTCTTCTCGAAGCAGGGGCTCATCCTCAAGACGGGCGTGCGGGTCACGGGCGCCGAGCGGAAGGGCGACGTCGTCCACGTCACGGTCGAGAAGGAAGGGAGCGCGCCCGAGACGCTCGAAGCGGACTACGTGCTCGTCTCCGTCGGCCGGCGCCCCGCGCTCCGCGGCGTCGACGCCGGTGCGCTCGGCCTTGCGTTAGGCAAGCGTGGCGAGGTGCTCGCCGACAACCAGATGCGCACCAATATCCCGACCGTCTACGCGATCGGGGACGTGGTCGGCGGCAAGCTCCTCGCCCACAAGGCCGAGGAGGAGGGCACCATCGCCGCCGAGGTGATCGCGGGCAAGCCGGTGCACATGCACTACCGCTCGATGCCGAGCGTCGTCTACACCTGGCCCGAGATCGCCTCGGTCGGGTATGCCGAGCACGAGGTCAAGGCCGACGGGCGCGCGTACAAGACGGGCAAGTTCCCCTTCTCGGCCAACGGGCGCGCGCGGACGATGGGCGAGACCACGGGCTTCGTGAAGTTCATCGCCGATGCGGAGACCGACGAGCTGCTCGGCGCCCACATGATGGGCGCGAACGCGAGCGACCTGATCGCCGAAGTGGTGCTGGCGTTCGAGTACCGCGGGGCGAGCGAGGACATCGGGATCACGGTGCATGCGCACCCAACGCTGAGCGAGACGGTGAAGGAAGCCGCGCTCGCCGTCATGGGACGCGCGATCCACATCTGATCGGTCAACACCGTTCGGGACACGCGAAAGGGGGGCGGCTCATTTGAGCCGCCCCCCTTTCGCGTCAGCTGGATCTACTTGCCGAACAGCTTCTTGACCTTGTCCATCACGCCCTCGCCCTGCGGCTCCGGCGTGGCGGGGATCGCGGCCATGAGGCGATCGAGCACCGGGGCGGGCGTCACCATGCGGCCACGCCGCTCGGTCTCGCTCTGGACCTGGGCCCACATCGCGGTCTCCTGCGGCGCGGTGCGACGGGCTTCGGCTTCGGTGCGCTCGCCATCGAGCCACTGTTGGACCACCGGCGCGGGAGTCCCGGTCAGGGTCTCCGTGTCGGTATCGGTGGCCGTCTCGGGCCGGGGGGCAGTCGTCGGGGCCACAGCGGCGTCGGGGCGGCGGGCACGCTCGATTTCGGGGCGCGCGGAGTCGGGGGACAGGTTGTCCATCATCAGGCGTATTTCTCCTCCAGGATGGCGTGCAGCGCCTCGCGCGCGCGGTGGACGCGCATCTTGAGAGCACCGACGGTGGTGCCGAGCAAATCGCTCATCTCTTCGTACGACCGCCCCTCGACGTGCTTCATGACGAAGGCCTCGCGCAGGCTCGCATTCAGCGTGGCCAGCGCGCGGTCCAGGTCGATCCGCAACTCACTGCGGTCGAGGTCCTCGTCGGGGGTCGCGTAGCTCGATGGCTGGTCGTCCTCTTCGTAGCTGACGTGGGTGCGTCGGATGTTTTTCAGCCAATCCTTGCACCCATTTGCTACGATCCGGAAGAGCCAGGCATCGAACCGTCCGCGCACCTCGGCGAGGTGGTTGAACGCTTTGATGAAGGACTGCTGCAGGATGTCTTCCGCGACGTCCGGACTGCCGGTCATTCCCAGCGCGTGCCGATACAGCGGATCGCTGTAGCGGTGGATGAGCACGGAGAACGCGTTGCGGTCGCCCGCAAGCACGCTCGTGATGACCTGTTGGTCCGCGTCAGAGGGGTCGAGATTCGCCCCGGGTACCGTGGTGGTGGACACGGCCAAGAGCTTAACCCTCCGTCGCGGCGCCCGACAGGCCGGCCCAGCCCTGAGTATTGCCGGCAGTACGGGATCGCGGTACGACGTTCGGGGGAGGGACGAGGCCGCGGGGGCGAAGTAACGGGCAATCAGTCGAACGTGTTCCACCCGCGCGCCCGAACCGCCGCGCCGTCCGCATCGAGCGTCGGGGGCGGCCGGCGCACGGTCCCCGGCACGCTCGGCGCCACGCCGGTGAGCGGCGAGGCATCGACGTCAGCCAGTGCCTCGCGGACCGACCGCACGAGCCCCGCGGGCACGCCCGCCGCATCGAGGAGCGCGAGCCAGTGTGCGGCCGGCTGCGTGGCGAGTCGCGCGGCGACTGCCTCGACGACCGCCGTGCGGTGCGCGATCCGGCCCGCGTTGGTCGCGAGGTGGGGGTCGGCGGCGAGGGCGCCAAGTCCGAGCGCGCGCGCGCAGGCCAGCCACTGCGCATCGTTGCCGACCGCGACGACGAGTGGCCGGTCGGCGGCGTCGAAGAGCTGGTACGGTACGAGGTTCGGGTGCGCGTTTCCCCAACGCCGTGCGTCCTGCCCCGAGACGAGGGCGTTCTGCGCGACGTTGATGAGTGCGGCCGTCGCGCTCGCGGCGAGCGAGAGGTGGAGGCGGCGGTCGGTCGCGGCCACCGATCCGCGGCCGACCGCGACGAGGGCAGCGAGTATCGCGATCGCGGCATCCTTTCCCGTCGTCACGTCGACGAGCGCAACGCCCGAGCGCATCGGCGCGCCGTCCGGCTCGCCGTTGATCGCCATCCACCCACGCTCGGCCTGCACGACGAAGTCGTAGCCGGGGCGCGTGGACCGGGGGCCGAAGCCGGAGATGGTGCACCAGACGAGGCGCGGGTGCGCGTCGAGCAGCGCCGCCGGGTCGAGGCCGCGGCGTTCGAGCGTGCCCGGGCGGTAGTTGTCGACCACGACGTCACAGCCAGCGATCAGCGTACGGAGGAGCGCGACGTCGGCCGGCGCGTCGAGATCGGCGGCCACGCTTCGCTTGTTCCGGTTGACGCTCAGGTAGTACGCACTCTCGCCGCGCGCGTCGAACGGCGGGCCCCAGCCGCGCGTGTCGTCCCCACTTCCGGGCCGTTCGATTTTGATGACGTCGGCGCCGAGATCGCCGAGCATCATCGTGCAGAGCGGACCGGCGAGGACGCGGGAGAGGTCGAGCACGCGGACGCCGGCGAGGAGCATGTCCAACGTTAGTGGGCGTCGTTACCGTCCAGCCATGCCGCCGCACGACGCCCCCGCTCCGTCACACGACGCGCTCGCCGCGGAGGGGGCGCGGTTGGCCGCCCGTGGGAAGGCGATCTCGGACGAAATGACAGCGCTGCTCGCCGACGCGTTCGTCGCGTTGCTCGCGGATGAGGCAGAGCTCGCCCGGCTGCATCCCGCGAGCGTGCGCGATGTGGTCGACTACCTCGTCCGGTGCGGGCGGTTGACGCGGGAGCGACCGACAGAGAACAGCATTTTACAGGATGAGAGCAGGATGACGGCAGAATGAGAGCAGGATGACTGCTCGCGATGACGTGCTCGGTCCGAAACAGCGTCATCCTGCTCTTATCCTGCCGTCATCCTGCTCTCATTCCGTAAAAAAGATGTGCCCCAGCCCGACACGGGGGTGAGCGATGGCGCGTTACGGCTCGATCGCGTCCGCGAGATCGGCGAGGAACGCGGCCAGCGCGGGCGGCGCGTCGACGCGGTACTCGGCCCAGGTCGGCAGATGATCGCCGACGCGGACGGTGCACGCGCCGGGAACGGTGTCGTGCAGGGCCTGGAAGAGGTGTTCGTCCGTGGTATCGTCGCCGGCGGCCAGCACGGCGGCGCCGTCGTGGACGGCCGGGTCCGTCACACCCCAGCGCGCGAGCAGCGCGAGCGTCGCGGTGCCCTTGTCGACCGGCACGGGCGCCTTGAACTCGAGCACGGCCTTCCCCGCCTCGATGCGGAGCCCTTCGGCCTCGCCGAGCGCGCGGGCGACGGCGATCACCGCATCGCCGAGGTCGGGGGAGGCGAGGCGGGTGTGGAGCGAGACGCTCCAGCGCTTGTTCTCGACGAGCACGCCCGGGGTGTGCGCGAGCGGCGCGAGCGCCTGCGCGACACGATCGAGCGCGTGGGCATACGCCGTAACGGTCGGGTCGACCTCGGGCGTGGATGCGCCGGGGGCGAGCGTCTCGGCGCCATGATTGCCGACGATCCACAGGCCCTCGACCGGCACGAGCGCGCGGGCGTCCGCGGGCGCTCGCCCGGTCACGAGCGCGACGTGCACATGCGGGTGGCCGGCGAGGCGTTCGAGCAATCGCAGCGTCTCTTCGGGCGTGCGGGCGTCCTCGGGGCGCGGCGCGATGGGCGCGAGCGTCCCATCGATGTCGAGGCAGAGGGCCAGCGCACGCGCTGCGGCCAGTGCGGCGAGCGCGTGCGCCCGCGCCAGCCCGACGAGCGCCGTGGCAGGCGCACGAACCGGGCGCGGAACGACGAGGGCGGCGGGCGCGGCCTCGATCGGCGCATGGCTGCCCGCCGGCGTGAGTGGCGCCGGCGGGTCGAGCAGGTCGTGCCGTGTCAGAGCGTCGACCCCGCGCCGAGGGTGGCGTCGCGCGACGCGATGGCCGCGCCTCGCGCGACCGGCGCCCGCGCGACGGCCGGCCCATCCCCGACTGCGTCGGCGGCCGGGGCGAGCTCGTCGACCCGCGCCAGGATGGAAGCGAGCCAGTCGAAGATCGTCGCGCGCTTGAGCTGGTCGCGCATGCCGCGCATCCGGCGACGGCGTTCGGCCATCGGCATGCTCACCGCATCGCGCAGGCCCTGCACGAAGCCGTCGACGTTGAACGGGTTGATGAGCACCGCGCCGTAGATCTCCTCGGCCGCGCCCGTGAGGCGGCTGAGCACGAGCACGCCCTGCTCGTCGATGTTGCAGGCCACGTACTCCTTCGCAACGAGGTTCATGCCGTCCTGGAGCGACGAGACGAGGCAGAGATCGGCCGCGCGATACATCGACGCGAGCTCACCCGCGCCGACGTTCTCGTGCACGTACACGATCGGCGTCCAGTCCTTCGTGCCCCAGCGCGCGTTGATCCCGGTGACGAGCGTCTCGACCTCGCACTCGATCGCCTGGTACGACGCGATCTCGGTACGCGACGGGGTTCCGACCAGCAGCACGGTGAGCTTCCCGCGCAGATCGGGCGCGCCCGCCCAGAGCGTGTCGAGGGCGCGCAGGCGCTCGGGGATCCCCTTCGTGTAATCGATGCGATCGACCGAGACGGCGAGCGTGCGCCCCGGACCCGCGTAGCGCGCCCGCAGCTCTTCCGCCCGCGACGCGCCCTCGCGCGCGAGGCGCTCGTAGTACGCGGCGTCGACCGAGATGGGGAACGCCCCGACGCGCACCGTCCGGCCCTCGTAGCGCACGAAGTGGTGCTCGCGGCGGACCTGCGCCCCATCCACAAAGGTGGCCACGCAATCCATGAAGTTCATGGCGTGGCGCTCGGTGTGGAATTCGAGCAGGTCGTTGCCGAGCATGCCGCGGAGGACCGCGCTCTGGACCTCGGTTGGGAGGAGGTTGAAGAGGTCCGGCGGCGGAAACGGGATGTGCCAGAAGTGGTGCAGGAAGGCCCGCTTGGCGGAGCCATCGGCTGCGAGCCGCTCGCGGAGCATCGCGGGCGCGAGCGCCAGGTGGTAATCCTGCGTCCAGATCACCGGTGGGTGCGCCGCCCGGCGGCACTCTTCGGCGGCCGCATCGGCGAAGCGCGCGTTCACCGTCTGGTAGCGCTCCCAGTGCTCCTCGCGAAAGCTGTAGTGCTGCAGGAGCATGTGACACACGGGCCAGAGCGCGCTGTTGGCGAAGCCCTGGTAATACCCCTCGACGTCGGCGGCGTCGAGCCAGACGCGGCGAAGCGTGTAGCGCGGCGCCTCGGGCGGCACCTGCACGCGACCATCCGCGTCGGCCGTCTCGCGGTCGGCCGCACCGGAGCCCCACGCGACCCAGGTGCCCTGCGTGCGCTGCATCGTCGGGTCGAGCGCGGAGACGAGCCCACCGGGCGGGCGCCGAACGGTCGGCGCGCCTGTTGGATCCCCCTTCGGGCGCGCGTGCTCGTACGGTTCCCGATTGGACAGGAGGATCAGCGTACGACCGCGCAGGTACTGCTCGAAGTCCGGCATCGACAACTCCCGGGGCAAACGATGTGCCTTGCAACGACACGGCTACATAAATTCGCGGCGCGCGGGCTCGCCCTTCCCAACCAGTCGGCCCAAGGTTCGCGCGTGCCCGCCACCACACGTCCCTCGCGCGCCATGTCCCTTCTCCGACTCCTCTCAATGGTAGCCACGGGACAGCGATTTGGAGCGAAACGACTCCGTCGCGCGATCGTGACGGGTGCCGCGCTGCTCGCCACGAGTACGCTCGTCGCGTCGTGGCCTTCCGCGGGTCTCGCGCTCGTTGGACGCGAGGCGGCCCACCCATCCCTGTCGGCAGACTCGAGCGCGCTCGCCCAGATCCGGGCGATGCTCGACGCCTCCGCGGCCGCGTGGAATCGTGGGGACCTCGACGGGTTCATGCGCAGCTACGCCCCGGGCGATGCGACGACGTTCATCGGACGGCGTGGGATCGTACGCGGGCCGGCCGCAGTCCGCGCAGGGTACGCGCCGCGCTTCGTGCCGGGATTCGTCCGCGGCACGCTCCATTTCGAGCAGCTCGAGGTCGATCAACTCGCGCCTAACGTGGCGAACGCGATCGCGTACTACGTCCTGACGGTGCGCACCCCGGCCGGAACCGATTCGACCATCGCGCGCGGCCCGACCTCGCTCGTCATGCGCCGGCTCGGCGGGGAGTGGCGGATCGTGCACGACCACAGTTCGTGATCGCCGCATCGAGATGACGACTCCCACGTCGGCGGGCCGTCGCGTGATCGCCAGCGCGCCGGCGCGGCTCGACTTCGGCGGTGGGTGGACCGACGTGCCGCCCTACGCGGACCGTGAGGGTGGCACGGTCTGCAACGTCGCGATCACGCGCCGCACGACGGTCGCGCTGGGCGACACGTCTGGCGACGCACCGAGCGACGTATCCAGCCACGTGCCCCACATGCGGGCGATCGACTTGCAGGCGGACGGGCCAGGGAACGGGCTCGTTCGCGCTGCGCTCCGGCGCGCGGGGCTGGACGGTGAACCGCCGCGGGTTGGCGCCGCGACCGACCTGCCCGTCGGCGCGGGGCTCGGTGGATCGAGCGCGTTCGGGGTGGCGCTGGCGGCGGCCTGCGCCGTCTGGCGAACAGGCGTGCCCGATGCGGGGTGGCCCGACGACCGAGCGCGTGGTGCGTTCGCCGAGTTGAGCCGTGCCGCCGAGGTGGAGGACGCGGAGATCGCGGGTGGACGGCAGGATCACTACGCGGCGGCGTTCGGGGGGGCGCTCCGGTTGGACTTCGGCGCGGCCGCTGGTGGCGTGCCGGCGCGGGTCACGCGGCTCGCGCTCTCCGAGGCGACACGGACGGCGCTCGAACGGCGCGGCGTGGTGGTCTACACGGGCGAGTCGCGGGTCTCGGGGGAGACGATTACCGCGGTGCTCGACGCGTATCTCCGGGGCGAGCGCCGCGTGCTCGATGCGCTGGCGCGGATGCGAGCCCTGGCAGGCGAGATGGCGGCGGCGTTGACGCAGGGCGACGTGGACGCATTAGCCGCACTGGTCGGTGAGCACTGGACGTGGCAGCGGGCGCTGCACCCCGCGATCCCGACCGAGCGGATCGACGCGATCGTCGCCGCGGGGCGGGCGGCGGGTGCGTTAGGCGCGAAGGCGCTCGGCGCGTCCGGCGGCGGGTGCGTGCTGGTGATCGCGCCCGACGGGCGCGAGGCGGAGGTCCGGGCCGCGGTCGCGGCGCTGGGCGAGGTCGTCGATTGGGCGGTGGACGAGCGAGGTGTCGCGGTGACATGACGAACGCGGCAGCGGGCACTGGATGGTCCTCGACGCGCAGGGCTGGGTCACGTGAACCGCGGTAACTTGCGCGCGCCATGACCTCCGTTCCGCTCGCCGACCCCGTCGCCCTCACCCGCGCGCTCGTCCGCATCGACTCGCGAAATCCCGACCTCGTGCCCGGCGCGCCCGGCGAGGGCGCGTGCGCGACGCAACTCGCCGCGGTGCTGCGCGCCTGGGGGTTCGCGGTCGACCAGTACGACGCGGTGCCAGGGCGGCCTAACGTGATCGCGCGCATCGGGCGTGGCGAACCGGGCGCGCCGGTGCTCATGCTCAACGGGCACCTCGACGTGGTCGGCACGGACGGCATGGTGCACGCGCCGTTCGATGCCGACGAGCGCGACGGGCGCCTCTACGGGCGCGGCGCGACCGACATGAAGGGTGGCGTCGCGGCGATGTGCGCGGCGGCGGCGCGGGCGCACGCGGCCGGCGCGCTCCGGGGCGAGGTCGTGGTCGCGGCCGTCGCCGACGAGGAGTTCGAGAGCGCGGGCACGCTCGCGCTCGTCGAGCGCCTCAAGGCGGGGGCGCTCCGGGCCGATGCGTGCATCATCACCGAGCCGACGCGGCTCACGATCATGCCCGCGCATCGCGGCTTCGCGTGGTACACGGTCACGGTGCATGGGCGCGCCGCGCACGGCAGCCGCTACGACATCGGCGTCGACGCGATCCGGCACGCGGGGCTGCTGCTCGCCGAACTCGACGCCCTCGACGCGATCGAGTTGCCGGCCCGCGCGCCGCACGCGCTGTTAGGCCGCGGGTCGCTCCACGCCTCGCTCATCGAGGGCGGCGTGGGACTGACCACCTACCCCGAGCGGTGCGTGCTGCGCCTCGAACGGCGCACGATCCCCTCCGAGAGTGCGGAATCCGCGCGCGCCGAGATCGCCACCGCGATCACGCGCGTCGCGGACCGGCTGCGGGCGGCCGGGCGTGAGGCGTTCTCCGCGGAGGTCACGCTCGACTTCGCGCAACCGCCCAGCGACGTCGCGACCGATGCCCCGATCGTCCAGGCGTTAGGCGCGGCGCTCGCGGGTGCAGGCCAGTCGGTACAGATCGAGGGTATGCCGGCGTGGACGGACGCGGCCCTCCTCAACGCTGCGGGTGTGCCCACGGTCTGCTTTGGGCCCGGCGACATCGGACTCGCGCACAGCGCGGAGGAGTGGGTCGCGCTCGACGAGATCGAGCGCGCGACGGACGTGCTCGACCACGTGTGCCGCGCCTGGTGCGCGTGAGCGCGTCGGCCCCTCGTTATCGTTCCGGCATGGCCACGTTCTCCCCCGCCCAGTACGACGCGCTCGAGCGCGCCATCGCCGACCGCCGCCGCGTCGAGATCCGCCGGAATGGCGCCTACGACCTCGTCGTCGTGCCGCAGGCGCTGCGCCTCGTCAACGGCCGCGAGCGGATCGATGCCGTCCACCCCACGACGGGCGACCGCCTCGACCTCTGGGTCGACGAGATGACCGGCTTCGCGGTGCTGTGATGCCGACGAGCCAGCAGCACGAAATCCAACAGGAACGCCAACCCCACCACCGGCGCGACGCACCCGATCGTCGCCGTTTATGCCGACGAGTCCTGCCTCGGCAATGGGCGCGCGGGCGACACGCCCGGCGGGGCGGGTGGCCTGCTCGAATGGCGCCACCCCAAGACCGGCGAGATCCTGCGCTGGGACTGGTGGGTCAGCGAACGCGACACGACCAACAACCGCATGGCCCTCCGCTCGGTGATCGAGACCTTCACCGGGCTGTCGGCCAAGGAGCGCACCTTCTCGGTCGTCTTCACCACCGACTCCAAGTACATCGTCGACGGGATGACGTCGTGGGTGCCGGGGTGGATGTCGCGCGGCTGGACCCGCAAGACGGGGCCGATCGAGAACCTCGAGCTGTGGAAGACGGCGGTGGAGGCGGCCGCGCGCCACGAACGGATGTGGCGCTGGGTGCGCGGCCACAACGGGCATCCGCAGAACGAGTACGCCAACCACCTCGCCACGCGCGCGGCCGCGGACCAGACGCAGTCGGGCGGACTCGTGCCCTCGGGGTTCGAGGCGTGGGTCGCGGCCGAGCGGGCGAAGGGGAAGCTCCGCGCCGCGCTCGATCCGTTCCTGGCGTCCGAGGCGTTCGTGCCCGCGCCGGCCTTCCCGCGGGTGCGCGGGGGCGCGAACGGGCGCGGTTGCGGATGCGCCGACGGGCGCGTCTCTCAGGTAACCCTCCTCTCGTCACGCGCCGCGCGCGTGCCCGCCTCCTCGTCGACCTGCTCATGTCCCGCCCGCTCCTGCTTCTCGCCCTCGGCGCTGCCGCCGGTTATGCCGCGGGGTTCCGCGACGCCCAGCAGCACGATGAGACCGTCGTGCGGCGCGTGATCGAGCAGGTGGTCGCGCACGCGGGCGGGGGCGCCCGCGGCAAGTACGACTCCGACCTCGACGGGCGCACGAGCCCGAGCGAGGCTGGCGACAGCACCGCAACGCACCGCTGACCGTCGCGTCCGCGTCCGGCCCCCGCGAACTGGCCCCCCGCCCAGCACCGCCGTGCCCTTCCCCGTCCGACCGCCCACGCCCGTCACGGGCGGCAAATGCCGCGCGTGCGCGCGTCCGCTGCCGGACGGGCGCGCCGTGACGTACTGCCCCTACTGCGGCGAGAATCTCACCGTGCACCGCTGCCCGGCGTGCAGCACCGAGCTCGAGAACGGCTGGCGATTCTGCATCACCTGCGGGCGTCCCGCCGACGAACCGTAGGCGAGTCAGAGCGTCCGCGCGGCCGATCGGACCGCGAGCATCGAGGGCGCAGGGATCGCACGGCACCGCCGCGGCGTACTGACGTAGGGTGAGCGGTCCTCGTTCGCCGCCCCTCGCTCCGGTCCCGAATGCGCTCCATGTTGCGCACCATGCTCCAGCCGCTCGACCCCTCCGTCCGCAGGCTCACGCGGCGCGCCGTGCTGCTCGGTGCGTTCGCGCCCGGGCTCGTGCTCGCACAGACGCCCGCGTCCGGCAATCCCGCCCCGGGCAGATACCGCCCTGGCGACCACCGCGTGGCGCGTGCGCACGGCGGAGCACGTCGATCTCTGGCTGCACGGGCTGGCGCTCATTCTCGACGACACGGCGCGCGTCCCACTCTTCCGCCGCGGCTATCAGGCGGCGCTGACCGCCGAACGCGCCCGGGCGAACGCGTACACGGAGCTCGACGCCAACCGCGAGCGGCTGCGCACGCGCTTTGCCGCCAACCCGCGTCTCGCGCTCGCCGCGCAGTTCGTGCCGCTCGCCTTCCACTCGTTCGAGGAGCTGCGGCAGGCCGTGAACACCTTCGTCGCCGCGGGCGGCGATCCACGCCGCGCGAACGACCAGGCCGGCGCCGCCGCGACCGAGTTCCTCGCGCAAACGTTCCCGACCCCCGCCGATCGCGACTGGGTGCGCCTCTACACGACCGCGTTGCAGGACGAACGCGAGCGCTTCTATCACCGCTACTGGACCACGCTGCAGCAGACGCGGTCGGGCCAACTCGACGCGGCGGATTCGGTGTGGCAGCGCGCCGTGCGACCGCGCATCCAACGCTTTCTCTCCGGCACGCAGCAGGCCGACGGCACGCTGCTCGTCTCGCCCGTGCTCGGCGGGGAGGGGCGCACGCAGGGCGGGTCGCGGAGCGAGGCCGTCGTCGCGGTGACCTTCCCGACCCGCGCGAGCGACGCGCCGGAGACGAGCTATGCGGCGGTGCACGAGTTCGTCGGCGCACTCGTCGGGCAGGTCGTGGCGGACAACACGTCGCCCGCCGACCAACGCGCCGGGCTCGCCGACCGCTACGTGACGATGGGGCAGGTGCGCGCGGGGCTCCTGCTCCTGCGCCGCGCCGCGCCCGAGCTCGCGGACGGCTATGCACGCTTCTACCTGCGCGAAGCGGGTCAGCCCGTGCCCGCAACGGGTGCGGCCGCGGCACTCGAATCCGCGTTCCCCCTGCCGCCCGCGATGCTCGACGCGATTGCGCGGCAGATCGACGTCGTCCTCGGCGGGATCTGACGCATGGCACTCGACCGAACGGCGATGGAGCGCGTGCTCGCACGCGCGGCCGCCCTGCAGAGCGCGGCGGGCACGACCGACGAGCCCGCGCTGACCGACGCCGAGCTACTGGACGCGGCGCGCGAGGCGGGGCTGTCGACCGACCACGTGCGCATCGCGCTCGCGGAGGAACGCCTGCGCGCCGCGGCACCCCGCGCGGTCGTACCCGCACACCCGGACGCGGACGACGACCTCGCGACGCGGCTGGCCGGGCCCGCGAACGCCGCGGCCGCACGGGTCGTCGCGGGGACACCGGCCGCGGTCATCGACGCGTTAGGCCGCCTACTCGAACGCGACGAATGCATGCGGCTCGCGCGCCGCACCGCGGACGGCGGCGGCGTGTACGCGGCGTGGGACGCGCGGACGGATCTCGTCGGGCAGCTCGCGCGCGGGCTTCGGGTCGGCGGGGGGACACCTGGACTTCGGCGCGCGCGCGGCGTCCGCGCGGTGGCGCTCCCCGCCGAGTCAGGGCGCACGCTGCTCCGCATCGAACTCGACCTCGGTGGGGCGCGGCAGCAGCGACTGGCCGCGGGCGGGGTGGCGGCCGGGGGCGGCGTGCTCGCCGGCGGCGGCGTGCTCGGCGTCGGCGTGGTCGCGCATGCGCTCCTCGCGGTCGTCGCCCCCGTGGCCGCGTTGCCCGTGCTCGCGGGCGGCGTGGCCGGATGGGCGATCGCGCGTTCGCACCGCGACGCGGTCGCGCGCGGAAGCGTCGCGCTCGAAACACTGCTCGACCGGGTCGAAGCCGGGCTGGTCACAGGCGTCGGCGCGGGCGGTGCGAGTGGAACACCGTTAGGCACCGGCGCGGCGCGCGCGGCCGGGATCCTCGACGCGATCGACGGCGTGCGGCGCGCGCTACGCTGACGCGCGCGTGGCGGATGTGGGCCGGCGGTGACCGGCCTTACGCCCCCTCGCCTAACGCGAGCGTGAACGGCCGCCGCCGCACCCGTTCGACCAGCCGCCGCACGAGCCCGTTGCTGCCGACGACGAGCATCCCCGTGACGAGTAGCGCCTTCACCTCACGCCGCGAGATCTTCACCCCGCCGCCGGGCAGCAGCATCGCCGACGTACGCGCGAGGTCGCGCAGCGTCGCGTACGCGTAGAGCAGCGGCAGCGCGCAGAAGAGCCGGATCGGTACCGCCCGCCGCGGGATGAGCAGCAGGTAGCGGCGCGCCTCGTCGAGATCGGCCCACGCCAGCTCGATCAGCCGCCCGACGGCGGCCCGCGTCTCGGGGATGCACTCGGCGGCCAGCACCGCCGCATGCGTGCTCCCGTGCGCGCGCAGCAGCTGCTCGGGGACGTAGATCGAGTTCTCGACCCGTGCGTCGTGACCCGACGTCCTTGAGGATGTTCACGGTCTGCAGCGCCTCGCCGAACGCGCGGCACCGCTCGCGCAGCCGCTCGTACGTCGCCTGCCCAACGGCCGGCGAGTGCTCGTGCCAGAGGTCGGTGAGCAGGTAGCCGACAGTGCCGGCCACATAGTAGCAATACTCGCGAAACTCCTCGACCGTCTGGATACGGATGCCGTCGGGGTAGAGCTCGACGAACTTGCGCATGCCCGTGACCATCTCGGTCACCCAGTGGCGCACGACCCGCCGCGTCCCCGTGGGCAACGTGAGAAAGTGCGCGAACACCAGATCCGCATGCCGCACGAGGGCGAGGTGCGCGGGATCGCCGGTCACCGCGGTCGCCATCGCCGGGAACCGGTCGGCCGCCGCCTGCCCGTCGAAGCAGTCGAGCAGCGCTTCGAAGAGCGGCGCCTTCTCGGCCGGCGTCATCCCGGGCGCGTCCTCGACCGTGTCGGCGAGCCGGCAGATCAGGTACGCGGTGAGCACCGCTCGCCCGAGGTCGCCCGGGAGCGCGCGAATCCCGATCGCGAAGGTCCGCGAGACGGCGGGGAGCACCAGGTCGCAGAAGCGGCGCGCGTCGCGGTGGGCGACGGCGTCGGCGAGGGCGCGTTCGGGGAGCTGCGGCATGGGCGGGGGACGACAGGGCGGCAGGCGAGCAACGGCCTAGTCTACCCCGTTCACGGACGCTCGGTCACCCGTACCCCGCCGGACGCAGCGGACGCGCCGCCGCTCGACCCGACGACCCGCGCCAACTCGGCACGTGCCAGCCGGGCGCCGACTGCCGCGCCGTACGCAGCCGCGTCGGCGCCTGCGGCGGCTGCGGCCTGCTCCGCGCGGGACGATGCCAGGCGGAGCCCTGCGTCGTCCTCGCTCGCTGCCACGCGCGCCAGGTCGTGCCGGGCGACGGCCGTCGCGAGCGCGGCGTCCCACAGCCGTTCGGCACGCACCGCTGCACGGTACGCCTTCGCGACCGCCGTCACCGTGCGCTCCTCGACGCGCGACGCCTCCTCGGCGGCGACGATCTGGTGCGCCGCTGCGGCCTCGACCGTGCTCCGTCGGCGACCAAAATCGGCGATCGTCCACGAGAGCGAGATGCCCCCCGTCACGTTGTTCTGCGGCAGCACGGTCGTGAGCGTCTGATGGTAGTACTGCGCGTAGAGCGCCACGTCCGGGACGTACGCCGCGCGGGCCGCGCGTGTCCCGCTCGCGGCCTCGTCACGCGTCGCGCGCGCCGCCATGAGCTCGGGGTTGCCGTCGAGGGCGGCTCGTACGAAGGTCGCGAGTCCCACGCTGTCGGGAGCCGGGAGCCGATCGAGCGGCTCCGGCGTCGTCAGCGACATCGGCACGTCGGTCGGCCAGCCCGTCAGCTCCGCGAGATCGGCCGTGTAGTCGGCGATCTGATTCCCCGCCGCGACCAGCTGCTGCTCGGCGTCCAGCACCCCGGCCCGCGCCTCGGATGCGCGCGCGCCGAGTGCAAGCCCCGCCGCGACCGCCCGCACGGCATCCCCTGCCCCGGCGCGGCGCGCCGCGAGGAGGAGCCGCGTGGCGTCGCGCTGGCGTTCGGCGGCGAGCGCACCGAGGTAGAGCCGTGTCACCGCGAGCGCGACGTCCTGCGTGGTCGCATCGCGCGCGGCGGTACTCCGCCGGTACGCTGCCTCCGCAGCGCGCGCGCCGGCGCGAATACGCACGCCCTGCGTGAGCGGCTGCGTCGCCGTGACGATCGAGTAGAACGTGCTCCTGCTGGGCGAGGTGAGCGCCCGGTCGGCTCCCGGCAACGGACGGCCGTTCACGTCGTTGCCGAGCGCGCCCTGTGGGATGAGCACGCTCTGGACGCCGCTGCGCCCCGAGTAGTTGCCCGTCGCCGACAGCGTCGGGCGGAACTCGGCCCGCGCGCCCCGCAGGCGGGCGGCCTGTTCGTCCACCTGCGCCGCCGCGATGCGCGCGGCGCGGCCGTTGTGCGTGGCGAGGCGCACGGCCTCGTCCAGCGTGAGCGGACGCGCCGTACGTGCCGTCGGTGCCGTCGACGGCGAGAGCTCCTGTCCGCGCGCGAGGCGCGGCGATCCTGCGCCGAGGGCGACGAGCACGAGCGCGCCGGCCACCAGCCCGGGTACGAAGCGTGGCGGCTCGGACGCCGAGATCGCGACGGGCGCGGGGCTCCGCGCCGCGCGCTCCTCGCGTCGCGACTCGATCAGGACGTAGAGCACCGGCACGACGACGAGCGTGAAGACCATCGAGCATACCAACCCGACGGCGAGCACGCTCGCCAGCGGCGACCACAGGCTCGACCCGCTGACGATGAGCGGCACGACCCCGACCGCCGCGGCCACCGTGGTCAGGAAGATCGGGCGCAGGCGGCGACGGCCGGCGTCGAGCGCGGCATCGTGCAGCGACTCGCCGGCCGCCCGCCGCGCGATGATGTAGTCGACGAGGATGATCGCGTTCCGCACCACGACGCCGGTGAGCGCCGTGAGTCCGAGCTGCGCGGTGAAGCCGAACGGATTGCGCGTCAGCACGAGGCCTAACGCCGAGCCGAAGACGGCGAGCGGGATCGAGACCATGATGATGAGCGGATGGCGCGCGTTGCGGAACTGGAGAAAGAGGATGACGAAGATTCCGAGCAGACTCGTCGAGAGGGCGATGCTCATCGGTCCCTGCACCTCGGCCTGGTTCTCGACCTCGCCGCCGAGCGTCATCGTGTAGCCGGACGGCAACGGCACGGCCTGCAGGCGCGGCAGCGCGGCCGCGAGGACGGTCGATGCCAGGACGCCCGGTCGCGCGAAGCTCTGCACGGTCACGGTGCGCACCCCGTTCCGGCGTACGATGCGACTCGGCTGCCACTCCGGGCGCACGTCGGCGACCTCGCGGAGTGGCAGGCGCCCACCGGTCACGGGCGACGTGACGTATGCGTCGCGCACGTCACCCACCCCGCGGCGGCTCGCGCCGTCGAGGCGCATGCGCACGTCGATCCGCCGATCGCCCTCGTAGTACGTCGACGCACTCGCCCCGTCGAAGTCGCCCGCCAGTTGCTGCGCGACGTCGGCGTCGGTGATGCCTAACCGCGTGGCGGTCTCGCGCCGGAGATCGACGCGCACGCCGTAGCG
Source organism: uncultured Gemmatimonadales bacterium (assembly GCA_963702945.1). Taxonomy (GTDB): domain Bacteria; phylum Gemmatimonadota; class Gemmatimonadetes; order Gemmatimonadales; family Gemmatimonadaceae; genus BPUI01. The sequence goes on from OY969773.1 coordinate 1,419,851, forward strand.
ATCGTCGCGCCAGTTGCTCGTCACGTACTCGCTGCCCGAGGTCGATTCGAGCACGGCACGCGCGGAGTCGGCGAGGCGACGGAGTTGCACCAGCTCCGGACCGCTGTACCGCACTTCGATCGGCGCGGGGAGCGCGGCGCCCTGCTGCAGCTCCTTCACCACGACGGTCGCCTCGGGAGCGAGCGCGGCGAGCCGCGCGTGGAGCGACGCCGCGAGTGCCGGCGTGCCATCGATCTCGGCCGTGTTCACCACGAGTTGCCCGTAGTTGGTCGCGGGCGGCTCGGGGTTCACGTTGTAGTAGAATCGCGGACTGCCGCCGCCGGTGAACGATCCCACGGCCCGCACCCCATCCACGCGGCGCACGTTCGCGACGAGCCGCTGCACGACCGAATCCGTCGCCTCGAAGCGCGTCCCCTCGGGCATCCACACGTCGACGACGAACTGCGCGCGCTCGGCGGCCGGAAAGAAGCGCATCGGAATGACCCGGAGCATCGCCACACCGGCGACGAACGCGGCGGCGCTCAGGCCGAGGGTGAGGGCGGTGCGCGGCATTGCGAGACGCATCGTGCGCTCGTAGAGCCGCTGCATCGCGCCTAACGGATCGATCCGGCGGCGCGTCTCGCCGGCTGCCGCGTGCGGCCGGAGCCCCGTGGCGATGAACGCGAGGCAGAGCAGCGGGGTGAGCAGCATCGCCACCGCGTACGAGCAGAGCAGCGCCACGCTGACGGTCAGCGGCAGCGCGCGAATGAACTCGCCCGTCGTTCCGGGGAGCAGGATGGCGAGCGGGAGGAAGCTCGCGACGATCGTCAGCGTCGCGCCGAGCACCGGAATCGCGAGATCGCTCGCGGACCGCCACGCCGCCTCACGCCGTGGAACGCCGTGGTCGAGCAGCTCGACGTAGTTGTCGGCGATGACGATCGCGTCGTCGACGACCATGCCTAACGCGACGACCAACCCGGCGAATGACATCTGGTGGAGCTCGACGCCGATCGCGTTGAGCGCGGCGACCGTGACCGCGACGGTGATCGGGATCGCCGTGGCGGCGATCGCGGCGACTCGGAGCGGCAGCAGCAGCACGGTGACGAGGATGACCGCGACCACCGCGATCGTGAACTCGCGCCCGAAGCCGAGCACGCGGTGCTGCACGCCCGAAGGCTGATCGGCGATGAGGTCGATGGCGACGTCGGCAGGGAGCGTCGCGCGGACCGCCGCCAACTTGGCGTTGATCGACGCGCCCACCGCGACGAGGTTGCGCCCCTCCTGTGCCTCGATCGACAGCAGCGCGACCGGCTGATTGTCCACGCGTGCGACGAAGGTGGGATCGACGTAGCGGCGTTCGACCGTGGCGACGTCGCGGAGCGTGACGGGCGTGCTTCCGACCCCCGTGCCGACCTGCAGCGCACCGATGTCCTGCTCCGCCGCGAACGCGCCCGAGGAACGGATGCGCACGTCGCTCGCTCCGGCTTCGACCGTTCCCCCATCGACGACTGCGTTGCGGGCCCGCAGCGCGCCGGCGAGTTGCGCGGTGGTCACGCCGTACTGCGCGAGCCGCTCGGGGCGCGCGGTGACGGCGATCTCCTCGGGCTGTTCGCCGTAGCGCTTGATCTTCGACACGTCGGGGAGCGTGCGGACGGCGTCCTCGATGCGGTCGAGGAAGCTCGCCAGCTCGCGCGAGCCGTAGCGCCCCGGAGGCCCGTGCACGGTGAGGAGGACCGCGACCACGTCGCCGAAATCGGCGTTGACGATCGGCCCGACGACGCCGGCGGGTAGCTCCTGCACCCGCGTCTCGTTGAGGTCGTGGCGGAGCATCGCCCAGAACCGATCCGGATCGCGCACGTTGTCGTTGAGCTCGACGTTGGCAACCAGGGCGCCGGGGCGCGACGTCGTGTACGTCTTGGCCTTCTTCACCTCACTGTGGGAGAAGAGCCGCCGCTCGATCGGTTCGGCGACCTGCCGCTCGACCTGTTCGGCCGTCGCGCCGGGATAGAGCGCGAGGACCAGTCCCTGACGGATCGTGATCTTCGGGTCCTCGCGCCGCGGCATCCGGAGAAGCGACGAGAGGCCGAGGACGACGACGAGCGTGGTGAGGAGGTAGACGACCTGACGGTTGTCGAGCGCCGCGCGGATCAGGTTGAAGGGACGTGTGGCCATGGTCAGCGTCCCCCCAGCGCCGAGGCGATCGCCGGGCTCGCCGCGGCGGGCACGAGCACGGCGGAGCCGTCGTGCAGCCGTTGTTGGCCCCCCACGACGACCGGTTCGCCCGCCGCGAGTCCGCGGGCGATCTCGACGTCCGCGCCACGCGCATCGCCGATCGCGACGCGGCGCGCGCGCACGCGACCGGTCCCCGAGCGCGCGTCGGTACGCGCGTCGGCCGGCTCGTAGACGAAGACGATGGTCGTACCGTCCGGATCGCGCATCACGGCCGCGGCGGGAACGGTCACCGCATCGCGCGCGCGGCCCGTCGGAAGTAGAACCGTCGCGATCATCCCGCCGCGAAGCGTGCCTGCGGCGTTCGGCAGCGTGACCTTCACCGCGTACGTCCGGCTCGCCGGCTCGGCGACCACGCCGATGTGCGCGACCCGGCCGGTGAGGGACCGGCTCACCGCAGGCACCTCGACCGTCGCCGGCTGGCCGATTCGCAGCTGCCCAACGTCGGCCTCGCTCACCCCAACCCGGACCGTGACGGTGTCCAGATCGACGAGTGTCAGAACCGAGGTGCCCGTCGCCGCGGTCGCGCCAGTCTCGATCGCCTTCCGCGCGATCGTGCCGGCGAACGGAGCCACGAGACGGGCGTCGGCGAGCCGCTTGGCCGCGAGGGCGCGGGCGACGACGGCTTGCCGCGCGCCGTTGTCCAGCCGCTCGAAATCGTTCTCGGTGATCGAGCCCGACTCACGGAGCCGACGCGCACGCGCCAATTCGTCCATCTGGCGCGTGCTCGCGAGCTCGGCTTGCTCGTACGCGAGACGGTACTCGGTGGGATCCACCGCGGCGAGGAGCTGTCCGCGGGCCACGTGCGTCCCCTCGTCTACGGTGACCGCAACGACACGCCCGGGCACCTGGAACGTGAGGTCGGCGGTCGCGCGCGGCTCGGTCACCCCGCCGGCGCGGACGGCGGCCCGAGTGGTATCGCGCACCGCGGGCTGCACGCGTACGGGCGTTGCCGCCGCGTCGGGGAACGCGGCTGCGGGGGGCGCAGCGGCGGGAATCGCCGCAGCGTCCGCGTCACGGGAGCAGGCGGCAGGACCCGCCGCGATGGTCGTCGCGGCGAGGAGCGTGAACGCCGCGGCGATGTGCGCGCGCGGCCGGCGAGGAGTGGGAAGGGCTGCGGGCATCACGGACGCGGTAGCGGGTGGCGCACAACATGAGCGATCGCTCACGTGAGCGTTTACTCGCGTCTAGATATGAGCGATTGCTCACCTTGTCAATAGGCGAGTCGATGCTCATGTTTCGGTATGGCCACCGATCCGACCGACGTGCTCCCCGCCCCAACGCCGGCACCGGGGCTGTTCCGCCGCATGCCGCAGCAGGACCGCGGGCAACGCCGGATCGACCGAATCCTCGAGGCAGCGATGGCCGTCATCGCCGACGTTGGCGTCGAGGGTGCGTCGACCAACGCGATCGCGGCACGCGCGTCCACGTCGGTCGGCTCGCTGTATCAGTTCTTCCCCAACAAGGACGCGATCGTCCAGGCGCTCGCCGCGCGGTACGTCGCCGAGTTCGAGGCGCTGAAGGATCGCGTGATGGCGCCGGAGGTCGCGGACCGCCCCCTGCCCGAAATGATGCGGGGGATCGTCGCGCCGATCGCGGCCTTCTGCCTCGCCAACCCGGCGTACCGCCACGTGTTTGCCGCGACCACGGCGCCGGGGGCGCGGCACTCGCCCGAGGAGGCCGCGATGCACGACGCGGTCGTGCGGAAGGTCGAGTCGCTCATCGCGCGGCGCACGCCGTGGGTGCCGGAGTCGCAGCGCCATGTGACGGCGATCGTGCAGGTCGAGACGGTGCACGAGGTGATCTTCTATGCGCAGGGGCGCCCCGAGTCCGAAGCCACCGCCATCGTCGAGGAGCTCATCCGCATGCTCGTCTGTGCGCTCGAGCCATTCGATGCCATGCGGCCCGCCGCGTGAACCGCCCCGAGGACTTTCAGGGCCTCTGGCGCGTCGACGACGAGGCGCGGGCGGTCTACAGCGAGGCGGCGGGGATCGCGCGCGTGCACCCGCGCGCCGTCGCCGTTCCGGCCGACGCCGCCGACGTCCAGACACTCGTGCGCTGGGCGTCGGCCACCGGCACCCCACTCGTGCCGCGCGGAGCGGGGAGCAGTATGGCTGGCGGCGCGATCGGAGACGGGGTCATCGTCGACCTGAGCCGCCTCGCCTCGCTCGGCGCCATCGACGTCGACGCGCGTCGCGTCGCGTGCGAACCTGGCGTGTCTGGGGCGGCCATCGACGCGGCCGCGCGCGCCGTCGGGCTTCGCTTCCCCGTCGACCCGTCGAGCTGGACGTGGGCGACGATCGGCGGGATGGCGTCGACCAACGCCGCGGGGGCGCACACGCTCCTGCACGGCGCGATGCGCCCCTGGGTGACCGCGCTCGATTGCGTGTTCGCCGACGGCACGCGCGCACTGGTGCGTCGGGGCGAGGCGGCGCCCGTCGAGGTACCGGGCGTGGCGCGACTCGTTCACGACGTGTTGCCGCGCGTGTGCGCCGCGCTCGCCGCCGGCGCCACACTCACCCACGCCACACGCAAGGACTCCTCCGGCTACGCGCTCGCCGAGTGGGCGCGGACGGGCGAGCTCGTCGACCTGTTGGTCGGAAGTGAGGGCACGCTCGCCCTCTTCGTCGGCGTCGAGCTCGCGCTCGTCGCACGACCGGGCGCGACGGCCAGTGCGTTAGGCGCCTTCGCCACCCTCGAAGCCGCCGTCGATGCCGCAGAGCGCGCGCGCGATGCCGGAGCGGCCGCGTGCGAGCTGCTCGATCGGACGTTCCTCGACGTCGCGGCCGACGGCGGCGCGCTGCCGGATGCCGTGCGCACGGCGGACGGTGGCGTCCCCGAAGCCGTGCTGCTCGCCGAGGTCGAGGGGGCGGACGCGGCGGCAGCGCGCGCGGGGGCGGAGATGTTAGGCATGGCGTTCCGCCAGGCGGGGGCGACGGCGGTGTCGCTCGCGCTCGACCCCGCGGCCGAGCACGCGCTCTGGGAGCTGCGTCACGCGGCGAGCCCGATCCTCGCGCGCCTCGACCCGGCGCTCGCCTCGATGCAGTTCATCGAGGACGGGTGCGTGCCGCCGGGCCAGCTGCCGGCGTACGTCCGCGGCGTGCGCGCGGCGCTCGCGCGGCAGGGCATCCGCGGCGTGATTTTCGGCCATGCAGGCGACGCGCACGTGCACGTCAATCCGCTCGTCGACACCCGAACGCCGGGGTGGCGCGCGCGGGTCGAGGCGCTGCTCGACGAGGTGAGCGCGCTCACCGGTGCGTTAGGCGGCACGCTGGCGGGCGAACATGGTGACGGACGGCTCCGCACCCCACTCGGCCCCCGCACCTGGAGCGCCGACGCACTCACGTTGTTCGACGCCGTCAAGGTGGCGGGCGATCCCGAGGGCGTGCTCAATCCCGGCGTGAAGGTGCCGGTGGCGGGTGTCGCGCCGCGCACCACGATCGAGGCGATCGAGCTCGATCCCATCAAGTACGATCCGCGGCTTCCGGCGCTGCCGCCGCGTGCCGCCCGCGCGCTCGCGCACGTCGGCGCGGCGCGCGCCTACGCCCGGTTCCGCCTGGCCCTGCTCGACGAGCTCTGACGGTCGTGGAGCGGCGGACGACCAGTCGTCCGCCGCTCGCTGATTGCCTACCGAGTATGAACCGTGCGCCGCCGGGCGATGACGGCCATCCCTGCGAGGCTCGCGCCGAGCAACACCAGAGTCGTCGGCTCGGGGGTCGTCGTCGACGGCGGCGTCTCGGTCATCAGCTCCTGCAGGCCGTGGTAGTCGTTACCGACGCCGACGCTGTTCACGTCCGTGAGTACGGTGAAGCGGCTCCACTCGTAGTGATCGAAGGCATCCGTCGCGGCGAACGCGTCGGCCGCGGCCTCCCACGATGCCGCCGCGTTGGCCTCACCCGAGTTCGCGAACCCGAACGGCGCGAGCGTCGTCACGAACTGCTTCCACATCGCCACCTGGATCCCCGTCGTATCGGTCAGCGTCGTGACCGACGAGTACTGGTCGAGGAGCCACGCGGCCTTGCGATAGCGGGTGAGCGCGTCCGGCGCGTCGTCGAACAGCCGGGTCCCCTGGCGTGTGTACGCGACCGACGAACCGCCGAGGTTGGTCATGTAGACGTTCCAGCCTGCTGGGGCGAACGTCACGTTGTGCAGCAGGTCGACGCAGAACACGTCGACTGCCGTGTTGGTCGTGGGCATGCCCGGAAGCGACAGAAACGTCGCACGCAGGCGGCCGACGTCGGCCGGACCGTAAGGGGACTGGAGCGCCGGTGCGCCGGCTTCGTCAAACCGGATCGTGGCCGTCGGGGGCACGGTCTGCGCGCGCGCGGCCTGGCCGGTGATGAGCACGGCGGCCACAGCTGCAGTGGCCATGGTCACGAAGCGGTGGGCGCGGGCAGCGAAGCGGGGAGCGGCGAACAGTCGGGTCACGGGAGGTTGGGACAGCGCAGACGTGGAGAACGAGACCTTGCCGACGACGCCGGCTGCCACACCGTTTGGCAGGCGTTGTACCGACCACAGGCGGCTGTTGCACCGGGACCACAGGCCCCGTACGGCATTCCGCCGTGATCACGTAAACCACTGTCACGTAACGTCTTACCGCTCGCGACCGGGCTCAGTGTCAGGAGCGGGTCCGTCACCGACGCGCCACTGGACACATCGCGTATGTGGCGATCCTGCTGCGACGTGTGGCAGAATTGCACCATCTCGTCGCATCACGCGCCAGGCACCGGCGCGGCTGACGCACGGTCGGTTACCTTGCCCCACCCCAAGCTCTCCGGCCCCGATTCGCGTCTCCGTCGTGCTCTATACCGCGCCCGTCGTCACACTCGTCGCCCGCCCGCAGTTCGTCGAACCCGCTCACCTTCCGGTCGCCTGGCAGGGCGACAGCACCGACGGTGAACGCCTCGCCGAGTTCGCCGGACGCCTGTGCTACATGTCGCAGCACAACCCCGCGGGCCGCACCACGGCCGAGTACCTGGAGAACATCAAGCGCCAGCGGCACGGGTCGGTACTCGAGCACGCCACCTACGGGCTGCTGTTCGAAGGGGTGAGCCGCTCGCTGACGCATGAGCTCGTGCGGCACCGCGCGGGCACCGCGATGAGCCAACTGTCGCAGCGCTACGTCGACGAGAGCGAGGCCAACTTCGTCGTCCCGCCCGCCATCATCGGCGAGCCGGAGCTCGAAGGGGCATGGCGGACGCAGGTCGAGGCCGCACAGGCGAGCTATGTCGCACTCGTCGAGCGGCTGATGGAGCGCTACCGCTGGGTGGACGACAAGGTCCACCGCCGCAAGATGGCGCGCGAGGCAGCGCGCGGGGTGCTCCCCAACTCGACGGAAACGAAGATCCTGTTCACGGCGAACGCGCGCGCGTGGCGTGCCATCCTCGAAATGCGGGGGGGCGAGGCCGCCGAGCTCGAGATCCGGCGCCTCGCGGTGGCGGCGCTTCGCGTGCTGCAGGATGCCGCACCCGCCTTCTTCGGCGACTTCACGGTTTACGAGGCCGCCGACCGGCGCGAGGCGCTCCGCGTGGCGCACTCGAAGGTCTGACCCGGCGGCGATGCGCGCGCTCCGCTTCGCGCGCTTCGGCGGGCCCGAGGTGCTGGAGCTTGCCGACGTGCCACGTCCGACGGCCAACGTAGAGTTCGCCGTCGTCCAGGTCGAGGCCGCAGGCGTCAACCCGAGCGACGTGAAGAACGTGGCGGGCGCGATGGAGGGCACGTCGCTTCCGCGGACGCCGGGGCGCGAGTTCGCGGGCACGGTCGTCGACGGCCCTGCTGCCTGGGTCGGACGCGCGGTGTGGGGCACGGGCGCTGCGCTGGGGTTCGCGCGCGACGGGACGCACGCGGAGTACGTCCGGTTTCCGGTGACCGCCCTCCGCGAGCGCCCGCACGCGTTAGGCGCAGCCGACGCGGCGGCCGTGCCGATCCCGTTCGTCACGGCCTGGCTCGGCATCGACGCGCTGTCGCTCCGCGCGGGCGAGACGATCGTCGTGGTTGGCGCGGCCGGTGGGGTCGGGAGCGCGGTGGTCCAACTCGCCCACTGGCGTGGAGCGCGTGTGATCGGTGTGGTGCGCCGGCCGTTGGGCGACGATGTACCCACGGTCGCGCGTCCGGACGTGGTGGTGCGCACCGATGAGCTCGGCGATCAGCCCGGCGCGCTGGCCGAGGCGGTGCGGGAACTCACCGGCGGACGCGGCGCCGATTGCGGCTACGACACGGTGGGCGGCGCGGGGTTCGAGGCGCATCTCGGTACGCTCGCGACCGCCGGGCGGATGGCGGTGATCGCGTCGACTGGCGAGCGGCGGGTCACGTTCGACCTGATCGCGTTCTACCGGCGGGAGCTCCGGCTCGTCGGGATCGACTCTCGCAAACACGACGAGGATGGGGCCGCACGGGTGCTCTCGGCGATCGCGCCAGGGTTCGAGACGGGGGCGCTCGTGGGGCCGGGTATCGGGATGATCGTCGGATTGGACCGAGCGCGCGAGGGATATACCGCGGTGGCGGCCGGTGGGACCGGACGGGTCGTGATCGCCCCTGGGGGACAGTAGGACTCGACGATCGGCTGGAGACGGTACGGCCTGTGTAGTTTGGTCACGATTCTTGAACTGGTTCACCGCAGACCGAGCTGTGCCCTCCCCGGCCCGCCCGCGGGACGCGCCGCACGATCCGCCGCCATCCTCCATGACGATGTCTCTCCCCGCCCGGGTGTTCTCCCGGACGGTCGCCATTGCGTCTGTCCTCACGCTCGGCGCCGTCGCCGCGACCACGCGCCCGGCGCACGCGCAGCCCGCGCGCGACGTGTCGGCCACGACCGAGCGCCCCGAAGTGCGCGAGGTGCGCTTCGTCGGCGTGAAGTCGGTGCCGAAGCCCGTGCTCGCGCTCGCCGTCTCGACGCAGGCGTCGCAGTGCCTCTCGCTCATCTACCGCCCGTTCTGCCTCTTTTCCAAGTCGCCCTACATCTACGAGCGGGCATATCTGGATCGCACGGAGCTGTCGCGGGACGTGGTGCGGGTGCTCGTGTTCTACTACAAGCGCGGCTGGCGGGACGCGCAGGTCGACACGACAGTGGCGCGGGCGGGGCGGAACGCGGTGACGGTCACGTTCACGGTTCGCGAGGGGCCGGCGACGCGGGTTCGGAGCATCGCGGTCGGCGACACGACGGCGATCGCGGGCGCCGCGGGCGTGGTCCCGCCGCCATCAACGGTGCCGGCACGCGAGCTGGTCGGGTTGCTCGCGCCGAAACCCGGTGAACCCCTCAACACGCTCCGCCTCGACTCGGCGGTCGTCGCCGTGCGGAACGCCTACTACGAGGACGGCTATGGCAACGCCGCGGTCGTGCGACCGCGCATCCGCGCCGACACCGCCGCACATCTCGCCGACGTGCTCATTCCCGTCGCGCCCGGGCCGCTCACCCCGATCTCGCACATCGACATCGTGCACCTCGGGGCGCAGCGCAAGGTGAAGGACGAGACCATTCGCAACGCGATCACGGTCAAGCCGGGCGATCTCTTCCACCGCTCCGAAATCGCGCGCAGTCAGCGTGCGCTGTACGAGTCCGGCCTCTTCCGAAGCGCCGTGATCGACACGGCCGTCGCGACGGATGCGGCGACCGGACGTACGATCTGCGCGTCGCAGGCGGGCACGGCCCCGCGCGCCGCGTCGACCGCGGCGGCGAACAGGGCGGACAGCACGAAGGCGCTCGCGATCTGCGTGGCCGAGGCGCCGTTGCGAGAGGTACGGACCAGCTTCGGGTTCAACACGGCCGACTTTTTCCAGGTCGAGGGGCGGTTCACGCACAACTACTTCACCGGGACCTCGCGACGTCTCGACGTGCAGGCGGTCGTCGGTAATCTCGGGGCGAAAGCGCTGTATCGCGCGCTACCAGGCGCCTTCCAGAATCCGTTCCAGGCCGACAACCTGCCCGGAAACCGCAGCTCCACGTTCTTCCTGCCCACGTACCAGGTGGGCGTGAACGTGCAGCAGCAGTACGTCGGCTCCCCCCGCAACACGTTAGGAGCGGGGATCTTCGCGAGCCGCCGTTCGTCGCCGGGCGTGTACGTCGATCAGTCGCAGGGTGCCAACGTGTCGTTCACGCGGCGCGTGCTCGACAACGTGCCGATGTCGCTCACCTATCGGTTCTCGCTGTCGCGTGTGCAGGCGGGCGACGTGTACTTCTGCGTCAACTTCGGCGTGTGCGACGCGCCGACGATCGGCGTGTTGCAGAGCCAGCGGAAGCTGTCCCCGGTGTCGGGCATCGTGTCGTTCTCGCGCACGGATGACCCATTCGAGCCGACGCGCGGCACGCAGGGACAGGTGACGCTCGAACATGCGTCGGCGCTGACGATCTCCGACTTCACGTACAATCGCGTGTTCGCGGAGGTCGCGTACTACCGTCCCGCACCGCTCTTCCCGCGTGTCACGCTCGCCGCACGCGTGCGCGGCGGCTACGTCGCGGCGCTCGGGAGCAGCGGGACGAACAACGTGTTGCAACCCCAGACGCGCTTCTATGCGGGCGGCGCGCAGAGCGTGCGGGGCTACGGCGAAAACCAGCTCGGACCGCGCGTGCTCACCATCTCGCCAACCGACCTCCTTGGTCCGAGTACGACCAACGGCGTCACGACGTACGCGTGTCTGGCCGCACGCGGCGCCGCAAACCCGAATAGCGCCGCCGTGCTCCAACAGTGTTTCGCAGAGCGCCGCGACGCGCTCGGCGACGGCTTCTTCACGCCGCGCGCGCTCGGCGGGTCGGCGCTGCTGGAGGGGAGCGTCGAGGCGCGCGTGCCCATCTATGGGCCGCTCATCGGCGCGCTCTTCGTCGACGCGGGCGCGCTCGGAACGAGTTCGCTCCGCGACCTCGCCTCGGGCGCGTTCAACGTCACGCCGGGGTTCGGCATCCGGTATCGCTCGCCGGTGGGTCCCATCCGCGTCGACCTCGGCATCCGCCCCGGCACGTTAGGCCCGGAACTCCCGGTGATCACGCAGTACACCGACTCGAACCATGTGAATCGCCTGTTGCCGCTGGCCGCCGGCACGAGTTGCACGACCAACGGCGCGGCGCCGTCGAGCGGCTGCCGCAAGTATCCCGCCGACAGCCTCTCCGGCCTGAAGAAGATCACGGGCCGGCTCGTGCTCCATCTCTCCATCGGCGAAGCGTTCTGATGACCGCGCCCGACCTGTCCTCGTCCGCTCCCGCCCCCGTGCACGACCGCGGGCATCACCCGCTGCGTCGCGCGCTCGCGTGGATCATCGGCGCGGTCGTCGCGATCGCCGCGCTCGTGGTTGGGATCGTGCTCGTGCTGACCAACACCGACTGGGGACGCGAGCAGTTGCGGAAGCGCGTCGTCGCCGCCCTCGGTGGCTCGGTGCACGGCCGCATCCGGCTCGGGCGCATCAGCGGCAACCTGCTGCACGACGTCACGCTGCACGATCTCGCGATCAGCGACTCGACCGGGGCCCCGTTCTTCGCGGTCGATTCGGCGCATGCGCACTACGCGCTCTCGCCGTTCCTGTCGAAGAAGATCATCCTCGACAGCGTCGCGCTGTACCGCCCCGCGGTGACGCTCGACCGCAAGCCCGGGCAGCCCTGGAACTGGCAGCAGATCTTCCCGACCGACTCGACGCAGCCGCCGAGCAAGACGCCGGGGTTCGGCGATTACGTGGTGCTGCGCAACGCGCGGCTGCTCGACGGGCGCGTGCTCGTGCGCACGCCCTACGCGACGCCGGACTCGGTGCGGGGTGTCCCGCTCACGGTCGCGCAGAAAGATAGCGCGCTGCGGGTGGCGCTCGACACGGTGTCGCGGGCGCTCATCCGGCCGGTCGCGGGGATGCCTAACGCCTATCAGCGCGTCCAGGAATACCGCGACCTGACCGGGAGCTTTCCGCTGCTCAACATTGCGGACCCATCGCGCAAGGGATTCCGCCACATCGAAGTCGCGTCATTGCAGCTGACGGGTTTGCCGTTCCGCCCGCCCGCGGTGCAGGTACGCCAGGCGCGTGGTGCAGTCGATCTGACGAGCGATTCGCTCTGGTTCCGCAACGTGACGGCCGAGTTGCCGGCGTCGCGAGCAACGCTGACGGGCAACTACAACCTGAACACCGGCGACCTGCGGATCAGCGGCTCCGCGCCGCAGGTTTCGCTCGCCGACGTGCGCGTCGCGTACCCGACGCTCCCCGCGGGGCAGGCGAGCGCGGACTTCCGGGCGGCGCTCTTCGCGCACGCGCAGCAGTACACGGCGACCGGGTTGACGCTGCAGCTCGCGACGCCCGAGGGCGGGCAGGCGACGGCACACGGGCGCGTCGGGCTCGCGCTCCTCGACAGCGCGCACGCGCCCGCGCTGCGCGTCGATTCGACCGACCTCACCTTCTCCAACTTCACGACCGGCCTTGCGCGCGTGTTCTCGCCGACGCTCAAGGTGCCGACCGAGGGAACCGTTGGCGGGCACTTCGCGGCGGCCGGGTCGGCGGAGGCATTGCAGCTCAACAGCGACGTCACCTTCGATGCGCGCCGTGGCGGGCGGAGCCGGCTGCTCGCCGTCGGCGGGCTCGGATTCGGCGACGACGGGGCGTTCCGCGCGCAGAACCTGAAGATCGCGCTGCGGCCGCTCGACGTCGCGCTCGCGCGCACCGTGTCGCCAACGCTCCCGGTCGGCGGCACGCTGACTGGCACCGCGACGCTCGACGGATCGACGTTGACCGCGCTGCGCGCGCACGACGTCGACCTGACGCATGTGGATCGCACGGGCACCTCGCGCGTGACGGGGGAGGTGGACGTGGCGCTCGCGCCGGCCGCGCCGTCGGGGCCGTCGAAGATCGCCGAGCAGGTCGCGTCGCGGGCGTCGAAGAGCACGGCGGCGCCTAACGATTCGCGCAGCAAGGCCAACATCGCGCGCGCCTCGGTGGCGCGCGCCTCGGCGGTCGCGGCGATGGGTACGACGCCGACCGCGCGGGCCGGCGGCACGCGCCGCGCGCCGGCCGCCTCCACGGGCAGCACGCGCCTCACGCGCCTCGACGCGAATCTGAACCTGCGGCCGCTCTCGCTCGCCACGGCCGGCCGGTTCGCGCCGGCGGCCGGGCTCATCGGCACCGTGAGCGGGCCGGTGCACGCACGGGGCTCGCTGACCAACCTGCAGTTCGATGCCGCGCTCCGGTTCGCGAACCCGCGCGGGCGTGACGGCGGTGCGATCGCGCTGCGCGGGACGGCCGGCATGGGCAAGGTCGTCACGTACGACGTGGTCGCGCGCCCCACGGCGCTCGATGCGGGCGCGATCTCGACCAAGGCGGTTCGGACGGCGCTCTCGGGTTCGGTCGCTGCGCGCGGCCGCGGAACCGATCCAGCCACCGCGCAGGCCACGCTCGTCGCCGACTTGCACGACGTGCGCGTCGACACGGCCGCGGTGGATTCGGTCCGCGCGCGGCTCGGTGTCGGCTCGGGCGTGCTCACGGTCAACACGCTCGCGGTGCGCGCGCCGAGTTCGACGCTCGACGCCGTCGGCACGTTCGGCCTGGTGGCAGGCCGTTCGGGGACGCTCTCGTACCGCGCGGCGGTCGATTCGTTGGGCGCGTTCGCACGCTACTTCCCGCGCGACACGGGCGCCGTCGCACCACGTCCAGCGCTCAACGCGAAGCTCGTCGCGGCCGCGCGCGCCGACAGCGCCGCGCGCTTCCGTCGGACCGCCGTCGCCGTTGCGGCCGGCGACTCCGAAGCCGTGCGCATCGTTCGTCCCGATACCATCCAGGCGGTCCGCCGCGATTCGGTCGGCGGATCGGTGTACGCCGCGGGCACGGTCGTGGGCAACGTGAAGCGCTTCGACCTGCGCGGGCGCGCGGGCGCGGAGCGGCTCACCCTGCTCGGCAGTTCGGCCCGTCGCGCGCGGGTCGCGTACACGTGGATCGGGGCACCGAACACGACCACCGGCGCGCTCGCCTTCGCGGCCTCGACCGACTCCGTCGTCGCGAGCGGCTTCGCGCTCGACAGCGTCGACGTGCGCGGGACGTACCGCGGCAGCAGCGGGACCGCGCAGGTCGCGGTCGTGCAGGAGACCGGCCGCTCGTACAACGCGCGCGCGGACTACGCCATTCTCGGGGACCGCAAGGAGCTGCGCTTCGCCGACCTGCGACTGCGCTTCGACACGGTCGTGTACGCCGCGACGCAGCCCGGCGCGGTGCGCTACGGTCCGCGGGGGCTGGAGGTCGTCGGTCTCGAGTTGACCAACGGCGTGGGGGGACGCGTCGCGATCGACGGACGACTGCCCACCACGGGGCCGATCGACCTGCGCGTCGGCGTGACCAACTTCCAGGTCGCCGACGCGTTAGGCATCGTCCAGAGCGACGTGCCTTTCCGCGGACTGGTCTCGATGGACGCGCGCCTCACGGGGACGCAGCGCGCCCCGCTGCTGCGCGCCGAGGCAGCGGTGACGCAGGCGAACTACCGCGGAACGCCCGTTCCCGACCTCAGTGCGTCGGCCAACTACGCCGATCAGCGGCTCGGTGCGCGTGCCGTCGCGACGATCCAGTACGGACTCGTCATCGACACCACGTACGGTAAACGTCGCTTCCTCGGGCTGATCGGCCCGCGCCGCGTGCGCATCGACACGACGCAGGTCGCGCAGGGGCGCCGATCGATCCTCGACGCGACGGCAAACGTGCCGATCAATCTGGCGCTCCAGGATGCCAACGGTGGCGCGGTGACCACGCCACGGCTCGCCGACAGCTCGCCCGTAACCGCCGACGTACGCCTCGATTCGCTGCCGCTCGATCTCGCGGAGCGCTTCAGCGATGTGGTCACCGATGTACGCGGGGCGGCGAACGGTACGGTCACGGTGCGGGGCACGGTGAAGAAGCCCGACGTCACGGGCGACGTCACGGTGGGCAACGCGCAGATCCGGCTCGTGTCGACGGGCGCGCTGCTCCAGAATCTCGCGGGCGTCGTGCACCTGCGCGGCGACACGCTCGTGATCGACTCGGTGGGCGCTCATGCCGGGAAGGGACGCGTGCGGCTCGCGGGCGGCATCGGCATCGCCACGCCCGCCAATCCGACGCTCAACCTGACCATCACCGCGGACCGTGCGCGCCTGCTCGACAACCAGCAGGGTCGCATCGACGCCAACGCACAGATCGCCGTGTATGGCCCGCTCAGCCGCATCTTCGTCAGCGGCGGGGCACGCGTGCTCGGTGGCACGATCTACGTGCCGCCGACCGTCACGACGCAGACGCTGTCGGCCAACGATCCGGCCGTGTTCGCGGTACTCGACACGACGCGGCTCAACGCCCTGCATGGCACGGTGGTCCCCGCGCAATCGCCGCTCCTCGACAGTCTGCGCACCGACCTCTACGTCGGCATCGACCGCGACACGTGGGTGCGGCAGGGAACCGATGCGAACGTGGAGGTCTACAGCGATGGCGATCTGCGCGTACGCGTCGACAACACGCGTCAGGCGATCGTCATCGACGGCGTGGTGAACGTCGAGCGCGGCGAGTACGAATTCCTCTCGAAGCGATTCCAAATCCGCCGCGGGTCCGCGACGTTCGTCGGGACGCAGGAGCTCGACCCCAACGTGCAGATCACGGCCGCGTACGAAGTCGCGCAGGCCAGTCGCTCGCCGCTGGAGATCCGCATCCAGATCGGCGGCACGCTGCTCGCGCCGAAGATCGCGCTCGAGAGCGACGCGCAACCGCCGATCCCGCAAACGGATCTGCTGAGCTATCTCGCGTTCGGCAACCCGACGGGATCGCTCCCGGTCATCGGCGGATCGAGCCTCACGACGAGCTCGTCGACGGGCTCGCCGATCGGCTCGGCGGCCGCGGTCGTACAGCAGCGACTGATCGGCGCGGCGACGGGCATCCTCGTGAAGCAGGCGCAGGCGCAGCTCGGCCGCTCGCTCGGCGCCGACGTCATCAACATCACGCCCGCCGGCGAACTCGCCCCCGAACAGTCGGGCGCGGGCGGCAACTCGGGGCTCCACACCTTCCTGACCGGGACGCAGATCGAGTTCGGCAAGTACTTCAACCGGAACCTGTACGTCGGGTTGCAGACCGTGCCGGAGTTCTATGCGGCGAAGCCGCCGGTGCCGGGTTTCCGCGTGCAGTATCGGTTTCCACGCTCGCCCGACCTCTCGCTCGAGGCGGTGTCGGCGCCGCGGTACTTCCTCATGCAGCCGACGCTCGCGCCGCAGCCGATCGACCCGAACAGCGCACTCGGCCTGTACCTCGTGCGTCAGTGGCGTTTCTAAGCGGTTTGTGGCACATGGATGAGTGGCGGGAGGAGTTCGGTCGCCCGTAAGTTGCGGGAGCCACCGGGGTCGCGTGCAGGCGCGGCCTCCCCCACCGTCGGAGAGTTGCCATGCGCGACGCCCGTTCTGCCGGGACCACGACCGGGGACGCCACGGTCCGGATGTTCCGAAGCGATTTCATGGAGCGCCTCACCCATGTCCAGCCGTGGGTGCCGCACCTGATCTACATCCCGCTCGTCACGCTCTGCCTCTGGAAGGCGCCGACGGCGCCCGCGCGCACGGCGCTGCTGTTTGCGGTCGGCCTGCTCCTCTGGACGCTGACCGAGTATCTGATGCACCGGTTCGTCTTCCACTGGCCGGACGACATCATGAACGAGACGCACGAGGTGGTCGAGTCGCTCCCGCCAGGCGAGGCGGCGATTCCGCGCATGCCGTCGTGGAAGCACCTCGCGTACTTCATCGGCCATGGCGTGCACCACGTCGCGCCGAGCGAGCCGACGCGACTCGTGATGCCGCCAGGTGCGAGCATTCCGCTCGCCGTGCTCTTCTTCGCCATCTTCCGCCTGCTCTTCGGCGCGGCGGAGTTAGGCGCGTTCGCGGGTTTCGTGGTCGGATATCTGATCTACGATACGATCCACTACGCCGTGCACCACCAGGGGCTGCCGACGCGGTGGGGGCGTTACCTCAAGAAGCGGCACGCGCGGCATCATTATGTGGATGCGGACGAGGATTACGGGGTGAGTTCGCCGTTGTGGGATGTGGTGTTTGGAACGTTCAGCAAAAAAGCCGTCAGGTAAACAGCTACGGGGCCGCGATTGCGGCCCCGTTCTGATTTTGAGGGGATGTTGGGGAAGTGTGTTGTGCGGGGCCGTGACGGGCCGGGGATGAAACGGCTGGGGATACAGCGGCCGGGGATGAACGGGCCGGGGAGAGGAGGACAGGGGCGGTAGGGCAGCGAGGGCGAGTGCCGATTGCAGTTCACCCGGTCTCATCGCTCCTGCTGTCGTATCCGCCCGGTCGTTGTATCCCCGGTCCGTTCATCCCCGGCCGCTGTATCCCCAGCCTGTTACGGCCCCGCGGACCAGACCACCCCTACCCCACGTCAACGCCCGTATTCCGTATACAACCGCGCCATCGCCCGCATCCCTTTCTCGAAGTTCTCCACGCTCATCCACTCGTTCGGCGCGTGGGCGTTCTCGCCGGGGAGCCCGAAGCCGACCAGTAGCACCGGCGCGCCGAGGATGTCGGCGAAGTCACCGACGACAGGGATCGAGCCGCCCTCGCCGGTGACGACCGGCTCCCGCCCGAATTCGGCCGCGAGCGCACGCTTGGCCGCGTCGAAGAGTGGGCCCTCGAGATCCGCGCGCCAGGGGCGGCCGCCGTGCAGCGGCCTAACGGTGACCGTCACCCCCGCTGGCGCGACGCGAGCTACGTGCGCCGCCATCAAGCGCTCGATCTCGGCCGGATCCTGATCCGGTACGAGGCGGCAGCTGACCTTGGCCATCGCCTTCGCGGGGAGCACAGTCTTGGCGCCCTCGCCCGTGTAGCCCGAGAGAAGGCCGTTCACCTCGCAGGTCGGGCGCGTCCAGAGCCGCTCCAGCACCGAGTAGCCCGGCTCGCCGCCTAACGCGGGTGCACCCACCTCGGCGCGGAAGTGCTCCTCATCGAACGGCAGTCCGCGCATCTGCGTGCGCACCGCGTCCGGCCACGCGCGCACCGTGTCGTAGAAACCCGGGATCGCGATCCGCCCGTCGGCGTCGTGGAACGTCGCGAGGATGCGCGCGAGGGCCATCGCAGGGTTCACGACGGCGCCGCCGTAGCTCCCCGAGTGCAGATCGCCCGTTGGGCCCTGCGCGTCGATCTGGAAGTACGCCATCCCGCGCAGCGAGCTGAGAATGCTGGGGATGCCTGGCGCGAACATCGCCGAATCCGAGATCACGACCGCGTCGCAGGCGAGGCGTTCCTTGTGCTCGGCGATGAACGCGGCCAGGTGCTCGCTCCCGACTTCCTCCTCCCCTTCTGCGAGCACGAGCACGTTCACCGGCAGCGTACCGGTCGCGGCGAGGTGCGCTTCGAGCGCCTTCACGTGCAGGAAGAGCTGTCCCTTGTCGTCCACCGAGCCACGCGCGTAGATCCGCCCCTCGCGCACCGTCGGCTCGAACGCGGGCGAATCCCACAGCTCCAGCGGCTCCGCGGGCTGCACGTCGTAATGCCCGTAGATGAGCAGCGTCGGCGCGCCGGGGGCACCGCGCCATTCACCGAGCACGATCGGGTGCCCCGGCGTCTCGTGCACCTCGGCGGGCACACCGGCGGCGGTCAGCGCGTCGCGCACCCACGTGGCCGCGCGCCGCGTATCGCCATCGTGCTCCGAACGGGCGCTGACGCTCGGGATGCGAAGGAAATCGAACAACTCCGTGCGTGCCCGTTCGGCATGCGCATCGAAGTAGGAGGCCAGATCGGGCAGCGACACGGGCAGCTCAGGTAGACGGCTGGGAAGAACGCAGAGCGTTGGGCGGTGGTTCCGCCGCGCGAAGAACGTCGAACGCTACAGCGGTGACGGCGACCGCGGAACGTGCCTTGCTTCGCCTCAGGCCCGGTGTTCGGAGGGGCCGAACGCCGCCCGAGTCCTACCGATCGACGCCTCGCGCGGTCGACCCGGCGGGGCATGCGCGGCAGGGTGGGGCTGGAGTGGCCGAAGAGGCCGGAGACAACATGCAGAACGGAACGTACCGTACTAACGGCGCGGCTGGGGTCCGCCGTGCAGGCAGGCTGGGCGTTGCCATCGTCGGGCTCGGTGGCGCTGTCGCCACGACCGCGGTCGCTGGCATCTTGTTGCTGAAAGCGGGCGCGGCAGGCACGACGGGCCTCCCACTCGCCACTCTCGCGCCCGAACTCGGCGCGCAGCTCGCGCGTTACGAGGATCTCGTCTTCGGCGGCTGGGATCTCTCGGGTGAGGACCTCGCGACCGCGGCCGCGACACATCGCGTGCTCGATCGCGACCAGCTCGCGGCCGTGCAGGACGCGCTCGCCGCGCTTCGGCCATGGCCGGCGGTTGGCTCGGTCAAGTTCTGCCGCAACATCGACGGCGACACCTTCGGTCATCGCGTGAACGCGCCCAGCGCGCGTGCCGCGGTCGAGGCGATTCGTGCCGATCTGCGCCGATTTCGGAGTGAGCAGCAACTCGACGGCGTCGTGATGATCAATCTCGCCTCGACCGAGGCGCGTCCCGACGTCACGACGCCCGCGTTCGCGACCGCTGCCGGGTTCGAGGCCGCGCTCGACGTCGACGACGACGCGCTCAACCCCGCCGTGCTCTACGCGTACGCGGCGCTGAGCGAGGGTGTCCCGTACGGCAACTTCACGCCGAGTGTGGCCGTGGACGTACCCGCGCTGATGGAGTTTGCCGAGGCGCGCCGCGTTCCCGTGGCCGGGAAGGATGGCAAGACCGGGCAGACGTTCGTGAAGACGGTGATCGCGCCCGCACTGCGCGATCGTGCGCTGCACGTCGAGGGGTGGTACTCCCACAACATCCTCGGCAACCGCGACGGGCTGGCGCTGCGCGACAAGGATTCGCTCTCGTCCAAGCTCGGTACCAAGGGCTCGGTGCTCGACGGCATCCTGGGGTATCACGTCGAGGACCATGTGGTGACGATCGAGTACTACCGCCCGCGCGGCGACAACAAGGAGGCATGGGATACGATCGACGTCGAGGGCTTCCTCGGACAGAAGATGCAGCTCAAGCTGAACTTCCTCTGTAAGGATTCGATCCTCGCTGCACCGCTCGTCGTCGAGATCGCGCGCACGCTGGACCTTGCACGTCGTCGCGGGCAGGGCGGCGTGCAGGAGCAGCTCGGGGTGTTCTTCAAGCAGCCGGGCACGAATACGTTAGGCGCGGTCCCGGAGCACGCGTTCCCCGAGCAGCAGCGCCGCCTCGTCGCGTGGATCGCCGACGCGCCGGTCGCGGTGGAGACTGCCGTGGTCGACCACGTGCCTCTCGACGATCGCACGCCCCGCGCGGACCTCGAGCGCGCGGCGCCGAGCGTGGCCGGCGCGGCTGTCTAACGCCGTGGTCGGCGCGCATCTCGCGGCGCTCGTTCCGCTCGCGCGCGAGTGCAACACGCTCAAGCGCGTCCACGTGGCGGGGCGTGCGGGGTCATGGGCCGCGCGCGCCTTCGCGCGCGCGTGGGGCGCCCTCGCCGCGGGCGAGGCCCCCGACGAGGTGATGCAGGCGGAGCTCGGTGCCGCGGTGATCGCCACGCGGCTCGGCGCGATCGACGCCGAGTTCCTGCGTGCCGAACGTGTCCCGACCCGTCAGGCCGAAGATGTCCTCCGACGCGGGTGGGACGCGGCGACCGGGACGCTGCAGCGCGCCGCGGATGATCCGGACGCCGCGGAGCTGTGGCCCTCGCCGTACGAGGCACTGCTGACGACCGCGGCGCTCGCCGATGGCATTCCCGACGAGGCGCACATCGCGCCCGGGCTCCTCGACTACGCCGAGCGGGTCGAGCACGCGGCCGCGCCGGCGTTCGTCGCGCGCCTCGCCGAGCAGCCGCGCGCCGGACCAACGCGGCCCGAGACACCGCGGCTGATGCTCGTGCCGATGGAGACTCATGCGGAGCACTGTTGGGCGGTGGCCGTCACGGGCGCCCTGGTCGCGAGCGCGTACGAGGCCGACGCCGCCCGCGTCTTCGTGGCGGGGCTCGCGCATCACCTCGCCAACGCGTGGCTCCCCGACGCCGGTGACGCTGCCGACGTCGCGTTAGGCGATGCGCTCGCGGGACTCGTCGCACCGCTGCGCGAGCGGGCGCTTGCCCAGCTCTCCCCCGAACTTCGCGACGTGGTCGAGGACGCGCTGGAGATCCCGCCGAGCACGCACGGCGCCGAGGCGCACGCGTTTCACGCGGCCGACGCGCTCGATCGCGTGCTCGAGATGGAGTGGTTCGCGCGCGTCGCACGGTTCTCGCTCGACACCGCGCTCGGCGAGGGCCCGGACGCGTTCAACATCCTGCACCCCGGCCCCAACCAGCACGTCGAACGCACCGCGCTGCGGGCCGCGGGGCTGTACGCGCCGTGATCGGCTGGGGCATCGTCGGGTGCGGCTGGGTGGTACGGGACTACGTCGCACCCGCCATCATTGCATCGGGCAACGGGCGCATCGCCGCGCTCTGCGATCGGGATCCCGCCGCGCTGGTGCGCGTCGGCGCGCTCGCGCCGGAGGCGGCACGCTACGAGGAGCTGCGCTCGCTACTCGCCGATCCCACGGTCGACGCGGTGTACGTGGCGACGCCTAACAGCAGTCATGCGCCGGTCGTGCGCGCCGCCGCGGCCGCGGGCAGGCCCGTGCTCTGCGAGAAGCCGATGGCGCCCACGGCGCTCGCGGCCGAGGAGATGGTCGAGGCGTGTGCGGCGGAGGGGGTGTTGTATGCGACCGCGTTCGACCAACGCTTCCACGCCGCGCACCGGCGATTGCGTGCGCTCGTGGCGGACGGCGCGTTGGGCACCGTGACCTGCGTCCGCATTCACTACGCCTGCTGGACCCCACGCGACTGGCAGCCCGCGGAATATGCGCACGACAACTGGCGCGTCGACCCCGCGCGCGCGGGCGGCGGAGCGATGATCGACCTCGCGCCGCACGGCCTCGATCTCGTGCAGATGTTGCTCGACGAGCCGATCACCACGGTTGCATGCCTGCTGCAGCGTCGCGTGTTCGACTACCCCGTCGACGACGGCGCGGTCATCACGGCGCGCACGGCGTCGGGCGTGCTCGTCTCGCATACCGTCGCCTACAATCGTCCGGACGTGTTCCCGCGACGTGAGCTGGAGGTCATCGGCGATCGTGGTCGCGCACTCGCGACCAACACGATGGGGCAGACCCCGGGCGGCCGATTGACGCTGACCGGACTCGACGGAACGGAGCGCGTCGTGTCATTCGCCGACGAGGACCGGTCGCCGTTCGTCGCGCAGGTCGAGGCGTTCGCGGGGTGCGTGCTCGCGGGCGACCCGTTCCCATTTCCCGCCGATCGCGACCTGCACACGATGCGGCTGGTCGAGGCGTGTGGACGGGAGGAGATGGCCGTCGTCGAGCCCCCCGCGCGCTCTGCGTCGTGGCCGGACGCGCGGGGACGCGTCATCGCGGCGGCTCGGCGCTGATGCCGCTCGCCTATTACGTGTGCGAGCATTGTGGGTTCTGGCAGCGTCATTTCGCGCCTGCTGCCTGCCCCGTCTGCGAAGATTTCCGCCACCCGCTCCCGCCAGACGGTTGGCACTTCTCGGTCGCCGCGGACGTCGCCCGCCGGACCCGCTGTCAGGTCACGGAGGTCCTCCCGGGCCTGCTGATGGTGACCGCTGATCCGCCGATCGGGATCGGGCCCGCGGGTTATCTGCTCCGCACGCCGCATGGCAACGTCGCGTTCGAAGGGTGCGGCTGGTACGACGACGCCGCGCTCGACGCGATCACCGCCGCGGGTGGTGTACGCTGGGCGTCCGCCTCGCATCCGCACGTCTACGGCGCACTCTGGCGCGTCGGCGATCGCTTCGCGCCGGAGTTGGTGCTACATCGTGACGATCTGCCGTTCGCGAAAGCGCTTCCCGTCACCTGGGCCTACGACGACCACGCCGAACTCGCGCCCGGCGTCACGCTGCTCCACACCGGCGGTCACACACCCGGGCACACGGTGCTCGTCTGGGACGACGCGCCGTCCGGTCGCACGCTCTTCTGTGGCGACGCCTTCAAGTACACGATCGACGCAGACGGCGCAGCCACGAGCATCAGTACGCACCTCGCGTTCGACGCCGATCTTCCGCTCACGCGCGCGCAGCTCGCTGGGTACGCGCGTACGCTTGCCGATCTCGACGCCGCCGTTGTCGTCACGCCGTGGGAGGTCGTGCGTACGGGGGGAATGCCGGCCGCACGCGCGCTGCTCGAGCTCCAGCTTGCCGCGCCGCGCCCGTTCACCGATCGCGTGATGTTAGGCGCAGACGGCACACCCACCGGTGTACGCGTGAGCGAGCGTGCGTGGCGGGCGACGCACGGCGCAGGGCGGGTCGTCGCCGTCGACCCCGAGCCGCGCTCAGCGGACGACCAACACACCGCGCCGCACACTCACCGTAGCACCCGCCGATGACCGACCCTGCCCCCGACTCGCCCCTCGCTCGCGCCGCCGCTGCCTACCGCGCGACGATCCCGGCGGGCTTCGACCGTTACGAGTTCCCCCTTCACGCGCTCGACCGCATCGGCGTGCCCGTCTACTACGCGGCCGCGTTCACGCCCGACGACATCGCGCTCTCCGGCGTCGGCTACGGCGCGGACGACCTCACCGCCCGTACGAGCGCGTTAGGCGAGATGGTCGAGACCTACAGTACCTTTGCCTCGTTCCGCGCCCTGCCGCGCCGCGAGGGAAGCTACAACGACCTGCGCCACGAGGGCGCACTCGCGCTCGACCCGCTCGAATGTCGTCTGCCGGTCGGCACTGACTACACGCACGACCGCCCGCTGCAGTGGGTCGAGGCCACGCGCTGGCCAGACGGCGCGCGTCACTGGGTCCCGATCGAGTACGCCGCGAGCAACGTCGGCGACACAGGTCCCGGCGACTGGCTCTTCACGCCGATCACGAACGGCATGGGCGCGGGCGACACGCTCGAACGCGCGCTCGCGCATGGTCTGCTCGAACTCGTACAGCGCGACGGGAACTCGCTGTCATACCGCGCGCTCGACCAGGGCGTCGCGCTCGAGCTGGACAGCGTCAACGATCCCGTCGTGCGCGACCTGCTCGGGCGACTCGACGCGGCCGGAATCGACGTGCTCGCCAAGCTCGCCTCGACCGAGTTCGGCATTGCCAACGTCTACGTCGTCGGCGGCGAGCGCGATCCGAGCGCGGCTCCGCATCCGATCATGCTCACGGCATGCGGGGAGGCGGCGCACCCCGATCGCGAGCGCGCCCTGCGAAAGGCGCTGCTCGAGTTCTGCTCCAGTCGCGTCCGCAAGCGCTTCGCCCACGATCGCTGGGACGTCGTCGCGCCGCTGCTGCCGGATGGCTACCGCGCGCGCCTCGAACGCAATCCGCCCGGCTGGGACGAAGAAGGACGCGCGCTCACCGCGATGCGCGACCTCATGACGCAGGGCCCTGACGCAGTGGTCGCCATGATCCGCGACACCGTGCTCTCCGTTAGGCAACGAGTCCCGCTCTCCACGCTGCCCACCGTGCCCGCCGGTTCGCTCGACGACCCGGCGGCCCTCCTCGCCGACGTGGCTGCGCGCCTCGGACGCGAGGAGATGCAGCTCTGGTACGTCGACGTCACGCCACCGGGCTCCCCGTCGCGCGCGGTCAAGGTGCTCGTCCCCGAGCTGGAGGTCGAGGGAATGAGCTATCACCGCATCGGCGCGCGCGGCATCCGCTTGCTCGCCGACCGCGGCGACGGGCTCGGCGGGATCAACGCGCACGGCGGCACGGCCGACCTGCCCAGCGGAATCGCGCGCGTCCCCCTCACCGCCGAAGCGGAAGCCGAGCTCGGGGGTCACGGCTGGTTCGACGTCGCCGAAGCCGAGCGCCGGCTCGGGCGGCTGTACGCGCTCTACCGCGAGCCCGGTGAACACGTGCTCGCCTTCGCCGGCCTCGGTGTCGCGGCCGCAGGCGTTGCCACGGGGGAGACACGTTAGGCGATGCTCCGGTACGCATACAACACCAACGGCACCGCCCACCATCGGCTTGACGACGCACTCGCCTTCATCGCCGACAGCGGCTACGACGGCGTCGCGCTCACACTCGACGTGCACCACCTCGACCCGTTCGCCGACGACTTCGCCGGCCGCACGCGCGCCCTCGCGCGTCGACTCCGCGATCTCAAGCTCGGCCTCGTCGTCGAGACCGGCGCGCGCTACCTGCTCGACCCGCGCGCCAAGCACGAGCCGACCCTCCTGACGCCCACGGCGGAGGGACGCGCGCGCCGTGTCGGCTTTCTTCGGCGCTGCCTCGACGTCTGCGCCGAGTGTGACGGAGAGACGGTCAGCTTCTGGGCGGGCGTGCCCCGCCCGGGCGTCGATCGCAACGAGGCATGGAGTTGGCTCGAGCAGGGCGTCGCGCAGGTCGTCGCGCTGGCCGCCGAGCGCGGCGTCGTGGCGTCGCTGGAGCCCGAACCTGGCATGCTCGTCGAGACGGTCGATGACTGGCGCCGCTTGCGCGCAACATTAGGCACCGCCGCGCCCCTGCTTCGCCTCGCGCTCGACACGGGGCACTGCCTCGTCACCGGCGACCGCGACCCGGCCGATGCAGTGCGCGAGTGCGCCGCGGACCTCGGCACCGTCGCCGTCGAGGACATGCGGCGAGGCGTGCACGAACACCTGCCCTTTGGCACGGGCGACATGGACACCGCATCGGTCCTCGGTGCCCTCAGCGACATCGGCTTCGACCGCCTCGTCACCGTCGAACTCTCGCGCGACTCGCATCGTGCGCACGAGATGGTGCCGCAGGCGCTCGCGTATCTACGCGCGGCCGAGCGCTCGCCCTGATGCGCGTCTGCTTTCTCTCACGCCGCTTCTTTCCCGCCGTGTCGGGGATGAGCGTCTACGCCGCCAACTTGCTCCACGAACTCGTTGCGTTCGGCCACGACGTCACGATGCTCTCGGACTACCGCGCCGATCCCGCCGGCACGGCGGTCTACGGCGGCGGGCCACCGCCCGACGTTCCAGGGGTCCGGGTGGTGGGGATCGAGAGCGTCGGCGAGGCGGCCGCCACCGCCGATGTGCCGGCCGATTTCGAGCGCGACCTGCGCACGCGGGTTGCGCTCGTCGAGCAGCTCCACGCCGAGCGTCCCTTCGACCTCCTCCATGCGCAGTACGGATATCCGAACGGGTTCGCCGCGCTCGAAGCGGGTCGGCGGCTCGGCCTTCCGGTCGTCGTCAGCATCCAGGGCGGTGACGGGCACTGGGTCGGCCTCTGCTGCGGCACGCACCGCCGCGCGATGCAGGCGGTCGTCGCGCACGCGGACGCCCTGCTGATCGGCGCACGCTCGTTCGCCGAGGAAGTTCACGACAACCTCGACGTGCCGCTCGATCGTTTCACGATCGTCCCGGGCGCGGTCGACGTGACGCGCTTCACGCCGCGCCCAGGGTGGGCACCTGGCGCGCTGATCGACGCCAACGAGCCACGCCTCGTCTACCACGGCCGGGTCGACCGTCGCAAGGGCGCGCTCGACCTGCTCGATGCGCTGGAACGCCTAACGCGTGACGGGTGCCGCGTACACCTCGTCGTCTCTGGCATCGGTCCCGACTCGGAAGCGGTCGCCGCACGCACGCGGGAGTTGGGACTGACCGATCACGTCACGCTCCGTGGTCCGGCCGCGTACGCCGACGTGCCCCGCGTCTACCATGAGGGCGATATCTTCGTCTCGCCGACTTACGCTGAAGGGTTCAGCAACACGATCCTCGAAGCGATGGCGAGCGGACTCCCTGTCGTGAGCACGCGCACCGTCGGCGTCGTCGACTGCCTGCGCGACGGCGAGAACGGACTCCTCGTTCTGCCCGGCGACATCGACGCGCTGACGCGGGCACTCGCGCGCGTGCTCGACGACGCGCCGCTCCGCGCACGGCTCGCGAGCTACGCGCTGACCGAGGTGCGGGCGACGTACTCGTGGCCCGCAATCGCGCACCAGATCGTTGGCGAGTACGAGCGAGTCGTCCGCGACTTCCGTGGGTCGAGTCGCGCATGGGTGTTCGAGGACGTCGTCGAGCCCTGCCGCTTTCGCGCGGCGCCGCACCTGCTCTGAGAACCGAACGGTGCCTAACGCGCTCTTTCTCTCGCCGCACCTCGACGACGTCGCGTTCAGCTGCGGGGCCGCGTGCGCGACCCTTGCCGCACGCGGATGGGATACGCACGTCGTGACCGTCTTCACCCGCTCGGTGCCCGACCCACGCGGCTTCGCGCTCGCCTGCCAGACGGACAAGGGCCTCGCGCCAGACGTCGACTACATGGCACTCCGTCGCGCCGAGGACGCGGCCGCAGCCCGCGCGTTAGGCATCACCGGCGTTCGCTGGCTCGACCACGCCGAGGCACCGCACCGCGGCTACCACGCCGCGTCTGAACTCTTTGCCGGTGTGCACGCGGACGATCGCGACGCGTGGCGGCCGGTCGCAGCCGACGTCGGCGCCGTGATCGACGAACTCGCCCCCGCGCTCGTATTCGCGCCGCAAGCCATTGGTGGACACGCCGACCATCGCCATGTCGTACGGGCCGTCCTCGACCTCGCCCAGCGCCGACGCGGGGCGCCCGCTCGCGGTCGCATGGTATCGCGATACGCCGTACATCATTCGCCACCCAGGCGCCGTCGCGCCCGACCCCATCGCCGATTCCGACGGCCCACTCGCCGCGTTCATGGTCCGGGTAGACGCGCCCGCGCTCGCCGCCAAGCTCGACGCGTGCGCGGCCTACCCATCCCAGCTCGGCTTTCAGTTCGGCGGCACCGCGGCGATGCGGGTGGCGCTCACGCAGCTCGCGACGGACGAGGCCGAGCGCGCCGGGGGGACCGGAGCGGCCGAGGTTGTCCTGGCAGGACCGCGGGCCAGCGCCATCCTCCGCGCGGCGTTCGGCGCCGGGTGACCATCGTCTGGGCTTCATCGCCCGATTGCTCGGCCGACCGCCGCGCCCGTCATCGCCGCCGCGAGGCCGACCGCCACGCTCCCGCCTGCGTACGCGCCCGCGCGTCCGACCGCGCCGCGCTCCACGAGCTCCACGACCTCGGTGCTGAACGTTGAGAAGGTCGTGAACCCGCCACAGAGCCCCGTCCCGAAGAAGAGCCGCCCCGCGTGCCCGGCAGGGAGCGCCCCGAGCACCGCGCCGAGCACGAACGACCCGACGACGTTGATCGCGAACGTCCCCCACGGAAAGCCCGTCGAGACGGGGACGGCCGCGAGCGCCGCGAGGTAGCGCGCCACGCAGCCGAGCGCGCCACCCGAGGCCACGAGCCCCAGCTCGGTCCACATGACGTGTCGCATGTGCCCAACATAGCGGCCGCCGCGCAACCTTTCTCCGCGGCGCTCGTCGTGACTAGAGGCACCACCACCGGGTTTTCGGGTATGGCCGCGTACATTTGAGCTGACTCGGCGTGCAGCCTCGCGGTCAGCACGCCCGAGACGGTCACCGCGCAGCTGCTCGGGTGATCTGATCCTTCGCTCCACCCACTCCACTCTCACGATCATGCGGCTCCTCCGCACGACCGGCACGCTCCTGTTCGCTGCTTTCGCCGCGCTGGCCGCGAGCGGCTGCACGTTCCTGACCGGCGTACGTAACGTCTCGAAGGTGACCGTCTCGGTCTCGCCGAGCACGATCAGCATCAACCAGACAGCCGCGGCCTTCGGGGCCGCGTTCGACGGCAGCGACGCGCTCACGAGCTCGCGCTACGCGGTCACCTTCACGTCGCGCAACCCCGGCGTCGCACAGGTCAACGCGACGAGCGGCCTCGTCATCGGCGTCGCGAACGGGACCACGTACATCATCGGTGAGAGCAACGGCAAGCGCGACAGCGCCATGATCACGGTGCGCCCGGTGCTCGCGCGTCAGGCGATCATCAACCCGCGCCTTCCGATCTTCCGGGTCGGTGCCATCAGCGGGCTCGGCATCTCGATCATCGATACGCTCGGCAACCAGCTCGGTAATCGCGCGATCACCTGGACGTCGCGGACGCCTGGGATCCTGACCATCACGAATGCGGGCGTCGTGACGCCGGTTTCGGCGGGCAGCGCGTGGATCGTGGCGTCGGTCGACAACGGCCCCGGCGTCGATCCCGCCGTCGATTCGGTGCGCGCGACCGTCACCCTGGCGCCCGTCGTGGATGTGCGCGTGACGCCGAACAACACGAACAACAACACGCCGACTCTCTACGTCGGCCAGACGCTGCAGTTCTCGACGACGATCACCGACAGCCTGCTGAACGTGGTCACCCGCCCCGTCGTGTGGAGCACGCCGAGCCCGGGTACGCTGCTCAGCATCGACAGCCAGACCGGATTGGCGACCGGGATCGCCGCGAGTTCGTTCACGACGACCATCCGCGCTACCGTCGACGTCGTCCCCGGGTTCCCGACGAGCGGCACCCGGACGTACGACGTCACCGTCGCGGTGCTCGCGCCGGCGGACAGCACGCGTCTCCTCAACGCCTCGTTCACCGACATCACGACGCTATCGGTGGCGCCTGGGACGACGACGCCGCTCAACCTCTATGCGATCGACGTGCTGCGGAACCTGCTCTCCAACCGCACGTTCTCGCTCACGTCGAGCAATCCGGGTGTGGCTACGGTTCCCGCGACGAGCAGCGGCTCGGCGCCGATCACGGCCGTCGCCACCGGCACGTCCACGATCACCGTGCAGGCCCTCGACGCGACCGGCAAATCGCAGGGCCGCAAGAGCACGCTGGCCGTGACCGTGCAGTAGCCGGCACACGGCATCGGTCACCCCGTTCGCGTGGCGCCATCGGCAACCCGGTGGCGCCACGCGCCGTTTGGCGGGTAGTACGACGACGGTCCACGAACTCATGTCCGACTCGCGCATGCCTGACACTCGCACTCCGAAGCCGTCGTTCCTGCGCGGCCTGTTCTCGGGTCGCATCGACGACGCACTCCTCTTTCCCTTCCCCGATTCACTCGAGCGGCAGCGCCCCGATGAGGCGCGCGTCGTCCGCCGCCTGCTGAACGCGCTCGATGCGATGAAGGCGAGCGGCCTCATCGACTCGGCCCGCTTCGATGAGGAAGAGACGATCCCCGAGGAGACGATCCGCGGGTTCGCCGAGGCGGGCCTGCTCGGCATCACCGTGCCGCGCGAGTACGGCGGCGTCGGCCTGTCCAACACCGGCTACGCGCGAATCTTCGGCGCCGTCGCGGCCATGGACGCCTCGCTTGGGGTGCTCATCGGCGTGCACGCGGGGCTCGGCTGCAAGCCACTCGTCCTCTTTGGGACCGAGGAGCAGAAAGCGCGCTACCTCCCCATGCTCGCCCGTGGCGAGACGCTCGCCGCCTACGCCCTCACCGAGCCCGAGACTGGCTCCGACGCGCAGCACATCGTCACGCGCGCCGAACGCGACCCCGAGGGCGGCGCGTGGCGTATCCACGGCCGCAAGCACTGGATCGGCCTCGCGCACCGCGCGGGTGTGATCACCGTCTTCGCCCAGACCCCGGTCATCGGCAAGGATGGGAAGCCCACGCAGAAACCGACCGCGTTCATCGTGCGCCCCGACATGCCCGGCTTCCGCGTCGTCGGCACGGTGCGCAAGATGGGAATCCGTGGCTCCACGCAGGCCGAACTCGCCTTCGATGGTCTCCGCGTGCCCGATGACCACGTGCTAGGCACGGTCGGCAAGGGGTTCTCCGTTGCCGTCAACGTGCTCAACGGTGGGCGCCTCGCGCTCGCCGCCGGCTGTGCGCAGAGCACCAAGTGGGTCGTCGGCGAGATGGCCCGCTACGCGGAGCAGCGCGTGCAGTTCGGCGCGCCGCTCGCCGCCTTCGAGATCACGCAGCGCAAGCTGTCGTCGAACGCCGCCGACGCCTACGCCTGTGATGCCATCGTCGGCCATCTCTCGGCCGCCCTCGACAACCCCGATGTCGATGCGTCGCTCGAAGCGGCCGCGGCCAAGGTGTTCTCGTCCGAACTCGTCTGGCGCGCGACCGACGACATGGTGCAGGTCGCCGGCGGGCGCGGCTATGTGAAGCCGTATCCGTACGAGCGCATGCTCCGCGATGCGCGCATCAACCGCATCTTCGAAGGCGCCAACGACGTGCTGCGGCTCTTCGTCGCGCTCAATGGCGTGCAGGAACCCGCGAGCCGCCTCGAAGTCGTCGGGCGCGCGCTCAAGAACCCGATCCACGAGTTCAACGTCGTCGCCGGCTACGCCACCGAGCGCGTCACGGCCCGGGTGCGATCGGCTGCCGGATCGCTAGGCGCGGCCCCGCTCGCCGACGGCGTTGCCGTCCGGCTGCACGAGCGCCTGCTCCCGCACAAGCGGTACTTCGAGAAGCACGTCGCGGAGCTGAAGGCCGCGACCGAGGCGGCCATTGTCCAGCACCGCAAGAAGCTCGTCGAGCGGCAGTTCGTCACCGAGCGGCTGGCCAACATGGCGATCGAGCTCTACGCGCGCGCAGCCACCATCGCACGCACGCAGAAGCTCATCGATGAACGCGGCGTTGGCGCGTGCGCGCACGAGCTCGCCCTCTGTGATCTCTTCTGCGTCGAGAGCGGCCAGCGCTTCCGCGCCCAACGCCTCCTGCTCGCTGGCCGCGCCGAGCGCGTCGACGACACGCGCCGCGCCATCGCGGCCACTCTTCGCGAATCGGCCGAGTACGTCGTCCCCGACGCCGTGCTCGACCAGTCGCACACCCCCGCCGAGCCCGCGGACGCAGTCGAGCGCCTGACGGGGGACGAGGCCGGCACGGCAGCCGCTTCGTCGGCTGAGGTTGGGCGGAACTGAGCGACCGCTGACCAACTATCACCGCTACGCGGCCTTCCGCGCCGCCCAACCCCGCCCTCCGCGCCTCACCCGTCACACGGTGCGGGCGCGGGGGCTCGACTTTGCCGTGTGGACCACACCCGCCGTCCCCGGCGCGGTCCCGCTCTGCTGCATCAACGGCGGCCTGATCTTCAGTCACCGCGCACTCTGGCCGACGCTCTCCCCGCTCGCCGCTGGCCGGCAGCTCGTCCTGTACGATCAGCGCGGCCGCGGTGAGAGCGCGGCACCGCCCGGCATTCGCGCCGCCCGGATCGAGCACGACGCGCTCGATGTGCCCGCGCTACGCATCGCGTTAGGCATTCCCACATGGGACGTCCTCGGCCATTCCTGGGGCGGCGGCATCGCCATGCGCGCGGCAGCCGAGCCCGACGCGGGCGTCCGCCGCCTCATCCTCGTCGACGCCGTCGGCACGACGGGTGACTGGCTCCCCGGGCTCCACGCGCGTGCACTCGAGCGTTTGCTCCTGACGAACCCGGCCGCGTACGACGAGCTCGCCACGTTCGACACCGCGCGTCTTTGTGAACCAGATGTCACGTATCACGCGCGCTACGCCCGCGCGTTCTCGCCCGCATGGTTCGTCGACCAGACGTTGGCGCCCCGCTTCACGCCTCCTAACGACGTGAGCGTGACAGGTGTCACCGTAGCGGCTCGGTTGCGCCGTGAACTTTACCGTTGGTCAGACGTCATCTCCGGCGTACGCGCGCCGGTGCTGATCGTGCATGGCGACGGCGACGTGCTCGACCCGGCGATCGCCCACGCGACCGCACGCCTCCTTCCTTCAGCCTCGATCACGCTCATACCAGGCGCTGGGCACATGCCCTTCTGGGAGGCCCCCGCGGAGTTCTTCGCCGCGGTGCAGTTCTTCCTTCAGGCGCCGACACTCCCGACGACGGACGGCTGATCGAGCTCGCCAGGCCCTGTGCCCACGCGCGTCGAACTGCCGTGATCTCTCCGGCACGACCCCCTCTCCGCGTACGTGGGTCCCTCGATGCAGCAGCGCCCGGTCCGCTCGTCCCCTGTGCTCTCGTCCCGCGCCGCCCGCGCGGCGATTGCCGCCATTGCCACGTTGGTCGCCGTACCGATGATCGGTCGAGCGGCTGGTGCGCACGGCGCTTCGAGTGGACGCGTCTCGGCGGGGACCGTGGCCACGGATCTCGCGCCGGCGCTGCCCCGACGTGTACCGATGCTGAACGACCGGACGGGCGATCTCGCAGCCACACTCGGTGCGGCGCGCGCGACCGCGCTCCCGACGCCGGTAGGCATGAACGCCCGCCAGCGTGTGCTGCTCGGCGCGGCCGGCACCTACATCGGCGAGCTGCTGCAGGCGCCGGCACGTGACTCGTCGATCGTCCGCTGGCCCGAGCGGATCGATCGGCCACTCACCGTCTGGATCAGTAACGGCCGCGACCTCACCGATTGGCGCCCGACGTACCTCGCGCAGGTTGCGAGTGCCTTCGACCAGTGGACGCGCACCGGCGTCCCCCTTCGCTTTCGCTTCGTCCAGGATTCGGGGTTGGCCGACGTACACGTCGCGTGGACCGACCGCTTTCAAAAGCCGATCTCGGGGCAGACCATTTGGTCGCATGACGAACACTGGTGGATGACCAACGCCAACATCACGCTGGCGCTGCACCACACCGACGGCGCGCCGTTGGACGATGATCAGGTGCACGCGATCGCGCTGCACGAGATCGGGCACCTGCTCGGCCTCGATCACACCCTCGACTCGACGAGCGTGATGGCGGCCCGGGTGCGCGTTCGTGGGCTCTCGAACGCCGACCAGGCCACGGCGCGCCTCGTGTACTCGCTGCCCGCCGGTCACCTCTAATCAGGCCCGGCTGGCATGACGCCTGCCCCTATAGGCGTCATTATGACGGAACCCTACGATGTAGTGATCGTCGGCGGCGGCCCAGCCGGGCTGTCCGCGGCAATCTGGCTCGGCCGTTACCTCCACCGCGTGGCCGTGATCGACTCCGGCGACCCGCGCAATTGGGAGACGCGCGGCGTCAACGGTTACCTGGGCGTCCCGGGGATTCGCCCCGCGGAGCTGCGGAAGGCCGGCCGCGACGAGGCTCGTCGCTATGGCGTCGAGTTGATCAACGGCTTTGTCGTCCAGGCCCGCTGCGAAGCGCGCGACCGCTTCCTGATCGAGTATGACCCGATCGCGGAGACCAAGGCCGAACGTGACGGCCACGGCCCGAGCCATGAGCGCGCACCGGACGACAACGCGCTCCGCGCCGAGACGACACCGATCGTCGCGCACCGGCTGCTGCTCGCCATTGGATTACGCGACGTGTGGCCGCACGTGCCCGGGCTCGAGCAGATCTATGGCGACAAGGCCCACGTCTGCCCCGACTGCGACGGCTACGACGCACGGGGAAAGAAGACCGTCGTGCTGGGCTGGGGACGGAAGGCGGTCGGGATGGCGCTCAACCTCACGACGTGGACGCAGGACATCACCGTGTGCACGGCGGGCCACGCTCCCGAGATGGACGAGGAGCTCGCGGGCAAGCTCGCGGACAATGACATCCCGGTCATCACCACCGAGATCCGCGAATTGAACTTCCGCGACCACACGCTCCGTTCCCTGCATTTCGTGGATGGGCAGGCGCTCGGTGTCGAGAAAGTGTTCTACGCGATCGGCCAGTATCCGGCCGACGACCTCGCGGCGCAGCTCGGCTGCGAGCGTGACGAGGACGGACACGTCATCGTCGACCGCGCGTACCACACGTCCGTGTACAACGTGTTTGCCGCGGGCGATCTGATTCCTGGTCCGCAGCTCGGGATCGCGGCAGCGGCCGATGGCGCCGTCGCCGCGCTCGCGATCCACAAGTCGCTCGTGCCCGAGCAGCGCAAGCTGCGCAAGCGCCCACCGCCCGAGAACGGCGACGACGCGAGTGGGTATCATCCCACAGCACACGCAACGTCGGCTACGACGACCTGGGGCAGCTGAACCGCTGCCGCCGTTTGCGGGGGTCGCGTTGGTCGCGACTTGACGCAGCCCCCCGTCGCTCGCAAGATCTACCGCCTTCGTTCCGTTCGTATTCCCGGCCACGCGCACACTGTGCTGGCCGGCCGTCGTCTGTTGTAGAGGAGTTCCCGGTGTCGTTCAGGCCATTCGTCACCGCCGCCGCGCTTGCGGTGCTCGGCGCGTCCGGTACGCTCGCCAACAGCACGCTCGCCAGCCGGGCGGTCGAGGCACTCCGCGCGACCACCTTCTCCGACGGCCTGCCGCTCAAGAGCGCGACGGCGGTCGGCATGTCGGCCGAGCGCCTCGCGTCGGTCGACCGCGTCGTGTTGAGTGGGATCGCGGCGGGTGGCTATCCGGGCGCTGCCGTCGTCGTCGGGCGTGGCGGCTACTCGGTGGTCAAGCGCGGCTACGGCCACCTCGGGTGGACGGCCGACAGCCCGGCCGCCGACGAGCACTCGATCTACGATCTCGCCTCCCTCACGAAAGTGGTGGGCACGACGGCCGCGATCATGGTCCTGTACGATGAGGGCAAGATCGATCTCGACGCGCCGGTGAACCACTATCTGCCCGCGTTCTCGGGCGGTCTCAAGGATCGCGTCACGGTGCGGCACCTGCTCGAGCACCGCTCCGGCCTGCCCGCGGGACGCGACCTGTGGCGCCTCACGTCGTCGCCGGCCGAGGCGCGCCGCGCGGTCATCGAGACCCCGATCTACTGTCGTCCCGGCGACTGCTTCGAGTACTCCGACCTCGGCGCCGACGTGCTCGGCTTCATCGTCGAAACGGTGAGCGGCGAGCGGCTGGACGCGTTCCTCGCGCAGCGTGTCTACGGGCCGTTAGGCATGAACGACACGTACTTCCGGCCGCCCGCTCCACTCCGCAACCGCATTGCCCCGACCGAGGTCTCGCCGCCGCGCGGCTACCCGCTGCGCGGCGAGGTGCACGACGAGAATGCGTACGCGTTAGGCGGCATCGCGGGGCACGCCGGCCTCTTCAGCTCGGCCGCCGATCTCTCGATCTTCGCGCAGACGCTGCTCAACGGCGGCCAGTACGCCGGTGTGCGGATCTTCGCCGACAGCACGGTGCGGCTCTTCACGCACCGTGCGGCGGGCACGCGCGCGCTCGGTTGGGATACGTGCAACAACAGCGGCAGCTGTGGCTCGATGATGGGCGAGAACGCGTTCGGCCACACGGGATTCACGGGCACGTCGCTCTGGATGGATCCTGAGCGCAACATGTTCGTCGTGCTGCTCACGAATCGCGTGCACGAAGCGCGCGCGCGCCGCCCCGCCAAGGTCATCGCCGACGTGCGCGCAGATCTCGCGGACGCGGCGGAGCTGGCCGTGCTCGACGACCCGCGCGGCGTGCGCGACATGCCGACGAGCTTCCGCGCCGACGACGAAACCGACTGGAACCGTGCCCCGGAGCGCGCGCGCAGCAGCAGTCGGCATGTGAGCGCGCGGTCGCACAAGCACGCCAGTTCCAGCAAGCATGGCAAAGCCAGCAAGCACGGCGCGAAGAGCCATCACGAGTCGGGGAGCGCCAAGCACCACGCCTCGGAGGGCAGGTCGGGCAAGCACGCCAGCTCGCATTCGAGTGCGCACCCGAGCAAGAGCAGCGCGCACGGGCACTCGTCGAAGCACCGCGGGTAAGCCACGTATGTCGACTTTCGAGCCAACCCCCGACAGCGGCGCGCCGCCCGCCCCGCCGCTGGACCTCGACGCATCGCCCGCGGTGAGTCGCGATCAGGCGCGCCTGGCGCTCCGGCGAGTCAAGGATCCCGACCTCAACCTCAACATCGTCGACCTCGGTCTCGTGTACGAGATCGACGTGGTCGGCGATCTGGTCCGCGTCGACATGAGTCTGACGTCACCCGGCTGCCCGTCCGGGCCGGACATCATGAAGGACGCCGAGGATCAGTTACGGTCGCTCCCCGGCGTGGGGGATGTGGAGATGAATCTCGTCTGGACGCCGCCCTGGACGCCGGATCGGATCGAGCCGCGGGTCAGGGCGTACCTGGGGTTTTAGCGGCACGGGTGGTCGGGTTGGACGCGACGGCGAGTCAGAGGGCGAAGCGCTACCCCCTGACCCCCTAGCGCGCGGTTCCCGCACGCGTCCCCCGAAGCGACCCCAACGACACGGGCACGCCGCCCCGTCCCGCCCGGATCCGCTTCACCAGCTCCAACCCCGTCCCGGCGAGCAGCGCCAGCCCCGCCCACATCGCCAGATCCGCCACGTTCACGATCATCGCGCGGTCGCCCACTCGCAGTGCGATGAAGTCGACGACCCCCTTCGACGACGTCGCGAGACTGGCCAGGTTTCCGAGTCCTCCCCCGACGACGAGCGCCAGCTTCGCCGTCGATCGCCGGTCGACCTGCGCGAGTGACGGAACGAGCAACACCAGCAGCCCGACGACGACTCCGGTCGAGACGAGGTTGATCGCTCGCGTGTGGTCCCCGAGCGACATTCCGCCGGCCATCCCCGTGTTGTAGGCGAGCAGGAGCGCGACCGGTCCACGGCCGATCAGCCGGTCCAGCGGGAGCACCGCGACCGCGAGCGCTTTCGCCAACAGGTCGACCAGCGCGACCAGGAGCGCCGCCGTGAAGAACCGGCGCGCGAGCGCCGGTTCCGCGATCACCGGCGTCGAGCCCAGCGCGGCGGAGCCGACGGCCCGCATCGCACGGCGCGGGAGCGGCGTCGGACGCGCCGACAGGGCGATCACGGCCTGGCGAGCCGCGGCAGGCGTACGACGGCGGAACGCGGGATCGAACGGAAGAACGCTGGCCATCAGAAGCTCCGGAAGTTCGGGGGGTGCCGGCCACCGGTGCACGCGGCGTACCTCGGTCCCCGGTGCATCGCCACGCCGCCCCAACACTCGTAACGACTCGACAAATCGTTACCAGTCAGTCACTTAGGGGTGGAACCCTGGATTCGCCGACCGCGGCCGCCGCGCCACACTCGCCCGGGCTGTGGCAGGATTACCACAGTGCGGGCGTAGCGCAACCGCTGCGGCGTACAACGCCCTGTCTCAGCGATCGCGATACGGCGAGCGATCGGTGCTCGACCGATCCTCGCCGCCATCAGCGGACGTGGTGGTCGAAGCCGACGCGCCGACGCGCAACGCAGCGAGGAGCGCCTCACCAAGCTCGCTGATCTGCCACCGGCGCAGATCCGGCACCTCGGCCAACTCGTCGAGCGTCGTCGGCTGGCGGCGCGCGATGATCTCCAGCCGTTCGCGCGAGCAGAGCACCCCCGGGTCGAGCGACAGCCGCTCGGCCGCCGCGTCGCGCACGAGCCGCAGCCGGCCAACCCGCGCATCGAAGTCGGGATCGCGGTCCCAACGTGGCGAGCGCGGAAAGCGCGGGAGCTCGGCTTCCGGCACGTCCAGCCCGCGACGGA
The DNA here is from genome assembly GCA_963702945.1 of uncultured Gemmatimonadales bacterium. Taxonomy (GTDB): domain Bacteria; phylum Gemmatimonadota; class Gemmatimonadetes; order Gemmatimonadales; family Gemmatimonadaceae; genus BPUI01. Next base: position 1,458,137 of record OY969773.1, read on the forward strand.
CCGCGTCGATCATCTCGCCCACCCGCGCGTCGAGCGAGCCGCGCGGGACGCCCCGAATCGCGCCTAACGCCTCCCGCGTGCGGGGCGCCTGGCGCGCCACCTCGAGCAGCACGTCGTTGGCCGCGACGCGGAAGGTCGCGCGGTCGAGCTCGCGCGCCACGCCATCGCGCCACTGCACGAGTTCACGAAGGATCGCCAGTTCGCGACGCGAGAGGTCGCGTGCGCCCTTCACGCGCAGAAACGCCTCACCCGCGTCCTCGGGCGCCCAGCGTACCTGCTCCAGTCGCGCAAACTCCTCGGCCGCCCACGACATTCGGCCAAGGCGCTCGAGCCGGTCGCGCATCCGGTCGCGCAGGCCGAGTAGCCAGAACGTGTCGTGCGCGGCGTAGTCGAGCATGTCGGGAGTGAGCGGGCGCATCGACCAGTCGGCGCGCTGATGCTTCTTGTCGAGCTTCACCCCGAACTCCTGCTCCAGCAGCGCCGCCAACCCGAAGGCGCGTAGACCGAGGAGCTGCGCCGCGATCCGCGTATCGAACACGTTGGCGACCTGCCAGCCGTAGTCCTGGCGCAGCAGGCGCAAATCGTAGTCGGCATCATGAAAGACCTTCTGCACGCTGCGGTCTTCGACGAGTGCGCCGAGCGCGGGGAGTGGGCCCGCATTGAGCGGATCGATCACCGCGCTCACCTCGCGGTCGCCGGGCGTATGCCGGGTCGGCGAGGCGCGCGGTGAGCTGCAGCAGGTAGACCCGATCGGTGAAGCGGTGAAAGCTCGCCGCCTCGGTGTCGAGCGCGAGGTCGCGCGTGGGCTGGCGGCCGGACGCCGCGGGGCCGGCGGTCAGGCCGGCGAGGAAGTGCGCCGTGGCGTCGGGCGCGTCGAGGTACGCGAAGGTTGGTCGGGTCACGCTCGCAAGGCCACACGCCGCCGCCTCAAAGTCAATCCCCCACGACGCGCGACGTTCGCCACACGGCCGCAGCCTGGGTTCGGCACCTCGCTTGCCACGGCCCTGCTACATGTCTTCCTCCGTCAGTCCCGACGCTGCCGTTGCGCCCGATCTCGCGCGACGCAACGCCGATGTGCCACACGCTGGACCCGCCGCGGTCCGCCCGCTCGCCGGCCCGCCCCTCGGCGTACGCGAACGCCGCGACCGTGCCCACGGCTGGCGCAGCCGCGACGTCGCCCGCGCGACCACGATCGTCTTCGCGATCTATGTCCTCGGCCAACTGCTCTGGTTCGCCAACTCGCTCGTCTTCGTCGTCTTCCTCGGCGTGCTCTTCGGACTCGCCGTTGCCGCCATCGTCGACAAGCTCGAACGCTTCAAGATTCGCCGTGGTGTCGCCTCTGCCCTCGTCGTGCTCGCGGCGCTCGGGGGGATCGGCGGTGTGGGCGCGTTCATCGCACCGACGCTGACCGACCAGTTGGGTGTGCTGCGCCAACAGCTGCCCGCCGCGCTCGACAAGCTCGACACGTACGTCAGTACACACCAGTCAGGGATCATCAGTACGATTCTGCGGAGCCAGGCCGCACCGCCGGGCAGCGAGGCTGCGACGGCAGAGTCCGAGGGCCGGACGCCCCAGCCCACCACGTCGACCGGACGAGCGGGAACGGCAGCGAGACCGGCCCAGACGGGAGCGACGCAGGCGCCACCGCAAGCCACCGCGCAGCAGGCCACGCACGCCGAAGGCGCGCCATCCGCGTCGCAGAGCCTCAAGGACCGGCTCAGCGGTCAGCTCGCGAGCGCGACCAAGTACCTCTTTCCGTTCCTGTCGTCGACGGCAACGGTCGTCAGCGGGCTGCTGCTGATCATCTTCCTCGCCGTGTACGTCGGCGCCGAGCCCGACACGTACCACGATGGACTGATGCACCTGTTTCCGCACCGCGCACGCAATCAAGCGGGTGAGGTGTTGACGCAGATCTCAGCGGTGCTGCGCAAGTGGCTCGTCACGCAGATCATCGCGATGGGCGTCATCGGCGCGACGACGACGATCGCGATGCTGCTGCTGCACGTGAAGGCGGCCTTCGCGCTCGGGTTCATCGCCGGCCTGCTCGAGTTCATCCCGACCGTCGGTCCCATCCTCTCGGCCGTTCCGGCGCTTGCGATGGGCTTCGTCGACTCGCCCGAGAAGGCGCTCTACGTGCTGATCGCGTTCTGGGCGATCCAGTTTCTGGAGAACAACTTCCTCATCCCGTTCCTCATGCGCGGTGCGATGGATCTGCCCCCCGCGCTCACGCTCGTCTCGCAGGCGCTGATGACGCTCGTCTTCGGCTTCCTCGGCCTCATGGTCGCGGTGCCACTCACGGCGGCCGTACTCGTGCCGATCAAGCTCCTCTGGGTGCGCGACACCATCGGCGACGCGATGGGGGTGGAGGACGACGAGGAGGACGACGGGAGTCCGAATGCCGGCAACGACGACGGGCATGAAGCGCGGAAACTTGGCCTGACCGGCGCACGACTGGGTTGACGCCCAGCCCGACTCGCCATGCCGCACGAGATCACGCACCACGTTTATCCGACCGACTGCGACGTCTTCGGCCACGTCAATCACGCGACGATGATCACCCTGCTCGAGCACGCGCGTTGGGCGCTGCTCGAGCCCGCGGTCGCGTTACACGATCTGACGCACGGTCCGATCTGGACCGTGGTACGCCACGTCGACATTTCGTACGACTGGCAGAGTGTGCCCGGCGACGACCTCGTCATCCGCTCCGGGCTACACCGCGTCGGGCGGACGAGCTACGCGATTCGTCAGAGCGTGCGGCACGCCCAGACGGGCCGCCTGCACGCGGCAGCCACGCTCACGTTCGTGTGTCTCACCCGCGCCGGCGAGCCGACGCCGGTGCCCGATGGGTGGCGTACGCTCTTCCCCGCGTGGGACGACGCGCTGGACGATGCGTTCGTCGCGCCGCGTGGGCGCGCCGGAACGGCTAACTTGCCACCGTGACCACCGTCCCGCCCTCCTCCTCCGCGACGGCCGACGCCGCGCCGCCGGTCTCCGACGCCGAGCAGACGCGCGCCGCCGCGCTTGGCGCCGTCCTCTTTCGCAACCGCGGCTGGCTGCCGGTGCCATTCGTCGCGGTGCCGCTGCTCGCCCCGTCGCAGCTCCAGGCTGGCCAGCACGTGACGGCGTGGGTCACGGGCGCCCTGCTCGTCGTCTTTGGTGAGGCGTTCCGGCTGGCCGGTGTCGCGGCGGCCGGCACGGTCACACGGCGCCGCTCGCGAACGGTGCAGCGCCTTGTGACGTACGGGATTTTTACCTGGATGCGGAACCCGCTCTACGTCGGCAACTTCTTCGCCTGGATCGGCGCCGTCGTCGCGAGCGGCGTACTCTGGTTCATCCCGGTGGCCGCGGTGCTCTTTGCCGTGGAGTACTCGCTCATCGTGCGCTACGAGGAGGGCGTGCTCGAGTCGATCTTCGGCGGCGAGTATCTGGCCTACAAGGCGCGCACGCCGCGCTGGTTCCCGCGCCCGCCGCGTGTACCCGAGTCGGGGCCGCACGCATGGGGCGAGGCGCTACGCAGCGAGGTCTCGACGCTGCTCCAGTACGTCGGGCTCGCCGCCGCCTTCGGCGTGAAGTACTGGGTCGTGGGCCGCTAGGGAGCGTCGCCCCACCACGCGTGGACCCCTGCGCGCACAGGGGTCCACCGTCGATCCTGGGATGACCCCAGGACGATCAGCGCGTCGGCCGGCCCGGCGGGGTCGGGCTCTTGAACACGTCGCGGTTCTTCGTCACGAACGCGGCCATGGTGGTCGGCACATCCTCTTCAGGGAAGATGGCCGTGACGGGGCACTCCGGCTCGCACGCACCACAGTCGATGCACTCGTCGGGGTGGATGAACAGCTGATCGCCGCCCTCGTAGATGCAGTCGACGGGGCACACGTCGACGCAGGACTTGTCCTTGACGTTGATGCAGGCTTCGGTGATGACGTACGGCATGGGCGTGGGCTCGCGGACGGTGAAGGCAACGTCTGAAGGCAACGTCGGCGGCTCCCGCACCTGGCGGGGACCGCTCTCGCCGCACAAGCTACCGGGGCAGGTTCGAGACCAACAACCCGAGCAGCATCGGTGTGCCAACCTGGTTTCGCTCGCGTCTGAGGCGGCAGATCACCGAGCGTGAGGGAAAGCGCGGTTCCGGGTGTTCTCATGGGTAGGGAACTGCCCCACGTGCGTCACGTTCGCCTGCAGGTCTGACGCGCATGTGGTATGGCAGTTGCCCAGCCAGCGGTATCGCGCCGGTTATCGCGCGTTGCCGACCCAACGATCCGCCGCCCCGGCTCCCGACCGGACGCGGCCGTTCGTGTCACCCCTGCATGGGGATCTGATCGATGTACCGCCCAGCAGCCCTCGCCTCGGTTCTGCGGCGCCTCGCGCGCACGGCCGCCCTCGTTGTGCCCACCATCACCGCGCTCGCCGGGGTCAGCCGCCCGGTTAGCGCGCAGTATTTCGGTCGGAACAAGGTCAACTATCAGACCTTCAACTTCCGCACGATCAAGACCCCGCACTTCGACGTGCTCTACTACCCGTATGAGCAGGCGGCCGCCGAAGATGGCGGACGCATGGCCGAGCGCTGGTACGCGCGCCTGAGCCCGTTCATGCGGCACACGTTTCAGCGGAAGACCATCGTCTTCTTCTCGGACCAGTCGGACTTTCAGCAGAACAACATCACCGACATCGAGAGCGAAGGCACGGGCGGTGTCACCGAGAGCTTCCGTCAGCGCGTCATCATGCCCTTCACGGGCGTGTACGCCGACAACAACCACGTGCTCGGCCACGAGCTCGTGCACGTCTTCCAGTACGACATCGCCAACGCCACGCCCGGCGCACAGCAGGGGCTCAACACCCTTCCGCTCTGGTTGATCGAAGGGATGGCGGAGTACCTGTCGCTCGGCCGCTCCGACGTGAACACCGCGATGTGGTTGCGCGACGCCGCGCGCCGCAACGACGTCCCGACCATCAAGCAGCTGACCAACGACCCGCGCTACTTCCCGTATCGCTACGGGCAGGCGCTCTGGGCGTATGTCGGCGGCCGGTACGGCGATCAGGCGGTGGTCGACGTCTACCGCGCGGCGCTCCGGTACGGCTTCGAGGGCGCGATTCGCCGCACGCTCGACGTCTCGACCGATCAGCTGTCGAAGGACTGGAAAGCGTCGATCACGGGCGCGTACCTGCCGCTCATGGCCGGCCGCACCCCACCCGATGGCACGGCCAAGCCGGTGATCTTCCAGCGCACCAAGCGCGGCGGCGAGTACAACATCGGCCCGACCGTGAGCCCCGACGGGCGCACGGTGGCGTTCTACTCCAGCCGTGGCCTGTTCAGCATCGAGATCTACCTCGCCGACGCCGCGACCGGAAAGATCACGGCGCAGCTCGGCTCGCTGAACTCGCCGCGCCACTTCGACGCGCTCTCGTTCGTCAACTCGGCCGGCACCTGGAGCCCCGACGGCAGCAAGTTCGCCTACGTCGTCTATCGCGAGGGCAACCAGGTCATCCAGGTCTACGACGTCGCACGTCGGCGCACCGAGCGCACGCTCAAGACCCCCGGAATCGGCGCGGCGCTCGACCCGTCGTGGAGCCCCGACGGCCGCACCATCGCGTTCGTTGGCCAGGTGGGCGGCATCTCGGACCTGTACACGTACGACCTCGCGTCCGACCAGGTGACGCGGCTGACCAACGACCGCTACGCGCAGCTCCAGCCCGCGTGGAGCCCCGATGGCCGGAGCCTCGCCTTCGTCACCGACCAGGGCCCGGGCACGGACTTCGATCGGATGACGTTCGCGCCCACGCGCATCGGCCTCTTCGATCTGACGACGCGCCAGCTGCGCGTGCTCGACGGCTTCCCCGGCGCACGGCACATCAATCCGCAGTTCTCGCCGGACGGCGCCTCGCTGTACTACGTGGCCGACCCGGACGGCTTCTCGGACCTCTATCGGCAGGACGTGGCGAGCGGGCAGCGCTATCGCCTGACCCGGAGCGCGACCGGCGTCGCCGGCATCACCAACCTCTCGCCCGCGATCTCGGTCGCGCGCCAGACGGGGCGCGTGCTCTTCTCGGTCTTCGACCGCGGCGGCTACGACATCGTCCGGCTCGAGGCGAGCGAGGCGCAGGGCACGCCGGTGAACGCGACGAACGCTGCGCCGGCCGTGGCCGCCAGCGGTAGCGCGACCGGCGGCACGACCAACGCGCTCGTGACGGCCAGCACGGCCGCGACGGCGCCCAACAACGCGATCAGCGCCGCCGCGAGCGACACGACGGCGGCGGGCGTCGCCGCGGCAACGGCGGCGGGCGCAGGTGGCGTCCTCCCGCCCGCCACACCCGGCCGCTCCAGCACGATCGAGGGTTACCTCGCCGACTCGCGCGGCGGGCTCCCCCGTTCGGACACGACGTTCACGACGACCAAGCTCGTTCCGAAGATCACGCTCGACTACATCGCGCCCCCAACGGTCGGTGTCGGCTACAACAGCTACTTCGGCACCGGCGTGAGCGGCGGAGTGGCCGCGTTCTTCAGCGACCAGCTCGGCAATCAGAACGTCGCCGCGGTGGTCCAAGCGCAGGGCCAGCTCGCTGACATCGGCGGTCAGGTGCAGTACATCAACACCAAGTACCGCTGGAACTACGGCGGCGGCATCGGCCACGTACCGATCCCCTTCGGGACGGCGTATCTGACGCAGGACGCGTCGGGGAACCTGAACTACAACCAGCTGATCGGCCGTATCACGCAGGACTTCGTCTACGGGCTGACGCAGTACCCGCTGAACGCGGAGCAGCGCTTCGAGTTCACCGGCGGTGTGACGCGGCAGACGGTCAGCGCGCGCAACTACATCACGCAGTTCGACCCGACCGGCTCGGTCGCGATCGGGCAGTCCAACGAGCGTGCGACGGGGCTCTCGCCTGCCTACAACTTCATTCAGCTCAGTGCGGGGTTCGTCGGCGACTACTCGGTGTTCGGGCTCACCTCACCTGTCGCCGGTGGTCGCTACCGCCTCGAGGTCGCCCCGAGCTTCGGCGATCTGCACTTCACGCAAATCACCGCCGACTACCGTCGCTATCTGTACTTCCGCCCCGTGACCTTTGCCGTGCGCGGACTGCATATCGGCCGGTACGGCGGCAATTCGAATGCTGGCACGAACCTCGACAGCCTCTTCGCCGGCTACCAGCTCTTCAGCCCAACGCAGCCCTACTACATCGGGCTGCCGACGCTGCTGCGCGGCTACGACCTGCTGAGCTCGAGCAACTTCGCGAACGAGTGCCCGCAGACGGCGACCGCGTACAGCCAGTGCCCGGCGATCACGCGCCTGTTCGGTAACCGCATCGCAGTCGCAAGCGCAGAGTTCCGCATCCCGATCCTCGCGCCGGCGGGGCTCGGGCTCATCAACACCAACATCCTGCCCGTCGACCTCGTCCCATTCGTCGATGCGGGCGTCGCGTGGACGGGCCTGCAGGGCCCCGAGCTCAAGCTCCTGACCGGCGACGCGGCGCGCTATGCCACGAAAAACATCCCGCTCGTGAGCACCGGCGTCTCGACCCGCATCAACGTGCTCGGTTTTGCCGTGGCCGAGGTCTTCTATGCCCACGCGTTCCAGCGCCCGGACAAGCCCAACGTCTTCGGCTTCGTGCTCTCGCCGGGCTGGTAACCGCGGGGCTGGTGACTGAACCGCGCGGGTCAATCCGCGTGCCACACGACACGCACGAAGGGCGAGGCCAGCTGGCCTCGCCCTTCGTGCGTCGAGTCCGCTTGGGTATCGAGCCGTCGCATGACGATGTCATAACCAGCCGTCACATAGCGACTTAGCTCACAACCAGCACTCAACCTGGCGGGATCGGATGCCGACGCTGATGTGCACGGACGGATGTTCGCGCGCCACTGGGGTGCACGTCGTGTCCGGTCAGGTGACGTCCGCTCTTTCGCGAGGTTCTCATGTCCGTCCGTTCGCTTCCTCTCGCTCTTGCGCTCGGGGCCGCGTTCGCGTTACCAGCGCTGGTGCTGCCGTCGCTCGTTCATGCGCAGAACGAGGTCTACGGCTCCGAAGACCTGTCGGCCATGCCGAAGCTCGTGTCGCAGGCCGCGACAGCGCGGCTGATTGCGCGCTCGACGCCCGAGGACGTGCGGCGCTCCAACGGCGGTGGCACGGTCCAGATCCAGTTCACGATCGACAAGAGCGGGCACGTCGAGCCGAACAGCATCGAGGTCGTCTCGACGACGATCCCCACGCTCGCGACCGCGGCGCGCACCGTCGTCGAGAAGATGGAGTTCGTGCCGGGCAAGAAAGATGGCGCCGCGGTGCGCGCCCGCGTTCAGCTGCCGATCATCTACAAGCCGTGATCCTGCGCGGCTGAGCGGGGCCGCACCCCCTCAGCCGCGCCACGGTGGCTCCGCGCCGGCCTTGCGCACGAGGTCCGGGTTGTGACGGTAGAGCGTTGCGGTGCGCCCGATCACCTGCACGACTTCCGCCGCCGACGCCGTGGCAAGGGCGTTCGCCGCGTCCTTCACCGGCACATCGACGGTTCGCGCGAGTTGAACCTTCACGAGTTCACGCGTGCGCAGCGCATCGTCGAGCGACTGAAAGAGCGTCGGCGTGAGCCCCTGATGACCGACGTGCACGAGCGGCGTGAGGTGGTGGGCTTCGGCGCGCAGGGCGGCGCGCTCCTTTCCGGTCATCGGCATCCGTCAGCGAGCAAAAGTGAGAGCCGCCGATGCGGCCCGCGCGGTGCGCATTGCGTCGGCGGCACGCAGGAACGGCAACACATCGACCGGCGTACCCGCCCACCAGCGCTTGTCGGCGCCGAGTCGGGCGACCTGAAAGTGAAGGTGCGGCGTGTCGGGCGGTGCGTTCCCCGTCGTCCCCACGTAGCCGAGCGTGTCGCCCTTCTGCACCGTCGCGCCCTCGACCAGTCCGTCACGGTAATGATCGAGGTGGGCGTAGTAGAAGACGAAGCGCTCGAGCGGGTCGACGGCGTAGATGGTGATACCGCCTAACGCATTGGATCGCATCTTCCAGACCCGGCCCTCGTCGGCGGCGAGGACGGGCGTGCCACGCGCCGCGAGGATGTCGGTCGCGTGATGCGTGCGCCCGCCGCTGCGGTCGTCGTCGAACGTCCCGACGATCTTCGTCACGCGAACGCCGGCGACCGGGACGAGCAGTTCGCGCTCGCGGAGATACGCCAGATCCTCCGGGCTCACGGCGACGGCGCCCGCCGCGATGGTCGGCGCGCCCACGCCCGCGACTTCGACGCGCCCACGCGTCGCTGCAGCGGTCGGGTGCGGCGCGGTGTCGGGCGGATGCCCGGCGCACGCAGCGAGCGCCGCAACAACGGCCAGCGGAGCGGCGACGAAGCGCGCCGCCGTACCGCAGGCAGCCGTGCGGAAACGAGAGACGGTGGGCCGGAACACGGACGACGGATGGCGGCGGGGACGCGAGGCGGGGCGCACTAACCTAACCGCGTCTCGCCCGGCCGCTCCGCTCAGATCGGTCAGAAGCCGACCCGCACGCTGGCTTCCCCAAAGGGCCGCACGCGGGTCCGTCCCGAGGCGAAGTTCTCGTTGGCCACACGGTCCGCGCCGAGGCGCGCCGTGACGAACGATCCGCGGCCGAGCAGCCCTTGCTCCAGCGTCACCTGTGCGCGATCGCGTCGTTCGACCGGACTCTGCGCGATCTGGACGAACTTGAGCGCGCCACTCGCGTCGCCCGTCACGGAGGTCGTGTAGTAGGGGCTCGGGTCGCGCCGTTCGTCGGTGAGCACGAGGCGCACGGTACGCGTCGACGCCGGTCGCCACGCGAGCGCGCCCGTGAGCGATCGACCGTTGGGGCCGAGCGGTGAGCCGATGATCTGCTCGCCGTACTGCACGCCAGAGACGAACTGGCCGTGCTCGTAGAGGCGAAGCGACGTGTGTTGAAAGAACAGATCGAGCCCGAGCGAGCCGTCATTGCGCAGCCGCGGCAGTGAGAGCCCGAACAAGTGTCCGGAGTCCTCCCACATCATGCTCCGGATGCGACGCGCGTCGAAATCGTCGAGCGAAAGCTCCCAGTACGCGGTTGCCCCGCGCAACGCGGGCACGCGCACGCGCACGTCGAGCGGCGCGATCTTGTTCGACTCCTGCTTGTCCGCGCCCTTCTTGAGCCACGTCAGGAATGGGAACAGATCGGTCACGCGGCTCGCGAACGACAGCGGCGGGGCGCCACGTCCACCGAACTCGTCCATCATGCCCGTGCCGAGTTCGATGTTCGGCGTCGGGCTCAGCGTAACCTTGTAGACGACGAGCTTGGAGTGCGCAAAGACCTGATCCCGTGCGCCGAGGTCGGCGACGAGGAGTTCGGCGCGCACTCGGCCCGCGTACCGCAACAGCCAGGGCAGCGTGAACGCGGTGTCCGCACCGAGCGAGAGCGCGCGCAGCGGTCGGGCGTTGGCGGAAATGAGCGTACCGCCTGGCATGCCCGGTCCGAGCGGTCCCTGTCCCCAGACGCGTTCATCGATTCCGACCTGGAGCGCGACATTGCCGAGGACGGCGCGGGCATACAGGCGTTGCGGCTCGACGGTGACGTGATTCCCGGCTGGGCCGACGGGTGCGTCGTGTGCGGCCGCGGTCCACGACAGGCGAGGCTGCGCGACGACCGCGAGCCAGCGACCGACGCCGAGCGAGGTGACCGTTTCGAGCGATGTGGCGACGCCCGCGACCGCGGGGCGGCCAAAGCGCGCATCGAGTGGCGGGAGCGTGACCGCGTCGATCCCCCCAAGCTGCCCGTTGATCGGCACGCGGCGGATGGGCGCGCTGGTGGCCGCAGTCGACACGCGCAGCGATTGCAGCGGATCGAGGGCGATCGCGCCCGTATCGACGCCGAGCGTGGCGAGCACCTCGGCGGCCAGCGCGCCCGCCCGTGCATCGGACGCGGACGGCGTCGTTCCGAGCCGCGCCCGCTCCGCCACCGTCTGCTGGACCGCGCGGGCAAGGCGCGCGAGTTCTCGCACGGAATACGGACGCTGGCCGACGATTCCTCCCGGCACGGGCACGAGGGCAAGCATCGCGTCGGCCGCCAGCGCGACGGGTTCGTCAGGAGCGACCGTTGCCGCGAGAGGCATCGGCGCAGCGCGCGGACGCTGCGCGGTCGCGACCAGTGGAGGCAGGCCGACCAGGACCGCGACCACGCGCGGCACGATCAGCGAACGGGACGGAACTCTGGGCACGGCAGGGCGCTGAGGACCACGACCCCCCGTGGGCGTGAAGCCCACGGGTGTCTGAAGCGTTGGCCCGTGTGACCGCCGCTCCGGCGGTTACGCTAGCCGGCCGCCCCTACGCCGCCAACTACCACGCCGTCCCGACCGTCGGGCCTGGCTATTCGTCAGGCCAGGAGCGCGAGGTGCGCGCGCGCGTGCTCCGACCCCGAGCAGAAGGGGCGTAGAAAGCTGATCAGGTCGTCGACTGTGTCGACCGAGCGATCGAGGACGTTCAGGTCGGCGGCGTTCGGCAGACGCCCCTCACAACGAGCCGCGACGAGCAGCGCGATGTCCTCGACATCCGCCGGGGTCAGACCGAGGTCGTCGGCGAGCCGCGCGCCGCGGGTCACGCGCTGCGCCCGTCCCGAGAGGCGCCGACCGATTGCCTCGTATGCTTCGACGAGCACGTTTGCCGGCACCGCGATTCCATCGAACTCGGCGAGGAACAGGCGCCGTGAAGGCATGTCGTGCGCGCTGGCGGAACCGCCGAGCGCACGGATGCTCGCGATCGCGAACCCGGTGGCGCCGACGAGCAGCAGAGCGATGATCGCGATGGAAAGCATGACGAGTGGGGGCGGGGAGGTTGCCCCCGAAGTGTCGGCGCGACGATGCGGATGCTGAACGCGACCAGATCCTGCGGCCACTCGGATTCACACACGCTTTCGTTGACGAATCGGCTCTGCGCGCGTAACTTGTTGTCGTGCAATATCTCCCGACTCCCGACGCAGCCCCGCTGGGTGGCTTTCGCGGTCTGCGGGCGGATCTGCTGATCGCGCTGAAGAAGGCGCCGGGCGCGCTGACCGCGCGCGAGCTGGCCGAGCGGTTCGGCGTGACGCCCAACGCGCTCCGGCGACACCTCGACGCGCTCGAGGCCGACGCGCTCGTACGGCACGATCGCGAGGTGCGCGGCGTTGGTGCTCCAGTGCACGCCTATGCGCTCACCGCAGCCGGCGAGGCGCTGTTTCCGCAGGCGTACGCGCCCGTGCTCGAAGCCGTGCTCGAGACGTTGCGCGAGGCGGCGGGGACCGAAGGTGTCCGCACGGCGATCCGTCGTCAGTGGGCGCCGCTGGTCACCGGTGCCGGCTCGCGGTTGGCCGAGCTGCCGCTGGAGGAGCGTGCGCAGCTCGTCGCGGAGCTGCGGTCGTCGCAGGGCTACATGGCCGAGGCGATCGTGTCGGAGGCCGCACCCGAGGCGAACGGCTCGGTCACCGTTCGCGAGCATCACTGCGCGGTTCGCGATGTGGTCGCGCGTTTCCCGGAAATCTGCGCCGCCGAACAGGAACTCCTCGAAGAGTTGCTCGGCGTGCCTGTCGTTCGCACCCAGTACATCCCCGCCGGCTGCGCGGTCTGCGAGTACGTCGCGACCCCGCCGGCGTCCGGCGCGGCTTCCGCTGCTCCGGCTTTCCAGTCGCTTGTTCAGGAGAGCGCCACATGAGCGCGACCATCGAGACCCTCGTCAATCGCGAGTATCAGTACGGCTTCGCCACGGACGTCGAGACGGACCAGCTGCCCGCCGGCCTGTCGGAAGCGATCGTGCGCGAGATCTCGGCCCGCAAGCAGGAGCCCGAGTGGTTGCTCGACTGGCGTCTGAAGGCGTACCGCCGCTGGCTGACGATGACCGAACCGCACTGGCCCAACGTCCAGTACCCGGCCATCGATTATCAGGCGGTGAGCTACTATTCCGCGCCCAAGCAGCAGGTCGGGAAGGCGTCGCTCGACGAGGTCGATCCGAAGATCCTCGAGACGTACGCCAAGCTCGGGATCTCGCTCAACGAGCAGAAGCGTCTCGAGGGCGTGGCCGTCGACGCGGTGTTCGACTCGGTGTCGGTGGCGACCACGTATCGCGGCGAGCTGGCCAAGCACGGGATCATCTTCTGCTCGTTCGGCGAGGCCGTGCGCGAGTACCCGGAGCTGGTCAAGAAGTATCTCGGCTCTGTGGTGCCCTACAGCGACAACTTCTACGCGGCACTCAACTCGGCCGTGTTCTCGGATGGTTCGTTCGTCTACATCCCCAAGGGCGTGCGTTGCCCGATGGAGCTGTCGACGTACTTCCGGATCAACGCGAGCGGCACCGGGCAGTTCGAGCGGACGCTGATCGTCGCCGACGAGGGCGCGTACGTGAGCTACCTCGAAGGCTGCACCGCGCCCAAGCGCGACGAGAATCAGCTGCACGCGGCGGTGGTCGAGATCGTCGCGCTGGATGACGCGACGGTCAAGTACAGCACCGTGCAGAACTGGTACGCGGGCGACGAGGAAGGCGTGGGCGGCGTCTACAACTTCGTGACGAAGCGCGGCGCGTGCCGCGGCAAGCGCTCGAAGATCAGCTGGACGCAGGTCGAGACCGGGTCGGCGATCACGTGGAAGTACCCGAGCGTGATCCTGCAGGGCGACGACTCGCACGGCGAGTTCTACTCGGTGGCCGTGGTCAACGGGCGCCAGCAGGCCGACACGGGGACGAAGATGATCCACATCGGCCGCAACACGAAGTCGAACATCGTCAGCAAGGGCATTTCGGCCGGCAAGGGCAACAATTCGTACCGCGGCACCGTGAAGGTGCTGCCGGGCGCGACGGGCGCGCGCAACTACACGCAGTGCGACTCGATGCTCGTCGGCAACGCTTGCGGTGCGCACACGTTCCCGTATGTCGAAGTGCAGAACAACACCGCGACGGTGGAGCACGAGGCCTCGACCAGCAAGATCGGCGAGGACCAGATTTTCTACCTCAAGCAGCGCGGGCTCTCCGCCGAGCAGGCGGTGAGCATGATCGTCTCGGGCTTCTGCAAGGAAGTGTTTCAGGAGCTGCCGATGGAGTTCGCGCTCGAGGCGCAGCAGCTGTTAGGCATCACGCTGGAAGGCAGCGTCGGCTGACGCTGCGAGTTCATTCGCTACCGCTCTCTCCCGCAATCCCCCGGGTCCCCCGTGCTCGACATCCAGAACCTCACGGCCACCGTCGCCGACAAGCAGATCCTCAACGGCATCAACCTCACCGTCAACGCGGGCGAGGTGCATGCGATCATGGGGCCTAACGGCTCGGGGAAGAGCACGCTCGCGCAGGTGCTCGCCGGCCACCCCGCGTACGAGGTCACCGGTGGGTCGGTGACCTTCGACGGCGAGGATCTGTTGGAGATGGAGCCCGAGGAGCGCGCGCACCACGGCATCTTCCTCGCCTTTCAGTATCCGGTCGAGATTCCGGGCGTGAGCAACGCGTATTTCCTGCGCGCGGCCTACAACGAGTCGCGCAAGGCGCAGGGGCTCGAGGAGGTCGATCCGATCGAGTTCCTGGATCTGGTCGAGGAGAAGGCGAAGCTCGTCGAGATGGATCCGGCGTTTCTCAACCGCTCGGTGAACATGGGATTCTCGGGCGGCGAGAAGAAGCGCAACGAGATCCTGCAGATGGCCGTGCTCGCGCCGAAGCTGGCGATCCTCGACGAGACCGATTCGGGGCTCGACATCGACGCGCTCCGCATCGTCGCCGACGGCGTGAACCAACTCAAGCGCCCCGACAACGCGACCATCGTCGTGACGCACTACCAGCGCCTGCTCAACTACATCGTGCCGGACTACGTGCACGTGCTCGCCGGCGGCCGCATCATCAAGAGCGGCGGCAAGGAGCTCGCGCACGAGCTCGAAGCGAAGGGCTACGACTGGCTGCTGGAGGGAGCCGCCGCGTGAGTACCATCACCGAAGTCACGCAGGCGGGCAGCGTCGCCGAGGCGCGCGCGCTTGGTGCGCAGCGCGACGCGGCGCAGGCGCCCGGGCAGTTCCTCCCGGCGCCCGCGGCGGTCGAGGCCGAGGTACGGGCCGCGGTCGCAGGCGCGGAGGCCGATGGGCCGGCGTGGCTCGCCGCCGTCAGGCGCACCGGCGCGGACGCGTTCGCGCGGCAGGGCTTCCCGACCACGCGGCACGAGGACTGGCACTACACGACCACCGCGGCAATCGCCGAGGCGGATTTCGCGGGGACCGTTGGGGCGACGGGCGGCGTCGAAGGGCGCGAAGCGCTCGCGCCGTTCACCTTCGGACTGTCGTTAGGCGCCGCGGAATCGTGGCCGACGCTCGTGTTCGTCAACGGGCGCTACGATGCGTCGCTCTCGTCCGACACGGCACTCCCCGAGGGCGTGCAGGCGCTGCCCTGGACCGAGGCGCTCGCGCGTGAACCCGAACTCGTCGAGCGCACGCTCGGCCGGGTTGCGGACCCCGCGGCGCAGCCGTTCGTCGCGCTCAACCAGGCCGTGTTCACCGACGGTGCGCTCGTCGTCGTGCGAAAGGAGATGGAGGCGGACCGCCCCGTCCACCTGCTCTTCGTCACCGACGCGACCGCGGCCAAGACGGCGTCGCACGCGCGCGTGCTCATCGTCGCCGAACGGCATTCCAAGGTGGCCGTGATCGAGAGCCACGTGTCGATCGGTGGAGCGTCGTACCTGACCAACGCGGTCACCGAGATCGACATCGCGGATGGCGCGACGGTGCACCACCTCAAGGTGCAGCGCGAGAGCCAGCGCGCGTTCCACCTGGCGCACGTCGAAGCGCGGCAGGGACGCGACAGCCACTTCGTCTCGTTCTCCTTCGCGGCGGGCGCGAAACTCTCGCGCGCGAACATCTACACGCTGTTAGGCGGCGAGGGGTGCGGGGTGACGCTCAACGGGCTGTACGCCGTGGACGACGACCAGCACTGCGACCACCAGACGCGCATCGAGCACCGCGAGCCCAACTGTTACAGCCGCGAGCTGTACAAGGGCGTGCTCGACGGGCGTGCGCACGGCGTGTTCAACGGCAAGGTGTACGTGCACCCCGCCGCGCAGAAGACCGACGGCAAGCAGACCAACAACACGTTGCTGTTGTCGGAAGAGGCGCGGATCGACACCAAGCCGCAGCTCGAAATCTTTGCGGACGACGTGAAGTGCACGCACGGCGCGACCGTTGGGCGACTCGACCAGACGGCGCTCTTCTACATGCAGAGCCGCGGGGTCGGCACCGAGGCCGCGCGCAAGCTGCTCACCTATGCGTTCGCCGCCGACGTGCTCGAGACGATCGAACTCGAGCCGGTCAAGCACGCGCTCGAAGCGCTCGTGCTCGAGCGGTATACCGGATGACCCCCGTCGCGCTCGTCGGCACGCTCGCGCCGACACCCGCCGTGGGGATGCGCGCGATCGGTGCGGGGTTGCACAGCTCGCTCGCGCCACGCGCGGACTTTCCGCTGCTCGCGGGCGACCCCGCGCTGCACTACCTCGATTCGGCCGCCACGGCGCAGAAGCCGCGCGCGGTACTCGACGCGCTGCAGGCGTACTACGAGACTGAGAATGCCAACCCGCACCGCGGCGCGTATCGCCTGAGCAACACGGCGACTGAGGCGTACGCGGCGGCCCGCGCGCGCGTGGCCCGCTACTGCGGACTCGCGGACGCCGAGTGCTGCGTGTTCGTGCGCGGTACCACCGAGGCGATGAACCTCGTCGCGAGCGCGTGGGGGCGGGCGAACGTCGGCGCGGGCGACGAGGTCGTCGTGACGGCGATGGATCACCACGCGACGTTCGTCACGTGGCAGCAGCTCGCGCGCGAGCGGGGCGCGACGTTCCGCGTGGCCGAGCTCACCCCCGATGGCCGCCTCGACCTCGATCACCTCGCCTCGCTGCTCTCGCCGAAGACGCGCGTGGTCGCGTTTCCGCACGTCTCCAACGCGTTAGGCACGATCAACCCCGTGCCGCAGATCGCCGCGCTCGTGCGCGAGCACTCCGCCGGGCGCGCGCTCGTCGTCTGCGACGGCGCGCAGGGCGTACCACACCTGCCGGTGCACTTCGACGCGATGGACGTCGATTTCTACGCGTTCTCCGGCCACAAGGTCGGGGGACCGATGGGAATCGGCGCGCTGCTCGGCCGGCGCGCGGTGCTGGAGCAGATGCCGCCCTGGCAGTTTGGCGGCGACATGATCTCGCTCGTCGGCGAGCAGGAGACGACGTGGAACGTCCTGCCGCACAAGTTCGAGGCGGGCACGCCCAACGTCGCGGACGCGATCGGGCTCGCGGCCGCGGTCACCTACCTTGCCGCGTTAGGTCCAGAGGCCGTGCTCGCGCACGAGCGCGCGCTCGTCGCCGAAGCGATGGAACGGCTCGGCGCGCTCGGCGATCTCACGCTCTACGGGCCGGACGCGAACTCGCGGAGCGGCGTGGTCAGCTTCTCGATCGCCGGTCTGCATCCCCACGACCTCGCGACCGTGCTCGACGAGCGCGGCGTGTGCATTCGCGCGGGACACCACTGCGCGCAGCCGCTCATGCGACGCCTCGGCGAGCCGGCGACGGCGCGCGCGTCGTTCTGGGTCTACAGCACGCCGGCCGACGTCGACGCGCTGGTCGAGGGCGTGCGCGCCGCACAGCGCATCTTCGGCGTGGGAGGGTTCTGATGACCGATGTCGCCAACCGTCCGGATTCGGCGCGTCCGGATTCGGATGCGCGCCTCGCGGCGATCTACCAGGACATCATCCTCGACCACTACCGGCGTCCACGGGGCAAGGGCGCACTCGACGCGCCCGATCTTGCGGCCGAGCGGCGGAATCCGCTGTGTGGCGACGAGATCTCGCTCCAACTCGCGTTGGACGGCGACGTCGTGCGCGAGGCCAAGTTCACGGGGCGCGGCTGCTCGATCTCGCAAGCGTCGGCGTCGATGCTGACGCAGGCGGTGCGGGGGAAGACGCGCGCCGAGGCGGAGGCGCTCGTTCGGCGGTTCGTCGCGCTCGCGCATGGAGACGCAGAGGTCGCGGCGGACAAGACGATGGGCGAGATGCGCGCGCTACAAGGGGTGGCGCGGTTCCCGGCGCGGATCCGGTGTGCCACGCTCGCGTGGGGCGCGCTGGACGACGCGCTCAAGGCGGACGCCCGGGCCGATGCGGCCCGCGGGGACGCAACGCGCGGCGAGCGCGACGGGTAAGGCCCACCCCAGGCCGCATCACGGGTCGGGGAGGAATTCGCTCACTGGGGCCGTGAAGCCGGGGAGCACCGTCCCACCGTCGAGCATCTCGCCATCGCGCAGCACCCGCGTCATTCCGTCCGGCGTGTGGACGCGAACGACCCGCTTCCGCGGATCGACGACCCACACGAGGCTGCATCCAGCACGCAGGTACTCGGCGACCGTTTCCGCGATCTCTCCAGGTCGGTCGCCTGGCGATCGGATCTCGACGGCGAGGTCTGGAGTTCCCTCCACGAACTTGTCGGCAGCACGGCCGACCGGGACGCGTTCCCGACGAACGAAGGACACGTCGGGCCCGCGGACCGTGTCGGGGCCGCGCTCCACGACGTACCCCGTCTCGGCTACGACCGCGCCGAGTTTGCGGGGACGTACGAATGCGAGCAACAGCGCGCCGATGCGGATCGCGAGCGCTCCATGGGTGAAGGCCGGTGGCTCCGACACGTGCAATCGACCGCGCACCAGCTCGTACCGCCGGGCATCGCCCGGGACGTCGTACAGGTCCTCTGCGGTGAGCAGTCTGTGCGCGGGAGGGAAGCCCATCCAGTTCTCCAGGACTAGGTGCACGCGACCCCCTGATTCTACGCCTCCCGCGGCGCCGCGCTACTCGGCGTGTTGCACGGTGGGGCGAAACGTCGCACCGTGAGTCGGAGCCCTGAGCCTGCTAACTTCGGCGGGATGTACGCACTCGCCATCCTTCGCTATCGCCGCCCGCTCGACGAGGTGGTCACCGTTCAGGACGCGCACCGCGCCTATACCGCCGACCTCAAAGCGCGGGGCGTGATCATCACGTCAGGGCCGTGCGTACCGCGGACGGCTGGGATCCTGCTGCTGCGCGTACCGGACGAGGACTACGAGGCCGCGCTCGACCGCGTGCGTGACGAGGACCCATACACGCGCGCCGGAATGGTGCAGTACGAGCTGTTGCCCTGGGCACCGACGACGGGGCTCGCCGATCTCGAACGCGCTGCTGGCGCGCCGGTGACCGACCTTCCCGACGACTGATCTAACCGACGACTGACGTCAGCTGCCGGCGTCCGGGACGACGGGCGCTAGTGCCGGCGGATTGCCACTGGCGTCACTCCCCCACCCCGGCGCGAGCGCGCGGTGGCTGTTGTCGCAGTATGGCGCGTGGCCGGTCTGTCCGCAGCGGCAGAGCGCGAAGCGACCCGTCGCCGTGCGCGCGTCATCGAGCGCGCCGACCCGTTCACCGATGACCCGCGCCGCGCCGTGCAGCGTGAGCGGTCCGTCGCGCCCGATGCGAAGCTCGACCAGCTCGGGGATGCTCTCCTGCGCGCCGCCGTCGGTCCGCGTGTACGTGAGTGCACCGGTTGGGCACCGCTCGATCGCGACGACGATCTGATCCACCGTGCCGAGCGACGGCTCCACCCAGGGGCGGCGCTTGGGATCGAACACGTGGCGCTGCGCCGCGATGCAGCGACCGGTGTGGATGCAGCGTTCCGCGTTCCAGTGCACGACGATGCCGTCGCCCGCGTAGTCGCGGTGCACGGGCGCGCCGCCCTCGGGCGGATGCGGCGGCGCGGCCCCGGGCTGCGGCGCCGCGGTTTGTGGACCGCTGGTACTCGCGGACGGTGTGGGCTCGACCATGGCGCAGAGCATCGCGCATTCGGCGCTGGCACGCAAGCTGACCCTCGCGCCGGCATGCCGCCACGATCCAGTGCCCGACGTACGCCATCACGCAGCAGCGCGCCGCCCGCGACCGTCTCCGACGAGCTGCGGGCGAAGGTGCTCGCGGTGCACGCGCGACTGTGCGCCGAGTATCACTGCCCGATCGGGTACTTTCACGACCTCGACCCGCTGAGCGAGCTGATCTCGTCGCTCCTCTCGCACCGCACGAAGAACGCCGATTCGGGGCGCGCGTTCAAACAGCTGCGGCACGCGTTTCCGACCTGGTCGGCGGTGCGGGACGCGCCCGTCGACGACGTACAGCGCGCGATCACACCCGCGACGTGGCCGGAGCTGAAAGCGCCGCGTATCCAGGCCACGCTCCGCGAGATCACGACGCGGCTCGCGAGCAGGGCGGACGGTGCACCCGCTCACGATCCGGTCGCTCACGATCCGCTCGATGCCGACGACGCGCTCGACTTTCTCGGTGGGCTTCCGGTGCGTGACGCACGCGACTGGCTCGAATCGATTACCGGGATCGGCCCGAAGACGAGTGCGGCCGTGCTCTCGTTCTCACGCCTGCGACTTCCGGCCCTCCCGGTGGACAGCCACCACCACCGCGTCGCCGTGCGTCTCGGCCTCATCCCAGAGCGCGTCGACGTCGGCCCGGCGCACGCGTGGCTCGAAGCGCAGCTCCCATCGGAGTGGGACGCTCAGCAGGTCTACGACAACCACGAAGTGCTCATGCTACACGGCCAGCATGTCTGCTTTTGGCGTGACCCCGCGTGTACGCGCTGTGTAGTGCTCGACCTCTGTCCGACGGGGCAGGCTCGTGTGGGAACGCCCTTTGCCCCCGAGCAGCGCCCCGGCCCGGACGAACCGGGTGCGTTGGCTTTCGATTTCAATGCGGCCCCGCCGCAGGAGTAACTCTCATGCCCGTTCATCCTCACCGTGACGCTGGCCCCGCCCCCGAGCGCGGCGACCACAACCCCGAAAGCGCGGAGGCGTCGGCGCAAGGCACGGGCAACATGCCCAATCCGGGCGATGGCAGCACCGACGGCGCGTCGGTCTTTGCGCACGGCACGCACGGCATCGGCGACTCGCGCGAGGCCCTCAACGACGAGCAGGCCGTCGACAGCGGCGACCGCGAGCAGAGCCGTCACGGCGGTGCCGGCCCGAACGACGCGCCCGACCCTTCGAAGTTTGCCAAGCAGCTCGACGGCCGGATGGGTGGTGCGGGCTGGGGGAACGAGAACGTGGGCGGTTCGGCCGTCGACCGCCGGCACGACGAGCAGAAGGGCTGACCGACGCATCCGGGGTGTGTGCGCGGCGAGGTCATCTCGTATCTGGAGATGTGCCCCCGCGAACGCGCCCCGCGGCTCCGCCGGGGCGTGCACATCAGCCTCGGCGGCGATCACTCGGTCCTGTGCTGCGGACGAAACGACGTGACGCGCCATCGCGCGTGACGCGTACGCTCTATGTCCTCCTCCCGGCTGCGCTCGCGCTGAGCAGCTGCGCACGCAGGCCCACGGCCGCCGACGAGGCGCGCATCGAGGGTTCGGCCCTGCACGAGTTGTTTGTCGCGCGCGAGCACGCGCGGTTGCTCGTCGCATGGACTGACGCCGCCGAGCGTGGCCCGACGTTCGACCTCGTTGGCCAGGACGATGCCCCGCTCGATTCGTCCGCGGTCGCCATGGCGGTCGGCATCCCGATCACGCGCGTGCGGAGCGCGGATCTCGCGAGCCTGTTCCGTGCGCACCCTGACGGCTGGGCCGCGTTCTACGCCGCGTTCCCGGGTGCGCCGGGCCTGGTCGAAGTCGCACGCCCGGTATGGAGTGGCGATGGCGCCGCGACGGTGGTCGTCGGCCGCGCGTGCGGTGAGCACTGTTTCCAGGTCTGGCGCGTGACGGTTCGTGACGGCCACGTCGTCGCGACCGCGCCGATCCACGTGCCGAAGTCCTGATCCGGTCGAGTCGGAGGCAGCGGCGTGGCTGGCGCGCACGCTCGCGGCGGAGGAACTTGCGGGCGCGCGACACCAGCCGCGCGCCGGACCCGTATGGTCTGACGCGCGGCATCCTCATCCGCGCTCCCTCCTCCTCTCCCCCAATGACCGAACTGGCGATCGACGTCCGCCACGTGGTCAAGCGCTACGCCGACCACACGGCCGTGCGCGACCTCTCGTTGCAGGTGCCTCGCGGCACCGTCTACGGTCTCCTCGGCCCCAACGGCGCCGGCAAGACCACCACCATCCGCATGCTGCTCGACGTCATCCGCCCCGATAGCGGCAGCATCGCACTCTTCGGGCGGCCTAACGGCGAGCGGGGTGTCCTCGACCGCGTTGGCTATCTGCCCGAGGAGCGCGGGCTCTACAAAAAGATGCAGGTCCGCCGCGTGCTGCGCTTCCTCGCCGAACTCAAGGGCGTGCCCGCGCGCGAGGCGGATCGCCGCATCGACGAGTGGCTCGAGCGCATGTCGCTCAAGTCACCCGAGAAGGATTGGGGCGAGCAAAAAGTCGACGAGCTCTCGCGCGGGATGCAGCAAAAGGTGCAGTTCATCGGCACGCTCCTGCACGAACCCGATCTCGTCATCCTCGACGAGCCATTCTCCGGGCTGGATCCGGTCAACGCGCAGGCCCTGAAGGATACCGTCGTCGAGCTGCACCGGCGCGGGAAGACGGTCATCTTTTCCACGCATCTGATGGACAACGCCGAGCGTCTCTGCGACGCGGTGTGCATCATCACGCGCGGCGAAAAGGTGCTCGACGGCACGGTGCAGGACGTGAAGCGTACCCACGGTGGACGCCAGATCGCGTTAGGCCTCGACCGTCTCGCAATGAACGGCGCGGGACCCGCCGTCGACGCGGTGCTCGCCGACCGTGCGCTCGTGGCGCGGGCGGACGACCAGAACCGCTTTCTGGAGTTGGAGTTGGCCGCAGGCGCGGATCCCCAGGCACTCCTGCAGCGGCTGGTCGGGGCCGGCGCGGCGATCACGCGTTTCGAACTCGTGCAGCCATCGCTGCACCAGATCTTCCTGGAAAAGGTCGGCGCGACCGGCGTCGAAGCGGGGATGAGCGGACATGGCTGATTCGATGCGAAAGCTCAGCGTGGTCGTCAAGCGCGAATTCCTCGAACGCGTGCGTACTCGCGCGTTCCTGCTCACCACACTGTTAGGCCCCGTCTTTTTCGCGGGGCTGTCGATCTTCCCCGCGTGGCTCGCACTCCGCCAGAAAGGATCGGACACCGTCGCGGCCGTGACGGTGCTCGACGCGACCGGTACGACGGTGGGCGATCGTATCGCGCGCGCGCTCGCCGACTCACTCCCGCCTGGAACGCCGGCCTCGGCGCATCCGACGGTCGTGCACGTGACGAGCAGTGCCCTCCCTGCCGCGGAGCGTGAAGCCACGACTGCCGTCGTACGCAAGCAGCGCGAGGGGGTGCTCGTGCTCGACTCGGCCACGCTGGCCGGGACACGCGCGCGCTACGCGGGGCGGAACGCGTCCTCGATGGCCGACGTGCAACATCTGCAGGACGTGGTGCGCCGCGAAGTGCTCACGGCGCGGTTGGAGCAGGCCGGCTTCCCCGCCGATCGCGTCGCGCCGATCACCAGCACGCGCCTCCGACTGTCGACCACGTCGGTCACCGACGACGGAACGCGGGGCGGCGGCGGCATCGGCAGTGCCGTCGTCGCGATGGTCGTCGCGTTCCTGCTCTACATGACGATCCTGCTCTACGGTCAGAACGTGCTGCGGAGCGTGATCGAAGAGAAGACGACGCGCGTGGCCGAAGTGATCGTGGCGAGCGTCAAGCCCGACATCCTCATGACCGGCAAGGTGCTCGGCGTGGGCGCGGTCGGTCTCGTGCAACAGCTGATCTGGTTTGGCGGCGCCGCGGTCGTCGCCGTCTACGTGATGCCGTTCCTACATCTCGGGCAGCGTGCCGGCGCGGTCGGGGCCGCACAGCAGGCCGCGCAGGCCGCTGACGCCACGTCGTCGTTCGTGATGCCCGAGATCGGGTTCGGCGTCGTCGCCTCGGCCATCCTCTTCTTTCTGTTAGGCTACCTGCTCTACTCCGCGCTGTTCGCCGCCGCGGGGGCGATGGTCAACAGCGAGCAGGAAGCCCAACAGGCGGCCATGCCCGTGATGCTGCCGCTCATCGCGAGCGCGGTGTTCATTCAGACGGTCGTGCAGAATCCCGAGGCCGGCGTATCCCGGGCAATGGCGTGGTTCCCGCTCACCGCGCCGATTCTGATGCCGATGCGCATGGCCCTCGTCAGCACGACGCCGCTCGAGGTCACACTCGTCGTCCTCGGGCTGGTCGTGACCGTTCTCACCGCGCTCTGGCTCTCGGCTCGTATTTACCGCGTGGGGCTGCTCATGTACGGCAAGCGCCCGTCGCTGCCCGAGCTCGCGCGCTGGATTCGTCAGGCTGCCTAACGTTGCCCTTAGAGCGCGTGCCGCTCGCTATTTCGCGAGGAGCACGCGCTGCGTGAGGCCGGGTTTCGTGCCGAGCACGAGGTCGCGCGAGAGGTTGGTACTGCCGGGCGTGTCGAGCAGGAGCATGTACGTGCCCGGCGGGTACCCCTTGAGCGGGCCCCACGACGTCCAGGTGCCAACGGTCGCGGGCGGCTCGTTCATCGGCTGCGGGTTACAGATGTCGTTCACGGACTGGAAGTAGCACATGACTCGTGCGCGTCCGACCTCGCGCACTTTGTGCGCCCAGGCCCCGTTGGTCACCACCGAGTCGGTCAGCATGATGCGCGTCTTCACGCCGACCTTGCCCGTGCTATCGTAGCAGAATGCGTTAGGCGTATTGCCGGTTCTGTTGCACATCGCGAGCATCGCCTGATTGGTCGCGTAGATGAGCCACGCCGAGTCGGACTGCGTCGGATCAGAATTGGCGGGCGTGGGTTGGGCCACCCACGGCGTCTTCACGTCGCCCACGGCCGCCGTATGCCCCGTGCAGTACGACGTGTTCTCGGGCCCGCCGAGCGCGTACCCGTAGGTATAGAGCACGTTGGTGCCTGACCCGGTTCCGGTATAGTCGACGGGCTCCCAGTTGGCATGACTGGTGAACCCGCTCGCACCGTTCGCGTACGCGGAGTCCGGCCGCTTCGCCTGCCAGAGCGTGTCCTTCGCCCACGGGGGTAGGACGATGAACGTGCGGCCTCTCAGGCTGGCACTCTGGGTGGACGAGATATCCCAGAAATTGAAGTCTGGGGCAAACGTCCCGGCCGATGAGTAGCGCCGGTCGTAGGTCACGCCGGACTCGTAAAAGCGCGTGTAGTTGATCGCGATCGGCCGCACGCAGTTCGCGCCATTCACGTTGGCGATCCACGCGGTCGCCGATCGGCGGACCGTGCGCGCCGTCCCTCCGACGATGCCCGGAACGGCGGCCTGCGCGGTGACGGTGAACGCGTACGTCTCCGAGTTCCACGACGATGTCGTGATCGCGCGCGTGGTCGGGTCGTAGCTCACCGGGACCACGTCGCCGTTCTGGATGGTGACTGCTTGCCCGCCCGACAGGTTCATTCCAGCGATCGATTGCGCCGCGGCCTGCACGTTCCCGAGCCCCGAGAGCGTGTTGTACTGTTGGTAGCGCGCCGCCGCGAGCGCGGCCGCGTCGGCCGCGGTCTGCACCTCGGCCGCCGAGTAGTACAACCGCACGAAGTCGATGCCCATTGCGGCCGCACCGAGGATGGCCGCGAGCATGATGCAGACGAATGGCAGCGTTGCCCCGCGCCGCGCGTGTCCGAACGTGCGCCGCATCAGCTCTTCGCGCTCGCCATCATGCTGAGCACGGCCGGCCCGAGCACGATGATGAAGAATGCGGGCAGCAGGAAGGTGACCAGTGGAATCATCATCTTCACGCTCGCCTGGGCGGCGCGCTTTTCGGCGAGCTGCTTGCGGCGAGAACGAAGCGACTCGCCGTGGATGCGGAGCACGCGCGCGAGCGACGTCCCGAGCCGTTCGGCCTGAATCATCGTCGATACGATCGATCGCATGTCGTCGATTCCGGTCCGCACGACTAACGTCCGCAACGCCTCGTCGCGCGGCAAACCGGCCCCGACCCGCCGCGTCACGCTCTCGAGTTCGCCCGCGAGAATCGGGTGCGAGGGCGCGAGCTCGCGCGCCACGCGGACGAGCGCAGCATCAAGCCCGACGCCCGCTTCGAGGCAGACGATGAGCAGGTCGAGCGCATCGGGGATGGCGAGCGTGAGCGCCGTGCGGCGCGACCCGGCTCGGCGGTCGAGGATCGCCGAGGGCAACGTCAGGCCTGCCAGCAACCCGAGCCCGAGTGCCATCGGCGCGGGGCTTCCACCGTCCGCCGCGCCGGACTGCAATCCCGTCGCGAGCAGCACGAGGAGCGGGCCGAGGATGGGGGCCAGCACGCGGGCGGCGCCATAGTAGAGCACCGCGTCGGGCTCGTGATAGCCCGCCTGCGCGAGCCGATCGACGGATTCCTTGGCGCGGAGCCCCGGCGGCAGCACGCGCGTGAGGAACGCGGCCGTTCGCGCACGCAGCGTCCCGACCTCCTCGTCGTCGAATTCGCCCGGGACGCCGGCGAACACGCGAAGCGTGGACGCACTCCGCCGCCGCGCGAGCCGGGCGAGCACCGCGCGACGTCCACTCTGCGCGATCCACAGACTCGCGGCGACCGCGACGGCGAGGACGGCCGCGACGATGCACAGGGCTGCCACACACCAGAGCGGAACACGAGAGAGCAGCAGTGGGAACACGTCAGAGCTCCACGTCGCCGAGTTTCCGCATGACGAGGTAGCCACCAACCGACAGGGTGCCCGACGCGATGAGCAGCAGTCGCCCGAACGGCGTGCTGACTAACGGTTGCATGTACGGCCGATTGAGGAAGAACAACAGCGCGAACAGCGAGACGGGCAACAACGCGAGCACGATCGCACTCATGCGCGGCTCGGCGGTGAGCGCGGCCACGCGGCCCCGGAACGCGGCACGGTCGCGCACGAGTACCGCCAGGTCGGCCAGTAGCTCGGCGAGGTTGCCACCCGTCTCTCGCTGTACCAGCACGGCGGTGACGAACATCCGCATGTCGGGTGTGCCGACCCGCTCGGCCATCGCGGCGAGCGCGGGGCGCGCCTCGACCCCGAGCCGCTGCTCATCGCGCACCCGGGCGAGCTCGGGGCCTAACGGTGCGGGGACTTCCCCTGCGGCAAATTCGAGCGCCGCGGGGAACGAGTAGCCAGCCTTGAGCGAGTTCACGATCGCGTCGAGCGCCTCCGGTAGTTGCGCCTCGAAGCTCGCCACGCGGGTCTTCGTGAGGCGCCAGACGAGCAGCCACGGTGCCGTGCCGGCGAGCGCGGCGAGCGCTATTCCGCCGACCGCGCCCGCGACGAAATCGCCGATGACGAGGCCGGTCGCACCAGCCGCCGCCGTGGCGAGGACGAACTCACCCACCGTCCGCGCGACGCCCGCGCGCCGCAACGCCTCCGTAATGCGCGCCGTGCCCTGCCAGCGCGTGAGCAGACGCTCGAGCAGCGCGAACCCGCTCAGCCGGTCGGCCGCGCGCAGCAGGCGCACGGAGCCTTCAGCGACCGTCGCACCCGGCAGCGGCGCGTCGAGGCGGTCGCGCACGGCGCGCGCCGCGGCCAATCGCTTGCGGTCGACGAACAATGCACCGCCCGCGATCAGCCCGAACGTACCGCCGAACACCAGCACCAACGTGAGCATGAACATGTGCCGACCGCCTCACGGAGCTTCGAACAGGTATCCCGGGAGCTCTGCCCCGGCGGCCTTCAGCTTCTCGGCGAACATCGGACGCACGCCGCTCGCCTCGAACTTGCCCAACACCTTGCCCTCGGGGCTCAGCCCCATCCGGCGGAACCGGAAGATCTCCTGCGTGGAGATCATGTCGCCTTCCATGCCGGTGATCTCGGTGACGCTCATGACGCGGCGCGTGCCGTCGGCCTGACGCGAAACCTGCACGATGACGTTGACGGCGGAGGCGATCTGCTCGCGGATCGCGCGGGTCGGCAGGTTGGTGCCCGAGAACAGCACCATCATCTCGAGACGCGAGATCGCGTCGCGCGGCGTGTTGGCGTGCACGGTCGTCATCGAGCCCGTCGTGGCCGGTGTTCATCGCCTGCAGCATGTCGAGCGCTTCGCCCGCGCGCACTTCGCCGACGATGATGCGGTCGGGGCGCATGCGGAGGGCGTTCTTGACGAGGTCGCGCGCGGTGACCTCGCCCGTGCCCTCGACTGTTCGGCGGACGCGTTTCGAGCCGGACGACGTGCGCCTGCTGCAGCGGCAGTTCGGCGGCGTCCTCGATCGTGACGACGCGCTCGTCGTCGGGGATGAACGACGACAGCGCGTTGAGCAGCGTCGTCTTGCCCGAGCCCGTTCCGCCGGAGACGAGCACGTTGAGGCGCGCCCGCACACACGACGCGAGCACGAATCGAGCATGTTGTTGGTGAACGCGCCGAAGCCGACGAGCTGTTCGGCCGTGATCGACGCGCCGAAGCGGCGGATCGACAGCACGGGGCCGTCGATCGCGAGCGGTGGGATGATCGCGTTGACGCGCGAGCCGTCGGGCAGACGCGCGTCGACCATCGGGCTCGACTCGTCGACGCGGCGACCGACGCGGCTCACGATGCGGTCGATCACCGCCATGAGGTGCGCGTCGTCGCGGAAGCGCGTGGCCACCCTGCTGAGCTTGCCGCCCTTTTCGACCCAGATGTCCTTCGCGCCGTTGATGAGGATGTCGCTCACCTTCGGGTCGCGGAAGAGCGGCTCGATCGGCCCGAGGCCTAACACCTCGTGGACGACCTGCTCGACGATCGACTCGCGCTCCGCCGTCGAGAGCGGCGTGCTCTCGGCGCGGAGGAAGTCCGCGACGCCGCGGCGCACCTGATCGGCCAGGAGGTGTTCGTCCTGCAGCTTCTCGAGCGCCTTGAGGTCGAGTCGGTCGACGAGGCGACGATGCAGTTCGGCCTTGAGCTGCTCGACCGCGCTCGGGGCATCGGCCTGCACGCGCCGTGCTTCGGCGGCGAGCGCCTCGACGCGGAGCGCACCCTGGCCGCGAGCCGGCGCGACCTCGGGTTCGGGCGTGGCGGGTGCGATCGGCGGCGTGACGGGTTCCGGATCCGGCGCCACGGTCACGGCTGTCGGAGCGGCTGTCGGAGCGGCTGCCGGCTCGGTGCGCGCCGGTACGGGTGCCTCCTCGATCACCGACGGTGCGGCTACCGGCAGAACCGGCGGCGGTGGTACGTCCGAGCCAGGCGTGTAGCCGCGTGTGAGGCGGTCGCGAATGGAATAAGCCATGAGGCGTGTCCGGTTTAGCGCCGCACGAGCGTGCGCAGCCGATCGAATCGCCGCGTCTGCACGATCGGCTCGGGGGCCGCGCCGCCGAGTTTGGCCGCGAGCTCCAGATAGCCGCGCGCGAGCGCCGAGTCGGGCGCGTGCTCAACCACCGACTTGCCGGTGGCGAGCGCGTCGGCGCAGCCGCGGAAGTCGTTAGGCAGTGCAGCCGCAATCTCGTGTTCGAGCGACTCCTGCGCGTCGGCGAGCGTGAGCACGTCGCCACTCTGGTAGCGATTCACGACGACGAGCACGCGCTCGGGCGGATACCCCAACCGGTCGAAGAGCGCGAGCGAGCGTTGCGCGGACCGCAGCGGCGCGAGCGCGAGCTGCGTCATGAGTACCACGCGGTCGGCGGCGTCGAGCGCGGCGAGCGAGCGATCGCTCACGTGGTGCTCGCAGTCGAGCGTCGTGAAATCGAAGTCGCTGCGCAGCTGGCCGACGATCGCGCCGGCGGCGGTGCCGTCGACGAGTTCGGTGACCTCGGGGCGCTCGCTCGCCGCGAGTACCCACTCGCGAGGCCCACGTTCGGCGAGCACCGAGCGCAGCAGTTCGGCGTCGAGCGAGCCCGCCTTCCCGGCGAGCGCGCCGATGTCGTACTTGGGCAGCATGTCGAGCTGTACGGCGACGTCGCCACCGCTGACGACGAGGTCCGCCACGGCGACCCGTGCCCGCGAGTTGTTGCGCGCGTACGCGTGCGCGAGGTTCACCGCGGTAGTCGTCGTACCGACGCCGCCCTTGGCGCTGTACACGGCGATCGCGAGGCCGGCCGTGGCACCGCCTGACGCGCGACGCTCGATCCGGTCGAGCGCGCCTTCGAGCTCTTCGGCGTCGAATGGGGTGACCAGGCACTCCTGCACGCCCGCACGCATGCCCTTGAGCAGCGTGCCCGCTTCGAGCCGCGGCGCGGCGCCTAACAGACCAGCGCCGGCACTCTGCGCCGCGCGCGCGACGGCTTCGAGCGCGGCCGGCGGGGCATCCAGCGGCACGATGAGCAGGTCGACCTGCTCGCGGGCGATGCGCGTCGCCGCGGCTTCGAGCGTCGGCACGCGGCCGGGCACGCCGTAGCCAGCGCGGGTGAGCGCGGCCGCGGCGGCGCCTTCTGGCGCCGGCGCGAGGCCGGCGATGAGCACGACGCGCGTGGGCGCGCCCGCGGCGGGCGACGCGCTGGCGGGCGCCGAGCGCGAGAGGAGGGTGGACGCGCTCACGGCTGCTTGGGGGCGGACGGGGTGGCGGACGATCCGCTCGACGGAGTGGCCGGCAGAGTCGGCGGGACGGCAAGGCGCGGGTCGAGCACCTCGCGCGCGGGGAGCGTGCGGGCCGGCTGGAAGCGGAGCACGTCCTGCGGACGCGGGCGGCTCGGGTCGACGACCACGGGTGTGACGACGATCAGCAGTTCGGTCTCACTTCGCTGCCAGCGCGTG
This sequence comes from uncultured Gemmatimonadales bacterium, assembly GCA_963702945.1. Classification (GTDB taxonomy): domain Bacteria; phylum Gemmatimonadota; class Gemmatimonadetes; order Gemmatimonadales; family Gemmatimonadaceae; genus BPUI01. The sequence goes on from OY969773.1 coordinate 1,488,669, forward strand.
CTCGAGAACAGCTGGCCGAGGATGGGGACATCCATCAGCCCGGGAATGCCCGTGCGCACGCGCTCGCGCTCGTCGTCCATGAGGCCGGAGATGATGAGGCTCTGGTCGCGCGGCACGTCGATCGTGCTCTCCATGCGCCGCGTGCGGAGCGCCGGGACCTTGATCCCGGAGAGCGTCACGGCATTGGCATAGTCGAGGCTCGAGACCTCGGGCTTGACGTGCAGCTTGACGAGCGTGTCGTTCAGGACTTCGGGCGCGAACGAGAGGCGCACACCGAATTCCTTGAAGACGATCGTGATGAACGGCTGTCCATTCGCGCCAGTCGTCACCGCTGCCGGGATCGGGAACTCACCGCCCGCGAGGAACGACGCCGAGTCGCGGTTGGCCGCCATCAACGTCGGTTCGGCGAGCGTGTGCGCGTTGCCGCGCTGCTCCTCGAGGTCGAGCATGGCGAGCACACCGCGTGCGCCGAAGTCGGTCACGAGCGTACCGAACCCAGAGACCGCGCCGCTCAACGCGCTCGGGATGGTCGAGATGACTCCGGTCGCGGAAGTGGTCGTCGTCGGCAGATACCCGTTGGTGCTCGCTGGATTGAGCGCGCCGATGCCGCCGCCCGTCACGTCACGCCCGGTGATGCGGTTGGCCCGGATGGACAGGCCGATGTTCTTCAGCAGATCACGGCGGACCTCAGCGAACTTGACCGCGAGCATCACCTGCTGCCGATCGGCCGCTGGCGAGACCACGGTGCGGTAGTGCAGCCGACGCCCACCGGTCCACACGAGCACGTCGGTCTCCCCGAGCTTGCGACCGTTGAACACGAGGTCGCGGTCGCTGACCACCACGGCGTCGGCGATACTGGTGTCGGCCACCATCACCCGCGTCACTGCGGCACTCAGGGTGAGTGGGCGCGAGCGGCCCGGCGCCACGAGCACACGCTCGACATCGGTATCGGGCGCAAGGCCCTGCACCACGGGCAGGGCGGGCGCGGGCGCGTGGGCAGCGTCGCCGGAGCTGGCGCGTTGCGCGCCGGCCCGAGCGCCTGGCAGTGCGGCGCCGAGCGCCGCGATGGCGACGGCTCGGAGAAACGCGGGTCGGATCATGAGGGGTCGGCGCCGCAGAGGCGCATGGTGAGGCGTCGGCACAACAGGGAGGTTCGGCACATGGACGCGCGAAAGCCGCAGGAGCCACATCTGACGCCACATCCGGCGTGGCAGACAGCGCGACACGACGCCCGAGGCGACGCACCGCGGGACACTCGTAACGCACGCGGGGCGCGCCGGTGAGGCGCGCCCCGCAGATGCGAACGTCTGTCGGAGATGCGCCTCAGGGCGCGTGCGAACCCATGCCGACGTGCGCGTCGGCCGTGCGCAGGCTGGGCGCTGAATTGGGCGGCGGGGCAGCAGCCGGGGCATCCGCGGTCAGGCCGCCGGCGTCCATCCGCAGCACGGTCAGCACGCCGCCGCGAAACACGTGGATCACCGCGACCGAGTCGGCGCGAACGGGAGCTGGCGCGACGCCCGCATCTGTCTGGTGCGCCGGCACGGCCGCGACCTCGCGCGACGCGCGCTGCATGTCTCGGCGATGGGCGTGCGTTGGTGTCGCGGACGCGCTCACCGCGGGATGCGGCGCACCGGTTCCCATCCCACCGATCGCGCCCATGCCGTGCGGCATGCCGGCGCCTGGGAAGGGCGCAGCCGCTCCGAGCGAAGCGCCGGTGAAGCTCTGCCCCATCGCCGCCGTCGTCGCGATGTTGCCCACGCTTCCGTAGCCGCGCAGGACGACCTGGATCGCGCCCTGTCCTTCAGCCGCCGCGAGCTGCTCTGCCTGCGCCGGCGTGACTTCGAGCGTGACGATCGATGCCGTCGTGTTGGACGGTGCTGGCTCGGCGGCACCGCCGGCCTGCGGTTCCGGCGGGCGGACCGAGCCGACGCCGAGCACGCGTACGTCGCTCATCAGGACACGCGCGGTCGGCTGCAGGCCGCCGTCTGCGCGCCCCGCCATGAGGACGTCGACGCGGCTGTTCTGTCGCACGAGACCACTCACGCTCGCCGCCTCGTTCACGCGCACGGCCATGGCGCGGCGCGTGGGATCGATCGCGCCTTCGAGCCCAGGCGCCGCGCCGCGGACCGCGAGCCGGTCAACGAGCACCGGCTCGCCCGGCATGAGCGGCGCGCGCGTCACCCGGCCGACGACCGAATCGACGACCGTGAAGCTCTGGGCCGGCGCGATGCGCGTGGGCCACGACGCCACGCCGAGCGCCTCGCGTGGAACGGGAACGCCGGCCGGGACGTCGCGCACGGCGACGATCACTGTCTGTACCGGTTCCTGCCGCGGGCTGGCCGCCGCGCCGAGGATGCGGTACACGGCGAAGGTGGCGATGCCGGCGGTGAGGAGGGCGCCGCCGAAGATGGCGGTGTAGCGATGGTCAGACATGGGCGGGAGTGCCGCAGGTGGGGCGGCGCCGATGATGAGGAGGGCGCGGCGAACGGGCCGCAGCGCGTCGGGCGGTTCCGTGCGGTACGGTCACGACGTTCGCTCCCAGCGGAAGACGGCCGTTCGCGTGAACGTCACGGTCCCCATCCCGATCATGCCGGCGATGGGGGTAATCGGGCGATAGGTGTAGCCCGTCACCTTGACCGTCACGTTGTAGCTGCCATCGACGGCCACGCTGATGTTGCCCGTCGTGAGCGCGGCGCCCCCGAATGGCTGGAACGCATTGATGACGCGCGTCTTGACTGCGGAGATCTGAGTGGCGTCGGTCAGATCGGTCGAAACCGCAGCCTGTCGACCGCCGTCGCGTACTGCGGCCGCGAGGCTCGCACCGACCGCCATCATGCGACCGAAGTCGATGATGCCAAACAGCAGCGTGAGCAGGACGGGCACGACGATCGCGAACTCGACGATCGCGGCGCCACGCTCGTCGCGCAGCCAGCGGCGCAGAGCGCGCCGGGTAGCCAGGTGCACGGTCACGGCGCGCTCCACACGACACCGAGCACACCCGCCGCGATGGCGATGCCATAGGGCACGCGCGAGGTGCCACCGATGGTGCGCTGCGTGGCGTACAACACGGTGTAAAGGGCGCGGGGCATGAGAGTCGGGGCGAGCTGGGTGAAGCGCCGCGCACCGAACCAGGCGAGTCCGAGCACACCACCCGCGAGGGCGGCGTACAGTGTGGCGCTCGGCACGGCGGCCGGACCGATCCACGCGGCTGCCGCGGCGAAGAGCTTCACGTCACCGGCGCCGAAGGCGCGCACAGCGTAGAGCGGGAGCCAGAGCGCGAGTCCGCAGAGCGCTCCGAGTACGGCGCGCAGAATGGCGCTGGGTACGGAACCGGCGGGCGTCGCCGCGAGTCCGGCGATGGGCAGCGCCCCGACGCTGACGAGGATCGCGCGCACGAGCGCCGCACCGAAGACGGCGAGGACAATGGTGTTCGGGATCCGACGCGCGCGGAGGTCGGTCGCGCAGGCCGCGAGAAGTAGCGCGGTGAGCACACCGCGCCATGCAGCATCGAGGACGTGTGGTTGCATGCGCGTCACCGAGAGGCGAACAGGCGTCGACGGCGGTGACGTGGCCTGAGCCGCGGCGGACGGGATCTAGCTGCGGATCCGTCCGCCAGCGGCGGGCCCGATCACGATCATCCGTTGGCGACGTTACCCGCGGCGGCCGTGAGCTTGGTGCTGATGTTGGTGCCGAGCGTCTTGGCGCCGGCGAGGGCGACGAGCGCGATGACGGCGACGAGCAGGGCGTACTCGGCCATGGTAGCGCCCTCTTCGTCACGGACGAAGCGGCGAACGGCACTGGTGAACTTCGACATCGGCGTTCTCCTTCGAGCTAGATCGTGGGTGGCGGCTGGTATGGCGCGCCGGTGAGTGCCGCCCAAGTGGACGGGGTGTTCGGACGTGGTGTCGCTTCGCCCTCGGTGCGGAGTATCGGAACGCCGAGGGTGTGGCTTGAGCGCCTCAACTCGCGCCAGGTGCGGCAGTCGTGCGATGGCGCGGGCCGGGGTGAGCCCGCGCGAAGGACGGCGACTCTGTCCAAAGGCAACATCGGCGGAGTGGGGGGACGCCGGTCCCCAAACGCGACACCGGCCGCCTCCCGAAGGAGGCGGCCGGTGTGATCGTCCGATGGTCGCGCCGGCGATTGGCGCCGCGCCGAATCAGCTCGTATGCGTACCGTACGACGTCTCGTTCGCGTTGGACGGCGCGCCAATCGCGAGCTTGACCTCTTCGATGAGGTTGTCGACGTGGCCCTGGAGGGCCTCCCCGACGCCCTGCATCAGGCGCGCGACGATGTCGTCGAGCGCGGGGGCGAGGCGCGAGCTCGCGCCCTTGGTGGCCATGAGCGTGACCGCGCCGGCCTTCACGTCGGCACGAGTGCCGCTCAGCAGTAGTCCGGCGCCGAAGGTGACGCCGACGGCGGCCCACGGGTTGTCCCGGACGACCTGCGTGACGTTGAGCTTGCGTTCGAGCTGGGCGAGCGTCGAGGACATCCGCTCGCGCGTCAGCTCGATGTCGCGCCTCACGTCCGCTGTTGTTTCAGCCATTCCACATCCTCCTGGAGCGTTGCCACTGTCTGGTCGGGGACCAGGTGGGCGGGAGAGAGCAGCGCGAGGCCGCGCTTAGCGAAGATTGCGGCGACCGCACCAGCGATCACCAGGATGATTAGCGCCGCCAGCCAGTAGCGATCCTGCAACCACTGGTCGCCGGCGAGCATGATGAGACCAACGATGAAGGCGAGCGCGCCGACGAGGGCAAGCACGCCGCCCGAGGCGACCGACGTCGCGCCGCTGCCGAGGTGCCGGCCCATCTCGCCGGCTTCGGTGCGGGCAAGCCGCACTTCGTGCCGGATGAGCTGGGCGCTGCCCTCAGCAAAGTCCTTCAGCAGCGACGGGAGCGATCGCCCTTCGCCGGCATTCGATTCGGCAGACATTCCGAAACCGGACGTGCGCGAGGCCGTCTACGATGGCGTGGCGGTTAGCGGCGGATCGCCTTGCCCACGACGTAGCCGAGGCCAAGCGCGATGAGCAGCGTACGACCCGGGTTGGTGCGGACCTGCTCCTCGACGGCGCTGCGCAGATCGCCGGTCCGGAGGAAGTCGGCCGTCTTCTCCATCGCGTCGGCGGCCGGGCCGGCGAGGCGCTGGACCTGCTCGGGGTTGACGATGCCGCCTGCCGCGCCTGCGAGCTGCTGGGCGCCGCCCTGACCCTGCTGACGAAGCGACTGGGCACCCTGATCGAGCTTGTCAGCGAGGGTACCCTTGAGCTCGCCGGCCTTGTCGCGCGCCTGGCTCAGCCCGGCGGTCGCGGCGTCCTTGGCCTGCGCGAACTTGTCGGCGGCCTGATCCTTCACGTCGGCGTAGGTGCTGGCGGCCTTGTCACCGAGCTGCTGTGCAGCCTGCTGCGCCTGCTGCGCGTATCCGCCCTGACCACCACCCTGCTGGCCGGCACCGCTGGTACCCTGCGAGCCTGCCTGTGACGGCGTGTATCCACCACTGGTGCTGCCCTGATTAGCGCCCGAGCCGGTGACGCTGATCGAGTCGGTGCCCGCGCCCAGGGTGCTGTTGTTGTCGTTCTGTGCCATGCGTTCGTGTCTCCAGGTGTGAAGCGTCCGAAACGAGGGGAGCACGGGGTCAAGTGCAGAGGGTGTGCCGCATGGCGACGCCGCGTCGGAGAATCGCTGCTTGCCGGGCGCACACGCGGCACGTACGAGGCGCACACAAAACGAGAGGCCTCCACCGAAGTGGAGGCCTCTCGTCGTTCGCGAACGTCGTCGACGATCCCAACGATCAGGGCACGATCGTTCGTACGATCGGTCAGGCGCGCCCGATCTGAAGCAACCGGTCCGAAGCAGCTGACGGGGCCGTCGACGCGTCGGTCGTCGCGGTGTTTGCCGTTCCGGTGCCGCAGTAGGAGTCGAACGCGCCGGTCAGGTCGCGCGCGATCTGCTGGGCCGAGCGCCCTTCGATCTGCCAGCGCTCGAGCATGAAGACGATCTCGCCATCCTTGACGAGGCCGATGGCGGGCGACGAGGGCTGATAGCCGACGAAGTGCTCGCGCGCGCGCTGCGTGGCCGCGGTGTCCTGGCCGGCGAAGACGGTGGTCGCGCGGTCGGGCACGGTCGGGTGCGAGAGCGCCATGGCGATGGCCGGACGCGCGTTACGCGCCGCGCAACCGCACACCGAGTTCACGACGACGAGCGTGGTCCCCGGCTCGGCGACGACGGCATCGACCTGTTCGGCGGTGCGCAGTTCGGCGACACCGAGGCGGGTGAGCTCCTGACGCATGGGAGCAATGAGCGGTTCTGGATACATGGCAGCAAATGGATCGAGGTGGACTGGTCAGTCGAACAACCGTTCGACGTCGGGCTCGTGCGGGTCGTCCTGGGCATCGTCGCGGACGAGGGCGAGTACGGCGGCCTGCGGCACGACGAGATACCGCTCGCTCTCGAAGGTGATCTCGACGGCGGCTTTCCGAAAGAAAAGCGCGTAGTCGCCGGTGCGGGCCTGCATCGGCACGAAGCGCGTTTCGCGCGACGATGGCCCGCCGAACTTCCACGGTTCGTCGTCGGTGGCGCTACCGAGATCGGGGAGTGGGAGGCCGGGGCCCGTCGCGACGATGCGGCCACCCTGCACCGCCTGGTTGTCCACGGCGGTGGGCGGGAGATAGAGCCCGACCTTCGTGCGTTCGTCGCCGTCCTCCAACTGGACCAGGACGCGGTCGCCAACGACGATGAGTTGCTTGTCGCGATGTCGCATGTCAGAAGAGTAGCGCGGATGGGCGACGCAGCGTGCGTCGAGTGCCCGCGCGGACCCACGTTCCGTCCCGCCGCGTTGTCCGACCTCGCCGTTGTACCCGCGCCCCGGCGCCTCGTTCTGTTCCTCGCCGTCGCGCTCGTGTGGGCGGTGGGCGCCGCGTTGCCGCTCGCGGACTACGATCTCGGGCATGCATCTGCGGGTGGGCGAGTGGATCGTGACGCACGGCGCGCTGCCACACACGGAGCCGTTCGCGTGGACGCGGGCCGGCGCGCCGTATCTCGCGTATTCGTGGCTCGCCGAGGCCTCGTACTTTCTGGTCTGGCGCGCACTCGGCGCCGGTGGGTTGCAGGCGCTCAATGGGATCGTGCTCGTGGCGAGTACGGCCGCGGTCGCGCTGTTCGCGCGCATGGCGCGCCACCGCGTGTGGACGACCGCGATGCTGGTCGTGGCGCATCTCGTCGTGATGCAGCTGTGCGCGCCGACGCTGCGGCCGCAGGGGCTGCTCGCGGTCGCGCTGCCGTTGTGCTGGGCGGCCACGGCGCGACTGGCACAGCGATCGGCGCGATCGTCAGCGGGAGGTGACGCGGTGCGCTGGCCATACGTGCTGCTCGCCGGTGCGACAGCGCTCGCGGCGAACACGCACCTGTTCGCGCCGGTCTGCGGTGCGGCACTCGTACTCGTGCTGCCGCGGACGCGCAAGCGCGCGGGGTGGCGCGTGCTTCTGACAGCGGCCGTGGCGGTCGGGGTCGGGCTGATGTGCACCCCGTACGTGGCGGAATGGGGCGCGGTGTATCGGCTGTATCTGTCGCCCACGCCGCTCCTACGCTTTCCCTCACCCATCACGGAGTTGACGCCGGGGGTGGTGTACTTGACGCGCGGGTTTGGCGCGGCGTGGCTGATCGCGCCGGCGCTGGCGCTGCTGCCGTGGTTCGTTGGGCGCGTGGAGGGTGACTCGGGCGCGCAGACGTCGGACGGCCCGATCGTGCCTGCGCCGATTCCGGGCGCACTGCTGTGGCTCGCCGGGCTCCTGTTTTTCGGGTTGGCGATTCGCGGGCTATTCGTCTGGTGGCTCGTCTGCCTGCCGATGGCGGCCGCGGCGCTGGCGCGCGTGCCCGTTCCGTCGACGAGCCGCGTGGGCCGGGTGCTCCGCGTCGCACCCGTTGCGGTGTTCGCCGTGATGGCGGCCGGCAACGTACGCGAGGGGATCGAGGTGCGCGCGGGCGCACGGAGCAGCAGCCCGCGGCGACTTCCGAATCCCGTCGCGCGTGGCGCACTGCGGCTCGCAGATTCCCTCGACCGGATCGCGCCAGCAGGGACTGGGCGCATGGTGACGACGTTCAACTACGGCAACGCGCTGCTCTGGCGGCTACCGCGGTACTCGATGTCGCTGGACGGGCGTGCCGTGTTCCCGGATTCGGCGATCGCGCTCGACACCTGGGTGCGCGCCTCGCACCGCGCCGATACGCTCCGTGCTCCACTCGCGGATGCGGATCTCGTCTTGCTCCCCGATGGCCACACGGGGCTGGCGCAGGTCGCACAGCGACCCGGCTGGGAGCGCATCGCCCAGCTGCGGCCCGCTCGTGGCATGCTCGGCGATTCGGCCGAGCTGTGGGCGCGCTCGGCGTGGCTGCGACGTTACGCGGCGGCGCGGACGACGGGTTCGTCGCTTGCCGATGTACGGCGAAAGACGAACAGGTTGTTCAAGCCGAGTTGGAAGGACTGACGGCGGACGAGTTCCCAGGACGGCGCGGCGAAGATCCGTGGCACGTCGTCGGGCTCGAAACCGAAGTGCTCCTCGAGCGACATGCCATCGACGAGGCGCAGGAATCGCAACACGGCGAGCACGCGGTCGACGGCCGGCGCAGGTACGGTGATCACGACCAGGCCGCCGGGGCGCACGAGGGCGGCGCAGGCGGCGGCGAGCGAGTGCTGGGCCATGGTGGGGACATGCTCGAGCACGGCCAACATCGTCACCGCGTCGAACGTACGGCCGGGCGGGACGGCATCGGGAACGAGGCCCGGCCGCAGTTCGGAGCGGCCAACCGTGCGCGGCGCATCGAGCGTGGGCTCGACGCCGAGTCCGGGGCCCAGACGGCGAAGCTGACGAAAGAGCGCACCGTCGGCGCAGCCCACGTCCAGTACCGTAGCGCCATCAGGCAGCCACGCGCTCGCGCGAGCAATCCGCCACCGCTGGAGCAGTCGATCGAGAAGGCGCATGGCGGGTCGGCCGCCTAACGGCGTGGGATGCTGAGCAACGACAGCAAGAAGCTCGAGAAGATTCCCTGGACGCCGAGCACGATGAGCGTCCCCGCGGGCACCGAGAGTCGCATGGTCGTGCCGATGGCGAGGGGGCCGAAGCCGGCCACCTCCCACGTGTGCACGGCCGCGAGGGCCAGCGCGAGGCCGATGGCGAGCACGACGCCGCTCGCCATGAGTCCGCGCTCGAGCGTCGCGTGTTGGGCACACCGCGCAACGCGCGGGTCGGGCGGGAGCAGGCCGGCGTGCATCGCGAACAGCTTGGCGAGCGCCGCGAACAGCCCGAGCTGCGCGCCGCTGACCACCGCAACGCCAGCGAAGAGCAGTGTGTGCACGTCGAACGTGACCGTGCCGAAGCGACGCGGTCCGGCGAGGAGCATGCCCATCACGAGCGCGCCGACGAGCGCGAGCGCGAGTCCGGGGACCAGGAACAGATACCGCGGGCTGTAGAGCAGGAGGAAGCGCAGGTGTCGCCAGCCGTCGCGCCACGAGCGCAGGTGCGGCGGCCGCCCGCGGCCGTCGGGAGCGAGCGTGGTCGGGACCTCGGTGATGCGCAGGCCGTGGAGCGTCGCCTTGACGACCATCTCGCTCGCGAACTCCATCCCGGTGGTGCGGAGGGCGAGCGCGCGGACGGCATCGCGCGAGAAGCCGCGCATGCCGCAGTGGAAGTCGCGGCAGGGGCTCCGGAAGAGCACGCGCCCAACGCCGGTGAGCACCGGGTTGCCGAGGTAGCGATGCAGCGCGGGCATGGCGCCCGGGACGATGCCGCCGCGAAAGCGGTTGCCCATGACGAGCTCGGCGCCGTCCTGCAGCGCGCGGACGAATGGCGCGAGACCGCCGAGGTCGTACGAGTCGTCGGCGTCGGCCATGATGATCCAGCGGCCGCGCGCCGCGTCGATGCCGGCCGCGAGGGCGGCGCCGTAGCCGCGCTGCGCGACATGCACGACGCGCGCGCCGTGCGCGCGGGCGATCGCGGGGGAGCCGTCGGTGCTGCCGTTGTCGGCGATCAGGATCTCGCCAGGGACGCCGAGCGCGGCGAGTGCGCGTTGGGCCTTGGCGATGCAGACCGCGAGCGTGGCGGCCTCGTCGAGGCACGGCATGAGGACCGTGACGTCGACGGGGCGGCGCGGGCGACGCGCGGCGCGCGGCGGCGTTCCGGAGGTGTGGGCACCCAGGGCGGGCGCGCGCTGGGCGGCGGGCATGCCCTGGGACGAACAATGGGACCGCGGGGTTTCGCCCTCACCGCGGGAAGCGCGTCAGCAGCCACGCGAGGCTCTCGCCGACGTGGGCGCGCCAGTAGGGCCAGCTGTGCGCGCCCGGCCACTCGTGGTACACCAAGGGAACGCCGAGCGCGCGCAGGTGGTCGCGAAAGGCGCGGTTGCCATCGGCGAGCTGGTCTTCGGTGCCGACGTCGGCGAAGAGCGCGGGCATGAGGGCCGGGCGGCTGCGCTGCACGCGATCGGCGAGGCGACCGGGATCGCGCGCCCACCATCCGGCGGTGTCGGTGCCGAAGGCGAGCGGCTTGGTGGCCCAGGTGCCCGGGCGGTAGGCGTGCATCGCCTCGACGGTGGCGCCGTAGCGGGCAGGCGCCGCGTAGGGTGTCGGCCCGACATACAGGGGCGCAACAACGCCCGAGTGGCTCGCCGCCGCGCCGAAGACCTCGGGGTAGCGCAGCGCGAGCGCCATCGCGCCGTAGCCGCCCATGCTGAGCCCCGCGACGGCGCGATGCGCGCGGTCGGCGCGCGTCCGGTAGACGGAATCGACGCGGGCGACGAGGTCGTGGGCGATGTAGTCGTCGTAGTGCGGCCAGGCGACGCAGTAGGTGGCCGCGGGCTCGGTGCGGACGGTGTCGCGCCGGCACGCGTCGGCATTGCCGAGGGCGTTCCACGTGGTGTACCAGCCGTCGTCCCCATCGGGCATGATGACGATGGCCTCCCCCACACCGCGCGCGGCGAGCGAATCGGCGACGGTCGCGAGGCCGCCCTGCCGGACCCAGTTCCACTCGTTGCCGTAGAGGCCGTGGAGGTAGTAGGCGACGGGGTAGCGGCGAGCGGGCGCGCCGTCGTACGAGGGGGGCAGATAGACGACGAACTGCTTGCGGACGCCGAGCGCGGGCGACCAGAAGCTGTCGGCGACGACGCGGCCGTGGGGGGCGGACTGGGCGCGGAGCGCGGGTCCGATCAGCGACAGTGCGGCGCCAAGAGCCACGCAGCGGGCGACGCAGGTGGCCGCGCGCTGGGCGAGGCGATGCACGAGTGGCTGCACGAGAGATCGCCGCGGGCGGGAGATGGGCATGAGGCGAAGGGAGGCGGCTCGGTGATTGCTCAGCCTGGGCGCGTCACGCACGATACCACGGCGGCAGGACGCGCCGCACTCGTTTCTGCATCCGCCTGGCGGGTGCACGCCACTGGAGAGCTACATGGCCGACGATACATCGAATCCACGTCCGCCCGCCGAGGCGCGGCAGCCCACGGCGGATGTCGAGCAGGGCATCGCGTTCACGAATACGGATCGGACGCCGGGCACGGAATCACCGAGCGCGCCGGAGCCGCGCGAGGAGGATCTCGGGGCGCGGAGTTTCGCGGGGCAGAACGTGGCGAACGATGTGTATCAGCACCCGGACGGGCGGGATCCGGGGCTGGGAGGGGGGAGCAGTGGGAATCGAGACGCTCGGCATCCGGCGGAAGGGAGTGGTGAGGTGCCGGAGGACGATCTCGACTGATGGTGGGGCCGGGGGCGATAGGGCCGGGGACGGAACGGCCGGACGAAGGGACCGGGGGTACGATGACGCCCCGGGGACGAAAGAGCCGGGGACGAAGCGGCGCGGGGACGAACGAGCCGGGGACGAAGGTGCTCGGTGCAGGGACGGTCCTGGCGTGATGGACCCGCACTGCACCGAGCCGTTTCGTCCCCGGCTGCTTCGGCTCCGGGCGGTTCGTCCCCGGCGTCTTCGTCCCCGGGGCGTCATCGTACCCCCGGGCCCTTCGTCCGGCCGTTCCGTCCCCGGCGCTAGCGTCGCCGGCCGGATCGTGCCGGGACGTTTGCCTAACGAATGATGTGGCCCACTCGGCCCCAGCGTACATCGGTGATGAACGGCAGCGGCTTCTCGCTACGGTCGGGGTCGCAGGTGTTGGGACCCATCTCGTCGTCCGGGGCGGGGCGGTAGCTGTAGTAGACGAAGATGGGGCGGCCGCGGAGGTTGGGGCGGGGGACGAGGCCCCAGTAGCGCGAGTCCTTGGAGCAGTAGCGATTGTCGCCGAGCATCATGTAGTGGCGCGGCGGGATGACGAGCGGGCCCCAGTTGTCGTGCGTCGGGGTGGCGGGGGCGGCGCCGAAGCGGGACGTCGTGAGCGCGTACTGGCGCTGCCAGCTGAACAGATCGTCCGTCTGGTCGGGGTTGCCCTTGAAGTTGCCGCTCGCGGCGTAGCCCTGCCGTTGGGGGACCCCGTCGACGTACAGCAGGCCGTCGCGCATGTAGAGCGTGTCACCCGGCAGCCCAACGAGGCGCTTGACGAGCGTGGGCTTGGGGTCGGCGCCGCGGGCTGCCTCGTCGGCCTGGTACGGCGATTCGAAGACGACGACATCGCCGCGCTTGGGGTCGGCGTAGCCCGGGAGCGTGACGTCGGTGAACGGCAGGTGCGGACCGTAGACGAGCTTGTTGACGAACAGCCAGTCGCCCACGAGCAGCGTCGGGATCATGCTGCCCGAGGGAATGCGGAACGCCTCGACGAGAAAGGTGCGGATGACGAGGAAGAGGATGACCGTGCCGACGAAGGCACGCACGGTCTCCCAGACGCCTCCGGCACCACGCCGTGTCGCGGAGCGGCCGCTGCTCTTGGGACGGGCCGACGTGCGGCGGCCGCTGCGGAGGTCCGCGACGGCGTTACGGGAGCGAGCAGGCTTGGACTGAGATGCGGCCACGACGTCGGGTCGGAAGGGCTGGGCGGAGGGGGGAAAAGTGGCGCGCCCCCGGGCGGCCGCCAAGTCTGCGGCCGCCCGGGGGCGCGTCGAACGAACAGTTCCCGCGCGGCGTGTATTACGCCGACACGTCGGAAAGGTGCGCGTTCACGAGCTTCATCATCTCGAACATCGTGATCTGCTCCTTGCCAAAGATGGGGCGGAGCTTGTCGTCGGCGTTGATGTTCCGGCTCTCCTGCAGGCCGTTCTTCTTGATGTAGTCCCACACGCGGGCGACGACCTGCGTGCGCGGCATGGGCTCCTTGCCCACGACCTCGGCCAGCTGCGCATCGGGCTGCAGTGGCTTCATGAACGCGGGGTTGGGTCCGCGCTTCCCGGCGGCGGCCTTGGACGGCGCCTTCTTCGATGCCGACTTTTCGGCCGGGGCCTTCGCGGCCGTCTTGGCGGCCGACTTCGCCACCGTCTTGGTCACGCTCTTGGCGGCGGCCTTCGTGGCCGTCTTGCTCGCGGACTTCGCCGCCGCCTTGGTGGCGGTCTTCGCGGCCGACTTCGCCGCCGTCTTGCTCGCAGGTGCCTTGGCCGTGGCGGCCGCCTTGCTCGGCGCGGCACGCCCCGACTTGGCCGGGGCCTTGTTCGCGCTCGCGTTCGTCTTTGTGGAATTCGACCGCGTCGTTGCGGCGCCGGCGGGCTTCTTGGCTGTGGCCATCGCGTCTCCTGAGTGGGGATGGGCGCGCGGAGCGTCCCGCGGGCTCCGTCGCAATTGGTGACGGTCGCGCCCTAACGTATGTGTGTAAGGCGCACATGCAATAGGCGTGCAGGGTGCGCGCGCGTCAACATGCAACGGCGTGAGGCGATGCCTTACACACGCGTTGCTCGCGAGTCAGCGCGCCGCGTCGTGCGCCAGACGCGTCGCCAGCCAGTCGGCAACGGTTCCCAGCACCTCGGGGCGGACGGCCCTGGAGGGGAGCGTCGCGTACCCCGAGGGCGTGCCCGAGACGTCAGCGAGAAAGAGATGATCGGTGGCGGGGAAGATGCGCACGGTCACGTCGGAGTTGCCGCCGCTGCGTAAGGCCGCGGCGAGCGTGTCCGCCTGCTCGACGGTGACCTGACGGTCGGTCGCGCCCTGCACGATGAGCACTGGGGCGCGTACGCGACGCGCGGCCGTCAGCGGATCATACGTCGCGAAGTAGCGCGTCCATGCGGTGCTGACGAGGGCAGAGTCGCGCAGGCGGTCAGCGCGCGCGAGCAGCGAGTCCCGCTGTGGGGGCGAGAGCGTGGGGTTGGCGACGATGCCGCTGCGAAGCTGGTAGCTCAGAATGCGTCGACCGTCGTACGCGGGGCCGGCGAGCAGCACGAGCGCGGCGACGCCCCGATCGTCGGCGGCGACCATCGGGGCGATCATCCCGCCCTCACTGTGGCCGAGGAGGGCGAGCCGCGCGGCGTCGACATCGTGGCGGGCCGTCGCCCGGGTGCGCAACCACGCGAGCGCCGTGCGCACGTCGTCGGCGAAGTCGCGGCTCGTCGCCGTGGCAAACGTGCCGCCTGACGCGCCAACGCCGCGGTCGTCGAGCCGCAGCACGCCGATGCCCCGACGTCCGAGCGTGTCGGCGATCTGACGGAAGATCGCGTACCCGGCGAGGCCGTCGATCCGCTCGTCGCGTTCCTGCGGTCCGGATCCCGTGATCGTCACGACGACGGGCACCGGTCCGCGCACCGTCGTCGGGCGCGTGAGGGTTCCGGCGAGCATGAAGCCACCCGACGCCGGGATGCGCACCTCTTCAGCCGCATAGGGCGCACCCGCTGGCGGGGCGTAGTTGGGCGGCGGCGGTGGCGCGGGCGGGCGAAGCGCCGCAATCGCGCGCGGATCGGCCGCCTCGATGGTCAGGCCCTGCGACGGCACGGCAATGCCGAGCACGTGATCGTCGGCCGACACGCGCATGCGGAGATCGGTGCCGCTGAGGGTGAAGATGGCCGAGTCGGCACCGAGGCGCGCGACCGTGACCGTTCCCATCGGCACGGTAGGCGAGACGAAGAGCGGGACCGAGACCGGTGCGGGCGCTCCGCTCGCGGCGATGCGTGCCCGGTGAAGGATGAGCTCGAGGTCGGCGACGCAGAGGTTGAGGTAGGGCAGCGCGCCGGCGACGCCGGCCAGCCGTTGCACCGCGCCGTCGTTGACCTGCACCTCGATGCTGTCGGTTGGCGCAGGGCCGAACGCGATGGTCGCGCGCTGCGACACGGCGGTCGCGCGAGGCGGCGTGGTCTCGATCGCCAGGCGCCGGACGCGGCCGTCCGCGCTCGGCGTGAAGGTGGATACGATGCGCAGTCCGGCGAGCGGCCCCGCGAGACGGAAGGTGAGATGCGACACGGTCGTGCCGTCCGTCCCGCGGTCGATTTGCTCGACGACCAGGGTATCGGCGCCGCGGCGTGTGACGAAGGCGCGGGGCGCGGCGGCCGCTACCGGCTGCGCCTGCGCCGTCGCGGCGGCGAGGATCGTTAGGCCGAGTGCGTGGGCGGCGAACGTGAGGCGGATCACGGGCGGGGGCGCGTGGAGGTGACGGGCGGTGGGGCGAGGGCTCGCCAGGCGTTGTACTCGCCAAGCGATGTATGACGGAGACGACGGTGCCGATCGCTACCGCAGCCGACACCGCGACGTGGCGCTGGGAGCACGAACTCGGTCCACATCGCGGCGCGTGGCGGACCGTTGACCGTGCCTCAGTGCGTGCGGTCGGGCGCGGGCGGCGGCGGGATGGTGTGCTCGCCGGTCGTCCGCAGCAGGTCGCGCGAGAGGTCGAGCATGCGGGCACCGCCGAAATACTCGATGCTCGTCGGGTCGCGCACGGCGGCGAGGCGCTTCATCACGCCCGCGATGCGGTGGGCCTGCTCGACGATGACGGCCAGGAGTTCGCGTTCCTCGCCCGGCTCTGCCATGCCGTGCTCGATGAGGGCAGCGTGGCCGAGGAGGGCGGCGAGCGGGTTGTTGATCTCGTGCTGGAGCGCGATGGAGGTCTCGCCGATGCCGGCGAGGTACCGCGTGCGGAGGAGGGCGCGTTCGGCGTCGCGGCGCGCGCTGTCCTGCGCCATGCGGCGTTCGGCGATGGCGAGCCGGGCCGCGACGTTGCGCGCGTTCGGCGGCTGCGTGATGTAGTCGTCCGCGCCGGCATCGAGCGCTTCGAGCAGGTCGCCGGGGCGTTCGCGCTGCGCGACCGCGAGCACGTAGCAGACGGGCAGGACGGCTTCGGCCTCGCGCGCGCCGGGGTGCGACGACACGGCTTCCTGTTCGGCCTCACGCTCGGCCTGCCGCACGCGGCGGCAGAGCGTGAGCGCGGCCGCTCCGCCGTCTGCCCCGCGCAGGTCGAGGTCGAGGACGAGCACTGCGGGGTGCAACGCCGTGTAGGCGCGCCACGCGGCCCCGGCTTCGGGGACGACTTCGACCGTGTAGTTGGCCGACGCGAGCACGACCCCGAAAATCTCGACCGTGATGTCGTCCGTGGCCGCGATGAGGGCGCCGGGCATGTCGCTCACCGGTCCTGTCGCAGCTGCCCGACGCGCACGACGACGCCGTTGGGTGCGTCATTCGTCGCGCTCCGCGGGTCGTCGGTGCCCTGGATCACGCGCGGCGCGCTGCGCTCGACCCAGGCGAGCGCCACGCGACGGCGGGTGAGCGCGACGACGGGCCGCTCGGCCGACATGCTGCTCCGCTCGCTCGCCGCGAACCGCTCGGCGAAGGAGTGCCCGCCAGTGTGCGAGAGGGCGAGCGAGACGAAGGGACGCCCACCGGTGTTGGGGTCTTCATAGGCGACGACGACGAGGTCGCCGATGGATGCCACACTGGTCGCGGCCGGGCGGTCGCCGTAGACGACGACCTGCGGGCGCTCGAAGCCGGCGCGCGGGTCCATCTGGTGCGCGTAGAAAACGCCCTTGCCCTCAGGCGCCTGCATCGAGTAGGCGACGTGCAGGTAGCCGTTCGTCGAATCGATGGCGACGCTTGGCGCGGGGCGATCGCAGCCGGATTCGGAGCGATCGACGGTGTCGACGGCGATCGGCGCGGACCACGTGCGGCCGCCGTCGCCGGAGCGGCTGGCGCGGAGCGCGGCGGACCGGTCGGTGCGGCTCGCCCACCAGACGGCCGCGACCACGCCGTTGCGCCCGGTCGCGAGGCGAAGCGAGGCCGCGCACGCCTGCGGATCGGCGGCGGTGGGTGCGGTCGCGGGCTGGGCTGACGGGGCCGGCGCGTCGTGCAGCGCGGCGAGTACGCCCGCCGCGGCCAACGACTCGGCGGCCACATCGGCACGCGCCGCCGTGGCGGGCACGTTCAGGCGCCGTTCGGCCGCGTCGTCCCAGACGACGGGGTCGGCGGCGCAGGCGGCGAGCGCGGCACTCGTCGACGCAGCAAGCACGAGCGCGCGGACAACACGCGTCGTACTCGAGGCGGACAGCGGGCGACGAGGACCGGACGGCATGCGCGAAAGCTACCGCGCTGCGAGTCGCGCGGGAGGCAGTTCTAGATTTCCCCAGCGAAACGCGTCCGATTCGTACGCCCTCGTGCGCGCGTATCACGATTTCGTCACACCTTGTCACTCTTTCGCCGTCTGCGACCCATGACCACCTCTGTCTCGCCCGCGCCCATTCAGGCGGGGAATCCGCCCCACATTCCGCACGGCTCGGGTGGCGAGGCGCCGATCCGTGATGGCACGGCGGCGAGCGCGGAGCAGCCCATTCCAGAGATGGGCGGCGCGGTGGGATTTGCGGGCACACGGCGCGTGCCGCCCGCGGTGAACGAGACGGTGAAGGGGTACGCACCGGGCTCGCCGGAGCGTGCGGAGCTCCAGGCCCGATTGCGGACGATGGCGGCGGAGCACGCGGAGATCCCGCTCGTGATCGGTGGTGAGCGCGTGCACACGGGGGATGTGGCGCGGGTGACCAACCCATGCGCGCACCAGGAGGTGTTAGGCGAGTGGCACAAGGCCGGCGTGGAGGACGTCACGCGCGCGGTCGACGCGGCGCGCGACGCGCACCGCGAGTGGGCGAACTGGGCCTGGGAGGACCGCGCGGCGGTGTTTCTGCGCGCGGCCGAGTTGCTGGCGACGACGTGGCGGCAGACGCTGAACGCGGCGACGATGTTAGGCCAGGCGAAGACCGCGCACCAGGCAGAGATCGACTCGGCGTGCGAGCTGATCGACTTCCTGCGGTTCAACGTGCAGTTCGCCGAGCAGCTGTACGCGGAGCAGCCGTCGAGCGACCGCACGATGTGGAACCAGCTCGACTACCGGCCGCTCGAGGGATTCGTGTACGCGGTGACCCCGTTCAACTTCACGGCGATCGCGGGCAACCTGCCGGCGAGCGCGGCGCTCATGGGCAACACCGTGCTGTGGAAGCCCGCGGCGAGCGCGATGCTGTCGGCGTGGCACCTGATGCGGCTCTTGGAAGAGGCGGGGCTGCCGCCGGGCGTCATCAATTTCGTCCCCGGTGATCCCAAACTCGTGAGCGACGCGTTGCTCACGCACCCGGACCTCGCGGGCGTGCACTTCACGGGCAGTACGGGCGTGTTCAACAGCATGTGGGAGACGATCGGGCGCAACATGGGGCGCTACCGGTCGTATCCACGGATCGTGGGCGAGACGGGGGGGAAGGACTTCATCCTCGCGCATCCCTCGGCCGACCCGCAGGCGCTCGCGGTGGGCATCGTGCGCGGCGCGTTCGAATATCAGGGGCAGAAGTGTTCGGCGGCGAGCCGCGTGTACGTGCCGCGCTCGATGTGGCCGGACGTGCGCGACCGCGTGGTCGCGATGATGCAGGAGCTTCGCGTCGGCGACGTGCGCGACTTCCGGAACTTCATGGGTGCGGTGATCGACGAGCGCTCCTTCACGAAGATCTCCGGGTACCTGGACGACGCGCGGGCGAATGCGCGCATCGTGCAGGGCGGCGTGGCGGACCGCTCGACCGGGTGGTTCGTGCAGCCGACGCTGGTCGAGGCACCAGAGCCGGGGTACCGGCTGATGTGCGAGGAGATCTTCGGGCCGGTCGTGACGGCGTACGCGTGGGACGACGCCGCGCCTAACGGTTGGGCGGACGTGTTGCGCACCGTGGACCAGACCTCGCCGTATGCGCTGACGGGCGCGGTGTTCGCGCGCGACCGAAAAGCGGTCAAGCAGGCTGGCGTCGCCCTGCGCAACGCGGCGGGGAACTTCTACATCAACGACAAGCCGACCGGTGCGGTCGTTGGGCAGCAGCCGTTTGGTGGGGCGCGCGGGTCGGGGACGAACGACAAGGCGGGTTCGAAGCTCAACCTGCTGCGCTGGGTCTCGCCGCGTACGGTCAAGGAGACGTTCGCGCCGGCGACGGACTACCGGTACCCCTTCCTCGGTGCCGACGCGGGAGCGGGACTACACGCGGACCCGGCCGAGGGCGCCGCTCAGGAAGGAGCGATCTGATGGCGCCGACGGCAGGGGGGACAGCCGGCGGACGCGCGTACCGCTACGTGACCGCGGACGTGTTCACCGATCGGCAGTTCGGCGGGAATCCGCTCGCGGTGGTGCTCGACGCCGCGGGCCTGACTGACGACGAGATGTTGTCGATCACGCGCGAGTTCGGCTACTCGGAAACGACGTTCGTGCTGCCACCGGAGCGCGGCGGCGCGGCGCGGGTGCGGATCTACACGCCAGCGTCGGAGATCCCGTTCGCGGGGCACCCGACGGTTGGCACGGCACACGTGCTGTTCGCCACGGGGGCGCTGCGCGCGGAAGCGGGCGAGACGACCATCCTCCTCGAAGAGGGGGTCGGGGACATCGGCGTCCGCGTCGTCGGCGGCGCGGGCGGATCGACCGAGTTCGGCGGGGTGGAGCCGACGTTCGCGGAGTTGACGACCGCACAACTTCCACAGGAACGCCCCGCACCGGACGCGGCGCTGCTCGCGGCGGCGTTAGGCCTCGACGGGGACGAGTTGGTCGGTGGCACGCACGCGCCCGTGATCGGGTCGTGCGGCCTGCCGTTCACGATCGTCACCGCGCGCGACCGGGCCGCGGTGGCGCGGGCGCACGTCCGCCCGGATGCGTGGAAGGCCGCCTTCCCGGTGGCGATCTCGGGACGCGATCCGCACGACGGCGCGCGGCAGTACGAGAGCGAGGGGCTGCTCATCTTCTCGCTCGATGGAACCGACGGCGCGGACGTGCACGCGCGCGTGTTCGTGCCCGACCTCGCCGTGCCCGAAGATCCGGCGACCGGGTCGGCGTGCGCCGCGTTAGGCGGGTACCTCGCCGCGCGCACGCCCCGGACCGGGACGCTGGCGTGGCGCGTGGCGCAGGGCGTCGAGATGGGACGGCCGAGCCGGCTGGAGGTGAGCGTGGACAAGCACGATGGAGGCGAGATCGCCGCCGTGCGGGTCGGGGGCAGCTCGGTGGTCGTCTGTGAGGGCACGCTCCGGTTGCGGGGGCACGGTCGTGGCGCCTGACACGCCGAAGCGGTCCGCCCTCGGGCGCACGCCCGGGCTCGGCGATCGATGGCTCGCGGGCGAGGCGCTGGCGGGGGTGCGCTTCGGGCTGCACGACGCGGTGCGCGTGATCGATGGCGAGCACGCGGGGCGCCGAGCGCGCGTGCTGCTGCTGGCGCGCGTCACGCCGGCGGTGGAGTACGTGATCGGACTGGAGGACGGCGGGGGCGAAGCGCGTGTCGGTGAGGTACGCGTCCCCGAGGCGGTATTGGAGCCCGCGTAGCTTTCGGGATGTACCGGACTCTCTGCAAATCCAAGATCCATCGCGCCACGCTCACCGGCGCCGACCTGCATTACGAGGGCAGCCTCACGGTCGACCGCGACCTGATGGACGCGGCCGACCTCGTGCCGTTCGAGAAGGTACAGGTCGTCAACGTGAACACCGGCGCGCGGCTCGAGACGTACGTGATCGAGGGAGCACGCGCGAGCGGAACGATCCAGCTGAACGGTGCGGCGGCTCGACTGGGGATGCCGGGCGATCTCGTGATCATCATCAGCTACGGCGACTACGCGCCCGAGGAGCTGGCCACGGGATTCGCGCCGACGATCGTCTTTGTCGACGGCGCCAATCGTCCGGTGCGCCCGCGATCGACCGGCGAGCTCGAAGAGGGACGGCATGAGGCGTAGTAGCCTCACGGCTCGGCACGGCCCCCGCCGGTCGGCGTAGCGGCGGGCAATGCCGAGTTTTCGTCCGGCTTCGCGTTGCGCTGCGCTGTCGGCAGAGCGCTGTTGATGAGGCGACCCACGGGGCCGGGCAACCGCGCCGTTCCAGCAGCGCTCGATCAACAGCGCTACGAACATTCATCGCCCCGCCACGCTCGTTAGTCCACCGCGGGACGCGCACGATCGCGCCAGGCGCGTGGGACCCAGCGGTACGCCTCGAGCGAGAGCCGTCCACCGGCATCGAACGCAACGCCCTCGCGTTCGAGCAGGAGGCGCTGCAGGACCGTCGCGCCCGGCCCCTCACTGCGCGCGCTGATCCGGCCCTGCGCATTGACGACGCGGTGCCAGGGCACGCGCGCGTCGTCGGCGGCGGCGTGCATGGCGTAGCCGACCAACCGCGCCTGGCCGGGAACGCCCGCGAGCCAGGCGACCTGACCGTAGGTCGCGACGCGTCCGGGTGGGATCCGGCGCACGACGCGGTAGATCGCGGGGTGCGAGGAGCGCGGTGCGCCCGGCACGCGCTACCCCTGCCCTTCCACGGCGACCACGCCGGTCCGCTCCTCCGGCTCGCGACCGTGCGCGAAGATGACGGCGGCGTGCGGGCCGCCTAACGTGACCGTGGGACCGTCGACCGCGAGCCAGCTCCCCTCGCGCAGGCCGACCACCGTGACGCCGGGGTTGGCGGCGACGAACTCCGCGAGGCGCTGGCGGCGGGTCTCGCCCTGGAACCCGGGTGGGTGATCGTCGGTGAAGTGCGCGTTGATCTGCGCGCCGAACAGGCCTAACGCGGCGAGCCCGTGCGGGGGCTCGACGATCGGCATGTCGTTGGTCGTGCGGATGGTCGGACAGGCGACCACGGAGCCCGCGCTCCACCCGACGTACGGCATTCCCGCCGCGGCCCGCCCGCGCAACACGTCGAGGAGTCCGCGCCGTTGGAGTTCGGCGAGCAGGTGGAAGGTGTTCCCCCCGCCGACGGCAACCGCGTCGGCGTGGGCGAGCAGCGCGGCAGGATCAGCGTGCGCGTGGATCCCCCGAACGTGGACGCCTAACGGAGCGATCGCGTCGGCGACGCGTGCGGTGTAGTCGTCCCAGCCGACCGTGACACCCGCGTAGGGAACGAAGACGATCTCGCGCACGCCCGCGAGGTGGGAGGCAAGCGCGTCGCGCGCGCGCACGAGGTAGCTCCCGTCGGGATCGCGCGAGTTGGAGAGGAGCAGCAAACGGCGCGCGGTCACGCGGGCGTCACCACCGCTGGCGCCGCGAACGGCTCGTCAGCAGCATCCTCGCGCACACGGCGGAGCGGCGGCCGGTCGGGCACGATCATGCCCCGGTAGATCCCGTCGAACGCGAGCAGGCCGGCAACCGGACAGGGCACGGGGACGCACCCGTCCGCCGCGGTGATCTCCTCGCGTTGCCAGGGCGCGTCGGCCGATTCGCGCCAGTGCCGCTCGACGAGGCGCTGCTCCTGACTCACGACCAGGTATGCACGGAGCGAGGGTAGCTGCTGATACTTGGCGAGCTTGCGCACGCGCTCGTGGCGCGTCGTGCTCGGCGAGAGTACCTCGACGAGCAGGCACGGCGCGTACGCCATGCGCTCGTCGTCGCCCGCCGGATCGCAGACGATCATCGCGTCCGGGTAGAAGACATCGTCGCCGATACGCAGCTTCTCACCTTCCTGGTAGACGCGGCACGGGCCGTCCCCGGCTGCGTTCCAGAGCGATGCCGCGACGTTGAGCGCGATGCGGTTGTGCGGCGACGAGCCGCCACTCATGGCGTGGATCACGCCATCGATGAACTCGTGACGCTCCTCGACGCTTTCCTCGAAGGCGAGGTACTCGTCGAACGTCATGCACGGCTGCTCGGGCATGGTCATGGCCGAGTATACGCTCGGCGGCGCGCGGGTCGCCACTCCTCGGCCGTGATCGCCCAACGCTCGTGATCGCGCCAGCGACCGGCGAGCTTGAGGAAACGCGGCGAGTCGCCTTCGTGCCGGAAGCCGAGCGCGGCGACGATGGCCCGCGATCGGTCGTTCCCCGGTTGGATCGCCGCCTCGACGCGGTGCAGGCCGAGTCGGCGGAAGCCGTCCGTCAGAAGCTGTCGCACCCCCGCGCGGATGTAGCCCTGCCCCGCGTACGGCGTGAAGGCGTAGTAACCGAGCGAGGCGCCACGGAGCCCGCCCCAGACGATGTTGTTGAGGTTCGCTGCGCCGACGATCGCGCCATCGCCGGTGCGACAGATGAGCCGGCAGACGTGGCCGGGAAAGAGGTCGTGCTCGCGTTCGGCGCGCGCGACGTACGCACGAAAGTTGGCGGGCGTGTCCGGTGGAACGACCCAGGGATGATGAAGCTCGGCGCTCGCCTGAACGAGGGCGAGGAATGCGGCGGCGTCATCGGGCGTCGGCGCGCGCAGCGTGATGCGGGCGCTCTTCGGGGCGGCCATGCCGAAAGATGCGGGGACGCGGGCTCATGCGGTGTCTCATATTTCTCGATCGTCGTCTGCCGCTCCTTCTCCGCCGCACCGTGCCGTTCCCCCCCGCGGTTCCGCCCGCCTCCGTCGTCGTCGCCCGCACGCCCATTCGGGCCGCCGCGATGCACGGGCAGCCTGCCACGCGGCTGCACGGCATCGTCGTCGATGCCGCGACCGGCACGCCAGTCCGCGCGACGATCACCGTGACGGGGACCGGGACCGGCGCGGGGACGAGTGGGCGCACGGTGCGCACGGACGCGGCGGGACAGTTCGCGGTCGGTGCGTTGCCAGCGGGCGCGATGACGGTGCGCGTCACCGCGTTCGGCTATCGCGCGGCGCGTGCGACGGTGCAACCGAGCGAGGGGGCCGACAGCGCGCTTCGGTTTGCGCTCCAGGTGCTGCCGCGCGTGCTGGAAGGCGTGCGCACCACGGCCGCGGCCACCGCGGAGCGGGCCGGGTTCGAGGGTGCGGCCGGCCCCGCCGTGACGAGCCTGAGCGCGCGCGAACTGCTGACGATCCCCGCGGTCGGCGAGCCGGACGCGCTGCGCGCGGCGTCGCTGCTCCCGGGGATCGCCGCACGCAACGATCTCTGGGCCGGGTTCAACGTGCGCGGTGGCGAGAGCGACCAGACGCAGGTGCGACTCGATGGGATCCCCATCTTCTCGCCCTTTCACCTCGGCGGACTGTTCAGCACCTTCATCCCCGACGCGGTGGGCGAGGTCGACGCGCGTGCCGGGGCGCTGCCCGCGTCCTACGGCGGGCGGCTGTCGGGCGTGCTCGACGTCGGGAGCACGGAGGAGCGACGGGGCGGGCTGCACGGCACCGCGCAGCTCTCGGTGGTGAGCGCGGCGGCGACGTTAGGCGGCTCGCTCGCAGCGGGGCGTGGCTCATGGAATCTTGCGGTCCGCCGTACCTATGCCGACGCGTTCAGCGATCTCGTCGGACGGAAGGGCGCCTTCCCGTACCACTTCCAGGACGCCGAGTTGCACGCGGCGATGCTGGTCCCGGGAGGCGGGACACTCGCGTTCACGGCGTACGCGGGGCTCGACCTGCTCAACCCGGCCGCGTACGCCGGTTCGGGCAGCACGGACCTGTTGGGCGGCACGGACAATACGTTCCGCTTCGGATGGGGCAATCAGGCGGCGGGGCTGGCGTTCACACAGCCGTTAGGCACGTCGGCGGAGTTCGTCCAGCGTGTGTCGTACTCGGGGTATCGCACGCGTTACGAGGACGCGACGGCCGGCGCGCGGCTCGCCAACCAGATCGCGGAGGTGCGGGTCGCGGGCGAGGTCACGCGGCGCGTCGGGCAGACCTCGGGCGCTGCGTCGGATGGTGGCGCGGCGCACACGCTCCGCGCGGGCTACGAACTCTCCGGTCTCGCGACGCACTACGACGAGCATATCTCCGCCGTCGCGGCCGACGAGCTGAACGCGAACATCGCGATCGCCGACACCGCGTTCTCGCAGCGGAGCGGCGCGATGGCGCTGTTCGCGGAGGACGCGTGGACGCCGACCGCGGCGCTCTCGATCCGGCCGGGGGTGCGCATCGAGCGCGTGCCCAACGCCGACTGGCACGGGGTGTCGCCGCGACTCGCGGTCAAGCTGCGCGCGACGGACGACCTCGCATTCACCTTCGCCACAGGCCGCTACGCGCAATGGACGCACGCGGTGCGCAACGAGGATCTGCCCGTGCGTATCGTCGACGTATGGCTCGCGAGCGATCGCCAGGTGCCGGTGTCGACCGGGACGGAGCTGGTCGCGGGCACGGAGCTGTGGCGTGGGGGCGGGCACGACGCGACGCTCGTCCGGATCGAGGGCTACGCGAAACGCTTCGCCGACCTCGTCGAGCCGGCCGCCGCGCTCGATCCGCGACTCCGGCCGTCGGAGCTGCGCCGCTTCGGAGGGACGTCGCGCGGTGTGGACGTGCTCGTGCGGCGGTTCGGGGGTGGGCCAACGGAGGGTACGACAGGAATCGCCACCGGCGGGCGCGCCGGCGGCTGGCTCTCGTACAGCTACGCGATCAGTCGCCGCGAGTTAGGCGACGAGAGCTACTACCCTGCGCACGACCGCCGGCACGATCTCAACCTCGTCGGTAGCTACCGCCTCGCCGCCCGTACCACGCTCGGCGCGCGCATCGGTGTGGCGAGCGGCACGCCCTACACGGGCTACGTCGGATCGTACGCGCGCTGGTCGTACGATCCGGTGCTGCGTCGGTGGCGCGCGCCCGGCAGCGGAGCGACGAGCGCGCGCGACGAGCAGATCCGTACGGCGCGCAACGCGGACCGCTACCCGACTTACGAGCGGCTCGATCTCTCCGCGCACCGGCAGTTCCGGCTGCGCGGGCTCGACGGTGACGCGTTCATCAACGTCGTGAACGTGTTCAACAATCGGAACGTGCTGCTCTACACCTTCGACACGTCCGAAACACCGCCTCGCGTGGCGGGGATCTCGCAGCTCCCCTTCCTGCCGACGCTCGGCGCGCGGTTCGCGTTCTGATGCGCACGGAGGAAGTGTCCGACCACGTTGCGTTAGGCCGCGCCGTCGTGGGCGCCCTCGCGTTTCTGGCCTGCCTCGCGGGGTGCGCCGTCGATCCACCGACCGCACCCACGTCGCCGCCAGGGCTCGTGGTCTTCGGCGTGCTCGATCCGACCGGGGCGGATCAGGTGGTGCTGCTCATGCAGTCACGAACGACGGCGCCGAGTCTGGCCGGTCGGACGTTCAACGCGAACGACCCGATCGTGTCGGCCGGTGAGACGCCGGTGATGGGCGCGCACGTCGTCATCGCCGACGTCGCCGGTGACTCGGCCGTGCTCGTCGAGGACCGCGTGCGGCGCAGCGACGGCTTGGGGGCCGGCGTGTATCGACTGTTTGGCAGTTCGGCCGGCGCGCCGCTCGGCGCGGTCCTCGCGGTGCGCGCCGGGCACGAATATCAGCTCCGCGTGCACGCGTCGTTAGGCGATGCCACGGGAACGACGCGCGTGCCGACGGCCACGCCCGCGCCGATCGCAGGCTCGACGCGGGCGATCGTCGTCGGGCGCGACAGCGTGGTGCTGCCCGACATCGCCATCACGGGCGCGTCGGGCTTCGTCTACACGCTCCGCGCAGCGACGAGTCTGACCACCGAGGGCAACGCGCAGTACCGCACCGCGCTCGAGCCGCGCCTCGTGCTGCCCACCGGCGACGACTGGGCGTTCGCGTATGCACGCGACCGGCTCGTGGTGGGGAGCCGGCACGTGCTCACCGTGCAGGCAGCGGATTCGAGCTACTTCGCGTATTATAGCGCGGATACCGATCCGTTCGCGGACCGCTCGTCGCGGACGACGTTGCGGGGGGCGGCGGGGGTGTTCGGCGCGGTGCTGCCGGTGGCGGCGGTGCCGGTGTTGGTCGTGCTGCGCTGAAGGGGGATGGTGGGGCAGCACCGGAGATGGGGTCCGGCGCGCGAGGCCGTGACGGGCCGGGGATGAACCGACCGGGGATGTCACGGCCGGGGATGAACGGGGCCGGGGATACGACCGCAGGGGCGGTGGGACAGCAAGGGCGACTGCAGATCGTCGCTGTTCCCTGTCCCACCGCCCCTGCGGTCGTATCCCCCGCTGTTTCATCCCCGGCAGCGTTCATCCCCGGTCAGTTCATCCCCGGTCCGTCACGGCCCCGCACGCCCGTCCTCCCTTACGGCACCGTCGGTCGCGTCTGCGGCGTACTCGTCGGCACACCACTCGGCCCAACGACCGGCCACCCGTCCGTCTGATAATTGATCTTGTCAAGCAGCATCGGACGGCGCGACACGTTCGTATTGTTCGCGTTCAGATACGGATTGTTGATGTTGATCGCGTGGTACAGCATCCAGTCGTCGTTACCGGCGTGGATGACGGAGTTGTGTCCTGGTGCAGTCCAGGGCGTGCCGCCGACCAGCACGGGCACGGCCGGTCCGTTGGTCGACGTGCGGCGGAACTCGTACGGCCCCGTCACGTTCGACGAGCGCCCGACCATCACGGCGTAGTGCGCACCCGTTCCGCAGCACGCGTCGCCCGAGTAGAACACGTAGTAGTACGGCGCGTGATAGGTGACCCACACGCCCTCGACCAGGTTCTCGTACGGCTGACCGGCGCGCGGCACCACGATCGGCGTCGGCGACGAACCCGGGGCGAACGAGGCGCGATCGGCGGCCAGCTCCTGCACCTGGATCGGCGCGAAACCCGAGCCCCAGAACAGGTACCGCTTGCCCGTATTGGGGTCGTCGAACCCCTGCGGATCGATGGTCGTGAAGTCGCCGTTTCCGCGGCCTGCACCGCACACGAGCGGGTGTCCGATGTCGACGAACGGACCCGCGGGCGCCGTGGACTGTGCCATCCCGATGCAGTACGTCCCTGCCGTCGTGTCGGCCTGCGCTGCGTAGTACATCACGTAGCGGTTCTCGCGATAGCTGACGTCGGGGGCGAAGTAGTTGCTCGTCGAGGACGTCCACCCGGGCTTGGTCGGGAGCGCTTCGGTCCGCGTGCCCCATGTGACCAGGTTCGGCGACGACGCGACCTGGATGCGCAAGCCCGTCGTCTGCGTCGCGTACGCGTAGTACGAGCCGTCGTTCGCCTTCACCACGCCCGGGTCGGGGAAGTCGGCGTCGATCACCGGGTTCTGGTACTGCGTGGCGCTCGGGCCGTCGGGCGGCGTGACGACCCCGCCGTTCCCGCCACCGGTACTCCCACCGCTACTGCCACCACCGCCGCCGCACGCACCGAGCGCGAGCAATGCAACGACCGTGATGATGCGGACCGGGCCGCGCGGCGGCATGTACGACTTCGACATTCGATTCTGCGGGCTGCTGCTGTTGAGGCGCAGGCGATGCACGTGCATGCTGCGGTTGGGCCTCGAAAGACTACCGTGCGGCACCGGCGCGCGCGACCTTCGGCGCGGGGAGCACGGCGGGAGTCGTGAAGTCCTCGCCCGGATTTACGAAGCGGTTCTCCTCCCACGCGTACTGACGGTCGTGCAGCGCACGGTAGCGCCCGCCGAGCGCCATGAGCTGGGCGTGCGTCCCGCGTTCGGCGATCGCGCCCTGTTCCAGTACGAGGATCTGGTCGGCCGAGCGAATCGTGGACAGCCGGTGCGCGATGACGAACGTCGTGCGACCGCCACGTAGGCGGGCGAGCGCCTCCTGAATCAGCGCCTCGCTCTCCGAATCGAGCGACGACGTCGCCTCGTCGAGGATGAGGATGCGCGGGTTGGCAAGCAACGCGCGCGCGATCGCGATCCGCTGCCGCTGGCCGCCCGACAGCTTCACGCCACGCTCGCCGACGATCGTGTCGTAACCCTCGGGAAAGCCGCGCACGAAATCGTCGCAGTTGGCGAGTCGCGCCACCTCCTCGACCTCCGCCCGCGTCGCCGACGGCCGCGAGAAGCTGATGTTCTCGGCCACCGTTCCATCGAAGAGGAAGTTGTCCTGCAGCACGACGCCTAACTTTGCGCGGTAGTCGGTCAGCTTCACGTCGTCGAGGTCGCGCCCGTCGACGAGGATGCGCCCGCGCGTGGGCCGATTGAACGCCATGACGAGCGAGACGAGCGTGCTCTTGCCGCTGCCGCTCGAGCCGACGAGTGCGGTCGTCGAACCCGCGGGCGCGTCGAAGGTGATTCCCTTGAGCACCGGCACGTTCTCGCGGTAGGCGAACTCCACGTCCTCGAAGCGCACGTCGCCTTCGAGAGCGGGGAGCGCCGCGCGCCGTGCATCCTCCTCATTCTCGGTGGGCATGACGAGGATCTCGCGAATACGGTCGAGCCCCGCGATCGCCTCGGAGATCTGCGTGCCGATCGAGGCGATCGAGACCACCGGGACGGCGAGCAGCCCGACGAAGAACACGTACGAGAGCAGCGCGCCTAACGTCATCCGTCCCGCGATCACCGCCGGCCCGCCGACGCCGAGGATCAACAACCCGATCACGCCGACGACGACCGTACCCGCGCTCGTCGTCGCCGAGACGCCCGTGATCGAGCTCGCGATGTTGCGGAACAGGCGATTGACGCCCTTGCCGAATACCGCCTGCTCGCGTCGCTCGGTGCCATACGCCTTGACGACGCGGATACCGCCTAACGTCTCGTTCAGCCGCCCCGTCACGTCCGCGGTGATCTTGCCCCGCTCGCGGAAGATCGGGCGCAGCTTGCCGAACGCCTTCGCCATGCCGAAGCCGAAGGCGGCGAGAATGACGAGGATGATGAGCGTCATCAGCCAGTTGAGCCAGACCAACACACCCAGCGCGAGCACCGCCGTGAACACGCCGCCGACGAGCTGCACGAGCCCGGTGCCGACGAGGTTCCGGATGCCCTCCGCGTCGTTCATCACGCGCGAGATGAGCACGCCGGTCTGGTGCTCGTCGAAGTAGCGCACCGGCAGCCGCGTGATGCGGTTGAGCACGCGGCGGCGCATGTCGCTGATCGCGCGCTGCGCGGCCACCGAGATCACCTGCGAGAGCGCGAAGCCAGTGATCGCCTGCACGACGGTCGCGAGCGTCGCGGCGAGGGCAAGCGGCCAGAGCAGATTGTGCCGCCCCTTCGTGATGACGTCGTCGATGAGGTACTTGGACGACAGCGGCAGCACGAAGCCCGCGAGTCGGCTGACGACCATGAGGACGGCGCCGATGCCGAGTTCGCGGCGGTGCTGCCACATGAGGGCGCGGGCCTCGCGCCAGGCAGCTTTCGTATCGACGGACTTCTTGGCGGGCTGCGCAGGAATGGATGGGGCGGTCATCGCTCAACGTTACCACCCGAACGGCCGACCCGCCGCTCACCCGTTCGCCTGATGGTCGAGTCGGCGGGCGCAGCCGATCGTACGCCATGCCAACAATCCTCGAAACACTCTCCACCGATCTCGCCGCCGCCGTCGAGACGGCCGGCCGCGCGATCGTCGCCGTCCACGCGCGTCGGCGCATCCCCGCCTCGGGCGTCGTCTGGCGTCCGGGACTCGTCGTCGCCACGCACCACACGGTGCACAAGGACGACGACGTCCGCATCACGCTCGATGGCGGCGCGACCGCCCGCGGCACCGTCGTCGGCCGCGACGCGGGGACCGACCTCGTCGTGCTCAAGCTCGACGACACGACGGCGGCTCCGGCGACGCTCGTCCGCGACCCGCTCCACGTCGGCCAGCTCGCCCTCGCGCTCGGTCGCCCCGGAGACGCGGTCACCGCGGCACTCGGCGTCGTCTCGGCCGTCGGCCCGGCCTGGCGCTCCTGGCACGGCGGCGAGATCGATCAGTTCGTTCGCCTCGACGTCTCGGTCTACGACGGGTTCTCCGGCGGGCCGCTCGTCGATGCCTCGGGCCGGGTGCTCGGCATCAACACGTCGGCGCTCGCGCGCGCGGCGGCCGTCACGGTGCCGGCCACGACGGTCGATCGCGTCGTCGACCAGCTCCTCAGCGGCGGCCGCGTGCGGCGCGGCTACCTGGGGATCGGCACGCAGTCGGTCCGCCTGCCCGACGCGGTACAGCAGCAGCTTGGCGGTCAGCAGACCGGACTGATGCTCGTCGCGATCGAGCCCGGCGCGCCGGCCGAACAGGGTGGGCTGCTGCTCGGGGACGTGCTCGTCTCGCTCGGCGGGCGCGCTACGCGAGGACGTCGACGACGTGCTCGCCGCCCTGAGCGGCACCACGGGTGGTGCGGCGGCCAGCGAGATGATTGGCCGCGTGCTCGACGCGCGCGTGCTGCGGGCGGGCGAGCTGCGCACGGTGCCGGTCACGGTCGGCGATGCCCCGCCCCGTCGCTGAGGAGCGTCCGATGTCGACTCTCTCTCCTCTCGCGCACCACCCCGCGCTCGCCGACGACCTCGCCGCGGCGGCCGACCGACTGCGGGCATCGACCGTCGCCGTGGTCATCGGCGACCGCGGCCTCGGCAACCGCGGGCCCCGCGCGGCGCCCGGCGGCTTCGGCTCCGGCGTCGTGTGGCGCGCGGACGGTCTGATCGTGACCAACGCCCACGTCGCACGCGCGGAGGCGCTCACCGTCGTGCTGCCCGACGGACGCCGCGTCGCGGCCCGACTCGTCGCGCGAGATCCCGGTCGCGACCTCGCAATCCTGCAGGCCGAGGCGGACGGGCTCACCGCGGCGACGCGTGGCGACCCCACCGCGCTCCGGCCCGGTCAGCTCGTGCTCGCCTTCGGGCACCCGCTCGGCCTCGCGAACGCGCTCGCCGTCGGCATCGTTCATGGTACGATGCCACCCTCCGTGCGCCCGAACGACCGATCACGAAGCCCACGCGGTCCGTGGGCACGCGCCGGCGCGGCGCTCATCCGGGCCGACGTGCGACTGCTCCCCGGCAACTCCGGCGGACCGCTCGCCGATGCTGCCGGGCGGGTGATCGGCATCAACACGATGGTGGTCAACGGACTCGGCGTCGCGATCTCGATCGCAGAAGTGGACGCGCTCGTGGCCGATGGCGGTGCGCCACGCCGCGCCGTGCATTACGCGGCCTGACACGGCCGTCTGAGATGACCGCTCACCGATGACCATCCGTGTCGCCGTGCTCGCCCCCTCGCCGCTCGTACGCGCGGGG
Organism: uncultured Gemmatimonadales bacterium; assembly: GCA_963702945.1. Classification (GTDB taxonomy): domain Bacteria; phylum Gemmatimonadota; class Gemmatimonadetes; order Gemmatimonadales; family Gemmatimonadaceae; genus BPUI01. Next base: position 1,520,745 of record OY969773.1, read on the forward strand.
CTGGATTCGCTCCTGGCCGACGCCGCGGGCGTGGTGCTCGTGACTCTGCCGTTCGACGCGGAGGACGATGCGGACGCGTCGCCACTCGAGCGGGCGGCGGGCTCGGGCGCGGACGTGGTGGTGTGGGCCCCCGCCTCGGCGCTCGATGTGCCGGCCGCGCTCGGCGCGGGGCTCGTCGACCTGCGGAGTGGCGCCTACGGCGACGCGTCCCCGACCACCGCGCCCGCGCTCGTCGTCATCGCCGACCTCGCACCGCGCGAGGCGGCCGGTGCGGTGCGAGCGGGCGCACGCGCCGTGCTGCCGAACGGCGTGCGCGCGGAGACGCTCGCGGCGGCCGTCGCGGCGGTCTCGCTCGGACTCGTCGTACTTCCCGCGGAGGACGTGGCGGGCGTGCTGACCGGTGACGAGCGGGGGGCGCTCGCGGACGGAGCCAGCGCACCCGGCATTGCACCGCTCAGCGGGCGCGAGCGCGACGTGCTCGCGCTCGTCGCCGAGGGGCTCGCCAACAAGCAGATCGCCTTCCGGCTCGGCATTAGCGAGCACACCGTGAAGACGCACGTGGCGGCACTTTTCGGCAAGCTGCACGCGGGGACGCGCGCGGAGGCGGTGGTCACGGCCGCGCGCGCGGGGCTGCTCATGCTCTGACCATGCGCGGTCCGCGGTGTGGGCGCGGCGGGCCTGTGCGACGGATCACCCGCGGGTGATCTTCCGGTCGCTCTCCGCCGCACCGACGGGGTAGACCGCACCATGCACGCGCCGACGTTTCCGATGTCCCCCTCGCCGTTCGCCCGGCCGGCCCGCTCGCTCGCTCGCCCGCGCCGCGGCTCCACGCTCGTCCTTGGCACGCTCGCCGCCTGTGTCGCCGCGGCATGCGGTCGTGGTGGCGCCGGACCGCGTCCGAACGAAGCGCCAGCCCCCGTGGCCGCGCGCCGCAGCCTGCTGCTCGACCCCGACACCGCGCTCGAGCACCGCGCCGCACCCGACACCTTCGACATTCGCTTCGCCACGACGCGCGGGCCGTTCGTCGTGCGCGTGGCCCGCGGATGGGCGCCGCGCGGCGCGGACCGGCTCTTCTACCTCGTGACGAACGGCTTCTACGACGGCACGCGGTTCTTCCGTGTGCTGCCGCAGTTCGCGGCGCAGTTTGGCGCGCCCGGCGACCCGCGCATCAACCGCGTGTGGGAAACGCGCACCATCCGCGACGATCCCGTCCGCCGCGCCAACGTGCGTGGCTACGTCGCGTTCGCCACCGCCGGGCCCAACACGCGCACGACGCAGCTCTTCGTCAACCTCGGCAACAACCAGCGCCTCGACAAGCTCGGCTTTGCCCCGTTAGGCAAGGTCGTGCTCGGGATGGAAGCGGTCGACTCGCTGTACGGCGGCTACGGCGAGGGCGCGCCGGCCGGACACGGGCCCGACCAGGACCGCATCGCCGCTGAGGGCGAACGGTATCTCGCGGCTCACTTCCCGAAGCTCGACGTCATCGACAGCGCGCGCGTCATCCGCGCGGTGATGATGCCGATCGAGGAGAAGCCAGAGCAGAAGGCCGCGGACGCGAAGCCAGCGGACAAGACGCCGGCCAAACCCGCGGCCAAACCAGCTGCCAAGCCCGGCCGCCGAACGGCGGCACGGCCGGCGGGGTGATCAGCCCTTGCGGTCGTAGACGCGACGTGTCGGCAGCTCGCCCATCGGCGTCGTGACCACCTGCTGGACGGTGAGCTGCTTCCCGTCCGGGGACAGCATGTAGCGCGAGACGACCGGGATCTCCATTCCCTGCATCGAGACCTTGCCTTCGATGACATACGCCGAGCCGTCCCAACGGGTCGTCGAGGTGAACGGCAACGCCTGACCCTGCGGGCGGATGGTGTCCGTGGTCGCCGCACCCATCGTGTGGTGCATCACGACGGTCATGTCCCCCATCTGCGATGACGCCTGGGACGTGCTCGTCCACTTGTCGCCGCTCTGGGTGATGGTCATGACGTCCTTGGTCGGTCCGCCCTGCGGGCCGAAGTCGCTCGCCGCGACGTTCAGCTCCCAGGTGCCGGCGAGACTGGGGGCCTTGGCGGCCGGCTGCGAGGTGGCCGCAGGCTGCGCGTGCGCGGCGACGGGCGCGCCGATGGCGCAGGTGAGGGCGAGCGCGGTACGAGCGAGAAAGCGCGTCATGAGGCAGTCGGATGGGTGGGGGGAAGCGTCCACGGCCGGGGCGCCGTCGCGAGCGTGCCAGCCGCGGCCGTGACCGGCGTTTCGGCCGGGACGAGGATCGTTGGACGGTCGCGTCGGGCGTCGTCGAACATACCCGTCCGCGCGCTCGACGAGCCCACCGCCCCTTCCGCGAGTTGGACCGCGTCAGTGACGAGCCGTTCGAGCGCGGCCGCGAGCCCGCGACTCGCGCGCCGCACCGCGCCGGCGACCACCGTCGTGACCTGCTCCGCCGCCTGCCCAACGACGCGCTCCAGCAGCGCCGGCCAGTCCGGGATCGGATCGGGCTCGCCCGGCTCGCGTAGCGAGTCCATGATCTCGCGGCGCATTTCGAGCGCGACCGGCGCGGCGAAGGTGACCGCGTTGAAGCGCGCGTCGTAGCGCACGCCGAGCCCTTCAATCAGCGCAGTTGTCCGGGCGAAGTACACGAGATCGGCCGGCAGCGTCACCGGGAACGCGTAGAGCGTGGCGAGCACGCGGTCCGCGACGAGTTGCATCCGGTCGGTGCTCGACGTGTCGGCCGTATGCGCGATCTCCAGCAGCGCCGCGACGAGCTCCTCGGCCGTCGCACGGTCCGCGCCGGGCTCGAAGAGGCCTAACGCGTAGAACCCGTCGACCAGCCCGCTGGCGTCCCGCTGGATGCCGGCGAATGCGGTGCGCGCGAGCGTGCGCCGCAGCCGCTTGTCGACGCGCACGACCATGCCGAAGTCGAGCACGACGATCGTACCGTCGTCCTGCACGAGCAGGTTGCCCGGGTGCGGGTCGGCGTGGAAGAAGCCGTCGACGAGCATCATGCGCATGTAGAGCGCGATCACGCGCCGTACGAGCGTCTGCGCGTCGAGCGCGCCCGACGCGATCCGCGCCTGCAGCGCGTCGATGCGCAGCCCCGGCATGTACTCCAACACGAGCACGCGTTCGCGCACGAGGTCGGGCCACACCTGCGGAATCGCCACGCCCGCGCGCCCCGCCGGCGCGTTACGCGAGAAGTGCTCGCGCATCTCGACCGCGTTCGCGGCCTCGTGCCGGAAGTCCATCTCCTCGCCCACACGCCGCGCGAACTCGTCGACGGCGGAACGTACGCCGCGCAGGTGGCCGGCCGCGGCGCCGGTCCGCCCCCAGCGGCGCTCGGCGATGCCTAACAGCTTTCCGGCGAGCGCGAGATCCCGCGGCACGGTGCGCTCGACGCCTGGCCGCAGCACCTTGACCACCACCTGCTGCCCGGCCACCTCCGCGCGATGCACCTGCCCGAGCGATGCCGCGGCGAGCGGCGTCCAGTCGAAGGCGCGGAACGTGTCCTCGACCGGCCGTCCATACGCCGCTTCGATGATGCGGCGAACGGCCGCGGCCGGCACGGGCGGCACGCGGTCGTGCAGCTTGCCTAACGTCGTGAGATACGGCTCGGGCACGAGGTCCGCTCGTGCCGCGAGCACCTGCGCCAGCTTGACGAACGCCGGGCCGAGCGCGCCGATCGTCGCGACCATCCGCTCGGCGCGCCGCTCGTGGAAGGCACGCGTGCGCGCCACCGGCCCGCCCGCCACGAGCCACCGGCGGTGGTCGCGCACGAACGACAGGACGAGCGGGAGCAGGCGGACCAGGATGACGAACGCGCGCACGGCGGACGGGCTAGGGGAGCCGGCGACGCGCTCGGGCGCGGACCGGTACTAGTTCATACGCCGTGGAGGCCGGAAGGTGTCCGGGAACGCAGCCCCTACGGCGCCGCCTCGTGGAACGTCAGCGCAGTCTCCTTCTCCACCGCCGATCGCATCGCCCACCGATTCTCGAACAGCAGCAACGCGTTGCCCTTGGCGTCATACACCAACAGCCGTCCGTGCGCCGCCCCCGCCCGCTCGATCGCCTTCCGGTCCCCCGTGACCCAGCGCGGATGCCCGTAGCCTAACGCTTCGAGCTTGGCCGGCGCCCCGTACTCCGTCTCCAACCGGAATGCCATCACGTCGAACTGCAGTTGCCCGATCGCCCCGACGATCGGCGACGGACCGCTGCCGAGCCGCGCGTCCTCTTCGGTGAAGAACACCTGCGCGGCGCCCTCCTCCGACAGCTGCTTGAGCCCCGTATCCAGCTGCTTGCGCCGCATCGGGTCGGCCGAGAGCACGCGCACGAACGACTCGGGCGGGAAGCGCGGGATGTCGCGGAACGAAGGCGGGTTCTTGGACGGCGCCTCGCCTAACAGCGTGTCGCCGATGCGAAGCGTCCCCTTGTCGACGATCCCGACCACGTCCCCCGGCCACGCCTCGTCGATCGCCTGCCGCTCGCGCGCCATCACGCTCTGGGGTGCGGAGAGCCGGATCGCCTTCCCCGTGCGCGCGAGCGTGACCTCCATCCCCGCCGCGTAACGCCCCGACACCACGCGCACGAACGCCATGCGGTCGCGGTGCTTCGGGTCCATGTTCGCCTGAATCTTGAAGACGAACCCCGCAAACTCCGGATCGCTCGGCGCCACCGGCCCGTCGCTCATCTCGCGCGCGCCCGGCCCGGGCGCCAGCTCGACGAACTCGCGCAGGAAGGGCTCGACGCCGAAATTCGTCAGCGCGGAGCCGAAGAACGTCGGCGAGAGCGTGCCCGCCATGAACGCGTCGCGGTCGAAGCTGCCTAACCCGCACGTCCAACAGCTCCAGGTCCTCGCGCAGTTTGTCGAGCGCGTACGGCGAGCAGTGCGCCGCGACCTCGGGCGAGTCGAGCCCGCCCTCGATCGTCGCCACCTCGGTCGCGCCGTGGTGCTCGCCGCGTTCGAACAGGAGCACGTGTCCCGTGAGGCGGTCGTACACGCCGACGAACTTGTCGCCGTCCACGATCGGCCACGTCACCGGCGCAAGCGTGATCCGCAGATCCTTCTCGACGTCGTCGAGCAGCTGGAGTGGGTCCATGCCGGGCCGGTCGCACTTGTTCACGAAGGTGAACACGGGCGTCTTCCGCTTGTGGCAGACCTCGAACAGCTGCCGCGTGCGCTCTTCCACGCCGCGCCGGTTGTCGAGGAGCATCACGGCCGAGTCGGCGGCGATGAGCGTTCGGTACGTGTCTTCCGAGAAGTCCGCGTGCCCCGGCGTGTCGAGCAGGTTCACCTTGTAGCCCTGCCAGTCGAACTGCAGCACGCTCGACGTGACCGAGATCCCGCGCTCCTGTTCGAGCTTCATCCAGTCGGACGTCGCGTGGCGCGCGGCGCGGCGCGCCTTTACCGAGCCCGCGAGGTGGATCGCGCCACCGTAGAGCAGCAGCTTCTCCGTCAGCGTCGTCTTCCCCGCGTCGGGGTGCGAGATGATCGCGAACGTGCGGCGGCGGGCGGCCTCGCGCTCGACGAGCGGGGCCAGATCGGCGGGCGAGGCAGGGAGGACGGCGGTGGTCATGGCTGGCTCACTATAACCCGCACGGCCACTTGTGTTCGCTGGCCACCGGCGTTCGGTGAAGCGGCCGCGGCTCGCGGCCCGATCCTCGCCAGCGCGGCGCGTATGCCGACCGCCTCCCCCAGCTCCGACGCGCGCCCCGTCGCGCTCATCACCGGTGCCACCGACGGCATCGGCCGCGCGACGGCCACCGCACTCGCCGATCGCGGCTTCGCGGTACTCGTCCACGGCCGCGACGCCGGTCGCGCCACCACCGTCGCCGATACGATCCGCAGCGCCGGCGGCGAGGCGCGGGCGGTGGTCGCGGATCTCGCCCAGCTGGCCGACGTCGCGCGGCTCGCGGCGGAGCTGCAGGCAGGAAACGCCGCGCGCCTCGACATCCTCGTCAACAACGCGGGCGTGGCGTTCCGTGGCGGTGCGCGCCACCTGAGCGCCGACGGCTTCGAGCTCACGTTCGCCGTGAACCATCTCGCGCACATGCTGCTCACGCTCGAGCTCCTCCCCCTGCTCGAAGCGACGGGGCATGTACGCGGCGCCGCCGGCCCGGCACGGGTCGCGACCGTCGCCTCCGAACTGCACGCGCGCGGCCGCCTCGACTTCGACGACCTGCAGGGCGAGCACCGATATGCGGGCGGCGCGGCCTACGCGCAGTCGAAGCTCGCCAACGTGCTCTTCGCGCGTGCCCTCGCCCGGCGCGTGGACCCTCGCGCCGTGGTCTCACACGCGCTGCACCCGGGCGTGGTGAAGACCAAGCTGCTCCGCGACGGCTTCGGGTCGAACGGCGGCGTGAGCGTCGAGCGCGGCGCGGCAACGTCCGTGGTGGTGGCGACGAGCCCGGAGGCCGGACGCACCACCGGCGGATACTGGGCACATGAGCAGCCGGCCCCGCCCGCTCCGCAGGCACTCGACGACGCGCTCGGCGAGCGCCTCTGGGCGGTGAGCGAGACGCTGCTCTCCCCCTGGCGATCGCACCACGCGTAGCGCCCGCAGTGGTGCGCCGGCACCATGTTGCGCCCGCGCGACACGCGGCGTCTCTGCCCGGGCGACGAGCTCCCCATGCGGGCTCTGCTCGTCGTGTTCCGTTCGCCTGCGCCCCTCAATGCTTCGCTCGGTGTCCGACCACGTCCCGCTTCCCTCGCTCGGCGCCACGCCGGTGCGGCGTCCCTGGACCCGCCCCGAACTCGTGCAGCTCCCCCCGCTTCAGCAGCTGACGTTGCAGACTGGCGGCATCGGGAGTGCGTGCACGCCGACGTCGGGCTGCACGTTCAGCTTCCTCGCAATCGGCGACGACGGCGTTCGCGTGGTCTGACCACTGCGCGGACCGGGATCACGCGTCGTGGTCGTGCTGCGTCAGCTGCAGCGCGCGCTGACCTCGGTCGCCCTGCTGCTCGTCGCGGCGGCCGCGGCGCCATGCACGCGCGTGCTGCAGGCGCAGGGTCTGCAATTTCGCCACGTCGGCGTCGACGACGGCCTGCCCAGTTCGCTCGTGAGCGACATCATCCGCGATCGACGCGGCGTGATGTGGATCGGCACCGGGCACGGCGTCAGTCGCTACGACGGCCACCGCTTCCGGACCTACACGCACGACGGCCGCGATCCGAGCAGCCTTCCCGGTGGCGTGGTCGCGCAGATTTACGAGGACCGCGCGGGCACGCTCTGGGTCGTCACGCCCGGCGGGCTCAGTCGCTACGATCATGCCCGCGACGGCTTCGTCACCTACCCGTCCGTCGCCACGCCCCACCACCTCGCGGGCGTCGTCACGAGCGTGGTCGAGGATGCCCGCGGCACGCTGTGGGTCGGGACGAGTGCGGGGCTCTACACCTTCGACCGGGCAACGGGCGCCGCGATGCCCTGCGCGCTCGTCGCTCCGCGCCCGGACGCGGCACAGCCGTCTGCCACGCCGTACGTCGTCACGCTCTACCGCGACCGCGCCGCGCGCATATGGGTCGGGACACGCAGCGGCCTCTACGCCCTCGACCCCGCGCACGGCGACGTCGCGCACGGTGGGCTCGCGCACGGTGGGCTCGCGCGGCACTTCGCCTACGACCCCGCCAACCCGCGGAGCCTCCCCGACACGAACGTGCGCGCGCTGGCCGAGGACGCCGCCGGCACGCTCTGGATCGGGAGCGGTGATGGCGGCCTCGCGCGCTTCGACGCGCTGACGGGGCAGTTCACGCGCTTCCGGCACGATCCCGCCAACCCGCACAGCGTCGCCAAGGATCGTATCGTCCGCCTCGCGCCCGACCGTGCAGGGACGGGGCTCGGTCTTTGGGTCGGCACCGAGAACGGCGGCCTCGACCACCTCGACATCGCGACGGGGCGGTTCACGCATCATCAGTTCGATCCCAACACTCCGTCCGGGATCGGCAGCAACTCGATCTGGTCGCTCTACCAGGACGCGACCGGCGTTCTCTGGGTGGGCACCTTCACGGGTGGCCTCGACATCTCGGAGCCGACGCGGCGCGCGATCCAGCACTACCACACCGTCGCGGGCGACTCGACGAGCCTGAGCTACAACGCGGTGCCGAGCTTTGGCGAGGACCGCGCCGGCCACATCTGGGTCGCGACGGACGGCGGTGGACTCAACCGCTTCGATCCGGCCACGGGGCGCTTCACACGCTACACCGCGCGCAACACCAATCTCAACGCCGAAGCCATCCTCGGCGTGGTCGAGGACCACCGGGGCGACCTGTGGGTCGCGACCTGGGGCGGCGGCATCAGCCGCTTCGACCGCACGCGTCGCACCTTCCGGCCGTACTCGACCGCGAACAGCAGCATCCCGAGCAACAACGTCTACGAAATCCTCGAGACGCGCACCGGGCAGCTATGGATCGGCACCGACCAGGGCGACGTCGCGATGTTCGACCCGGCGCGCGGCGACTTCACGCGGCGGTACGCGGTCGTTCCACCCGGGCTCGATCCGTCTTCGGCGCTCCTCGTCCGCGAGCTGCGCGACGGGCATCTCGCGGTCGGTCTTCGCGACGGCGGTGTGGCGGTGCTCGATCCGGCCACCGGCGCGCGGCGGTACTACGTCGCCGGCATGTCGGGCGGCTCCCGGGCGGGCGAGCTCGCGAGCAACAGCGTCCGCGCCCTCGTCGAGGGCGGGCCCGGCGTGCTCTGGGTTGGAACGGAAGACGGGCTCGATCGCCTCGTGCTGCGCACCGGGCAGTACACGCACTTTGGAAGGCGCGACGGCCTGCCGAGTGATGTGGTGCTGGGACTCGTCACCGACACGGCCGGCCGGCTGTGGGTCAGCACCGATCGTGGGCTCGGCCGCTTCGATCCCGTCCACCGCACGTTCATCCGGTTCGAGCGTGCCGACGGCCTGCAGGGAAGCGAGTTCCTCATGCGCTCGGCGTTTCGCGCGCATGACGGCACCCTCTACTTCGGCGGAAACAACGGCTTCAACGCCGTCCACCCCGAACGCATCATCGAGCACCCGCGCGCGCCCGACGTCGCGATCACCGGGCTGCAGCTGTTCAATCGCCCCGTGAGCGTCGGCACGCCGGGCTCGCCGCTCACGCGGGCCATCGGCGTCACGCGCACGCTCACCCTCACCGCGGCGCAGAACGTCGTCACCTTCGAGTTCGCCGCCCCCGACTACGCGGTTCCCGAAAAGACGCGCTACGCCTACCGCCTCGACGGCTTCGACCCGAGGTGGCAGGAGGTCGGGCATCAGCACACCGCGTCCTACACCAACCTCGCGCCCGGCCGCTACACCTTCCGCGTGCGTGCCAGTCTGACCGACGACGCCTGGAATGGTGAGGGTGCCGCGCTCGACGTGGTCATCACCCCACCGGTGTGGCAGACCTGGTGGTTCCGCCTGCTCGTCGCGGGCGCAGCGGCGTTCGGCCTCTATCGCCTCGTCCGCTTTCAGCAGCAGCGTCGCCTCGAGATCGCGCTCGGCCAGCAGGCACTCCGCGACCCGCTCACGGGGCTCGCCAATCGCGCGCTCTTCCGCGACCGGGTCGAGCACGCGCTCGCCCGCCTCGCGCGCGTGGGCCCGCCGCCGCCCGGGCAGGGCGGGCAGATCGCCGTGCTCTTCCTCGACCTCGACAACTTCAAAACGGTCAACGATTCGTTCGGCCACCATGCGGGCGACATCCTGCTGCGCACGGTCTCGGCACGGCTGCTGAACGCGACACGCGGCTCCGACACGGTCGCGCGGCTCGGTGGCGACGAGTTCGCAGTGCTGATCGAGAACGCGCGCGGCGCGGCCGACGCGCACGCCGTGTCGGAACGCATCGTCGCCGCGATGCGCGCGCCCGTGCCCGTGAGCGATGACCCGGCGGGCGACACGGCCCGCGTCGGCGTGAGCGTCGGGATCGCGTTCGCGACGCCAGGACTGGACGCCGATACCCTGCTCCGCCACGCCGACGCCGCGATGTACCAGGCGAAGGCCGGCGGCAAGGGGCGCCATAGCGTCTTCGACCCCGCGCTCGTCGCCGCCGCCGCCGAACGCCTCGAACTGGAGCGCGACCTCGCCGACGCCCTCGGCGACGGCGCAGCGGCGCGGCGCGCGGCGGGCGAGGGCGAGTTCCTCGTGCTCTACCAGCCGATCGTCCTGCTCGCGACGGGGACGATCGTCGGCGCGGAAGCGCTGGTGCGGTGGCGCCATCCCACGCGTGGGCTCGTGGGCCCGGCGCAGTTCATTCCACTGGCGGAGTCCTCGGGGCTGATCGTGGAACTGGGCCGCTGGGTGTTGCACGAGGCGTGTCGCGCCGCGGCCGCATGGCCGACACACGCGGAGGGTGCCGCGGTCGGCGTCACTGTCAACGTGTCCGCCCGTCAGCTGCTGCATCCGGCGCTCCCAGGGCACGTCGCCGACGCGCTCGCGGCCTCGGGCCTCTCGCCCGCGCGACTCACGCTCGAGATCACGGAAAGCGTGCTGATGCACGACACGGACGCGACGCTCGCGACACTGCACACGCTCAAGGCGTTGGGCGTCCGCCTCGCCGTCGACGATTTCGGGACGGGCTACTCATCGCTTCGCTACCTGCAGCGCTTCCCGGTCGACGTGCTGAAGATCGACAAGAGCTTTGTCGACGGCCTCGCGCGCGGCCCACAGGACGCCGCACTCGCGCGGACGATCGTCGCGCTCGGGGGGCTGCTGTCGTTGCGCACGGTAGCCGAGGGGGTGGAGCACGCGGCGCAGCGGGAGCAGTTGCTGGCGATGGGGTGCGAACTGGCACAGGGATATCTGTTCGCGCGGCCGATGGAGGACGGGGCGTTGCGCGGGTTGCTTGGCGCAGCGCCGGGGGTGGGCGGGGCGCGGTAGGCGGACGGATGGGCTCGGAGGGCCAGCTCGCGCCCGCCCGCGCTCCTCACTCCGGGAATGGCACCGTCGCATGCCCAACGTGCACCCGCAGCCGCTCGTGGTCCCGATCCCCGGTCACCAGCGCGATCCCGCGCTTGCGGCAGAGCACGGCGATCTGCACATCGAGGTAGAACCCGCGCTGCCGCAGCTCAGCCGGATCGTGGCCACGCGCGGCGAGCCCCGCCAGCACCCGCCCGACTTCGAGCCATTCGTCGTTGGTCGGCATGATCCGACGACTCGGCGGGACCGCCTCGTAGCACGTCGCGACCACGATCCGTTGCTCGCGCGGCGTGCGAGCACCCGCGAGTAATTCGGTCACGACTGGCACGAGTACCACGAGCCGTGCGCGCTCTCGCGACAGAAGCGCGCCGATGCGCTCTCCCTGCGCTGTGCGCCGCGCAATCTCGATGTAGGCGTTGGTGTCAGCTGCGAGTTGGGCCGTCACGACTCTACATAGGGGAAATCCGGGATCGCGCCGAGTAGCGCATCGATCCCCGCAATGATCGCGTCGTCCTCGGCCATGCGCTGCAGCGCGAGATTGACGACCTCGCTCATGTTCGTCGTGCCCGCCGCGGCCGCCGCCCGCGCGAGCACCGCGCGATCGACCATCAGGTTCATGCGCTCCCGCCCGACCGGCCGCGGCTTGGTGCGACCCGGTGCTGGCACGCTCGCGGTGCCCTTCGAACGGCTCTTCGGGTGCTCCGCACGGAGCGACTTCGCCTTTGCCATGACGATCTCCGGGATCGAGGTGTGTATCCTATTGTAAGATAGTGTGTACGCACCGACCAACGCCCCGCGTCGCGGGACCGTCATCAACGGACGGTCTCTCCGCGTCGTACAACGGTACGCGCCCGATTCATGCGCCCGCCTCCATACGCCCCGCCCATGTCCGCTCGCTCGCTCGCCGCCACGGCCGTCGCGCTTCTTGCCGCGTCCACCGCCCCTGCGCGCACCGTCGCCGCTCAGCCCGCCGCCACCCCCCGCGTGCAGTACCCAACGACCGCCACCGTCCCCCACGTCGACGACTACCACGGTACCCGAGTCGCGGACCCCTACCGCTGGCTCGAAGATCTCGACAGCCCCGAGACCAAGAGCTGGATCGCCGCGCAGAACGCGGTGACGACCGGCTATCTCGACGCGACGCCCGGCCGCGACGCCATCCGCGACCGCCTCACGGCGCTCTGGAACTACCCGCGCGTTTCGCTTCCCTTCCGCGAGGGTGGACGGCTCTTCTTCACCAAGAACACCGGCCTCCAGAAGCAGTCGCCCTACTACGGCGCACTCGGCGCCGCCGCGGGCGCGGCCGAACGCTCGGCGCTCATCCTCGATCCGAACGAGATCTCTCGGGACGGCTCGACGTCGCTCTCGATGTTCACGCCCGACCCCACGGGCACCTACGTCGCCTACGGGCTTTCCGAAGGCGGCGCCGACTGGCGCACCGTTCACGTCAAGCGCCTCGCCGACGGCCACGACACCGAGGACGTCGTCCGCTGGATCCGCTACAGCGGCGTGAGTTGGACGAAGGACGGACGCGGCTTCTTCTACACGCGCTACCCCGAGCCCGGAGCGCCGAACGGCGGCGGTGGCCTCACGGGCCGCTCGCTCGCGGGCGCGTCGCGCGACCCGGTCGTGCACTACCACCGGTTAGGCACCCTGCAGAGCGCCGACGTCGCCGTCTTTCGCTACCCTAACGAGCCCACGTGGGGCGTCGGCGCGCAGGTCAGCGAGGACGGCCGCTGGCTCTTTGCGACCGTCGGCCGCGGCACCGACCCCGAGAACCACCTCTACGTCGCCGACCTCGGCGATCCGCACGCCCCGACGGTCGCGGCCCACCTTACGGCGATCGACGCCACCATGGACGCCGCCTTTCACCCCGTCGGGGTGGTCGGCCACACGGCCTACGTCCTCACCAACCTCGGCGCGCCGCGTTACCGCCTCGTCGCCGTGGACCTCGCGAACCCCGCGCGCGCCGGCTGGAAGACCGTCATCGCAGAAGGACCGAACGCGCTGCAGAGCGTCCACCTCGTCGGTGGACGGCTGGTCGCCGAGTACCTGGCGGATGTGAAGAGCATGGTGAGCGTGCACGAGCTGGATGGCCGGCAGGTCGGGACGCTGCCGCTCCCGGGTCCGGGCATCGTCGCCGGCATCTCGGGGCGCGAGGACTCGCCCGAGCTGTTCTATGCGTACACGTCATATCTCACACCGACGAGCGTCTACCGCTACGACGTGCGGACCGGTGCGCAGACGACCTTCTTCGCGCCCAACGTTCCATTCGACGCGTCCCGCTACGAAACCGAGCAGGTCTTCTACACCTCCAAGGACGGCACGCGCGTGCCGATGTTCGTCACGCACCGCAAGGGCATGGCGCGCGACGGGCAGAACCCGACCCTCGTCTACGCGTACGGCGGTTTCAACATCTCGGTCACGCCAGCTTACTCCGCGTCGGTCGCGGTGTGGCTGGAGATGGGCGGCGTGTACGCCGTGCCTAACCTGCGCGGCGGCGGCGAGTACGGCGAGGCATGGCACCAGGCGGGCAAGTTGGCACGCAAGCAGAACGTCTTCGACGACTACCTCGCGGCCGCGCAGTACCTCGTCGATCAGAAGATCACCTCGCCCAGCAAGCTCGCCATCCGCGGTGCGTCCAACGGCGGCCTGCTCGTCGGCGCGGCCATGACCCAGCGCCCCGACCTCTTCGCCGTCGCGCTCCCCGGCGTCGGTGTGATGGACATGCTGCGCTACCAGAAGTTCTCCGCCGGCGTCTTCTGGACGCCCGAGTACGGCTCGAGCGACGACCCCGCGCAGTTCGCCTACCTCGTCAAGTACTCGCCGCTCCACAACCTGAAGCCAGGCACCTGCTACCCGGCCACGCTCACCACCACCGCGGACCACGACGATCGCGTCGTGCCGGGGCACTCCTTCAAGTGGGCGAGCGCGCTGCAGGCGGCCCAGAGCGCCGCGCCGGGATGCACCCGCCCCGTCCTCATCCGTGTCGAGGCGCAGGGCAGCCACGGCTACCGCCCGCTCGACAAGGCCATCGCGGAACAGGCCGATGTGTGGGCCTTCGCCGCGCGCAACCTCGGCATGCCGGTGAACCTGCCGGCGGCGCGACGCAGCCCGTCGGCCGAATGAACGATCCGGTCGTCTACATGAACGGCGCGTTCGTCCCGAAGTCCGCCGCCCGCGTCTCCCCCGACGACCGCGGCTTCCTCTTCGGCGACGGTGTCTACGAGGTGGTCCGCGCCATCGGCGGCCGCATGATCGATCTCGATCACCACCTCGCGCGCCTCACGCACGGCGCCGCCGCGCTCGCCCTCGCGCTCGACGCGGCCGGCGGCACCGCCCGCGTGCAGGCCGCCTGGGAACAGCTCCTCGACGCCAACGCGCTCGGCGCGGGCGAGGCGCTCTGCTACGCGCAGCTCACCCGCGGCGCGGCCCCGCGTGCCCACGCCTACCCCGCCGCGACCACGCCCCCCACGCTCTACGCCTTCGCCCAACGCATCGAGCCCCCTGACGCGCTGCGCGAGACCGGCGCGACGGCGGTCACCTACCCCGACCTCCGTTGGGCGCGCTGCGATCTCAAGACGGTCAACCTCCTGCCGAACGTCATGGCCAAGCAGGCCGCGGCCGCCGCGGGCGCGTTCGAGGCGATCCTCGTGCGCGATGACGTCGTCACCGAGGCCTCGCATTCCAGCGCGTTCGCCGTCGTCGGCGGCACGCTGCGCACACACCCGTTAGACACGCAGATCCTCCCTGGCATCACGCGTACGGTGGTGCTCGAGCTCGCCGCCCAACATGGGCTCCCCGTCGAGGAAACGGCAGTGACCCTCGCCGAGGCGCGCGCGGCCGACGAGCTGTTCGTCGCCAGTACCACCGCCGACGTGATGCCGATCGTCGTGCTCGACGGCGCCCCGGTCGGGAGCGGCGCGCCCGGCCCCGTCGCCCGCGCACTCGCCGCCGCCATGGCCCGCCGGCTCGGCCGTTAGGCAGTCCGGCATGCCAGACATCTTCGGGCTCTCACCCCTCGAGGTCGTCGCGACGCTCTTCGGGGCCGTCAGCGTGTACCTCAGCGTCCGGCAGCACATCGCCAGCTGGCCCACGGCGATCGTCAACGTGCTGATGTACGTCGTGGTGTTCTACCGCGCGCGGCTCTACGCCGACATGGGACTGCAGTTCGTCTACGCGGCGCTCTCGATATACGGCTGGTACGAGTGGAAGTTCGGCGGTGCGGGCCGCAGCGTGCTCCCCGTGAGTCGCACCCCCCGCGCAGTCTGGCCCATCCTCGCCGTCAGCGGCGTCGCGGGCGGCGTCGCCCTCGGCCTGCTCTTCGCCCGCTACACGAATGCGGCCAATCCCTTCCTCGACTCCGGGCTCACCGCCGCAAGCCTCGTCGCGCAGTGGATGATGACCCGCAAGCTGCTCGAGAACTGGATCATCTGGATCCTCGCAGATCTCGTCTACGTCCCGCTCTACGTGAGCAAACACCTCCAGCCCACCGCCGTCCTCTACGCCGTCTTCCTCGGCCTCGCGATCAAGGGCTACATCGACTGGCGAAGCGACTTGCGGGCGCAGGTGGGTGCCGGAGCACTCGCGCCCGCACGTTAGGCGGTTGATCGAGGAAGGGCCGAAACTGCTTTTGACAGCAATAGGAGCAGGATGAACGGCAGGATGAGAGCAGGATGACTGCTCGCGGGGAACGGTCTACGCCTGACGAGCCGTCATCCTGCTCTCATCCTGCCGTTCATCCTGCTCCTATTGCTGTCCCGCTGTTGTTCTTCCGCTATCCCTACGCCCGCCTCACGCCGGCGACGGCGCGGGGAACAGTCCGTCCACGCTCAGATACCGCTCGCCCGTGTCGTAGCAGAACGTCAGCACCCGACTCCCTTCGGGCAGTTCGGGCAGCTTCTGCGCGACCGCGGCGAGCGACGCGCCGCTCGACGCCCCGACGAAGATCCCCTCCTCGCGCGCGCAGCGCCGCGTCATCTCGAACGCGTCCTCCTCGCTCACCTGGATCACGCCGTCGACCACCTCGCGGTGGTAGTTGCCCGGCACGAACCCGGCCCCGATCCCCTGCAGCTTGTGCGGGCTCGGGCTGCCTCCGCTCAGCACCGGACTCTTCGCCGGCTCGACCGCATAGCTCTTGTGGTTGCGGCCAGCGCCGCTTGAGCACCTCGGAGCAGGCCGTGATGTGCCCGCCCGTCCCCACGCCCGTGATCATCACGTCCACCCCCTCGGGAAAGTCGCGGATGATCTCCTCGGCCGTGGTCCGCACGTGGATGTCCACGTTCGCCGGATTCTCGAACTGCTGCGGCATCCATGCGCCCAGCGCGCGCCCCGCATTGCGCTCCGCGACGAGCTCGTGCGCCCGCGCGATCGCCCCCTTCATCCCCTGCTCGCGCGGCGTCAGCTCCAGATGCGCGCCGTACGCCGCCATCACGCGACGCCGCTCCACACTCATGCTCTCCGGCATCACGAGCGTGAGGCGGTAGCCCTTCACCGCCGCCAC
This sequence comes from uncultured Gemmatimonadales bacterium, assembly GCA_963702945.1. Taxonomy (GTDB): domain Bacteria; phylum Gemmatimonadota; class Gemmatimonadetes; order Gemmatimonadales; family Gemmatimonadaceae; genus BPUI01. Next base: position 1,537,120 of record OY969773.1, read on the forward strand.
CATCGCGAGCCCGATCCCCGTGTTCCCCGACGTCGGCTCGATGATCACCGTGTCGGCGGTGAGCAGGCCACGCTGCTCCGCGTCCTCGATCATCGCGAGCGCGATGCGGTCCTTGATGCTGCCGCCCGGGTTGGCACGCTCCAGCTTCATCCAGACCTCGTGGCCACTGCCCGCGAACAGGCGATTGAGGCGGACCACCGGCGTCGAACCGATGGAGGAGAGAATCGTCGGATAGCGCATATGGCTCAGTGGTGAGAGGTCTACCGGAAGATACACAATCCGGGGTAGCGAGGCACGCATGAACCCCCGCTGGCCCACCTACATGCTGATGTGCTAGATGCTGAAGTCCTCGATCCCGTCCCAGCTCGCCACACGCGGCGCGACCTGGCTCTGGTGCGTCACCACACTCCCCGGCGGCACGCTCCGCGTCAGCCACACGTTGCCGCCTATCACGCTTCCTTCGCCGACGACGGTCTCGCCGCCGAGGATCGTCGCGTTGGCGTAGACCACCACGTCGTCACCGAGCGTCGGGTGCCGCTTCACGCGCGCGAGGTGCTTGGCGACCGCGAGCGCGCCTAACGTCACGCCCTGATACAGCCGCACGCGGTCACCGAGCACCGCCGTTTCGCCGATCACCACACCCGTGCCGTGATCGATCGCGAACGCCCGCCCGATCGACGCGCCCGGGTGGATGTCGATCCCGGTCTCGCGGTGCGCGAACTCGGTGACCAGCCGCGGCACGATGGGCACGCCGTGCCGGTGCAGCACGTGCGCGATGCGGTAACACGCCGTCGCGTAGAACCCCGGATACGCCGCGATGACCTCGTCCACGCTCGCGGCCGCCGGGTCGCCGTCGTGGGTCGCGCGTGCGTCGGCGAGCAGCGCGTCGTACATGGCCGGTAGCTCCGCCGCGGCGGCTTCCTCGAGCGCAGCCGCCGGGCGGCCGAGGATCGCCGCGACGGGCTCCAGCACCTCGCGCAGCGCGCGGCGGACGGCGGTCAGCTCATCACCCATCGCCCCCGCCTCACACGGCACACCGCACGCGGGCCCGGCATCCGTGCCCGGGCGCTCGTTGGCGAGCGGTGGAAATAGGAGGGCCAGCAGCGCGCGTACCGCATGCTCGGTGTTCGCGCGCAGTCGGGGTGGCAGCGTAAACGCCTGCCGCGCCGCCGCCAGTCGGGCGAGGAACTCCGCGGTCGCGGGCGTGACGTCGGCGGTGCCGTCACGCGTGAGGTCGTGCACGAGATCTGTCACGCCCGACAAGCTCGCGCCCAACGATCGGCGCCGCTACACCTACGCCTGGATCAGCGCCTCAGCCGATCAGCGCCTCACGCGGCCAGCGCCGGTCGCTCGGGCGCGTGATCCGCCAACCGTCCGAGCCACGGTCGCGCGAGCCCCGCCTCGGCGTGCAGCAACTCGGCCGCGGCCTCCGCCGGCATCGGGCGCCCGAACAGGAATCCCTGCACCACATCGCACGCGCGCTCGGCGAGATACGCCATCTGCTCGGGCGTCTCCACCCCCTCGGCGACCACGGAGAGGCCGAGCGAGTGGCCCAGCGCGATGATCGCTTCCGTGATCGCCCCGCTCTGCCGGTCCGTGACCGCGTCGCGCACGAACGACTTGTCGAGCTTGATGCAATCGATCGGGAACCGCTTCAGATATCCGAGCGACGAGTACCCCGTCCCGAAGTCGTCGAGCGAGATGCCGACCCCCTCGGCGCGGAGCGCCTGCAGCACCGCCACCGTGTGCGCCGTGTCGGCCATGAGCAGCGACTCGGTCACTTCGAGTTCGAGCAGCGCGGGGTCGACGTCGTGATCGGCGAGCGCTGCGTGCACCGTCTCCACAAGATCGGTATGCGTGAACTGGCGCGCCGAGAGGTTGACGGCCACCGCGGCGGCGGGAAGTCCCGCCTGTCGCCACGCGGCGAGCTGCGCGCACGCGGTCCGCAGCACCCATTCGCCGATCGGCACGATGAGCCCCGTCGATTCGGCAATCGGGATGAACTCGACCGGTGAGACGAGCCCGCGATCAGGGTGCTGCCACCGCAGCAGCGCCTCGAAGCCACGCACACGTCCGGTCGCGACATCGATCTTCGGCTGGTAGTGCAGGAAGAGCTGGTCGCGCTCCAACGCGTGGCGCAGGTCGGCCTCGATGGCCATGCGCAGATGCAGCCGTGCGTTGAGATCGGCGGAGTAGAAGCGGTGCGCGCTCCCGCCAGCGCGCTGCACGTCGTAGAGCGCGGCCGTCGCGTGGCTTAGCAGTTCGTCGACGCCACCCGCGTCGTTCGGCGAAATCGTGATGCCCACGCTGGCGCCAACACTCACCTCGCGACCGAGCACGGTGAACGGACGATCGATCACCTCGACCACGCGCCGCGCGAGCGCGTCGAGTCCCTCGACCGTGGCCGCGCCCGCGGAGAGGATGGCGTACTCGTCACCGTCGAGCCGCGCGAGCACGTCGGTATCGCGGATGACGCTCTGCAGGCGCTGCGCGACGGCCGCGAGCAACGCGTCACCGGCGGCGTTGCCTAACGAAAGATTGACGGCCTGGAAATCGTCGATGTCGAGGACGAGCACGCCGACCGCGCGGCCATCGCGTCGCGACTGCGCGACGGCCTGCCGCAGCTGATCGCGAAATAGCGTGCGCTTGGGGAGCCCGGTCACGCGGTCATACGTCGCGACGTGGACGACGATCTCGTCGAGCCGGTCGACCGCGTGCTGCACGTCCGCCATCAGCGTGCCCACCTCGTCGACGTCGGCGAGCTCGATCGGGAGCGTCGGCCGCGTGTAGCGGGTCAGGTAGGTGCGGAGCGCCGTCGCCGTGAGCAGCACCGGCGCGAGCAGCGCGCCGACGAGCCATGCCGCGCCCACACCGCCCACCACTCCACTCACCGCGGCGACGGCGAGGATCGTGGCCGGGCGCGGCGCCTGTCCGAGGCCGAGCATGCCGGCGAGGTAGGCCCCCACGGCCAGGACCGGTGCGACCGCCCCGAGCGCAGCGGCGGTCCGCATCTTGGCCTCGTAGCTCGCCCGGGCGGCGCCAGCCAGCCACGACGCTCCGCGTCGCGCACCGAGACGGCGCGCGGCGCGGGCGATCGCGACGTACGGGGAGAGCGAAGGCGACATGCGGCGGGGGAACGGGCAGGAGAGACCGGGTCGAAGTCTCGTCCGGGCGGTAGGGGCACTTGAACCGCGACGTCCGCACCGTTCCTTTCGCGCCCATGACCGATCTCAGCCCGAATGCCGATTCCGGCGCCCGCACGCCCGAACGCCGGCGCAATCCCATCCTGCGCGAACTCATCGACGAGATGCTCGCCTCGATCCGCGTCGCGGCCAACCGCGAGCTGTGGACGCCCACCGAGCGCTCGCAGTACGAGCGCGAGCTGGCCGAGATCATGGCACGCGTGCGGAGCGAGGCGGTGACCCGGAAGGAGGCGTAGGGCGGCGCGGGCGCCTACCGCTCCAGCTTGAACCCCGGGTCAACGGCGGGCCGCCGGTCGCGCTCCGCCACGGCCCAGCCGGTCGCGTACATCCACCGCGCCATCCGCGTCAGCTTCGCGTAGTCGATCCGCGACGGTTCGTCGCGTACGGTGTGATAATCGGGGTGCAGGAGCGTCGTGAACATCACGGCCGGCACACCCGCGCGCGCGTACGGCAGGTGGTCGCTGCGGAAGTACCAGCCTTCCGGGTGCGAGGGACGATCCCACACCGAGTCGAGCGCGAAGTGTCCGACGAGTCGGTTGGCCGCGAGGGCCATCGCGACGAGGTCGGACGAGTTGCGATGCGGGGGCTGCGCGCCCAAGAGCGCCGCCGAATCCGGGTTGTTGCGGCCGATCATGTCGCCGTTGAGCACGGCCACCATCGCGGTCCGTGGAACGGTCGGGTGCGCGGCGAACCAGCGCGAGCCTAACAATCCGCGCTCCTCCGCCCCGTGCCAGACAAAGAGCGCGGAGCGCCGCCCCGGTGCCCGGACGAACGCGCGACCGGCAGCGAGGATCGCGACGTTGACACTCGCGTTGTCGTCGGCGCCATTCCAGATGCTGTCGGGGTGGCCATCGACGTCGACCGCATTACGCACGCCGTCATGGTCGTGGTGGCCGCTGAACACGACGTACTCGTTGCGAAGCTTCGGGTCGCGCCCGGGCGCGACCGCCACGACGTTCGCGCTCGGGTAGACGAAGCTCTCGGCCGTCAGGTTGAGCGCGAGCCGCCCACCATCCGTCGCGGCCGCGCGCAGTCCTGCCCCGGCTGCCGCGCGCACCCACAACACCGGCGCGCCGGTCGGGATCGTCGCGGCACCGGTCGTGTCCACGTTGTAGCGCCCGCGGAGCAGCCCGGACCCGGCGAACGCCCACGCGGCCTCGGCCGTCGAGTCGCCGACGAGGAGCACTGCGCTGGCTCCGCGCCGCACGAGCGCGACGCTCTGCTCGCGGATCGCGGCGAGAACGTAGCGGTACGCGCGCAAGCTCACGCCCTCGGGCGGTAGGGCGCGCGGTGGACGAAGGTCGACCAGCACCGCGCGACCGCGCACCTCGGTCGTGGTATCGCCACGCGTCAGCGCGACGAGCGGCAGCTCACCACGGAACTCGACCGGCGCCGCCGGAACGACGTCGCGCCCCCAGACGAGTGGGGCCGCACCGGTGGCCGCGATCGTGCTGCGTTCGGGGACGAGGCGCACGCGGCGCATCGGCCACCACTGGAAGTACGTGCCATCGTCGCCGGCCGGTTTGAGACCCGCCTCCCGCGCGCGTTCGGCCGTCCACACCGCGGCGCGGAGCTCGTCGAGCGTGCCGGCCTCACGGCCGCGCATCGAATCGCCGGCCATGGCGAAGAGGTCGCGGCGCAGGTCGGATTCCCGGATCGCGGCGAGCGCCGGCGGGGCCGGCTGCGCGCACAGGCGACGAACGGGCGCGGCGACGAACGACGCGATGGCGAGCGCCGCGGCGGCAATGCGAGGCACGATGAATCGAGACATGAAGAGCTGGACGCGGACACGTGAGGGACGCGGGCGGGCACCCGGCAACGAAACGCGCCGACCGAAGCGCGACAATCGCGCCGCGGCTACGATTCTGGCGATGTCGCTCCGCTCCGCCGCTGCCCTCTTCGACGGTCCTGGCGAGATGCGCGCGCGCTACCGCGCCGTCGACTGGGCGGCCACACCGCTCGGTCCGGTCGAGCGTTGGCCCGAGGCGCTGCGCACCATCGTCCGCACCGCACTCGAATCGCCGTTCCCCATCAATCTCTGGTGCGGACCGGCGCTCACGCTGATCTACAACGACGGCTACCGGCGCGTCCTGGGCGTCAAGCACCCGGCCGCGCTCGCTCGGCCAGGCGCTGAGGTCTGGAGCGAGATCTGGGACGAGCTGGCACCAATGTTCGCGGGCATCGCGGCGGGTGGTTCGCCCGCCTACGCCGAGGACGCGATGTTCGTCATGGACCGGGCGGCGGACGAGGCCAGCAAGCGCGCGTGGTTCACGTACTCCATCAGCGCGGTGCGCGACGACACCGGCGCCGTGGTCGCCTTCTTCAACGTCGCGACCGAGACCACGCCGCGCGTCGAGGCCGGCCAGCGCCTCACGGCAACGCTCGCCAGCATCAGCGACGCGTTCTTCACGCTCGATCGCGCGTGGTGCTTCACGTACGTCAACGACCGCGCCGAGCAGGTGCTGTTTCGGTCGCGCGACGAACTCCTCGGCCGCAACATCTGGGTGGAGTTTGGGCCGGCGGTCGGCTCGACGTTCGAACGCATGTACCGCCAGGCGTTAGACACCGGCGAGGCGGTCACGTTCGAGGAGTTCTACGCACCGCTCCAGACCTGGTTCGAGGTGCGTGCGTATCCGGGTCCCGACGGCCTTGGCGTGTACTTCCAGGATGTGACGGCGCGACACCTCGCGGATGCCGCGCTCGCGGAGAGCGAGCGGCGCTTTCGCACCGTGCAGGACGCCTCACCCGACGCGTCGCTCCTGCTACGCGCCGTCCGCGACCCGGAGGGCGCGATCGTCGACTTCACGATCGTGTACGCCAACGCGGCCGTTCAGCGCACGCTGCTGGGTCACGCGGCCGAGAACGAAGCGGAGCCCCTCATCGGCCGCACGCTGCGCGAGGCGTTCCCCGACTCGGTGGAGGCGGGCCGGTTCGACGTGTACAGCCGCGTCGTCGAGACGGGCGCGCCGTGGCTGCAGGACGTCGAATACGTGCGCGGCACGGTGCGGCACGGCCTGCGCGTGACCGCGATCCGGGTCGACGACGGCGTGCATCTGAGCGCGGCGGACCTGACCGAGCGGCTCCGCGCCGACGCGGAGCGCACGCGCCTGCTCGCGGCGGCCGAAGCGGCGGCTCGACGCGCGGATCGGCTGCGTGGGCTGGCCGTCGCGCTCGCGGACGCCGTCACGGAAGAGGAGGTCGGCGCACGCGTCATGCGCGACGGGATTCGCGCCTCCGGAGCGTACGCGGGCGCGATTGCGGTGCCAACAGCCGACGGCGCCGCGGCGGAGGTACTCGCCAGCAGCGGGTACGAGGCCGACGTGAACGTCGAGGTTGGCCACCGTTGGCCGCTCGATGCCGCCAGCCCACTCACCGACGCGATCCGGACGGGTACGCCGGTGTTCATCGAGTCCCCGGCGGCCTGGACGGCGCGCTATCCGGTGGAGGGATCGGGCCCGGCGCGCGCCCACCGCACCGCTGCGTGGGTTGCCTTGCCGCTCGTCACGGAGGGCAACGTGCGTGGTGCGATCCTCTGGGCATTCGACGCACCACGCGTGTTCGATGCGGTCGAGCGCGAGGTGTTGACGGCGCTCGCGGCGCAGTGCGCGCAGGCACTGGAGCGGGCCCGCCTCTACACCGCGGCGGCCGAAGCGCGGCGGAGCGCGGAGGTGGCGAACAAGGCGAAGAGCGAGTTCCTCGCGACGATGAGTCACGAGTTGCGCACGCCGCTCAACGCGATCTCGGGGTACGTGCAACTGATGGAAATGGGGCTGCACGGTCCGATCACGCCGGACCAGCGTGTCGCGCTCGCCCGCGTTCAACGCAGCCAGCGGCACCTGCTCGGTCTCATCAACGCGGTGCTCAACTTCGCGAAGCTGGAAGCGGGACGGGTCGAGTATCAGATGACCCATATCGTCCTCGCGGACGTGGTCGCCGATGTCGTGCCGTTGCTCGAGCCGCAGATGGCGACGAAACGACTCGGGGTCGAGATCGCCGTGCCGCCCACGTTGGTGGTGCACGTCGACGGCGACAAGCTCGCCCAGGTGCTGCTCAATCTCCTGTCGAACGCGGCGAAGTTCACCCCCGATCGTGGGCAGGTGGCGATCACGGCGCACGCGGACGGCGGCGAGGCGGTCTGCCTGCAGGTCCGCGACACCGGCATCGGGATCGCGCGCGACCGGCTGGCGAGTGTGTTCGAGCCGTTCGTGCAGATCGCGACAGGGGCGACGGCGTACACGCGGACGGCGGAGGGAACCGGGCTCGGGCTCGCCATCAGTCGGGAACTCGCGAGGGGGATGGGAGGCGATTTGTGGGTGGAGAGCGTGGTGGGAGAGGGGAGTACGTTCACGGTGCGGATGCAGGGGGGGGGAGGGTAGGCGCGGTTTTCGAGCGGTTGGACGGTTGAGTGCGGACGGATGTCCGTTAGGCGGGACGGAAGGGCGAGGACCTGGGCGTGTGGGGCGGGTAGGGCGACGGGTGGGGCGCAGCGAGTGAGGCGCAGCGGGTAGGACGCAGCGGGTGGGGCCCGATGCGGCGAGACGGGTGAGGCGGGCCGGGTGGGGCGGGGACGACCGCCACGACACGAGAAGGGCGGTTGGCGGGAGGTGCTTCCCCGGCCGTTCCGTCCGCCCTCCCCGTCCCGCCTGCGCCCCCTCGGCTCGTGGCGCTCCGTCTCGCCGTTCTCGTCCCCGCGCTACCCGGCCCGCCCCACCCGCCGAGGCCCCAACACGCACTTCCCGCTGCGTCTCTTCCGCTGCGACCCACTCGCTGCGCCCGACCCGTCGCCCCACCCGAGCCCCTCGCCGTACCCGCCCCGCACCCCGAGCCCCTCGCCCCGGCCTAACAATCTCCCTCGCCCCACCCCGACACCACGAGCCATCCCCACGGTACGAATCCCGCAACCTTCCTCTCCGTGCCCCCTCTCGTCTGCTTCTCCATCGACTACGAACCCGACTGCCCCCCCTATCTGTCGAGCACCTTCCGCGGAGTAGAAGAAGCCACCGCGCCGCTCCTCGCGATGCTCGCCGATCTCGGCGTCCCCAGCACCTGGTTCTCGACCGGCGACGTCGCCGAGCGCTATCCCGACGCGGTGCGCGCCATCGTCGCCGCACCTGAAGGGCACGAGCTCGGCTGCCACGGCCACACCCACCGCCGCTTCGATGCGCTCGGCCCCGCAGAAGCGCGGGAGGAAATCGAGCGGTCCAGCACGGTGCTCCGTCGATTCGCGCCCGTCGACTCCTTCCGTGCGCCCAACCTGACCTTCCCCGACGCCTACCTGCCCCTGCTCGAACAGGCCCGGTACGCCCTCGATTCGTCGCACGCGAAGTACAAGGCGCCCTACTGGCGCGATCAGCGCCACCCTGCCCCGACGCGACTGCGCCGGATCGCCGCCTCGGTCACGTCGAGTGTGCTGCGCCTGCCCCGCCCGGTCCGCGCCGCGTACTTCGCCGCGCTGAGTTCGCCGGTGGTGCTCTTCGTGCACCCGTGGGAGTTCGTGGACCTCACGCACACCGATCTGCGGCTCGACTGCCGGTTCAACACCGGACCCATGGCGTTCACGCGCGTGCGCGCCGTACTCGAAGACTTCGCGCGGCAGGGCGCGCGCTTCGTCACGATGCGCGACGCCGCGCGCCTCACGGCCTCGGGATCGTAGCGTGAGCACGGTGGCCGGCGCTGCCCCCTCTCGCGAGCGGCGCGTGTCCAAGCGCACGCGACTGATTCTCTCCATCGCGGCGTGGGTGATCGGAACGGCGCTCGTCGTCCTCGCTCTGCGTGCGGTCGGCTGGCACGAGGCACTCGCCGCCGTGCGGCGTGCGAATCCCCTCTGGCTGGCCGTGGCCGTGTGCTGCCACGGGTCGATCGTCTTCCTCTGGGCATGGCAGAGCTACGTGCTGTTGCCGCGTGGCTCCGACGGGCGCCGCGCCGCGGCACTGGACGGTTCGCGCGTGACGTATGCGCGCTGTGCCGAGGTGACTGCGCTGACCGCCACTGCCTCCAACACCGTTCCCGCGTTCCTCGGCCAGGCGACCGGCGTTGCGCTGCTCTCAGAACGCGCAGGGATTGGCACCGCCGGCGCACTCTCGGTCTTCGCGCAGCACAATCTCGTCGAAGGGTTCGTCAAGATCGGCGTGCTCTTCGCTGCCGCGCAGGTCGCGCCGCTCCCGCACTGGATGCGGCAGGCGCTCGTCGCACTCGCGGTCGCGATGACGCTGCTGACCGCCGCTCTCGGTGCCGCCGCGTGGTACGCGCGGCAGCACACCGCCCGCAACGAAGCCGCGGCGGCCGTCGCCGCGCGCGCGCCAACAAGCCCGCCAACAAGCGCGACCACGAGCCCGCCTAACACGGACCGGCGCCGTCGCGATCCGCTCGGCCGCTTTCGCGCATTCATCGTCAGCTGGGCCGCGTCGCTCGACGCGCTTCGCCATCCGGGACAGCTCGCCGCCGCCTTCGCCATCGCGATCGCGATGAAGGTGGCCGAAGCCGCGGGGTGGTGGGCCATCGAGCACGCGTTCAACGTCGCACCGCGTGTGGGCAGTCCGATCCTCGCGCTCGCGGCGACGAACCTCGCCTCGGCCATTCCGGCCTCGCCCGGCAATCTCGGCGTGTACGAGGGCGCCGCGTTCTCCGCCTACCATCTGTTGCTCGGCGTCCCGCGCGAGACGGCGATCGCGCTCGCCCTGCTTGGCCACGTGTGCTACCTCATCCCGCTCGTCGGGATCGGGTGGGCGATTCTGTCGGTGCGGCAGATCGCGGGTCTCCGCGCGCGCCGCGCACAGCTCTGAGGTCGACCTCGAACTCGGCCGTTCCGCGTGGCGGAGTGACTGTCGGTCTTCGGTATATATTCGGGTGGTCGCACTCGTTCGTTTGCCGTGTCGCCACCCCGCCGCCCCATGTCCGACGCCACTGTTGCCGCCGCCTCCTCGGTAGCCGTTGCCATCATCACGGCGGTCGTCGGGCCCGCCGTGCTCGCCCGCTACAAGCTCCGCCGTCAGGCGATGCTCACCGGCGCGCGCCGCGGCCGTCCGTCGATCCCCTCCCGCCCCGGGCGCGCGACCACCGCGCGCTCGTCCATGGTCCGCCTGCGCGCGCTCGGGCTCATCCCCGCGGGCAGCGAGGCGCCCGTGCGGCGTGTCCTGCTCCGCGAGGGCAGTCCACGCGCCGTGTTAGGCCGGCTCGCCGAGATTCCGCCGCTCAGCCGGCGCGCGGTCGCGGACGAGCTGTTCGTCGGGCGATGGGCGGAGTGGACCGGGATCGTCCGCGACATTCGCGAGAGCGCGTCGGGCTACACCGTGCGGGTGGTCGATGCCGAGGATGGCGGTGCGGCGTTGCTCGAGTTTGGCGCTGACGAGCGCCCGGTGCTCGAATCGCTGCGCGAGGGCGACGCGATTCGTTATCTCGGGCGCGTGACCGGGGCAGAAGACGGCGTCGTCATCCTCGACTCGCCGTCGATCAGCCGGTCGGAGTGGCGGGCGCGGAATTGATGCTCGTGCTCGCCACCGCACGGCGAAGGATCACGCCGTAGAGCGGATCCCCGCGGCGCGGCGTATGGGCGCGCACCTCGGCCGCGTCGAATCCGCCGGCCGCGCGTCCGTACTCGGCGACGAGTTGCGCATGCCCGTCGTCGTCGAGCGCCTGCCACGCCGCGACGGCCTTGGTTGGAAAGCAGCGGTTGGAGAAGGTCACGACGAAGGGCGCGCCCGGTCGGAGCACGCGCGCCATCTCGCGAAAGACCTCGACCGGTCGCACGAGGTACTGCACCGACACGCAGCACCCGGCGCCGTCGAACGCGGCATCGTCGTAGGGCAGTCGCGCGTCAGCGTTGAGATCCTGCACGCGCCATTCCGTGAGTCGCGGATTCGCGGCGAGTTCGGCGGCGTTCATCCCGAGCCCGGCCACGCGCCCGTAGGCGACGTCCTCGGGCAGGTGACTCACCCAGCTCGACATCAGATCGAGGAGGTCGCCCCCGACCGGCAGCAGGTCGCGGTAGAGCGCCGTCACCGCGGCGACCGCACCCTCGTCGATGTGCGTGACGAATCGTGGCGCCGAGTAGAACGACGGGTCCGGAGACTCGTCGTAGCGGCGGAAAGCGGCCGTTGGGAGGCTCACGTCCGAGCGACTCACGAGGTCGCGTCTCGGCGCGCGGCGGCGGCACGCCCGGTGTTCGCGACGAATTGCTTGCCGGTCTTCGATGCCGCGCGCTTCTTCTTGTCGGTCGCGCGTTGCTCGGCGGGCGTCAGCTCCTCCCACGCCTTTTTGGGCAGGTAGCGTGCGGTCGTCGCCCCGCGGCGCGCGCGCTTGCCGTCGGCGGTCGTCCACTGCTCGTGGGTCCATTCGTCGAGGTGGCGCTGCGTCGCCGACTTCTCGCCGTGATAGCCACCGCCCGCGGCCTCATACGCGTGCGCGAGGAGTTGCGCCTTCCGCGCACTCCACTGCCCCGGCTTGCCGCCCTTCTCGCCGGCGAGAATCTCATCCTTGAGCCGGTCGCGCAGGTCGGGCTGTGTGTAGTGACTCGGGTCGGAGCCGTGTTTCGCACTGGTCTTCTTGACCGGTGTCCTCGTCGCTGTCGTCTTCTTGGCCGTCGTCTTCTTGGCCGTTGCCTTCGTCGCGGTCGCCTTCTTCGCGGTCGCCTTCTTCGCCACCACCTTCGTGGCCTTTGGCTTCGTGGCAGCCGCGGTCTTCTTGGCTGTCGTCCTCGTCGCGGTCTTCGCTACCCGCTTCCCCGTCGTCGCCATCCCATCCCCCTGTGCGGAAAGTTGGTGGCCTCGTGGCAAGAACTGTGACGGGCGGGACGTGATCCGTTGGGCACCGCGTTGGTGGACACCGCGTTAGAACGCCCGCACCGCGGCCGTCGCCCGTAACGTGTCGACGTGTCCACCCCGCATGACCATGAGCCTGAACGGCACCGAGTCGCCGAGCACGAGCGGCCGCTGGAGCCGTTCGAGCATCGCGTGGCGACCCAGGGGTGCGAAGCGCACCGAATCGCCGGGCGGCACCGCGAGGCGCGCGACGGGCGTCATGTGCACCATGGCGGCCGCACCTTCGCCGGTGCGCATCGACTCGTGCAGGGACGTCCTGGCCGCCACATCGGCCCCCACGCCCACGACCGCGAGCGTGTCGCGGCTCGCGTTCCGCAGGGTGAAGTAGAGCGCGCCGTCGGCGCCGGCCGCGGTGGGGCGCGCCCATGCGTCACGAATCGCGGGCCCGTCCTCGCGGGGAACGGCACACGCGGCGGTCACCGAGAACGCGAAGCCTAACGTCGCCCAACGCGTCGTCACCCGCGGTGCGCGGCCCGGGCGTTGCACGCGCGGCGTCCTCCACCCTTTACCGTGCACTCCCGCCGATCCATTCATGCAAGCGCTCCTCCTCGTCTTCGCCGTCGTCGCCGGCGTGCTCAACACTCTGCAGTCGGGCAGCAACGCGACGCTCAACAAGCGACTGGAGCACCCGTTCGCCAGCGCCGCCGTAGTCTACCTCGTCGGTCTCACGCTCGTCGCGCTCGGCTGGCTCGGCGCACAACTCCTCGGAAAGGGTGGGCTGCCGGCGGCGGGTCGCGTCGCGCAGGTGCCGTGGTGGGGATGGATCGGCGGCTCGCTCGGGCTCGCCTTCGTCTTCGGGTCGTTGCTCATCGCGCCCAAGGTGGGCGCGGCGGTCTGGACGGCGTTCAGTGTCACGGCCGCGGTGATCACCTCGCTCGCGCTCGACCACTTCGGGTGGATGGGGTTCGAGCAGCATCCGGCAGGCGTCGGGCGGATCGCCGGCGCACTGCTCATCATCGGCGGGCTGGGGCTGATCGCGAAGTTTTGAGCGCGATGCTCGTCGCGCGCCTAACCCATCCGGCCGCCTCACTCCGGAGGCAGCACGTCCAACCCCGCTGTTCCTGCGCCGCGCGCCGTGCCGCGGTCACGCACCGTGCGCGTCGCCCCGCGCGCGCCGTCCGCTGCCCGCGCGGGAAGCGCGGCGGTGTACCGCGCGACGTATTCCGTGACGCGCACCTTCTTCGCCGTCGCCTCGCTCGACATCGGCCGCACCTTACCGATCACCGGCCGCTCCTGCCATGCGTGGTCGTAGCGGCCTAACACCCAGGTAATCCCGCTCGTGGAGTTTGGGTTGCGCCCATCGAGCGCCCACCGGTTGTTGATGTGGAGCATGCACGCGAGCGCCTCCTCCCCCGAACGCGTCCACTCGAGGAATTTCTTGCCCCACAGAATGCGCAGATAGTTGTGGATGCGCCCGTCGGTGCGGAGTTGGCCCTGCGTGGCATTCCAGAGCGCATCGTAGCTCGCGCCGGCCTCCAACGCGTCGCGCGAGAAGAGTGCCGCGCGCGGGTCGCCCTGGTGCGCCTCCATCGTCGTGCGCGCCCACTCGGGAAGCGACGCGTACGTGTCGTGCTCCGGCAAAAAGAACGCGGTGTTGTACGACAGTTCGCGCCACGTCACGAACTCGTCCATGAAGGCCTCGCCGTTGGGCGACATCCCCCACCACCCCTCGCGTTTCCCCGTCGCACGGGGCGCGAGTCGCTCGAGCGTCCAGTCTTCGTGGGCCGCGACACGGGCAAACACCTCGTGCGCACTCACGAAGCCCCAGTGCAGGTACGGCGACAGCCCACTGTTGCTCGGATCCTCCGCCTCGTTCCGCCGCGCGGCGTAGCTCGCGAGCTTGCGATCGACGAAGTCGGCGAGCACGACGGCGCCTTTCCGCGCACCACCGCGGAACGCGACCGGCGGCACACCATGATCGATGGGGAGCGATCCCAACGCCTGACGACCCCGCTCGCCCTGGTCGAGCAGGTCGGGCGTCGCGCCGGGCCAGCGGCGACGGACACCGTCCAGGTGTGCGAGCGCCGCACCCGCGAGCGTCGGCAGACCGCGCGCATCGCCTAACGGCTCGGCCGTCGGTGCGCCGCCGAGCTGCGTCGGCAGCTCGCGCTGGAGGTGGCGCCGGAAGTGCGGGGCCGCGCTCCACGCCTTCTGGCCCAGCCGCAACGGCAGCAGCCCGTTCCCATCGACCATCTCCAGCCGCACGCCACGCACGCCGAGCTTGGCGCCGGCGGCCGCCACCATACGCGGCAAGAAGAACTCGGGGAACTCATCGGTCACGACGAGGCACGCGCGCTCGGCCAACGTCTCCAGCAGGCCGCGTCCGGCGCCCGGCTCGGGCTCGACGTAAGGGTGGTGCGCCACGCGCGCATCCGCGTATGCCGCGGCGTTGTCGGCCATGCCGTCGAGCGCGAAGCGGTGCAGCCGGTCGTTCGCCCAGGGGTACCCCGCCCGCAGCGCCTCGACGACGACAAGGGGACGTCCCCACGTCCGCGCACAGGCCAGCGCGTACTCCAGCGCGAAGTTGTACCGCGTGCGCCGCGCCATCACGCACCAGTACAGCACGTAGTCGCGCGACGAGTCGGCAGGGGCGTCGTTGAGCGCCGTCAGACGCTCGGCGGGGACAACAGCGGTCGGAGCGACGGACATCGGATGCGGAAGGGGACGCGTGCAGAACCGTCCCTCGAAACGGGCACTGGCGCACCGTGGTTCCGCCGCGCTCAAGCTACTGCCGCCCCACACCGAGACTGGCGTCCGGTCCCGCGCACCCTCGACGACGGGATACGCATCTCCGATTCACCCAGTACACGAGTATGTCGACACTTCGCAACATCGCGGTCGGTCTGTGGCGTGGAAGCCTCATCCGGAAGGCCAACGTCGTCCTCGGCGTCACCGGCGCGATCCTCTCCGCCGCGTGCGCGGCCGAGCAGGCCGTCGCTCCGAATGCCTCGTCCGCGCAGCGCCTCCGCGCGGACATTTCAGCCCAGGACGCGACGTACGACGCCGACGGCGATGGCCACCTCAGCCCGGCCGAGAAGGCCGCCAAGAAGGCCGCGACCGACTCGATCAAGCAGTTCAACAAGGAGCAGCTGGATTCGCTCAAGGCGGATTGGACAGCGTACAAGCGCGCGCTCCACGACGGCGTGATCGAAGCGGACTTCCTCCGCTGCGAACCGAAGCCCGAGATCTCCGTGACGAAGGTGCTCGGGCCGAAGGGCGGTTCGTTCAACATCGGGCCGCACAAGTTCGAGGTTCCGGCCGGTGCGCTGGACTCGAACGTGACGATCACGGCGACGGCGCCGACACGCTCGGTGGCGGAATTGCAATTCCAGCCGCACGGCCTGCAGTTCAACAAGCCGGTGCAGATGACGATCAGCTACAAGGGCTGTGTCGTACCGGACAACACGGTGCTCGGCGTCGCGTACGTCAAGCAGCCGCTGCAGTCGGCCGTCGCGGTTCGCGCGCTGACCGATCAGCGCATGCCAGCGCACGACGACAAGGCGACGACGACGATCTCGGCTCTGACGGACCACTTCTCCGGGTACGTCGTTTCGTGGGCGCGCCAGTAACACCGATGCAGGTCTCGAACGTCGAGTCGGGACCACGGCGGTCAGAGTGAGGCGGGGTGGGCCGGAGCATCGGCCCACCCCGAACGTTTTGTTCCCATGTGACGGCATGCCACCCCAGGCGTCTCGTCGGCACTGTGAGCTCCGCCGACTCCGCGCACGAGGATCTGCCCCAACGGGCCAATGCGGCGCTCCGATCAGGAGCCACGGCGTTCGCGCGCGAGCTCTGTCGGGACGCGTCGCGAACACTTGGCCAGGTCGACTCGCCCAGCGCGTACGCGAGTAGTCTGGCGACGATCGAAGCGCGCGCCGCGATGATGGACGGCGATCCGGGTGCGGCATTGGACGCGCTGGCGGCTGCGCTCGCGATCGCGGAAGTCAATGGCGATGATCGTGGTGCGGCCCAGGCGCTCAACAACACGGCCAACGTTCACTTCCAGTCCGGGGATCTGGACGAGGCCGAACGACTGTACGCGTGGGCCCGCGATCGCGCACGTCGGGGCGGCGTGCGTGCGATCGTCGCGTCAACGACGACCAACCTGGGAATCATCGCGAACGTTCGCGGGGATCTGCCGCAGGCGCTCTCGCACTACCGGCGCGCCCTCGAAGACTTTCTCGAGTTGGGGATGGAGCGCGACATCCTCGGAACGCTCAACAACATCGGCATGGCGCACGCCGATCTCGCGCAGTGGGACGAGGCCGAGACGGCGTACGCGCAGGCACTCGTCGTTGGGCAACGGTTACAAGACCGCCCGATCCTCGCGCGCGTGCACGCGAATCTGGCCGAGGTATGGCTCGGCCGCGGCAACGTGGCGCACGCATACAGTGCGTGTGCGGACGCGCTGCGCGAGTGCAACGAGATCGAGCACGGGGGACCGCTCGGCGAGGTGCACAAGATGTTCGGCGTGGTCGCGCGCGAGTCGGGAACGCTCGAGACCGCGGACGCGCATTTCGCGACTGCCGAGCGGATCGCGGGCGAACGCCGGGATCTGCTCCTGATGGCCGAGACGGCGCGCGAACAGGCAGACCTGTATCGGCGTCAGGGGCGCAACCGCGACACACTCGGGGCGCTCAACCGCTCGCACCGATTGTTCCGTCAGCTTCGTGCCCAACGCGATCTCGCCGACATCGACCGACGCGTGGGTCGACTCGAGGGCGAGTTCCTCGAAGTCGCGCGGCGCTGGGGCGAGTCGATCGAAGCGAAGGACTGCTACACGCAGGGCCACTGCCAGCGCGTCGCGGACCTCGCGTGCATGATCGCCGAGCACGCCGGCGCCGAGCACGGGTTCGACGCGCAGACGATGTTCTGGTATCGCATCGGGGCCCTGTTGCACGATGTGGGCAAGTTGGACGTCCCGGCCGAGGTGCTGAACAAGCCGGGCAAGCTGACCGACGACGAGTGGGCGATGATGCGCGGGCACGCCGAGGCCGGTGTGACGCTGCTGGGCGATCTCGAGTTCCCGTGGGACGTTCGGCCGATCGTGCTCTCGCACCACGAGCGCTGGGATGGACGCGGCTATCCGCACGGGCTCGCGGGCGAGGCGATCCCGCTCTCGGCTCGCGTGCTGGCCGTGGCGGACGTCTACGACGCCCTGACCTCGGTGCGCAGTTACAAGCGTGCGATGCCGCACGAGGACGCGATGCGCATCCTGCACCAGGACGCGGGAACGGCGTTCGATCCCGAGGTGATCGCGTGGTTCGACGCGATCGCGCCGAGGTGGCAGGCCACGCTGGCGACGGCTGCGGATCGCGGACGGGCGGATGACGCGCAGGCGACACCCGACGTGCGCGCCCAACGCCGCGCGTCGGGGCTCGACGAGGTCACGGGCCTTCCAGGTCGTCGTGCGTTCTTCGATGAATGTGCACGGGTGCTCGCCGCACGTGCCGCCGACGGGCGGCCGACGACGCTTCTGCTCCTCACCCTGGTTCCGCCCGCGGGTACCGCCGCGTTAGACGAGCAGGCCAGCGCCGCTGCGGCCGAGATGATCAGTCGCCATACCCGTGGGGGCGACTTCGTCGGGCGGTACGCCGAACGCGAGTTCGTCGTCCTGCTTCCCGACACGAACGCCGTCGAGGGCGGAGCGACGCTGGGTCGGCTGCGCGATATGGTCGGGGCGGCGTTGCTGCAGGCGGCGGCGGGGGCCGAACCGATTCTCATCGAAGGCGCGGCGAGCGTCGCCCCCGAGCACGGTGCGACCGCCGGCGCACTCCTGGCGACGGCCGATGCCGCGCTTCGGCGCAGCCGCGGCAGCCGGCGCACGACCGTCATGCACGAGTTGCAGTCCGCGGCCTGACGGCGACCGGAGCGCGCACCCGCGTGCGGTGTAGCATAGGGACGTTCGCCCACGTCCTCCACCTGCCCGCTCATGTCCCGACTGCTTGCTCGCACGATCGGCGCTCTCGCGCTGTTGCCCGCTCTCGCCGCCGCGCGTCCGACGCGCACGGTTTCACCCGCGGCCACGCGCACGCATGCGGCCACTCTCGACACGGCCGTGTTTGCCGGGGGCTGCTTCTGGGGCGTCGAGGGCGTGTTCGAGCACGTACGTGGTGTGCGGGCTGCGACGGCCGGCTACGCGGGCGGCACGATCGCGACGCCGTCGTACGAGCAGGTGAGCACGGGTGAGACGGGGCATGCCGAGTCGGTGCGCGTCGTCTACGATCCCAGCCGTGTTTCGTACGAGCAGCTGCTGCAGGTGTTCTTCACCGTCGCGCACGATCCGACGGAGCTCAACCGCCAGGGCCCGGACGTCGGCACGCAGTATCGCTCGGCGGTGTTCTACCGCACGCCAGCCCAGAAGGCAGCGATCGACGCGTACCTCGGGCGGCTTCGCGCCTCGCACGCGTTCGCGAAGCCGATCGTGACGCAGGTTGCGCCGCTCGCGCAGTTCCACGAGGCGGAGGCGTACCACCAGGGCTACATGGCGAAGCACCCGGACGCGCCGTACATCGTGTACAACGACGCGCCCAAGGTGACCGAGCTGAAGAAGCGCTTCGCGCCGCTGTATCAGGGGTGAGGCGGGGTGGGGCGGCCTTGCCTAACGCCGCCCCACGCCAGTCACAGCGCGCCGGCGAAGGTATCGCAGCTGTGGATGTCGCCGCTCTGGAAGCCGCGTTGGAACCACGCGGCGCGCTGCGCCGAGGTGCCATGCGTGAACGTGTCCGGGCGGACCTGGCCCGTTTCCTGGCGCTGGATGTGGTCGTCGCCGACAGCGCTCGCGGCGCCTAACGCAGACTCGACGTCGCCCGGATCGAGGAGCTTCTCGTTGCGAATCACCGCCCCCCAGACGCCGGCGTAGCAATCGGCCTGGAGTTCGAGGCGGACCGAGTAGGCATTTTGCAGCTGCGGGCGCTGCGCCACGGCCTGACGCATGCGCGTCTCGGTCCCGAGGATCTTCTGGATGTGGTGCCCCATCTCGTGCGCGACGACGTACGCCTGCGCGAAATCACCGGGCGCGCCGAAGCGCTTGGCCAGTTCATCGAAGAACGAGAGGTCGAGGTAGACCCGTTCGTCCGCCGGGCAGTAGAACGGGCCCACCGCGCTCGGTGCGTTCCCGCACCCGGTCTGGATCGCGTCGCGGAACAGTTCGAGACGCGCGGGCCGGTACTGCACACCCGCTTGCCGGGGCAGGAGCGTGTCCCACGTGTGCTGCGTGCTGTTGAAGACGGCCCGGGCACGCGAGAAATCGGCGTGCTCGGCTGACGTCTCATTCACGCGAGCGCCGCCGGGCGCACCGCCGGTCGAGTACGCGCCCTGGCCGCCGGGTCCATTCGCGACCGGCGCGCTGCGTGGCGGGCCGCTGTCGTCGACCGTTGGGCCGCCGCCGCCAATGAAGTTGCGGCCGAAGACGAGACTCAGGATGAGCAGCACCACCGTGCCGCCGAGTCCCATGCGCCCGACCGGAATGCCTCCGCCGCCGAAGCCGAACCCACCGCCTCCACCGCCCTCAGTCTCGGCGCGGCGGTCGTCGATGTACGAATTGTCGTTGTCGTCGGTCAGGCGCATGGCAGCTCTCCGGCACTTCCCACGTCGTCGCGTACGCCGGCGGTGAGCCGGCGGGCGTGGCGTGCAGGGCAGAAAGCGGACCGTATCGGGCGCCTGCGGGACATGTGGTCCGTCAGCTGCCGCAAGTGCGGCAGGGGTGCTACGAACGGCGGCGCGACCGGTTGCGGAGCGGGGCTACGTGGGCCGCCCCTGACGGGTGGCCCCCCGCTTTCGAGGAGGCGACACCCCGTCCGCCGTCAGCCTCTAGCGCGTGGGACCGGCGGCGGACCGTGAGAGCCGGCCCGCACGCCTACCGCGACGGGCATCGGACGCGGCGGGGGAGGTGTGAAGGGAAAGCCCGTGTGCCATGCGCCGCGCGTCGGCGTACACGGCCTCGTGGCGCGCGAGCACGGCGTCCCACGTCTCGGCGGGGCGCGTCGTGCGGTTGTGGCGCGCGATGCTCGCCCGCAAGCGGTCGTCGGTGGCCAGGCGCAACAGCTGGTCGACCATGCCGACATCGTCGTCGGCGAGTAGCCCCTCGATGCCGTCGCGAATGAAGGCGGCCGGGCCCGCGTGCCGCATTGCCGCCACGGGCAGTCCGGCGCAGCGCGCCTCGAGTGCGGCGATCCCGAACGATTCGAGGATCGACGGCAGCACGAACACGTCGCTCTCGGCGTAGAGCGCGCGCACGGCCTCGCGGGGCTGCCAGCCGAGGAGTTCGACCGTGTCGCCGAGGCGCAGGCGGCGAATGTCGCGTTCGACGGCGGCGCGCTCGGGGCCGTCGCCGGCGATCCGAAGGCTGAACCGCATCCCGCTCGGGAGCCGGTCGCGCATCATCGCGGCGATCTCGACGAGGGCGCGCGGGCGCTTGCGGCTCGCGAGCCGCATCACGGACGCCATGTGCAACTCGCCCGGCACGCCGGCCGCGCGGCGCGCGACGGCCCACGCGCGCGGGTGGATGCCATTCGGCAATACCTGGGTCTCGATCGTGTGCCCAGCGCGGGCCGCGGCCTCGCGGACCTCGTCGGCCACGAACGGGCTGACGGCGGTGTGGAGCACGCGCCACCGCGTCCATCCGAACAGGCGGTCTGCCGCCGCGAGCAGCGGGATGGCGCGGCCGAGCACCGAATGCTGCGTGAGCACGGCAGGCAGGCCGAGCGTGTCGGCGGCGGCCATGCCGGCGAAGGCAAGCGGTGAGAGCACGCTGGCATGCGCGTGCACGAGGTCGTACTCCCCCTCGGCGAGCGCATCGGTCATGACGGCGTTGATGCGCGGGCTGGCTGCGATCGCGAAGTGCGGCACGCAAGCGAGTCGCAGGCGCCGGACACGGACGCCGTCGGCGCCGTGCGCGAGGGTGACCGGGCGCGGTCGAGCGCGCCGATCGGCGCCGGGACCCGACGGCACGGCCGGCGCGCCTTCGCCGCGGCAGCCCGCGGCGGTGGTGATCACGTCGACTTCGTGTCCCGCCGCGACGAGCTGTTCGGCGAGGGCGCGTACATGCGTCTCGATGCCGCCGACCCTCGGCGGGTACCAGTCGCAGACCAGCGCGAGGCGGAGCGGGCGAAAGGTAGACGGACTCACGGAGAGGGCGGCGGGACCGGAAACACGGCGGAATGCGAGCCGTATGCCGGTGGGTGGAGGCGAGCAGCGTGCCCGGGGGCGCACGCCCGGCGGACGTAGCGGACTGCCCCCGTGCCGGCGCAGTATCGGAATAGCACGAGGGGCGGACGCACACAAGAGTAACGGGATCGTGACGTCGCTCGTGCCGGGACGCGCCACGCCGCTCGTCGAAGACCCCTGGCGGATCTCTGTCCCCGCCCGCAGGTTCGACCGCCCGCGGCCGGAGTGGCCGCAGTTTCCTTCGTCGCTCTGCGGTATCCCTTACCCCTGTCCGGAGCATCCGATGCCGACCGTTCGCGATCTGCTCGCTCGCAAGAAGTCGCACACCGCGGCCGCTACCGCGCCGGAGGAGCGCGTGGTGATGGTCGATGCGGGCGCCACGGTGCTCGAGGCGGCGCGCATCATGACCGCGCGTGGGATCGGCGGCCTGATGGTCCGCGACGCCGCGGGCGCGATGGCCGGCATCTTCACCGAGCGTGACGTGCTCCGCCGTGTGGTGAACGATGGGCGCGACCCACAGGCCACGGCGGTCGGCGACGTGATGACCGCGCCCGTGCTCACCGTCTCGCCCGAGACGACGGTCGACGAGTGCCGCCAGCTCTTCACCGGCAAGCGGATTCGTCACCTGCCGGTGATGGAGGGCGGCGAACTCTGCGGCGTGGTGACGAGCGGCGACGTGCTCGCGTTCGAGGTCGACGACGCGAAAGCGACCATCGAGCATCTCGAAGGCTACGTCTTCTCAAATCGCTGAGCTGCTCGCGGCCGAGTGGGTCGCGGCCGCCGTGTAGGCGTCGAGGTGGGCCGCGACCACCGCGTCCCATCCGAAGGCGGTCGGCACGTTGCCGGCGCTGACCTCACGCATGCCGGCCAGCGCCGCAGGTTGACGCACCCACTCGGCCGCGTGCGCCGCGAGCGCGGCGTCCGAGCCCACGAGCCAGCCGTCGCGGCCCGGGGTCACGAAGTCCGCGACCCCGGAGCCGGCGCGCGCGAGGACGGGTAACCCGCTCGCGCGCGCTTCGAGCGCCGCGATGCCGAACGATTCGCGGATCGTGGGCAGCACGAAGGCGTCGGCCGTGCGGTAGAGGGTGCGAAGCGCGGCGCGCGACTGCCAGCCGAGGACGGTGACGACGTCCGCAACGCCCCGGCGCGCCGCGGCGTGCGCGAGGCGCGCGCGCTCGGGCCCTTCGCCGGCGACGAGCAGTTCGACGCGCGTGCCCGGGGGCGCGGCGTCGCGCATCGCGGAGCGACGGGGACGAGGGCCAGCGGGCGCTTCTTTCGGACGAGGCGCATCGCGGTGACGAGCCGAACGACGCGCTCGCCCGGTGCTGATGGACCGGGTTCGGCGGCATCGGGGGATGGCGCGCGCCACCACGCGAGGTCGGCGCCGTTGGGCAGCACGCACACCTGCGCGCCCGGGACGCCGCGCCGCAGTTGGCGGGCGACGAGGTGACTCACGCCGCTCAGCATCACACCCGGCTCGCGCGCCCAGCCGGTGAGCGCGTCCGCGGCACCGAGCACGCGTGCGGCGGCATGCAGCACCGAGTGGAAGGTGAGGACGCAGGGCAGCCCGCGACGCCGGGCCGCGCGCACGGCGACGAACGCGGCTGGGGAGACGACGCTGGCGTGCGCGTGGACGACATCGTACGCACCCCGATCGAGCGCGTGGGCGAGGGCGCGGCCGAGCGCGGGCGTGTAGGCGACCCCGGCCGCGGGGAGGCGGGGGACGTCGAGGCGAACGACGCGCGCGTCGGGCTCGCCCGCGTCGTCGCCGGGGGTGGGGGTGAGCACGTCCACTACGTGCCCCGCCGCGGTGAGATGCGCGGCCAGCCCGGCCAGCTGGAGCTCGATCCCACCGCGGCGCGGCAGGAACCAGTCGGAGACGAGGGCGATACGTCGCGCGGCCCGGCGCGTGGAGCCACCGGGCCGCGGATGCCGCAGGGGCGCGACGCCCGTCACGCCGCGACTCACGCCGCCGCGTTGCGCTCCAGCGCCTCGGGGGCGTGCCGGCGCACCGCGCGGGCGAGCGCCTCGACGACGCGGTCGATCTGCTCGTCCGTGTGTTCGGCGGTCATCGAGAGCCGCAGGCGGCAGCCGTTGGGCGGGACGGCTGGCGGGGGGACGGGCTGCACGAAGATGTGGTCCTCTTCGAACAGCGTTCGCCAAACCTTGAGCGTGACGTCGAACGTACCAACGACGACCGGCAGGATCGGCGTCTGCCGCGCGATGGGCGCGAGTCCGACGCTCGTCAGCCCGTCGGCCATGCGGTGCGTGTTGGCCCAGAGCCGGGTGCGGCGCTCGGGCTCGTCGAGCATCACGTCGAGCGCGGCAATCGTGCCCGCGACCGAGGCGGGGGGCATCGCCGCCGTGAACATGAACGCGCGGGCGTTGTGCCGCACGTAGTGGATCACCTCTTCCGAACCCGCGAGCACGCCACCGACCGAGGCGAGCGACTTGGAGAAGGTCGCCATCACCATGTCGACCTCGGCGTCGAGGCCAAAGTGGCGCGCGGTGCCGGCGCCGTCCTCACCGAGGACGCCGAGCGCGTGGGCGTCATCGACGAGGAGGGCGGCGCCGCGCTGGCGACAGAGGGCGACGAGACCGGGCACGTCGGCGATGACACCGTCCATCGAGAACACGCCGTCGGTGACGACGAGCTTGCCGGCGCCGGCAGGCGCGCGTTCGAGCTGACGATCGAGGTGCTGCAGATTGTTGTGCGCATAGCGCACGGTCTGGCCCATCGCCAGCCGCGCGCCGTCGACGATGCAGGCGTGGTCGAGCTTGTCGAGGTAGGCGATGTCGTCACGCCCGATCAGCGCGGCGATCGTTCCCAGGCTGGCCTGGTAGCCGGTCGTGAAGACGAGCGCGGCTTCCTTGCGGTACAGGCCAGCCAGGCGGGACTCGAGCGTCTCGTGCAGGTCGAGCGTGCCGTTGAGCAGGCGGCTTCCCGTAGCGCCGGACCCGTAGCGCCGCGCCGCCTCGGCGCCGGCTTCGAGCACGCGCGGATGGTGCGTGAGCCCGAGGTAGTTGTTCGAGCCGAGCATGACCTTCCAGCGCCCGTCGATGCGCGCCTCGCTCGGCGTGGTCTCCTCGATCGCGCGAAAGTAGGCGTAGATGCCGCGCGCCATCAGATCGCGAGCGCGCGTGTCGGCTGCGGCCTTCGCGAAGAGCGGGTTGCGCGGGGCCGGACCGCCGGCGGTGCCCGTCGTAGGCGCGACGTACGCGTGCGTGCCGGTCGGCAGCATGCTGGTCGGCAGCACGCCGTTCGCGGGCGCGATGGTGCCGTGCGCGCCATTAGCGCGCGAGCCATTGGCATGCGCGCCACTCACGTGCGCGCCGTTGCTAGACGCGCCGTTAGTGTGGGCGCCGCTGACCATGGGCGGCCGGTTCATCAGAATGGTGTCCGCGGGAGAGAACTGGGCGCCTCGGCGCACGCTGCAGCGTGAGAAGGTAACCGTCCCATGACGGCGACTCTACAATCCCGCCGTCATTGATCGTCATTTAGCGCGATCCGGGATCGGAAAGCGGGGTCTGGGGGCGTCTACATTGCCCGCGTGCTACGTCCTCCGCCCGGCTCTCCAACGACGGCGCTCCCGAACGCGCCGACCGTGCTCGTGCTCTCCCGTCCGGGCCTCGCGGTGCTCGTCGGATGGCTCCTCGTGACCGCGCTGCCGCTGATCGCGGGCACGGCCGGCCCGGGCGCGGCGACGGGTCGGGTCCGGCACGCGGTGCTGCTCGGGGCGGCGCTCGCGGCGCTGGCGTTCACCAGGCTGGCGCGGCGTTCACCGGCGTCGGCGGGGCGGATCGCGACCGAGTGGTGGGCGGTCGTGCTCGGATGGCTTCCACTCGTGGCGGTGCCCGCCCTCTATGCCGAGCTTCCACGCATTGCGGCGGGCATCGCGGGCGCCGGGACGGGGTTCGCGCCGATGCACGACGCACTCGCGATTCGCTGGGAGCTGGCCGTCTTCGGCCCCCTGCTCGGCGGAAGCCCCGCGCTCGTGCTCGCGCGCCACCTGCCCTGGAGGCCGCTCAGCGAGCTCCTGCACCTCGCGTATCTGAGCTACTACCCGATCATCTACATCCCGCCGGCCGTGCTCTGGTGGGAGGCGCGACGGCGGCAGGCACGAGGTGCCGTCACGGGGGCGTCCGATCCGCAGGCCGCGTTCGCGACCAGCGCGTTCACCGTGCTCCTCGCGTTCGTGCTCTGCTATGCGGTGTTCGTATTCTTCCCGGTGCAGGGGCCGTGGTACACGTGGCACACCGGCGATCCGGGTACGCTGCCGCTCGCGGGGTTAGTGCGGGCGTTCGTTCAGGGGCTGCTCGTGGCGGGCTCGTCACGCGGGACGGCGTTTCCGTCGTCGCACGTGGCCGTGAGTGTCGCGCAGACGCTGGTGCTGGGACAGGTCGCGCCGCGGCTCGCGTGGGTCGCCGGTCCGGCGACGCTGTTGCTCGCAATCGGGGCGGTGTACGGCGGGTACCACTACGGGGTGGATGCGATGGCGGGGGCGGTGATGGGGGGGGTGGCGGGGGCGGTAGGACCGCGGGTCGTGGAGCGCGTGGGCAGGAGACGGCGCTGACTGGGGGCGCTGTTACAGCAAGCCTTGTGAGCGATACCAGGCGTGTGTTCGCCGTGCCCCTTCCGCGAGGCCCACGGCGGGGACCCACCCCATCTCCAGCCGTGCGCGGGCGGCCGAGCAGCACCACCAGCGCGGTCGGCCCAGCCGCAGCTTCTCGCGCGTGACGAGCACCGGGCGACCGGTGAGCGCGGACCACGCGTCGCCCGCGACGCCGGCGGCCGCGAGCGCGACCGACGGTGCGTCGAGCTCCACGCGCACGCGGCGTCCCGCAGCCGCGGCTGCGGCGGCGTAGACTGCCGGCCACGGTACGCGCTCGTCGCCGGCGACGAAGTACGTGCCGCCGACCGCCTGCGGCGACGTCGCGGCGAGGACGAGGGCGCGGGCGAGGTCGTCGACGTAGACGAGCGAGAGCCATGCGTCGCGGGTGCCGGGGTAGATCGCCATCCCCCGCGCGGCGTGTCGAAAGACGGTCAGGAAGTCCTGGTCGCGCGGGCCGTAGACCGCGGACGGTCGGACGATCGTCCACGGGATGCCGCCCGGGTGCGCCGCGACGAGGCGCTCCGCCTCGCGCTTGCTGTGGCCGTAGGCGCCGACCGGCTCTGCCGCATCGCGCTCCGTGCGCGGGCGGTCGAGCGTGCGCGCCGCGCCCGCGGCTGCCTGCGACGAAACGAAGACAAAGCGCGGGCGCCGTCCCTCGGGCATGTCGAACCGGGCCGCGAGCGCGTCGAGCAGCACCGCCGTCGGGGCGACGTTCCCGGCGCGGAACTCCGCGAGCGTGCGTCGCTTCGTCACGCCCGCGACGTGAAACACGGCGTCCACCCCGTCGAGCGCCGGCGAACGGCCTAACGATGCGGCATCGCCGAGTGTCGCCACGTGCGTTTCGACCCGCCGGGCGAGGGCGTCGGGCAGGGCAGCGCCCGCGGGCGCCCCCTCGGCGCGGAGCAGGCGGCGCACCGTCCACCCCGCACCGGCGAGCGCCTCGACGAGGTGCGAGCCGACGAACCCCGAGCTGCCCGTGACGAGCGCGATCACTCGTCGCCTAACGCCGAGTGCCGCGGCGCGCCGGGGCCCCGACGCGCGCGGGTCCGCGCCGGTCGTCGGCGGCGCCGAGCCGCTTGACAAAGAGAAACTTCTTGCCGATCGACAGCTCCGAGCGCGAGATCGCGGCGTAGCGCGCGGTCTTCTCCGGGTAGCGCGCGATGCTCGAGTGCCGGAACCCGGCTGATGTGAAGAGCGTGTCGGCGAGCGAGACCGCGAACAGTTCGGGATAGCCCCGCTGGCGTGCGAGCGCTTCGGCGGCCGCGATCAGGCGCCGGCCAAGCCCGCGGCCCTGCGCCTCGGGCGCGACGGCGAGCGAGACGAGTTCGGCGAGCGACGGCGCGTACTCGTCGATCGCGACGCAGCCGAGGATGCCGCCAGCCGGCGAGACGCCAGCGTGAGCCTCGCGCGCCACGCGGTAGCTCTCGATGCGCGCCGCGACGAACGCCGCCGTCCGTGGCAGGGTGAGCCCGTCGGCCGCGTAGCGATTGTTGAGCGCCGCGATCGCCTCGGCGTCGTCGAGGCGCGCGGGGGTGATGACGGGTGCCGCAGCGGTGAGGTCGGTCACTTCCCCGCCCCGGCGACGGCGTGAGGCGAGGGCAGCGGCGCGCGCGGCATGCGCTCGGGCAGGTTGGCCGCGCCGTAGAGCACCGTCGCCGTCACCACGGCGGCCTGTCGCAAGTCGTCGGGCGCGAGGTTCACGGCGACGTCGGCGTTGGTGTGGTGCGTCCGCGTCTCGTAGTCGAGCGGGTCCTGCAGGAAGGTAAAGGCGGGGATCCCGACGCTCGTGAAAGGCATGTGGTCCGTGCTGCCCGTATTGGCGACGGTCAGCGTCGTGGGGCCGAGGTCGGCGACGGGAGCGAGGAGGCGCTGGAAGACGGGGCGGGCGGCCGTGTTCCCCTGCAACCACACGCCGCGGATGCGCCCTGTGCCGTTGTCGAAGTTGAGGTACGTGCTGAGGCGCGCGTGCTCGGGCTTGAGACGCATCGTCTCGGGGTCTCCGAGGTGGGCGCGCACCCAGCCTAACGATCCGTAGTAGTCCTCGTGCTCCTCGCCGTCCCAGAGCGCGACGCGGATGGTGCGGCGCGGATGCGCGCCCGCCGCGGTCAGCAGTCGCACGGCCTCGATCGCCACGGCCGCGCCGGCGGCATTGTCGGTCGCGCCGGTGCCCGCGGTCCACGAATCGAAGTGCCCGCCGACCATCACCACCTCGGCCTTCAACGCGGGATCGCTCCCCGGCAACTCGGCGATCACGTCGTAGCCGGTCGAGTCGGCGTGCGTGCGGGGCGGGTCGAGGCGGGCACGGATGCCTAACGCGACCTCCGGCGCGGGGCGCCCGGCGCGCTCGGCGAGGCGGAGGAGGTTCGCGAGGCGCGCGTAATCGTCGCGCGAGACGATCATCGCGGGTGGGGCGGCGCGCAGGTCGGTGTCGTAGGCCTGATACGCGCCGACCATCGGCGCGATCGGGTTACGGCTCGGTGCGAGCACGGCGAGCGCGCCCGCCCGCGCCAGCGCGACATACACGGCCTGCCGCCGGGCGACCATCGCCGGGTAATCGCCCGCATCCTCCCAGTAATCGCGCGGCGAGCCCGGGTCGGTGAGCCGCGCGAGCGAATCCAGCTGGGTGTCGGTCCAGCGGTGCGCGAGCGGCCCCGCCTGCGGATCGATCAGATGGTTGGCCGGCACCTCGCCCAGCATCACGATCCGACCACGAACGCGGGCCGCAAGCGTACCACCGGCCACGCGCGCGACATCGGCCGCGGAGTCGAGGCGCTCGGTGACGAGCACCGGCGTGCCGCGCACCGTGGCGCCGTCGTGCCCGGGGCCGGTCGCGGGGCTCCAGGCGAACGGGTACGCGACGAGCCGCGCGTAGTACGGTGCGGTCAACTCGAGCGAGTGGGATTGGAGCGTCCAGCGGTTCCCGCGACGCGTGCCCCACGGTTCGAGACGCGCGGTGAGGCCGTAGCCCGCCATCGTCGTCCGCGCCCAGTCGGCCGCTGCGCGCCACGCCCCCGACCCCGCCAGCCGCGGCCCGAACACGTCCGACAGGATCGTCGCCGTCTCGGCCACCCGCGACCGCGACATGCCCTCGGTGCGCACCCGGGCGAGCACGGCCGCATCGGTCGCCGAATCGCCCGCCGTTCCCATCGGCGTCGGCGCGACACGGGCGGCCTGTGTCGCCGGCTGTGCCGCGGCGGGTGCGCCGACCAGCACGCTAGCGAGACTGAGCGTTACGAACGACGGGCGACGGCGGAACGACATGCACGCGAGGTGAAGGACTCTCCGCAAGCAACGGGTCGCGGAGCGCGGCGGATCATACACCCGCACGCGGGTCGAGGGCGACCACCCCGACGAGCGGTACGCCGCGAACTCGCTCATACGCCAGACTCACGAGCACGGCGTACCCGGCCGCGGCCACCGCGATCGCGACGTTCAGGTAGGGCGGTGCCGTCAGCGCGAGGCGGATCATCACGGTCGCCGCCGCATAGCCCGAGTTGCGGAAGACCACGCGGTAGTTCGCGCTCGCCGCGAGCGAGAGCAGGACGAGCAGCACGTCGCTGAAGATCAGCACCGTGAAACAGACCTCGAAGAACGTGGGCTGCTCGGGGCCGGGGAGGCGCGCGGCCGCATCGGCGGCCCCGATGCAGAGCGCGACGAGGAGTGCGAGCGCGACCACCTTCTTGGCCGCGATGAACACGCCCTGATCTCCCGCGCTCGCGATCGCGCGGTGCCGCTGCACGCGCGCATGCAGCTCGGCGAGCACGAAGACGGCGAGCGCGCCGGCCATGTCGGCGAGTGCGACGGGCACGTGGGCCGCCGCGCCGCGCCACACGATGGGCTCGCCCACGTGCGCGACTTCGAGGATCGCCTTCCGCAGCAGAATCAGCGCGAGCAGCTCGAACTGCTTGCCGACCGAATCGGCGACCGAGCGCGCGAGCGCAAGTACGAGTGCGACGAGCTCGATCACCAGGAGCAGGGTGAACGCGACGTCGACCGCCCAGAAGTGCGAGTGCGGCAGGCGCTCGTCTGCCGTGGGGGGCAGCCACCCGCGGCGCGCGAACTCGACGACGACGAGCGCGATGACGAAGGCGATCACGAGGGAGAGCCCGAGCGCGTGTTGCGTGCTCGGCCGTTCCCACGCGCGTTCGACCACGTCGTAGAGGTGGACGCCCGGACGCAGGACGCGCCAGATCCATCGTCGGGCCCGGGTATCGGGCTCGACCAGCACGGCAGGGGCGGGTGCAACCTCGGACATGGCACACCCTCCGGCGCCGGGGCGGGCGCGTGACCGGGAAGCGAACCGCGCCGTTGCGGCCCGGATGCTGCCTTAATGTGTTGCCGGCACGCACGCCGCGCACCATTCAACCGCCGCCGTGACTCCAATCACTCCCGCTTCGCGCATCGCTCCGCTTCTGCCGGCCAGCCGGCCGGGCGAGCGGAGCGTGGGCCGGAGTGGGGGTCTGGTGGCTGCAGCGTCCGAAGTGCGCACGCCGACGGTCGCCGTCACGCCACCGACCGCCCCCCCCGCCGTACGGCCAGGGGCGGCGCCGCGGTACGGCGTGGCGGCCTACCTCGCCGCGGGGCGCCTCGTCGCGGACCGCGCGGGGGGCGCGGACGGGCGCGGCGACGTGCGTTTGGAGCTGTCCGCGCGGGTTCTCGCCGACGGCGGCCGGGTGAGCGTGGCGCGCCGGCTCGAGTCGGGGCGCGCCGTCGGGATCGAAGCCGTCGTCGGCTGAGGCGGCGGTGGCGCGGCCGCGATCGCGGCCAGCGCGGCCGGGGTCGGGCCGTGCAGCCAGACGCCACGCATCGCCATCTGCGCCTCACTCGGGTCGTCGACGTCGGTGAGGCGCACGCGCAACGTTTCGTAGCCCGTGATCTGCACCACCACGTGGACCGGCGTGGGCTCGGCGCCAGGCGTCGGGCGCAGTACGTCGACCGCAACCGAGTCGTCGAGCTTGGCGCTGGCGATGGCGCGCGTGAACGCGGCCGCGTCGTTGATCGGCGTCTCGTTCACGGAGACGACGAGATCACCGCCGCGGAGCCCCGCGCGATACCACGCGCCGGTGAGCACGGGTGCCGCGAGCCGCGGGCGACCGCCGGCCGCGCCGCCTGCACTCCCGATCCCGGCAAAGGGGATCGCGCTCACACGTAAATCGGGGCGTGGCTGCCCCGCCGAGTCGGTGGCCTCCACGCGGGTGGTGTCGAGCTGCCAGCCGGCGACCGCCAGGCGCGGTGCCCAGTCGATCGGTCGCGCCGCGTGCACGTAGGCGGCGAAGAAGGGCGTCATGTTGCACCCGCAGACCGCCGACGCGGTCGCTTCGACGTCCGCGGGGGTGAAGCCCACGGCCCCCGAGAATCGGTCGTAGAGCGAGCGCATCATGTCGTCCATCCCCCGCCGTCCGCCGGTCGCGGCACGAAAGCGGAGCTCCATGAGTTCGCCGAGCAGCTTGCCCTGGAGGTAATAGGAGATCTTGTAGCCGCCGTTGACCGAGGGCGGATCCCACTCCGTGAGGCTCGAGCGCTCGGGGCTGACGCGCACGCTCCCGGGGTTGTTGAGGTAGTCACCGATCGCGCTCTCGAATTCGCGCACCGCGGTCGCCGAGTCGTGGAGGCCGGCGCGGCGCGTGAGCTCGCCGGCGAAGTAGTCGGTGACTCCCTCGCTCCACCAGAGCGAGGGGGTGCGGACGACGCGGGCGTAATCGAAGGGCCCGAGTTCGCGTGGACGCAGGCGCTTGACGTTCCAGAGGTGAAAGAACTCGTGCGCCGTCACCGAGGCTGCCGCGGCCGGGTCGCGGGCGAGGCGCGCGGCGGGGATCCCGATCGTCGTCGAGTTGAGGTGTTCGAGCCCGCCGCCCGGGCCGTCGACGTAGAGGAAGGCATACTCGCGATACGGCAGCTCGCCCATCACCTGTCGCGCGGCGCGCACCGCGACGACCGTGTTGCGCACGAAGCGGCTCGTGTCGAAGGGCACGGCGGCGCTCGAACGCCAGTACGCCACGCGGTGCGGCGCGCCATCGATGTCGAACCGCGACACCCGGAGCGACGTCGGCGGGCCCGTGAGGATCGGGCTGTCGAGGAGCACGTCCACGCTCGACGCGAAGTAGTTGCGCGCCTCGGACGTGGGCGTGAGGCCGGTGACGACCTGCCAGCTCGCGGGCACATCGAGGTGGACGCGCGCGGGCAGCCGTTCGGTGCCGGTGATGAAGGCGTAGGTGAGCGGCCCGTCGATGAGCGCGCCGTCGCGACGCAGGAAGCTGCGATTGTTGGGCGCGCTGGCCGCCGCGGCCGACGGGAACTCGACGTGGTAGGTGACGCGGAGCGCGGTCGTATCCTCCGGTAGTCGCCGCGCCGAGTCGGGCGTTACATCGTCGGGGAGCGAGGGCGCGGTGACGATGCGCCACGTGCTGTCGGGCTGCTTGGAGATCGCGAGCTTTCGCCCGCCGCGCGTGGCTTCGATGTCGGTCGTGTACTGCCCGAACTCGGCGATGCGATACGCGCCCGGCGCCCAGCGTGCGAAGCCGAGCCGGACGGCTGGCAGCGCCGGACGGCGGACGACGAGGGTGACCGTCCACCCCGTGAGGTCGGCGGTGTCGACGCGGACGGTGTAGTCGAGCTGCGGGTCGGTGCGCGCGCGGTGGACTTCGAACGCATCGGAGTACGCGCGGGACGGTGCCGTGGGCACCTGGGCGCGTGCACCCGACGCGACAGACGCGAGTGCGGACGGCAGCACGAACGACAGCAGCGGGGCGAGCGCGAGGCGGCGAGAACGGAGCAGCATCCCAGCCAATCTACCGCGAGTAGGACCGCGGTCACCCGTCAGGCGGTCGGGCGTGTGGGCCGGGCATGTCGTCGTGGTCCGTTCGCGTGGTCGTTAGACCACGCCAGCGCCGGCCGACCGGTCGGGGGCCTGCACCATGTGCGCGAGGACGTCGGGCGGCGGTACGATCGCACCGCGGGCGTTCACCTGCTCCAAACAGTGGTGCTACCCGGCACCCTCCACCGCTGCCTCCAACTGGCGCGCGTGGTCCGTGGTCGGCATCCGCCACACCGCCAGATAGGGGTAGGTGCCGCCTAACGCCGATGAGCGGCGCTTCCGCTCAGAACTCGCGCCGCTTCATCTCCTTGAACATCTGCTCGCGCTCCACACCCGCGTCGTCGTTGTGCGGATCGCCCGCCGACCGCGTCGCGTCGAGCGTCGGATCGAAGCCCTTCGGCCGCCGCGCCTTCGCCGCCTGCTCGGCCTTCTGCTGCGTCTGCTTCATCAGCTTCGCGAACTGCTTGTCGTTCATCGCGCTCTCCTGAGAAGGGTCCCTGCCATCCCGCGTACGCCCTGATCCGCTACGACCACCCGCTACGACCACTCGTGCGGCCGTTTCCACAGCTGACGCCCGAGCTGCCACGACCGCTTCGACATCTCGCCGCCCTCGGCCCACAGGTCCGCATCGTCCAGCGCGTCGAGGAAATCCGTGGCCTTGGCGCTCGCGTCATCGGCGTGATGGACGACCTGCGCCTCGACCGTCATCGGCACCACGGGCGACCCGTACTCCAGTTTGCCGTGGTGGGAGAGGATCATGTGGCGCAGCTCGAGCAGCTGCCCCTCGCTGCACGGCATCTCGCCTAACGCCTGAAGACAGCGCTCCAGGTGCAGCACGCCCAACACCACGTGCCCGACGAGCAACCCGCACGGCGTCGCGGAGAATCCCGCCGGCGACACCTCGTATGCCTCGACCTTGCCGATGTCGTGCAGCAGCGCCCCCGCGACGACGAGGTCCTCGTTGACACGCCGCACCGCCTTGGCCGACATCTTCGCGATGTTCGCCACCTCGACCGTGTGCTGCAGCAGACCACCGATCTTCGCGTGATGACCCTTGGTCGAACCCGGCGCGCGCTCGAACTGCACGCGAAAGGCGTCGTCGCCAAAGACGGCGGTGAGCACCGCGCCTAACGCCTCACTCTGCACGGCGCCGCGCGCGCGGTCCAGGCGGTCCCACAGCTTCTCGACGTCCTCGTCGACGTGCGGCAGGAAGTCGGCGGCGGAGAACTGGGCCTCGGGGAGGACGCGCACCGGCGCCGTCACCGCGAGCTGCCGCCGCACGCTCCCCTGGTAGGCCGAGAGCTCGATGTCGCCGATGACCTGGACCACGCGCCCCTGCTCCGCGCCGCTCACCCAATCGAGGCGCTCGAACCAGAACGGCTTGCACTCGATCACCCCGGAGCGATTGCCGAGCGTGAGCACGACGAACGGCTTGCCATCCTTCGTCATCTTTTCGGCGCGCTCGCGCACGAGCAGCTCGTGCTGCACGCGGGCGCCG
Source organism: uncultured Gemmatimonadales bacterium (assembly GCA_963702945.1). Classification (GTDB taxonomy): domain Bacteria; phylum Gemmatimonadota; class Gemmatimonadetes; order Gemmatimonadales; family Gemmatimonadaceae; genus BPUI01. The sequence continues at coordinate 1,571,232 of OY969773.1, forward strand.
GGCGCAAGCCCGGGCAGATGGAGCGGCGCGACGCCGTTCATGGTGTGCGGAAACTCGGCCCGCGCGCCGCGCCGGGCAAGTCCTCTCCTGTCACGGAGCCGCCCGCAGTGACACCGCCGAGCGCGAGCTCGAGCCGCCCAACGAAGGCCGCTTGCGCCGGATTCAGCTTGCCACGCGCCGCCTCCGGCGCGAACCAGCCGTACCGATCGACCTCCGGATACGTGAGCCACCGCCCCGACCCGCGCGGCCACTCGGCCTTGGTCGTGTTGCTCGTCGCCGTGTCGGGATCGGCGTCGCCCTCCCAGGCCCACGCATGGACGCGTTTGCCCGCGCGCTGGCGCACGTGACCGAGGGGTACGTACGGCGGACGCGGCTCGACCCCCGTTTCCTCACGGAACTCGCGACAGGCCGCATCGAGCAACGCCTCCCCGGGCTGCACGACGCCCTTGGGGATCGTCCACGCGCCCTCGTCACGCCCGCGCCAGAACGGCCCGCCCGGATGGGCGAGAAAGAGCACCAGCCGCCCCGCCGCGCGCCGGTAGAGAATGAGCCCCGCGCTGACCTGCGCGCGCCCGGTCACGACTCCACGGGCAGGCGGGAGAACGAGGCGGCGCACAGGCGGCGCGCGCGCGGTCTGCGCAAGCGCACGCTGCCCGAGCCAGCGAGAAGGCGCATGACGATCCGTGGATGAGGCCGGGAGAAGTCGCCGCGGAGTGTACGCCGCAAACGCCATCGCGAGCAACTGCGGACGTCGGCCAATCTGCCCGCTCCCGCGCCCAGCAGCGGGCTCGGCACGACGACGCGTGCGGCTCAGTTTGGTGCAACAAACATAGGCCCGGACATTGCGCTATCCCTGGCGGTCTGCCTGTCTTGCCGTTCCGCAGCCCTTAGGAGCTGTTGTCGTGGAGTCCATTCGTCCTCTCGCGCGCCTGTCTGCCGATGTGCGCGCCATGATTGCCCCTTACGGTGCCAAGGCCACCTGGCCCACCGGGTTCACCATCTACCAGCGCGGCGCCGCCGCCGACGGCCTCTTCGTCGTGCTCGCGGGTCGCGTCGTGCTTCGCAGTCGGGTCAAGGCCGGTCGCGGCTTCGTGCCCGCGATCGCCGTTGCCGGCGAGACGTTCGGCGCCGAGGGGCTCGTGCCCCGCGGCGCGTACGCGACCGACGCACGCGCCGAGGAACCGAGCGAGACGCTGCACGTGCGCGGCCCGCAGCTCCGCGCCTTCCTCCGCGAGCAGCCGCTCTACGGCCAGGCGCTCCTCGGCCAGGTCATGGCCGAGCGCACCGAGCTGCTCGACAAGCTGCGCGAGGTCGCGACGCTCTCGGTCGAAGATCGCCTGATCGCGGCGATGCTGCGCCTCGCGGCCCAACGCCCGCGCGGTACCTCGCTCGCCGATCCGCTCGTCCTCGGCCCCAACGAGTACCGACTGCTCTGTGAACTCGTCGGGGCCACGCGCGAGAGCGTCTCGCTCGTCTTCAACCGCTTCGCCGCGAGCGGGCTCGTCGATCGCGACGGGACCACGTTCACGGTCACGGATGTCGGCGCGCTGGCCGAACGGCTCGGGTCGATGTGGGCGGAGGCGGACGCGCCGCTCGTGGTCGAGCGCGAGCCGGGCGTCGGCAGCGTGGGGCGCGCGGTTCGCGCCTAACGGCACGTCTTGACGGGCCACTCCCTAGCGGGCCTCGGTCCCGGGAAGGCGCGTGAGGCGCTGCGTGCCTTCCCAACGTGTGCCGGGCGCGATCGTGACGGGTTCCGCGGCGACCGCCTCGATGCATGCGTAGCGCCGCCAGCCCTCGGGTTCGAGGTCGGTGAGGGCCGCCGCGCGTGCCGGCCCGGGGTTCCAGACGACGACGTCGGGGAACCCCGTCTGGTCGATGTGAATCGCCCGGCCACGCGCGGGCTCGTCGAGCGTGACGGGCCCGGGCACCTCGAGAAAGAGCTGATCGACCTCGCCACCGAACGTGAGCGGCGCGCCCAACGGTGCGAGCGGTGTGCCGTCGGCGGCGTTGTTGCGCGCCGCGAGCGATTCGAGACCGAGCACGCGCGCGGCGGTGACGTCCTCCACACGCAGGTAGGTGTGCAGCGCCCCGGTGAACGCGAACGGCGCGTCGCCCGTGTTCTCGACCGCGAGCGTCACCGTGAGCACGGCGCCACCCACGCGCACGACGAGTTCCGCGTGGAATGCGTGCGGCCACCGCTCGCGCGTATCCGGCGCGTCGGCCAGCGTCAGCACGGCCTCGGCCGTGCCATCGCTGGCATGCCCGGTCCGCGCCACCTGCCACGGGCGGGTGCGCGCGAAGCCGTGGCGGATCGATGGGCCGGGGCCCGCGACGCGGTCGCTGAACTGGGGGAAGATCACCGGGATCCCCCCGCGCACGGCCGCGCCGGCGCGGTACTCGGAGCGCGCGCTCACGAACAGGCACTCCTCGGTCGCCGAGGCTTCCGTGCCCGCGGGCGTCCATCCGACGAGGTGCGCGCCGTAAGGAAGGATGGCGGCACGCGCGCCACCGGCGCCGACCAGCGTGAGCGGCGTAAAGGCCGACGCGATATCGAGGGCAGTCATGACGTGCCGTGCTCGGCACCTTGCGTGCCCCGTGCTCCCCGCTAGCTTACGGACTGCGACACATGCGCACTGCGCATCCACCGCCGACGGACAGGGGCCCTCGCTCTCGCGAGGGCCTTTCGCGTTCCAGAGAGCGGTGGAGTGCCCTGCGCGGCGCTCGCACCGCGCCGCCCCATGTTGGGGTGACGCTTCCATTACAGGACAGGATCAGCACATGCGTACGACCGGCACCGTCAAGTGGTTCAACGACACGAAGGGCTTCGGCTTCATCACCCCCGAGAATGGTTCGAAGGATTGCTTCGTCCATCACTCGGCGATCCAGAAGCAGGGCTATAAGAGCCTCGCCGAAGGGGAGCGGGTGGAGTTCGACGTCGTGCAGGGCCAGAAGGGCCCCGCCGCCGAGAACGTGGTCACGATCTGACCACGTCCGGCTGCCCTCTGGGGTAGCGGCCGCTCAACGGGCCGGGTCGACGTACGTCGACCCGGCCCGTCGCGTGTCTGCCCCTGTCGTTCCCTGCTCGACGCCCGCCCCGCCCCCCTCCCAACCACCACGACGGCCCATGTCCAACATGCTGCAGGAATTCGCGTTCATCGACGGCGATCGCACGTTCACGTGTCGGGTCGAGGCGTCGCGTACGGTCCGAGCGGACGCCTGGTGGTGGTTTCACGTCTCGACCGAGCGCCACCAGCGCCACGCGCCCTTCCGCGCGACCGACACCGACACGGTGAACGACGTCGCGACGCGGATAGTGGCGTATTATGACGATCTGCTCGCCCGCCGCGCCGCGCCGCCCGTGACACGCTGGCAGCGCCGCCCGGCCACGCCGGCGTCCACCACACCGGCCGACTCCACGCCGGCCGTGCTAGCCGACGCGCCGGTCGACGCGCTGGTCCCGATGCACTAACGACTGCGTCACCCGCTCCCGGCCGCGCTCCCTCGGATCGTGGCCGTGGGAACGGAATTAGTGAGCGACAAAGTTGCGTCCCCACCGGGCGTGCCCTAGCGTCCGGGATGACCTGCGGCGCGGCCGCGCCAGGTCGTGCTTCACCTGCAGCTCTGTGCACCATGCGGAAATTGCGCGTCGGGATCCTGGACCTCGTCACGAACGGCCCCACCCGCGCGCTCTACCCGCGGCTGATGAACGCAAACATGGCGAGCATCATGCCCCAGGTGCTCGCGGTGTGGTGCGAGCGCATGGGCCACGAGGTCAGCCTCGTCGTCTACACGGGCTTCGAGGATCTCGCCGCGGAGCTGCCGAGCAACATGGACGTGCTGATGATCGGCGCGTTCAGCGAGACGGCGCAGCTCGCGTACGCGATCAGCAACATGTATCGCAAGCGCGGCACGGTCACGGTGCTCGGCGGCCCGCACGCGCGCTGCTATCCCGAGGACGCGTGTCAGTACTTCGATTACGTGCTCGGGTTCACCGACGAGGCGCTCGTCGAGGACGTGCTGGCGGAGTGCGCGCCGCACCGCCCGATGGGCGTGCACCTGAGCGCGATGCGACAGCCCGCGGGGCTGCCGGGCGTGCGCGAGCGCTGGTCGTACATCGAGGCCACGCTGAAAAAGGCGCCGGCCATCAAGATCGTCCCGATGCTCGCCTCGCTCGGCTGCCCCTACACCTGCGCCTTCTGCATCGACTCGACCGTCGAGCACCAGCCGTTCGGGCCCGAGCAGATGCGCGACGATCTGACGTTCCTGCTGACGAAGATGAAGCGGCCGCGCGTAGCGTGGCACGACCCGAACTTCGCGGTCCGCTTCGACGAGACGATGGACGCCATCGAGGCGGCCGTGCCGGCCGGGCGCATCGACTTCATCGCGGAAAGCTCACTCTCGTTGCTCTCCGAGTCGCGCATGCCGCGGCTCGCGAAGAACGGCTTCCAGGCGCTGCTGCCAGGGGTGGAGTCCTGGTTCTCGCTCGGCAACAAGTCGCGTACGGGGAAGAGCGAGGGGCTCGACAAGGTGAAGCAGGTGGCCGACCACGTGAACATGGTCATGCGCCACGTGCCGTACCTGCAGGCCAACTTCGTGTTAGGCCTCGACACCGACGAGGGCGACGAGCCGTTCGAGCTGACGAAGCGCTTCGTCGATCTCGCGCCGGGCGCGTTCCCGGGCTACTCGCTGCTCTCGGCCTTTGGCCGCGCGGCGCCGCTCAATCTGGAGCTGCAGCGGTCGGGGCGCGTGCTCCCCTTCCCGCATCACTTCCTGAACAACAATCTCGCGATGAACGTGCGGCCCAAGAACTACCAGTGGGCACCGTTCTACGATCGCGTGGTCGATCTCGTGAAGTACACGTTCTCGAAGAAGAACGTGGCGAAGCGGTTCGCGGCCAACCGCGGGGCGATCCCGAGCACGATGAACGTCGTGCGCGCGCTCTCGAGCGAGGGTACGGGGCGGCGGAAGTACTACGCGACCGTGCGCGGACTGCTCGACACGGACGCCGAGGTGCGCGGGTACTTCGAGCAGGAGCACACGCGGCTGCCCGCGTTCTACTCCGAGCGCGTGAAGCGCGATCTTGGTCCGCTGTGGGACGAATTGCCGGCGGGCGCACTCACGCACGATCCCACGGCGTATCTCAAAGCCGAGACGGCGCGGGCGGGCGCGGACGCGATTGGCGCTCCCGTGCTGCCAACACCGCGGCGACGCGTGCAACAGCCCGCGGCCTAACGCGTTTCGCCGAGGGCGGGCAGGGCAACAGCATTTGACGACATGAGAGCAGGATGACAACAGAATAAGGGCAGGATGACTACTCATGGGAATACGCGATGGAATACGCGCTGTCCCAATGAGCTGTCATCCTGCCCTTATTCTGTTGTCATCCTGCTCTCATGTCGTTTCGCGGTTCGTGCTGTTCGTACTCTTTATCGCGTCGCGACTTCCTCGGTAGCAGTCGAGTCCTCGCCCGTGGCGGCGCGCATCGCGACGCGGAGGGGCTGGGCGACGCAGCGCTCGTAGCCGGCGGAGCCGCACTGCACGGCGGCGTACTGCTCGACCATGCGGCGGACGACACCGGGGTAGCGCTGGCAACCGTGCGGGTTGCTCCGGCCGCACCCGTTGTAGTGGAGCAGCCCCTGCACGACGGCGCTGTCGGCCGTGGCCACCTGCTCGGCGCTGGTATACAGGTAGTGGCTGAGGATGTGGATGCCGTACTGCAGGTTGGTCTCGTCGCGCGTGACGTTGCGGCCAAAGAGCTTGGCGAGCGTCGGCACCCAGACGCGCGGGACGATCTGCATCAGCCCGACGGCGCCGTACCCCGAGCGCGCGGTCGAACGGAACGAGCGGTTTTCGGTGAGGAGCACGCCGAAGATCAGGGCCGGCGGCAGGCGGCGCTTGTAGGCCTCGCGCACCGCATAGGTCGCGACCGAGGCGGCGCGCGTCGAGTCGATACGGCCAGTGTTCAGCAGATCCTGCATGAACGCCACGCGGTCGAGCTCGAAGCTCGGCGTGCGCATCGCGGCGTCCGCGTCGGTGTTCGAGGCCCAGGGAGCGCGGGCGGCAATCGAATCGCGCCACGACGCGTCGGCCACGACGAGGCGGGTGAGGACGGGCTCGCGACCCACGTACACCGGGCGAACCGACGAGACTGCGGCGGCCATCGAGACGACGGCGCCAACGGCGAGGGTGATCTGGTGCGTCATGCGGGATGCGCGTACAACACGCAGCCACGCGGTCACGCGGGGGGCAAACAGGGGCACGGGACGCGTCTCCTCACGCGGCCTGTCTGTTCGGAGCGCATCGACCGGTCGCACACGCGGTCATGGCGCCCCGCCGGACAGGCGAGTCGTCGGTCTGGAACGCAGCCGGCTGAACCGCATCACGCGCGAGCACCGCCACCGGATGTGGCGTGCACCTGATGCGTATGCCAGCCACGAGGGCCGATGCCGCACCCGACCTTCCGGGTCGGGGTCGCGCGGCGTGCCGTCCGGGTGTAGCGCTGCGCGAGTCGATCCGCGCGGCGAGGGCGGCAGGGTTGTGGGTGCGATCGTTCGGCGTCGGGCGCGCGTCGCACGCAGCGCAGTCCCTCGGCGTCCCGATCGCGTGGGCCTTATGTCACGTCGGCCCGCGTCGTTGATGTGCGGAAGAACCTACGTCGCGCCCTCGGAGCCGGGACCGGGCATCCGGGCCAGGTTCAACGTACGCTTGACCGACCGGTCAGACCGGGCCCGGATCGCCAGGATTCCGCCGGTTGCGGGTACTTTCCACCGATGCTGCCCACCGCCCACCCGGCCGCGCCCGCGGCTCACCGCACGGCTCGCTGGATCGCGGGCGGCGCGGTGGTCGCGATGCTCGCGGCGGAGCCGTACCGGCTGTTCGAACTCGATCGATTTTTCGTCCCCAAAGAGGCCGTGCTGCTCATCGCGGCGGCGGCGGCCTGCTGGACCGGAGCCGAACTCGCGCGGACAGCGGGCGCGCCAATCTCACGGCTCGATCGGCGGATCGACGTCGCACTTGCGGCCTACGTGATCGTGAGCGCGGTCAGCGCCGTGTTCGCGCCAAGCATGTGGCTGGCGGAGCGGGCGGTCGCGATCACGGCAGCGGGAGCGGCGCTGTTCTGGGCGGCGCGCGCCGCGGCGCGGCGCGGCGGCGCGCCGGTGATCCTGGGCGCACTCGTCGTGGCGGTGGCGGTCGCGGCCCTCACGGCGCTGCTGCAGGCGTACGGCGTACGCTCGGACTACTTCTCCGTGAACCGCGCGCCCGGCGGCACGTTCGGCAATCGCAACTTCGTCGCGCACCTCTGCGCGATCGGACTGCCCCTCGCCGCGTACGCCACGCTTCGCGTGCGGCGCTTCACGGTCGCCCTCGGCGCAGTGGCGACGACGCTCGCCCTCGGGGCGATGCTCGTCCTCTCCCGCAGTCGGGGCGCCTGGCTCGCCGGGGCGGTCGCGGGCGTGCCGCTGACGATCGGCGTGTTACGCGCGACCGTGCTCGCGCGGGTTGCGACCCGGGTCGGCGCGGGTGGCGGGTGGCGCCCGCGGCTCGGGCGGGTCGGACTGCTCGTGATCGCGCTCGGCGCCGGAGCGATCGCGGCCATCCGCCTGCCCAACACGCTCGACTGGCGGAGCGATTCACCCTACCTGGATTCGGTCAAGGGAGTGGTCGACTACAAGGGCGGAAGCGGCCACGGGCGTTTGGAGCAGTGGAAGCACTCGGCGCGGCTCCTCGCCGACAATCCGCTGCTGGGCGTCGGGCCCGGCAACTGGTCGGTGCGCTACCCGTTGGTCGCGCCCGCGGGCGATCCCTCGATCACCGAGGACCGCACGACGGCGAACCCGTGGCCAAGTAGTGATCTGGTAGCGATCGTGAGCGAGCGGGGCGGGCTCGGGCTCGTGGCGTTCGCACTCGTCGCGTTCTGGCTCGCGGTGCTCGGGCACCGGGCGGTGTGGGGCGCAGCCGAGGTGGAGCCCGGGCGGACGTCGGAGGCCGCCGCCCGTGCGCTCGCGGGCGGGGCGCTCGGCGGGGTACTCGCGGCAACACTGGTGGCGGGGGCGTTCGACGCGGTGCTGCTGCTCGCGGCGCCAACGATCGTGGTGTGGCCGGCGCTGGGGGCGCTCGCGGCGTTGGGAGCGGAGGGCGAGCCGGGCGCGCCGCAACGCTCGCTCACGCCAGCCGGGGTGCGAGCGGGGGCACTCCTACTCGCCGTCGGAGCCGGGATCGCGGGGGCGCACGGGGCGGCGATGCCGTTCTACGAGAAGGGCGAGGCCAGCGGGGCGAGGATCGCGGCGCGCCTGGCACCGGGGGATTACCGGATCCGGCTGCGGGCGGCAACGGTCGCGCTCGGGCGAGGGAACTGTGCGGGCGCGAGGGTGGAGGCCGAGGCGGCGCACACGATCGCGCCGCGGGCCGGAGGGGCGAGGAGAGTGTTGGCAGTATGTGGGCGGAGGGGAAAGTGAGGGGACCGCTTTGTCTCGTGAGGCGGGCAGGGCGCGTGGAGAGGTCGACGCGCTCATGCTGCGGGGCGGGAACGGCGAGGGGATCGGGTGGGGCGACGGGTCGGGCGCAGCGGGTGGGGCGCAGCGGAGACGGGCGCAGCGGGACGTGCGTGTTGGGGCCTCGGCGGGTGAGGCGGGTCGGGTGAAGCGGGGACGACAACCACGACACGAGGAAGGCGGGTGGCGGGAAGTGCCCCCGGCCGTTCCGTTCGTTTTACCCGTCCCGCCTGCGCCCCTTCGGCTCTGGCGCTCCGTCTCGCCGTTCTCGTTCCCGCACTACCCGGCCCGCCCCACCCGCCGAGGCCCCAACACGCACTCCCCGCTGCGCCGTCATCCGCTGCGTCCCACTCGCTGCGCCCGACCCGTCGCCCCACCCGATCCCCTCGCCGTTCCCGCCCCGCAGCCCCGGAACGTCGACCTCCCCTCTCACTCCGCCGGCCTAACGACATGGATCACACCCCCTCCTTCCTCCGCCTCGTCGAATCCATCCGCCCCCACGTCCACGAGATCCCCGTCGCGACCGCCCTCGCCCGCCACTCCGCTGGCGCCCACCTCATCGACGTCCGTGAGGACAGCGAGTGGGCGATCGGCCACGCCGCCGGCGCGGAGCACCTCGGCAAGGGCGTGATCGAGCGCGACATCGAGACCCGCATCCCCGACCCCACCACCGAACTCCTCCTCTACTGCGGCGGCGGGTTCCGCTCGGCGCTCGCCGCCGACGTGCTGCAGCGCATGGGGTACACGAACGTCCATTCCATAGCGGGCGGCTGGCGTGCGTGGCACGCGGCCGGCGCGCCGATCGTCGGCCGCCCGCCCGAGCCCGAGCCCACCAAGCCGTGACCGGGCCGCTCGTCCCCGTGCTGCCACCGAGCGTGCCGCGTCGGCACGCCGCGTGGTTACAGCGCGCCGGGGCGTGGGCCTTCACGCGGGCCGGCTGGCGCGTGGAGGGCAACCTGCCGGACGCCCCACGGCAGGTGCTCGTCGTCGCGCCGCATACGTCCAACTGGGATTTCGTCCTCGGCGTTGCCGTGATGCTCGCCCTCGACCTCGACCCGCGCTGGCTCGGCAAACACACCCTCTTTCGGCCACCGCTCGGTGCGTTCATGCGCGCCATCGGCGGCATCCCCGTGCGGCGCGATGCCCACCATGACCTCGTCGCGCAGGTGGTCGACGCGATCCGCGCGGCGCCCGCGATGGCCCTCGCGATCACGCCGGAGGGCACGCGACGCAAGACGAGCGGCTGGCGCACCGGCTACTACGCCATCGCCGAACAGGCCGGCGTCCCAATCGTGCCCGTATGGTTCGACTGGGGCCGGCGCGTGGTCGGGATCGGCGCGCCGCACGTCGCGATCGGTGGCGCGGCCGCGCTCACCGCCCGGTTACAGGCGCTCTACCACCCAGCGATGGCGCGGCGGCCGGCCGCGTTCTGACGAACGCGCCGTCCGATTGATGGCACGTCAGACGTAGGTGTTCGGATCGCGCTTCGGATCGGTCTCGCGGTTGCCGGGGCGCGGACGCTCGTTGTCGGTCGCCTTGCTGCCACCGGCCTTCCCCTCGTGCTTCAGCTCCATCTTCTCCTCGTGCGACGCGTTGTTCGGGGCCTTCTTGCGCTGCTTGCTCGCCCCGGTGGTCGCGCCCATCTCGCTCGGCTGCTTGCCTTCGGCTTTCGCCTCGCGTGCCGCGGCGCGCTTCTGGTTCTCGTCGCCTTCCATGTTGCGCTGCTGTGCCATGTCGCTCGCCCTCCGTCAGGGCCAATGAGGTGATCGCGTGACGACCGTCCGCGCGATGCAGCGCGCCCCGTCAACAAGCGTACCCGTGGCCGCGTGGGGCGAGGAGTGGCGCCGATTGGCCGTCGGGGCGCACGATCTGCAGCGTTGCCCGAGGGGGCTGGGCGCCGCGCACCAGCCCGTTCCTCTCTCGCCGCTTGCATGAACGCCGACCGCGGGACCGACCGCGCCCCCGATCCCCACCCCGTGCCCACCTGGCTCCTCGGCCGCTGGCGACTGCTGCGCGCCGAGCCGGGGCTGGACTTCGCGCCCGGGGTGGCGATGGAGTTTTTGCGCGGTGGGCGGCTCCGCTACTCGTTCGACGTGGGTGATCGCACACAGGTCCTCGCCCTCGTCTATCAGGTCGAGGGCAACATCCTCCGCACCGACAACCCGCGCGCGCCCCACGCGGTCGAGACCCACTACCGACTCGGCGAGGCCGGCGTGCTCGAGTTCGATTTCTCGGGCGTGCGTGCGTGGTTCGTGAAGGAAGCGATCTGAACCGCGCCGCCTAACGGCGCGGTCCACCCACCGTCACGGCGTGAGCAGCGGGCGCCCGTGCGCGTCGAGGACGACCACCGGCCCGAGGCCGAGCGCGCGCACCCCGGGCTCGATCTTCGCACGATCGCCGACGAGGACGAGTATGCTGTGCGCCGGGTCGGCGTACCTGGCTGCGGTCGCGTTGACCGCATCGAGCGACGCGGCGGTGAGCGCCTCCGGCTCGTGGCGCAGCTCGGTCATCGGGACGTTCATCGCCCAGAGCGTCGCGACGTGGCCGGCCACGCGCGACCCGGCCTCGAACGCCTGCGCGTAGCCACGCACGCGCGCGGCCTTCGCGTCGGCCAACTCCTGCGCGGTGATCGGGCGCGCGCCGGCGAGGTTCTTTCCTTCCTGCACGAATTCGACGACGCTCTCCTTCGTCTTGTCGGTCTGCACACCGCCGCGCGCGATCCAGGCCCCGCCCTCGGCGTAGTAGCGCGGCGAGGAGAAGATCCCGTACGAGTAGCCCTTGTTCTGGCGAAGGTTGAGGTTGAGACGCGTGCCGTAGCCGCCGCCCCACACCGCGTCGGCGAGCGAGAGCGTGTAGTAATCGGGCGACGTGCGCGGAATGCCCGGCAGCACGTGCGTGACGACGGTCTGGGCCGCGTCCTGGCGGTCGACGAGATAGACCTGCCCGGCGGCGAGTCCGTGCGGCCGCGGAACCGGCGCGCGGCGCGGGGCCGCGCCACCGCTCCAGCCGCCGAACGCCGCCTGCGCGAGCCGCGTCGCGTCGGCGAGCGTGACGTCGCCGACCAGGACGAGCGCGGAGCTTCCCGGCTTCCACCGACGCTCGTGCCAGGCGGCGAGGTCCTCGCGCGTGATCCCGGCCACCGTCTCGGGGGTGCCGTCTTCGGGGCGCCCATACGGGTGGTCCGCGCCGAATGCGGCGACGTTCCCGACGACGCGCGCGATCGCGTTCGGCTCGACGGCGTCCTGCGCGAGCTGGTCGAGGCGCACCTTGCGCTCGCGCTCCAGCTCGGCCGGCGTCCACGCCGGGTGTTCGGCCACGTCCGCGAGCAGGGTGAGTGCGGGCGCGAGATCGCCGGCGCGGATCTCGAGGCCGAGCGTCGAGCGCTCGCGGCTCGCGCTCGCGTCGAGCGACGTGCCGAGATTGCCTAACGCATCCTCGAGGCGAAGCGCGTCGCGCGTCGTCGTCCCGCGCCGCATGACCTGGGCGGCGAGACTCGCCGCGCCCTCCTTACCCGCGGGGTCGTCGACGGTGCCGGCGCGCGTGACCAGCGTGATCGCGACCTTGGGCACGTCGCGGCGCGGCACGACGTACACCGCGAGCCCGTTCGCCAGTCGCGTCGAGTCGACGGTCGGCGGGGTGAAGGCGCGGTCAGCGGCGAGCGGCGGCTCGTGCGTGCGGTCGAGCGGCGTGGCCGCGACGACCTCGCGCGACGACGGCTCGGGGAAGAAGCGCACGACGACGCGGTTGCGGGTGTCGAGGTACTGCGCGACGGTCGCGCGCACCTGGTCGGCCGTCGCGTTGCGGTGGCGCGCGACGTCGTCAGCGAAGTGGTCGGGCGCGCCGAGCCAGGTGTTGTACTGGTTGAGCAGATCCGACACGCCGCCAAAGCCGCCGATCCGTTCGAGCCCGGTCAGATATCCCAGCTCCCACTTCGCCTTGGCACGCGCGAGCTCCTCGGCCGTGGGGCCCGTGCGCGCGAGGCGCGCGATCTCGGCACTCGTCAGGCGTTCGATCGAGTCGAGCGACACCCCTGGGCGCGCGGTCGCCTGGACGATGAACATGCCATAGCGTTCGAGGGAGTACTGGAACGCGCCGACATCGGAGGTGAGCTGGCGGTCGTAGCGAAGCGCACGCTGCAGCCGCGACGTCAGCCCGTCGGCGAGGACGAGCGACGCGAGGTCCAGCTCGGCGTCGCCCGCGTCGAAGAACGCCGGCGACGGCCACGCGAGGTACGTGCGCGCGAGCGGCACGCGGTCGTTCACGACGACGACGCGCTCGCCGCTCAGCGCGACCGGCATGCGCTTGGCACGGTCGAGCGCGGGGCCGGGCGGGATCGGGCCGAAGTACTTCGCGACGAGCCGCTTCGCGTCCGCCGGCTCGAAGTCCCCGGCGACGACGAGCGAGAGATTGTTCGGCGTGTAGTACGTACGGAAGAACGCCCGCACGTCGTCGAGCGATGCCGCGGTGAGATCCTCCTGCGAGCCGATGACGTCGTGCCCGTACGGATGATCGAGCGGGAACATCGTCTCGAACATCAGCTTGAAGGCGCGCCCGTACGGCTGGTTCTCGAGACCCTGTCGCCGCTCGTTCTTCACGACGTCGCGCTGGTTGTCGAGCTTCGCCTTGTCGATCGCGTCGGCCAGCGTGGCGAGGCGGTCCGACTCGGCCCAGAGCACCGTTTCGAGGCTACCCGACGGCACCGTCTCGAAGTAGTTGGTGCGGTCGAAGCTGGTCGTACCATTGACGCCGCCTTCGAACAGGTTGGCGCCGGCGCGCTCCATGTACTGCAGGTAATCCTTGCGCGCATTGGTCGACCCCTGGAACATCAGGTGCTCGTAGAGGTGCGCGAAACCGCTCCGGCCGAGGCGCTCGTCGGCGGAGCCGACGTGATACCAGAGGTTGACGTGCGCGACGGGAAGCTTGCGGTCCTGATGCAGGACGACGCGCAGTCCGTTAGGCAGCGTGTACTGCTCGTAGGCGATGCGGGGGACGGCCGCGGCGGCCGCGCGGGCGCGCCGTCGGACTGGGCCCACGCAGCAGGCGCGGTCGGCAGGAGTGCGACGGCGGCCGGGGCGACGGCGAGCAGTGCGGTTCGCACCCGCCGCGCCAACGGCTGCGTGCGCGAGTGCGTGCCGAACGACGGGGACCGACGCATGCGGAATCCTCGGGTGTGTCAGAGTCACGTCGAGGCGCGCCGGGCGGCGGATCGACAGGCTAGTCTGCGCCACGGTCGGCGCTCACGCAATCACCCCCGCGCGACCGACCCCCACGCGCAACCTGGCGGTCGACGCGCTGTGACGCTGACCGGGCGGTACCGAGATCAACTGTTTGTCTTGACGCCCGCGCCGGACGGCCGTAGCGTGACACGGCACGTCCACGCTGCCGTTCCTTCCTTTCGATCGGTGTTCGATGAAGCTCGCTCCTGTCGCCGTCTCCGCCGTCCTCCGCCCGGCCCTCATGGCCGGGGGGACGCGCCCGTGACGAGGTCGCACAGGGACTAGAGCGCGCGAGCTCGCGCCGCGTTCGCCGGCCGCCACGCGGCGCCGCGAAACGCCCCACCTGTGCCCGACCGGCCGGTGGGGCGTTTCGCGTTCAGCCCGCAGGTGCCGCGTTCGCGCGTCGCACCGCTCCTCCTTCATCTCATACGAGCCGCGGCATGCCCGCTTTGGAACAGATCGAAACGAATGCTTTGGGTGCGGCGTCGCTCGCCGGCGCGCCGATTCCCGATGCCCCTGCCCCGCCGATCCCGACACCTGGATTCTGGGCCTCGGTGCGCGAGGCGCTGGCCGGCAGCGAGCAGGACTTCACCGTCGGCCCGCTCGGACGCGCCATCCTGCTCCTGGCCGTGCCCATGGTGCTCGAAATGGCCATGGAGAGCGTCTTTGCCGTCACCGACGCGTACTTCGTCGGCCGGCTCGGCGCCAACGCGCTCGCCACCGTCGGGCTCACCGAATCGCTGCTCGCCATCGTCTACGCGCTCGCCATGGGGCTGGGCGTGGGCGCGACGGCGGTCGTCGCGCGCCGCACCGGCGAAAAGGACCCGGTGGGCGCCTCGCGGGCGGCGGCGACGGCGGTGGCCGTCGGCGTCGCGCTCTCGCTCGTGCTCGGCGGGGCTGGTGCGCTGTTCGCCCCACGGCTGCTCGCGCTCATGGGCGCCCCGCCCGGCGTGCTCGCCACCGGCTCGACGTACGCGCGCGTCATGCTCGGCGGCGAGGCCAGCATCATCCTGCTCTTCGTCACCAACGCGATCTTCCGCGGTGCGGGCGATGCGGCGATCGCGATGCGCACGCTCTGGCTCGCCAATGCGATCAACATCGTGCTCGGACCGCTGCTCATCTTCGGCCCCGGGCCCTTCCCCGCGTTAGGCGTGACCGGCGCCGCCGTGGCGACCACCATCGGCCGCAGCACGGGCGCGCTCTACGCGTTCTGGCGCCTCACGCGCCCGACGAGCCGCGTGCAGGTGCGGCGCCGCGACTTCGGGTTCGACCCGGCGGTCGTGCGCAGCATCGCGAAGGTGTCGGGCGCGGCCGCGGCGCAGTCGATGATCGGGACCGCGAGCTGGATCGGACTCGTCCGCGTGGTGGCGACCTTCGGTGCGACCGCGCTCGCCGGCTACACGATCGCGATGCGCGTGATCGTCTTCGCCATCCTCCCGGCGTTCGGGATGAGCAACGCGGCCGCGACGCTCGTCGGGCAGGCGTTAGGCGCCCGCGATCCCGAGCGCGCCGAGCGCGCGGTGTGGACGACCGGGCACTACAACGCGGCGTTTCTGGGGACGTTGAGCGTGGGGTTCGTGCTCGGCGCGCCCACGCTCATCGGCGTGTTCACGCACGATCCAGGCGTGCTGCACTACGGCACGGACGGGCTGCGCGTGGTCGCCGCGGGCTTTCTGCTCTACGCCTACGGGCTGGTCCTGACCGCCGCGTTCAACGGCGCGGGCGACGCGCGCACCCCCACCGTGCTCAACCTGCTCGTCTTCTGGCTGTTCGAGATCCCGGTCGCCTACGTGCTCGCGCGGCCGCTCGGGATGGGGCCGCACGGGGTATTCGTCGCGATCGCGCTCGCGTTCTCGCTCCTCGCGGTGGCGAGCGCGGTGGTGTTTCGGCGGGGGCGCTGGAAGACGCGCGTGGTGTGACCCGCCCAGGGACAGGAGCATGCGCCACGCCCCAGCTGTATTGCGGGCGCGGCGCGCGGGCCACATCGTAGGGTGCGGACGGACATCACCGCCTGCGCTCGCCCGCGTTCCCCGTCCGTCCCGATGCTCCGCTTCTCGCCCGCACTCCTCGCCCTCGTTTCGCTCACCGCCGCCACGTTCGCCGCGCACCCGTCGCCGGTCGCGCCGATCGCCGCAGGCCCACCGGCGACGGCGCACCACGCCGACACGGTGCGCACGCACACCGTCGCGGTCCTCTACTTCGACAACGCGACGGGCGATGCCAGCTACGACGCGATCGGGCGCGGCCTGTCGGCGATGCTCACCTCCGACCTCGCCGGCGTGCCGGGCCTCCAGCTCGTCGAACGCGACCGGCTGCAGTCGGTGCTCGATGAGCAGCACCTGCAACACAGCTCCCTCGCCGACTCGGCGACCGCCGCGCGCACGGGCCGCCTGCTCGGCGCCGAGTACCTGCTCACGGGGGCGGTGAGCGCGTCGCGCCCGCAGATGCGCATCGACTCGCGCGTGATCCGGGTCGAGACCGGCGCGGTCGTCAACACCGCGCGCGTCACCGGGCCCGACGACCGCTTCTTCGACCTGCAGCAGAAGCTCGCGCACCAACTCGTCGCCGCCATGCCGACCGCGGTCTCGCCCGAGGCGCTCGAAGTGCTTCGGCAACGACAGGAGGCGGATCGGATCGACCACGTCCACACGGTGGTCGCGTTCTCCGACGCGCTCTCGCGCTACGACTCGCGCGACTACGCCGGAGCGGCCGAGCGGTTGGGGCCCGTCCTGCGCGATGCGCCCGACGCCACGGTCGTCCGCCTCACGTTCAACGAGGCGCGGCGGCGCTCGACGAACAACGCGAAGGACGCGGTGAAGGCGAAGGTGAACGAGAAGTTGCGCGGGTGGCTGGGGCGCCCATGACCGGGCCTGGCTGAGCTCCGTTCCCGCGCGCGCCGCTACCGGCGGAACCGCCCCAGGTTGGTCACGAGCCCCGCGTAGAACGCGTGCGGCTGCGGCCCGGTGACCGGGATGATGGTCCCGAAATCGAGTGTCAGTTCCGGTCGCACGCTGAAGGTCGGCCCGGTGAGGACGGCGACGATCGGGGCGCTTCCGGCAGGGCCGCGCGTTCCGGGATAGCCGTACGTCTCGATCCCCCAGCCGAGGGCGCCGCGCACGGGAATGCCGGCCGCGACGGTCCAGAGGGTGGAGGTTTTGGGGGCCTGCGTGCCGTCCCCGGTGCGCCACGTTGCGCCGACGTTCAGGTCGAGGCTCGCAGGGCCGATCGCGCGCGAGTTGATGAGCAGGAGGCTCGCGTCGGTGGTTCCGGTGCCGCGCGCGCCGCCGGTCGCGAGTTTGATCGACGGCAACACGGCGAGGTCCTGTACGAGCGGTCGTTGGTCGATCACGCGCCACTTGAGGCCGACGGCGACGTCGCCCAAGCCGAAGGGGGTGCCGGTCTGCCCGCTCGTGGGAAGACTGATGGTCACCTGCGTACGCGCGCCGACGCCGAGCTTGAGCACGGTGGGGATGGAGAATGCGTGCGTGCCGTCGCCGGGCGTGTCACGCTCCACGCCGCTCTCGACTTCGGCATACCCGGGCGCGACCGTGCTGGCCGGGGTCGCCACGCTCGGGCGCTCGGGCTGAACGGCGCGCGGGTTGGGGATGCTGTCGGCCGATGCGACGGCGACCAGATGGGCGGGAACGGGCGGAAGCGGCATGGGCCGGTTATCGGTGCGGGGTCGTGTTGCCCGCATCGGCAGCGACGCGCCAGGCGCCGTCGCGCGTGCGGCGCCAGATGGTGAGGTACTTGGAGTACGACGTCTCCGCGCCGACACGCACCGTCGCGGTCCCGATGGTCATGCCCAGATCGCCGCTCGCGGCGACGTCAGCGGCCGTTGGCGCCCAGACCAGCGCGCCGGGCCCGAGCCCCGCGAGCGCGGCGCCGACCGCGGCCGGCCCGCAGGTCATTCCGGCCGACCCGCTCACCGCCAGTCCGTCGGGCGCGACGAATTCGGTGAACGCCGGGCCTGCGCCGTCACGCGCCGAGCGGGCCGCGAAGGCCGAATCCGCCGCACGCAGTTCCCGGTCGGTGGCGCCCACATGTTCGGCGCCGGGCGCGGGTGTGCGGCACGGTGTGGGCAACGGTGCAGTGGATGCCGTCCCACGCGCGAGCACCCACGCCGCCACGTGCCATGCCCCCGCCGGCGAGCGGCGCCAGTAGGCGAGATAGCGCAGCGGCGCGACCGAGTCGGCAGTGATCGCCTGTCCGTAGCCGAGCGTGTAGCCGCGCAGGCCATCGGCGGACCGTTCGGCGAGGGCGGGCTGCCAGCGGAACGCGCGCCGGCCCGCGTCGGGGAGGGCGCGCAGGAGTGACTCGGCTGCCGCACGTCCGCGCACGATCGGCGCGTCCGGGTACAGCAGCACCACATCGCGATCGAGCGCTGTAGGAAACCCGATCGTCAGCGAGCGCCCGCTGCGGGCGGCGTGCGCGCGGTCCGCGGCGAGGAGCGACGCTCGGGCGGCGCCATGGGCGGGCGAGGGCGGCCGCGGCACCGACCCGCTCGCCTGCGCCGTGAGGCGCGTCGCGGGGCCGAGGAGCGCGACGGCGGTCAGCCAGCGCAGCAGGCTCGAGCCCCCCCGCGTCGCGGGCCCATACGGTGCTCTTGCGCGGCGTCGTACCCGCGCGCAATGTGGAGCCTGGGGCCGCGCGCGGCCAGGGCACGTTGCACCGGGCAACGGGCCCCTGTTGTCGTGCGGTTGCGGTACCGCGGCGGTACCATACCGGCGTGTCGTCGGCACCCCAGGCGAAGAGTCGGGAGGGAGCAGCATGTGGCTCAAGTTGCTCGAATCGCGCCGAGCCCGCGTCGTGACCGGGTGGGCGCTCGCGGCCAGTCTCGCCGTGCACACGTCGGGGATCGCGGGCACGTGGGCCCACCACGTCGCCGCGGGCGCCACCGACGCCCCGGAAGGTCTGATCTCCATCCGCTATCTGTTACCACCCGATCACGTCGAGCGCGAGGTCGGAGAGCGGATCACGTGGATCGCGCCCGGCATCGGCACGTCGGGCTTCGCGAAGGCGGTCGATCACGGCAGCCCCCAGCGGTTTGGCGATGCCCCCCCGCCCGAGGCAACGCGCGAGGTGCCCGCGCCCCGCGGCGATCTCGCCGACGAAACACGCCTCTTCACCGAAGAGGACGTCGACTCGGCCGCGACCCGCGACCCAGCCAGCGACGGCCCGCGTTACCCCGCCGTGCTTCGCGAAAAGGGCGTTCAGGGCGAGGTGCTCGTCGAGTTCGCCGTCGACACGACGGGCAAGGCCGATCCGGGGACATTCACCGTGGTCGAGACCACGCACCCGCTGTTCACCGACGCGGTGCGTGACGCGTTGCCGCTCATGCGCTTCACGCCGGCCGTGTCACACGGCCATCACGTGCGCCAGCTGGTTCGGCTGCCGATGAAATTTCGGCTCCTCGTCGGCGAGAAAGCGACGATCTAGGCGGAGGCCTCGACTGGCGCGCCTGGCGCGACCGGCGACTCGGCCATCATGCCCATCGCGTGATAGCCCTTGTCGACGTAGACCGTCGCGCCCGTGATCCCGCGCCCGAGATCGCTCGCGAGGAACGCGGCGACGCCGCCGACCTCCTCGGCCCGCGTCGCTTCGGGGAGCGGAGTGTTGGCGGCCGCGTAGGCCACCATCCGATCGATGATCCCGATCGCGCTCGCCGCGCGGCTCGCGAGCGGGCCGGCAGAGATCGTGTTCACGCGCACGCCGTACTTGCGGCCGGCCTCGTAGGCGAGCAGGCGCGTGTCGCTCTCGAGCGCGGCCTTGGCGCTCGACATCCCGCCGCCGTAGCCGGGCACCGCGCGCTCGCTCGCCAGGTAGGTGAGCGAGGCGAACGAGCCGCCTGGCCGGAGCAGTGGGCTCAGGCGCTGCACCATGCTGACGAGTGAGTACGCGCTCGTGCTGACGGCGGCGAGGTAGCCCGCGCGGCTCGTCTCGAGCAGCGGCTTCTTGACCTCGGGGCCGTTCGCGAGCGAGTGCACGACGATGTCGAGCGGCCGCTCCCCGAAGTCGGCGACGAGCTGATCGGCCATGCCCTGCACCGAGAAGTCGCCCAGTTCCTTGTAGCGCTTGGACTCGCGGACATCGGTGGGCGCGTCCGCCAGCGTGTCGTAGACGGCGTCGAGCGGGTAGATGCGCTCGAAGGTGAAGAGCGAGCCGTCGGCCATCCGCCGCGACTCGTCCATTTTGCCGCGTTCGAGCAGGTTCCGGAAGATCGTGAGCGCGGGCGGCCAGGTCGCCACACAGACGGATGCGCCGGCCGTCGCCAATGCCTTGGCGATCGCGAATCCGTAGCCGTTGTCGTCGGCGACGCCCGCGACCAGCGCGCGGCGTCCAGAGAGGTCGATGGCAAGCATGGCGCGCAAAATACACCCGTGCGCGAGCCATCCCCCGCGAACGAGTTCGACGACGTTCGGCAAGTTCAGCTGTAACACCAGCCAAATCTGCCCTGTCAAGAGGTCAAGCTACCTCGACAGTACGCTCGGTGGCCAGGCGACAGCGCTCCGCCGACGTACTCGCATGCGCACCAAAGCGGTTTGCCGCGCGGAACGGCCAGAATCGCACGATTTCGGCATGAAGTGACGCGCGGTCTGCTTGACGGGTGTCATACTCGACGGTACGGTTGACCGCGTTCGACATCTGTCAAACGCGACCGAACGCGTTCGGTCGCACCAGAACGGCGCGCCCAATCACGCCGACCCTCCTGCATGAACGCGAAGCGCGCCACGATCACCGACGTCGCAACCCACGCGGGCGTCTCGAAAGCTACGGTGTCTGCTGTCCTGAACGCGTCCGCCCCGGTCCGGAGTGGAACTCGCGATCGCGTGCTCCACGCGGTCGAGCTGCTCGACTATCGCCCCGGCGCCGGCGCCGGGGCGGCCGTCGCGCGTGCGGGCACCCGGCGCACCCTGCGCAGCATCGGGCTGCTCATCAAGGAAGCGGACAACCCGTACTACGCCTCGGTCGTGACCGGCGCGCGCGCTGCCGCGACCGGGCGTGGCTACACGCTGCTCGTCGCCAGCTCCGAGGGCGATTACGCGAGCGAGCGCCGCGCGGTCGAGATGCTCCACGGCAAGGACGTCGACGGGCTGCTCGTCGCGCCGGTGCTCGATGACGAGGTCGATCTCTCGCACCTCTTCGAGCTCAAGCGCCGCAACTATCCGTTCGTGCTGCTCGAGGAGGTACGCGGCGTGCCCGCGAGCCTCGTCGACGTCGACAACGTGCAGGGTGCCTGCGCCGCTGCGGCCCACCTCCTCGCGCTCGGCCACACGCGACTCGCGCACTTCGCGGGGCCGAGCTATTCGACGCACACGCACGAACGCGTCAACGGCGTGCGGCGCGCGTGCAGCGCGTCGTCGGTCGCCTTCACCGACGCCTGCATCGTGCCCGCCGGGGCGCACCTCGAAGACGGCTATCACGCCGCCCTCGCGCACTTTCGTGCGCAACCCGCCGCGGAGCGCACGACCGGCGTCACCTGCTACAACGACCTCGTCGCGGTCGGGGTCTGCCGCGCGCTCGCCGAGCTCGGATTGCGCGTGCCGGACGACGTGTCGGTGGTCGGCTTCGACGACATCCCGCTGCTCGAATATCTCCCCGTTCCTCTGACCTCGGTGCGCGTGCCGACCCACGAGATGGGCCGGCTCGCCGCCGAGCTGTTGATGGCGCAGGTGGAAGCGCTCGCTCCGCCCGCACCGCAGAAGCACTTCCTCGACGCTCCACTGGTGGTGCGCGCTTCGACGCGCGCACCACAGGGCGCCGCTCCCCGGCGTGGGAGTTCTGGTGACTGACGCACTCCGCATCAGCCTGCCCGAGCTCACACGCCACCCGTACTCACCCCAGCGAGGATCCTCGCGTGTCTGACTCCCCCGGCCGCCGTCGGCGGCGCGCCCGCCCGGGCACACCGGCCGCCGCCGCCCGCGCCGCCAGCCGGCTCAGCGCCGTCGCCGCTCTCGCGCTCCTCCCCGGAGCGCTGCTCGTTCTTCCTACCCACGCCGTCGCGGCGCAGCAGCCCGCGCAGGCAACCGGCCGCGTCGCGGGCACCGTGCTCGGCACGGGCAATGCCCCCGTCGGTGACGTGCAGGTCGTCGTCACGACGGCCAATGGCGCGCGCTTCGGTGGCACCACCAACCCGCAGGGCCGCTACAACATCGGCGGCGTGCCCGCGGGCACGGTCACGGTGCGCACGCAGCGCATCGGCTTCCAGGTGCGGACGCAGACGGTCGCCGTCACGGCCGGACAGGTCAGCACGCTCGACTTCCAGCTCGTGCAGTCGGTGGCGCAGCTGTCCGAAGTGCGCGTCCAGGTCGGCTACACCAACGAATCGCGCCGCCAGGTCACGGGCGCGGTCGCGAGTGTCAGCGGCAACGACGTGCAGGACCAGAAGGTCGCCACGGTCGAAGAAGCGCTCCGCGGCCGCGTGCCCGGCGTGCAGATCTCGGCCGGCGGCCAGCCTGGACGCCCCGCGCAGATCACCATCCGCGGCCCGTCCAGCCTCGGCAACACCTCGCCGCTGTACGTCGTCGACGGGATGTACGTCGGCAACCAGAATCCGAACATCAACCCCGACGACATCGCGTCGTTCGAGGTCCTGAAGGACGCGTCGGCGGCCGCGCAGTATGGATCGCAGGCGTCGAGCGGCGTCATCGTCATCACGACGCGCCGCGGGTCGGCCGGGCAGAACCAGTTCTCGCTCAACACGTACTACGGGTTCCAGTCGATCCCGAAGACGATCCCGATGGCGAGCGCGGCCGAGTTCCAGCGCGTGCAGCTGCAGGCGTACCAGAACGCCGGGCTCTCAGGGAGCGACATCCCCGCGGGCCTGACCGCGCAGACGTCGGTCAACACCGACTGGCAGAGTGCCATCATGAAGACCGGTGGCATCCAGAACTACAACCTGACGGCCTCGGGCGGATCGCCGACGGCCAACTATCTCGTGAGCGGGTCGTACCTGAACCAGGACGGCACGATCATGAACACCAACTTCGCTCGCGCCAGCCTGCGGGTGAACACCGAAGCCACGCGCGGACGCGTGCGCATCGGGGAGAACCTGGCCGCCTCGCAGGTGCACCAGCGCGTGTACCCGAACGGCATCTTTGGCGGCGCCGCGCTGCCGCTCATCGACGTGGTGCTGCTGCCGCCGACGATCCCGGTGCGTGACTCGACCTCCGCGTCGGGCTGGGGCTACGGCACGTCGGCGACGCCCAACTACGGCACCAACCCGGTCGGCGCGCTGACGGCCAACTACACCCGGCTGCGCTCCAACGCCGTAATCGGATCGGCGTTCGCCGACGTCTCGCTCTTCAAGGGACTCAGCTATCGCCTCAACCTCGGCATCAACTACGCCGACTCGGGCAACACGGTCTGGACGAGCAGCCAGCAGCTGCGCTACCTGACGCCGGTGTCGACGGGTGCGTCGCTGCTGCAGGCGGCGCCGCGGTCGCAGCAACTGCTCTACGAAAATCTGCTGACCTACGACGGCAATTTCGGGGGCTCCGAGCACCGCCTGACCGCGGTCGCCGGACAGACGTCGCAGAACAACAGCTTCGACATGCTCACGGCGAGCCGCAACGGCTTCACGAACGAGAACCTGCAGCAGATCAACGCCGGCAACAGCACGGCGCTCGCGAACTCGGGGTACCAGAGCGTCGTCCACACCAACTCGCTGCTCGCCCGCGCGACGTACTCGTTCAAGGACCGGTATCTCACGACTGGCACCGTCCGCCGCGATTGCTCGTCGCTCTTCAGCGAGGGGAACCGCTGTGGCGTGTTCGGCTCGGGCTCGGTCGGGTACGTGGTCAGCGACGAGGGGTACTTCAAGGCGATCCCACTCATCGGTGGCGCCGACATCTTCAAGCTGCGCGCGAGCCTCGGCGTACTCGGTGGCCAGGCGGCCCCGCCCTACGCCTACACGGCGTTCGTGAACGGGAACATCAACGCCTACTACGGTGGGGTGCTGACGCCCGGCGCCACGCAGACGGCGCTGGTCAACACCAACCTGCAGTGGCAGCAGAACCGGAACGCCAACGTCGGCTTCGACCTCGGGCTGTTCAACAACGCCCTGTCGATCACGGCCGACTACTACCAGGCGACGCTCGACAAGCTCCTCGTCGGCACGGCCATCCCGGCCAGCCTCGGGTCGAGCGGCAATCCGATCGTCAACGCCGGCCGCATGCGGAACGCGGGCTTCGAACTCGGCGCCACGCACCGTCTGACGCGCGGCGCACTGCAGTTCAACACGACGTTCACCGTGACCACGCTCGCCAACCGCGTGCTCTCGCTCGGCAACGGCGGCCAGCCGCTGTTCTCCGGTTTCGGTGGCGTGGAGCGTACCACGGTCGGCCAGCCGATCGGCGCGTTCTATCTGTGGCAGAACTGCGGCCTGTTCCAGTCGGCCGCGGCGGTGCAGGCGCACACGAGCACGGTGAATGGCAAGCAGGTCGTCATCCAGCCGAACGCCCAGCCGGGCGACGTCTGCTACAACGACACCAACGGCGACGGCACGATCAACGACGCCGACCGCGTCAACTCGGGCACGCCACTGCCGAAGCTGACGAGCGGCCTGTTCTTCGACACGCGCTATCGGTCGTTCGACATCGGGCTGAACCTGCGCGGCTCGTTCGGCAACAAGATCTACAACGTGGTCGAGTACAACGTCGAGAACACGTCGGGGCTGCAGAACGTGCGCTCGGGGCTCAACTACTGGACGCCGAGCAACACCAGCACCGACGTTCCGCGCGCGGTGCACGGCACGGCCGGCGCGGCCAACTTCAACGCGTACAACAACCACTTCCTGGAGAACGGCGACTTCGTTCGCATCCAGAATCTCGTGGTGGGCTACACGCTGCCCGGGGACGTCGCGCAGCGCCTCCGCCTGAACACCAACTCGCGGCCGCGCATCTACGTGAACGCGCAGAACCTCGCCACGTTCACGAAGTACAAGGGCTTCGATCCCGAGGTCGTGGGCTTCGGCGATCCGCTCGCACGCGGTGTGGATGACGGGTTCATCTACCCGAACCCGCGTACGGTCACCTTCGGCTTCGACGTTCGCTTCTGACCTGTCGCTCGATGCCCGGCCGCCGCACCGCGGCCGGGCTCCTCGGGCCTCCGCCTACATGTCCTCACTCATGCTTTCTCGACTGATCCCGCCGACGCTGCGTCGTCGCGCCGGACGCACCGTGGCCCTCGGCGCGCTGGGCGCCGCGAGCCTCGGCGCGGCTGGCTGCAAGAACGACGTCAACATCACGAATCCCAACACGGTCACGACCGCGACGTTCTGGAAGTCCGCGAGCGATGCCGAGCAGGGGCTCGCGGCCTCGTACAACACCCTCGGCTACCTGGGGATGTTCATCCGCTGGTCGACCTTCGCCTACGACATCCGGTCGGACGAGGGCACGAGCTTCAGCCCGTGGAACGACCTGCAGAACTACAACAAGTTCACCTTCTCGTCGTACGACTTCGACGCGAATCGCGACATTTTCAACGATTCGTACACGATGATCTCGCGTGCGAATCAGGTGATCGTGCGCGTGCCGTCGATCAACATGGACGCGACGCGCCGGGCGCAGATCGTCGGCGAGGCGAAGTTCCTGCGCGGGCTGACGTACTTCCATGTGATCACGCTCTACGGGCCGAACGCGCCGCTCATCACCGACACGGTCGCGTACACGACGCGTGCGGCGAGCAGCGACAGCGCGACGATGTTCGCCCTGATAGAGAAGGACCTCACCGATGCCGCCGCGGTGCTGCCCAAGCAGACCATGTCCGCCTCGGGTGGCCGGGCCACGGCGGGTTCAGCGCAGGGCATGCTCGGCAAGGTGCTGCTGCAGGAGCGCAAGTGGTCGCAGGCCGCCGCCGCGCTGCTGCCGATCATCAACGGGCAGTACGGCCCGTTCGCACTCGAGCCGGGCCCGAACGGGTACAAGAGCCTGTTCCAGGGCGTCGGTAGCCCGATCAAGAACACCAACCGCAACAGCAACGAG
The DNA here is from genome assembly GCA_963702945.1 of uncultured Gemmatimonadales bacterium. Lineage (GTDB taxonomy): Bacteria > Gemmatimonadota > Gemmatimonadetes > Gemmatimonadales > Gemmatimonadaceae > BPUI01. Next base: position 1,596,924 of record OY969773.1, read on the forward strand.
ACGCTGTTCGAGTACAACGCGGGCAGCGTGCAGACCGCCATCCCGGGGGTCGGCATCAACGGCGTGAACATCGCGAAGTTCATGGGTCCGTGCGGACCGAGCTTCTGCGACGGCCTGCCGACGCGCTGGTTCTTCCAGCAGTTCTTCATCGATTCGACCACCGACGGGAAGGTCGATCCGCGCCTCGACGCGACGATCTTCTACTACAAGGGTGATACGACGACGGTCTACTCGACGCCGTGGAGGACGCGCTACGGCAACGACACGACCTCGATCTTCTTCAAGAAGTACGGGCAGTGGTACCTCCCGAACTTCACGAACGAAGACTTCGACATCCCGATCGACTTCAAGATCCTGCGCTACGCCGACGTGCTGCTGATGTACGCGGAGGCGCTGAACGAGCAGGGCAATCCGGCTGGCGCCGCGCCGTACGTGAACCAGGTGCGGGCCCGCGTGAACATCAAACCGGTCTCGACCGGCCTCACGCAGGCGCAGATGCGCGCCGTGATCCTCAAGGAACGTCTGCTCGAGTTCGGGCTCGAAGGGTCGCGCTGGCTCGACCTCGGCCGTCAGAACCTGTTTGCCGATGTGCCGACGCTCATCTCGCACGACGCGGACTTCGGTCAGGGACGCTTCGTCTATCCGAAGTCGGTGCTCAACCCGATTCCGCAGGCCGAGATCAACCTGAACCCGAACGTCAAGCAGAACCCGGGTTGGTAAGCTGGCCTCGGTGTAGTCGGACGTTTGCCTAACGGCGGGCCTCCGGGTATCGACGACCTCGCGGTCGTTGACGCTCGGAGGCCCGCCGCGCTTCTCTCCCCAACGATCATGCGTCTTCCCTCATGCGCCACCGTCGTCGGCGCGACATTGCTCACGGCTGGCGCGTGTACGCGACCGGCCACGCCGCACGACGAGCCTGCGCCCGCGCCATCGCGCGTCGTGTCGGCGCCTGCCCTGCACCTTCACCAACCCCGTCCTGCGCGGCGCCGACCCGTCGATCGTGCGCCAGGGCGGGTTCTATTACCTCGTGCAATCGCGCGACAACGGGACGATCGCGATCGCGAAATCCGAGCGGCTGGAAGGGCTCGGGCACGCGCCGTTCGTCACCGTGTGGACACCCCCCGACACCGGGTGGAACCACACCAACGTCTGGGCGCCCGAGCTCGCCTACGTCGACGGGCGCTGGTACATGTATTACGCCGCGGCGCACCGCCCCGGCCAGCCGTTCATCGACCAGCGTAGCGGCGTGCTGCGCGCGCGCACCGGCGATCCGTTAGGCGGCTGGGAGGACATGGGACAGCTCGCCACCGGGGACCGCCTCGACGCGCCGCCAGCTGTGGGCGATCGATCTCACGGTGGGGCGCATCGGGGGGCGGCTGTACGCGGTGTGGTCGGGATGGGAACGATCCGCGGCGACCGACAAGACGGTGCAGAATCTCTACATCGCACCGATGGCCAATCCGTGGACGATCGCAGGGCCACGGCACGTACTGACGGCGCCCAACGCGGCGTGGGAGCGGGGGCCCGAGCTGGATCTGCAGGAGGGGCCCGAATTTCTGGAGCACGGGGCGGACACGTTCCTCGTCTACTCGACGCGGGATTCGTGGCTGCCGACCTACGAGTTAGGCATGTTGCGATTCAAGGGCGGCGCGGCCGATCCGCTCGACTCGGCGAGTTGGACGAAGACGGGACCGGTGTTTCAGAGCGCGAACGGAGTGATTGGGGTTGGACACCACACGTTCACGCAGTCGCCGGACGGGCGGCAGGACTGGTTGGTGTACCACGCCAAGACGACTGCGGCGCCGGGGTGGAATCGGGTGATTCGGATGCAGCCATATACGTGGCGGGCGGACGGGACGCCGGATTTCGGCGCGCCGGTGGCGAATGCGCGGGCGGTGAGCGTGCCGTCGGGGGAGTGTGGAGGGTGAGTGCGAGGGGTGGCGCGACGGGGCGGTGCGCGGGGCCGTGACGGGCCGGGGATGAAGGAGCCGGGGATGAACCGGCCGGGGATGAAACGGCGGGGGATACGACGGCAGGGGCGGTGGGGCAGCTGGGTGCGGGCGGGTCAGCGCGTGGGGACCGAATCCGACAGGGCAAGACGAAGGGCGTGAAGCATGCGGCCGACGTGGCGACAGTGGGCGTACAGGCGCGTGGCGTCGCGCTCGGGAAGGGCGCCGACGGATACAGCGAGTTCGATGTGGGCGTTCAGCTCGCGCAGCGATGCCCAGGCGATCGTGAAGAAGCGCAGGCGATCGCGTGGGCTGTCGCGGCCTTCGCCCTCTGCAAGGTTTGCGTGGATCGAGACGGCGGCGCGCCGCATCTGATCGCTGAACGATCCACGGCGGCCTTCGATCATGTTGTCCACGGCTTCGTATACCGCACCGGCGAGCGTCGCGGCTTCCTGTCTGACGCGAAGCCCGCGATGGCGCGGGCGGAAATCGGCCGGTGTGTGATTCGGTTCCATGATCCCGACACTACGACGGCGCTGACAGTCACGCTGCATCATTTCTTTCCGAGGTACCCCCGTCCTACGCACCGGCCCGTCCCACGCAGCTGCCCCACCGCCCCTGCCGTCGTATCCCCCGCCGTTTCATCCCCGGCCGCTTCATCCCCAGCTCCTTCATCCCCGGCCCGTCACGGCCCCGCGCACCAATACCCACCCAACCTCGCGCACCACGCCCATCTTTCGCCGCATGACCATCCGAGCCACGCTCGCCACCGTCCTCGCCACCGCGGCGCTCCTCACGGCCGTGCCCAACGCGCACGCCCAGCAGCAACCCGCGCCCCGCGCCGACACCATCCCCCTCCCCGAGCACCCGCGCCCGGACTTCCAGCGCGCCGACTGGGTGAACCTCAACGGCCGCTGGCAGTTCGCCTTCGACCCGCGCGACGCGGGCGTCCGCGCGGGATGGTACCGCACCGGCGGGCCGATGCCCGACGCGCATCGCATCCTCGTGCCGTTCTCGTGGGCCGCGCCCGCGTCGGGCGTGGGCGGGGACAGCGCCAACATCGGCTGGTACGCGCGGAACGTGACGGTGCCCGCGGCGTGGGCCAGCGGGACGGCAGCTGGAGGACGCGTCTTTCTCGTCGTCGGCGCCTCGGACTGGCGCACGTCGGCGTGGCTCGACGGTGATTCGTTAGGCACGCACCAGGGCGGATACACGCCGTTCTCAATGGAGCTGACGCGCGTGATGCGGCCCGGGACGCCGCAACGGCTCGTGCTCCGCGTCGACGACACCCCGCACCCCTTCCGGCTGGACGGCAAGCAGGGGTACGGCAACGTGCGCGGGCTCTGGCAGACCGCGTACCTGGAGGCGCGCGGGGCCGCACCGTTGGAGTGGGTGCACTTCACCCCCGACGTCCCGGGCGGACGCGTCACCGTCGAGGCGAAACTCCTCGAGCCCGCCCCGCGGCCGCTCACCTTCACGCTGACGTTCCGCGACACGAGCGTGCGTGCCGTGTCGCGCCCCGTCGCGCGGGGCGCCACGACCGTGCGCTTCGATCTCCCCGTTCCCCATGCCCGTCTCTGGTCACCTGAGGACCCCTACCTCTACGAGACGACCGCCACGTTAGGCGCGACCGGACTCGCGGAGGACCGTGTCGAGACGTACTTCGGCATGCGCTCGATCTCGGTCGTGCATCTGCCGGGAACGACCATCCCCTACGTCGCGCTGAACGGAAAGCCGGTCTACCTGCAGCTCGCCCTCGACCAGGCCTACCACCCGACCGGCTACTACACCTTCCCGACCGACAGTGTGCTGCGCGACGAGATCCTGCGCGCGCGACAGATCGGGCTCACGGGGCTGCGCGAGCACATCAAGATCGAGGCACCGCGCAAACTGTACTGGGCCGATCGCCTGGGTGTGCTCATCATGGCCGATGTGCCCAACTGGTGGGGTCCGCCGGACTCGGCGGCGTTCGCGGAGCACGACGTGGCGATGCGGGGGATGATCGCGCGGGATTACAACCACCCGAGCGTGTTCTCGTGGATCACCTTCAACGAGTCGTGGGGGTTGACCACACAGGTCGAGGGAAAGGGCGTGTACCTCCCGGCCACGCAGGCCAAGGTGGCGAGCGTGCAACAGCTGGCGAAGCGGCTCGACCCGACCCGCCTCGTCGAGGACAACTCGCCCTGCTGCGGACGGTGGCATACGACGACCGACCTCAACTCGTGGCACGAGTACCTCCCCGGCTGGCAGTGGCAATCGTTTCTCGACCGCGTGAGCGACAGCACCTTCGCGGGCTCGCCATGGCACTTCATCGGGGGTCGTCGGCAGGCCGAGCAGCCGATGATGAACTCCGAGTTCGGGAACGTGTGGGGCTACGAGGGGAGCACGGGCGACGTCGACTGGAGCTGGGACTATCACCGCGCGGTCGACGCATTCCGGCGCCATCCAAAAGTCGCGGGGTGGCTCTATACCGAGCACTCGGACGTCATCAACGAATGGAACGGGTACTGGCGCTTCGATCGCTCGCCGAAGGAGACGGGGGTGGGCGCGCTCGTGCCGGGGATGACGCTCGCCGATTTTCACGCGCCGCTGTACGTGGCCGTGGGCGATTCGGAGCTCGCGCGGACGGCGCGGCCGGGTGAACGGGTGTCGGTCCCGCTCTACGCCTCGTTCCTCACCGGGAGTACGGCGTACGGGGATTCGCTCACGCTCCGCACCGAGCTGTCGGGGTGGACGGCGTTAGGCGAGCACAAGGTGTGGGGTACGGCGGTGCGGCGCGTGCCGTACCGCGCGTGGATGTCGGCCGCCACTCGCCCCACTCGACGTGACGATGCCGAACGAGCCCGCGGTCGCGGTGCTCGCCACGCGACTGGAAGACGCGAGCGGGACGGTGCTGCATCACAACTTCGCGGCCTTCGTCGTCGAGGCGCCGACTGGTGCCACGAGCGCGCCTACCACCGCGGCCACGCTCGCCGACGGGCGTCGCGTGCGCGTGGCGAGCGTGCCGGCCGCGCAGCTCGCGGGTGCGCACTGGTCCGAGAAGCAGTGGACGGTGCTCGACGGGCTCAAGGTGAACGGCGCGGGAAGCGGCTACTTCGAGTATCGCATCCCGTGGCCGGCGGGCCTCGCCGCGACCGACGTCGCGGACGCGACGTTCCTGGTGGAGGCATCGAGCAAGCGCCTGTTAGGCAAGGACCGCGACACCACGGCGCGCGGGGACGGCGACTACATGCGCGGTGGCGGGCTGCAGGACCCGGGAAAGAATCCCAATGCCTACCCGATGACCGGGGTGGCGAAATGGCCGAGCGCGGTGACGGTGCGTGTGAATGGCATCGTGGCGGGGCGGGTGGAGTTGACGGACGACCCGGCCGATAGCCGCGGCATCCTCAGCTGGCACGCGCAGCTGCACGACAAGCGGTTGCGTGAGGCGGGGTCGTACGGCGAGTTGGTGCGCGTGGCGCTGCCCGCCGAGGCGGTGGCACGAGCGGCACGCGAGGGCGCGGTGACCGTGCGGTTGGACGTCGATGCGGCGCTGCCCGGTGGGCTCGCCGTGTACGGCCGGCAGTTCGGGCGGTACCCGCTGGATCCGACGGTGATGTTCGTACTGCGCACCACGGCGAGCGCGTCGCGCTGACGTTCGGGCACCGGTCACCATCCCCACGCACGCTCCGTTCACGATGACCATCAATCGTCGCACCTTCGTCACGGGAACCGCCGCCAGTGTGGCCGCGGCTGCGTTGGGCGTCCGACCGGTTGACGCCCTCGTGCCGGCATCGGGCGTCGCCGGCGCGGTGTTCAGCCGCGCTCCGCTCGCCCCTGCGCCCTACGCACCACTTCCGTTAGGCGCGGTCCGCGCGCGCGGGTGGCTGGCCGAGCAGCTCCGGCTGATGGCGGATGGACTCGCGGGGCAGCTCGATGCGCACTACCCGCTCGTCGGACCCGAGAACGCGTGGCTCGGTGGCACGGGTGACACGTGGGAGCGCGGGCCGTACTGGCTGGACGGGCTCGTTCCGCTCGCGCACACGTTGGACGATGGCGACGGTGCGCGCCGCACGGCGTTGCTCGCGAAGGCGCGCCCGTGGATCGAGCACGCGCTCGCGAGCCAGCGCGCGGATGGCTACTTCGGTCCACCCGATGACGAGGGACGCGGGCGCGACGTAGACGGCGTGCAGCGCGCCAACTCCGCCGACTGGTGGCCGCGCATGGTGATGCTCAAGGTGCTCCAACAGCATCACGACGCGATGGGCGACGCGCGCGTGCCACCGTTCATGGCACGCTACTTCGCGTATCAGCGCGCGCAGCTGCCGGCGCGCCCGCTCAACCACTGGACGCAGTGGGCGCAGCATCGCGGTGGGGAGAACCAGGCGAGCGTGCTCTGGCTGTACGACCGCACGGGCGACCCCGCACTGCTCGACCTCGCGCGGCTCGTGCAGGCGCAGACGTCGGAGTGGACCAACGGGTTCGCGCGCGAGCAACCGCCGTCGACGCACGGCGTGAACGTGGCGATGGGCGTCAAGCAGCCAGCCGTCGCCTACCGGCTGGACCGGGACGCGCGGCGACTGGATGCGATCACGCACGGGCTCGCCTTCCTGCGGCGCGATCACGGGCAGATCACCGGGATGTTCAGTGGCGACGAGCCGCTGCACGGCACCGACCCGCTGCAGGGCACGGAGCTGTGCACCGTGGTCGAGCTCATGTACTCGCTCGAAACGCTCGTGCAGCTGACGGGGAGCGTCGCACATGCCGACCATCTGGAACGGATCGCGTACAATGCGCTTCCCGCGCAGGTCACGCGTGACTACACCGCGCGGCAGTACTACCAGCAGCCCAACCAGGTCGTCGTCGATCGGGGCGAGAGTCAGTACGTGCAGCAGCATGGCGGCACGTCGCACCTCATGGGGCTGCTCACCGGCTATCCGTGCTGCACGGTGAACATGCACCAGGGGTGGCCGAAGTTCGTGCACGCGCTCTGGCTCGCGAGCGCGGATGGCGGGCTGGCAGCGATGGCGTATGGGCCCAGCGTGGCGCGGGTGACGGTGGACGGGGTGGCGGTCGAGGTCGAGCAGGCGACCGCGTACCCGTTCGAGGACGTGGTGCGCATCGACGTGCGGCCTGCGCGTGCGGTCGCGTTCCCGCTGCATCTGCGCGTGCCGGCGTGGGCGGACGGCGCGTCGGTGTCGGTGAACGGACAGCGCGGGCCCGACGCCCTGCCGGGGCGTGTCGTACGCATCGCGCGGACGTGGCAGGCGGGCGACCGGGTCGAACTGCGCCTGCCGGCGCGCGTCGCGACGCACACGTGGCACAAGGGGCTCGCGGGGGTCGAGCGGGGGCCCCTCGTCTACGCCCTGCCGATCGGCGAGGAGTGGCGACGGACCGGGGAGAGCGGGGGCATTGGGACATTCGAGGTCCATCCGACGACGCCCTGGAACTATGCACTCGACGTGCACGCGCCGATGCGGGCGGAGGTGCCTAACGGAACGCGGCGAGATGTGCCCTCCGTGCCGCTCCGTCCGTGGACGGCCGCGGCGGCGCCGGTCGTCGTGCTGGCGCGCGGGCGGCGCGTGCCCGGGTGGCAGCGCTACGACTCGGTCGACGGCACGCTGCCGTACAGCCCGGTCGCGACCGCGGAGCCGGTGGAAGCGTTGCGACTCGTTCCGTACGGGTGCACGACCCTGCGGCTGTCGGAGCTACCGGTCGTCGCCTGAGGCGTCCGCGCCGGGCACGCTCGAGGTCGTCGCCCGAACCGGTTCACGCGCGATTTGACGCCCCTTTACGCGGGCCGGTCCGCGCTGTAGCGTGGCAGAACCTTTTTGTAAGCGCTTACAATCAGTCGCGTCTGCTTCGCGTGCACACTCCGTCCACCGAATCCCGCGCCGCGGTTGCGGCCGGTTCTTCACCCGGCACGACCACGCCCGGGACGCCCCCGCTGCCGGCGGCCGGGGCCAGGGCGCAAGGGCCCGGGTCCGAGGGCGCCGCCGATCAGAGCCCGGGCGCGGTGCGCCGCCTCTTCGCCGTGCGGGAGGCGGGTGTGCTCGCCGCGCTCGTCGTGCTCTGCATCCTGCTGTCGTTCGCGAGTCCCTACTTCTTCACGTTGCGCAACATTTTCAACGTGTTGCAGGGGATGAGCACGATCGGGATCATGGCCGTCGGCATGACGATCGTGCTCGTCGCCGGCGGGCTCGACCTCTCGGTCGGCTCCATCCTCGCCGTCGGGGCGGTGCTCACGGCGCGGCTGATGACCTACGGCGGCCTCAACCCATGGCTCGCCGTGCTCTGCGGGCTCGCCTCGGGCCTCGCGTTCGGGCTCGTCAATGGCCTGCTCATCACGCGTGCCGGGATCGTGCCCTTCATCACGACGCTCGGCACGCTCTCGGTCGGGCGCGGACTGACCTTCCTGCTCGCCAGCGGTGGCGCGGGCACGGTCGCGAGCAACGTCCCGATGCACGACCCGGGCGTCGGCTTCCTCGGCGCCGGCTACGTCGGCCCCGTGCCGATGCCGGTCATCATCATGCTCGTGCTCGTCGCGCTCGCCGCCGTCTTCCTGCGCAACACGGTGCTCGGCCGACAGATCTACGCGGTCGGCAGCAATCCGCGCGCGGCGCGGCTGTCGGGCGTCGCGGTCGACCGCGTCCAGCTCTTCACCTACGTGCTCATCGGCGGGCTCTCGGCGCTCGCCGGCGTGATCAGCGCGGGGCTCCTCGCCACCGCGGCGACCAACCTCGGTACCGGCATCGAGCTCGACGTGATCGCCGCCGCCGTGATCGGCGGGACGAGCCTCCAGGGCGGTGAGGGGAGCGTGGTGGGCACGCTCTTCGGCGCCGCGATCATGGCCGTCGTGCGCAACGCGTTCGTGCTGTTAGGCCTGCCGCTGCACTTCCAGACGATGATCATCGGCGCGGTGATCCTGCTCGCGGTCGGCCTCGACCGTCGGCGCCGCTGACCGCCGCTCCGACCGCACCTCCCCTCCCTTCCCCCTCTCGTTCGCCGATGCCTGTTCTCGATCGCCCGCTCGTCCCGACACTCGTCGCGATATTCAGCGCTGCCGCGTTCGCGGCGTGCAGCAACGGCCCACCGGGGGGCGCCGACAAGGGCGCGGCCACGACCGGCCACCCCGCCAACGCGCCCGCCTTCGCATCGTCCGCGGTCGTCACCGACGAGGGCACGGTCAAGCCCGTCGCGCAGGCGGCCGCGAAGCCACTCCGCATCGCGGTGCTCGGCCTCGAGAGCAGCCAGTTCTGGATTCCGGTGAAGCTTGGCGTGGCGCGCGCGAACACGGAGCTGAAGGGGCACAACGCGACAGTCGAATGGATCGTCCCCGGCGAGGCGCACACCGCCGACGTCTTCGGCCGCGCGATCGACGCGGCGGTCGCGAAGCAGTACGATGCGATCGCGACCATCGCGGGTGACGCGGGCGTCGCGGCCTACATCGACCGTGCGGTCGCGGCGGGCGTCCCGGTCGCCACGTTCAACTCGGAGACCGACACGCCCAACCAGCGGCTCTTCTTCGTCGGCGCGGACAGCTACGCGCAGGGCAAGACGGCCGGCACGCTGATGTGCAAGCTCGTCGGGCCTAACGGCAAGGTGGGCGTCATCACGGGCTTCTTCTCGGTCGAGGCGCACGCGGCGCGCGTGAAGGGCTTCGAGGACGCGCTCAAGGCTGGATGCCCGAACGCGACCGTCGTCGGCCGAGTGGAGAACCAGGACAAGGCCGACGTCGCCTACCAGGAGGCGAAGGACTTCATGACCGCACACGCGGACCTCGGCGGGATCATCGCCATCGCCGGCTCGCCCTTCGGCGCGGCGCGCGCGATCGAGGAGGTCGGCAAGGGCGGCAAGGTGCACATGATCTCGTTCGACGCGGTCGACGAGACGATGGACTACGTGGACAAGGGCGTGATCGACGCGACGATCGGACAGGATCCGGACGCGCAGGGCCACGACCCCGCGATCCGGCTCTACAACTTCCTCGTCGCCAAGCAGCTGCCGCCGGCGGGCCGCCTCGCGACGCGGGCCGACGTGATCACGAAGGCGAACGCGGCGAAGTTCCGCATTCCGCACTCCTGAACGGCGCGCTGATCATCTCTTTCTGCAGCTGACGGGCGATCGTATCATGTCTAACGGCCTGACGGGCGCGCCGTTGCTCGACGCAACGGGCGTGCACAAACGCTACGGCGGCGTGCACGCGCTTCGCGGGGTGAACCTCACCATTCGCGCGGGCGAGGCGCACGCGCTCTGCGGCGAGAACGGCGCGGGGAAGAGCACGCTCATCAACGTGCTCGCGGGGGCCGTGCGCCGCGACGAGGGGCGCGTGGTGTTCGACGGGCGCGAGGTGGACTTCCGGAACCCCGCCGAGTCGCAGGCGGCGGGGATCGCGGTGATCCACCAGGAGCTGGCGACATTGCCCGCCCTCTCCGTGGCCGAAAACCTGTTCATGGGACGCCTGCCCACGCGCGGCGGGTGGATCGACCGCGGCGCGATGCACACGCGGGCGCGCGAGCTGCTCGCCGAGGTCGGGCTCGCGGTCGATCCGCGGTCGCCGGTGCGCGATCTGAGTCTGAGCAACCAGCAGCTCGTCGAGATCGCCAAGGCGCTGTCGGCCAAGGCGAGGCTCATCATCATGGACGAGCCCTCGGCGTCGCTCACCGAGCACGAGACGCAGAACCTGCTCGACCTCGTGCGCCGGCTGCGCGCGCAGGGTGTGGCGATTCTGTACGTGTCGCACCGACTGAACGAGGTGTTCGCCGTCTGCGACCGGATCACGGTGTTTCGCGACGGCGGCTACGTGCGCACGGTGGACACGGCGGACGTCACGCCGGCCACCGTCGTCGGGCTGATGGTCGGGCGCGAACTGGCCGCCGCAGCGGGGCACCGCGAGCAGCACCAGGGTGGCGACACGGTGCTGGAAGTGCGCCGCCTCACGCGCCGTCCGCTGGCGCATGGTGCGGCGAGCGACGGCGGCTCGGTCCCGTTGGACGACGTGAGCCTCACGGTGCGTCGCGGCGAGATCGTCGGCATGGCGGGGCTCGTCGGCGCGGGACGTTCGGAAGTGGCGCGCGCGGTGTTCGGCGCCGATCCGTACGACGCGGGCGAGATCCTCGTCGAGGGAAAGCCCGTCCGCTTCCGCTCGCCCTCCGACGCGATCCGCGCAGGGGTGGCGATGGTGCCCGAGGACCGGAAAGGGCTCGCGCTCTTTCTCGAGAAGCCGGTACGCTGGAACATCTCGATGGCCAAGCTGCCGACGTTAGGCGGGGGCGGTACGATCCCGCTCGGCCGCGAGCGCGCGCTGGCCACCGAGTACGTCCAACGGTTGCGCGTGAAGACCGCGGGGATCGAGTCACCGGTGCGCGCGCTCTCCGGTGGCAACCAGCAGAAGACCGTACTCGCGCGCTGGCTCGCGACCAACCCCAAGCTGATGATCCTCGACGAGCCGACGCACGGCGTCGACGTCGGGGCGAAGGCGGAGATCTACGAGCTCATCCGATCGCTCGCCCGCGAGGGGCTGGCGATCCTGCTCATCTCGTCGGAGCTGCCCGAGGTGCTCGACCTGAGCGACCGCATCGTCGTGATGCGCGGTGGCCGGGTCGCCGCGACGCTCGACCGGTCGGCCGCCGACGAGCGCACGGTGATGCTGCACGCCACGGGAACGCAATGACGACAGCGAACGGACAGGGCCAGCACGACGCCCACTACACGATCGGCATCGACTACGGCACCAACTCGGTCCGCGCGCTCGTCGTCGACGTGCGGACGGGCGCGGAGTTGGGCACGGGCGTGTTCGAGTATCCGTCGGGCGAGCGGGGGATCCTGCTCGACGCCGACGATCCGCAGCTCGCGCGGCAGAACCCGCAGGACTACCTCGACGGGTTGGAGCAGTCCGTTAGTGACGCGCTCGCGGAGGCGGCGCGGCGCGACGGCTTCGATACCACGCGCGTGATCGGGATCGGGGTCGACACGACCGGTTCGACGCCGATCCCGGTCGGCGCGGACGGGCGGCCGTTAGGCCTGCAGGCGCGTTTCGACGACCGCATGGCGGCGCAGGTGTGGCTCTGGAAGGACCACACGTCGTACGCGGACGCGGAGCGCATCACGGAGATCGCGGCGCGCGAGCGACCCCAGTACCTGGCGAAGTGTGGCGGGCGGTACAGCTCGGAGTGGTTCTGGGCGAAGATCCTGCGCTGCGCGCAGGTGGACGCCGAGGTGTTCGATGCCGCGTACACGTGGGTCGAGCATGCGGACTGGATCCCGGCGGTGCTCACCGGCACCGAGCACCCCGACCGGCTCCGCCGTGGGGTGTGCGCGGCCGGGCACAAGGCGTTCTACAACACGGAGTGGGGCGGCTATCCGGACGAGGCGTTTCTCCGCCTGCTGGACGAGCGACTGGTCCGCGTGCGACAGACGCTGCCCGAGCGCGCGTACAGCGTGGCCGAGCCGGCGGGACGCCTAACGGAGGAGTGGGCGGCTCGACTCGGGTTGCCGGCTGGGATCCCGGTCGCGGTGGGCGCGTTCGACGCGCACCTGGGCGCGGTGGGCTCGGGCATTCGTGCAGGCACGCTCGTCAAGATCATCGGGACGTCGACGTGCGATCTGATGGTCGCGCCGATGGGTGCGGGCGTCGCGGACATCCCGGGGCTCTGCGGCATCGTTCCCGAGAGCGTGCTGCCGGGGCAGTTCGGGCTGGAGGCGGGGCAGAGCGCGGTCGGCGACATCTTCGCGTGGCTCGTCAGCACCGTGCAGCCACGTGGGAAGGGGCACGCGGAGCTCACCGCGGAGGCGGAGCAGCTCGCACCGGGCGAGAGTGGCGTGCTCGCGCTCGACTGGCTGAACGGGAACCGCACCGTGCTCGTCGACCAGCGCCTCACGGGGATGATGCTCGGCCTCACGCTCTACACGACGCCGGCGGAGATGTACCGCGCGCTCGTCGAGGCAACCGCGTTCGGTGCGCGGGTGATCATGGAGCGCTACGAGGAGTACGGCGTTCCGGTCGAGCGCATCGTGAACTGCGGTGGCATCGCCGAGAAGAATCCGTTCATCATGCAGATCTACGCCGACATCATGGGGCGCCCCGTACAGATCTCGCGCTCCGCGCAGACCTGTGCGTTAGGCTCCGCGGTGGCGGGTGCGGTCGTCGCGGGCGCGGTGGCGGGCGGGCACGCCGATTTCGGTGCCGCGACCGCGGCGATGACGGGCGTTCGGGCGGAGGTGTTCACGCCGATCCCGGCGCACCAGGCCGTGTACGACCGGCTTGTACCGGCTGTATCGGCAGCTGCACGATGCCTTTGGCGTGCAGGGCGCGGACGGTGGGCTCTACGGCGTGATGAAGGAACTACTCGACATCCGTGATGCCGCGCTTCGGGGCAGCGGGGCGAACACGAACACGAGTCCGCAGCTCGCCGACGCCGAGCGGTCGCCAACGGACGACGCGGAAGCGCCGGCGGCTGAGTTGCATGGGGTGCACGCGGGGACGGAGGGCTGACGTGGCGCACGATGCACTGAAGGAGGCCGTGTGGAAGGCGAATCTCGACCTCGTCGCGTCGGGGCTCGTCGTCCTCACGTGGGGCAACGTGAGCGGGGCGGATCGCGCGGCCGGGGTGATGGCGATCAAGCCGAGCGGCGTCGCGTACGACGTGATGCAGCCGGACGACATGGTCGTACTCGCGCTCGAGACCGGCGACGTGGTCGAGGGGCGGCTGCGACCGTCGTCCGACACGCCGACGCATCTGTACCTGTACCAGCAGTGGCCGGACGTCGGCGGCGTCACGCACACGCACAGCCTCCACGCGGTGAGTTGGGCGCAGGCCGAGCGCGACGTACCGTGCTTCGGGACGACGCACGCGGACCACTTCTACGGCCCGGTGCCGACGACACGTCGCCTAACGGACGACGAGGTCCGGGGCGCGTACGAGCACAACACGGGCGTGGTGATCGCCGAGTGCTTCCACGAGCGAGCGATCGATCCGGCGGCGATGCCCGGGGTGCTGGTCGCGGGGCACGGGCCGTTCTCGTGGGGTCCGTCGCCGCGGAAAGCGGTGGAGAACGCGATCGCGTTGGAGTCGGTCGCGCACATGGCGCTCAACACGCTGCAGCTGAATCCGCAGGCGCCGGGGATCGATCAGGTGTTGCTCGACAAGCACTATCTCCGGAAGCATGGGGCGGGTGCGTACTACGGGCAGGCATCGGAGTGATGCCTGTCGGCTCGCGCGCTCCGCGCTCCCCTGTCGTCCCGTCTTCGTTCTCCAAGGTCTCTTTCGTGATTCGACGCATCCTCACTACCGCCCTGCTCTCCCTCGGCCTCGCGGCCGTCCGCTCCGCGCACGCGCAGGTGCCCGCCGCCGACGCGCGCATGGTCATCAACACGGACCTCGGCACGGACACGATCAGCCGGCACATCTACGGTCAGTTCGCCGAGCACCTCGGCCGCGACATCTACGACGGTGTGTGGACGCGGGCGAACGCGGGGCAGCCGTGGCATCTGCGCGACGACGTGATCCAGGCGCTGCGGAAGATCGAGGTGCCCAACGTGCGGTGGCCGGGCGGGTGTTTCGCCGACTACTACCACTGGCGCGACGGCATCGGACCGGCGGCGCGGCGGCCGAAGATGGTCAACACCATCTGGGGCAACGTCGTCGAGGACAACAGCTTCGGGACGCACGAGTACATGGAGCTGGTGCGCCGGTTAGGCACGGAGCCGTGGGTGGTCGGGAACGTCGGGACAGGCGCGCCGCGCGAGATGACGGAGTGGTGGGAATACCTCAACCATCCGGGCGGCAGTTCGGTGAGCGAGGAGCGGAAGGCGAACGGACATGCGGGACCGTTCAACGTGCGCCGCTGGGGCGTGGGTAACGAGAGCTGGGGGTGCGGCGGCTCGATGCGCCCCGAGTTCTACGCCGACCAGTACAAGCGGTTCGCCGAGTTCATCCGGCCGTACAACGACTCGACACGCCCATTTCGGGTGGCGACCGGGCCTAACGTCGACGATTACAACTGGACCGACGTCGTGATGCGCGACGCGGGGCGGATGATCGACGGGCTCGACATGCACTACTACACGCTCGTCGGCAGCTGGGAGCACAAGGGTTCGGCAACGCAGTTTGGCGAGCGCGAGTGGTTCACCGCGATGCAGCGCGCCATCCACATCGACGAGCTCGTCCGGCGGCACGCCGCGATCATGGACAAGTACGACCCGCAGAAGCGTGTCGCGCTCATCGTCGGCGAGTGGGGGATGTGGCACGACGTGGAGCCAGGGACCAACCCGGGCTTCCTCTACCAGCAGAACACGCTACGCGACGCGCTCGTGGCGTCGGCCACGCTCGACATCTTCAACCACCACGCGGACCGTGTGCGCGGGGCGAACATCGCGCAGATGGTGAACGTGCTGCAGGCGATGGTGCTGACGCGCGGGCCGCAGATGATCCTCACGCCCACGTACCATGTGTTCGAGTTCTACACGGTGCACCACGATGCCGTGTCGCTCCCGATGGTCGTGCAGGACGCGGGGCGGTACGAGTTCAACGGGCAGTCCATCCCCGCGGTCAGCGCCTCGGCGTCACGCGACCGGCGCGGCGTGGTCCACGTGACGATGAGCAACCTCGACCCGAACCGCGCGCGCACCGTGGTGGCCGAGCTGCGGGGGACGAACGCGAGTGGGGCGACGGGGCGCGTCCTCACGGCGCCGGCGATCAACAGCTACAACACCTTCGAGCAGCCCACCGTCGTGCAGCCGGCGCCGTTCAGCGGGGCACAGGTGGCCAACGGGCGGCTGACCGTGGCCCTGCCCCCGCGGTCGGTCGTCGTGCTCGAGCTTCGGTGAAACGCACGCTGTCTATGTTAGGCGTGGTACGGACGGCGCTGGCCGTCGCGACGATCGGGAGCGCGACGCTCAGCGCGACCGCGAGCGCGCAGGTCGGTGCCGTGCGGGGCGTGCACGATCCGGTGATCGCGAAGGCCGACGGCGCGTACTGGCTGTTCACGACCGGGCGGGGCATCACGATCCGCCGCTCGACGGATCTCGTCCACTGGGATTCGGCAGGGCGCGTGTTCGCCGAGGGGCTGCCGCCGTGGGGGAAGGCCGCGGTCCCGAAGGTCGAATTTCCGTGGGCGCCCGACATCTCGTTCTACAACGGGCGGTGGCACCTGTACTACTCGCTCTCCAGCTTCGCGAGTCAGCACTCGGTGATCGGGCTCGCGACCAACGCGACGTTGGACCCGGCCGACCCGCGCTATCGGTGGGTGGACGAGGGGCGCGTGGTCGCGTCGGAGACGGGTGTGAGCACGTTCAACGCGATCGATCCCAACCTCGCCTTCGACGAGCAGGGGCGGCCGTGGCTCAACTGGGGGTCGTTCTGGGGCGGGATCAAGCTCCATCGGATCGACCCAGCCACTGGGAAGTTCTCGGCCGCGGACACGGTCACCTACTCGATCGCGGCACGGGCTGGCGTCGGGGCGGGCACCGAGGCGACCAACGGTCCGCGCGACCGTCAGGCGATCGAGGGGCCGTTCATCATCCGCCACGGCCAGTTCTTCTACCTGTTCGCGTCGTATGATCTGTGCTGCCGCGGCGTGACGAGCACGTACAACGTGCGCGTTGGGCGCGCGCGGGCGATCACCGGGCCGTACATCGACGCGGACAGCGTGCCGATGACCGAGGGCGGGGGGACGCTCGTGCTCGCGGGGGCGGGGCGCGTGCGTGGGCCCGGCCACATCGCGGTGCTGGCCGATAGCGGGCGCGAGTACCTCGTCCACCACTTCTACGACGCCGAGGCGTACGGGATCCCGACGTTGCAGATCCGACCGCTCGTGTGGGAGGCGGACGGGTGGCCGCGCGTGGGTGATCCGCTCACTCCCCCCCCGCCCGCACCGCCCCGTCGCACGCAGCCGCGCTAAGAACGAAGTCCCTTGATGAAGCATTCGATGCACGCACGCCCAACACACGCACACCCAACGCCCCCGCGCACGACGGCACCTCGACCGCACGTCGCGCTCGCCCTGCTCAGCGCTGCCCTGATCGGCGCGTGTGGCGGTGGAGGCGGCGGGGATCCGACGACGCCGGTCACGCCCGTGACGCCGGTGACTCCCGTGACACCGACGGTGACCAACAACGTGCGCAACGTGCACGACCCGGCGATCGCGAAGGACAACGGGTACTACTACGTCTACTCGACGGGCACTGGGATCCCGGTGCGCCGTTCGAAGGACCTGCTGCAGTGGGATTCAGTGGGCGTGGTGTTCGCGGGCGGGCTGCCGCCTAACGCGAGCACGCTCGTGCCAGGCGTGCAGTTTCCCTGGGCGCCGGACGTCTCGTATTTCAACGGGAGCTGGCATCTCTACTATTCGCTCTCGACGTTCGGGAGTCAGCGGTCGGCGATCGGCGTGGCGACGAGCGCGACGCTCGATCCCGCGGCATCGACGACGAGTTGGGTGGATCAGGGCGTGGTCGTGCAGTCGCAGTCGGGCGACACGTTCAACGCGATCGATCCCAACGTGTCGTTCGATGAGGCCGGAAATCCGTGGCTCGCGTGGGGCTCGTTCTGGGGCGGGATCAAGCTGCACCGACTGGATCCGGCGACGGGCAAGTTCTCCACCGCCGACGCGACGACGTACGCGCTCGCCGCGCGGGCAGGGACTAACGCGACGAGCGGCCCGAACAACGCACAGGCGATCGAAGCGCCGTTCATCGTGCGCCACAACGCGTACTTCTACCTCTTCGCCTCGTACGATCTCTGCTGCCAGGGCTCGGCGAGCACGTACAACGTGCGCGTCGGCCGCGCGACGCGGATCACCGGACCGTACGTCGACCAGGACGGCGCCGACCTCGCAGCCGGCGGGGGCACGGTGGTGCTGGTGAGCTCGGGGACCGTGCGTGGACCGGGAGGCGAGTCGGTGCTCGTCGACGGTACCAACTACTACCTCGCGCACCACTTCTACGATCAGGCAGCGAACGGCACGCCCACGCTGCAGATCCGCCCCATCACGTGGAGCGCGACCGACTGGCCGGTCGTCGGATCGCCGCTCGGTCAGTGACGCACGCGCCGCATCGCACGCGTCGTTCCGTACATTCTGAGGATTCGTACCACATGGCTTCTTTGTTCTCGCGCGCGCTCCGGCTCGCCGCCGGGCTTGCGCTGCTGCTGCCGACCGTTGGGCGTACCGCGCGGGCGCAGGTCGGCGACGTGCGCGATGTGCCCGATCCCGCGGTCATCAAGGACGGGAAGGCGTACTACATCTACGCCACGGGCGAGGGCATTCCGATCCGCCGCTCGACCGACCTCGTGCACTGGTCGCAGATCGGGCGCGTGTTTCCGGGCGCGCTGCCGACGTGGGCGCAGCGCGTGATCCCCGGAACGCAGTACCCGTGGGCACCAGACGTTTCGTTCATCAACGGCCGCTATCACCTCTACTACGCGCTCTCGACCTTCGGCGGCCAGCATTCGGCCATTGCCCTCGCGACCAACGTCACGCTCAACCCGGCCGATCCGCGCTACAAGTGGGAAGATCGTGGGGTGATTCTCGAGTCGCACCCGGGGAGCACGTTCAACGCGATCGATCCGGCCGCGATCGTCGACGAGCAGGGGACGCCGTGGCTGACGTGGGGCTCGTTCTGGGGCGGCATCAAGTTGCGCCGCCTCGATCCGGCCACGGGCAAGGCGTCGACCGCGGACACGACCATCTACTCGATCGCCGCACGTGGCGGCACCGATGCGACCAAGGGTCCGCTCCCGACGCAGGCGATCGAGGGACCGTACCTCGTCAAGCACGGTGGCTACTACTACCTGTTCGTCTCGTTCGATGCGTGCTGCGAGGGGGCCAAGAGCACGTACAACGTGCGCGTCGGGCGCTCGCGCACGATCACGGGGCCGTACGTCGACCGAGACAGCGTGCCGATGACGCAGGGCGGTGGGACGCTCGTGCTGGCGAGCTACGGCGTGGTCCGCGGGCCGGGGCACAATTCGGTGCTCACCGACGGCGACAAGTACTACATCGTGCACCACTACATCAACGCCAACGAGGGCCCGGCGTCGCCGGACGCGCCGCTCGCGATCCCGCGCTCGCTCGAGATCCGGCCGATGTACTGGGCGTGGGGTGGATGGCCGGTCGCCGGCGAGCCGCTGACGCCACCGGCCGTACCGGCGCCGGCCGCGCGCCCAGCCGCGCGCGGCGGCGCGCGGTAGTCGGCCCACGTCGCCATCGCGCCGCGCCACCAACGGGAGTCGCGATACGCCTAACGCCGCCGCGCCGTCCGGTACGGGTCCGGTCCCGCCGGCCCGTCTGACCCTCGACGAGGTCGCGAAGCGCGCGCGCGTCTCGACGGCGACAGTGTCGCGCGTCCTGAACGGCGCGGACGCGGTGCGCCCGACGACGCGCGCGCGCGTGCTGCGCGCAATCGAGGCGCTCAACTACACCCCCGATCTCAACGCGCGCGCACTCGCCGGTGCCCCGCCGCGCACGTTAGGCGTGGTCGTCTCCAACATCGCGAACCCGTTCTTCCTCGACATCTTTCGCGCGGTCGAGGATGGCGCGAGGGCACGCGGATATGACGTCGTGCTCGCGAACACCGACTACCGCCCCGACCGGCTCGCGTCGAGCGTGGCGGGGATGATGGGGCGGCGCGTCGCGGGGCTCGCCCTCGTCGTCTCGGAGACGGTGCCGGCCGTGGTCCGCGCGCTCGCTGCGGACGGGCGGCCCATTGTACTCTACGACGGGGGCTCGCACCGCATCCGCGGGGTGCCGAACATCCGCGCTGATTACCGCGGGGGGATGGCGCGCGTGGTCGAGTACCTGCACGCGCTCGGCCATCGCCGCATGGCGTTCGTGGGGCACCACGCGCGCCTCGGGCCGCTGCACGACCGGCGCCAGGCGTTCGTGGCCGCGGCCGCCGAGTATGCGCCGCGGGTGCGGGTGATGGCGGTGGAGAGCACGGACGACCTGGTCGGAGGGCGGGATGGGGTGCGTCAGGTGCTCGACGCGGGGTTCCGGCCGACCGCGGTGGCGTGCGTGAACGACCTGATGGCGGTGGGGGCGCTTCATGAGCTGCACGCGCGCGGGATCGCGGTGCCGGGCGATGTGTCGGTCACGGGCTTCGACAACATCGCGCTCGCGGAGTATGCGTGTCCGGCGCTGACGACCGCGGATGTGCCGCGGGAGGCGATCGGGCGGTTGATCTGCGAGGCGCTGCTGCCGGTGGATGGTGAGGGAGGGCGGTCGCCCGCGGAGATGGTGATCGAGACGCCGCTCGTGGTGCGGGCGTCGACGGCGGGGCCGGGGGCGGTGAGTGCAGGAGGAAATGCTGATGGGCCCGCTCGGCGGTAGTCGGTGGAGTTAGGCAGGGGTGGTGAGCGTGGGGCGGGAAGGGCGAGGACCTGGGCGTGTGGGGCGGGTGAGGCGACGTGTGGAGCGCAGCGAGTGAGGCGCAGCGGAGAAGGCGCAGCGGATGGGGCCCGATGCGGCGAGACGGGTGGGACGGGCCGGGTAGCGCGGGGACGAGAACGGCGAGACGGAGCGCCAGAGCCGAGGGGGCGCAGGCGGGACGGGAAGGGCGAACGGAACGGCCGGGGGCATTTCCCGTTAACCGCCTTTCCCGTGTCGTGGGTGTCGTCCCCGCCCGACTCCGTACGCTTCACCCGTCTCGCGGCATCGCGCACTTCCCGCTGCGTCCTACCCGCTGCGCCTCACCCGCTGCGCCCGACCCGTCGCCTTATCCGCCCCACACGCCCAGGTCCTCGCCCTTCCCGCCCTCCTGCCGAACGCGGCCGCAACAGCCCCCAACAGCGAGCCGAATTGCCACGCCTACCCCCCCGCCCGCTCCAACCGATCTCTCACCCCTTCCCACCCCTCCCCCTCCGGCCGCTCCACCAGCACGACCTCGCAGCCCGCCGCGTCGATCCCGTGCAACGCCGCATACAGCCGCCGCGCGTACCCCTCCGGCTCCCCCGGCAGCACGTCGATCACATCCGGCCCCCCCTCGCCCCACGGCGCGAGGAGCACCCCCCCGACCCTCCCCGCCGGATGCCCGACCCGCCACGCCGCCAGTTGGGCCGCGACCTCCGTCCGCTCCGCCGGATCGAACACCCACACCGCTGCCCGCGGCGCGTAGTGCCTCGCCACCAACCCCGGCGCCAGCCGCGGCACCTCGCCCTCGACCGCCTCGGCGGCCGCGAGCGGGATGCCTAACACCTCGCTCAGGCGCGATGCGCCGAGCGTGCCCGGACGGAGCAGGCGCGGCGGTCCGTCGCCGCGCGCGACGCCGGTGAGATCGACCACCGTGCTCTCGATGCCGACCGACGTGGGACCGCCGTCGAGCACGAGATCGACGCGCGCGCCGAGCCCCCGCACCACGTGCTCGGCCATCGTCGGCGACAGTTCGGTGTAGCGGTTGGCGCTTGGGGCTGCGATCGGGAGCCCCGCAGCGCGGACCAGCGCCTGCGCGATCGGGTGGGCAGGGACGCGGATCGCGACCGCGGGCAGCCCTGCCGTGAGCGCGTCGGGCACGTGGGCGCGCTTGGGGAGGACGAGCGTGAGCGGTCCGGGCCAGAACGCCGCCGCGAGCCGCGCGGCCGCGTCGGGCCAGGCGGCGGCGAGCGCGCGTGCGCCGTCGACGTCGGCCACGTGGGCGATCACGGGATTGAAGCTCGGGCGGCCCTTCGCGGCGAAGATCCGACGCACCGCGTCGGCGTCGAGCGCGTTGGCGCCGAGCCCGTAGACGGTCTCGGTCGGGAAGGCGACGAGGCCACCGCCGCGCAGCACGGCCGCCGCGTCCGCGATGGCCGCCACGGTCTCGACCGAGTCCGGCGCGTCTGGATCGACGGCGAGCACGCGCGGACGTGCATCGCGCAGAGGCGGGGCGGGCGGACGCGAGTCGGACATGGCGCAAAGGTAGTCCCGGCGGCCGAGCCCCAGCAGGACAACGCTCGGGAGCGCTATTGACGCGCGCTGGTCCAGCGGCGACGCTTGGGCAACGCAGCAGCCACGTTGCGCGCGTCCGGCCTGCGGGGCGTCGAGCATCGTCGCGTGGTCACCTGATCTCTCTCTCGCAGGAGTTTTCCGTATGGCTTCGATCTCCCCGATTCGTCACAGGCCTCGGGCGGCATACGTCACCGCCGCGCTCGCCGCGGCCCTTCTGCCCGGAGTCGCCGCAGCGCAGACGGCGACCGGCAACGTCCGCGGTTACGTGACCGCGACGGGTGGCGCACCCGTGACCGATGCACAGGTGATCGCGCGTGAGCTCACCACCAACGCGCGCCGCACGACGAGCACCAATGCGTCGGGCTTCTACTACCTCGGTGGTCTGCGACCGGGCCGGTACGAGGTGAGCGTGCGTCGCATCGGCCTCGCGCCGCAGACGCGCCAGATCAGTATCGGGATCGCGGAGACGAGCGATCTGAACCTCTCGACGGCAGAGACGGCGGTGCAGCTGTCGAGTGTTCGTGTGGAGGCAACCGCATCGACCGCGACGCAGACGACACGGACGTCGGAAGTCGGCGCGAGCATCACGCGCGACCAGGTCGCCAACCTGCCGAACTTCGAGCGCAACATCCTCGACCTGGCCAAGCTGGTGCCAGGCGTGACGGCGACGTCGCCGAGTAGCACCGACAAGACGTTCGCCGCCGGTGGCCAGCCCACCTCCGCGGTGAACGTGTTCATCGACGGCGCCTCGTACAAGAGCGACGTCCTGCCGGGCGGCACCGCGGGGCAGAATGCGAGCAAGGGAAATCCCTTTCCGCAGAGCGCCGTGCAGGAGCTGCGGGTCCTGACGCAGAATTACAAAGCCGAATATCAGAAGGCGTCGAGCGCGATCATTCTCGCGACGACGCGCAGCGGAACGAACGAGACGGCGTTCGACGCGTTCGGGTACGGCATCGGGTACGGATACGCGGCGCGCGACGCGTTCGCGGTGCGCCAGCAGTTCGCGTCGCCCGAGTTCCGTCGCCTCCAGGCCGGCGCGTCGCTGGGCGGTCCGGTCGTGCGTGACAAGCTGTTCTACTTCCTCGATTACGAGGGCAACTTCCGCGACGATCCGGCGTACGTGACGTTAGGCGGCGTCGCGATCCCTCCGTCGCTCGCGGCCAGTCTCGCGCCGTCGATCGGTCAGTATCAACAGAAGTTTCGTGAGCACCTCGGGCTTGCGAAGCTGACCTATGTGCAGAGCGAGCGGAGCACGATCGACGCCTCGTTTGATCTACGCCACGATCAGGACTATCGCGATTTCGGCGGCCAGGGCGCGAACGCCTACTCGCGCGCCAACAATCTGCCGATCCAGGTCTACACGGGCATCCTCAACTGGAAGTACGCGGGGAATCACTTCCTCAACGAGGCGCAGTTCAGCCCGCAGCAGTACCTCTGGCAACAGATCCCCGTGAACCCGGGGGTCGTTGGGCAGGAATACCAGGGCGTGCTCACGGTTGGTGGAAGCTCGGCGTCGCAGAAGTTCACGCAGAACCGTTTCTCGTTCCGCGACGACCTGACGCGCTCGGGCGTGCAGGCCGCAGGCGACCACGTCTTCAAGTTCGGCGGCAACGTCGACCTGCTCGGGTATCACGCCGACAAGGACCTCGCCGCGAATCCGTTCTTCAGCTACGCGAGCGCGAACAACTTCGCCACGCCCGCGTACGTCCGATTCGGCCTCGGCAACCCGACGATCAAGACGACCAACACCCAGTTCGGCCTCTATGCGCAGGACGACTGGACGATCGGCAAGCGCCTCACGCTCAATCTCGGGCTTCGCTGGGATACCGAGACCAACCCGATCAACAACAGCTACACCGCGCCCGCGTCACTCGCCGATTCGCTGCGTGGTGCGCTCGCGTCCAAGCTGGTCGTGCTGCGCCCCAACCCCGCAGGCGGCAACGACGTCGTCAACGTCGTCAACGAGTTGGGCGGCATCAATCGCTTCATCGGCCAGGGACGTAGCAGTCGGCCGCTCTACCTCAAGGCCTTCCAACCGCGCGTCGGGTTCTCGTACGACGCGAGCGGGCGTGGCGACAACAGCACGGTGTTCTTTGGCGGTGGCGGGATCTACTACGATCGGCAGAACTGGAACACGTTCTACGACGAGCAGTATCGCCGACAGTATGGGCAGTACACGGTCAACTTCAGCAACACCTGCACGACGACCGTCGGCTGCACGACGTGGAATCCGCAGTACCTCTCCAACCCCGCGTCGCTCCGCACGCTCATCGGAACCACGGGCGTTCCCGAAATCTTCCTCGTCGCGAACGACCTCAACCCACCCCGGACGACGCAGGCGAGCTTCGGCCTGCGCCAGGCGGTCGGTGCGACGCAGCTGTCGGTGTCGTACAACGGCGTCTTCGGCAAGAACATCACGAACTATGTGCGCGCGAGCGAATTTGGATCGCTCGGACCCAATTACGCGACGGCCTTCGTCACGGACGACCGCGTCAAGACGCGGTACAACGCGCTCCAGGTCCTGCTCGACCGACCGCTACGGGCCCTGACGCGGTTCGGCGGGAGCATCGCGTACACACTGTCCAAGGCCGAGCAGCAGGGGAATTCGAGCGACATCTTCTGGTTCTTCGACAACCGGTACCCGACGGTCAGCGATCTGCCGTGGTATCCGGCGGCCGGTGACCAACGGCATCAGATCGTCGCGAATGGCATCGCGCGCGTTCCCGGCGACTTCCTCCTGAGCACGATCATCACGCTCGGGACGGGCATCACCTCGTTCGCCACCGATGCAAGTCAGGGTGGCGGCCCGTATCAGCAGCGCACGTACGTGTTCACGCCGCCAAAGCGCGCATTCCTCGGCGTGGGCCACGTGTTCGCGAACGAGAACCTCGACCTGCGACTGCAGAAGGATCTGCCGCTGCGCGGTGGGCAGCGCGTGGGCGTGATTCTCGACCTCTACAACGCCTTCAACTCGGCGAACTTCGACCAGTACAACACGTACATCGCGCCACTGAGTGGCGCGCCGAACACGCAGTACGGAACGCCCAACGCAGCGGCGCCCGGTCGTCGGCTTCAGATCGGGCTGCGCTACGGCTTCAACACGACATCGTCGGGCGACCCTCGGTGAGGCCGTCGCGCGCCGTCGTGGTGGTGGCGTGTGGGTGCCTCGCCGCCGCCACGACGGGCCGTGCGGCAGCACAGCCGAGCGCCTACACCCCACGCCCCGCCGAGCGCGCCTTCGCCGACACGCTCTCGCGCCGCACCTTCGACTGGTTCTGGGAGACCACCGACCCGGCGACGGGCCTCACCCCCGACCGCTGGCCGACGAAGAGCTTCTCGAGCGTCGCCGCGGTCGGCTTCGCGCTCACCGCGTATCCGATCGGCGTCGAGCGCGGCTGGCTCGCGCGCGACTCGGCGCGCGCGCGCGTCCTCACCACGCTGCGCTTCTTCTGGCGCGCGCCGCAGGGCCCCGATGCGCAGGGGACTGACGGCCGCGCCATGGCAGGCTACCGCGGCTTTTTCTACCACTTTCTCGACATGCAGACCGGCCGCCGCTACGGGCGGACCGAGCTGTCGACGATCGACACCTCGCTCCTGTTAGGCGGGGTGCTCTTCTGCCGCGAGTACTTCGACCGCGCCGACCCGGGCGAGCGCGAGATCCGCGCGCTCGCCGACTCGCTCTACCGCCGGGTCGACTGGGATTGGGCGCGCGACGGACGCCCGCTCGTCACGATGGGATGGTTTCCCGAAGCGGGAAGCAACCGGAACGCGCGCGGGTTCATCAACCGCGACTGGTTCGGCTACACCGAAGGGATGGTGCTCTACGCGCTCGCGCTCGGGTCGCCGACCCACCCCGTCTCGCCCACCGTGTGGAGCGCGTGGGCCCGCACGTACCAGTGGGCCCGCTTTCACGGCCAGAGCTACGTGCAGTTCGCGCCGCTGTTCGGCCATCAGTACTCGGAAGTGTGGATCGACGTCCGCGGCATCCGCGACGCGTACATGCGGGGTCGCGGGATGGACTACTTCGAGAACTCGCGCCGTGCCGTGCTCGCACAACGGGCCTACGCGACGGCCAACCCTGGCGGCTGGACCGCATACGGGCCTGACGCGTGGGGGCTGACCGCGAGCGACGGCCCGCTCGACTCGACGCTCACCATCGACGGGCGCGCGCGCACGTTCCACACGTACTGGGCGCGCGGGGCGGGCACGGACGAGTTGAACGACGACGGCACACTCGCCCCGACCGCGGTCGGTGGAAGCGTGCCCTTCGCCCCCGAGGTGACGCTGCCGACGCTCGTCGCGATGCGGCGGACGTATGGCGAGCCGCTGTTCGGCCGCTACGGATTCGTCGATGCCTTCAACCCGACGCTCCGCGGGAGCGACGTGCCGGTGCACCAGGGGCATATTGTCCCCGGCGCGGGGTGGTTCGACACCGACTACCTCGGCATCGATCAGGGCCCGATCGTCGCGATGCTCGAGAACTACCGGTCGGGGCTCGTCTGGCGCGTGATGCGCAAGAACCCGTACATCACGCGCGGGCTCTGCCGGGCGGGGTTCACGGGCGGATGGTTGCAGGGACGCTGCTGAGCGGGCCGACGTTGCACCCCCTACGAGAGATCATGCCCACGGAACTGCCGCACAACCCGCTCGCTGCCGTTACCCGCCGCACGCTGCTGGCCACGGCGGTGCTCGCGACGATCGTTGCAGCCCCGGCGCGCGCCCAACGCCGCACCGTCTCCCCCGCCCGCGCCGACCGCGTCGCCGACTCCGTGCTCGCCCTCCTCTCGCTCGACGAGAAGGTCGGCCAGCTCGTGCAGTCGCCCGGCGGACGCGACCAGACCGGCCCGACCGCTCCCGCCGGCGGCGAGGATGCCGTGCGCGCGGGGCGTATCGGCTCGTTCCTCAGCTTCTGGGGCGCCGAGGCGACGCGCCGCGTCCAGCGCATCGCCGTCGAGCAGTCGCCGCACCACGTGCCGCTGCTCTTCGCGATGGACGTGATCCATGGCTTTCGCACCATCTTTCCCGAGCCGTTAGGCGAGGCGGCGAGCTTCGACCCCGGGCTCGCGCAACGCGCGTCGCGTGCTGCCGCCGTCGAGGCGAGCGCGGTCGGCATCCACTGGACGTTCGCGCCGATGGTCGACATCGCGCGCGACCCGCGCTGGGGGCGCGTGGTCGAGGGTGCGGGCGAGGATCCGTACCTCGGCGCACGGATGGCCGAGGCGCGCGTGCGCGGCTTTCAGGGCGACAGCGGACTGACGGCGCCTACCGCGGTGCTCGCCACGGCCAAGCACTTCGTCGGCTACGGCAGCACCGAAGGCGGCCGCGATTACAACACCGGCGAGATCGGCGAGCGGACGCTGTGGGACGTGTACCTCCCGCCGTTCGAGGCCGCGGCCCGTGCCGGCGTGGCCACGTTCATGGCCGGATTCAGCGCGGTCGACGGCACGCCCCCGCACGCGAGCCACTGGTTGCTGACCGACGTGCTGCGCGACCGCTGGGGATTCAACGGGCTCGTCGTCAGCGACTGGGACGGGATCGGCGAGCTGATTCCGCACGGCGTCGCGGCCACGCGCGCCGACGCCGCCACGAAGGGCATCACGGCGGGCGTCGACATCGACATGTCGGACAACATCTACGCCACCGACCTCGCCGCCCTCGTGCGCGCCGGGCGCGTGCCGCAGTCGGCCGTCGACTCCGCCGCGCACCGCGTGCTGCGCGCCAAGGCGCTGCTCGGCCTCTTCGACGACCCGTACCGCGGCGTCACCCCCGAGCGCGAACGGCGTGACGTGCTCACCCCCGCGCATCGCGCCCTCGCGCGGCAGGGCGGGCGCGAGTCGATCGTGCTGCTCGAAAATCGCGCGGTCCGCGACGGCGGCGCGCCCACGCTCCCGCTGTCCAAGAGCGTCCGCTCGCTCGCCGTGATCGGCCCGCTCGCCGACGATCGGCGCTCGTCGTTAGGCAACTGGCTGCTCGCGGCGGAAGACGCGGACGCCGTGACGGTGCTCGCGGGGCTCCGGACCGCGCTGCCCGGCGCGCGCGTCACCTATCTGCGCGGCGTGCCGGTCGACACCGTCGACGCCCGCGTCGGCCCCGGCATCGACAGCGCGGTCGCGCTCGCGCGCTCGGCCGACGCGACGGTGCTCGTGATCGGCGAGCGCGACAACATGAGTGGCGAGGCGTCGAGCCGGACCACGCTCGACCTGCCCGGTGCACAGCTCGCGCTCGCGCAGGCCGTCGTCCGCGCGGCGCGCGCGGCGGGGAAGCCGGCCGCGGTGGTGCTCGTGAACGGGCGCCCGCTCTCGACACCCTGGCTCGCCGACAGCGCGGGCGCGGTCGTCGAGTCGTGGTTCCTCGGCGTGGAGCACGGGAACGCGGTCGCCGACGTGCTGCTCGGCGACTACAACCCCGCGGGTCGACTGCCGATCACGGTCCCGCGCGCCGTCGGGCAGGTGCCCATCTACTACAACCACGCCAACACCGGCCGCCCCGAGAACCTCGCCGACCACTACACGAGCCGGTATCTCGACATGCGCTCGACGCCGCTCTATCCGTTCGGCTACGGGCTGAGCTACACCACCTTCGCCTACCGCGCGCTGCAGCCGTCGGCGGCGTCGGTACGATTCGCGGGACCACGGGACACGTTAGGCATCTCGTTCGAGGTGACCAATACCGGCGCGCGCGCGGGCGAGGAGGTGGTGCAGCTCTACGTGCGCGACGACGTCGCGAGCGTGGTGCGCCCGGTGCGCGAGCTGAAGCGGTTCGCGCGCGTGTCGCTTCGGCCGGGGGAGACGCGGGTCATGCGTTTCACTCTCACGCCGGACGACCTCGCCTTCTACGGCGCCGACCTGCGGCGCGTCGTCGAGCCGGGGACGTTCACGCTCTGGGCCGGCGGGAGTTCGACGGCGACGCTCGAGGCGAAATTCGCGGTCACGGGGAATCCGCTGGTTCTCGCGCCGGCGCCGCCGCGGTACCGGTGACCGCGCAGCGGTGCGAGACGCGGGTCGCCCTCGTCCCACGTCTCGCGCCGCTCGCGATGCTCGTGCTGCTCGCCTGCGCGCGGCCTGACGCCCGGGCGGTCGAGGTCAGCTTCTGGGCGTTGGGTACCGAGGGCGAGAGCGTCGGCCCCCTCGTGCGCGAGTTCGAGCGTGGCCACCCCGGCGCGCGCGTCCGCCTGCAGCAGCTGCCGTTCTCCGCGGCGCACGAGAAGCTCGTCACCGCGGTAGTCGGCGATGCGACGCCGGACGTCGCGCAGCTCGGCAATACCTGGGTGCCCGAGTTCGTCGCCCTCCGCGCGCTCGCGCCCCTCGACACCCCGCTCGCGCGCTCGGCCGCGGTCGACCGCGCCGATTACTTCGCCGGCGAGTGGACGCCCAACATCGTCGACGGGCGCACCTACGGCGTGCCCTGGTACGTCGACACGCGCCTGCTCTTCTATCGTGCCGACCTGCTCGCGCGCGCCGGCGTGGCGCGCGCACCCGAGAGCTGGGCGGAGTGGCAGGACGCCATGCGGCGCGTGCGCCGCGTGCAGCCGGCGGGAGGATCGCCCGCACTGCTGCCGACCAACGAGATCGAGACGCCGGTGATCGTGCTGCAGCAGAGTGGCGCGCCGCTGCTGCGGGACGGCGACACGCGGGGCAATTTCCGCGACCCGCGCGTGCGCGCCGCGTTCGCGTGGTACGTCGGGCTCTTTCGCGAGGGGCTCGCCCCGCCGATCGCGACCACGCAGGTCAGCAACGTCACGCAGGAGATCGCGGCCGGGCGGTACGCGATGTACGTGACCGGGCCGTGGAACGTGGCCGACTTCCGCCACTGGATGCCGGACTCCGCGCCCGGCGCGGGCGCGCGGTGGGCCACGGCCGCGATGCCCGGCCCGACGGGCGCGGCGAGCGGCACGTCGCTCCCCGGGGGGTCGAGCCTCGTGCTCTTCCGCGGGCCCGGGCACGACGACCCGGCACGGCGGGCGCTCGCCTGGCAATTCGTCGAGTTCCTCAGCACGCGCGCGGCGCAGGCGCGCTTCGCCCGCCTGAGCGGCGACCTGCCCGCGCGCGCGAGCGCGTGGAGCGACGCGGGGATCGCCGGCGACGCGAAGTTCGCCCCCTTCGCCGTCCAGCTGCGGCGCCTCACCCCCGTGCCGCGCGTGCCGGAGTGGGAGGCGATCGCGGAACGCATCGCGCAGGCGGTCGAACGCGCCGGGCGGGGCGACGCGACCGTCGACGACGCGCTCGGCGCCCTCGACACCGACGTCGACGCGATCCTCGAAAAACGGCGCTGGCTGCGCACGCGCCGGTGAGGGCGCGTTGGTGAGGGCGAACGCGCGCGCCGGGTGGTGGTTCGTCGCCCCGGCGCTCCTCCTGCTCGCCGCGTTCTTCGTGCTGCCGGTGATCGCGGGCCTCGCGCTCAGCGTCACCGATTTCGACCTGTACGCCGTCGCCGACCCATCCGCGACCCGCTTCGTCGGGCTCCGCAACTACGCGCGCCTGCTCGCCGACCCGCTCTTCCGCACTGCCGTCCGCAACACGCTCTACTTCGCCGTGGTCGGCGGGCCACTCACCGTCGCCACGTCGCTCGGCGCCGCGCTGCTCGTCAACGCGCGCCTCGTGCGATGGAAGGCCTTCTGGCGCACGGTGTTCTTCGTGCCCTTCGTGACCACCCTCGTCGCCGTCGCCATCGTGTGGCGCTACCTCTACCATCCGCAGTACGGGCTGCTGAACTACGCGTTAGGCATGGTCGGGGTCCCGCGGGTCGACTGGCTCGGCGACCCGCGCTGGGCGATGCCGGCCATCATCCTCCTCGCCATCTGGAAGAACTTCGGCTACAACATGCTGATCTTCGTCGCGGGGCTCCAGGCGATCCCGGCCGAGTTGTACGAGGCCGCCGCCCTCGACGGCGCCGCGCCCTGGCAGCGCTTCCGCCACGTCACGCTTCCCGGACTCGCGCCGACTACGCTGCTCGTCGCGGTGGTGACGATGATCGGCTACTTCCAGCTGTTCGCCGAGCCGTATGCGATGACCGCTGGGGGCCCGCTGCGGAGCACGACGAGCGTGGTGTTGCTGATGTACGAGGAGGGGTTTCGCTGGTGGCGGATGGGCAACGCGGCCGCGATCGCGTTCGTGCTGTTCGCGCTCGTCGTCGTGTGCGCGCTCGTGCAGTACGGCCTGCAGCGCGCCCTGCGCCGCGCCGCGCCCCGCCCGGCCGAACGCCCCGTCGCGTGACGCCCGCCCGCGCATGGCCTACCCGGCTCCTCCTCACCGGTGCGCTCGCCGCCGGCGGCGCGGTCGCGCTCCTTCCGATGCTCTGGATGCTGGCCGCGTCGTTCATGCAGCCCGGGGAGGCCACCACCTACCCGCCGCACCTCGTCCCGCGAGCCCCGACGCTCGAGCACTATCGCGCGCTCTTCACGCGCCTGTCGATCGGTCGGTACGCCCTCAACGGCCTGCTCATCGCCACGCTCGTCACCGGGCTCTCGCTGTTCGTGAACGCCGCGGCCGGGTACGCCTTCGCCAAACTGCGCTTCCGTGGACGCGACGGGTTGTTCGGCCTGCTCGCCACGACGCTCGTCGTCCCCGCACAGGTCGCGATGCTGCCACTGTTCCTGGAACTCAAGGCGTTGCACCTCGTCAACACGTACGCGGGCGTGGTCGTCCCGGCGCTCGCGAGCATCTTCGGCATCTTCCTCGTGCGGCAGTATGCCCTCGCGCTTCCCGACGACCTGCTCGACGCGGCGCGCGTCGACGGCGCCGGTGAGGGACGCGTGTTCTGGAGCATCGTGCTGCCGACCATCCGCCCGGTGCTCGCGACGCTCGGGATCTGGACCTTCCTCTCGACCTGGAACGATTTCCTCTGGCCGCTCGTCGTGCTCACCGACGACCGACACTACACCCTCCCCGTCGCCCTCGCCGGCCTCCTCGGCGAGCACGCCCAGCAGACCGAGCTGATGATGGCGGGCAGCGTGCTCACCCTCGTGCCGGTGCTCGCGGTGTTCCTCGCGCTGCAGCGGTCGTACGTCGAGGGTGTGACGGCCGGGAGCGTGAAGTGAGCGCCCCTGGCGTGAGCGCCGCGCGCGTCACCCTCGCCGGCCTGCGGAAGGTCTACGACGGCGGCCAGATCGCCGTGCACGGCGTCGATCTGGAGGTCGAGCCCGGCGAGTTCGTCGTGCTCGTCGGCCCCTCGGGGTGCGGCAAGAGCACGACGCTGCGCATGGTCGCGGGCCTCGAGGCGGCGAGCGCGGGCCGCGTGGCGATCGACGGCACCGACGTCACGACCACGCCGCCGGCCGAGCGCGACGTCGCGATGGTCTTCCAGACGTACGCGCTCTACCCGCACATGACCGTGCGCGAGAACCTCGGCTTCGCGCTGCGGCTCCGCAAACGTCCCGGGGCGGAGATCGCCGCGCGGGTCGGTGCCGCCGCCGACACGCTCGCGCTCACGCCGTTGCTCGACCGCCGGCCCCGCGAGCTGTCGGGCGGCGAGCGGCAGCGCGTCGCCATCGGCCGCGCCATCGTGCGCGAGCCGCGCGTCTTTCTGTTCGACGAGCCGCTCTCCAATCTCGACGCGAAGCTGCGCGTGCAGATGCGGCGCGAGATCGCCGCGCTGCACCGCCGCACCGGCGCGACGACGATCTACGTCACGCACGACCAGGTCGAGGCGATGACGCTCGGCGACCGCATCGTCGTCATGCGCACCGGGCGCGTCGAGCAGATCGCCACGCCCGCGGCGCTCTACGCGCGCCCGGCCACGGCGTTCGTCGCGTCGTTCGTCGGCTCGCCCCCGATGAACCTGCTGCGCGGCCGCATCGACCGCGGCGCCGGCACGTTCGTCGCCGCGGACGCGGAGGCGCTCGCCGTCGCGCTCCCGCCGACGCTGCTCGCGGCGCCGGCGCTCGCCGCGGCCGTGGGGCGCGACCTGCTGCTCGGCATCCGTCCCGAGCACCTGCAGGTGGCCGCCTCGGGGGATGGCTCCGCGGCGGAGGCCACCGTGGCGGACGGCGCGTCGACCCTCGCCGTGCGGATCGAGCTCGTCGAACCGTTAGGCCACGAGCTGCTGGCCCATGCGCGGTGGGGGTCGGCGGACGTCACGGCGCGCCTGGCGCCAGGCACGCCGCTCCCGGCGCCCGGGGGGGTGGTGCCGCTCACCCTCGACCTGGCCGCCCTCCACGTATTCGACGCCGTGACCGGCGCGGTCCTCGCGCGCAGCGCCGACGGCTGACGAGCGAACCGGCCTGCGACGTTAGGCGTCGAGCGACGTTACAGGTCGGGCGTGCCGGGTGGCCGCGCCGGGACGTAGGTCTGTGGCAGGTCGACGACGAACGTACTCCCCGTCCCCACCACACTCGTCGCCGTCAGCTCCCCGCCGAGCAGTCGCGCGAGCTGGCGGGCGATGCTGAGGCCGAGGCCCGTTCCACCCGCGGGCCGGGTCGTTGGACTGCTGCTCGGTCCGCCCGTGACCTGCACGAATGGATCGAACACGCTGCCTAACTGCTCGGCGGGGATGCCGATTCCCGTGTCGTGCACGCTGATGCGCAGCCGGTCGCCGCGCGCCGAGTCGGCGACGATCGCCGCCTCGGCCGTGACTCCGCCGGATTCGGTGAACTTGATCGCGTTGCCGACGAGGTTGGTGATGATCTGACGCAGCTTGCGTTCGTCGCTGACGGCGGGAATGCCCGAGGCGACGCCGGCGTGGGTGAGCGTCAGCCCGCGTCGCGCGGCGAGCGGCGCGGCGATGTCGAGTACCTGGGCGATCATCGCCCCCGCATCGAACCGTTCGGCGACGACCACCTCCTTGCCCGCCTGCGCGCGCGCGAAGCCGAGCAGATTCTCGACGGTGTCGAGGAGATGACTGCCCGCGGCCTGCACGCGGCGGATGTAGTCGTGCTGGCGTGGCGCGAGCGGGCCCGCGATCCCGGCGTCGAGCAGGTCGGAGAAGCCGAGGATCGCCTGCAACGGCGTGCGGAGCTCGTGCGAGACGACGGCGAGGAAGTCGTCCTTCGCGCGGTTCGCGTCTTCGGCGATTCGGCGTGACTGCTCGGCGTCGGCGCGCGCGCGCTCGGCCTCGCGACGCGCGTCCGCCTCGGCGGCACGGGCCCGTTCGGCGGTGTCGTGGGCGGCCCGCTCCGCGTAGTACAGGCGGGCGTGGGCGAGTGCCCGTGCGAGGCGCCCCGCCGCCATACGCAGCAGTACCTGTTCCGTCGACGTCAGCTTCCGCGGTTCCTGCCAGCCCACCGCCAGCACGCCATGCACGCGTCCCATGTGGCGCGCCGGCACGGCAGCGATCGCCTCGATGCGCAGCCGGTCCACCGTCGCACCGAGTGCCGGGTAGCGCTCCGCGATCGCAGTGCGCGAGCCGCAGAAGAGCACGCGCCCGGTCCGCACGGCCCGCTCATCGGGTCAGTCCGCGGCAAGCGCGATCCGATCGCACGCCGCGGCGAATTCTGCCGCGAAGGGCGTCGTCCCGGCGAGTTCGAGCGCCGTCTCGTCGGCGACCATGCGCCAGGCCACGACTGCGGCCGCGTCGAGATCGCGGAGCGTCGTGTCGATCAGCTGGACCGCACGCTCCTCGGCGGTGGGATACGCGTCGGCGACACGGCGGAGCGTGCCCTGGAGCGCGCGCGCGCGTTCCATCACCTGCTCGGTCGCCGCCAGCACCGTGTGGCGCTCCGACAGCGGTGCGGCGTCGGCCCGGCCGCCGACGTCAGAGGCCCCGAGACTGGAGCCCACACGATTGGAGCCCCCGGCATCCGAAGCCACGGCGGGCGCGGCAGGTCGCGGGACGGCATTCATACGTGTGGACGTGGCAAGAATTGCGCGCCGCGGGGGCGCGCCATTCAGAGATGAGACAGGTATCGGCGTCCACACGCCGGGCACATCCCGTGTGACGGGATCACGCGCAGCGCCGGCGTCCCGAACTGCTCACGCACCCACCGCGGCACCGTGTTCGACGCCGATAGCCGGCGCCAGGCGCGCCAGGGGCCTGCGGGCGTCACGCCCGCGGCGCAGGCGACAGGGTACGCAGTTCGCGGGCGCGGACCACCTCGCGGCTGGCGCGATCGCACAGCTGTCGGCTGGTGACACAGGCGCGGTCGGCGCGCGCGAGCGACTCCTGCCGCCGCGCGCGCGCCGCATCCGGAAGAACAGTGTCCGCTCTACTCGAGCCCTTCGGATCCACCGTCGCCCGCCAGATCGCCCGCCATCTCCTCACGGTCGACGGCGAGGCGGCCCGCGACGGCGTCCAGCTGGCGCGCGATCTCGTGCAACTCGGTCGCGTCGAGCGGGGCCGCCGCGCGCGCCACCCGCGCGTGCGCCGGCTCGGGAGCGCGCCGCAGCAGCTGACGGCCCGTCGGGGTGATCGCGATCGGCGTGCGCCGACGGTCGTCGGGCGCGACGCTGCGCGTGAGCAGGCCGCGGTCGACGAGCCCGCGCACGACCACACTGGCCGTGCTCGGATCGGTCTGCGTGCGGGTGGCGAGTTCGGCGAGCGATGCGCAGGGCGTGTCGACGAGCTTGCGCAGGACGAGCAGTTCGGCGCCATGCACGCCTAGCTGTTGCTCGGCGGAGCGGGATGCGCCACGCAGGGCGTGGACGACCGCGCGCACGGCGTCGACGAGCGCGGCCGCGCCGGCCTCGATCTCCGGGGTCAGCGGGGCGAGGGGCGCGCGGGGAGTGGACGCGAGGCGCCCACGAACGGAGTTGGGCGTCGCAGTCAAACGAGGTCTTCGGTGGAGTTGGACAGCTCTTCCGTGATCACCCATTGCAGCGCGGGAACGGCGCGGCCGTCCTCCGTCGCAGCACAGGGCGATCCATCAGGGGTTCCGCAGGAAGAACCATACGGCGCGCGGATGACGCGGGTGCGAACCCGACACTCGATCGGGTCGCCATGCTTGGGCGTGAGCCGAACCGGCCAGGTCTCGACACGCGTGCTGCGCAGCGACCGGTAGAACGCCGCGCGGAAGGCCGGCCGGTCGGGAAGTGCAACGTAGGCGGCGAGCGGCTTGCCGATCACGGCGTTGACGGGGCGCGCGAGGAGGGCGAGCGCCGCCTCGTTGATGCGCAGGATCTGGCCACCCTCCGCCGTCACGAGCGCCGCGGTGGGCGCGAGGTCGAACAGGTCGCGGTAGACCTGCTGGTCGTGCTCCAACTCCGTGCGGGCCGCGAACAGCGCCTCGTTCTGCGCCCGAAGCTCCTCCTCGGCCAGGCCAAGGTCCGCGAGCGTGCCCGAGAGCAGGTCGGACGTGGCGTGCACGGCCGCGCGCGTGGCGGGCTCAGCAGCGGCCGGGTCGCGCGCGACGCTCCCGAGCGCGCGCAGTAGCGGCGCCGACAGCGACTCCGCCCGTCGCCGACGCTCTCGGAACTCGTCCGTGAAGCCCACAAAGTCGACGTTGGCGGTCATTTGCTACCTCTCGTGACCAAACCTTTAGGTGCGTACGCGCGAGCCAGATTGTAGTCTTACGCCATATGGGTGCCAATACAACTTCGAGCGTCGCGAGCCCTGGCGCCAGCCCTCAACCCGTGTCTTCCCACGCAGACGGCGCCGCGTCACATGACGTCGTCGTGATCGGTGCGTCGGCGGGCGGTGTCGAGGTGCTGAAATCCGTGATCGCCTCGCTGCCGGCCGATTACCCGGGCGCGATCTTCGTCGTGCTGCACATCCCGCCCAGCGTGCCGAGTGTGCTGCCGACCATTCTGCGTCGGGCGTCGCGGCTGCGCTGCGTGACTGCGGTCGACGGCGCGCCCGTCGAGGGCGGGACCGTGTACGTCGCGCCGCCCAACGCGCACCTGCTCCTCGAGCCCGGGCGGGTGTGCGTGTCGCCGGGCCCGCGCGAGAACGGCCATCGGCCCGCGGTCGATCCGCTGTTTCGGTCGGCGGCCGTCGCCTACGGACCGCGCGTGGTGGGCGTGGTCCTCACGGGCAATCTCGATGATGGCACGCGCGGGCTGCTCGCCATCACGCAACGTGGGGGGGTCGCCGTCGTGCAGGACCCGACCGAGGCGGACTTTCCCGGCATGCCGCAGAGCGCGATCGCGAATACACCCGTCCACCACGTACTGCGAGCCGCCGACATCGGCGTGCTGCTCGCCACCCTGGCGCCGCCGGGCGGCTCGCCGCCGTTCGTACCGCCGCATCCCCAGGTGCTGCCAATGACGTCGGACAACGAGTCACCGTCGAACGGGACGCCCTTGGACCATTCGACCGCGAACGGCGCGAACGCGAACGGCGCGGCCGCTTTGCCGCCGTCGGACGGAGCTACACCGCCGACGACGCCGGCACCAGCGGCGGTGGCACCGCCCCCGCGGCGCGATCGCCCGGTCGAGCGCGTGGCCGACATCGCGACCGGGATCGGCATCGTCGATGGGGGGGCGCGCATCAACGAGTCGCTCGGCGGCACGCTGTCCGCGTTCACCTGCCCGGAGTGCCACGGCGCGCTCTGGGAGCTGCGCGATGGGGTGCTCGTGCGCTACCGCTGCCGCGTGGGCCATGCGTACACCGATCAGGGGCTCGTCGACAACAAGGCGCGGGCGGTCGAGGACGCGCTCTGGACGGCGCTCACCGCGCTCGAGGAGAGCGCGGCGCTCGCGGCACGCGTGTGCGAACGCGCGCGCGCGCAGGGCCGTACACAGACAGCGGAAACGTTCCGCGAGCGCGCGGAATTTCTGGAGCAGCGCGGGACCGTGCTGCGCGAAGTGCTCAACGAGATGCCGGGTCACGTCGACGCGGTATAAGCGGTATTAAGGAGTCGCCATCAACGCCGTGCCATTATCGCCAGATCCTGGCCCTGAGTTCGACGTACTGCTGGCCTACATGCGTGCCGTCCGGAACTTCGAGTTCAGCGGCTACAAGCGTGCAGGGCTCGCGCGCCGTATCACCAAGCGCATGCGCGCCGTTGGTGCGGAGACGTATCCCGAGTACCAGGCCTACCTCGAAGCTCATCCCGGCGAGTTTGCCGAGCTGTTCAACACGATCCTCATCAACGTCACGGCGTTCTTCCGCGACGAGGCGTTGTGGGAGTACCTGCGCACCGATGTCGTCCCACAGATCCTCGCCGCGCGCGGGCCATCGGACCCGATCCGCGTGTGGTGCGCCGGATGCGCGACCGGGCAGGAAGCGTACACGCTCGCGATCGTCCTCGCCGAGGCGTTAGGCGAGACGCAGTTCCGTGAGCGCGTCAAGCTGTACGGCACCGACCTCGACGACGACGCGCTCGCGACGGCACGGCAGGGCGTCTATCAGGATCGCGACGTGGCCGCCATGCCGGCGGAGCTCGTCGAGCGGTACTTCGAGCGCGACGGCCAGCGCCTCACGTTCCGCAAGGATCTGCGCCGCCTGCTGATTTTCGGGCGCAACGATTTGATGCAGGACGCGCCTATCTCGCGCATCGACCTGCTGACGTGTCGCAACACGCTCATGTACTTCGACGCGCCGACGCAGGCGCGCATCCTCGCGCGCTTCCAGTTCGCGCTCAACGAGGGGGGCGTACTCGTGCTCGGCCGGGCCGAGACGCTGCTGACGCACACGAGCCTGTTCGTCCCCGTCGACCTCAAGCGTCGTGTGTTCATGAAGGCCCCTCGTTATCGCGGTATGGCGGGCGATGCCGTGGCAGCGAACAGCTACGGCTG
Source organism: uncultured Gemmatimonadales bacterium (assembly GCA_963702945.1). Classification (GTDB taxonomy): domain Bacteria; phylum Gemmatimonadota; class Gemmatimonadetes; order Gemmatimonadales; family Gemmatimonadaceae; genus BPUI01. The sequence goes on from OY969773.1 coordinate 1,635,376, forward strand.
GCGCTCGCGACTCGCGCCGGGCACCCGCAACGTCGACGGCGAGCTGCGCGACGCGGCCTTCGACGCTGCGCCAGTCGCCCAGCTCGCGATCGACCGCACGGGGCGCGTGCTCGCCATCAACGAGAGAGCGCGCGCGCTCTTCCAGCTCGGGGCCGCCGACATCGGCCGTCCGCTGCAGGATCTGGAGGTGTCGTACCGCCCCTTCGAGCTGCGGTCGCTCATCGACCAGGCGCTGAGCGAAGGGCGGCCGGTGGTCAATGGCGACGTGCCGTGGCGCGCGCCGGGCGGCGAACTGCGCTGGTTCGACATCCGCGTCGCTCCGCTGCTCGCACCGACCGAGTTCGGGTCCACGACGCCGCCGACGGGCGCGGGCGTCAGTGCGACCTTCTCCGAGGTGACGCGCCACAAGCAGCTGCAGCAGCAGGTGCAGGAGGCGCAGGCCGAGCTGGAGTCCGCCTACCAGGAGTTGCAGAGCACGAACGAGGAACTCGAGACCACGAACGAGGAGCTGCACTCCACGGTCGAGGAGCTGGAGACGACGAACGAGGAGCTCCAGAGCACGAACGAGGAGCTCGAAACGATGAACGAGGAGCTCCAGAGCACGAACGAGGAGCTGCAGACGATCAACGACGAGCTGCGCCTGCGCAGCGAGGAGTTGAACCGGCTCAACGCGTTCCTCGAGTCGGTGTTCGCGAGTCTGCGGGCGGGCGTGGCGGTGCTCGACCGCGACCTGCGCGTGCTGGGGTGGAGTAACCGCGCCGCGGATCAGTGGGGCGTGCGGGCCGACGAGGTGATCGGGACGCGGTTCCTGACCCTCGACATCGGACTGCCGGTCGCGGGTCTCAGCGAAATGATCCGCGCGTGTCTCGCGGGCACCGACAATGGTGAGGAGCTGGTCGTCGCGGCGACCAACCGGCGCGGGCGAGCGATCCAGTGCCGCGTGACGGCGCGGGCGCTGCTCACGCGCGGCGAGCTCGAACCACACGGCGTGCTCGTCCTCATGGAAGATCTCGCCGGCGCGCCGGCGCAGAGCGTCGACGGCTCAGGCGTCGACGGCTCAGGCGCCGACGGCTCAGGCGCCGACGGCTCAGGCGCCGACGGCTCAGGCGTCGACGGCTCAGGCGCCGACGGCTCAGGCGTCGACGGCTCAGGCGTCGACGGCTCAGGCGTCGACGGCTCAGGCGTCGACGGCTCAGGCGTCGACGGCTCAGGCGCCGACGGCTCAGGCGCGATCCGCGTGCTGGGGGCGTCTGCCGAGGCCTGACGGCCTCGGCAGACGCCCCCCACGCGCCGTCACGCCACGGCGTAGTACGCCGCGATGCCGCACCGCACGGCATCGCTCATGATCTCGCGCGCGGCGAGCGCCTCGGCGGGCAGCGGCGACACCGTCCGCACCGCGTCCTTGACGAGCACCAGCATGCGCTGCGGCGGAAGCCCGTCCCGGCGCAGGCACGCGGCCAGGGCCCCCACCGCGTCGCACAGCGCGTCGCGAGCCACGGTCAGCTCCAGGGTCAGCGGGTCGCGCACGTCGAGCAGGGCGGGAATGCGCGCCACCGCGTGCACGCGTCCGAGCGCGACCGCGGCCCGCACCGCCGAATCGTGCACCGCCGAAGTCAGCGCCGTCACGCCGTCCGGGACTGCTGGAAAGCGACCCGCCTCGAGCTCGACGGGGGCATGCGCGCCCGTAGGGGAGTTGGGCTGGAGGTCGCTCATGGCCAGAGGGGCTGGCGGGGGAGGGATCGACGGAAACGCGACCGGCGAGCGCCGGAACAGTTGTTCCCAAACTGCTACGCGATCGTACCCCCCCGACCAACAGGCGTCAAGAGCGCGAGATGACGGAGATGGGGCGCGCGATGACGCGCAGCACAGACTCGGTCGCCAACGTGAGCACGCCGCCGATGCCTCGCGCGGCCGCGGGATCGAGGATCGCGCTACACGACACGGCGACGGCCACGTCGCGCCCGTGCGTCGGGCCGCCGTCACCCAGATGCTGATCCGTGCCGAATTCCGACGCCCCGGTTCGCAGCACGTCGCGTAGCCGGCCAATCGTGGGGAGACCGGTCGGCGACGCGCCGGCCGACGCCCCGAGCGCGCCCGCGTGCCCAACGCGCTGGCCGAGCGCGAGGGCGGCATCGTTGTAGAACGTGACCAGATCGAGACCCCAGTGCACCAGCACCGGGATGTGCGATGCGAGAGCGATGCGGAGCGCGGCACACAGCGCGGGCGGCCACGCCATGACGGGGCCTAACGGGGTCACCTCCCAGTCGGCGTCGGCCAGCAGCGGTCCGACCACGACTGCCCCGTGGCCGCGGAACAGTGCCGCACGCGCGTCACGCTCGGCGCTGGACCGTGGCAGCACCTCGCCCGCGACCACCCGCACGAGCGTCGGCCCGATCTCGTCGAGCGGAAGAATGAGGTCGACGGCACCTGTCGCCAGTGCCGCCCGCGGCATCGCGGCGTACTCCGCCGACGCCTCCGACTGCGCGAGCACCGTCGCACCATCCCGCCCGAGCGCTCGCACGCCCTCCGCCCCGTCGTACCCGAGCCCGGTCAGGACCACGGCGATCACCCGCGTCCCGCCATGTTCCGCGAGGCTCCCAAAGAGCGCGTCGATCGGACGCGCGGTCGCGCGATGCACGCCCGCACGCAACGTGCACCGATTGTCGGGCCCGACGTCGACCATGCGTTGCGGCGGACACACCCACACGCCCCCCGGCACGAGGTGCGTCCCCTCGGTCACCCAGCGCACGGGCAGCCGCGTGTGCGCGGCGAGGATGTCGACGAGGGCCGACCCGTACCGCCCGAGGTGCTGCATGACGAGCACGGCGGCCGCGAAGTCCGCCGGGAGCACACTCAGCACGGCGCGAAGCGCCGCCAGCCCGCCGGCCGAGGTGGCGAGCGCGACGATCTCGTACTGGGAGCGCGGGGCCGCGCGGAGCGTTCGCACCTGCTGCCTACCCCGCGCGCCGTGAAATGGTCAGCGGGCGGTCAGGGCCGCGAGGGCGTCGTCGCACGCAGCCAGGCAGCCAGCGAGCGTGGCGGGCGTGTGGTCGCCCATGTGGCCGACGCGGAACGTCGTCACCTTCAACCGGCCGTAGCCCGCGCCGATGACGTAGCCGCGCTCGGCGACGGCGCGCACGACGGCGCCGCTCTCGAGCCCACGCGGGAAGCGTTACCGCGGTCACCGTCGGCGAGCGCTCGCCAGGTGGCGCGAGCACGCCGATCCCGTACCGCGCGGCGCGCGCGTCCACCCACGCCCACATCTGCTCGGCCATCGCGGTGTGCCGTGCCCAACGCGCCTCGATGGGTTCGCAGCTGTCCATCGCCGCGAGCTGCGCGTCGAGCGCATAAAAGAGCGAGAGCGCCGGGGTATTGGGCGTCTGGTGCTTGGGCGCGTACGCCTCGAACTCGGCGAGGTCGAGATACCGCCCACGCGCCGCCTCGGCGGCCGGGTGCGCAGCGGCCGCTGCAATGAACTCGGCCGAGGCGACGCCGAAGGCGAGCCCCGGTGGCAGGGCGAGCGCTTTTTGGGAACCGGTGAGCACGAAATCGAGCTGCCACGCGTCGGTGTGCAGTTCGGCGCCGCCCAGGCCGGTGACGCTGTCGACGAGGCAGGCGGCACCGCGCGCACGGGCCACCGCCGCGACGGCGCGGACGTCGGTGAGCGCACCGGTCGAGGTCTCGGAGTGAACGACGGTGACGGCGGAAAAGCGGCCACCGTCAGGCGCCCCGGCGTCGAGCGCGCGCGCCACGTCATCCGGATCGGCCGCCCGTCCCCACTCGACGTCGAGCACCTGCACCGTACGCCCGCACGCGCGCGCGATGTCCGCGAAGCGCTCGGAGAACGCGCCGGTGACGACGGCGAGAATCGCCCCAGGCGGCGCGGCACGCACCGCGCCTTCCATGAGCCCCGTCGCCGACGACGACGAGAGATAGACCGGGCGCTCCGTCCGAAACACGCGCCTGAGCCCCGCGTCGCAGCGTGCATACAGCGCCTCGAAGTGGGCGCCCCGGTGCGGGATCATCGGCTGGAGCATGGCCGCGAGCACGGCGGGGCGGACCTCGGTGGGGCCCGGCAGGAAGAAGGTACCGAATGGTGCGTTGGTCGCGGTCATGCGGGATTCTGCTGAGCAGAAGGTGTATTTAAGAGCGTTTTTGACAGCAATGAGGGCAGGATGAACGGCAGGATAAGAGCAGGATGAGAACTCCTGGGGATGGACCATCGTGCACGAGCTGTCATCCTGCTCTCATCCTGCCGTTCATCCTGCCCTCATTGCTGTCAAATTGCCGTTGCTCTTTGCCGTCCCGGCGTGAATGTCAGCGCCCGAGGACGAGCGCGGCCAGGCCGGCGAAGCTATCGACGACGTGGTCGGCGGCGGCCACGACAGCCTCGCGCCGGGCGACGCCGGTGAACGCGGCGAGGGCGTCGCAGGCGCCGGGGCCACGCAGGGCGAGGTCGGTACTGCCGTCGCCACAGCCGAGGGCGGGGCGGGCGGACGCGCCCCAGGCGGTCAGCACGCGCCGAGCGAGCTCGGCTTTCCCGCCCTGCGTCGCGAGCGGCGAGCCGGCGTCGTAGGCGAAGTAGGCGCCGCCCATGTCGAACACGACGTCGACCGCGTGCACGTCGTCCGGAGCGAAGCCGAGGGTGCGGGCGAGGGGGAGGATGGCCTGGCGCAGCCCGCCGCTGACGAGGGCGATGCGGACGCCGGCCGCGCGCAGCGCAGCGAGCGCCTCGGCCGCACCGGGCGCGAGCGCGGCCGCGTAGGCCTCGGCGAGCGCGGCGCAATCGGCGCGCGTGGGGCGCACGCGGGCGAGGCGGTCCCCGTAGACGGCGTCGAGGGCGAGGTCGCCGCGCATGGCCCGCTCCGTCGATTCGGCTACCGCCGCCGCGATTTCGGGCCCGCGTCGTGCGGCGAGCCAGTCGATTCCTTCGACCGCGGTGAGCGTCGAATCGACGTCGAGCAGGAGCGAGGCATAGGGCGGCATGCCGGGAACGAACGTCGAGCGGGCGCGCGACGCAACGTTCCGCGCCCGTCGTCCGTTTACCCGTGAGTAAGATGGCCGAACGCGGTCGCCAACTCTGGCGACTCGTGGGTCGGCCACCGCTGTTTCGCGGCGTGGGCTCGACGAGCCCGCGCGCTTCTCACACGATCGCCAGGTCAGGATTTTCGATTGATGGATGTTTCTCGCCCGGAAGGGCGTGCTGATGCCGTGCCGTGGCAGGAGCGGCAGCGCCGGATGCGCGAGGCCGCGATCCTCGACGCGGCCGCCGACCTCCTCGCCGAACGCGGGTACGCCGCGACGAGCATGGACGAGATCGCCGCGCACGTCGGGATCTCCAAGCCGACCCTCTACCAGCACTTTCCGTCGAAGGACGCCGTGGCCGTCGCCGTGACGCTCCGCCGCCTCGGGCACGCGATGGACGACATCGTCTGCGCCGAGCAGGCCGTCGCGGGCGGCGAGCGGGCACGTCCGCAGCTCGAGCGCGTGTTGCGCGCGGGGCTCGCGCGCCGCACCGGCGGCTGGGCGACGCGTGTCGAACTGCCGCGCGCGGTCGACGGCTCCCCCGAGGTCGGCAGCGCGCGGCGCGCGTTCTGGGACCGCGTGGGTGCGCTGGTCGATCAGGCGAAGGCGGAGGGCGACTGTCGCAGCGACGTGCCGACCCTCGTCATCGCGCGCCACCTCGCGGCGGTCTTTCGCGGCGACTATGCCGACCTGATCGACGCCGGCACGACGGCAGACAGCCTCGCCGGGATGCTCGTGTCGCTCGTCTTCGACGGTCTCGCGCCGCGTGACGCGAGCGTGCAAGCGACCGCGCATGAGGCAGGGGAGATTGCTGCCGGTTTGCCACGTCTCGGGATGCGCCGAGTGGCGCGCCGGGCGTCGGTGCTGCTCGCCCTCCTGATCGGCGCGCAGGCGACGCGGCCCGCGGTCGCCGCCGCCCAGCAGGTGCCCGCGACGCCGGTGGCCACCGTCCCGAACGCGGCGGGCGCGCCACCCATGCCCGCGACCGCGGGCGTGCCGACGCGCACGACCGAGGACCCGCCCGCCGGTCCGCTGCCCGTACCGCCGCTCGACAGCAAGGCGCCCATCGGCGCGCCGAGCACGGCCGCGCGCGTGATCGGGCCGCAGCCGCTCTTTCCGCAGCGTGTGCCCGCGCAGACCGAGGTCGTGCCAGGGATCCCCGCGCAGGCCGGTGGACGCGCGCCGGGTGCTCCCGCCACGCCGGCCGGCCTCGCCGGGCGTGCGCTCAACCTCGCCGACGTGCTCGACGCGGCGCTCCGCGCCAACCCGTCGACCACGGCCGCATTCGCCAACGCCACCGCGACGCGGGCGCAGTTCCTCTCTGCGCGCGCGGCCACCTTCCCCGTCCTCACCTTCAATCCGGGCATCACCCGCTCGCAGACGCTCGGTGTGTCCGGCGGCGGCAGCGTGGTGACCACCGGCGGAACGACGACCGGGGGGGGCACCGGCGGAACGACCGGCACGGGAAGCGCACCGGTGGGACGACGGGACCGGAACCGGCACCGGCGGGACGACCGTCGGCGGCACCGGGGTTTCGGTGCCGGTGTCGGGGACCGCCATCTCGCAGCGCACGTCGTTCACGCCCGCCGTCGGGCTCAGCTTCCTGCTCTTCGATTTCGGCGGCCGCTCGGGGACGATCGGGCAGGCGCGCGAGACGGCCAACGCCGCGGGCGCGACGCTCGACGCCACGATCGTCACCACGCTGCTGCAGGCCGAGCAGGCGTACTTCGGCTATCAGAGCGCGCGCGACGTGGTCGACGCGTCCGAGCAGAACGTGCGCACCGCGACGGCCAGCCGCGACGCCTCGGTCGCGCTCTTCCGCGCCGGGCTCGCCACGGTCGCCGACACGCTGCAGACGGCGACCGCGCTGGCGCAGGCGCGGGTCACGCTGCTCAACGCCCGGCAGAGCTTCTCGACCTCGCGCGACACGCTCGCGACGATCATCAACGCGCGCTCCGACGTGCCGTTCACGGTCGCGGCCGAGCGCGCGCCCACCGGTGCGGCGGCCACGCAGGTCACCGCATTGCTCACCGCGCGCGTCGACACGCTCGTCGCCCACGCGGTGCGCACGCGCCCCGACGTCGACGCCACGCGCGACCAGGCGCTCGCCGCGCAACAGCAGGTGCGCGTGGCGCGCTCGGCGCTTCTCCCGGCGGTGACCCTCACGGGGACCTCGGGTTACAACCAGATCTACGGCGGCGTGCAGAACATCAACGGGCTGACCTACAACGTGCAGGTCGGCCTGTCGGTCCCGCTCTTCGACGCGGGCGCGCGCCGTGCCACGCTGCAGGCCGCCAACGCCAGCGCCGACGCCGCACGCGCCCGGGCCGACGCAGCGACCACACAGGCCGTCAACCAGGTGATCAGCGCCGCCGAGGTGTTGAAGGAGAGCGCGGACCGCCTGTCGGCCAACGAATCGTTGCTCGCCACGGCGCAACGCAACGCGGAGGTGGCCACTGGGCGTTATCAGGCGGGCGTCGGCACCATCGTCGACCTGCTGAACGCGCAGACCACGCTCGCCACCGCTCGCTCCCAGCTCGCGCAGGCGCGCTGGTCCTGGGCCACCTCGCTCGCTCAACTCTCGCGGAACGCCGGCATCCTCGGCCTGCGCGGCGAACTGCCGGCGGTCGCCGCCCCGGCGGTGCCCGCCTCGACTCCGCTTTCGACTTCCGACCTGTCCCGGTGATGCGCCTTCGTTCGTTCGTGCGTGGTTCGCTGCTCCTGCTCGCCGCAGGCGCGTGCCACAAGGACCCGCCGCCCCGGCCGGCCCCGACCATCCCCGTCGCGGTCGCCGCCGCGGTGACCGGCAGCGTGCCACTCACCTTCGCGACCAACGGCACCGTCGAGCCCCTGCAGACCGTCGCCATCCAACCGCAGGCCACCGGTGAGATCACCGCCGTGCGCTTCAACGAGGGCGACGAGGTGCGCGCGGGGCAGGTGCTCTTCGTCATCGACCCGCGGCCGTACCAGGCGGCGCTCGCGCAGGCCGAGGCCGTGCTCGCGCGTGACCGCGCGACCGCGGTGGCCTCACGCGCCGACGCCGCGCGGTACGCATCGCTCGTCAGCCAGGGCTACGTGACGCAGTCGCAGGCGCAGCAGCAGGCGGCCACCGCCAACGCGATCGGCGCGACCATCGCCTCCGACCAGGCGCAGGTCGACGCCGCGCGCGTGAACCTCAGCTACACCACCATCCGCGCGCCCATCAGCGGCAAGACCGGCAACCTCAACGTTCGGCTCGGCAACCAGGTGCGCGCGCCCAACACGGTGCCGCTCGTGACCATCAACTCGGTCGCGCCGGTGCTCGTGCGCTTCCCGGTGACCGACCGTGTGCTGCCGCAGGTGCGCGAGCTTCAGCGCCGCGGGCGCAAGCTCGACGTGGTCGTGCAGGGTACCGCGGTGAGCGGCGCCGTCGAGCACGGCACGGTCGACTTCATCGACAACGCGATCGACACGGTGAGCGGGTCGGTGACGCTCAAGGCGCGCTTCGCCAACACCGATCGCCGGCTCTTTCCCGGCGCGTTCCTCCCCGTCACGCTCTCACTTGGCGAGACCTCGAACGCGATCCTCGTTCCGAGCATCGCGGTGCAGCAGGGTCCGCAGGGCTCGTACGTGTTCGCGCCGGACGCGCAGGGGAAGGCGCGCCAGGTCCCGGTCACCGTCGATCGCACCGCGGGCGAACTCGCCGTGATCGCGAAGGGGCTGGCCGTGGGTGACCGGGTGGTCGTCGACGGGCAGTCGCGCCTCTTCCCGGGCGCCGCGATGAAGATCGCGCGGACGGTGCCGATCGCCATGCCGGGCGCGACGCCGCCCGCGGTGCCGACCTCGGGCGCGCCCGCATCGAAGGATCCGCAGGTCGCCGCCGCGGCCACGAACTGACCGACGAACCCACAAGGACTTTCACATGAACTTCGTCGCTCCGTTCATCAAGCGGCCGGTGATGACCACGCTCTTCCTGCTCGCGCTCCTCGCGGCGGGTGTGTTCGCGTGGCGCTCGCTGCCGGTGAGCGATCTGCCTAACGTCGACTATCCCACGGTCACGGTCAATGCCTCGCTGCCGGGCGCGAGTCCGGAAACGATGGCCTCGTCCGTGGCCACGCCGCTCGAGAAGCAGTTCTCGACCATCGCGGGCATCGACAACATGACGTCGACGAGCCAGCTCGGCTCGACGTCGATCACCATCCAGTTCTCGCTCGAGCGCGACGTCGACGCGGCCGCGCAGGACGTGCAGGCGGCGATCAGCGCCACGCTGCGCACGCTGCCGCAGGGGATCATCCCGCCGAGCTACCAGAAGGTGAACCCGGCCAACTCGCCGATCCTCTTCGTCACCCTCTCGTCGACGACCGTTCCGCTGTCGCAGCTCGACGAGATCGCGCAGACGCAGCTCGCGCAACAGATCTCGACGGTCAACGGCGTGGCGCAGGTGCAGGTCTACGGCTCGCAGAAGCGCGCCGTGCGGATCCGCATGGACCCGCGCCGCCTGTACCAGCTCAAGCTCGGCACGAGCGACGTGGCGCAGGCCGTGTCGGCGCAGAGCCCCAACCTGCCCAGCGGTACGCTGTACGGACCCAACCGGGCGTACACGGTGCAGGCGAGCGGACAGCTGATGAAGGCCGCCGACTTCGGTGGCCTCGTCGTGACCTATCGCAACGGTGCGCCGGTGCGCCTCTCCGACGTCGCGCGCGTGGTCGACTCGGTGCAGGACGACAAGACGGCCTCGTGGTTCGCCGCGCCCGATAGCGGGTTGCCCATCCGGCGGTCGATCTCGCTCGCCATCCAGCGGCAGCCGGGCACCAACACGGTCGAGGTGGCCGACGCGGTCAAGGCGATCCTGCCCAAGCTGACCGCCAACCTGCCGGGCGGCGTGATGATCGAGCCGCTCTACGACCGCTCGCAGACGATCCGCGAGAGCGTGCGCGACGTCGAGCTGACGCTGCTGCTGACGCTCTTCCTCGTCGTGCTCGTCGTGTTCCTCTTCCTGCGATCGCCTCGCGCGACGGCGATCCCGGCGCTCGCGTTGCCGCTGTCGATCTGCGGCACGTTCGGCGTCATGCAGGCGCTCGGCTACTCGCTCGACAACCTGTCGCTGATGGCGCTCACGCTCGCCGTGGGCTTCGTCGTCGACGACGCGATCGTGGTGCTCGAGAACATCGTGCGACACCGCGAGATGGGGAAGGACGCGATGACGGCCGCCTTCGAGGGGTCGCAGGAGGTCGCGTTCACCGTGCTCTCGATGACGCTGTCGCTCTCGGCGGTGTTCCTCCCGCTGCTCTTCATGGGCGGGATCGTCGGGCGGCTGTTCCGCGAGTTCTCGGTGACGATCGCGATCTCGATTCTCGTGTCGGGCGTCGTGTCGCTGACGATCACGCCGATGCTCGCGTCGCGCTTCCTCAAGAACGCCGCGCCCGAAGCGGCGGGCGCGGAAGGCGAGCGCGTCGCCGACCCGAAGACGGGCGAGACGGCGCACGGCGCCGTCGGAGCGCTCGACCGCGCAGCGCCGAGCCGAGCACCACGACTCGCTGCACGACGAGGCGCCGCGGCTGCTGCGCCCCGCGCTCGACCTGTTCGAGCGCGGGTACGAAGCCACGCACCGGTTCTACGAGCGCACGCTGCGGTGGACGATGGACCACCGCCCGGTGGTGCGTCGTGGGCTCGGTGTTGGTGCTCGTCGGCACCTACTTCCTCTTCAAGGCGGTCCCGACCGGCTTCCTGCCGAGCGACGACACGAGCTTCCTGCGCGCGACGACCGAGGCCGCGCAGGGCACGAGCTACGAGGACATGGTGCGCCACCAGCAGCAAGCGGCGGCGATCGTCGACAAGGATCCGAACGTCTCGGCGTTCGTCAGCTCGGTAGGCGGCGGGCGCGGCCAGGCGAACCAGGGGAACATCACCATCCGGCTCAAGTCGCCACACGATCGCGCGCTCGACGCCGACGCGGTCGCACGCGAGCTGACGCAGAAGCTCAACAAGGTCCCCGGGCTCCAGACCTTCGTCAGCAATCCCCCGACCATCCAGATCGGCGGGCGGCAGTCGAAGGCGCTGTATCAGTTCACGATGCAGGGCACCGATCTGAACGCGCTCTACAGCGGCGCGAACGTGCTGCAGGCGCGGCTCCGCAACTCGACGCAGCTCTCCGACGTGACGAGCGACCTGCAGCTCTCCAATCCGACGGCGCAGCTCAGCATCGACCGCGACCGCGCGGGCGCGCTTGGCGTCAGTGCCACGGCGATCGAGCAGACGCTCTACGACGCATACGGCGCGCGGCAGGTGTCGACCATCTACACGGCGACCAATCAGTACTGGGTGATTCTCGAGGTCGATCCGGCCGCTCAGCGCGATCCGAGCGCGCTCGGGCTGCTCTACGTGAAGAGCAACACGGGGGCGCTCGTTCCGCTGTCGGCGGTGACCACGGTGCAGAATACCGTCGGTCCGCTCGCGGTGAACCACTCGGGGCAGGTGCCCTCGGTGACCGTGTCGTTCAACCTGCGCGAGGGTGTGTCGTTAGGCCAGGCGACGAAGACGATCGAGGACGAGGCGCGGCAGGTGTTCCCGCCCACGGCGGGCATCGTGACGAGCTTCGGCGGTACGGCGCAGGCGTTCCAGTCGAGCCAGGCCGGACTCGCCGCGCTGCTGGTCATCGCGATCCTCGTCATCTACGGCATCCTCGGCGTGCTCTACGAGAGCTTCATCCACCCGATCACGATTCTCTCGGGGTTGCCGTTCGCGGTGTTCGGCGCGCTGCTCGCGCTGTTCATCTTCCAGCAGGAGCTGTCGATCTACGCCTTCATCGGCCTCGTGCTCCTCATCGGCCTCGTGAAGAAGAACGCGATCATGATGGTGGACTTCGCGGTCGAGGCGGAGCGGACGCGCAACCTCGAACCGAAGGAGTCGATCTTCGAGGCGTGCATGGTGCGCTTCCGGCCGATCACGATGACCACGGTGGCCGCGCTCGTCGGCACGCTGCCGATCGCGCTCGGGCTCGGCGCGGGGGCGAAGAGCCGGCAGCCGTTAGGCGTCGCAGTGGTCGGCGGATTGTTCTTCTCGCAGATCGTCACCCTGTACGTGACACCGGTGCTCTACACGTACTTCGACGCGCTGCAGCAGCGCCTCGCGCACCGCAAGGCGAAGGGTACCGTGGCGCGGACTGGTGAGGACGCGCGCCGCGGGCCGTTCGACGGCGGCGACGATCGCGGTGGCACGCCGATGCCGCAGCCGCAGCCGCGCCCGCTCGCGCCCAAGCAGCCGCTGCCGGCGGCCGCGTCGGTGCGCGCGTGAGCGCGCGTCGGCGAGCGCGACCGAGGGCGGCGCGATGAGTGGTATGCCGCCCATCCCGCAGCAGGTCACCCCGGCACCGGTGGTGCCGGGGCTCTGGGCCCTCCCGCTCGGGATCGTCAATGCGTACTTGCTGGCCGACGACGACGCGCCCGACGCGCCGCTTGCCCTGATCGACACGGGGCTCCCGGGGAGCGCGCCGGCCATCCTCGGTGCGGTCGCTGCCCTCGGGCGGCGATCGGAGGACGTGCGCTGGATCGTCGCGACGCACCTGCACGTGGATCACACGGGCAGTCTGGCCGAACTGAAGCGCGCGACGGGCGCGACGGTGCTGATGCACCCCGAGGACGCCGCGATGGTCGCGGAGGGGCGCGGCGCGCGCACCATGCACGCCGCGCCGACGGCCGAGTCGGCGGCGTTCGTGGCGGGCATGAACGCGAGCGAGCGCCGGATGCCGCCGTGTGCGACGGATCAGTTCCTCGCAGATGGTGACGAACTGCCGATCGCGGGTGGGATCCGGGTGGTCACCGCGCCAGGGCATGCGGCCGGGCAGGTCGCGCTGCTCTGGCCGCAGCACGGCGGTGTTCTCGTCGCCGCCGATGCGTTAGGCAACCGCGGGGGGCTGGGGTGGAGCCTCGGCTACGAGGATCTGGCCGAGGGCGTGGCGACCATCGAGCGGTTGGCGGGGCTGACGTTCGAGGCCGCGGTGTTTGGACACGGTGAGCCGCTCGTAGGTGGGGCGGACACGCGGTTTCGGACGGCCGTTACCGAGACGTTCCGGCCGGGAGCTGCCTAACGCAACAGGGGAGGGACGGTCGAAGTGCTCCTTCGAGGGTGGTGGGGCCGGGAACGGTAGAGCCGGACGAAACGGCCGCGGGTACGATGACGCCCCGGGGACGAAGCCGCCGGGGACGAACGGACCGGAGCCGGACCAGCCGGGCACGAAACGGCTCGGTGCCGTGCGGGTCCATCACGTCAGACCCGTCCCTGCACCGAGCACCTTCGTCCCCTGTCCTTTCGTCCCCGCGCAGCTTCGTCCCCGGTCCCTTCGTCCCCGGGGCGTCATCGTCCACCCGGTCCCTTCGTCCGGCTCTACCGTTCCCGGCCCCACCGTCCCGCGCGACGAAAGCGAATCGGGAACCGCAGCCCAGCGCCGACCTCTACGCCATCTCCTCCTGCGGCGGCGGCCCGCGGAACGCATCCTTTCCCGCCACGGCTGCCAACGTCACCGGCCGCCCCGTCCGCGCCGCCTCGTAGATCGCGGCCTGAATCCGGTGGTCCTGCACGCCTTCCTCACCGGGCGTGTACGGCTGCCGGTTCTCGCGCACGCACTGCGAGAAGTGATCGACCTCGCGCATGAACTGGCTCTTCTGCCCCATCTGCCGCTCGGTCACGTTCTCCGAACTGCCCTCGGCCCGCGCCTGCCGCATGCGCAACCCCTCGTACGCGAACGCCGGATCGACCTCGACCCAGCCATCCTCGCCGTTCACGCGGTAGCGGCGCGACTGGTGGATCGCGTAGCTCGTCGAACAGTTGGCGACCGTGCCCGACGGAAAGCGCATCTGCCAGAACACCGATTCCTCGACCTCCGCGAATCGCGGGTCGCCGGTCGGCTGGGTGAGCTGGGCGCGGATCTCGATCGGCTCCTCCCCGGTGAGGAAGCGCGCCGTGTTGAAGCAGTAGATCCCGACGTCCGGGAAGCGAGCCACCGCCGGAGAGCGCACGTTTCTGCCGCCACTGCGTCGGATCGCCCTGCGCCTGCCCGTTCGCCATCTCGATGAGCGTGATCTTGCCTAACGGTCCGCGGCCCGGCCCCGAGTCGCGCACCATCCGCATCGCGGCGCGGTTGTGCGGCTCGTACTGGATACGGTAGGCGACCATCAACTTGCGCCCCGCGGCCGCGCACGCCCGCACCATGCGCTCGGCGTCGGCCACGTTGGTCGCCATCGGCTTCTCGCAGAGCACGTGCTTGCCCGCACCCGCCGCGCGCACCACCTGGTCCGCGTGCACCGCGTTAGGCGTCGCGACGTACACGGCCTCCACGCCCCGGTCGTCGCGCAGACGGTCCCACTCGTTGTAGCCGTAGACGCGGCGCGGATCGAGGCCGTACTGCTGCGCGATCGCCCGTCCCTTGTTCGGATCGCCCGTCATCACGGCGACGAGGCGGGAGCGCTTGCTCTGCTCCATCCCGGGAATCATTTCGGTGAGCGCGATGCGGCCGAGTCCGATGACGCAGTAGCCGACGCGTTGATCGGGGGGGAGCGGGTTGGGCGCGCCGCTCTCCTTGCGTTCGGTGGGCTTCTCCGTCGGCGGAAACTTCACCTCGGGCGGCTGCGCGCCGGGCCCGGTGCCACTGCCCGGAGTGGTCTGCCCACGGTCGACCGGCGCCTGCGCGCGCGCATCGAGCAGCGGCAGTCCCACGGCCCCACCCGCGAGCGAGAGCGCGCCGAGTCCGACCCCGGCGCGCGTGAGAAAATCGCGGCGCGAGGCGTGGGAAGGCGCCACCCCACCGTCCTCCTCGGTCACCACACGGGGGCTCTCCCCTGCCTCTTGGTTCGTGCGCATCCGCTCCCCTCCGCCTCCCGGTCATGCGGCGCCCAACGGTCGCAACCACGACCGCCGCGCACGCGTCGGCGCGCTGCGTGGCAGACCGCGCGCCAGCAATGCCCTCTTGCGCCGACCGCCCGCCGACGCCAGCATCGTGCGCATCAAACGCCGGGAACCCTCCGCTCTGCCTTCCCCCAACCCGCCTCACGTGTCGCACACACGCTTTCGCCGTGCCTGGCTCAGGACCGCGCTCTGCCTCACGCTCGTCCCGGTCGCGCTCGCTCCCGTCGTGCTCGGCGCGCAGGGTCCGTACACGTCCATCACCTTCTTCGGCGACAGCTATGTCGATACCGGCAACCTGTTCCAGCTGACCGGCGGCGTGCTTCCGCCCTCGCCTCCGTATGCGACCGGGCGCTACTCCAACGGACTGGTGTGGAGCGAGTACCTCGCCACGAGCCTTGGGCGCCCGACGGACGCGGCCCCCGCGCTCCTCACCGGGCGCGCGTCGGGGAACTACGCCGTCGCGGGCGCTCGTACCGACGGCTCCACACCGCCGGGCACGCAGGCGCAGATCGGGGCCTATCTCAGCCGCCCCAGCGCGACGCCCGCGACGCTCACCGACCCGAACGGGCTCTACATCCTCTTTGCCGGCGGCAACGACATGCGGGACGCGGGCGCGCTCACCGATCCGACCGCACGCGCCGCCGCGGCAGCGGCCGCGGCGCAGCGTGTCATCACGCAGGCGGGCCAACTCGCGGCGGCCGGCGCGCGCAACGTGTTGCTCTTCAGCCTGCCCAGCGTCGGCGCGACCCCCGAAGCGCGCGCCATCGCCGGGCGGCCAGCGATCGACGACCAGCTCGCCGGCACCTTCGACAACACGCTCGCCGGCGGCATCCTCGGACTGCAGGCCGCACGCCCGGGCACCACGTTCCTCGACTTCCGGTTCGACCTCCTGTTCGGCAACGTCCTCGCCGACGCGGCCGCGGGTGGCACTCGCTACGGGCTGACTAACGCGACCACGTCCTGCTTCGCGCCAGGCGCACCGTCGTGCGACGTGAGCGTGTTCTCGGACGACCTGCATCCGACGACCCGGATGCACCAGATCCTCGCGAACTCGGTCTACACCTACGTCACCACAGGCGTGAACGTCTCCGCCGTGCCGGAGCCCGCGACACTCGCGCTCGTTGGGGCCGGCGTCGTCGTCCTCGGCGCTGTGGTAGGGCGGCGGCGGGCTGCCTGACGGTGCCCTCTTCCGGTCAGCCCGAGCGGAGCGCGGGCTGACCGGAAGAGGGACGCGTCGGCATCACAGAGAGACTCCGCGGGGGCGACGGGATGTCCTCACGTCGTCACCGCGATCACGTCCGCGACCTCCGGCTCCGCGGGCGCGAACACGTTCCCCGGCGCGAGAATGCCGCGCGGATCGAGCTCCTGCTTGATCGCGCGCATCGCACCGAGCTGCACGGGCGATAGCTGCAATGACAGAAAACGCCGCTTGAGCTTGCCGATCCCGTGCTCGGCCGACACCGTGCCGCCCATCGCGACGACGTGCCGGAGTGTCGCCTCGACCGCCTCCTCCACCCGCTCCAACTCGGCCGCGTCGCGCGCGACGTAGTGCTGGTGCGGGTGCCCGTTGCCCGCATGCCCGAACACCGCGGCCACCTCGACGCCGTGCGCCTGCGAGATCGCCGCCGACGCGTCGAGCGCCTCGGCCAGCCGCGGATACGGCACCGCCCAGTCCGTGCTCACCTTCCGCCCGCCCGCGGCGCGGTAGCGCGCAGCCCGCTCGTTCAGCGTCGCCGGGACCGCGTGCCGCATCCGCCGCGCCTCGCGCAGCGCGCTCTCCCCCTCGAACGCCTGCACGTCGTCGGCGAGCGCGTCGTGCCGCTCGGCCAGCGCGAGCCAGAGATCCAGCGCCGGCTCGCCCGCGTGCTCTTCCTCCACGTAGACATAGCCCGCCGCGCCCTCGCCCCACGAGCCGCCTAACGACTGCCGCGCGTAGTCACGGGCGATCGCGAAGGCGGGCGCGTCGAGGTACTCGAGGCAGCGCGGACGCAGCACGCCCGCGTCGCGCTGCGCGCGCGCTTCGGCGACGAAGGCGAGCGCGCCCGCCGCCGTGCGAAACGGGATCCCGAGCCCGGTCACCGCCTCGGGGAGCGGCAGCAACGCGAACTCCGCGGCGAGCACCACGCCTAACGTGCCCTCGCTGCCGACGAACCAGTCGACCGGGTCGTGCGCCATCGCGTAGCCGGCGGTGTTCTTTTCGAGGTGCGGCCGGCGCAGCTCCAGCACGCGCCCGTCCGCGAGCGCGACCGTGAGCGCACGCACGTGCGACCGCGTCGCCCCGTACAGCAGCGAGCGCGCCCCGCTCGCGTTCGCCGCGACCGCACCGCCGACCGAGCACTCCTCCTCGCTCGTCGGATCGGGCGCGAGCAGGAAGCCCTGCTCGGCCGCCGCCCGTTTCACGTCACCAAACAGCGCGCCCGGCTCCGCGCGGATCGTGCGCGCCACAGGGTCGATGTCGAGCACCCGCTCCATCGCCCGGAGCGAGAGCACCGTGCCGCGGTCGGTCACCGCACCGCCGGAGTAGCCCGTGAGCGCGCCAGCCGGCGTCACCGGGACGCGATCGGCGTACGCGGCTCGCAGCACCTCGACGACCTGGTCGGCCGAGGTCGGGCGGGCGACGGCCTCGGGGGTGAGGACGAGGCCGGAGGCGTCGGCGGCGAACGCGGTCCGCACGCCGGGGTCGTCCGTGGAGTAGGGAAGCGGCGTGGTGGGCGCGAGGAGGGACATGAGGACGGAAGATAGATTCGCGGGCAGCGTTCGTTGCGTCTTCTCCACTCACTTCCGCGTCGTCCCGCTCGCATGACCGTCCTCGACCGCACCGCGCCCGCCTCGGGCAGCGGCGCCGCCATCCCGCCCGCCGTCTCGCAGATGGCGGCCGCGCTCGTCGGCTCCGAGATCCTCAAGATCGCGGCCGACATCCGCGCGATGCGCGCTGCGGGCGCGACGATCTGCAACCTCACGGTCGGCGATTTCGACCCCGCGCAGTTCCGCATTCCGCGCCCGCTCGAGGACGGCATCGTCGAGGCGCTCCGCGCCGGCGAGACCAACTATCCGCCGTCGAGCGGCATCGACCCGCTCCGCAGCGCGATCTCGGGGTTCTGGCAGCGCCGCCTCGGCCTCGACTACCCGGCGAGCGCCATCCTCGTGACCGGCGGCTCGCGGCCGGGCATCTACGGCACCTACCGCACGCTGGTCGACGCGGGGGACCGCGTGGTCTACCCGGTGCCGTCGTGGAACAACAACCATTACGTCCACCTCGTCGACGCGGTCGGCGTGCCGCTCGTCTGCGGTCCGGAGAACGGGTTCCTGCCCACCGCGGATGCGCTCGCTCCGCTCGTCCGCGACGCGCGCGTCCGCCTCGTCACGGTCAACTCGCCGCTCAACCCGGCGGGCACCTGTTTCACGGCCGACCAGTTAGGCGCACTCTGCGACGTGATCCTCGAGGAGAACCGTCGCCGGGGCGCCCACGAGCGCCCGCTCTTCCTGCTCTACGATCAGGTCTACTGGACGCTCACCTTCGGCGACACGCGACACGTCGATCCGGTCTCGCTGCGTCCGGCGATGCGCGAGTACACGGTCTACGTCGACGGGATCTCGAAGGCATTTGCCGCCACCGGCGTCCGCGTCGGCTGGGTGGGCGGCCCGGAGCGCGTGGTCCGCGCCATGAGCGATGTGCTCGGCCACGTCGGCGCATGGGCGCCGCGGGCGGAGCAGGCCGCCACGGCGCGGTTCATCGCGGACGATGCCGCGGTCGATACGTTCCAGGCGGCGTTCGTCGCCGGGGTGCGCGCGCGGCTCGATGCGTTGTACGACGGATTCGTCGCGATGCGAGACGAAGGTTTACCAGTCGAGGCATTCGCCCCGGCGGGAGCGATCTATCTCTCGGTGCGGCTCAGCCTTGTCGGGCGCCGCACGCGCGACGGGCAGTTGCTGGAGTCGAACGAGGCGATCCGGCGGTGGCTGCTCGACGCGGCGGGGCTGGCGCTGGTGCCGTTCCAGGCGTTCGGGACGACGGGAGAGGACGGATGGTTCCGCGCGTCGGTGGGGGCGACGTCGGTGGAGGAGATCGCGGGGGTGCTGCCGAGGGTGGAGGCGGCGGTGAGGGGGTTGGGGGACTGAGGGCGGGGCGGGAACGGCGAGGGGCTCGGGTGGGGCGACGAGTTAGGCGCAGCGAGTAGGTCGCAGCGATAGGGGCGCAGCGGGAAGTGCGTGTTGGGGCCTCGGCGGGTGAGGCGGGCCGGGTAGACCGAGACGGGAACGGCGACACGGAGCGCCACAGCCGAGGGGGCGCGAGCGGGACGGGAAGGGCGGACGGACCAGCCGGGGGGAGCACCTCCCGCCAACCGCCTTTTCCGTGTCGCGGCTGTCGTCCCCGCTTCACCTGGCCCGCCTCACCCGCCGAGGCCCCAACACGCACTCCCCGCTGCGCCTCACCCGCTGCGCCCTACTCGCTGCGCCTAACTCGTCGCCCCATCCGAAACCCGATCGCCCTACCCGTCCCGCCTTCCGAGATCTTCACCCCTTCCACGTCGATACCGCCGCCCCATTCACCTCCGGCAAATCCCGCAACGCCTCGCGCACCGCCTCCCCCACCACCCCATCCACCGCGACCACCGCGAGCGCCTCCCCCCCCTGCGCCAACCGCGCCTGGTGGTACTCCGCGATGTTCACCCCCGCCCCGCCCAACAGCGTCCCGACCCGCCCGATCACGCCGGGCACGTCGCGGTTGGTCAGCACCAGCAGCGTCTGCCGCGGGTTCACGTCCACCGGGAACGCCCCGATCCGCGTCAGCCGCGGACTGCCGTCGTTGGGCGCGATTCCCGCGACAGTCAGCTCCTGCATCGCGCCGCGCAGCGAGACCTCGATCGCGTTGGGCGCGAGTGCCTCGCTCTCGCCAGCGGCCAGCTCCAACCCTCGCCCAGCCGCGACCGCGCGCGCGTTGATCAGGTTGAGTCGCTCCTCCTCGACCACCCCCTCGACCGCGCCTAACGCCGCCGCGCCCAGCAACGCCTCCCGGCTCGCCGCGAGCCCCGAGCCCGTCCGCAGCGTCAGGCGCTGCACGGCGCGCACGCCGAGGTCCGCGAGCACCGCGCGCGCCACCGCCGCGGCCCGCCGCGCGACGAGCAGCGCCGGCCCGAGCGCCGCCCACGACCCTCCGGCCCCGTCCGCGCCCGCGACGTTCATCGAGCGCGACAGCTCGCCCGAGACCAGGGCATCGCGCACCGCGGCGCACACGTCGACCGCGACGTTCCGCTGCGCCTCGGCCGTGTTCGCGCCTAGGTGTGGCGTGAGGAGGACGTTGGGCATGCGGCGGAAGGGGTGATCCGCGGGCGGCGGCTCGCTCGTGTAGACATCGAGCACCGCGCCGCGGAGCGCCCCGCCACCCGGCAGGCCGTCCTGCAGGATCGCGAGCAACGCCGCCTCGTCGATGATTCCACCGCGGGCCATGTTCACCACGATCGAGCCCGGCTTGAGCCGGCCTAACTCACGACGGCCCACCAGCCCGCGCGTCTCGTCGGTCAGCGGCGTGTGCACCGTCAGTACGTCCGCCTCTTCCGCAAGCGCATCGAGCGTCGGCGCGCGACGCACGCGGAGCGCGGCGAAGCGCCCATCGGCAACGTAGGGATCGAACGCGATCACCTGCGCCCCGAAAGCGTGCGCGCGCGCCGACACCTCCCCGCCGATCCGCCCGAGCCCGACGATCCCGACCGTCCGCCCCTTGAGCTCCGCACCGAGGAAGCTGCCACGGTCCCACCGCCCCTCCCGCATCGCTTCGGCGGCGCGCGGCAGTTCGCGCAACAGCCCGAGCACCGCGCCGAAGAACAATTCGGCCACCGCGACCGTGTTGCCAGCCGGCGCGTTGATGACTGCGACGCCTAACGCCGTCGCGACGTCCATCGCGACGTTGTCGACGCCCACCCCCGCCCGACCGACGACTTTCAGCCGCTTGCCGGCCGCGAGCAGCTCGGGCGAGATCTTCGTCGCGCTCCGTCCGACGATCGCGTCGTAGTCGCCGATGCGCTCGAGCAGCGTCGCGGGTGGGAGAGTCGGCACCTCATCGACCTGCAGGCGCGGGTCGGAGGCGAGCAGAGCGAGGCCGTCGCGGTCGACGTCGTCGGTAACGAGAATGCGGTACATGCCCGGGAATACTACGCCCTACAGGTGGGGGACACCTACCCACCCGTGCATCCGACGGTCGACGGGCCCGCATGGCGCGTTCTGCCCGATGCTCGCGAACCTCGGGCTCGGTACGCTGCCGGCCCGCATTCGTTCGGCCGTCTCACGCCGGTGTTCCGCATCTCGCACCCATTCCAGCGCGCGCCGCTCGCCCTTCCATTCGCGCCCCGGCCGGCCGCCGCCATTCAGAACCCGACCGCCCAGATGGCGCGGCACGCCGAGCGCATGCGTTCGCGCGTGCTCGAAGTGGATGCAGTACGGCTGGATGGAGTACGGCAAGGGTCTCCGCGCGACCATCGGACTCGGGTGGGCGGACTAAGCGCCGGGCTGGCCTGCATGCCGCGCTGACGCCTGCGCTACGCGTTAGGCACGATCCGGGGCGACGCCCCGCGTACGCTGCCCCTAGTGCGACAGCCCGACCAGCCGCACCGATGGCCCACCCGCGCCAACGCCGCGCAGCTGCAGCGGGGCCTCACCGGCGAGCAACGCGGCCGGCCACACCGGGATCCCGACCGATGCCGGCGCCAGCAGCGCGCTCGCCTCGAGCGCACCGGCGGGCAGCGGGATGTAGGCGGGCAGCAGGTCGTCGGTGTCCCGCGCCGCGGCTCCACGTCGCGCCTGCGCCGTCCGGCGCGGGAGCGAGCGCACGCCGACGCGCCCTGCGCCCTGCGTGCCTTCGGTCGCGGGACGGAGCGCGACCTCGGTCGCGCCTAACGAGTTGGCGCCGGACGCCGGCGCGGTCGCGTCGGCCACGGGTGCGGCCACAGCGTTAGGCGTGGTCCCGGCCGCGCCGTCGCGTCCGCCACGCAGCACGTAGCCCGCCGACACGGCCGCGAGCACCACCGCGGCGGCCGCCGCCTGTCGTCCCCATCCGCCCGCATCGTGCACGAGGCGCGCGTACCATCGGGCGTCCGACCAGCGCGCCTCGGACCACCGCGGGTCCCACGTCGCGCCACCATCCCACGCGGCGTTGCCTGCCGCCGCGTCGGGCCCTGCCTCACGCACCTCGCGCAGCCGCGCCTCCAATCGTGCGGAGAAGTCGGCCGAGGGCTCGATGCTCGGCAGGTTGCGCGCGATGAGCAGCGACCGGCGCACGAGCGTGTCGTGCGCGCCACACGTGGCACATTCGACCCGGTGCCGTTCCGCCGCGACGAGCACGTCACCCGGCAGGGTGTCGTCTACGTACGCGAGATGATGCCGGCGAAAATCGGTGCAGTCCATGACGGGGCAGCGGTGTGAGACATCGGCGTCCGGTACCCGCCATGGCGCGAGTGGGTTCCGAGCGTCCGTAGAACTCCGTACGCGTCCCTGTACCCCGCCCGCCCACGATCGACGCCAATCGTCGCGCGTCGCTGTTCCGACCCTCGACGGACCGTCAGACACGCGAACGGGCGCCCCGTGAGGAGCGCCCGTTCGTGGATCCAGGATGTCGGTTCAGCGCAGCTTCGGCTCGATCAGATCGGCGAAGCTGTTCCGCGCCCGGTTGAGCCGCGACTTGACCGTCCCGAGATTGGTCGCCGTGATCTCGGCGATCTCCTCGTAGCTCTTGCCCTCGAGCTCACGCAGCACGAACACCTCGCGGTGATGCGCCGGGAGCTTGGCCACGCTCTCCTCGACCAGCTCGCGCAGGTGGCGCTTGCGGTAGAGGTCGTCCGGACGGCTGGCCGAGTCTTCGAACTGCAGCGGCCGGTCATCCTCCTGACTCGTCTTCTTGATCGCCTGGAAGAGCACGAGCGGATTGCGCGAGCGATTGCGCAGCTCGTTCTTCGCCAGGTTGCTGGCGATCGTGTAGATCCACGTCGAGAACTTCTTCGAGCGATCGAAGCGTCCGATGTGCCGGTACACGCGGATGAACACCTCCTGTACGAGGTCCTCCGCCTTTTCCCGGTCGCCGATCGTGCGATAGATGAAATTCAGCAGCCGCGTCTGGTAGCGCGACACGAGTTCCTGAAAGGCGCGCTCCTCGCCGCCGAGGAAGCTGGCGACGACGTCGCCGTCCTCCATCGACTTGAGCTGCTCGCGCACCGCGGCGCCCTGTTGGGCGGCAGTGAGCTGCGAGGTCCCGCGCTTGAGTGCGACGTCCGCCATCTGCTCCCCCGAGGTGCCAACCTGCGTCTGCGTGCGTCGTAGTGTTCCGATATGTCCTGAACGACGAAAGAGCACTCCGCGTGCCCTTCGCCCCCTCAGTCGCTCATCGCGCGCAACTCATTGACACGCAACAGCATCGGTCCCCCTACGTTCTCCTGCAACTTATCCACTCCGGACCTGGTTGTCCACATCACGCCACAGTCGGGAGGACAGTCTCTGCGTGGTGACACATGCAGCAGTTGCGCTGCCGCGCCGCGCGGCGTTCCTCACCGCCCCAGGCGGAACCCCGCCGCGTAGAGCAGCGACGATACCGTCTTCCCGTCGCGAATGTCCCCACGCTCGATCATCGCGAGCGCTTCGGACAGCGTGCGCGTCTCGACCGTCATGAACTCGTCCTTCTCCCGCTGCGCCTCGCCGCGCGTCAGCCCCGTCGCCATGAACAGGTGGATCTGCTCGTCGCAGAAGCCGGGCGTGGTCCAGATCGTCGTGAGCCGTTCAATACGGGCGGCCGTGCACCCGGTTTCTTCCTGCAACTCGCGCCCGGCACACACCGCGGGATCCTCCCCAGGCTCCAGGCGGCCCGCTGGGACCTCCCACACGTAGCCGCCCGCCGCGTAGCGATACTGGCGGATCAGCAGCAGTTGCGGGTCCTCGCCCGCTGGATCGGTCAGGAACGGCACCACCGCGCTCGCCCCTGGATGCCGAAACATCTCCAACTCCCCCGTCGATCCGTCGGGGAACCGCACCGTGTCGATGTCGAGGTGGACGATCCGCCCCGTGTAGACACGCTTCGAGGAGACTTGGCCGGGTTCGGTCTGGTCGGGCATGAGAGAGCGCGGGTGGAGGGAACCGGGTGACGGCGATCGCGCAGCGCACCCATCGTACCGCGTGCCCGACTTTTCCCCTCTAGCGGTGCGCAGCATTCGGTGAGCGCCCGAGCGCTCGCCTGCCGCTCACCCTCGTACCGATCTCCACACCGGCCCCACACGCGCTCCCATCGCGGCGGTGGCGACGGCCTCCACCACCACCCCGTGGCAAGGAGGCGATCGGGGTCATACCGACGGCGCGCGCACCCGCGGGCGCGCGCGGAGGGCGCCGACGCTCAAGTCCACACGCAGTGGTGCCGATACCGGGGCCCGAGGCCGTGGGCATCTCCGCCCGCGCGCTTCGCCCCATCGCTCCTCTACAGCAAAGACGCATATGTCGCCACGTCGCAACACCAGCCCCGCGCTGGTGCGCACGCGCCACATCGCCCGCGTCGGCTCGGTGCCTGGCAGCGCCGGTCCGACCTCCACGCGCACGGAGGCCTGAGCCATGGCTCCCCTCCCCGCGTTCCGCCGCGCCCTCCACGCGGCCACCCCGGCGCTCGCTCTCGGCACCGCGGCCCTCACCGCCGTGCTGGCCGCCTGCTCCGACGCCCCGACCGGCCCATCGGCCTCGGCGACCGCCTCGGCGACACGCGCCACCGTCGACGCGCCGAATTTCGCGAAGCACGCCACGGCCGCAGATTCTGCACAAGGCCGCGCAGGAAGCCGCGGACAAAGCTGCGAAAATGGCCAAGAAAGCCGCAGACAAGGCGGCGAAAGCCGCCAAGGATGCGGAACATCGCCTCAGCGACGCGGATCTCAGTGCGCTGGCGGCGACGTTTCACACGTCACCCGCCGACCACGAAGCGGGCGTGGACACCGCGTCTACCATGACGTGCCATAACGCCGAGCGCGAGACAGCGACGGCGCAGATCGGGCCGAAGGGCGGGGAACTCAAGATCGGTCACAGCTCGCTGCGCGTGCCGGCAGGCGCGCTGACCTCGCCGGTGGTGATCACGGGCACGGCGATCCGCGGCGCGCATGGCCCGCTGCTCACCTTCGCGCCGCACGGGCTCCAGTTCCAGAAGGCGGTCGAGATCATCGCGGACTATCACGGGTGCAGCGCGCCGGCCAGCGCACCGTTGAACATGTTCTACGTCGCGCCCGGCCATGCGGTGCTGCAGGTCATGCCGAGTGCCGAACACGGCTCGAAGCAGGAAATCCGCGCCCTGACGGACCATTTCTCGGGCTACCTCGTCTCGTGGAACCGCCACTGATGCGCGCCACCCTCGCCATCCTGCGTTACACCGTGCGCCAGGCTACCCCGGCGCTCGCCCTCGGCACCGCCGCGCTCACCGCCGTCTTGGCCGCCTGCTCGGACAGTCCGACCGCGCCCGCGGCTGCCGCGCCTCAGGCGATGCGCGCGCCCGCGCCCCCGCCGCCGGCCGCGCTGCTCGCCGCGCTCGACCGGCCGTTCTCGGCATCGGCGAGCCCGAACGGCGTCACGATGCGCGGCGACACCGTGATCGCCACCGTCACGTTCGATCCCACGGTCGACAACCAGCTCGCCCTCGGCCGCCAGGGTGGCGTGCAGCTCGTGGCGCACTCGGTCTGTGACCCGGCCACCTCGGGCTATGGGCCGACCCGCTGGGAGACGCCCTGCGTCCCCGCGACCGCGCCCATCACGCTCACGGTCCGCGTCTGGCGCGGGACCGACGGTCGGGCCGCCGCACGCTTCACGCCCGATCTTCGCTTCGCCCCGGCGCTGACCAACTGGCTCTGGATCTCGGCGAGCGGGGTGCCCGGGAATGCGAACGGCGTCATCGCGTGGTGCCCCGTGGCTGGGGGCGCGTGCGTCGACGAATCGCGCGCCGACTGGTCGCTCGGGACGGGAACCCTGAAGGGCACGCTCTACCGACGGATCAAGCACTTCTCCGGCTACACCGTCCTGGTCAACTGACCGGCGCGACGGGCCCCACCCCGGGCCACGTCGCGGAACGCCCCGCGCACCCGTCAGCAACCGACGGGTGCGCGGGGCGTTCCGGCAGCTCCCGCCCCAGCCGTGCGCGAGGGTCGCGCGGCGACGGTCGCCGACGTGCCGGCGTGGCTCCCCAAACGGATCGCAGAACGAGCGCCGGGCTGCGCGGGTCAGCGGTGGACGGGCAGAACGGCGACGACCTCGGCACGCAACGTCCGCCTCACGATGGAGAACCCGACGCTTACGCGATGGCGCCGAACTCAGCCGATCGCAGAATCTCGCCGAGAGCTCCTTTTCCTTCCCTTCTTCCGCGGCGCGAGAATCGTCCCCCGGCAACTCGGCGTTCCACACCGACAGGCGTAGAACTTCTCGTCCTCCTCCGTGTGCGCGTCGGTCCGCTCGTACTTGTAGTCGTAGGTCAGCTCCGTCCCCGGCTGGATGTTCTTCAGCGTCTTGATGACGATCCGCCCGTCGACGTTCCAGGACTCGCAGTTGGGCTCGCACGAGTGATTGATGAAGCGTGAGTCGTTCCCCCCACGCTTGCCGTCGATCACCTCGTCGTCGTCGAGCGTGAACAGGAACGTGTGGTGCCGCTTCATCCCCGACTCGGCGTACCGCCGGTCCGCCTCGGCCTGCGTGATGTGCTCCCCCTCGTACTCCGCGATCTGCTGCCCCTTGCGCAGCCGCCGCGACGCGAACGCCCCGCGCCCCTGAATCACCGAGCGCCGGATCTCGAACGGGAGCGGCGTGCCGTCGACCATCGTCGCCGGCCGGACCTCGTCGGGCGTCGTCGCCGCCTTCGCCCGCTTTGCCCCCGTGGCCTTCGTCGCGCCCGCCGTCTTGGCCCGCACCGCCATCAGCGCACCACGGCGTCGATGTCGTGCACGACGAGCGGCCCGAACCCGAGCTCCTCCAGCGGACCCTGCACCGCCGCCGGATCGCCCACCACCAGCAGCTGCAACGCCTCCGGCCGCAGGTGCTCGCGCGCCACCCGCTGTACCTCGCCTGCGGTGACGCCGCCCACCCGCTGCCGGTACGCGTCGAAGTAGTCGTCGGGGAGCCCGTACACGACCGCGCTCGCCAGCGCCGACGCGATCGCCGCCGTGGTCTCGTACCGGATCGGGAACACGCCGCCCAGGTAGCTCGTCGCGAGCGAGAGCTCGTCGTCGCCGACCGGCTCGTCGCGGATGCGCGCGATCTCGGTCAGCATCTCCTTCGCCGCCGCGATCGTCACATCGCTCGCCACCGCGCTGTCGACCGAGAACGGCCCCGCCCCACGCCGCCAGTCGAACCCGGACCGCGCGCCGTACGTGTAACCGTGCCGCTCGCGCAGGTTCATGTTCACCCGCGAGTTGAAC
Source organism: uncultured Gemmatimonadales bacterium (assembly GCA_963702945.1). GTDB lineage: Bacteria > Gemmatimonadota > Gemmatimonadetes > Gemmatimonadales > Gemmatimonadaceae > BPUI01. The sequence goes on from OY969773.1 coordinate 1,662,687, forward strand.
AGTCCGCCGAGGATGCTGTTCATGACGAGAATCGGGAAGTAGTCGGGCGTGTTGCGCGGCAGTCCGACGTGCCCGAGGCGCACCTCGCTCTGCGCCGCATCCGCTTTCGGCACGAGGTGCACGCGCCGCGTCGTCGACCCCGGTGCGTCGGCGAGCACGGGCGCGGGGGCCGGCGTGCCCTCCCACGCGCCGAGCGTCCGGGCGACGAGCGCCATCGCATCGTCCGCCGTCACGTCTCCGGCGACGATCACCGTCGTCGCACCGGGATGGTAGCGCGCCGCATGGAACGCGCGCACGTCCGCCTCCGTGAGTGAGGCGACCGACGCTTCTCCCCCCGCCTCGGCGCGTGCGTACCGCGATCCGTCGGCGTACACCGCTCGCGCGAACGCCTCCTCCGCGAGCCCGCGCGGATCGGAGCGCGTATGCATCACCTCGGCGAGCCGCTCCCCCTTGAGCCGGTCGACCTCACGCGCGGGGAACGCCGGCCGGACGAGCACATCGGCCAGCACCTCGAACGCTTCGCCCAGCTTGGGCGCGAGCGCGGTGAGCGAGACGACGGCCGCATCCCAATCCGCCCCACTGTCGAGCGCGGAGCCCAGCCCCTCGACGCGCTCCACGAGCGCGACCGCGTCCATCGACGTCGTGCCCTCGACGAGCGCGCGCGCCGTCAGCACGGCGAGCCCTTCCTTGCCCACCGGGTCGCTCGCCGCGCCCGCATCGACCACGACCACCACGCTCACGAGCGGTAGCCGGTGCACCGGCGCGACGACGAGCCGCAGCCCGTTGGGCAGCGCGCGCCGCTCGAAGTGGGGAAAGTGGTAGGCGCGCGGCTCGCCCGGCGCCGGGCGGGGCGGCGCGTCGGTGCGCGCGATGTCGAGCGTACTCATGCGACGACCTCGGCCGTGGCGTGCGCGTCGACGGCGCCCTCGTCAGCGTCGGTGTCGCTCGCGCCCTCGCGCGGCACGTAGACGAGATACGCCCGATTGTCCTCGCCGAGCGACGCGCGCGCGAACGCGGTCACCTGCTCGGCCGTGACGGCCTGATACCGAGCGACCTGCGCGTTCACGAGCGCGGGGTCGCCGAAGTAGCAGGCGAAGCGCGAGATCTGGTCCGCGCGGTCCCCCGCCGATTGCAGCGCGATGATGAACCCGCTCTCGACGAGCGCCCGCGCACGCTCCAGCTCGGCGTCCGTCACGCCCTCGGTGCGCATCCGCTCGATCTCCGCCGCGACCGCGGCTTCGAGCTGCGCCGCGCTCACCCCCGGCCGCGCCACCGCGTCGATGACGAGGAGATCCGCACCCTTGGGCAGGTCGTAGGTGAACGCATGCACGTCGCTCGCGACCTGCTGCTCGCGCACGAGCGCCCGCACGAGCCGGCTACCCTGGCGCATCCCGAGGACGGCGGCACACATCTCAGCCACATAGTGCTCTTCCGCTCCAAATGGCGCGATACGGAAGGCGAGGAAGACGCGCGGCAGCTGCACGTCGTCCGCGACCTCCTCGCGGAGCGTCTGCCCGAAGGTCGCCGGCAGCTCCATCGGCGGCAGCGGTGGCCGCCCCGCGCCCCGCGCGATCGGCCCGTACAGCTCCGCGATCAGCGCCTTCGCCTCGCTCGGCTCGAAGTCCCCCGCCACGGTGAGCACGGCGTTGTCCGGCGTGTAATACGTCGCAAAGAACTGTTGGACGTCCTCGAGCGACGCCGCGTCGAGGTCCGCCATCGACCCGATGAGCGAGTGGTGGAACGGGTGCCCCTCGGGGTACGCGAGAGCGGGCAGCTTCTCCCACCACGTGCCGTAGGGCTGGTTGTCCATGCTCCACCGCCGCTCGTTCTTCACGACGTCGCGCTGCGTGTCCAGCTTCTCCTGGGTCATCGCCGGCAGCAGCCGCGCCATGCGGTCCGCCTCGAGCCACAGCGCGAGCGCGAGCTGGTTGCTCGGCACCGTCTCGAAGTAGTTGGTCCGGTCGAGCCAGGTCGAGCCGTTGAGCGTGCCGCCGGCGCGCTGCACGAGTTCGAAGTGCTCGTTGGCCCCGACGTTGGCCGACCCCTGAAAGAGCATGTGCTCGAAGAGGTGCGCGAACCCCGTGCGTCCCGCGCGTTCGTTGGCCGAGCCGACGTGGTACCAGAGATTGACGGCGACCACCGGCGCGGAGTGGTCTTCGGAGAGCGAGACGCGGAGCCCATTGGGCAGCGTGTAGGTCTCGAGCGGGATGTCGAGCGCGGAGGTCGCGGCGGTTGGCATAGGTGGCAAAGATGACGCAATGCAGGGGGCGCGGGAACGGGTTGTGCCACGAACGGCCCTGCACCCGCCACTCAGCAGAGGACCCGATGGCCGACCAGACCGCCCCCCGTCCGATCACCACGCCCGAGCAGCTCGACGAAGTGCTCAACGCGCCGCTCGCGCTGATCTACAAGCACAGCACCCGCTGTCCGATCGCGGCGGCGGCGATTCAGGAAGTGAACCAGCTGCTCGAGGATCGTCCGGGCGCGCCTGTCTGGATCGTCGACGTGAACACCAAGCGCACGCTCTCGCGCGCCGTCGCCGACGAGACGGGCGTCACGCACGAATCCCCGCAGGCCATCCTCCTGTCCAACGGCGACGTGCTCTACGAGGCCTCGCACTTCGACATCAAGGCCGACGATCTCGCGCGGGAGCTGGACGCGGCGGGGGAGGAGGCGCGGGGGGCGGCCTGACGCCGTTCGCCGCCGATCAGCCGTGCGTGCGGCGCCAGACCCGCTCGAACATGGCCGCGACATCAATCTCGAGCGGCTCGGGCGCACCATCTGGGTGCCAGCGCAGGATCTGGTCGTACGTCTCGACGGATGCTGAGGATGCACGCCCGGCCGCGCGACCTCCACGTGCCGCGTGGCGTAATCGGCGATCCAGTACTCCGGCACGCCACGCTCGGCGTAGAACGCCCGCTTCGCTATCCGGTCGTAGCGCGCCGTGCTTGGCGAGAGGACCTCGACCACGAGTGACAAGGCGGTGATGTCGCGCCACTCGTGGCCACCACTCCCGCCCGACGGCGGGACGACGAAAACGTCGGGTTGGACGGTCGTCGTGGGCGTGAGCCGGACATCCGCCGGCGCCATCAGCACCTCGCCGAGCGCGTGCCGCTCGACGTACGGATGCAGCGCGAACATCAACTCCATCGCGATCCGCTGATGATCCCAGTGCGCCCCCGGACTCACGAGCAACTCGCCGTCGATGAGTTCGTACCGGGGCCAGTGCCGGAACTCAGACACCAGTTCGTTCTGCACGCGATCGGGCGTCCATACCTGCGACGCCAGATACTCCGCGCTCGGCACCTCGGGCGGTCCGAACGGAGGTTCGACGCGCGGAACGTGGGAAGAGGCCATACCCATAGTGTGCTCGGCTCGGCAACAGGTTGGCAAGAGAGACGCACCCTGCCAGAATACGCCCTTCTGCCCGACCTGACTGCATCAAAACAGTGCGGGGTGCATCAAAGCGATGCACCCCGCAATCACGCGCCGAGATCAGTCCGGACTACCGCGCCGACGCCCCCGACCCGGCACCCGCTCCCGCCGCACCCGGCGTGGCGCCGAGCACATCCGCCGCGGTGCGAATCTCGATTGGGCCAAGGTTGAGCGCGCGCAGCTTCGGCTCGACCGAGGCACGGTCGCCGACGATCACGACGGTCAGGTGCGACGGATCGACATACCGCCGCGCCACGCGCTGCACATCGGCCTGCGTCACCGCCTGCAGCTTGGCCGCGTAGCTGTTGTAGTAGTCGAGCGGCAACCCGTACGTGACGACCGGAATCAGCCCGCCCGCGATCCCGCCCGTGGTCTCGAACTCGCCCGGCATCTGCAGCACGAGGTAGCGCTTTGCCTTGTCCAGCTCGCCCGCGGGCACCGTGTCGCCGATCGCGCGCAGCTCCTTCATGAACTCGACGAGTGAGCTGTCCGTCTTCGCGGCCGTGACCTCCGCGCCCGACACGAACGGCCCGGTCGAGCGACGCAGGTCGAAGCGCGAGTTCGCGCCATACGTATAGCCGTGCACCTCGCGCAGGTTCTGGTTGAGGCGACTCGTGAACGACCCGCCTAACACCGTGTTGAGCACGACGAGCGGGAAGTAGTCCGGCGTCGCGCGGGTCGTCGCGGGTATCCCGATGCGGACGCTCGACTGCGGCGCGCCCGGCTTGTCGACGAGCACCACGCGCATCGCTCCGACGTTAGGCGCAGGCGGCGCGACGGGCGCGGCCAGCGCGGTGCTGGCCGGCGCTCTCCACCCGCCGAGCGCGCGTTCCACTCGCCGCGCGACGTCGTCGAGCGTGACGTCGCCGACAACGACGAGCGTCGCGTTGTCGGGACGCCAGTAGCTCGCGTAGAACCGCTGCACGTCGTCTCGGGTGAGCGCCTTCGTGCTCGCCTCGGTGCCGCTCGTCGGACGGCCGTATGGATGACCGCCACCAAAGATCGCCTGCGCGAATGCGCGGTCCGCGATCGAGGGGCCACGGTCCCGGAGCTGCAGCAGCCCGGTCAGCCGCTGCGCCCGCATCCGCTCCAACTCGGCCGCCGGGAACGCCGGCCGCGCCGTGACGTCGGCCATGAGCGCGAGCGCGCTGTCGAGCTGCGCGGTCGGCGTGTGCAACAGCACCTCCGATGCGTCCCACCCCGCCACACTGCGGAGCGACACGCCGAGGTACGCCGCCTGGTCAGCAATCTGGAGCGACGAGCGCGTCGCGGTGCCCTCGGTGAGCAGCGACGCGGTCATCGTCGCGAGCCCCTCACGCCCCGCCGGGTCGGCCTCGACGCCGGTGCCGACGACGAGCGCGAAATCGGCGAGCGGCAGCTCGTGCTGCGGCACGACGACGAGGCGAAGCCCGTTCGACAACCGCCGCTCGGTCGCGGGCGGCAGCTGCAGCAGCTTGGGCGGGCCGAGCGTGGGGCGCGTGGTCGGGAAGCTGGTCGGGGTCTGAGCGCGGAGGGGAGCGCTCAGCGGCGCGGCCAGAGCACCCATCGCGAGCGCGGACGTCAGCGCGAGGCGCCGCATCACTTGGTCCCTCCGCTCGGCGCGGCCGCGGCCGGCGTCGCCGCCGCACCGCCTAACGCGAGCGCGCGCTGCCCGGTCGGCACCACGGTGAGCACGACCTTGTGCGCGGTGAGATACTGGCGGGCGACGCGCTGCACGTCGGCCGCGGTCACGGCGTCGTAGCGCGCGGCGTCCCGCTGCACGTAGTCGGGCGTTCCGGCGAGGTAGTTGTAGGTGTTGAGCACGTCCGCCTTGCTGTTGACGCTCGCGAGCCGGTCGAGGAAGCTCGCGCGGATGGTGTTCTTGGCGCGCGCGAGTTCGCGCGCCGTTGGGCCCTCACGCGCCACGCGCGCGATCTCCTCGTCCACCGCCGTCGCGAGCGTGGCCGGCGCCTGCCCCGGCTTGGGCGTCACCGACAGCTGGAACTGCCCCGCCAGCCGGCTGCTGTTGTTGTACGCGATCACCGATTGCGCGGTCTGCTGGTCGTAGACGAGGCGCTTGTAGAGCCGCGAGTTCTTGTCGCCCGCGAGCACGTCGGCGAGCACGTCGAGCGGCGCGTCGTCCGCGGTGAAATTCCGTACGGCCGGCCACGCGTAGTAGAAGCGCGGTAGCTGTACGCGATCCTCCAGCACGAGCATCGTGTCACGCGTGAGGCGCACGGCGGTCGGGCTCGGACGCGTCGGCAGCTTCGGCCCGCGCGGAATCCCACCGAAGTACTGTCGCACCCACGCCTTGGCCGAATCCGGCGCGAAGTCGCCCGCGATGACGAGCGTCGCGTTGTTCGGCGCGTAGTACGTGCGGAAGAAATTCTGCACGTCGCCGAGCGTCGCGGCGCTGAGGTCGGCCATCGAGCCGATCACCGGCCACGAGTACGGATGCCCCGCGGGGTAGAGCGCGGCGAGGATCGTCTCCTCCGACCGACCGTAGGGCACGTTGTCGACGCGCTGGCGGCGCTCGTTCTTCACGACGTCGCGCTGCAGGTCGACCTTCGCCTGATCCATCGTCGGCAGCAGGTACCCCATGCGGTCCGCGTCCAGCCACAGCGCGAGCGGCAGCGCGTTGCTCGGCACCGTCTCGTAGTAGTTGGTGCGGTCCTCGTTGGTCGAGCCGTTGTTGTTGCCGCCAGCCGCCTCGAGCCACTGGTCGAACTGCCCCACGGGGACGTGCTGACTCCCCATGAACATGATGTGCTCGAAGAGGTGCGCGAAGCCCGTGCGCCCCGGCTTCTCGTCGCCCGAGCCCACGTGGTACCACGTGTCGACGGCCACGAGCGGCACCGAGTGGTCCTCGTGCAGGATCACCTCGAGCCCGTTAGGCAGGGTGTACTTCTCGAAGCGGAGCGCGGGCACGGCCTGCGCGCGGGCGATCAGCGGCGCCACGAGCAGGGCGCCAAGCGCGAGGAGCGTTCTAATTCGCGTGGTCATGAGCGGGAGGAGTGAGCAGAACGGCGAGCGGCACCTTGAGCGACTCGCGCACGAGATAGCTCCAGGCCAGGCGAGGGTGGGCAGAGATCGGGCTCGTCGGCGTCGGCGACCCGTAGGCGGTGATCCCGAACCGACGCGCGAGCACGCCGAGTCGGAGCATGTGGAACGGATCGCTGACGAGCACGGCCCGCGTGGGGAGCGGCACCTGCGTGGTGCGCACGAGTTGCCGCAGCAGCACCGCCGCCGCGCGGAGCGACTGCTCGGTGCTCTGCCCCTCGCTCTCGAGGAACACCGCCGAATCCGGTACCCCGTGATCGACGACATAGCGCCGGCTCGCGGCCGCTTCGGTGGTGCGGTCGCCCGCACGGCGGCCGCCGGTGACGATCACGCGCGGCGCGGCCCCGGCCCGCCAGAGCGCGACCGCGTGGTCGAGGCGTGCCTTGAGCACCGGCGACGGGCGTCCGTCGTACTGCGCGGCGCCGAGTACGATGATCGCGGCCGCGGGTCCGGGCATCGATGCGGCGGCATCCTGCCGCGCCGTGTGCCACACGGCCGCGAGCGAGACCAGCCACCCGGTCGCGACGAGTCCGAGGCCACCCGCCGCGGTGCGACGCAGCCACCAGCCCGCGGTGTGGGGAGCGTGCGCGAGGTCATAGGCCGCGACGGCGGGCGCGGCGGGTACCGCAACTACGCGCGTGCTCATTCGGCGAGGTTGAGCACCGAGAGCCAGAACACGTCGAAGCGCAGGCGGTGGTTGGCTTCGGGCTCGATCGTCGCCTCGCCCGCCAGTCCGTCGAGAAACGCGACGGTGACATCAGCGACGAGCGGCGCCGGCAGCCGTGGCGTGAGCGAGAGCGCGTGGAACAGCCACTCGATCGTGCGTGTCGCCTGCGTACGACGCGCCTCGCGCGACCGGCGTACCGCGCTCCGTACCGCGGCACCCTGCTCCTGCCCGAGGTCGACGAGGGCGCGGATGCGCCCGGTCGCGAGTTCACCGCCGAGCCACTCCCAGAGTGCGTCGAGCCCCCCGGTCGGCGGCGCGTCGGCGAGGGCGGCGGCCTCGCCCGCGACCACCGCATCCGAGAGCCAGTCGGCGAGGCGCGCGAGCAGGGCGTCGCGGTCGCGGAAGTGGTAGTGGATGAGCGCCTTGCTCACGCCGGCCACGCCGGCCACGGTCTGGAGCGACACCTGCGCGACGCCCTGCTGTCCCGCACACGTCGCGGCGGCAGCGAGGATGCGTTCGGGCGCGCCAGCCCGGGGCGCGTCGGCGGGTGCGTCAGCCGACGCGTCGGCGCTGGCCGGCGGCTCCGATGACGAGGTACTCGGCTGCGGAACGGCAGTCCGAACACGCGGGCGCGGGGCGGGCGACGCGGGCATCGTGAAAATCTATGCCGCTGCGTGGCGTGGGTGCGACGATCGCGAACGACGGGACACGATTCCGCGTCTTGCCCGTCTGCAACCTCGCTTCACGTACGCTGCAACCCCGGCCATCGCTCGCGCGTAGGAGGCGGCATGCAGATCGCCCCGCCCGCCCCCATTGCGCCGACCGCGCCCGCGACCCCGCCGGCTCCCGCTATCGCACCCGCGGCTGGAAACGCGAGCGTCACCGCCGCCGGCCCCGCGGCGAGTGGCATGGTGAGTGACGGCGGGCTCGCGACGCCGCGCACACGCGAGCAACTCGAAGCGCTCCGCCGCCATCGGTCCGAGGTCGTCGATCAGCTGTCCAGCGTGCAGCACCGCCGGGACGATCTCGCCAAGCAACTGCGGAACCCGATGGTCGGCGGGGCCGACCGCGCCGGAATCGAACAGCGCCTCACCGTCGTCGATGGCCGCATCGTCAGCCTGGAACGGGATCTCGACGCCACGGGCCAACTCATTGCCGTCGCGCCCACAGCCCTCCTTTCGACCTCGATCGGCGTTCCTGGCATCCCGCGTCACGCCTTTCGCTCGGGGTTTGTCGGGGGCGCAGGGCTCAGCCTGCTCGCCGTCCTGCTCTACACGCGCGTCTTCCACCGCTCGCGTGTTGGTGCGTTCACCCGCGCCGACACCTTCACCCCGCCCGCCGATTCGGCCCGACTCGCCCGCGTCGAGCAGGCCATTGAGGCCGTCGCGATCGAGGTCGAGCGGATTTCGGAGGGGCAGCGCTTCGTGACACAGCTGCTCGCGGACCGAGCCGGCGAGGCGCGACTCACCGCGCCGGTGTACGCGGCGCCGGGAGAGGCGCCACGCTGAACAGGTCCACGGGCAGGGTCGCGCGACGTCGTACGGCAGCCTCGGTCGGGTCGTCGCGCCTCAGCGCACCCCGACCAGCTTCACCCGGAACACCAGCACCGAGTTCGGCGGGATGTCCGGCGGCGCGCCACGGGCCCCGTATCCCAACTCGCCGGGGATCACGAGCGTGCGCGCCCCCCCGACTTTCATCCCCGCGATCCCCTCGTCCCAGCCGCGGATCACCTCGCCCTGGCCGAGCGTGAACGCGATCGGCTCGCCGCGGTCGAGGCTCGAGTCGAACTTGTCGCCGTCGGCGAGCCACCCCGTGTAGTGCACCTGCACGGTCTTCCCTGCCGTCGCCAGCGGGCCCGTGCCGACGGTGTCATCGTGCGTGTACAGCCCGCTGGCCTGCTTGGTGAACTTGGCGAGCGTGACGCCGAGCGCGGGGGCGTATGTGTTGGCGGCCGGATCGGGGTTCATGGGCGCACGGGCTGGAGTGGTCGTCGCGCGAGCGGGGGCGCGCTCGGCGCTGTCGCTGCCGCCCTGGCTGCAGGCGGCGAGCGCGAGGAGCGGAGCGGTGAGAAGAACGGTTCGGGTCGCGAGGCGCATCAGGATGGGGCAGAGGACGAGCCCGGCCGGGCCGGACAGCAGTCACTGGCGACGTTAGCGGGCGGGGGATGGGCGGGCAACGGCGCCCGAGGGCGACCGCATCGCCTGTCGTCCCGGACGCGTCCGTGGCCCTATCACCCGCTCGCGTGTGCTCGGGACACGGAAGCGCTCACCGGTCCACCCACTCCACCACCCGCCTCGCCACCTCCTGCCGCTCCCGATCCGCCGCGATCACATGCCCGCAGTTCTCCAACCACGCGATCACCGGCCGCGGCGCAGCGGGAACCGCCCGCCCGAGCCGTTCCGCCATGACCGTGACGGCCCGCGGTGAGATCCGGTTGTCCTGCCGCGACGCCACGATCAGCGTCGGTGCACCGACCCCCGGGCAGCGCCGCCTGTCCCCACGCGACCACCCGCGCCAGCTCGCGCACGAGCCACGGTGTCACGACCTTTGGCCCGAGCGAGACTGCCCGCGCTTCGTCGTCATGCAGCGAGCGCGCGCCGCCGTCGCTCGAGAGGTAGGGGGTGCCGAGCGCGAGGAGCGGCGCGAGGCGGGCGCCCCACCGCACGCTCGCCGGCAGATCGAGATAGGGCGCCAGCAGCACGAGGGCGGGCGGCGGTGCGCCCGCTCGCTCGGCGTCTGCGGCGAGCACCGCCGCGAGCGCCGCGCCCATCGACTGGGCCACGAGCACGACGTGCGTCCGCCGCGCGCGGAGTGCCGCGTACGCTGCCCGCGCGCCTGCGAGCCAGTCCTCTGCGCGCGACCCTGCGAACGTGCGCAGATCCCGGCCGTGCCCCGGCAGCAGCGGCGCCTCGACGCTCCACCCGCGCGCGTGCAGGGCGTGCGCGACCGTCGCGACGCTCTCCGGTGTGTCGCCAAACCCGTGCAGTACCAGCGCCCCTCGGTCGCCCGTCGCGTCCAGCACGATCGGCTCCGCGCCGCGCACCACGCCGTCCGAGCCGAGCGGAAGCCGCGCGGCGACCGCCGCCTCCCATCGAGCAGCCTGCCGCGCACGCCAGGCCGGCATCACGGATGAGACGTGGCCGCGGTGCGTCCGCTCAGTAGCGTGGCACGGCGGGGTCGACGTCCGCGCTCCACGCGTCGATCCCGCCGGCCAGATGCGCGACCCGCGTCAGGCCACGCTCGCGCAGGAACTCCAGGCCGGCGTCGCTCCGAACACCATGGTGACAGAGCAGGACGTAGTCGACCGCCGGATCGAAGGTCGAGAGCGCAGCCGGCAACGTCTGGAGCGGTACGAGCCGCGCGCCTGCGATGTTCGCGATCCGGTGCTCCCACGGCTCTCGGACATCGATCACCGTCGGCGGGCGGACGCCGCGCAGTCGCGCCGCGAGTTCGCGCGGTGGCATGTCGCGCGTCAGCTCGGACGGAACGTCGGGTGGCAGCTCGGACTGCCCTGCTGCGTGCTTCGCGTCCGGGTCCGCGGCGCCACGACTCGTACCCTGATCAGCGAACGACATGGCCGGAATATAGGGTCTGCGCAGCATTCGGTGATGCCGCCTCGTCCCAGGGCGTTGACGCCTAACGTGGTTCACGCGGCATGGAGCATCCGCGCCCGGAGGAGCGGGAAGCTCGCTCGCCCGAACATGCTCCGTTTGATGAGCTTGATCCGGTGCACCTGTCCCTCGACCTGGCCGTTGCTCCACGACGAGGTCATCGCCTGCCGCACGGCCGCCTCGTCGCGCCGCAGGCCGCGTGCGAAGCCGCGCAACTCGCTGGCCTCAGCCGCCGCACGCCACGCGTCGAAGCTGGCCACGTCGCGCTCGTGCAGCAGGCGGACGAAGCGGTCGCCGAGTGCCTGCGCCTCGGCGAGTGCGGGACACGCGGTCGTGAGCGCCGTGACGTAGGCGTGCTGCTCCGGCTTCAGCGCGTCGGCCGGCGTGCGGAGCAGCCACGCCGTCTGACGCGGCGAGGGCACGCGCACGGCGGCGGTAGCCTGGGCGCCGGGGTGCCGTCGGTCGCCGCGCCGTGGGCGACGCGCCACGCGTGCAGCGCGCGCCACACGGTCACGTGGCTGCCGCGGCAGCCGAGCGATGTGAGGCGCGCACGCAGCGCCCTCGCGCTCGTCCCGCCGGTCGCGCCGTACGCGGCGATCTCGGCGGCATAAGCGTCGAGGAGGCCCGGCCGACGCCGCGTCGGCCGGGCTCGCTCGGGGAACTGGCCCGCCGCGAGCCAGTGCGCGACTGTACTGCGCGCCAGCCCGAGGAGCGGCTGATTGCCTGCTTCGAGCGACCCGTCCGCCGGAGCGCGACGACCTCGGCGTACTGGGCGAGGCGGCGCGCCCGCCGGTCCTGCTGCTCCTGCTCCTCCGTCGAGAGGCGCGGCGCGCCGGAGGTGGCGTGACGTCGGGGGCGTCTGGCGCGGCGCGCGTGCCGACTCGGGGCAGCGGTCGCACCGGTCGGCGTCTCGGCCGGGCCTGTCGCCGTACCCATGGCCGCGCTCTCCGCAGCGGCTGTGCGCAATGCGGCATGGTGCCGCCCGCACGCGGTCTCCAGCGCCTCGACGAGGTTGTGCACGAGGTGAAAGCGGTCCGCGATCTGAATCGCGGCGGGCGCCCCCTTGCGCGCGCCGTCCGCGTAGGCGCCCCCGCGGTCGCGCGAGATGATCGCCACGCCCGGGTGCGCCTGCAGCCACGCCGTGAGCGTCGCGGCCTCGCGGTCGGGCAGCAGGTCGATGACGCGCCGGCGCTCCAGATCGACGAGGACGGTCCCGTACCGCCGCCCGCGACGGAACGCGAAGTCGTCGACGCCTAACACTCGTGGCGTCGGCACCTCGGGCGTGGCGGCGTGGTGCACCTGCGCGAGCACGGTCCCGGGCGCGCTCGCGAGGCCCAGGGACGCCGCCAGGCGCGCCCCAGCCCGACCGCCGAGGGCAAAGCCGATCAGCTCGAGCAAGCGCGCGCGCGGCACGTCCGCCGCGCGTAGCGGGCCGCGGTCTCGGGCAGGCGCTCGGCGAAGATGCGGCGCGGACACGTCGGGACGTCGCAGAACAATCGCCGGACGGTGACGGCGAGCCGGACGCGGGTGCCCTGCCAGGGCAGGTCGGCCAGCGTGCGCGGGTAGCGACTGTGGACCCGCCTGGCCAGCGTCCCACACGCGGAGCACGGCACCTCGGCTCGGCATGCGACGACGGTGATCGTGATCAGGTCGTCCACGACGGCGAGTCGCTCGAGGTGCAACTCGGCGGTGGACGGGCAGAACGGCGACGAACTCGGCATACAGGACCTGCGCGGCGACGGAGACCCGAAGCCTACCCCGTCCAGGCAAGCCCGGCCGATCACCGAATGCTGCGCAG